>NZ_CP009533.1:1490000-2980000 GCF_000761155.1 Pseudomonas rhizosphaerae | reverse complement strand
AACAGGTTAATATTCCTGTACTTCTGGTTATTGCGATGGAGGGACGGAGAAGGCTAGGCCAGCTTGGCGTTGGTTGTCCAAGTTTAAGGTGGTAGGCTGAGATCTTAGGTAAATCCGGGATCTCAAGGCCGAGAGCTGATGACGAGTTGTCTTTTAGACGACGAAGTGGTTGATGCCATGCTTCCAAGAAAAGCTTCTAAGCTTCAGGTAACCAGGAACCGTACCCCAAACCGACACAGGTGGTTGGGTAGAGAATACCAAGGCGCTTGAGAGAACTCGGGTGAAGGAACTAGGCAAAATGGCACCGTAACTTCGGGAGAAGGTGCGCCGGTGAGGGTGAAGGACTTGCTCCGTAAGCTCATGCCGGTCGAAGATACCAGGCCGCTGCGACTGTTTATTAAAAACACAGCACTCTGCAAACACGAAAGTGGACGTATAGGGTGTGACGCCTGCCCGGTGCCGGAAGGTTAATTGATGGGGTTAGCGCAAGCGAAGCTCTTGATCGAAGCCCCGGTAAACGGCGGCCGTAACTATAACGGTCCTAAGGTAGCGAAATTCCTTGTCGGGTAAGTTCCGACCTGCACGAATGGCGTAACGATGGCGGCGCTGTCTCCACCCGAGACTCAGTGAAATTGAAATCGCTGTGAAGATGCAGTGTATCCGCGGCTAGACGGAAAGACCCCGTGAACCTTTACTATAGCTTTGCACTGGACTTTGAATTTGCTTGTGTAGGATAGGTGGGAGGCTTTGAAGCGTGGACGCCAGTCTGCGTGGAGCCAACCTTGAAATACCACCCTGGCAACTTTGAGGTTCTAACTCAGGTCCGTCATCCGGATCGAGGACAGTGTATGGTGGGTAGTTTGACTGGGGCGGTCTCCTCCTAAAGAGTAACGGAGGAGTACGAAGGTGCGCTCAGACCGGTCGGAAATCGGTCGTAGAGTATAAAGGCAAAAGCGCGCTTGACTGCGAGACAGACACGTCGAGCAGGTACGAAAGTAGGTCTTAGTGATCCGGTGGTTCTGTATGGAAGGGCCATCGCTCAACGGATAAAAGGTACTCCGGGGATAACAGGCTGATACCGCCCAAGAGTTCATATCGACGGCGGTGTTTGGCACCTCGATGTCGGCTCATCACATCCTGGGGCTGAAGCCGGTCCCAAGGGTATGGCTGTTCGCCATTTAAAGTGGTACGCGAGCTGGGTTTAGAACGTCGTGAGACAGTTCGGTCCCTATCTGCCGTGGACGTTTGAGATTTGAGAGGGGCTGCTCCTAGTACGAGAGGACCGGAGTGGACGAACCTCTGGTGTTCCGGTTGTCACGCCAGTGGCATTGCCGGGTAGCTATGTTCGGAAAAGATAACCGCTGAAAGCATCTAAGCGGGAAACTTGCCTCAAGATGAGATCTCACTGGAACCTTGAGTTCCCTGAAGGGCCGTCGAAGACTACGACGTTGATAGGTGGGGTGTGTAAGCGCTGTGAGGCGTTGAGCTAACCCATACTAATTGCCCGTGAGGCTTGACCATATAACACCCAAGCAATTTGCGTCGAATGACCAGATTGCGGTGACTGTGGAGATGACACGAACCGAAAGTTCGCAGCAAGACAACCCACAAAACATCACATACCCGATTCGCTGGAGTGCCTCCCAAGGGCATCCCGGCTACAGAATTTCTTGACGACCATAGAGCATTGGAACCACCTGATCCCATCCCGAACTCAGCAGTGAAACGATGCATCGCCGATGGTAGTGTGGGGTTTCCCCATGTGAGAGTAGGTCATCGTCAAGATTCAATTCCGAAACCCCTATCTGCGCGAGCAGGTAGGGGTTTTGTCTTTTACGCGACTTTTTCCCTGTAAGACCCCTCCTACTTATCAATTCAATATTCAGCTGTCTCTTACAGCTTGGGCAGAGCCGGCTGGCTCAACTGGCAGAGCCACATCTGATATGGTTGAACCTTGATTCACGCCTATTTCAAGGACTTCGCACATGTCGGCTGTGTCGCCTCTTACCCCCGGTTTCATGGTTGTACATGGCAACCGCCTGGACGAACTGCGCAGCCTTGTCGTGGGCTGGATGCGTATGTATCCACTGCGTCCTCTGGAAAATGAAATCATCCTGGTGCAGAGCAATGGCATCGCTCAGTGGCTCAAGCTCGCACTCGCTGCGGACGAGAGCGCAGATGACGAAGGGGGTGTAGGGATTTCGGCGGCGGTGGACGTGCAATTGCCTGGCAGTTTCATGTGGCAGCTGTATCGAAGCGTATTGGGGCAGGACCAGATTCCTTCCTCCTCGCTGCTCGATAAAGCACCGCTCACATGGCGTTTGATGCGCCTGCTGCCACAGTTGATCGACCAGCCACATTTCGAACCGCTTCAGCGCTTCCTGCTCGACGACAACGACCTGCGCAAGCGCTACCAGCTCTCCGAGCGTCTGGCAGACCTGTTCGATCAGTACCAGGTTTATCGTGCGGACTGGCTGCAGGACTGGGCGATAGGTAAGCATCAGCTACGCAATGGCAGGGGTTTGAGCAAACCGCTGCCGACAGGAAATTGCTGGCAGGCTGAATTGTGGAGGGCGTTGCTGAAGGATGTAGGGTCCGAAGGCATGGCACAAAGCCGAGCGGGGGTGCATCAACGCTTCATGGAGGCTGCCGCGGCGCTGGATGAAGCGCCTTCGACATTGCCATCGCGTGTGATCGTGTTCGGTATCTCTTCGTTACCAGCCCAAGGCCTGGAAGCCTTGGCGGCGCTGGGTCGCTTCAGTCAGGTGTTGTTGTGCGTGCATAACCCCTGCCGGCACCACTGGGCCGATATCGTGGCGGACAAGGACCTGCTGCGTCATCAATACAAACGCCAGGCTCGCAAGCAGGACATGCCGGTCGTATTGGATTCAGACAACCTTCATCAACACGCCCATCCTTTGCTCGCCGCCTGGGGCAAGCAAGGTCGTGACTACATCAATCTGCTCGACAGCTATGACGACCCTGCCAGCTATCAAGCTGCGTTTGGCGACGGTCGTATCGATCTGTTCAGCGAAGGTGAGCCGAGACATCTGTTGGGTCAGTTGCAGGACGATATCCTCAAGCTGCGCCCCTTGGCCGAAACACAGTCGATCTGGCCCACCGTCGATATCAAGACTGACAAGAGCATTCGCTTCCACGTTGCCCACAGTGCGCAGCGCGAGGTGGAGATTCTCCACGATCAGCTGTTGGCACGCTTCAGTGCCGATGCCGGGTTGCGTCCACGTGACGTGATCGTCATGGTGCCCGACGTCGATAGCTATGCACCCCATATTCGCGCGGTGTTTGGCCAGCTGGATCGAGAGGACCGCAGATTCATTCCTTTCACCTTGACCGATCAGGGGCAGCGCGGGCGTGATCCTCTGCTTATCGCAGTCGAGCATTTGCTCAAGCTGCCGGACAGTCGCTTCCCCGTGAGCGAAATCCTCGACCTGCTCGATGTGCCTGCCTTGCGGCGTCGATTCGCGATTCAGGAACGGGATCTGCCGACGCTGCGTCGCTGGATCGAGGGCGCGGGTATTCGCTGGGGCCTCGATGCACGCCAACGTACTCAGATGGGACTGCCGATCGAGCTGGAACAGAACACTTGGCGCTTTGGTCTGCGCCGAATGTTGCTCGGCTATGCCGTCGGAACCGGAATAGGGTGCAGTGACATCGAGCCCTACGACGAGATCGGTGGCTTGGACGCTGCGCTCATTGGCCCCCTTGCGGCGCTGCTGGATGCATTGGAAGTGGCGTGCCAGCAGCTTGATCGTTCTGCCACCCCTGCGGACTGGGGTATTCGACTGCATCAGCTGCTGCAGCTGTTTTTCACTGCTGATACGGAACATGACGAATACCTGCTCAATCAACTGGAAGAGCTGCGCGAGAGCTGGCTGCAAACCTGTGAATCGGTGGGACTGGTCGAGGAACTGCCGTTGACCGTGGTGCGTGAAGCCTGGCTCGCGGGGTTGGATCAGGGACGGTTGAGTCAACGCTTTCTAGCTGGCTCCGTGAACTTCTGTACCTTGATGCCGATGCGCGCTATTCCATTCAAGATCGTGTGCCTTTTGGGCATGAACGATGGCGACTACCCACGGGCGCAGCCGCCGCTGGACTTCGACTTGATGGGCAGCGATTACCGCCCGGGAGACCGTTCCCGTCGGGAGGATGACCGCTACCTGTTGCTGGAGGCGCTGCTTTCGGCGCGAGAGCAACTGTATATAAGTTGGGTTGGGCGCAGCATCAGGGATAACAGCGAACGGCCACCCTCGGTACTGATCGGCCAGTTGCGCGACCATTTGGCCAGTGGCTGGAGGCTGTCCGGCGATGAGGCTCTGGGCAGCGCGGCAAGCGGACAGAAGCTATTGCATGCACTGACGTTGGAACATCCCCTTCAGCCTTTCAGTGCGCGGTATTTTCACCAGGGAAACCCTGCTCTCTTCAGTTTCGCCAGCGAGTGGCAGCACTTGCACGCAGGGGTAGCGGCAGCGGATACGCAGGTACCGCTGCCTGCTCATCGTCAGGAGGAGCCGCTAAGCGTGGCTCAATTGCAGGATTTTCTGCGTAACCCTGTCAGGCATTTCTTCAGCCAGCGGCTGAAGGTTTTTTTCGAGTCAGCAGAAAAGCCGGTGTCCGATGTCGAGCCCTTCGTGCTCGATGCGCTGGAGCGTTACACGCTCAGTGACAGCCTACTCAGTGCCGGAATGGCCAATGCCGGTGAAATCTCGGATACGCTCGAAAAGCATGCGCGCAAGTTGCAAGGCAGCGGCCTATTGCCCATGGCGGAATTCGGCGCACGACTGCGTGACGAATTGATCGAGCCATTGCCTGATCTGCTAGAGCGCTACCGTCAATTGCTCGTTCTATGGCCTTCACGGCTGGACAGTGCGTTGCCGATCACCTTCGAGGCGCGGGGCATCGTGCTGGAGGGATGGCTTGCGGGTGTCTACCAGCGTGATGATGGCAGCTATCTCAGCGTTTCGACGATCGCCAACGCCATCGGCGGGGTGCGCTCGCGCAAGTGGCATCGACTGGTACGTCCGTGGGTCTTGCACCTCGCATCGTGCGCAGTGGGACTGCCCCTGACGACGGCGGTGGTCGCCAGCGACGATACCCTGTTGCTCGATCCACTGCCGTTGGACCAGGCTCGAACTGCGCTGAGCGATCTGTTGCTGGCCTGGCAAGCAGGTATGACGCGTCCTCTGCCGGTGGCGGTGAAAACGGCCGTGGCCTGGCTTTCGCAAACTGATGAGGAAAAGGCCTTGGCGGCAGCACGAAAAGCCTATGAGGGCGATGGCGTGACCAGCAATGGCGAGCGCCGGGAGGCGGTGGCATTGATGCGTCAGTTCGCTGATTTCGATGCCCTGATGGACAGTGAAGAATTCGAAGGCTGGGCCCAGACCCTGTACCAACCCATGCTGGAGGCGCCTTGGCGCTCGCTTGACGAACGGGAGGCTCGCTCATGACATCGTCAGCACGTCCGCTGGCGTTGGCCTTCCCCTTGCGTGGCAGCCAACTGATCGAAGCCAGCGCAGGCACCGGCAAGACATTCACCATTTCCGCACTCTATCTGCGCTTGATACTGGGCCATGGTGCGGACATCAATGGATTCGGTCGCGAGCTGCTGCCGCCGCAGATCTTGGTCGTGACGTTCACCGATGCGGCGACCAAGGAGCTGCGCGAGCGGATTCGCACACGCCTGGCCGAAGCGGCACGGTTTTTCCGGGATGAGATCGCCGCACCGGATGCGCTGATTGCCCAGTTGCGCGATGAATTCGACACCACCCAGTGGGCTGCTTGCGCCGGCCGACTGGATATTGCTGCGCAATGGATGGACGAGGCAGCTGTTTCCACCATTCACAGCTGGTGCCAGCGCATGCTGCGTGAGCATGCGTTCGACAGCGGCAGTTTGTTCACCCAGAGCCTTGAGACTGATCACAGCGATCTGCTGGGTGAAGTCGTGCGCGACTATTGGCGGCGCTTCTATTACCCCATGCAAGGCGCTTCCCTGGATTGGGTGCGGACGCATCTGGGCGGGCCGGCAGCATTGCTCGGCAGGGTGCGTGGGCTGTTTGCCCATGCACATGAGGGCGCTTCGAGCGGTGAACCCGGCGAGCTTATCGAGCGTGCTCTGGCCGAGCGCGAGCAGGCCTTGATCGAACTCAAGAAACCCTGGCCGCAGTGGGCAATGCAGTTGCGTGAAATCTGCCTGCAGGCCGTTGCGGCGAAGGCGGTGGACGGTCGCAAGATGCAGGCACGCTATTTCGAACCCTGGTTCGAGAAAATCACGGCCTGGGCGACCGATCCGGAACAGCACGAGCTAGATATCGGCACCGGCTTCACCCGCCTGACACCCGAAGGCATGGCCGAGGCCTGGAAAGGAGAGGCGCCGGATCACCCTGGATTGCAGGCGATGGTCATCCTGCCCGCGGCGCTGGCAGCGCTGCCGACACCTGAAAGCGCGGTGCTCAGGCACGCTGCCCAGTGGATCGGCGAACGCTTCGAGGAAGAGAAGCGCCGACGCGCGGAAATGGGCTTCGACGACATGCTGGTCCGGCTCGACCGGGCGCTGCAGGGCGCCGGTGGCGAGCAGTTGGCCCAGTTGATTCGTGAGCAGTTTCCGGTAGCCCTGATCGATGAGTTTCAGGACACCGATCCGGTTCAGTACCGCATTTTCGAGCGCATCTATCACATCGAAGAGAACCAACAGGAGAGCGGTCTATTCCTGATCGGCGACCCGAAGCAGGCGATCTACGCCTTCCGTGGTGCCGATATACACACCTACCTGCAGGCCCGTCGCGCGACGGAGGGGCGGCTGCATACGCTGGGTACCAATTTTCGTTCGACCCGGGCAATGGTCGGCGCGGTCAATCACCTGTTCATGCAGGCCGAGCAGCGCGCGCAGGGCCGAGGCGCGTTCCTGTTCCGAGAGGGCAATGACAACCCGGTGCCGTTCATCGATGTACAGGCCCAGGGCCGCAAGGAGTCGTTGGTCGTCGAGGGGCAGGCTGTATCGGCACTGACACTTTGGCATCTGCCCAGCGATCAGCCGGTTTCCGGCGTTGCCTATCGCAAGGCACTGGCAGGCGCCTGCGCGGCTGAGGTAGTGCGCCTGTTGAACGCCGGTCAGGCCGGGCACGGTGGCTTCCAGACAGAAGGGGCAGGCGCAAGGAGCATTATGCCAGCCGATGTAGCCATTCTGGTGCGTGATGGCAAGGAGGCCCAAGCGGTGCGCGCCGAGTTGACCGAGCGAGGCGTGCGCAGCGTGTACCTGTCGGACAAGGATTCGGTATTTGCCGCACAGGAAGCCCACGATCTGCTGGCCTGGTTGAAGGCGTGCGCGGAGCCTGACTCGGAGCGGCAATTGCGCGCCGCCTTGGCGAGCGTGACGCTGAACCGCTCGCTGCACGAGCTGGAGCAACTGAACCTGAGCGAGCTGGAATGGGAAGCGCGGGTCATGCAGTTCCGCAGCTATCGAACCATCTGGCGCAGCCAGGGGGTGTTGCCGATGCTGCGCAGGTTGCTCCACGATTTCGACCTGCCGTTGGCGTTGATCGGTCGCGACGATGGCGAGCGTATCCTGACCAACCTGCTGCACCTGTGCGAGCTGTTGCAGCAGGCCTCCAGCGAACTGGACGGCGAGCAGGCGCTCATCCGTCATCTGAGCGAACAGCTGGCGCTGTCCGGCAGCGCCGCCGAGGAGCACATCCTGCGCCTGGAAAGCGATGAGCAGCTGGTCAAGGTGGTGACCATCCACAAGTCCAAGGGGCTCGAGTATGCGTTGGTCTTCCTGCCTTTCATCTGCAGTTGCAAACCGGTCGATGGCAAGCGGCTGCCATTGATCTACCACGATGCAGCCCACCGTGCGCAAGTGACACTGAATCCTACGGCCGAACAGGTGGCGCTGGCCGACGACGAGCGTCTGGCCGAGGATTTGCGTCTGCTCTACGTGGCCTTGACCCGAGCCCAGCATAGCTGTTGGCTCGGCATCGCGGACCTCAAGCGTGGCACGACCAAGGAATCGGTGTTCCATCGCTCGGCCATCGGTTACCTGCTGGGCGGTGGGCAGCCACTGGTCGATGCAAGTCAGCTCGCGGGCTGGTTGCAGGCTGCGAGTGCGGGATGCCAGGACATCGTGCAGATACCCGTGCCGGAAGCAGACGACGCGCGCTACATTCCGCTGCGCAGCGATGCCGCCCTGCTCAAGGTGCGCTTGCCCAAGCGCAGTGCGCGCGAGAACTGGTGGATTGCGTCCTACAGTGCGTTGCGCATCAGCGACACCTTGAGCACCGATGACGATCAGGCGCCCGACAGTGCCCTCGAGCAGAAACTCATGGACGATGAGCCCTTGGACGTCCAAATGCCCCGCGAGGTGCCGGCCACCAGCGGTGACATCCACCGTTTCCCACGCGGGGCGGGTCCGGGGACCTTTCTGCATGGTTTGCTGGAGTGGGCGGGGCGCGAAGGGTTCGCCAGCGTTGCGGCGGCTCCCGAACGATTGACTGACAACGTCGCGCGCCGTTGCAGTCGGCGCGGCTGGACCGGCTGGATCCCCACCCTCGACGAATGGCTGCGACGTTTCATCGACGAGCCTTTGCGGCTTGGATCTGAACGAGCGCCAGTACGCGTGGCCGAGCTCGATCAATACCAGATCGAAATGGAGTTCTGGTTCGCCAGCCACAAGGTCGACGTGACCCGTCTCGATGCCCTGGTGCGCCAGTACACCCATCCCGGCGTCCTTCGGCTGCCGGCCGAGGGGGCCATGCTCAACGGGATGTTCAAGGGCTTCATCGACCTGTGCTTCGAGCATCAGGGGCAATATTACGTTGCCGACTACAAATCCAACTGGCTCGGCCCGGATGATGCCGCCTATACCCAGGAGGCGATGACCCAGTCCATTCTGGCCAACCGCTACGACCTGCAATACGTGTTGTATCTGCTGGCCCTGCACCGCCAGCTGAAGGCACGGCTGCCGGGGTACGACTACGACGAACATGTCGGAGGTGCAGTATTCGTATTTCTGCGCGGCCTGGGGGCGCCGAGCCAGGGCGTGTACTTCACCCGTCCGCCACGTGATCTCATCGAGGAACTCGATGCGTTGTTCAAAGGCACACGCCGCGATGTACAGGCTGACCTGTTCGAGGAAGATGCATCATGACCCGCTCTTTTGCCGACCTGTTGCCGACTCCCCTGGATGCGCAGAGCCTTGCTCGGTTGCAGCCCCGGACTCACACCGCAGACCTGCTGGCGTTGCTCGAACGCTGGGTGGAGCGCGGTTGGCTGCGTGCGCTGGACAAGGCCTTCGTGGTGTTTTTGGCCGACCTCGACCCGCAGGGCGATCCCCTGGTGCTGCTGGCTGCCGCTCTGGCCAGTCACCAGTTGGGGCACGGACACGTCTGCCTGGACCTGGCGGCGACCTTGCAAGCGCCGGATTTTGCCTTGTCGCTGCCGCCTGAAGGCGATCTTCAGGGCGGTGTTGCATTGCTGCCGTCGCAGTTGCTGGAGGGCTTGGGTGTTGACGCCTGGTTGAGCAGCCTGGCGAACAGCCCATTGGTGGGCGACGGGGACGACACTTCAGGCAGCTCGCCCTTGGTGCTTTCGAGCCAACGCCTATACCTGCGTCGTTACTGGGCGTACGAGCGGCGTATCGGTGATGCGTTGCGCCAGCGTCTGGAGGCGCATGAGCCGATACCGGACGATCTTGCCCAGCGTTTGACGCAATTGTTCGGCACCGCCGATGGCACGCGGATCGATTGGCAGAAATTGGCCTGCGCCCTGGCGGCTCGCGGTGCCTTCAGTATCGTCACGGGCGGCCCTGGAACGGGCAAGACCACCACGGTGGTGCGCTTGCTGGCGCTGTTGCAGGGGCCTGCCGTTGCGCAGGACAAACCATTGCGTATTCGTCTAGCGGCACCCACCGGCAAGGCGGCGGCTCGGCTGACGGAATCGATCAGCCTGCAGGTCCAGAGCCTGGAAGTGGACGCGGCGATCAAGGTTCGCATTCCGACCGAGGTGACCACGGTGCACCGTCTGCTCGGCAGCCGTCCGGGCACGCGGCATTTTCGCCATGATGCGGCCAACCCTCTGCCCTTGGACGTGTTGGTGGTCGACGAGGCCTCGATGATCGACCTCGAAATGATGGCCAACCTGCTCGATGCGCTGCCGCCCCATGCGCGGCTGGTGCTGCTGGGGGACAAGGATCAGTTGGCGTCGGTCGAGGCGGGTGCGGTGCTGGGTGACCTGTGCAGTCAGGCCGAGGCTGGCTACTACAGCCCGACGACACGAGCCTGGCTGGAGCAGGTGAGCGGTGAGGATCTTGCACACAGCGGTCTGCTCGAAGGCAACGAGCGTGATCACGCCTTGGCACAACAGGTGGTGATGTTGCGCCACTCGCGTCGATTCGGCGAGGACAGTGGCATCGGCCAGCTGGCTACCCGGGTCAACTTGCAGGACGCCGAAGGTGCGCGTGCCTTGCTGCAGGAAGGTCGGCACGCTGATGTGCATTGGCTGCCACTCAAGGGTGAACACGATGCGGCGCTGTTGCGTCTGCTACTGGACGGACACGGTCGCAACAGCGACGGACCGCAGGGTTACCGACGTTATCTGGAACAGATCGATGCGGGCCGACCACCGGCCGATACGCCTTTGGAAGATGAAGCCTGGGCGACTTGGGCCCGTGGATTGCTGAATGCTTTCGACGAGTTTCAGCTGCTGTGCGCCGTGCGCAAAGGGCCTTGGGGGGTCGAAAGCCTGAACGCCCGCGCCACCCAGGCCTTGACTCAGGCGCGGTTGATCGACGGAAGCCAACCCTGGTACGAGGGCCGTCCGGTATTGATGACCCGCAACGACTATGGCCTGGGTTTGATGAACGGTGATATCGGCATCGCCCTTATGCTGCCCGAAGGTGGCGAGCGCGAGCGGATGGTCTTGCGCGTGGCCTTCCCGCGCAATGACGGGCAGGGCGGCATTCGCTTCGTGCTGCCCAGTCGGTTGAATGACGTGGAGACGGTGTACGCGATGACGGTGCACAAATCCCAGGGTTCCGAATTCGCGCACACGGCGCTGATCTTGCCAGACGCGTTGAATCCGGTGTTGACCAAGGAGTTGATCTACACCGGAATCACGCGTGCCAAACACTGGTTCACCCTGGTCGAAAGCCGCAAGGGTGTGTTCGAGGAAGCGGTGCGGCGCAAGGTGAAAAGGCTCAGTGGGTTGATGCTTGGGTGGAGGTCTTAACACCTACCTGAAGCGGTGAAGCGGTGAAGCGGGACGCGGCTGGCGCCGCTGCTACAGGGGGGCGGGGGTGCCCATCAATAGCGGTGCGTTGCGGTCGGTGACGTTGCGGATGTAATCCCACAACAGCGTAATCCGTTTTAGCTTGCGCAGGTCCTCGCGGCAGTACATCCAGAACTGCCGGGTGATGTCGACCTCCTGGGGCAGAACTTCGACCAGGCGTTCGTCCTGGGCGGCCAGGAAGCAGGGCAGGATGACCAGGCCATGCCCCTGGAGCGCCGCGGTGTACTGGGCGATCACGCTGGTGCTGCGCAGGCCGGCGTTGACGTTGGGCAGCAGTTTGCTCAGGTAGAGCAGCTCGGAGCTGAATGCCAGGTCGTCGACGTAGCTGATGAAGCGGTGGCCGCTGAGTTGGGCGCTGCTGTCGATGGGCGGGTGGCGATCCAAGTAGGTGCGTGTGGCATACAGTTTCAGTCGGTAATCGCAGAGCTTGCAGCAGACGTAGGGGCCGTGTTCGGGGCGTTCGAGCGCGATGACGATATCGGCTTCGCGCTTGGAGAGGCTGATGAAGTGTGGCAGCGGCAGGATGTCGACCGAGATCGCCGGGTAGGTGTCGACGAAGTGGCTCAGTTGCGGGGTGATGAAGAAGCTGCCGAAGCCTTCGGTGCAGCCCATGCGGATATGCCCGGACAGTGCCACGCCGGAGCCGGACACCTGCTCGCAGGCCATGTGCAGGGTGCTTTCCATGGATTCGGCCGACGCGAGCAGGCGCTGCCCTTCGGCGGTGAGGACGAAGCCGGTGGTCCGTGATTTTTCGAACAGCAGGGTACCCAGCGCGTTTTCCAGCGAGCCGATGCGTCGCGAGACGGTGGTGTAGTCCACGCCCAGGCGCTTGGCTGCAATGCTGGCCTTGCGGGTGCGGGCCACTTCGAGGAAGAACTTGAGGTCGTCCCAGTTCAGGCTGCTAAGGTCTTTTTGCATGTTGGACCGGCTTTATTGTGGGTTCTTGTTAGATGTTTGCAGCCTCTATACTCCACCGCAGAACCATCTCGCCACAACAATAAATACGCGGAGGTCATCCATGAACGTGTCCGTTCAACCGAATGCCAGCAAGCTCGACGATGTGAAACTGCTGATCGATGGCCAATGGGTCGCATCGACCACTCAGGAATGGCGCGATATCGTAAACCCGGCCACCCAGCAAGTGCTGGCGCGTGTGCCCTTCGCCACGACCGATGAAGTCGATGCTGCGGTAGCCGCCGCGCAGCGGGCATTCAAGACCTGGCGACTGACGCCGCTGGGCGCACGCATGCGCATCATGCTCAAGTTGCAGGCATTGATTCGGGAACATTCCAAGCGTATCGCGCAGACCTTGAGCGCCGAGCAAGGCAAGACCATTGCCGACGCCGAAGGCGATATCTTCCGCGGTCTGGAAGTGGTCGAGCACGCCTGCTCGATCGGCAGCCTGCAGATGGGCGAGTTCGCCGAGAACGTCGCTGGCGGCGTCGACACCTACACCTTGCGTCAGCCCATCGGCGTCTGTGCCGGGATTACCCCGTTCAACTTCCCGGCGATGATTCCGCTGTGGATGTTCCCCATGGCCATCGTTTGCGGCAATACCTTCGTGCTCAAGCCGTCCGAGCAGGACCCGCTGTCCACGGTCCAGCTGGTAGAGCTGGCACTGGAGGCCGGCGTGCCGCCGGGGGTGCTGAACGTGGTGCACGGCGGCAAGGAAGTGGTGGATGCATTGTGCACCCACACCGATATCAAGGCGGTGTCGTTCGTCGGTTCGACCGCGGTCGGTACCCATGTGTATGACCTGGCGGGCAAGCACGGCAAACGCGTGCAGTCGATGATGGGCGCCAAGAACCACGCGGTGGTACTGCCGGACGCCAATCGCGAGCAAACCCTCAACGCTTTGGTCGGTGCTGCGTTCGGTGCAGCCGGGCAGCGCTGCATGGCGACTTCGGTGGCCGTACTGGTGGGCAAGTCGCGTGAGTGGATTCCGGATTTGAAGGCGTTGGCGCAGAAGCTCAAGGTCAACGCGGGCAGTGAGCCGGGCACTGACGTGGGGCCGGTGATTTCCCGTCGTGCGCTGGAGCGTGTCACCGGCTTGATCGACAGCGGTGTGCAAGAGGGCGCCAAGCTGGAACTCGATGGCCGCGGCGTGCAGGTGCCCGGTTACGAGCAAGGCAACTTCGTGGGTCCGACCTTGTTCAGCGGTGTCACCACGGACATGCAGATCTACACCCAGGAGATTTTCGGGCCGGTGCTGATCACGCTGGAAGTCGACACCCTCGATGACGCCATCGCCCTGGTCAACGCCAATCCGTTCGGTAACGGTGTGGGGCTTTTCACCCAGAGCGGTGCGGCGGCGCGCAAGTTCCAGAGCGAGATCGACGTGGGCCAGGTGGGTATCAATATCCCGATTCCCGTGCCGGTGCCTTCGTTCAGCTTCACCGGATCGCGCGGTTCCAAACTCGGCGACCTGGGGCCCTACGGCAAGCAGGTGGTGCAGTTCTATACCCAGACCAAGACGGTCACGGCGCGCTGGTTCGATGACGACAGCGTGAACGATGGCGTCAACACCACCATCAACCTGAAGTAGGAGCACCGCCATGAACATTGCTTTCATTGGCCTGGGCAACATGGGCGCACCCATGGCGCGCAACCTGCTCAAGGCCGGCCATACGTTGCACCTGTTCGATCTCAACCAGGCTGTGCTTGCCGAACTGGCGCAGCTGGGCGGGCATATCAGCGCATCGCCCAAGGATGCCGCTGCGCAGGGCGAGTTGGTGATTACCATGCTGCCGGCAGCGGCGCATGTGCGCAGCGTCTATCTAGGCGAGGAAGGCGTGCTGGCGGGGATTCGCTCAGGTACGCCGGCCGTGGATTGCAGCACCATCGATCCGCAAACTGCGCGCGACATCGCCGCGGCAGCGGCCAAGCAGGGTGTCGACCTGGCCGATGCGCCGGTATCCGGTGGCACTGGCGGCGCCCAGGCGGGCACCCTGACGTTCATGGTCGGCGCATCGGCCGAACTGTTCGGCCAGTTGCAGCCAGTGCTGGCGCAGATGGGGCGCAACATCGTTCACTGTGGCGAGGTCGGCACCGGGCAGATCGCCAAGATCTGCAACAACCTGCTGCTGGGGATTTCCATGGTCGGGGTGTCGGAGGCGATGGCCCTGGGCAATGCGCTGGGCATCGATACGCAAGTGCTGGCCGGAATCATCAACAGTTCTACCGGGCGCTGCTGGAGTTCGGACACCTACAACCCCTGGCCGGGGGTGGTGGAAACCGCACCGGCTTCACGGGGCTACAGCGGCGGGTTCGGCGCTGACTTGATGCTCAAGGATCTGGGGCTGGCGACCGAGGCGGCGAAGCAGGCCCGCCAGCCGGTGATCCTGGGGGCGGTGGCGCAGCAGTTGTATCAGGCGATGAGTCTGCGCGGGGAGGGCGGGCTGGATTTCTCGGCGATCGTCAAGGCGTACCAGCGTCCCATGGAGTAACCAGTTGCCTGGAGGTAGTAGGGGAAAGATGTTTCAAGCAGCGGACGCGGCTCGCGCCGCTGCTACAGGTGGATTTCCAAATGGACGCAGGCAGACTAGACTCAACAGCTGAAACGTTTCACTGATCTGCCTCATAACTCCAAGAAAGGGCCACTCCCATGAAACTGCTTCCCCTCGCCTGTGCCGTTTCCGCCTTCACCCTCAGCAGCCACGCCCTGGCGTGGGACTTCGTGCTGCTGGACACCGACAAGCCCGCGCAGAACCAGCGCATTACCAGCGAGCAGTTGGGCGTCAAGGTCGACAAGCCGTTCTCCATCACCATGCGAACCCTGCATGGCGGCCGTCAGGAAGGTGTGAGCCTGATCGATATTGATAACGGCACCATGAAGCTGACGCTGGTGCCTACGCGTGGCATGAACGTGCTGCACGCCCAGGTCGGCGATGCGCGCATGGGCTGGGATTCGCCAGTGAAAGAGGTGGTCAATCCGGCCTTCATCGAGCTCAACGGCCGCGGTGGTCTCGGCTGGCTTGAGGGGTTCAACGAGCTGGTCACCCGCTGCGGCTACGAATGGGTCGGTCACCCCGGCATGGACAACGGCGAGTTGCTGACCTTGCATGGTCGTGCTGCGAACATTCCGGCCAGCAAGGTCACGGTGCACATCGACGAGGCGCCGCCCTATGCGATTCACGTGCGTGGCGAGCTGAAGGAGCAGGCCTTCAAGAAGGTCGACTTCAGCGTACAGACCGAGCTGGTGACCGAACCCGGCGCGGCGCGCTTCGTGCTCAACGACACCCTGACCAACAACGGCGACTACCCCAAGGAATACCAGGCGCTGTATCACAGCAACTTCAGCACGCCGTTCCTGGAGGAAGGCGCGCAGTTCGCCGCAGCGGTCAAACAGGTCTCACCGTTCAACGACAAGGCCAAGGGCGATCTGGGCGATTGGCAGGCCTATCGCGCGCCGACCAAGGACTACGACGAGACCGTCTACAACGTGGTGCCCTATGGCGACGCCAAGGGCGACACCCTGACCGTGCTGCACAACAAGGCCGGTAGCTTGGGCGTGGCGGTGGGGTTCAATGTCCAGCAGCTGCCGGTGTTTTCGTTGTGGAAGAACACCGATACGCAAGGTCAGGGGTATGTGACGGGGCTGGAGCCGGGCACCAGTTTTTCCTATAACCGCCGTTACCAGCGGCCCTTGAATCTGGTGCCGACCATCGAGCCCAAACAGCAGAAGCAGTTCAGCATCAGCTACAGCTTGCTGGCGGACAAACCTGCCGTGGACAAGGCGCTGAAGACCATCGACACGATTCGCGATGGTCGTCAGACCGAGGTGCGGCAGACGCCCCTGGTGGACCTGACCAAGGAGTAAGGCTTTGCCACCGTGCGCTTCCTGTAGCGCACGGTCTCAACCGTGCCAGCTCGAGTGCAACAATAACCAGCGATTCGTGACTCTGGCGCAAGAGACATTTGCGCCTTACCACCTTACTCCGTTCCAGCATGGCCTCTAGACTGCGCCCATCGATATTACTCGCACAGTCAACGAGGCCACTTTCATGAAAAAGATTCTCCTGCTCAACGGCGGCAAGCAGTTCGCCCATTCCGACGGTCGCTACAACCAGACGTTGCACGACGCAGCCGTCGCCTACCTGGACCGCGCCGGCTTCGATGTGAAGCAGACCTTCATCGACGGCGGCTACGACATCGCCGAAGAAGTGCAGAAATACCTGTGGGCCGACGTGGTCATCTACCAGATGCCAGGCTGGTGGATGGGCGCGCCGTGGACCGTGAAAAAATACATCGACGAAGTGTTCACCGAAGGCCATGGCAGCCTGTATGCCAATGACGGCCGGACCCGTTCCGATGCGTCGCAGAAGTACGGCAGCGGCGGCTTGCTCAAGGGCAAGCAGTACATGATCTCGGCCACTTGGAATGCGCCGCAGCAGGCCTTCGAAGACCCGTCCGACTTCTTCGAAGGCAAGGGTGTGGATGCGGTGTATTTCCCGTTCCACAAGGCCAACGAGTTCCTCGACATGACGGCCTTGCCGACCTTTCTCAGCGTCGATGTGATGAAGATGCCCAACATCGACAACGATGTGGCGCGGTATGAGGCGCACCTGGCCAAGGTGCTGGGCTGACGGCACGCTCGCTCGGCTCAGGGATTGGTGTATGTTGCGCACGTCCGGGTACATCCGATGAGGCCTGCGTTGAAATCCCGATCCGATGAGCTGCAAGTCTTCGTCGCCGTCATTCAGAGCGGCTCCATTTCCGCGGCCGCCGAGCAGTTCGGCCAGACGCCATCGGCGGTCAGCCGCACGCTGTCCAAGCTTGAAGCCAAGCTGGACACCACCCTGATCAACCGCACCACGCGGCGCATGGACCTGACCGAGGAAGGGCGGTTTTTCTTCGAGCAGGCCAAGGACATCCTGGCGCGGATGGACGAGCTGGAAGAGCGCTTGTCGCTGCGTCACCAGACGCCGGCCGGGCGTTTGCGCATCAATGCCGCGTCACCGTTCATGCTGCACGCGATCGTGCCGTACGTGGCGGAGTTCCGCGAGCGCTACCCGGACATTCTGCTGGAGCTCAACAGCGACGACCTGATCATCGACCTGATCGAGCACAGCACCGATGTCGCCATCCGCATCGGTGTATTGGCCGACTCTACCCTGCACGCACGCTCCCTGGGTTGCAGCCCGTTGAATATTCTGGCCAGCCCTGCCTATCTCGAACGCTACGGCGTTCCCGAAACCGTCGAGGCCTTGAGCGAGCATGTGCTGCTGGGCTTCACCCAGACCGACACCCTCAACCACTGGCCGTTGCGCCATGCCGAGGGCGATCGATTGCAGATTCGGCCACGCATGGCGGCGTCCAGTGGCGAAACCTTGCGGCAACTGGCGCTGGAGGGACAGGGGATCGTCTGCCTGTCGCATTTCATGACCCACGAAGACATTCGCCAGGGCCGCTTGCAGGTGGTGCTGGCCGAGGCCAACAGCGGTTATCGACAGCCGATCCATGCGGTGTACTACCGCAACTCTCAGTTGGCGTTGCGGATTCAGTGCTTTCTGGACTTCATTCAGGACAAGCTGGCGGCCTACGCCTGCTGAGACAAGCGCGGATGGATTGCACCGCTTTCGATGCGCCGCTTACCATGACGTCTGATCGCCACTCTCGGAACTCATCATGAAGCGCATCGCATTGCTTGCCGCCGCCGTCACGCTGGCCAGTTGTTCCAGCAAGGGGCCCGATGGCAGCCTGGGCAACGAACAGGCGAAAGACATGTTCAAGGAAGCGATGTCGCAGCCGCTCGTACCGCAGAGCGTGATGCGCAACGGCGATCGCCTGAGCTTCATGCTGTTGCAGCCCAAGAGCGAGACGTCGCCATTCGGTTTTCTGCTGCAGGTCGATGCGGCGTGTTCCAGCCCCAATGCCAGCCTGATCTACCTGGACGGGGTGAAGCGCATCTATTTCGCCAGCCCCGATGGCAAGTACGCGCCGGCTCGTCCGATTCCGGCCGCGCAGGTGGAGGTGCTCAATGCCAGCCCCGCCTTCCAGCGCGCCTGCGCCACGACACCCCAGCCCGATTGGCGGGTGCTCAAGGGCAAGGGCGACGAACAGTGGGTGATGATCGACCGCAACAGCCTGTCCACCATCGACGGCCAGTTGCAGTTCTGGGCCGGCTACGATTCGCCGACCATCGGCCACGACCAGCCGCACAACGCGCCCTATGCACAGAAGCGTGAGCGCTACGCCCTGGACTGTGGCAAACAGACGTTCAGCCTGCTGGCCGGGTATGACCTAGACGAACACAACACCGTGACCGATGGCGGGGTGTTCTTCGAGCCCAAGACTTATTCGGTGAAGGGCAGCGATCCGGATTACCGGCTGTTGTTCGACGCGGCTTGCGGCAAGCCCGAGGGCCTGGCCGCCTTGCCGGCGTTCAAACCGCGGACCAAGGCGCCGTTGGTGCTGGCCCTTCCCCGGGTGCAGGCGCCGGCGTTGTCGGCGGTCAAGCAGTTGAACCTGCCGGCACCGGCAAAGGTGCTGAAACGAACGGTGGAAACCGGCACCGCTCATCTCAAGGGGCAGAGTGCGCCGTTCATCGAGGAAAAGTCGTTCAGCCAGGACAAGGCGTCGGGCCTGCTGGCGGTGCGCACAAAGGGCAGCAATTTCGAAGGGCAGGCGGTGAGCTTTCGTGGGCTGGTCGCGTTGGCCCAGCAAACCGTGTACAGCGGCGAGGCGCCGATGGTGGATAACATCGGCTTGAATGCCATTGCCTTCAGCGGCGACTGGAAGAGCATGCCGGTCGGCGCGCAGCTGGGCTTTGTGACCGACGGCAAGATGAGCAACAGCGTGGTGGGCGAGTACGGCAAGCCGCGCCAGGCGTTCGACTGCAGGGTCGAACAGCAAGTGCCCGCCACGCAGGTCAACGCCCGCCTGAGCGGTCAGGCGAAGAAGTTGCGGTGCGCGCACGTGGAGGACAGCCTCAAGCGAGTCGAGACGCTGTATTACCTGGAGGATTACGGGTATTTCTTTCGCGCCGGGGTGGACCCCAATGAGTTCTTCCATGAAGAGCGGGTGTTGAAGGAAGTGGAGTAAGCGAGTACCCGACGTGGGTAGCGGCGCAGATAGACCGCGGCGCGCTTTTCGCGGCCGATGACCGCTCCCACATGGATTGCAGTGAACCCCTCCATAGAGAATGTCACTGTGGGAGCGGTCATCGGCCGCGAACGCCCCCTGCGGCCTATCAGACCACACGCAAACTGATTCGGGCCTCAAACGCGGAAATGGCTGACCATCATCTGCAACTGATTGCCCAGGCGGGCTAGTTCGACGCTTGAGGCAGCGGTTTCTTCGCTGGCCGAGGCGGTCTGTTCCGACACGTCGCGCACGTTGATGATGCTGCGGCTGATTTCTTCGGCAACCGAGCTCTGCTGTTCGGCGGCTGCGGCGATCTGCTGGTTCATGGCCTGGATGCTGGACACCGTACGGGTGATGTTTTCCAGCGACGTGCCCGCGCGGCGCGTCAGCTCGACGCTGCTGTCGGTCAAGCCGCGGCTGCTGAGCATCACGCTGGCGACCTGTTGCGTGCCCATCTGCAAACCGGCCACCAGCCCTTCGATTTCCTCGGTGGATTTCTGCGTGCGCTGCGCCAGTCCGCGAACTTCATCGGCCACCACGGCAAAGCCACGTCCGGCTTCGCCTGCGCGGGCCGCCTCGATGGCCGCGTTGAGCGCCAGCAGGTTGGTCTGTTCGGCCACGGCCTTGATCACGTCCATGACGCTGCCGATCTTGTCGCTTTCCTTCTGCAGCGCGTTCATCGCTTCGGTGGAGCGGCGAACTTCTTCAGCCAGCTTCTCGATCTGCGCAATCGCTTCGCCCACGACCTTGTCGCCTTCGCGCGCTTCCTCGTCGGCCGTGGTGGCGGCGACCGAGGCCTGCTCGGCGTTGCGCGCCACTTCCTGAACGGTCGCGGTCATCTCGTGCATGGCGGTCGCGACCTGGTCAGTCTCGACCTTTTGATTGTTGACCCCGGCACTGGTCTGCTCGGTGACGGCAGACAGCTCCTCGGCGGCGCTGGCGATCTGGGTGACGCTGTCGCGGATGCCACCGATCAGCTCACGCAGGGTCGTGCCCATGCGCTGGATACCTTGTTGCAGCACGCCCAGCTCATCCTTGCGGGTCACCTGCAAGTCGTGGCTGAGGTCGCCACTGGCAATGCGCTCGACCACGTCCAGGGTCTGCTGCAGGGGACGGGTGATCTGCCGGGTGATGATCCAGGCGGCCAGGATGCCGAAGATCAATGCCAACAACGCCGCGCCGATCTGGTAGCTGCGCGCCTCGGCGCTTTCCGCATCGCGGCGTTCGATCTGGATCTTGTACAGCTCATCGCTCAGGCGCACGATTTCCGTACCCTGCACGGTCATCTCGGCGCGCGCGCCATTGATCTGGGCGATCGACGCCTTGAAGCTGGCAACCGCGTTGCGGTAGTTGGCCAGGGCCGTGTTGAGTTGCTGCAGGCGAGCCTGTTCGGTAGGCAGGCGCGGAGCCAGCTGTTGCAGCTCGGTCACGGCGCGGTCCATCTGGACAAAAGCGGCCTGCTCGGATTTGTCGGTGGCGTTGCTGGTATAGGTCAGCACGTCGTAGCGCACCTGCTGGATGAACTGCCGAGCGCGGTTGATGGCCTGGTATTCGTCGAAGCGCAGCTCGCTGTCGGGCAGGGCAAGCACGGCCGCGTCGATCTGGTCGACCAGGTCGTAGGCCACTGTCGCCGTGGCTGCCATGTTCTGCCGCGCGGTGTTACTGGCCTTGTAGCCGTCGCGCATCTGGTTCAACGATTTCTGGTAGGCGCTGATCTGTTCGGCCTGAGCCTTCAGGCGCTCCAGGTTTTCCGGGCTCTTGAAACCGTCGATGAGTTTCTTTTGCTGTGCCTCGAAGGCGGCCAGCTGGTTCTGCACGGTCTGCGCCGAGGCGTCGTCACCGTTGGCCAGCATGTACTGCAGGCGCACGATGCGCAGCTTGGTCAGGCTGTTGTTGAGCTCGGAAATGTCGCTCATCCAGTTGCTGCGCTGGATCAGACTGCTCAAGCTGGTCCAGCCGGTCAGCGCCAACAGCGCGGTCAATATCAGCACCAGGCCAAAGCCCAGTGCAAGTTTTCGGGTAACGCTGATATTGCCGAACCAGCCGTTCATAAATGTGCTCCTGACAGTAAAGGGTCAGACCTGGACGACCATGGTTATGGTTATGGCGGCCGCCATGAAAAGGTCTTGGTGATTCCCCCATATCGGCAACGTGTCGCAGAGCTGAAACAAAAAGTCGGGGCAGTGACGCAAAAAAAACGGCGCGATCGAAATCGCGCCGTTCGTTGTTACCGCCGTTGCATCATGCGATCGGCTGCGAGCTCCACTCGCCGTTCACCAGGCGCTGCAGGCCTAGCGGGTTGGCGTTGCGCAGTGCTTCGGGCAGCAGCGCGTCCGGGTAGTTCTGGTAGCAGACCGGGCGCAGGAAGCGGTCGATGGCCAGGGTGCCGACCGACGTGCCGCGGGCATCGGAGGTGGCAGGGTAAGGGCCACCGTGGACCATGGCGTCGGAGACTTCTACGCCGGTCGGGTAACCGTTGACCAGGATGCGACCAACTTTCTGCTCCAGCACCGGCACCAGCCACTGGTACTTGACCAAGTCCGTACCAGTTTCGCCGATCAGAGTGGCGGTCAGCTGTCCACGCAGCGATTGCAGGGCGGTCTTGAGCTCGGCATCGTCGGCGACTTCGATCACCACGGTGGCCGGGCCGAAGACTTCTTCCTGCAGCAGTTCGTCGCCATTGAGCAGCAGGCTTACGTCGGCCTTGAACAGCTGTGCCTGGGCCTGTTGGCCTTCCTGTGCATTGCCGGCCAGATGAGTGATGCCTTCGTGCGCCAGCAGGTGTTCGACACCTTTGCTGTAGCTGCGCAGGCCGCCAGCGTTGAGCATGGTCTGCGGCGCCTGGGCTGCCATCTGCGTTTGCAGGTGCTCGAGGAAGCCGCTGAAGGCCGGCGAGCGAACGCCGATCACCAGGCCCGGGTTGGTGCAGAACTGCCCGCCACCCATCACCACCGAAGCCGCCAGTTCCTTGGCCACGGTTTCGCCGCGGGTGGCCAGGGCGTCCGGCAGCAGCACGACCGGGTTGATGCTGGACATTTCAGCGAACACCGGGATCGGCTGAGCGCGTTCGGCGGCCATTTTGCACAGGGCGTTGCCGCCGTTCAGCGAGCCGGTGAAGCCGACCGCTTGAATCGCTGGGTGCTTGACCAGCGGCTCACCGACGCCGGCACCGAAGATCATGTTGAACACGCCCTTGGGCATGCCAGTCTTTTCCGCTGCGCGGATGATGGCGGTGCCCACCAGGTCGGCTGTCGCCATGTGGCCGCTGTGGGCCTTGAACACCACCGGGCAGCCCGAAGCCAGGGCTGCGGCAGTGTCGCCACCGGCCGTGGAGAAGGCCAGGGGGAAGTTGCTGGCGCCGAACACGGCTACCGGGCCGACGCCGATGCGGTACTGGCGCAGATCGACGCGCGGCAGCGGCTTGCGGTCTGGCAGGGCGAGGTCGATGCGGGCACCGAGGAAGTCGCCGCGGCGCAGGACCTTTGCGAACAGGCGCATCTGGCCGCTGGTGCGACCGCGTTCGCCTTGAATGCGGCCGGCGGGCAGGGCGGTTTCCTGGCAGACGACGGCAACGAAGTCATCGCCCAGGGCATCGAGTTCGTCAGCGATGGCGTCGAGGAATTCAGCGCGGCGAGCGGGGCTCAGCTGGCGATATTCCAAGAAGGCGTTGTCGGCGGCCTGGCAGGCGGCGTCGACTTCGGCATCGGTGGCTTGGTAGAAGGCATAAGGAAGCGCCTCGCCGGTGGTGGCGTCGACACTCTTGAGTTTGGGCTCGCCACTGGCGCTGCGGTTGCCGCCGATGAAGTTGTGACCGAGGATGTTAGGCATTGTTGTCTCCGTGTCCTGTGGGCGGGTTGTTAACAGACATCATACAACTTGAGCATATACCGGGCAAGTTGCCCCCCGAACCACCCACTGTAGCTGCGTCGGTCGCAGATGTGGCGAATCAGGCAGACTGCAGTGAACCCGGACGCGGCTTGCGCCGCTGCTACAAAAGCCCGTCGCGAGCGGTTGTGGCCCCTGTAGCAGCGGCGCAAGCCGCATCGGCAGTTGACGCGGTCAATCAGGCATACCGCCCGCCGTGAGCGCTTGTGGCCCCTGTAGCAGCGGCGCGAGCCGCGTCGGCGGTTGACGCGGTCAATCAGGCATAACGCCCGCCGCGAGCGGTTGCGACCCCTGTAGCAGCGGCGCAAGCCGCGTCGGCGGTCGTGCTGAATGAAAGCAGATAGCCATCACGGAAGGTAGCGGTGGACACGTCCTTAGAGGTATGGTGCCCAATGGTGCATCGGTGGCGATCACGCCCGTCGCCCCCTGAAGAGAACGAGAGGACATGCCGCCCATCCCCCTGTTGATCTGCGACGACTCCAACCTGGCCCGCAAGCAGCTGCTGCGTGCCCTGCCGACGGATTGGGACACCACCATCACCCAGGCGGCGAATGGCCGGCAGGCCCTTGCGGCCGTGCGTGAAGGCAAGGGCAACGTCATGCTGCTGGACCTGACCATGCCCGACATGGACGGCTACCAGGTCCTGGCAGCGTTGCGCGAGCAGGGTCTGCCGTGCAAGGTCATCGTCGTCTCGGGCGACGTCCAGGATCAAGCCCTGCGTCGGGTACGTGAACTGGGCGCGCTGGCCTTCATCAAGAAGCCGGCTGAGCCTGAAGAGCTGCGCCGCGTACTGCTCAAGGCCGGCTTGCTGGAAAAAACCACAAGCGCGGCACTGCGGCCCGCCACCGAAAGCAACTTTCACATCGGCTTCATCGACGCCCTGCGCGAAGCCGTCAACGTTGCCATGGGCCAGGCCGCCGCCATGCTGGCCAAGGTGCTCGGCGTGTTCATCCAGCTGCCCGTGCCCAACGTCAACCTGCTCGAAGTCAGCGAACTGCACATGGTGCTGACCGACGTGCAGAGCGGACAACCGAGCACGGCCATCTGCCAGGGTTTCATCGGCGGCGGCATTGCCGGCGAAGCCATGCTGATCTTCCACGACTGCGACATCGCCGACCTGGCGCGATTGATGAACCGCAGCGCCCTGGACTACTCGGACCTGGAGATGCTCCTGGACCTGTCCTCAGTCATCATCGGCGCCTGCCTCAGCGGCCTCGCCCAGCAGCTGGACGTGATGTTCTCGCAAAGCCACCCGCACATTCTCGGTAACCATGCAGCCATCGACGACCTGATCGCCGTTGGCAAGCACCGCTGGAAAAAGACCCTCACCGTGGAAATCAGCTACGCCCTGGAAGGCCACTGCATTCACTTCGACCTGTTGCTGCTGTTCACCGAGGATTCGGTGCAACTGCTGCGCGACAAGCTCGACTACCTGATGAACTGAACCATGAGCAGACCCATCGAACTGGACGAACTCCACTGGCTGCTGGCGATCACCCAGAGCATAGACGTGGGCGTGGTGGTGCTGGACAGCGATTACCAGGTGCAGGTCTGGAACACCTTCATGGAAAACCGCTCCGGCGTGCAACCCAAGGACGCCATGGGGCAGGCTTTCTTCAACCTGTTCCCGGAGATCGACCGCGAGTGGTTTCGCAAGAAGGTCAGCAGCGTGGTCACCCTCGGCACGCCGGCCTTCACCATCTGGGAACAGCGCCCGTACCTGGTGCGCTTCAAGAACTACCAGCCGATCACCGGGCAGGAAGCGTTCATGTACCAGAACACCACCATCCTGCCGCTGCGCTCCACCAACAGCGAGGTGACCCACATCTGCGTGGTCATCTACGACGTCACCGACGTGGCCACCAACCGTCGACAGTTGCAGGCGTCCAACCTGCAACTGCAGAAGCTGTCGAGCACCGATCGCCTGACCGGGCTGTACAACCGCGGCTACTGGGAAGAGGCACTTAAACTCGAGTACGTTCGGCATGGCCGCTATGGTCACGCGACCTCGTTGATCATGTTCGACATCGACCACTTCAAGCGCGTCAACGACACCTATGGGCACCAGGTGGGCGACCAGGTCATCCAGCGCGTGGCGCAGGTGCTGCGCGGGCTGGTCCGCGACGCCGACATCGCCGGGCGCTACGGCGGCGAGGAGTTCGCCGTGCTGCTGCCCGACACCGACAAGGCCGGCGGCGGCATATTGGCCGAACGCCTGCGCCTGGCCGTCGAGGCCGAAGTGGTCGAGCACGAAAGCGGTCCCATACGGTTCACCATCAGCCTGGGCGTAGCCGACCTCGGCTACCCCAGCAACGAGTACCAGCAACTGATCGAGTGGGCCGACCAGGCGCTGTATGCGTCCAAGCGAGCAGGCCGCAATCGCGTCACCGTCTACGAGCGGCCCTGAACAGGTCGATCAGTCCCTGGTGGCATGCGCCCAGCGATAGTCCAGACGCGGCGCACGGACTTTGATCCGGCGTTTGGTCTTGCTGAACAACGGCTCGTGCACCGGCTCGGGATCCTTCAGGAACACCGTCAAGACCGCACTCAGTGCATACAGGCCGGTGAAGGCCCAGACCACGCCTTCCAGGCCGAAGCTTTCATTGAAGATCGCCACCACCGCAGGTCCCACCCAGGTGGACGCGCCCGCGCCCAGGCTCAGCACCGACAGCGCGGCGGCCTTGTTGTGCGGCGCCAGGGCCGGCGCCAATGCCGACAACGGCACGAAGCACGCCAGCGTCAGGCCATACAGCGCGCCGAACACCGAGGCCAGCAGGAAGTTGTCGGGAAAGGCCTGCGGCATGAAGAAGAACAGCGGGGTCGTGATCGTGCTGCCCACTGCGCCCAGCCAGAGGATGGTATTGCGGTAACCGATTCGCGTGCTGATGACGCTGGAACCCATGTTGCCGATGATGTTGAACACGAAGACGATGGTCAGCAGTTGCAGCCATTGCTCCAGCGTGAACCCCACCGTGTCCATGAAGAACCCGGGGAGCACCACCAGAAAGCCGAACATCGACGACGTATTGATGATGCGCACCACACCGGCCAGGGTCACCTTGGGGTGCGACCACATGATGGTGATGTTCTTGGCCATCGACACCAACGGCTTCTCGCCCTCGGGTGCCAGGCGCCGCATGCCGTGGGCTTCGCGCATGCCGATCAAGCCGATCAGGCCGCCGATGATCACCAGCGCGAACGACAGCCAGAAAGTCTGCAACGCGCCGATCAGCGGAATGCTCACGCTCGCCACCAACGAACCCAGGGTCGGCAGCCCCGCCGCATAAGCCACCCAGAACCAGCCCACCGCCAGACCCATCTTGCGCGACGGTGTCGCGGCGGCGATCCACACCAGAAACCCGTAGGCGAACAACGGATAGCCGAAGCCGCGCAGACCGTAGGTCAGCAGAATCATCTTGTAGCTCAGGGTTTCCAGGCCATAGATCAGGAACAGAACTTCGAACACGCTCCAGATCAACAAGCCCAGCATCATCACCCGTTTTGGCCCCCAGATATTCGACAGTGCACCGGCCAGCCAGGAGGAGATGCCGACGGTGACGCCATACAGCGTGAACACCATGGCGATTTCGCCTTCGGGCATGCCGCGGTCACTGAGAAACGGAGAGAGGTAACCGAGTTCGACGCCATCGCCGATCATGAAGATCAGCAGGCCGACGAAGCCCCAGAACATGGGGTAGGGGATGCCGATCTTGTCGCACAGGCGAGAGAGGGGGGTGTTCGGAGTGGATTGATTGCTCAATGGTCCGTTCCTTTTTTGCAGCACGGCGCTTGGGCGCGCCGAATGAATGGCCTCGATGAGGTTGGAAGGCAGGCTCGGTGAAAAGCAAATCGCCACGCAGCGGTGGCACAAATCGGCGGGTCAGGAGGGGCACAGCAGGATCGCCGGCGTACGGCGTGCATGGGCCCTGTAATCTGCTTTGTTTGAGATTTTCGCGCCGTTTGCTTATTTGTTATCGCATCTGAAACGATTCAGCGCAACCGCCCGAGCGGGCGTTGCCTGCGACAACGTGCCCGGTGGTAATGGCCGCAGGCCACGTCTCATGGTGGCTAAGGTGTTGCAAAACATGACTGAAAAAAATCCTGATTATTTTCCATTGCCCCGGCCTTTGTCTCAGCATGTGAGAGCATGAGCGCACCGCGTCCCCGAGACTTGCCGCTCGCGGTTTGAAGGCGTAGATGTAGGGACACCGACATCGGCAGGCGTTCCCATGTACCCGCTCATTTCCCACGTCGACAGCGACACTTCACTGCCCGACAGCGCCGATGTGGTGATCATCGGCGGCGGCATCATTGGCGTGTGCACGGCCTTCTTCCTGGCCGAGCGGGGCGTGTCGGTGGTGCTGGTGGAAAAGAGCGGCATCGCCCACGAGCAGTCGTCGCGCAATTGGGGCTGGGTACGGACCATGGGCCGTGACGTCGCCGAAGTGCCATTGGCCATTGCCAGCCTGAAACTGTGGGACGGCTGGGCCAGCAAGCTGCACCACGAGACTGGCTTCACGCGCTCCGGCATTCTCTATGCCTGCGAATCCGCAGCCGAATTGGCGGCCAAGGTCAGTTGGCTGGATCAGGCGAAACCGCTGGGCATCGAGGCGCGGCTGCTCGACACCGTCCAGATTCAGGCGCGCCTGCAAGCCAAGGTTCCGGCCTCCTGGACCGGTGCGCTGTTCACTGAAAGCGACGGTCGCGCCGAACCGGACATCGCCACGGCGGCCATCGCCGAAGGGGCGCGCGTACGCGGTGCCAAGCTGTTCGTGCGCTGTGCCGCGCGCAGCGTCGAAACTACTGGGGGAAAGGTCAGCTCGGTGGTCACCGAACTGGGCGAAATCAAATGCACCAGCGTCGTGCTGGCGGCGGGCGCCTGGTCGAGCCTGTTCTGCGGCAACCTGGGCATCCGCCTGCCGCAGCTGCGCGTGCTCGGTTCGGTGATGCGCACCGGACCGCTGCCGGGCGGGCCGGAGTGCGCCGTGGCCACCGAGAAGGTCTCGTTCAGAAAGCGCGCCGACGGCGGCTACACCGTGGCCCTGCGCAACGCCAACGTGGCGGCACTGGTGCCGGACAGCTTTCGCTACCTGCCTGATTTTCTGCCCATGGTCAGGGCGCATCACCACGAATACCGCCTGCGCGTGACCCGCCAGAGCTGGCAGGAACTCAACACCCCCAAACGCTGGAGCAATGCCCAGGCTTCACCGTTCGAGACACAGCGTTTGTACGATCCCAAGCCGGTGGATGCCTACCTCGACAAGGCCCTGAGCATGCTCGCCGAGCAATTCCCGATCTTTGCCCAGGCGCGGATCGAGCAGCGCTGGGCGGGGTTGATCGATGTCACACCCGACATCGTCCCGGTGATGGATCAGGTGCAGAGCCTGCCAGGCTTCTATCTGGCCACCGGCTTCTCCGGGCATGGTTTCGGCATCGGGCCAGGCGCCGGCCACCTGATGGCCGACCTGATCACCGGCGACCAACCCCTGGTCGATCCTGCGCCGTTTCGTTTCGCCCGGTTCGCCCGATGAGGCTCGCTCATTCAGGCGCCCAGCCGTTGCGCGATGCTAGCGGCTTCCTTGCGCATGGCCTGCACCAATCGGTGCTGGTAAAGCGGGGTCATGCGCACGCTGGGCAAGGCGCAGCTCAGCGCCCCAACCGGGGCGGCGCTGGCATCGAGGATAGGCACCGCCACGCCGGTGTGCAGCGGCAGCACGCGATCGGCCAGGCCGCAGGCGTAACCTTGCTGGCGCACCTGCTTGAAGGTGGAGCGCAGGGCGCTGTCACTGATGGCATATTCACGCAGCAACCGTGGCGCGTTGTGTTCCAGAATCTGCGCACGGGCCGCAGTGGGCAGGTGGCTGAGCAGCGCCAGCGAGCCCTGGCCAACGCCGCTCAGCACGCGCGCACCTACGCAGTGGGCAAAGCTCTGGGTGGGATTGGCGCCTTCGTGCAGCTCCAGGCACAGGGCGTAGTAGCCGTCCTGAACGAACAGAAAGAAGCTGTCCTGAAAGGTCTCGCACAGGCGCAGCAAGGCCGGACGAGCCAATTCGCGCACGCCGCCGGTGTTGCCGGCCTGGGCACCGAGGCTGAGCAATTGGTAACCCAGAAAGTAGGGACCCCGCAGCCGCGGCAGGCGCACGAAGCCGTAGGATTTCATGGCCTTGAGCAGGCGGTACAGGGTGGCGCGGCTGAGCTGGGTGTCGGCGCTGAGCGCTTCGATGGTCGCGCCCTGCGCACCGCGCGCCGCGATCGCCTGGAGAATGTCGAAGGAGCGATCCAGCGTCTGCGTGCCTTGAGTGTTGCAGCGTGGCAGGCGGCGTGTCGATGAGTCGGTGTGGGGCATGCTGACCTCTCCCGTGAAACGACGGTTGCCGAGCCATGGCCCGGCAGGCCGACTGGCACTGCAAATGCGCTGCAATATCCGGGCCCTCGCAGCGCCCATTCATTGATGACCCATCAGGAGAACAGCCAGCGATGCCAGGACCTCGCGTAGTACCCGTACAGGGTGATGAACATCTTCCGGAGCGTGTCGATGTGGTAGTGATCGGTGGTGGCATCGTCGGTGCCTCCACGGCGCTGGAGCTTGCCGAACGCGGCTTGACAGTGGCGCTGTGCGAGAAAGGTGGCATCGGTCACGAGCAGTCCAGTCGCAACTGGGGCTGGGTGCGCATCTCGCGCCGCGACCCCCGTGAACTGCCGCTGATGGCCCATGCCCTGAACATCTGGGGCGACCTGGCCGCGCGCATCGGCAAGGACGTCGGCTACACCCGCGCCGGCATTCTGTTCACCTGCGCGGACGATCAAAGCTACGCGGAGCACGAGCGCTGGAAGGCCAATCTGGACGATTACCCGGTGCGTGCGCGGATGCTTTCGGGCAGCGACTTGGCCGCGGTGCTGCCCGGCGCCGAGCGTTTGCGCATCAAGGGTGCGCTGTACACCCCCGATGACGGTCGCGCCGAACCGCAGCAGGCGGCACCGGCGATTGCCGAAGCGGCGCGGGCCAAGGGCGCGATGATCTTCACCGAGTGCGCGGTGCGTGGCATCGAGCGTGCGGCAGGCCGGGTCAGCGGCGTCATCACCGAGCGCGGCGCGATCGCCTGCACGTCCGTGGTGCTGGCCGGTGGCGCGTGGTCGAGCCTGTTCTGCTCACCGTTGAAGGTGCATTTGCCGCAGCTCAAGGTGCTCAATTCGGTGATCCGTACCTCGCCCCTGCAGGGCGGCCCGGAATCCGCCATCTGGGCAATGGACTTCGCCGTGCGCAGACGCCAGGACGGCGGCTACACCGTCGCTTCCGGCCACGAGAACATCGCCGACATCGTCCCCGACTCCTTTCGCTACGCGCGGCAGTTCTGGGCTGCGCTGCAGCAGGAGCACAAATCACTGTCGTTTCGCCTGGGCCAGCGTTTTTTCCAGGAAGCCGTGCTGCCCAAGCGCTGGGCACTGGACGAAGCCAGCCCGTTCGAATACCGCCGCGTGCTCGATCCGGTGCCATCGATCCGGCAAACCAACCGCGCCCTGGCCAGCCTGACCAACGCCTTCCCGGTGTTCGCCAACGTGCGGATCGCCCAGCGCTGGGGCGGCATGATCGATGTCACGCCCGATGCCGTGCCGGTGATCTCGGCGGTGGACGGTGTGCCCGGATTTTTCATCGCCACCGGATTCTCGGGTCATGGCTTCGGCATCGGTCCGGCGGCAGGAAGGCTGATGGCCAATCTGGTCACCGGTGAAACCCCGATCGTCGATCCCCAAGCGTTTCGCCTCTCGCGCTTCAGCGATGGTTCCAGCCCACGGCCCATTTCCGGATTCTAGAGCCACCCGATCACTCGGCAACAGCCCTGCAGAAGCTCGTTCGAACGAGCCCGGGTCCAGCGTCCAGAACGCTTTCCAACGCCTGCCACCTGCCCTTTCTTCCTTACTGTGGGAGCTTCAGCATGTCGCAACGCGATGACTCGGATAAAGGCAACAGCCTGTTGAACCCGACCCGCCGCCAGGCGCTGGCCATGGCCATCATCGGCGCCGCAGGCACCCTGCTGCCCCTGGGCCGGGCCAGCCAATCGTTCGCGGCCATGGCCGCCCCGCCGTCCGGACAGGTGATCATCGGCCTGTCCCAGGAACCTACCGTCTTCAATCCGCACATGCCGCACATCGAAGTGGACGACGGCATCCACTGGAACGTGTTCGACCCACTGTTCGGCATCTCGCCCAGCGGTGAATTCGTTCCGGCCCTGGCCACCGAAGTGCCCACCGTGGCCAATGGCGGCATCTCCGCCGACGGCCTGCAGTGGAAAGTGAAACTGCGCAGCGATGCCAAATGGCACGACGGCCGGCCCTTCACCGCCGAAGACGTGAAGTACACCCTGGAACTGATCGTCTCGCCGAATTTTCGCAGCGGTCGCCGCGCCGGCCATGACCTGCTGCGCGACATCACCGTGGTTTCGCCCACCGAAATCCACTGGCGCATGGAGAAATCCTACGCACCCTACGCCTCGATCCTGTCGTCCACCTTCATGGTGCCCAAGCACATTCTCTCGGTCGCCGCCGACGTCAACACGGCACCGTTCAACAACGCACCGATCGGCACCGGTCCGTTCAAGTGGGGCACGCGGGTGGCTGGCGATCACATCCAGCTCAAGGCCAACCCGGACTATCACGGTACCCAGCCGCAGATCGAAAGCGTGATCTTCAAATACATCCCCGACCTGACCGTGCTCTACACCCAGTTCAAGACCGGCGACATCGACGTCACTGCCATGCAGGGCATCACCCCCGACCATTACGAGGAAGCCAAGGACCTGGCCGGGCGCACCGTGGTGATCCTGCCGGTGGCCACCATCGAGTCGGTGACCCTGAACATGGAGCGCCCGCAGTTCAAGGACCCCGTCGTGCGCCAGGCGCTGTACATGGCCATCGACAAGAAGACCATCATCGACGAGTTGTATTTCGGCCTGGTGCTGCCCACCGAAACCTACATGCCGCAACAGTCGGCCTACTACAACCCGAACCTGCCCAAGCAAAGCTTCAACATCGAGGCGGCCAGCAAGCTGCTCGATGACGCCGGCTGGAAACCGGGCGCTGGCGGCATTCGCGAGAAGGGCGGGGTGCGCCTCTCGTTCACCAACTCCACCACCGCCGGCAACCAGATCCGCGAACAGGCGCAGCAGTTCATCCAGCAGACCTGGCTGGCCATCGGTGTGGAAATGAAAATCTCCAACCTGCCGCCTGCGGTGATGTGGGGCGAGTACTGGGTGCAGTCCAAATTCGACTCGGTGATCGTCGGCAACAACTTCCTCACCGGTGCCGACCCCGACACCCGCGACTACTTCGGTTCGCAATCGACCAACGCCAAAGGCGGGGCCGGGCAGAACAACTCGCAGTACGTCAACGCCAAGGTCGACGACCTGCTGGCCCAGGGCGCAGCGATCCAGGACGTCGCCCAGCGCAAGGCGGTGTACGTGCAGGTGCAGGGCCTGATCCGCCAGGACCTGCCCATCCTGCCGCTGTTTCAGTACACCTACGTGCGCGGCTACAAATCGGGCCTCAAGGGCTTCACCGGCAACATCAACCTGCGCATCGAACCCTGGAACGTCAACGCCTGGTCCTGGACCTGAGCACGCCCATGCCTGGCCGCAGGGTCGGGTGTCGTTCGCACCGCAGAGGATTCAAGCATGCCGAACTACATTCTCAACCGCCTGGGGCAGAGCGCCGTGGTACTGGTGCTGGTCTCGCTGATCGGCTTCATGGTGCTCAACCTGGCCCCCGGCGGACCGATGTCGCAGTTCGCCCTGAACCCCGGCATGAGCCAGGCCGAGCTGGACCGCATCGCCGAGCAGCTGGGCTTGAAGCGGCCACTGCTGGTGCAGTACATCGACTGGTTCAGCCATCTGTTCGTCGGCGACTGGGGCCACTCGTTTCGCGACGGCCGCCCGGTGCTCAGCGTGATCGCCGGGCACCTGCCGGCGACGTTGCTGCTGATGGGCACCTCGACACTGCTGTCCATCGTCATTGGCACCTGGGTTGGCGTGCTGGGCGCAGTGCGCCGCTATTCGGTGTTCGACACCTTGGCCACGGTCGGCGCGATGGTGGCGCTGTCGATTCCCACCTTCTGGTTCGGGCTGGTGGCGATCTTCTTTTTCTCCCTGCACCTGGGCTGGCTGCCGGCGGGCAACATGTACACCATCGGTGACCAGTCCCTGGGCGACTACGCCATTCACCTGGTGCTGCCGGTGCTGGTGCTGGCCTTGGTCAACGTGGCGATCTGGAGCCGCTACATGCGCTCCGCCACCCTGGACGTGATCGATCAGGACTTCGTCCGCACCGCTCGCGCCAAGGGCGTGCCCTATCGCCGCGTGCTGACTCACCACGTGATTCGCAACGCCCTGCTGCCGATGATCACCCTGGCCGGGCTGCAGATACCCACCATTCTCGGCGGCGCGCTGGTCACCGAAACGGTATTCACCTGGCCCGGCATGGGCCGGCTGTTCCTCGACAGCCTGGGCTACAGCGACTACCCGGTGATCATGGGCATTCTGATGTTCTCGGCCGTACTGGTGCTGCTGGGCAACCTGCTCGCCGATCTGTTGATAGGTGTCGCCGACCCCCGTGTCCGGCTGGCCTGAAGGAGTACCGCCCATGACCACCGCCACGCACTACCTGCCCGCCAGCCGCCGCTGGGCCTGGCTGGCCAACCCCACCCTGCGCCGTTTCATGCGCCACAAGCTGGCTGTGCTCGGCGTGGTGATGATCACCGTATTGATCCTGGCCTGCGTGTTCGGCCCCTACCTGCTGCACTACAACGACCTGAGCATCGACATCCGCAACCGCTTCGCGCCGCCGTTCACCGGCAATCACTACCTGGGCACCGATGCGCTGGGTCGCGACACCGCCGCCCGCTTGCTCAACGCCGGGCGCATCTCCCTGATGGTGGGCTTCTGCGCCATGCTCATCAGCATCGTCATCGGCACCCTGATCGGCGTCATCGCCGGTTACTACCGCGGCTGGATCGGCGCCGGGCTGATGCGCTTCGTCGACGCCTTCCTGTCTTTTCCCAGCGTGTTCCTGGTGCTGGTGCTGGCGGCGTTCACCAAACCCAGCCCGATGATGATCACCCTGATCATCGCCGTGACCAGCTGGATGGAAATCTCGCGCATCGTCGAAGCCGAGATCCGCTCCCTGCGCGAACGCGACTTCACCCTGGCCGCGCGCATGATCGGCGCCAGCAACCGCTGGGTCATGTTCCGCGAACTGATGCCCAACGCCATCGGCCCGATCATCGTCGCGGCCACCCTGACCATCGCCAACGCCATCCTGCTGGAGGCCTACATCAGCTTCCTCGGCTACGGCATCCAGCCGCCCTTGCCCAGCTGGGGCAACATGCTCAACGCCGCCCAGCAGTACCTGGGCAAGGCGCCCTGGCTGGCGATCATTCCCGGGCTGGCGATCACCCTCGCGGTGACCAGCTTCAACTTCATCGGCGACGGCCTGCGCGACGCGCTGGACGGCAGGAGCGACCTGAAATGAACGCAGATAAGAAGATCGCCGTGGCGCACCTCAACGTCGCCTTCCGCAAGGGCGCCGGCTACGTACCCGTGGTCCACGACATCAACTTCACCATCGGTGCCGGTGAAACCCTGGCCCTGGTGGGCGAGAGCGGTTCGGGCAAGAGCGTCACCAGCCTGGCCATCATGAAGCTGCTCGCCGAAGCGCCGAAAACCCGCATCGACGGCAGCGCCATCGTCGCCGACCGCCACGGCGCGCCCATCGACCTGGTAGCCATGGGCGAGCAGCAGATGCGCCACGTGCGCGGCAACCGCGTGGCGATGATTTTCCAGGAACCGCTCACCTCGCTGAACCCGGTGCACCGCGTGGGTGATCAGATCGCCGAAGCGATCCGTTTCCATCAATCCCTGAGCAAGGCCGACGCCCGCGCCCGCGCACTGGCCCTGCTGGAGCAGGTCGGCATTCCGGAACCGGTGAAGCGCCTGGACTGTTATCCCCATGAGCTGTCCGGCGGCATGCGCCAGCGGGTGATGATCGCCATCGCCCTGGCCATGGAGCCGGACGTGCTGATTGCCGACGAACCCACCACCGCGCTGGACGTCACCGTGCAGGCGCAGATTCTCGACCTGCTGCGCAACCTGCAGAAGAAGAACGGCATGGCGATCCTGTTCATCACCCACAACTTCGGCGTGGTCGCGGAAATCGCCGACCGGGTCATGGTGATGTACGCCGGGCGCATCGTCGAACAGGGCAGCGTCAGCCAGGTGCTGTCCTCGCCGCGCATGCCCTACACCCGCGGCCTGCTGGCCGCCGTGCCGCGCTTCGAACACGCCGGTCTGGTGCAAGGTGAACTGGGCACCATCGCCGGCTTCGTTCCCGACCCCAGCACACCGCCCAGCGGCTGCGCCTTCCACCCGCGCTGCGGCCACAGCATCGCGGGCCGCTGCGATCAGCAGGCACCCGTGCTGGAAGAAATCGAAATGGGCCACCAACTGCGCTGCGTGCGCTGGCGGGAACTGGCGATCGAACAGGAAGGTGCACGATGAAAGAGCGTCCGTTGATCGACGTCGTCGGCTTGAAGAAATACTTCCCCGTGCGCAAGACCTTCCTCGCTCACCGTCGCGACCGCGACGACAACCTGGTCCGCGCCGTGGATGGCGTCGACCTGAGCATCGCCCGTGGCGAAGTGCTCGGCCTGGTGGGCGAAAGCGGCTCGGGCAAGAGCACCCTGGGCCGCAGCCTGATGATGCTCGACCCACCCACCGAAGGGCACATCGTCTTCGACAACACCGAGATCACACCTTTCAACGACCGCCTGCTCAAGCCCTATCGCAAGCGCATGCAGATGATCTTCCAGGACCCCTACGGCTCGCTGAACCCGCGCATGAGCGTGGGCGACATCCTCGCCATGCCGCTGCGCTTCCACAACCCCGAACTCGACGCCGCCGGGCGCCGCGAAAAGGCCGGGCAGGCCCTGGAAACCGTTGGCCTCGCCGCCCAGTACCTGGACCGTTACCCCCACGAGTTCTCCGGCGGCCAACGCCAGCGCATCGGTATCGCCCGCGCCCTGACCCTGGAACCTGAATTCATCATGGCCGACGAACCAGTGTCGGCCCTGGACGTCTCGGTGCAGGCGCAGGTGCTCAACCTGTTCGCGCGCATCCGTCGGCAGATGAACCTGACCATGCTCTTCGTCACCCACGACCTGGCCGTGGTCGGCCACATCGCCGACCGCGTCGCAGTGATGTACCTGGGCCGCATCGTCGAGATAGCGCCCACCCGCGAGCTGTTCAGCCATCCCCGCCATCCCTACACCGAAGCGCTGATGTCGGCCATCCCCATGCCCGAACCCGGGCAGCGGCGCCAGCGAATCGTGCTGCAAGGCGATATCCCCAGCCCGATCTCGCCCCCCTCAGGCTGCGCCTTTCGCACCCGCTGCCCTTACGTGCTGCCCGCCTGCGCACAGGATCGACCGCTGTTGCGTGAAGTCAGCGCGGGTCATGGCGTGGCGTGCATACGGGATGATCTGGAGTTGGTGTCGCCGCTCACCGCTCACCCCAGCCCGAGCGCCTCGACCACATCGCTGGCCAGCACCACCTCAGCGTATTCGCTACCGAGTATCGCCAACGTCAGATCATGAACGGTGCCCGCATCCCAAACCGTTCCATCGGCGCCGGTCACAGGGACCGCTGTCGTCGCATCCGAGGGCAGGGTGATGCTGTAGCCCAGCGCCTTTCCGGCGCGAACAGTGGCATCCATGCTGTTATGAATGACCACGCCCGTCAGCACGAAGCGTGTCACCTGCATGGCCTTGAGCACCGCATCCAGCTCCGTGCCGATGAACGCACAGTTCTGCTGCTTGGTGATCACCCGTTCGCCCTCCACCGGCGCGACTTCATGCTTGATCCCATTCCACGGCCCATGGGTGTGGTACGTCGACGTAGGCGTCGGTTCATCGTGCTTCACATGCAGCACCGGCCAGCCATTGGAACGCCACAGCTGCAGAAGCCGCTGGATGGTTTCCAGGTAGCCAGGGTTGCTCTTGCCCTTCCAATTCGGCTGGTCGATGGCGTCTTGCACATTGAGGATGATCAAGGGGATGGGGCTGGGTGGGTTACTCATGGACGGCCGTTTTATCGGAAAGGAATCGCGTCAGTGTGCGGTAAGGGGGAGGTGGCTTCAATGGGGGGTAGCCGCAGAGTGGGAGCGCGGCGGACAGACTCAAAAGGGCCATGCTTGAGTCTGAACCACTGAATTCTCGCTCGACAGTTAGCGCGTCTGGCTATCTATCAAGAAGCACGCCATCCTGCTGCGTCGTTCACGACGCTTTTCTCGACTCAACTGGAACAGACAGGCTCTCGAACAACGGTTTCATCACCTGCGCCGGAGAGGGGATGGGATTAGCCAAAGGCTGGTCATGTGCTTGAGTTTCCTGCGTCCTGACGCCGATCACGATGCTGTGGTCAGGCTGCTCCTGTGCATAGGCCGTGTAACCGTTATCCAGCGGGTGAATCCTTTCGCCAGGCAGTACACCGGGGTAATTGGGTGCAGGATGAAAGTCGGCAATTACCGCAGTTGTTCTGATCGCCGACAGTACCCAAGGCTGATAGCTGTCGGTTAAGAACGAATAGCAGGCAACCAGCACCATGGCAGCTGCAATAGCGCCTCCGGGGTGGAACAACGTCATACCCAGGTTAAGCTGGGGAGTGTAATTAACGCCGAAAATCTTCAGGAATGAAGCGAGCATTTGAATGGCCGCGAAGATAACTACGGCAACACCGAAGAGAACAAGCAGCAAAAGGCCACCGAACGACAGCAAAAGTGCCAGTACTGCCATCCATGCCGGTACATAAAACAGCAACGCCAGCAGGCCAACCGTCAGATCGAAAGACTGCGGCGGCAAGCCCAATGCTTCGGAAACTGCAAAGCGCGACAATCCGGTAGCGACCAAGAGTGCCAGCACATGCAATAGGACTATAGGTGTCTTGTACAACGATTTGTGCCACTTCAGACGCATCCACCGTGCCATTGGCAGGCACCACATGATGAAACCTGCAATCATGAAGCCAGCAGCAATCATGCTGGTCACGTCGAGGGCCGCAGTGCCCCAGCTCCTGGACAGCCACACTCCAGAGAAGACTAGAATGACGGAAACCATATAAAATCGATGTGCCACTGGCGTAGCAGCGTACTTGTCTTTTAACCATTGCATAGGTGTATTTGAAACCTTACTTGGAAGAATGATAAAAAATGAGTGGCTACAAATGGCCAGCTATTGGCCACCTTTCCCAGTGTGGCCAGAAGTTGTTTTTTGCCAGGCCAGCAAAAGCGGATGCAATCCTAACAGGACTATTTTTCAAGAAAAGACCGAGGTAATAACTCGAAACCGAAATGAAATGACGCAATAACTGATCACGTTCATGCTGGTTCCATTCCAAGGGCATCACACAGGGAGACTCATGACCCAACGACAACTCCGTCTCGACCACCTTTGCCTCACACTCCCTGATGGGCGCCTGCTGCTGGACAACCTCAACCACAGCTTCCACACCAAAGCCACTGGCATCGTCGGCGCCAATGGCAGCGGTAAATCCCTGCTCGGCCAGTTGCTGGCTGGCGCCCGTGCGCCCAGCAGTGGCCATGTCCGCCGCGAAGGGCATGTCCATGTCGTCTCACAACAGCTTGAGCCCGAGCGTTTTTCCACTGTTGCAGCACTGGCGGGGGTCGAGCACATCCTGCAAGCCCTGCAGCGGATCGCCGAAGGCAGCCTCAATGATCATGACCACACGCTTGCGATGGACCAGTGGGATTGCGCGGCACGTCTTCGCGCCGAACTGGACCTGAACGGCTTGGGCCACTTGGCCGCCGATACACCGACGCACGCCCTCAGCGGTGGCGAGCGGCAACGCATCGCCCTGCTTGGTGCCTGGCTGTCCGGCGCCGACTGGCTGATTCTCGACGAACCCAGCAACCACCTCGATCGCGAACAACAGCAGAAACTGACACAGCAGATCCAGCGCTGGCCGAACGGCTTGGTGATGATCAGCCACGACCGCGCCCTGCTCGAGCTCATGGATGAAATCGTCCAACTCTCGCCCACCGGCCTCGCCGTTTACGGCGGCAACTACAGCCATTACGTCGCCGCCCGCGAACAAGAGCAACAAGCCTTCCAGGCGACCTTGCAAGGCGAACGCACCCAAGCCAAGCGCGAGCAACGGGAAATGGCCGTGCAGATGGAGCGCCAGCAACGCCGCAATGCCCGCGGCGATCGTAGCGCTCGTGATGGCAGCCAGACCAAGCTGATCACCAACGCCCAGAAAGAACGCAGCGAAAACAGCCAGGGCAAACTGCGCCTGAATCAACAGCTCGCCCGCGACCAGCAACAACAGCGCATAGCCGATGCCCGCGCGCGCTGCGCCGCCGATATCCAACGCATAATGCTGCCCCCGGAAACCGTCGTACCCAACGGCAAACTGGTGCTTCAGCTCAATGATCTGATATTGCCTTTCGGGCATGCCGAACCGATCGGATTGACCCTCACCGGGCCCCAGCGCATGGCCGTCAGGGGCGCCAACGGCAGCGGTAAATCGACCTTGCTTCAGACTATCGCCGGTCGCCTGATGCCACGGGCTGGCGAAGTCATTTGCACCGTGCAAGTAGGGTGGCTCGATCAACACGCCGGGCTCGAACACCCGCAACGCACGGCCGTGCAATGGCTGCACGAAAGCAACCCGGAACTGCCCGAAGCCGAAGCCAGAACTCGGCTGGCCCAGTTGGGCATCGACGCCGATCGCGTCCAGCTACAAACCGCGCAGCTCAGCGGGGGAGAGCGCCTGAAAATTGCACTCGCGGCACTGCTCCACGCGCAACGCCCACCCCAGCTCCTGCTGCTGGATGAGCCGGACAACCATCTGGATCTGCCGAGCAGACTGGCACTGGAGCAGATGCTCGGCCAGTACCAGGGCGCCTTGCTGATGGTGTCCCACGACGATGCCTTCGTGGACAGCATCGGCATCGACCTGGAACTGCCTCTGCAAGCTCCAGCGCGACCCCGTTTATGACGCTTGCTGGTACAGCGCCTTTTCCCGGCTGATCATCAAATCCGCCAGAAACCAATACGCTTGTCCCCACGCATCCAGAATCTCATCCGTCGCCGCGTCGCCCAGCACGTCCTTGATGGCCGGCAGCAGCGCATTGGCAACGGCGGGGTAGTGCTCGGCCTTGATATGGGTCGCCACATGACGGCTGCAGATCTTGTTCACCGCGGCGTCGATCACCTCAAGCCGATCGACATTGTTGGCAAACGCCAGGATCGCCGCCGCCAACCGCTTGGGTTGCTCGCCGGACGTCTGCGCCGCCTGGTCGAACAGCGCCTTGATCTGCGGATCGACGAACAGGCGCTCGTACATACGCGTGGTGATTGCCACACCATGTTGCTGCAGCGCGGGCGCTGTGGCCTTGATGATGGCAATCGTTTCGGGGGACAGGGGCTGGCTCATGGCGACTCCGCACTCGGCATGTTTGCTTACGGTACGTTCAGTCTAGTCCACGTCAACCACCCCAGCGCTGCTCATGCCGAACAGGCACTGCCCTCCTGCTGATGGATCAGAAATCCACCGTCCCGGAAAACTTCACCAGCCGTGGCTCACCCTGGGTCAGATAGCCGCCGTTGGCGGAAGCCCAGTAGTTCTTGTCGGTGATGTTCTCCACATTCATGCGCAGCGTGACGGCCTTGCGCTCGACCTTGAAGGTGTAGCGCGCACCCGCGTCGAAGCGGTTCCAGGTGGGCAGGCTCAGTGTGTTGGCCGGGTCGGCATATTGGCCGCCGGTGCGCAGCGCACGAGCGTTGAGCGCCAGACCGTTCAGCCCCGGCACGTCCCAATCCACCGTCGCATTGAGCTGAAAGGTCGGCACCCCAACGGCGTGATTGCCATCGTTCAAACCGCCGCGCGTGTCTTCGAGCTCGGACTGCAGACGCGTACCGCCGGCCATCAAACGCAAGCCTTCCACCGGCTCGCCGAACACGCTCAACTCGACACCGCGATTGACCTGCTTGCCGTCGCGCACGTACACATCAACGCTGCCGCCGCCGGCCGTCGCGAAGCTCTGGGTGTAACCATCGGTAGGCCGCTCGATCCGGAATGCTGCCAGCGTGGCGCCCCACGATTGCTTGTCCAGCTTGATCCCGGCTTCCACCTGCTTGGTGCGCCCCGGCGGGAACGCCTCACCCACGTTGACGACCTGGCCCGACGCCGTCGGCCCCGCCGCCAGCCCCTCGATACGGTTGGCAAACAGCGACACCGACTCCACCGGCTTGTAAACGATGCCATACACCGGCGTGGTGATCGCCTCGTCGTACATGGAAGTGCGCGAGCCGCCGACACCGGTGGTCGACTCATAGGCATAGTTCTGCACCAGCAACTGCTGGCGGCGCAACCCGGCCGTCACCAGCAGCGTGTCGTCGAAGAAACCCAAGGTGTCCGACACCGCCAGGCTGCGGTTGCGCGTCTTGCCGGTGATGCCTGGGTCGCTCATGTCACCGGCTGCGAAGTTCACCGCGGTAGGCTTGGCCAGAGGCCCGGTGTTGTAAATGTTGGTAGTGCCCGTGGGCAGGTAGAACTCATAGGCGTTGCGCTGCTCGGTCCAGATGCTCGACGCACCCACGCTGATCTGATGACTCACCGGCCCCGTCTGCAGGTTGCCGTTGATGCCGGTCATGAACGTGGCATTGTCCTCGTCATGGGGAATCTTCGACCCGCTGATAGTCGCCGCGCCCGTATTCGAATCCGTCAGCACCGGCGTGCCGTACACACCGTTCTCCCGTGTGTGCTTCGCACCACCCGCCACGTACGCCGTCCAGTCCTCGTTGAGATCCCATTCGCCACGCAACATGCCGAACGTGTCTTCGGTCTGGCTGTACGTCCAATCCTGACCGTAGTTGTGGCTGGCATCCGGCGCCCGCGGAATGCGTGTGATCGTGCCGAAGCGCACCGAGTTGCGCAGCCCGTTGATGCGCTGCTTCTGATAACCAAAGTCGCCGGACAGACGGAAATTGTCACCCCGATAATCCAGCCCCAGCGTGAACAGCTTGGTGCGCTGCGACTCGTCATCGACCGCTGTATCACCCTCACGCTGGGCCAGATTGACCCGCGCACCAAAACGATTGTCCTCACCAAAGCGCTGACCGATATCCAGATGCTCACCCACACGGCCATCCGTACTGATGTCCTGCGTGTAGCGACGAATGGGCTCATCGCCCGCCCGCTTGGGCACCAGGTTCACACTGCCGCCCAACCCGGTCCCCGTCGGGCTCACGCCATTGATAAACGCGTTCGGCCCCTTGAACACCTCGACCCGCTCCACCGCATCGGTGGAAATGATCTGCCGCGGCAACACCCCATACAAACCGTTGTAGGAAATGTCATCACTGGACAGCGGCAAACCACGAATCACGAGCACCTGCGCCTGGTTACCGAACCCGAACGACTGCCGCACCGACGGATCATTCAGCAGCACATCGCCGACGTCCTCCGCCTGCTGATCCTCGATCAGCTTCGAGGTGTAGCTGGTCAGGGTAAACGGCACATCCATGTTGTCCTGGTTGCCCAGCACACCCATCTGCCCACCGCGCGCCACCTGCCCACCGGCAAACACATCAGGCGAAGCGCCTTTGGCAGCCTTGGTGGTTTGCGCATCGATCGAGGTAGCGTCCAACACGAGAGCGTCTGCCCCGTGGGCGCCGAGGCTCAGTGAGCAGCACACCGCCAGAAGGGTAGGGCGAGAAGGAAAACGAAGGGCCATGGGAGCAGTTCCGGGAATAGAAGAGGTCAATGAAGCGCCTCCCTGGCAACTGAGAATGTGTCTCAGTGGCGCGTATCCTAACAAGAGTTTCACGAAGCGTTAACGCTTTTTTGAGGGGATTTTCACGGAGTCCGATGGGCTGGCTGGACAGGCGTTACACCTAAAGAATGGCAAAGGGCTACCGATAGGTAATTCACTGATGGCGTTTTTGCCTCTGCATTGGAAATGGAATTCAAATGAGTCTGCAAGACGACCTGCACGATGGACCCATTGCACCGCGTTCGCGTGTTCAACAACGGATGCACCCGGGGTGGCTGTTGTGGCTACTGGTGCCCGCAGTGGCGGTGGGGATGAACTGGGCGCGGATTGCCGCGTACTTTGAGCCTGCGCGTGTAGAACCGCCTACTGAGGTGGTTGAGCGATATGAATCGCCGGTTGTTGAATCTGCGCCGGTATCTGCACCCGTTGTGCGAGCAGTGGCGCCGGTTGTGCCTAAAACCCTGCAGGAGTGCATGGGCGCTGACAATGTGGTCAACGACCAGGTGTTGCGGTGTCGGTATGGCGACCGTCCTCAGCCGATGCGGGAAGAGCGGGCTGTCCAGGGGATGGTGTCGGCGCAGTATTTGGCGGAGTACAAGGCGGGGCAGAGTGCGCGGCCGGTTCGGCGGGTTAGCGGCAGCAATGGCTCTGAGTCGCACCAGATACTCGGTTGGGACAGGAAGCAGTGGTACACGGCTTCGTGGAGTGTCGGTAATAACCGGGTTGATTACGGCACTGTTTGCACTAGTTACCGAGGTGGCTCGATTGAGTATCGGGAGTGCAGGAAGGGGGCGAAGCAGTGGTTCAAGGAGCAGTGCCGTGAAGAACCAGATCCGGCACTGCGGGAGCGGTATTGTTCGGCGGGTTCGGGGTTTAGTCCGATGGGGTAGTGGGGTCCGCAAATGAGGTGCCGCTTATGTTTCAAGCGACACCTATCACCATGGATGGGCGGCACATCCTCGCGCTGGAGCGATCAGGCGTTAACTTGAAACCGCAACTTCATCTCCAACAGAGAATCCTCCACCAACGTCCTGCTTGTCTCCGTCAGCAAAGCAACGGCTTGATTAAGCGCGCGACAGAGCTGCTGATTGGCATCGCTCGTTTCCGCAGCAAGCACGGATGCGGTATCTAGCAACTGACTAGCACGTTGAAGGGATTGATATGCAGCAAGATTCGTTTGATCTTTCATGATTGGCGACTTCCGTATGTGAAGTGAGATTTGCCAGCACTCGCCGTCAAACGAGTGGGTGGCAGCTGTGCATGGGTTGACGGACCGGTCACATACGAACCCGGCGCACCCGAAGGTGCCCCACGCACAGCCGCCATAGCGTTCGAACCGGGTGCGGAGGCGCCCGAGCCGAGTCTTGAGACTGCGCGTTCGTATGTAAGACAGGCCGTCAAACCTGGTCACGCATGAGGCGTGACGAGGGGGAGGATAGGCAGGCTGGGTAGGGAGGTCAACTGCGATGCCTGTCTAGCCAGGGCACCAACCCCGGTTGATTGTTTGCAAGCAGTGTCTCAAGCATAAATTCAAAAAGGCTCGTGGGTCGTGGAGGATACGTGCCTGACTTCTCCCAAGCATTGCCAGCCCTATCCACAATCACTCACACTTCCAGCCCTATCCCCTTGGACGTCCCCCATGCCAGTTGCCTCCCCCATTCCCCTGGCTCCCGTCCCGCCCATGATCGGCGGCGGAGAAATGGGAGACTTGGTGCGCGACACGGATTGGTCCAGCACCGCCTTGGGCGATTACAGCTCATGGCCCGCATCCCTACGCACTGCTTTGTCGCTGGTGTTGAACACCAAAGGCATCGCGGCCCTTTACTGGGGGCCGCAGCAGTGGCTGCTCTACAACGATGCCTACGGCCTGGCACTGGGCGATCGGCACCCTGCAGCGTTCGGTCGCCCGATGCCGGAGGTGCTCACCGACATCGCCCCGGTGCTCAGCCCCCAAGTGGCACAGGTGCTTGCCACAGGCGATGGTTTCTCCATCGAGAACCTGTCGATGATGATGCGGCGTCACGGCAAAGAGGAAGAGACCGTATGGACCTACAGCTTTTCGCCTGTGCAGGGCGAGAGCGGCGGCTATGAAGGTGTACTGTTGCTGGCCTCGGAAATGACTCAGCAAGTGCTCGCCGATCGCAAACGGGACCGCGCCGAGCATGAACGGGCCCAGGCTCTCCTGCGCTTGAGCGAGCTCAACGCCGGGCTCGAAGAAGAAATCTCCCGCCGTACCGCCGACCGTAATCGACTTTGGCTGTTGTCGGCAGACATCATGCTGCGCTGCACTTTCGACGGCGTCATTACTGCGGTCAACCCTGCCTGGACCGACCTGCTGGGATGGCAGGAATCCGAGTTGATCGGCCTGTCGCTTTTCGAACTGATCCACCCCGACGACCTGGCGCACACCCAGCAGGGCGCCAGTCTGTCCGCTGACGGCCATGCCTACGCCCGGTTCGACAACCGCTACCGCCACAAGGACGGCAGCTACCGCTGGATATCCTGGTCGACCCAGCCAGACGAGCAGCAGATCAACGCCGTGGGCCGCGACTTCACCGCCGAGCGGGAGAGCGCCAGCGCCCTGGCCGCCGCCGAGGAAGCCCTGCGTCAATCGCAGAAGCTGGAAGCCATCGGCCAACTCACCGGTGGCGTCGCCCACGACTTCAACAACCTGCTGACCGTAATCAAGTCGTCGACTGACCTGCTCAAACGGCCGGATCTCTCCAGCGAGCGACGCGCACGCTATGTCTCAGCCATTGCCGACACCGTCGAACGAGCCGCCAAAGTCACCTCGCAACTGCTTGCCTTCGCCCGGCGTCAAACACTGCAACCAACGGTGTTCGCACCTGCAGAGAACCTGCGGGCCCTGGCCAGCATGATCAAGACACTGGTAGGTGCCGAAGTGGAACTGGCGATGGATATCCCCGAACATAGCCATTTCGTGATCGCCGACCCCTCTCAGTTCGACATGGCAATCGTCAACATGGCCGTCAACGCTCGTGATGCCATGGTCGGCCAGGGGCGCCTCATCATCCGAGTGGGCCCAGCCCGCCGTGGATCCGAGGCCAACGAGCAGCCGATGATGCCAGGCGATCAAGTGGTGATTTCGATGACCGATACCGGCAGCGGCATCGCGCCGTTGCACCTGGGAAAGATATTCGAGCCCTTCTTCACCACCAAAGGCGTGGGGCAGGGCACGGGCCTCGGCCTGTCGCAAGTGTTCGGGTTCGCCAAGCAATCGGGTGGCGAGATCACCGTGGACAGTGAAGTCGATCAAGGCACCACGTTCACACTCTACCTGCCCCAGGCATCCGAGCCGCGCGAGCCACGGAGTGTCGAGGCGCCCCATGAATTGGTGCACGGACATGGCACCGGTGTATTGATCGTCGAAGACAACCCTCAAGTGGGCGCCTTTGCGATGCACTCACTCACGGATTTGGGCTACCGGCCGGTCCTTGCCATCAATGGACAAGAAGCACTGGCCGAGCTGGCCCGCGACGCAAGCCGATTCAAAGTGGTGTTTTCCGATGTGGTGCTGCCGGGGATGACAGGCATCGAGCTGGCCCATGAGATTCGTCGGCGATACGCAGGGTTACCTGTAGTGCTGACGTCGGGATACAGCCATGTGCTGGCGGAGAAGGGCACGGATGGATTCGAGTTGTTGCATAAGCCGTACTCGGTGGAGCAGTTGTCGCGCTTGTTGTGTGGGGCGATGTGTACACATTTTTCGAGGGTGACCTGAGCTTGCATCCCTTTCCCACAATCACTCCAACTCAATCCCGACACCTGCCACCTTCACCGCCAAGCTCGCAAAAAATATGCACCCGATCAACCGGGCAAAGATCTCCAGCGTTTCGCACACATCCGGATCTTCAAACAGCACAGGCCGCGAATCGATCGCGCAAAGCGCCCCGTACAAACGGCCATCAGGCAGGAAAATGGGCACGCCTACGTAACTGTCCAGATCGTAGGTCTTGACGATGAGTCGTGAGGCGAAGCTGTGGTCATGGCTGACTTTCGGGATCAGCAACGGCGCGGGGTCCCGCTGAAACTCGCTGCAGATCGTGTCTTCCAGTGGGAAGGCCTCTCCTGCGCCAATTCCTAAGTCTGCAGAATCATGCACGGAGCAGATCACTAGTTCGGCGTCGCCGAACTTGGTGATCGCGGCGAAGCGCATGTTGGTTAGCCGGGTTACCAACCGCAGGATGTTGGTGGTGGCTTCGATTTCAGCAATGGCTGCGCGTTCTTCTTGGGACAGGAGGGTGGGCGGGTAGTCGGGTGCCATGGTGTACCTCGTCGTTTGGTGCAGTTTCGGCTTGTGAGGGAGGTTCTGCAAGGGTTGCCGTCTAAAGCGCTGCTGTGAAACCGCGCTATCGAGCCAATACCGTCCGCTAAGGGTGCAAACTATGAAGCTGCACTAGCCTAGATAAAGGGGTATTGGCAGTGATCAACTAATCCTGGACACAGAGTTAAGTTTTTCTCCGGCAACTGCTGGTACGAGGCCCTCGTTGAACTGACACCCATTGCAGCTCATTCAGCGGCGTTCTCTAAAAATCAGCAGTCGGGATTTCGATAGCTTAGGTGGCAAGACGTAGTAGGCTCGCAATTTAAGGAAACAAAGTGATTGAAATGTTGCAGCGAACGTGGCACTTTGCCAGATAGAGCCTATGCACAGGGAATGTCATGCCAACGTCCTTATCTAAATTTCTTGGTATCCAAAACGATACACTGGACGCCCTTGGTGTTTTCAATCCTATTCTCGACCACGACACCCGGTTATTCATCGACCCACTTTTGCTGAAGCATTGTAAAACACCAGAATTTTCTTCAAGTTATGTTGTGTTACAAAGCAGATTCTTGGCAATCGGAAAGTTGTTACAGCACAGCCAGCGTCGAGGAGATCCTTTTTGGAATTCCGCTGCCAGGAAAATGAATTGGCACGAGGTTCGTGGGCTTTGTATCGGTTACTCTAGTGGTGGTACGTCTGGAAGTGGGATTGGTGCTGGTCTGCGGGATAGAATTTTAACTACAGCGAAGCTAATTATCGATGCAGGAAAAACTGACCCTGAATTGTTCGAGTTGGTTGGTTTGTTTGAAGAGGATTTTGGTCCAGATCGCATTAGCGATATGACAGCTAATATTATTCAGGATGATATCCTGACTTATTCGTTGAATATATATAGTAAAATTTTGCCAAAAGGTTGGGGCGGCGCTTTAGAGCATAAAACTCAGCTGCCTCTGAATCCCTTCACAAGGGAGCCAATTCTCCTCGTTCCCAAAGAGTTAATGAGAGGTTTGCCGTCGGCTTTTGAGTGGAGCGGTTCTGATGAGATTGGGATTAGCAGCGCTGAGATCAGAGAGTCACTTAATGCTTTGGTTGGCTCTAGCTGGCGAGCTTTAGCTAATATGAAAAAGGCAGAGCTGAAAAAGCTAGTATTGAAATATCCTGACCTGATCGATGATCTGATTGATCAATACGCATCTAAAGATGTAAAGCCATATGATTTTTCTGAAGATAAAAAGGGAGAATATGCATGGTATCAACGTACTGTTGAGGCAGTGTCTGAGAATCCTATTGAATTAGCATTGAGTTCGCATCCCTCATTGGACGAGGTGTTTAATCTGATAGTCAAGATATGTGAAAAATTCAAGCAGTTGGTTGAGGATAATGGTTTAAATACATTGTTTTATGATGGCAAGGGCAAAGTTAAGAACGAGTCGGCAATTCAACTTGCATTTTATGGGGTCGCGGAAGCCTACTGCGATGCAAATAAAATTATGATTGCTAGGGAATCAAACTCAGGTCGAGGGCCGGTTGATTTCAAGTTTGGCTCAAATAACGAAAATAGTGTATTGGTTGAAATAAAGAAGTCGGATAACTCGCGTCTTAAAAGTGGTATCCTTAAGCAGCTTCCTGAGTACATGAAGTCTGAGAAGTCTCGAAAAGCTATTTATTTAATTTTAGATCTCGGGATGAATCAAAGGCATGTGGATAATATGAATGCAATACACGAGGCAATTGGTGGTTCTAATATATCAATTGTATACATAGATGGGCAGCTAAAGCCTAGCGCTAGTAAGCTGTAATGTGTGCGCTCTCTAAATTAATATCAGATAAATTAGGATGGCAGCTGCTTATTGGTAGCAGCTAGCCGATTTCGTGGCCTGCCGTCACAGGGAAGAAAATTGCGGCGCTGTCCAAGGTTTGATGCTCAATGGTGGCACGGCTATTCGCCGCTATTGGATCTAAGCCCTTATGATCGGCGATACGTAGCTTCCAAATCATAGAGCTATAGAAGCAAACCCCGGGGCAAATTTGGAGCTAGCAGCGTCATTCATCCCCATATCCTCGCTGCGGTGTTTAAGAAGACTCCTGGCTGTCGCGTCGGACGACGAGTGAGGACGCTCTTCACATGAGCAAGCGTATCAGATCTGTTTAACTTAGCCGAATGGGTCGTTACCTGTGACCGTATCCGACAACCCTGCTGGCAAAATACCGTGCAGTCTCCGGATCTGTGCAGTACAGAAAACAGCCCTTCATCCCACGGGTCATCAGCGTCCGATAAGTGTTTTTAATTATCAAGTCTGTTTCTTGTTGTGCTAGGGCAGGTTGCTCCTTCATCAACTTTTTCCAACCTCGAATCGACTTGTCATGCTTATCTCGGTCATGTGGCGATGTCACCACCTGGCCTTTCCGCACTACCAGATCCGGCCCGATGATCACTCCTATGTAATCTACCTCGAGACCCTGACAGGTATGGATACACCCCACCTGTTCGATAGAGTTTTCGGCGATAATCCATAAGCTACCATCCTGATCCAGATTCCATTGGCGTGCGTAGTTGTCGCCGATAACAATATCCGAAGCCTTGGAGTCTTTTTTGCTGAGCCAAGGCCAGCAGTAACCTGCGACCACGCGAGCCTTGTTACCGTGATTTTTCTGTTCGATAGCGGCGTGCATGGCTTGGGGGGAATCGAATACCTTGAACTCATAGTCGCTGGTGTCGAGCGCGGGGTGGGCTGTGGGGCGAATCTCTAATACGTCGTCCAACCATGCAATGTAGCCATCAGAGCCACTGCAACGGAACTGAGAGGACAGAACGTACTCCTCAACGGTCGCGCCTTTGGCTTTGGCAAAGGAGCGAATCGCCTGCTTGCTACCGATGTCGCTCAGGGTCACGCGCTGATCTTCGTCGATAAAAAAGATTGAGCATTTCGATGAATCGATCAGCTCCTTGATTTGGTTTTCGCCAAGGTTTCCGTACAGGCCGCTTTTTTCGTTGAGCCTATGAGCCTCATCGATGATGAGCGCATCATAGGTGTTAGGTTCGGTATCGATAAATGCGCCCGAACCGGAAAAAAAATTAGAGAAGTGTGTTCGCTTTACAGTGCCGATCAACTTGCTTTCGTACACCTTGCGTGGGGCAGCATTTTTGGACACATATTTGCTCAACAGGCTCAAGGCAGTGAGCCTTACCAGCAGGTTAATCGCCAGGACCGTTTTTCCGGTACCGGGACCACCCTCAATTATCAATACCTTTGGACCTTCAATAGTGGCTTGGCTCGCTGCCGCGAGAGCGGACTCGAAAATTGCTTTTTGATCATCGATCAATATGAACTCAGGCTTGCCTTTCATTAGCCCATTCAGGGCTTCAGACAACGCTTTGGATGGGCGAATTTTCCCGTTCGAAAGCTCGTAAAGCACCTCTTTGTTGTCACCGTGAACGATGTGTTTCTTCAGAAAGCTTCGGAGCTTTTCGAGCTCAGCCGGGCCTTTCAGGAACAAAGGTGCTTTGTTGGTATAGGGTTCGTAGTGAGAAGAATTGATGACACCATCACTTACGTAGTTATGCAGATACGCACAGGGCCGTACCTTGATGCTTTTGTCGTAGACAGCCTCGTTGAAGCCCTGCAGTAGGGCGGCGTACGACCAAACCTGATAAGAGGGATGAACAGTCTCGACTTGGCTGCCGCCCAGTGCCGTTTTTACGACGGCATCCTTTGTGGTGGCAGTGGCTTTGCTCCACTGCTTTAGCTCAATCAAAACCGCGTTTTTGGCTTGAAACTCATCACGGCCCGTCAGCAAAAAGTCGATGCGTTTCGATGACTGGGGGATATGCAGCTCGATGGCCAAGCCTGCGTCGCAGGGTAGACCGTCGTCTCGAAGCACCTTGGCCATGTAAGTCAGCGATCCTTGCCAGGACTTGATCTCCGAAGCGCCAACCTTCTTTCCGGTGGCTTCTTTGAAATGCCTGAGAATCACTTCTTCGATATCGTCGTTATCGCTGTCTTTGAGAAACTGCTGTTTGGTTGCAGCGTAAACGATCACTCGTGGTCCTTAGAGCTCCAAGCTCAGAATGATCGTAGCTTTGCTGCTGCCGTCAGATTTGACGGCAGCAGACTACATACGATCGGAAAGCGTAGGCTCTGATTGTAAGAGTTTTCGCTTTTCGGAGCGGTTTTTTTTCGCCTCCTCTCGGCCTTTTTTCTGTGAGGCAGGCTCAGCACCACATGCCAACATCGGTCATAGACAGCCATGGCCATAAGCCGACGGAGCTTCAGCGCCTCACCAAATCGCACCCATAAAAAAAGGCGCCCGAGGGCGCCTTCTTCTGCAGATTTGGTGGAGCCGGGGGGATTTGAACCCCCGTCCGCCAGTACTCCGCTGTCGGTACTACATGCTTAGCCGTGTCTACTGAGTTAATCCGCAGCCGCCCGACTGGCAGGGTGCATTGGACGAGCTGTGTAAGTTTTAGTCGCTTTGCCCACAGCGTGCTACACGACGATCCTGTTCTGCGTGACGATCACTTTGGGTTTACAGGCATCCCCTGATGATCGCTGGCACCGAAGTAGCCAGAAGAGCGGCTCAGCTACCGTTAGGCAGCGAGAGCTTGGCCCTCGTAGGTTTCGTCATTGGCAACTATAGAAAGTTGCAACAGTGGATTTACGACTTCTGTTACCAAGTCGGCATGCACCTAAAGTTTCGCAACCGGCGTCGAATCCTAATCGGCCCCAGCCCCTGCGGTTAGGCAGGGGAGACGTAGTCTACGTCATTTTGCGGCGTCAGGCCAACCCTATGGTTGGCTTGGCGGTCAGCCTTTGCTTTTCTGAGCATCCATCAGGATGTTCATGGCATCGGTGGAGTGCGAGATGCAGGCTTTTTCGTCTTTGGCAGCGTGGGCGGCCATGGCTGCTTTGTACGCGTCGTCGTATTGGCTCTTGGCAGGGTCGCCCAGTTGCATGGAAGTGGTCTTGGCGTCGTTCAGCTTCTGCATGTTGACGGCGCACAGGTCTTCAGCTGCGAACACAGGGGATGCTACCAGGGCGGAGGCTACGATCAGGCCGGACAGATAGGTACGCTTCATAAGAATCTCCTTACTCAAGGTGGACTCGGCGCTCCTCGGTAGGATCGGCGTCCGCAGTCAGAAATAGCCCGATTGCTTGCGGGCCTGTTAAATGGACTTCGCGCCAATGCAGGGGTTCTACGCAAAACGTGTGCGGATGTAAAAAAATTCATGAGGCACCAAAAGGGGGCATGTTAGCCCCCAGGTTTGGTGTGATAGACGTAGATCGGCTGCCGATCAGTGCACCAGCATGCCGGTGAACCAGTACGCTTGGGCCAAGGTGATCAAGCCGATGATGGTGGCGAACAACAGGCTGTGCTTGAGCGTGAAGCGCAGCAGGTCGGACTCGCGGCCCACCAGCCCGGTGGCAGCACAGGCGACGGCGATGGACTGCGGCGAGATCATCTTGCCGGTCACGCCGCCGCTGGAGTTGGCGGCCACCATCAGCACGTCACTCACGCCCAGCTGGTGTGCGGTGGTGGCTTGCAGCGAGCCGAACAGGGCGTTGGACGAGGTGTCCGAGCCGGTGAGGAACACACCGAGCCAGCCCAGGAACGGCGAGAAGAACGGGAACGCGGAGCCGGTACCGGCCAGGACCAGCGCCATGGTGGAGGACATGCCCGAGAAGTTGGTGACGAAGGCGAAGGCCAGCACCATGCCGATGGACAGGATCGGCCAGCGCAGTTCGAACAAGGTTTCACCGAACGTCTTGAACGCAGTCTTGATGTCGATGCGCAGCACCATCATCGAGATGATCGCGGCAAACAGAATCGCCGTGCCGGTAGCCGAGATCGGGTCGAACTTGAACACGGCGGGCATCGGTGTGGCGGTGGCGACGATGGGCGCGGTCTTCAGCACCAGTTGGTCCAGGTGCGGGATGGCGAAGTTGAAGACGAAGTTGTACATGGCGCCGCCCGGGGCGAACATCGCCTTGAACGGCTTCAGGGTCCAGATGGTGACGAGTACGGTCAGGATCAGGAACGGCGACCAAGCCTTGAGAATCTGCCCCAGGCTGTAGGGCGTTGGCGTCGAGCCACCGACGGTGCTGGCTTTGCCTGTGGGCCCGCCGCCCATTACGGCTGCGCCACCGCTGACGGCGACCGTTTCGCTGCTGGCGGCGCGCTTGGGTTGCCAGACTTTGAGGAACAGGGTCAGGCAGACGATGCTGGCCAGGGCCGAGGTGATGTCGGGCAGTTCCGGACCGATGAAGTTGGAGGTCAGGTACTGCACGATGGCAAAGCTCAGGCCTGCGACCAGCGCCGCTGGCCAGGTTTCCCGAACGCCGCGCAGGCCGTCCATGATGAACACCAGCCAGAACGGTACGATTAGCGACAGCAACGGCAGTTGGCGGCCGGTCATGGCGCCGATCTTGAACGGGTCGATGCCGGTCACCTGACCCGCGACGATGATCGGGATGCCCAGGGCGCCGAAGGCCACCGGCGCGGTGTTGGCGATCAGGCACAGGCCTGCGGCGTAGAGCGGGTTGAAGCCCAGACCCACCAACAGGGCTGCGGTAATCGCCACCGGCGCGCCGAAGCCTGCCGCCCCTTCCAGAAACGCGCCGAAGCAGAAGCCGATCAGCAACACCTGCAGGCGTTGGTCGTCGGTGATGGACAGCACCGAGCTGCGGATGATTTCGAACTGGCCGCTCTTCACCGTCAGCTTGTAGAGGAACACGGCGGCCACGATGATCCAGGCGATCGGCCACAGGCCGTACATGAATCCGTAACCCGCGGCGGCCAGCGCCATGTCGGCGGGCATGCCGTAGGCGAAGATGGCCAGGATGATGGACAGCGCCAGCGTGATGCTGCCGGCGATGTACCCCTTCATGCGAAATACGGCCAGCGCCAGGAAGAAGAACACGATGGGAATGACGGCAACCAGGGCGGACAGCCCGAGGCTGCCGAGCGGGTTGTAGATCTGCTGCCAGGTTTGCATAAGCTGAGGCCCCTTGTTTTTTTTGGAAGGCTTGGCGCTGTCGTGCGGCTGTTTGATTGCAGAAATTGGTAATACCAATTTACAATAAATCCAAGTCAGGTTAGGGCGCAGCCGTGGGGCTGTCAATTTCCTTGTCTATGACTTTGGTCGAGTGCGGCCGAAGCAATCGTGTGATGGAGCCACCCATGGGTATTGATCAAGTCCGTCAGCGGCGTTTGTCCGATGGCATCATCGAGCGTCTGGAAGCCATGATTCTCGAGGGTACGCTGAAGGCTGGCGAACGCTTGCCGGCCGAGCGTGCGCTCGCCGAGCAATTCGGCGTGTCGCGGCCCTCGCTGCGTGAGGCCATCCAGAAATTGGTGGCCAAGGGCATGCTGGTCAGTCGTCAAGGTGGCGGTAATTATGTTTGCCACAAGCTGGGCTCGACGTTCAGCGATCCGCTGCTGGCATTGCTGGAAAGCAATCCGGAGAGTCAGCGCGATCTGCTGGAATTTCGTCACACGCTGGAAGCGTCATGTGCGTTCTATGCGGCGCAGCGCGCCACTGAGATCGATCGTGAACAACTGAAGCTGGCCATGGATGTTCTGGAAGACTGTTACCGGCGGGTCGACAGCGTGACGCGGGAGGAGGAGGGCGTGGCCGATGCCAACTTTCACCTGGCCATCGCCGAAGCCAGCCACAACGCGGTGTTGCTGCACACCGTGCGCGGGCTGTTCGACATGCTCAAGCGCAACATGGTGGTGAACATCGGCGGCATGCACCGGCACAGCGTCGAAACTCGCGACAAGCTGATCGCGCAGCATCGGCAGCTGTTTCAGGCCATCGTGAAGGGGCAGGCAGAGCAGGCGCGGGAGTTGGCCAGTCTGCACATCACCTACGTGCAGGGCGTGCTCGACGAGGCGCGGCAGACCGTGCAGCGAACCGCTCGCGCGCAGCGACGCAACGGCTTGTAAAGGTCAAGCCGGAAATCGCGGCGAAGCCGGCGCTGCAAGGGGCGGGAAGTCAGTCTTCCTTGCCCTTGTTGCGCACGGCACGCTGCAGCTCGCGATTGGAATCGCGTTCGCGCTCGGTGTCGCGCTTGTCGTATTCCTTCTTGCCCTTGCCCAGAGCGATTTCGCACTTGATCAAGTGCTTGCTCCAGTAGATCGACAAGGCCACGCAGGCATAGCCCTTTTGCTGAACCTGAGCGAACAGCTTTTCCAGCTCGCGGCGGTTGAGCAACAGTTTGCGGGTACGCGTCGGGTCGGCGATCACGTGGGTGCTGGCCGTGGTCAGGGGAGTGAAGTGGCTACCCATCAGCCAAGCTTCGCCATCCTTGAGCAGCACGTAGCTGTCCACCAGTTGCGCCTTGCCGGCACGCAGGCTTTTTACTTCCCAACCGGCCAGGACCAAGCCAGCCTCGAAACGGTGTTCGATGAAGTAATCGTGTCGCGCTTTCTTGTTCTGCGCGATGGTCCCTGTAGGGTGTTTCTTTAATTTGGCCATAGGGCGCGCATTATAGGCAGTCGTTGCGCTCTCGGCTACGGTATTGCGGTGCGCTTGAGCGGTTGCAATGAATACCGGACAATACCTGATCTTTTTGGATAGCCTGCGCTTCGCCGCTGTCGACAAAGAAGCCCCGTGATTTCGTTGGCGTGCCCCTTGTCTGCTGGCATGCCTACCTTATTTTCAAGGCGCCGTTGGCGTCGTCCGGCCGGCGCGTGAAGCTCGCGTCCGCCGCCCAGTTTTGGAAGTGACGCTCGCATGACTACCCATATTCAACGCTCGGCTCTGCTGCCCTATCCCGCTCAGGCCCTGTATGACCTGGTCAACGATGTGTCCCGCTATCCTGAGTTCCTGCCCTGGTGTTCGGCCACCACCATCCTCGAAGAAACCGATACCTTGATGCGTGCCAACCTGGACATCGCCAAGGGTGGGTTGAGTCAGCACTTCGTGACCCGCAATACCCTGGAGCCCGGCCGCTCCATCGAGATGAATCTGGAAGAAGGGCCGTTCAATCAGTTGCACGGCATGTGGGTGTTCAAGCCCCTGGGTGAGAAGGCCTGCAAGATCAGCCTCGATCTGTCCTTCGACTACGCTGGCCCGATCGTTCGCGCGACCTTGGGTCCGCTGTTCAATCAGGCTGCCAATACTCTGGTCGATGCTTTCTGCCAGCGCGCCAAGCAGTTGCATGGCTGATCCGTTGATTGATATCGAAGTGGCCTATGCCGCGGTCGATGACCAGGCATTGATCGCTCTTCAAGTGCCCGTCGGGACCTGCGTTGCGCAGGCCATCGAACTGTCCGGCATCGCCGAGCGCTTCCCGGAAGTGGATTTTTCCCAATGCCCTGTGGGTATCTTCTCAAGCCTGTTGGCGTCTCCCGCCGAGCATGTACTGCGAGCGGGTGAGCGCATCGAGCTTTACCGACCGTTGCTGGCGGATCCAAAAGAAGTGCGACGATTGCGCGCGGCCAAAGCGGCGCAGGCACGCAAGGTTCGCTAAACACTTTTTTGCGCTCATGAAAAAGCCCGGCATGACCGGGCTTTTTTCGTATCGCTCGCTTATTGCGGCGAGACGTCCAGCGGCTGCGGCGCCGGGACGGGAACAGTCTTCACGCCGTCGACATCGCGCTGGATGTCTTCGAGCATCGAGCCCGGCTTGGGCGGCTCTTCGGCCTTTTGCGGCTCGCCCTGCTGGGGTGCCACGTTGGTATCGGTGTCGCTGCCCAGGATAGCCTGGTCCTTGCTGACGCCGGGCATGAAATCACCGGACAGGCCAACCAGTTGGTCGTTGCCGTTGAACAGGACACTCATGCGTTCCTGCTGACGTTCGCCGCCACCTGGCTGCAAGCTGTACAGGTAATCCCAGCGATTGGCGTGAAACGTGTCGACCAGCAGTGGGTTGCCCATGATAAACCTTACTTGCCGACGGGTCATTCCGGGCCTTAACTGGTCTATCATGTCCTGCGTGACGACATTGCCCTGCTGGATGTCGATTTTGTAAACCCCGGGGAATGAACAACCGGCGAGTGCGAGCAGTCCCACGAAGGTGAGGCTGGTTAGCAAGTGCTTGGTGTTTTGCATCGGTGGGCGACTTCCACTATCTTGGCTGGGACAACGTAAACCCCGATCATACCCGCATTAATAGATGCTGCGAAGCCGCATCGTTGAGAAAGCTGACCATGGTTGATAATAGCGAACTGCGTAAAGCCGGCCTCAAGGTGACCCTTCCACGGGTCAAGATCTTGCAAATGCTGGAATCGGCACAGCAACGTCACATGAGCGCCGAAGAGGTCTACAAGGCGCTGATGGAAGCTGGTGAGGATGTGGGCCTGGCCACGGTTTACCGTGTCCTGACCCAATTCGAAGCGGCCGGTCTGGTAGCCCGTCACAATTTCGACGGCGGCCATGCCGTGTTCGAATTGGCGGATGGCGAGCACCACGACCACATGGTCGACGTCGACTCCGGTGAAGTGATCGAGTTTACCGATCACGAGATCGAACGCCGCCAGAAAGAAATCGTCACCGAGCACGGTTACGAACTGGTGGATCACAACCTGGTGTTGTACGTGCGCAAGCCGAAGTAAGACCAGGCTGGATGCAGAAAGGCGACCCTAGGGTCGCCTTTTTTATGTGTGAAGTCAGTGAGGGCCTCTTCGCGGGCAGAGACCCGCTCCCACATGGAGCAGGGTTGCGCTGCCGTGTTGTGGGAGCGGGTCTCTGCCCGCGAAGAGGCCAGACCTGCAGCAATCAACCCTTCGCCGTCACCACCATCTTCTTGGCATGCGCCAACGATTCCTTGGTCAAATCGATCCCGCCCAGCATCCGCGCTACTTCTTCTACGCGCTCGCCCTTGCCCAGGTTCGACACCGCAGTGCGCGTCTCGTCGCTGCCGCGTACTTTATGCACGAACAGATGATGATGACCTTGAGCCGCCACCTGCGGCAGGTGCGTCACGGTCAACACCTGCCCGCGCTCGCCCAGACGTCGCAGCAACTGCCCGACGATCTCGGCTGTCGGCCCGCCGATGCCCACGTCGACTTCGTCGAACACCAGCGTCGGAACCCGTGAGGTCTGCGCGGTGATCACCTGGATCGCCAGGCTGATCCGCGACAGCTCGCCACCCGAAGCCACTTTGGCGAGGGGTTTCATTGGCTGCCCTGGGTTGGCACTGACCAGCAGTTCGACCTGCTCCAGGCCATTGGGATGCAAGTCCTCATGGGCATTGGCGCGCAGTTCGATGGTGAAACGCCCGCCTGGCATGCCCAGGCGCTGGATTTCCACTTCGACCGCCGCGGCCAGTTGTGCCGCCGCATGCGTACGCAGGCCGGTCAGCTCGCGGGCTTTTTCCTGGTAGTGACGGGCATAGGCGGCCAGCTCTTCACCCAACTGCTCGATGGATTCATCGCTGGCGTTCAAGCCTTCCAGTTCTTCGAGCAGCCGGTGTTGCAGCGCCACCACTTCGGTCGGGTGAACGCGGTGTTTGCGTGCCAGCGTATAGATGGTATCGAGCCGTTCCTCGATGTGCTGCAAGCGCGCCGGGTCGGCCTCGAAGTGGTCGAGAAAGCGATTGAGTTCGCCGACCGCTTCTTCGACCTGGATCTGCGCCGTGGCCAGCATCGAGGCGGCCTCGCCCAGCGCGCTGGGTGCATTGCTGACGCCGCCCAGGCGATTCAGGCTGGCGGTCAGTGCGCTGAGCACATTGCCCGAATCGTTTTCGCTGCAGTGGTCGATGACCTGACGGCAGATGCCGAACAATGCTTCGGCGTTGGTCAGGTTCTTGTGTTCCTGCTCCAGCTGCTCCAGCTCGTTTTCGCCCAGGCCGAGGTTTTCCAATTCTTCCAGCTGATAGCTGAGCAACTGATGCCGCGCGCGTTGCTCGTCGCCGGAGTCCGACAGACGTTCGAGCTCCTGGCGTGTCTGCCGCCATTTCTGCGCGGCCAATTGCACCTGTCGGGCCAGGTCGCTGGCGCCGGCGTATTCGTCGAGCAGGCGGCGATGGGTGTCGGTCTTCAGCAGCGACTGGTGCTCATGCTGGCTGTGGATGTCGATCAACAGCTCGCCCAGGGACTTGAGGTCGCCGAGCGGGCAGGGCGTGCCGTTGATGTAGCCGCGCGAACCGCCCTTGGCCGTGATCACGCGACGCAGAATGCAGGGGCCGTCGGTTTCCAAATCGCGTTCGGCGAGCCAGGTGCTGGCCTCAGGGATATCGACCAGGTCGAAGGTGGCAAGGATGTCGGCCTTGTCGGCGCCCGGCCGGACCACACCACTGTCGGCACGATCGCCCAGGGCCAGGCCTAGCGCATCGAGCATGATCGATTTGCCGGCGCCGGTTTCACCCGTGATCACGCTCATCCCGCGCTCGAGTTCGAGGTCGAGATGTTCGACGATGGCATAGTTGTGTACGGACAGGTGCACCAGCATAAGACCGCCCCCAGGCATGAATGTCTGGTTATTTATACAGTGTTTTATGCAGGCCTGACAATATTCGCCTTTAGGTCGTTTTCGCCTGAAACCTGCATTTTTTATTGCCTCCTTGGGAAACTCCTGTGCAGCCGCTGATCGCCAGCCCTTGAAGCGCAGATTTGCGACCCCATATACCGGTCAGAAGCGCGAGTCGACCTCGCGGACGTAATCGAGAGGAGAGAACCAATGGCTGACGAACAGAACCTGGACGATCAGAATCTAGACGCTAATCAGGCCGCCGACGCCGGTGCCGACGACCTTGCCGCGCGCGTGCAGGTGCTTGAAGAGCAGCTCGCCGCCGCCCAGGATCAGTCCCTGCGCGTTGCCGCCGACCTGCAGAACGTTCGCCGCCGCGCCGACCAGGACGTGGAAAAGGCGCACAAGTTTGCTCTCGAGAAGTTCTCCGGCGACCTGCTGCCCGTGCTCGACAGCCTTGAGCGCGGTATCGAGCTGTCCAGCCCCGAAGACGAAAGCATTCGTCCGATGCGCGAAGGCATGCAGCTGACCTTGAAGATGTTTCAGGACACGCTCAAGCGTTACAACCTGGAAGCCATCGATCCGCATGGCCAGCCGTTCAATGCCGAGCATCACCAGGCAATGGCGATGCAGGAAAGCGCGGACGTCGAGCCCAACAGTGTGTTGAAAGTTTTCCAGAAGGGCTATCAGCTAAATGGACGCCTGCTGCGCCCGGCCATGGTCGTGGTCAGCAAGGCCGCTGCACCGGTTTCGCCTTCGATCGACGAGCAGGCTTGAAATCGGCCAAGTGGCCCCCATCTTAGTGTCAAGCGTTTAAGTGCTACCGCAGACAGCCACCACTGCTGCGGCAACCAAATCCAAAATTTTCGGGCGTTAGTGCCAGGAGAAGAAACATGGGCAAGATTATCGGTATCGACCTGGGGACCACCAACTCCTGCGTCTCCATTCTTGAAAACGGCAAGGCCAAGGTCATCGAGAACGCCGAAGGCGCTCGTACCACTCCATCGATCGTTGCTTATGCCAACGACGGCGAAGTGCTGGTCGGCCAGTCCGCCAAGCGTCAGGCGGTCACCAACCCCTACAACACTCTGTATGCGGTCAAGCGTCTGATCGGTCGTCGTTTCGACGAAGAAGTCGTACAGAAAGACATCCAGATGGTCCCTTACAAGATCGTCAAGGGCGACAACAACGGCGACGCCTGGGTTGAAGTCAACGGCAAGAAAATCGCCCCGCCAGGCATCTCGGCTGAAATCTTGAAAAAGATGAAGAAAACCGCCGAAGACTACCTCGGCGAAGCCGTCACTGAAGCGGTCATCACCGTACCGGCCTACTTCAACGACAGCCAGCGTCAAGCCACCAAAGACGCCGGCCGTATCGCCGGTCTGGACGTCAAGCGCATCATCAACGAGCCGACTGCCGCTGCACTGGCATACGGCATGGACAAGGCCAAGGGCGACCACACCGTCATCGTTTATGACCTGGGTGGCGGTACCTTCGACGTGTCCGTGATCGAAATCGCCGAAGTCGATGGCGAGCACCAGTTCGAAGTGTTGGCCACCAACGGCGACACGTTCCTGGGCGGTGAAGACTTCGACATCCGCTTGATCGACTACCTCGTCGACGAGTTCAAGAAAGAAAGCGGCATGAACCTCAAGGGTGACCCGCTGGCCATGCAGCGCCTGAAAGAAGCTGCGGAAAAGGCCAAGATCGAACTGTCCTCGAGCCAGTCGACCGACGTCAACCTGCCGTACATCACTGCAGACGCCACCGGTCCCAAGCACTTGAACGTGAAGATCTCCCGCGCCAAGCTGGAATCGCTGGTCGAAGACCTGGTTCAACGCACCATCGAGCCTTGCCGCATCGCCATGAAAGACGCCGGTATCGACGTTGGCGCGATCAACGACGTGATCCTGGTCGGCGGTCAGACCCGCATGCCGCTGGTACAGAAGCTGGTTACCGACTTCTTCGGTAAAGAAGCACGTAAAGACGTCAACCCTGACGAAGCCGTTGCCATGGGTGCTGCCATCCAGGGTGCCGTACTGGCCGGTGACGTGAAGGACGTGCTGCTGCTCGACGTCAGCCCGCTGACCCTGGGTATCGAAACCATGGGTGGCGTGATGACCGCGCTGATCGAGAAGAACACCACGATTCCTACCAAGAAATCGCAGGTATTCTCGACTGCCGACGACAACCAGGGCGCCGTGACCATCCACGTCCTGCAGGGCGAGCGCAAGCAAGCCGCGCAGAACAAGTCGCTGGGCAAGTTCGACCTGGCCGAGATTCCACCAGCTCCACGTGGCGTGCCGCAGATCGAAGTGACCTTCGACATCGATGCCAACGGCATCCTGCACGTCGGCGCGAAAGACAAGGCCACTGGCAAGACCCAGTCGATCGTGATCAAGGCCAACTCTGGTCTGTCCGAGGACGAAATTCAGCAGATGGTTCGTGACGCTGAAGTCAACGCCGAGGAAGACCGCAAGTTCGAAGAGCTGGCCGCTGCCCGCAACCAGGGTGATGCACTGGTGCACTCGACTCGCAAGATGGTCGCCGACGCAGGTGACAAGGTCACTGCCGACGAGAAAACTGCCATCGAAGCGGCCGTCGTGGCGCTGGAAGCTGCGGTCAAGGGCGACGACAAGGCAGCGATCGATGCCAAGGTCGAAGAGCTGTCCAAGGTCTCCGCTCCAGTGGCGCAGAAGATGTACGCCGACCAGGCCGAGAAGCCTGAAGGCGCTGCTGCTCAGCCAGCAGAAGAAGCCGGCAAGCACGACGACGTCGTCGATGCCGAGTTCGAAGAAGTCAAAGACAACAAGTAATTCTTGTTGGTCGGCCGGTTGACTGTGCTTGCACGGTGACTGGTAGGATGTCGCCGCGCGGGGGCTTGCTCCCGCGTTGGCGTGTCTGGAATACACGAATTTTAACAACATGCGACAGCGATCGGATGTTGGCGGCGCGGTCAGCGGCGCCCCTGCGTGCTGGCTCCCAAAAGAGTAAAAAGACTTATGGCAAAGCGTGATTATTACGAGGTTCTGGGGGTGGAGCGTGGCTCCAGCGAAGCAGATCTGAAGAAGGCCTATCGCCGCCTCGCGATGAAGCATCACCCGGATCGCAACCCCGACAACAAGGAATCGGAAGAAGCCTTCAAAGAGGCCAACGAAGCCTATGAAGTGCTCTCCGATGCGAGCAAGCGCGCCGCGTACGACCAGTACGGTCATGCCGGTGTCGACCCGAGCATGGGTGGCGGTGGCCAAGGTTTCGGCGGCCAGAACTTCTCCGATATCTTCGGCGATGTGTTCAGCGATTTCTTCGGCGGTGGTCGTGGCGGCAATGGCCGCGGCGGCGCCCAGCGTGGCAGCGACCTGCGCTACACCCTCGAGCTGAACCTGGAAGAAGCCGTGCGCGGCACCACGGTCAGCATCCGTGTGCCGACGCTGGTCAACTGCAAGCCCTGCGACGGCAGTGGCGCGAAGAAAGGCTCGGCGCCGATCACCTGCCCAACCTGCGGCGGTATCGGCCAGGTGCGCATGCAGCAGGGCTTCTTCTCGGTGCAGCAAACCTGCCCGCGCTGCCATGGCCAGGGCAAGATCATCTCCGACCCGTGCGACTCGTGCCACGGCGAAGGCCGTGTCGAAGAGTACAAGACCCTCTCGGTCAAGGTGCCTTCGGGTGTCGACACCGGCGATCGCATTCGTCTCTCCGGCGAAGGCGAGGCGGGCATGCAGGGCGGCCCGACCGGCGACCTGTATGTAGTCATCAACGTGCGCGAGCACGCGATCTTCCAACGTGACGGCAAGCACCTGTACTGCGAAGTACCGATCAGCTACACCGATGCGGCATTGGGTGGCGAGCTTGAAGTGCCGACCCTGGATGGTCGGGTCAAGCTGAAGATTCCGGAAGGTACCCAGACCGGCAAGCAGTTCCGCCTGCGCGGCAAGGGCGTTGCGCCCGTGCGCGGCGGTGGTGCCGGCGACCTGATGTGCCGGGTGGCGGTGGAAACGCCGGTCAACCTCAACCGCCGTCAGCGTGAGTTGCTGGAAGAATTCCGCACTTCGCTGGAAGGCGACGAATCCCATTCGCCGAAGGCCAATGGTTGGTTCGAAGGTGTGAAGCGTTTCTTCGGCGACCTGTAAGGCATAAGGATTCGAGCATGCGACGTATAGCTGTGATGGGCGCCGCCGGGCGCATGGGCAAGACCTTGATCGAAGCGGTCCAGCTGGCGCCCGGCGCCGGCTTGACCGCAGCGGTCGACCGGCCGGACAGCACTTTGGTGGGCGCCGACGCGGGCGAGCTAGCGGCGCTGGGCCGTATTGGTGTGCCGTTGTCGGGTGATGTGGCGAAGGTGGCGGAAGAATTCGATGTATTGATCGACTTCACTCACCCGACCGTGACGCTGAAGAACCTGGCGTTCTGCCGCAAGGCAGGCAAGGCCATGGTCATCGGCACGACCGGTTTCAGTCCCGAGGAAAAAGCCTTGCTGGCCGAGGCGGGTAAGGACATTCCGATCGTCTTCGCGGCCAACTTCAGCGTCGGCGTCAACCTGTGCTTGAAGCTGCTCGACACCGCTGCGCGGGTGCTGGGCGACGATGTCGATATCGAGATCATGGAAGCCCATCACCGGCACAAGGTCGATGCCCCGTCGGGCACGGCCGTGCGCATGGGTGAGGTGGTCGCCAATGCCTTGGGTCGCGACCTGAAGAAAGTGGCGGTCTATGGCCGTGAAGGCCAGACCGGCGCCCGGGAGCGTCAGACCATCGGTTTCGCCACCGTGCGTGCCGGTGACGTTGTGGGTGACCACACCGTGCTGTTCGCCGCCGATGGCGAGCGCGTCGAGATCACCCACAAGGCCTCCAGCCGCATGACCTTCGCCAAGGGAGCGGTACGCGCCGCCCTCTGGCTCGACGGCCGCGCCCCAGGCTTCTACGACATGCAGGATGTGCTCGACCTGCATTGACTTCATCGCCCTAGTCACGCTCCCAAAGGTAAACGCTACCCCTGTGGGAGCGGGCTCTGCCCGCGAAGACGTCAGCCCCATCTCTACAAATCCCTGCCCCCTGTCGCATCACGCGAACTTCCCACCGCATTCGCGGTAGACCAAAACCCCTCTTTTCTGTAAGCTACAGCTTTAGTGTGTCCACTAAAAGCGCGCAGATTATTCGATGAAAAGAAGCGGGGTGACGTATCCATACGGCATTCCGCTTTTTTACAACCTGCGATCGCCCTTTCAGGCTTTATTTACGGGAGGTCTTCTTGACTAAGCCAGCCATACTCGCCCTTGCCGATGGCAGCATCTTTCGCGGCGAAGCCATTGGAGCCGACGGGCAAACCGTTGGTGAGGTGGTGTTCAACACCGCCATGACCGGCTATCAGGAAATCCTTACCGATCCTTCCTATGCCCAGCAAATCGTTACCCTGACCTACCCCCACATCGGCAACACCGGCACCACGCCTGAGGACGCCGAGTCCGATCGCGTCTGGTCCGCAGGCCTGGTGATCCGCGATCTGCCCCTGGTGGCCAGCAACTGGCGCAACACGCTGTCGCTGGACGAGTACCTGAAAGCCAACAACGTCGTCGCCATTGCCGGCATCGATACCCGCCGCCTGACCCGCATCCTGCGTGAGAAAGGCGCGCAGAACGGCTGCATCATGGCCGGTGACGACATCAGCGAAGAAGCCGCCATCGCCGCCGCCCGCGCTTTCCCAGGCCTGAAGGGCATGGACCTGGCCAAGGAGGTCAGCACCAAGGACACCTACCAGTGGCGCTCCAGCGTCTGGAACCTTGCATCCGACAGCCACCCCGACGTGCCCAACAGCGAGTTGCCGTACCACGTGGTCGCCTACGACTACGGCGTCAAGGTCAACATCCTGCGCATGCTCGTCGAGCGCGGCTGCCACCTGACCGTGGTGCCGGCGCAAACCCCGGCCGCCGACGTGCTCGCACTCAATCCCGATGGCGTGTTCCTGTCCAACGGCCCTGGCGATCCAGAGCCCTGCGACTACGCTATCCAGGCGATCAAGGAAGTGCTGCAGACCGAGATTCCGGTGTTCGGCATCTGCCTGGGTCACCAGCTGCTGGCCCTGGCCGCCGGTGCCAAGACCGTCAAGATGGGTCACGGCCACCACGGTGCCAACCACCCGGTGCAGGACGTTGACAGCGGTGTGGTGATGATCACCAGCCAGAACCACGGTTTTGCGGTCGACGAAGCCACCTTGCCGAGCAATGTGCGCGCGATCCACAAATCGCTGTTCGATGGCACCCTGCAGGGCATCGAGTTGACCGACAAGGCCGCGTTCAGCTTCCAGGGTCACCCTGAAGCCAGCCCTGGCCCCAACGACGTCTCGCCGCTGTTCGACCGCTTCATCGAATCGATGGCCAAGCGCCGCTGATCACTGTCGGACCCGTGTGTAACGCGCGCCCCGGCTGGCCCCGTCGAAGACGGACAGGCCGCCAGGGCGCCGCCCAATAAAGTCCAGGCGGGCAGCCGGCTGAACTGCGCAATTGAGTGAGAACCATGCCAAAACGTACAGACTTGAAAAGCATCCTGATTCTTGGTGCCGGCCCGATCGTCATCGGCCAGGCCTGCGAATTCGACTACTCCGGCGCCCAGGCCTGCAAGGCCCTGCGCGAAGAGGGCTACCGCGTCATCCTGGTCAACTCCAACCCGGCCACCATCATGACCGACCCGGACATGGCCGACGCCACCTACATCGAACCGATCAAATGGCAGACCGTGGCCAAGATCATCGAGAAGGAACGTCCGGACGCCGTGCTGCCGACCATGGGTGGCCAGACTGCCCTGAACTGCGCCCTGGACCTGGAGCGCGAAGGCGTGCTGGCCAAGTTCGGCGTGGAAATGATCGGTGCCAACGCCGACACCATCGACAAGGCCGAAGACCGCTCGCGCTTCGACAAGGCAATGAAATCCATCGGCCTGGCCTGCCCGCGCTCGGGCATCGCCCACAGCATGGAAGAGGCCAACGCGGTACTCGAGAAGCTCGGCTTCCCGTGCATCATCCGTCCTTCGTTCACCATGGGCGGCACTGGCGGCGGCATCGCCTACAACCGTGAAGAATTCGAAGAAATCTGCGCTCGCGGTCTGGACCTGTCGCCGACCAAGGAACTGCTGATCGACGAATCGCTGATCGGCTGGAAAGAGTACGAGATGGAAGTGGTCCGCGACAAAAAGGACAACTGCATCATCGTCTGCTCGATCGAGAACTTCGACCCGATGGGCGTGCACACCGGCGACTCGATCACCGTTGCACCGGCGCAGACGCTCACCGACAAGGAATACCAGATCCTGCGCAACGCCTCGCTGGCAGTCCTGCGCGAAATCGGCGTGGAAACCGGCGGTTCCAACGTGCAGTTCGGTATCTGCCCGAACACCGGCCGCATGGTCGTGATCGAGATGAACCCGCGCGTGTCGCGTTCCTCCGCGCTGGCCTCCAAGGCCACCGGTTTCCCGATCGCCAAGGTCGCGGCCAAGCTGGCCGTCGGCTACACCCTCGACGAACTGCAGAACGACATCACCGGCGGCAAGACTCCGGCGTCCTTCGAGCCGTCGATCGACTACGTCGTCACCAAGTTGCCACGCTTCGCCTTCGAGAAATTCCCCAAGGCCGACGCACGCCTGACCACCCAGATGAAATCCGTGGGTGAAGTCATGGCCATCGGCCGGACCTTCCAGGAATCCCTGCAGAAAGCCCTGCGCGGCCTGGAAGTGGGCGTCAGCGGCCTGGACCCGAAAGTCGACCTGAGCAGCCCTGAAGCCAGCGGCATTCTCAAGCGTGAACTGACCGTGCCGGGCGCCGAGCGCATCTGGTACGTCGCCGACGCCATGCGCGCTGGCATGAGCGTGGACGCCATCTTCGACCTGACCATGATCGATCGCTGGTTCCTGGTGCAGATGGAAGACCTGATCAAGGAAGAAGAGAAGGTCAAGACCCTGGGTCTGGCCGATATCGACAAAGCCTTGATGTTCCGCCTCAAGCGCAAGGGTTTCTCCGATCAGCGCCTGGCCAAGCTGCTGGGCATCACCGACAAGAACCTGCGTCGTCATCGCCACAAGCTGGACGTGTTCCCGGTCTACAAGCGCGTCGACACCTGCGCCGCCGAGTTCGCCACCGACACCGCCTACCTGTACTCCACGTACGAGGAAGAGTGCGAGGCCAACCCGTCGAACCGTGACAAGATCATGATCCTGGGCGGTGGCCCGAACCGCATCGGCCAAGGCATCGAGTTCGACTACTGCTGCGTTCACGCGGCCCTGGCCCTGCGCGCCGACGGCTACGAGACCATCATGGTCAACTGCAACCCGGAAACCGTCTCCACCGACTACGACACCTCCGACCGCCTGTACTTCGAGCCGTTGACGCTCGAAGACGTGCTGGAAGTGGTGCGCGTCGAGAAGCCCAAGGGCGTCATCGTCCAGTACGGCGGCCAGACCCCGCTGAAACTGGCCCGCGCCCTGGAAGAAGCCGGCGTGCCGATCATCGGCACCAGCCCCGATTCCATCGACCGCGCCGAAGACCGTGAGCGCTTCCAGCAGATGGTCCAGCGCCTGAACCTGCTGCAGCCGCCGAACGCCACCGTGCGCAGCGAAGAAGAAGCGATTCGCGCGGCGGGTACCATCGGCTACCCACTGGTCGTGCGTCCTTCCTACGTGCTGGGCGGCCGTGCCATGGAAATCGTCTACGAACTGGACGAGCTCAAGCGCTACCTGCGTGAAGCCGTACAGGTCTCCAACGACAGCCCGGTGCTGCTCGACCACTTCCTCAACTGCGCCATCGAGATGGACGTGGACGCGGTGTGCGACGGGACCGACGTGGTCATCGGCGCGATCATGCAGCACATCGAGCAGGCCGGCGTTCACTCCGGTGACTCGGCGTGCTCGTTGCCACCGTACTCGCTGCCGGCCCACGTGCAGGACGAAGTGCGCGAACAGGTCAAGAAGATGGCCCTGGAACTGGGCGTGATCGGCTTGATGAACGTGCAGTTGGCCCTGCAGGGCGACAAGATCTACGTGATCGAAGTCAACCCGCGCGCCTCGCGTACCGTGCCGTTCGTGTCCAAGTGCATCGGCACCTCGCTGGCGATGATCGCGGCGCGTGTGATGGCGGGTAAGACCTTGAAGGAAATCGGCTTCACCAAGGAAATCATTCCCAACTTCTACAGCGTCAAGGAAGCCGTGTTCCCGTTCGCCAAGTTCCCTGGCGTCGACCCGATCCTGGGTCCGGAAATGAAATCCACCGGCGAAGTGATGGGCGTCGGCGACACCTTCGGTGAAGCCTTCGCCAAGGCTCAGATGGGCGCCAGCGAAGTGCTGCCGACCGGTGGTACCGCCTTCATCAGCGTACGCGACGACGACAAGCCACTGGTCGCAGGTGTGGCCCGCGACCTGATCGCCCTGGGCTTCGAAGTCGTTGCCACCGCCGGCACCGCGCGCGTCATCGAAGAAGCTGGTTTGAAAGTACGTCGCGTGAACAAGGTGACCGAGGGTCGTCCGCACGTGGTCGACATGATCAAGAACGACGAAGTCACTTTGATCATCAACACCACCGAAGGCCGTCAGTCGATCGCCGATTCTTACTCGATCCGTCGCAACGCTTTGCAGCACAAGATCTACTGCACCACGACCATTGCCGCTGGCGAAGCGATCTGTGAAGCGCTGAAGTTCGGTCCTGAAAAGACCGTGCGCCGTTTGCAGGATCTCCATGCAGGACTTAACGCATGATCAAGTACCCCATGACCGTCCAGGGCCATCGCGCCCTGGAGCAAGAACATGAGTTTCTCAGCAAGACCGAGCGTCCGCGCCTGAGTCAGGCCATCGGTGAGGCCCGCGAGTTGGGCGACCTCAAGGAAAACGCCGAGTACCATGCCGCCCGCGAGGAGCAGGGCATGGTCGAAGCGCGTATCCGTGACATCGAAGGCCGGTTGCAGAACGCCGTGGTGATCGACGTCACCACGATTCCGAAAACCGGCAAGGTGATCTTCGGCACGACCGTTGAGATCGCCAACGTCGAAACCGACGAGCGTGTGAAGTACAAGATCGTCGGCGAGGACGAAGCCGACATCAAGGGCGGCAAGCTGTCCCACGGCTCGCCCATCGCCCGCGCGCTGATCGCCAAGGAAGAAGGCGATGTGGTCACCGTGAAGACGCCGGGTGGCGTGATCGAGTACGAGATTGTCGAAGTCGCCCACATTTGATCGGCCGCAGTCCCGCCAGGTAAGCGCCGTCCTCTGGCAACTGACTCAGACGCTCTGGGTCGGTGGCCTGTGGATGCTGCACTTCGGTGTGTTGCCGGCGCTGGTCAAGGTGGGTATCGCACCGCTGCTGGTGGAGGACATTGGCAGCCAGACCGGCACATTGCTGGTGGGCTTCGCCGGTGCCTGCGCGGTGCTACAGTTGTTGTTGCTGGCGCGGTTGCAAGGCTTCGCCGGCCTGGTGCGCGATGTGCGCGGGCAATTGTTGTGGGCGGTATTGGTGGGGTGTGCGACGTACTTCGCCGTAGGCTGGATGCTGACCGATGCATTGCGCTGGCAGCTGTTGTGCTATCTGGTGGTGGGCGTTATCGGCCTGGTGCTGGTGGTCCAGCCGGTGCCCTCGAGGGCGCGCAGGGCGCGACCTTGAGGATCGGCAGGCACATCAGTGGAACCGATGCACGTTCGACAGTTGCTTGTTCACTTGCGGGTTCTTGCGGTAAACCAGAGCCATCTTGCCGATGACCTGAACCAGATCGGCGCGGCCGACCTTGCACAGTTCGGCAACGGCCTGCAGGCGTTGTTCGCGGTCGAGGATGTTGAGTTTGATCTTGATCAGCTCGTGATCGCTCAAGGCGCGTTCGAATTCTGCTAAAACACCTTCAGTTAAACCGTTGTCAGCAACCATCAAAACCGGCTTGAGATGGTGACCAATCGATTTGTACTGTTTCTTCTGCTCCTGAGTGAGCGGCATAATCTGACCCTTCATCTGATCTTGTAAAAAGCGGCGGCCAGTTTACCCGAGCGCCCTCGGCTCCGCCCAGTTAATCACGACCCGTTATTCGAGGTGCCCCGTGGCCCGTTCCAAGACAAGCCTCAATTGGCTGAAAGAACACTTCAACGATCCCTACGTCAAGATGGCGCAGAAAGACGGGTATCGTTCGCGTGCAAGCTACAAACTGCTGGAAATACAGGAACGCGACCGCCTGATTCGTCCCGGCATGAGCGTCATCGACCTGGGTGCTGCGCCTGGTGGCTGGTCCCAGGTGACCAGTCGTCTGATTGGTGGCCAGGGTCGTCTCATAGCGTCCGATATCCTGGAAATGGACAGCATCCCCGACGTCACCTTCATTCAGGGCGATTTCACCGAAGATGCGGTATTGGCGCAAATCCTCGAGGCCGTCGGTAATTCGCAGGTCGACCTTGTGATTTCCGATATGGCCCCCAATATGAGTGGACTGGCCGCGGTCGACATGCCTCGGGCAATGTTCCTCTGCGAGCTGGCGCTCGACCTGGCCAGCCGGGTTCTGCGCCCGGGCGGTGATTTCCTGATCAAGGTCTTCCAGGGTGAAGGCTTCGACGTGTATCACAAGACCGTTCGGCAGATGTTCGAGAAGGTACAGATGCGCAAGCCTTCCTCGTCCCGCGACCGTTCGCGCGAGCAGTACCTGCTGGCCCGCGGCTTCAAGGGTGTGGAAATGCCGGACCATGAAGGCTGAAGCTGTCGATAGCTTTTATTAAATGGCGCGGCATGCTGAGCATAAACGAAGATTACGCAGTCAAAGTTTCACAAAAGGTTACAGACGTCGCCTGCGGAGCCGCAGGCAATGTAGTAAGTTTGGCCGGTGAACATCATGCGAAGCACGCCTGCGCGGGTTGCGGGTAGCAGGCTTCAGAGGGTAGCGAATTGAACGATATGGCAAAGAATCTGATCCTGTGGTTGATCATCGCCGCCGTCCTGGTGACGGTCATGAACAACTTCTCCAGCCCCAACGAGCCGCAGACCCTCAATTATTCCGACTTCATTCAACAGGTGAAGGACGGCAAGGTCGAGCGCGTTGCGGTCGATGGCTATGTCATCACCGGCAAGCGCACTGACGGCGACGCCTTCAAAACCATCCGTCCCGCCATCCAAGACAACGGCCTGATCGGCGACCTGGTGGACAACAAGGTCGTGGTCGAAGGCAAGCAGCCTGAACAGCAAAGCATCTGGACCCAGCTCCTGGTGGCCAGCTTCCCGATCCTGGTGATCATCGCGGTGTTCATGTTCTTCATGCGCCAGATGCAGGGCGGGGCGGGCGGCAAGGGCGGTCCGATGAGCTTCGGCAAGAGCAAGGCGCGCCTGCTCTCTGAAGATCAGGTCAAGACCACCCTGGCCGACGTAGCCGGTTGCGACGAAGCCAAGGAAGAAGTCGGCGAGTTGGTCGAATTCCTGCGCGATCCGGGCAAGTTCCAGCGCCTGGGGGGTCGTATTCCTCGCGGCGTGCTGATGGTCGGCCCACCCGGTACCGGTAAGACCTTGCTGGCCAAGGCGATTGCCGGTGAAGCCAAGGTGCCGTTCTTCACCATTTCCGGTTCGGACTTCGTCGAGATGTTCGTCGGCGTCGGCGCCAGCCGTGTCCGCGACATGTTCGAACAAGCCAAGAAGCACGCGCCTTGCATCATCTTCATCGATGAAATCGACGCTGTCGGTCGTCATCGTGGCGGCGGCATGGGCGGCGGTCACGACGAGCGCGAGCAGACACTCAACCAGTTGCTGGTCGAGATGGACGGCTTCGAAATGAACGACGGCATCATCGTCATCGCCGCGACCAACCGTCCGGACGTGCTCGACGCTGCGCTGCTGCGTCCGGGCCGTTTCGACCGTCAGGTCGTGGTGGGTCTGCCGGACATCCGCGGTCGTGAGCAGATCCTCAAGGTTCACATGAAGAAGGCGCCCTTGGGCGACGACGTCAACCCTGCGGTCATCGCCCGCGGTACACCTGGCTTCTCCGGTGCCGACCTGGCCAACCTGGTCAACGAGGCGTCGCTGTTCGCTGCCCGTAACGGCAAGCGCCTCGTCGAGATGAAGGAGTTCGAGCTCGCCAAGGACAAGATCATGATGGGCGCCGAGCGCAAAAACATGGTCATGTCCGAGAAAGAGAAGCAGAACACTGCCTACCATGAAGCGGGCCATGCCATCGTGGGCCGCGTCGTGCCCGAGCACGACCCGGTCTACAAGGTCTCGATCATCCCGCGCGGTCGTGCCTTGGGTGTGACCATGTTCCTGCCCGAAGAAGACCGCTACAGCCTCTCCAAGCGTGCACTGATCAGCCAGATCTGTTCGCTGTACGGTGGTCGTATCGCCGAAGAAATGACACTGGGCTTCGATGGCGTCACCACAGGTGCTTCCAACGACATCATGCGTGCCAGCCAGATCGCTCGAAACATGGTCACCAAGTGGGGCCTGTCCGAGAAACTCGGGCCGCTGCTCTACGCCGAAGACGAAGACCAGGGTTACCTGGGTCGTGGTGGCGGTGGTGGCGCGGCAGCTGTGTCGGGCGAGACCGCCAAGGTGATCGACTCCGAAGTGCGCAGCATCATTGACCAGTGCTACGGCACGGCGAGGCAGATCCTGACCGACAACCGTGACAAGCTGGACGCGATGGCGGATGCTTTGATGAAATACGAAACGATCGACGCCGATCAGATCGACGACATCATGGCCGGCCGTACGCCGCGTGAGCCACGCGACTGGCCCGGCGGTGGTTCGGGTCCTTCGGGCACGACCATCGCACCGGATCCACGTCCTGAAACACCCATCGGTGGGCCAGCGGCTGAAGTCTGAACCAGGACCTCTACGCTCGATACCTAAGGTTTGACATGACCCCTTCGCAATACCCCACCCGGTTGCCTTGCGGCAACCGGGTTCTCGATCTGACCCAGACGCACGTCATGGGTATTCTCAATATCACTCCCGACTCCTTTTCCGACGGTGGCCGCTTCAACCAGCGCGATCTTGCCTTGCGCCATGCGCAAGCCATGGTCGAGGCGGGTGCGACCCTGATCGACATTGGCGGCGAATCGACGCGGCCAGGTGCTCGCGCGGTGTCTGCCGTCGAGGAGCTGGAGCGAGTCGCGCCACTGGTCGAGTCGATCAATCGCGAACTCGATGTGATCATTTCGGTGGACACGTCCACGCCGGCCGTCATGCGCGAGAGTGCACGGCTGGGCGCTGGTCTGATCAACGACGTGCGCTCGCTGCGCCGTGACGGCGCGCTGGATGCGGCGGCGGCCACGGGCCTGCCAGTCTGTCTGATGCACATGCTGGGCGAGCCTGGCACCATGCAGGATCATCCTCACTATGACGACTTGCTGGGCGAGGTCTCGAGCTTTCTATCCGGGCGCATGCACGCCTGTGCTTCGGTAGGCATCCCGGCAGAGCGTATACTGCTCGACCCTGGCTTCGGCTTCGCCAAGTCGCATGCGCACAACCTCAGCCTGTTCAAACACATGCAGGCGCTGCATGCGCTAGGCCGGCCTTTGCTGGTAGGTGTTTCGCGCAAAAGCATGGTGGGGCTGACCCTGAACAAGCCAGTGGCCGAGCGCCTCAATGGCAGCCTGGCGCTGGCGGCCTTGGCAATGACCAAGGGTGCGAAGATCTTGCGTGTCCACGATGTGGCCGAAACGATCGATGTCGTTCGGATGATCGCCGCCGTCGAAGCGGCCGAATAAGAATTACGGAGTACTTATGAGCAGGAAATATTTTGGCACCGACGGCATTCGTGGCCGTGTCGGCGAGTACCCGATTACCCCTGACTTCATGCTCAAGCTGGGCTGGGCCGCTGGCATGGCGTTCCGCAAGATGGGCGCCTGCCGTGTGCTGGTTGGCAAGGACACGCGTATTTCCGGCTACATGTTCGAGTCCGCATTGGAGGCTGGCCTGTCCGCAGCCGGTGCCGACGTCCTGCTGCTAGGTCCGATGCCGACGCCTGCCATTGCCTACCTGACCCGCACCTTCCATGCCGAGGCCGGCATCGTCATCAGCGCGTCGCACAACCCGCACGATGACAATGGCATCAAGTTCTTCTCGGGCCAGGGCACCAAGCTGCCGGACGAAGTCGAGTCGATGATCGAAGAACTCATGGATGCACCCATGACCGTGGCCGAATCCAGCAAGTTGGGCAAGGTATCGCGGATCAACGATGCCGCTGGCCGTTACATCGAATTCTGCAAGAGCAGCGTGCCCACCACCACCGACTTCGCCGGTCTCAAGCTGGTGATCGACTGCGCCCACGGTGCTACCTACAAGGTCGCACCCAACGTGTTTCGCGAGTTGGGCGCGCAGGTCACCGTGCTGTCTGCGGCGCCCGATGGCCTGAACATCAACGACAATTGCGGCTCCACCCACATGGAGGCGCTGCAAGCCGCCGTGCTAATCGGGCACGCCGACCTGGGCATCGCCTTCGATGGTGACGGCGACCGCGTACTGATGGTCGACCACACCGGTGCCATCGTCGACGGCGACGACCTGCTGTTCATCATCGCCCGCGACCTCCAGGAGCGCGGCAAGCTCCACGGTGGCGTAGTTGGTACCCTGATGAGCAACCTGGGCCTGGAACTGGCCTTCCAGGACCTCTCCATTCCGTTCGTGCGCGCCAGTGTCGGCGACCGCTACGTGATGGCCGAGCTCAAGGAGCGCGACTGGCAGCTGGGCGGCGAGAACTCCGGACACATCGTGTGCTGCCATCACACCACCACCGGCGACGCGATCATTGCCGCGTTGCAGGTGCTGTTGGCCCTCAAGCGCCGCGACGAGACCCTCGCCCATGCCCGCCAAGGGCTGCGCAAGTGCCCGCAGGTCCTGGTCAACGTGCGTTTTGCCGGTGGCGACGTCAATCCGGTCGAGCATCCTTCGGTCAAGGAGGCGTGCGAGCGCGTCACCCAGGCCATGGGCGGTCGTGGGCGCGTACTGTTGCGCAAGTCCGGCACCGAGCCGCTGGTGCGGGTCATGGTCGAAGGCGACGACGAAAAGGTCGTGCGCGGCTATGCCGATGAGCTCGCCAGATTGGTGAGTGAAGTTTGCGCCTGAATACGGCTTGCCAGTGAACGTTGCGTTGGGTAACATCTGCGCCCACTTTGATGGACGAGGTACAGCATGCGTCGCCCCATGGTAGCTGGTAACTGGAAAATGCATGGTACCCGCGCCAGCGTCGCTGAGCTGCTCGAGGGCCTGTCTGATCAGTCCCTGCCCGACTCTGTCGAGGTTGCGGTATTTCCACCTTTGCTGTTCATCGACCGCGTTGTCGAGGGGCTGCAGAACGGCAAGATCGCCGTTGGTGCGCAAAACTGTGCGGTCCAGGCCGAGCAAGGTGCGCTGACTGGTGAAACGGCTTCGAGCCAGTTGGTCGATGCCGGTTGTTCGCTGGTGTTGGTCGGTCACTCCGAGCGTCGCCAGGTCATTGGCGAAGGCGAGCAGCAACTGATCGAGAAATTCCGCGCCGCGCAAGCGGCCGGCCTGACGCCAGTGCTTTGCATAGGGGAAACCCTGGAAGAGCGCGAAGCCGGTCAGACATTGAATATTGTCGGCAGTCAGTTGGGCAGTGTCATTGCAGCCCTGGGTATCGAAGCTTTCACCCATGCGGTGATTGCCTACGAGCCGGTCTGGGCCATTGGCACCGGGCTGACTGCCACGCCGCAACAGGCTCAGGATGTGCACGCTGCCATTCGGGCCCAGTTGACGGCAGCAGATGCCAAGGTCGCACAAGCTGTGCGGCTGTTGTACGGCGGTAGCGTCAAAGCGGCCAATGCGGCCGAACTGTTCGGCATGCCGGATATCGATGGGGGCCTCATTGGTGGTGCTTCCCTGAATGCAGATGATTTCGGTGCGATCTGTCGCGCCGCGGGAAACTGAGAAAATGCTGGAAACAGTCGTAGTCGTTCTTCATCTGTTGGGTGCACTGAGCGTCGTCGCTCTGGTTTTGCTGCAGCAGGGCAAAGGTGCGGACGCTGGCGCGTCATTCGGAGCAGGTGCATCAAATACTGTCTTCGGAAGCCAAGGTTCCTCTACCTTTCTGAGTAAGTTTACTGCTATACTTGCCGCCTGTTTCTTCATAACCAGCCTGGGCTTAGGTTACTTTGCTAAAGAGAAAGCTCAACAGCTGACTCAAGTAGGTTTGCCAGATCCAGCGGTTATCGAAGCACCTAGGCAAAAGCCGGCAGCAGATGATGTTCCGGTGCTTCAAGAGCAAAAGACCAATGCAGCTCCTGCTGCTGACGTTCCTCAGGCTCAAGAGCAAAAATGATTCTCGAAAGGGTTTCAGGGTTACAAAAGCGGTAAGGGTTTCAAACGTTGTATTGCCGAGGTGGTGGAATTGGTAGACACGCAACCTTGAGGTGGTTGTGCCCATAGGGTGTAGGGGTTCGAGTCCCCTTCTCGGTACCAATTAGTAATCAGGAGAGCCCGCTGTTGCGGGCTTTCTTGTCGGTGGAAGCTTGGATTGACCCAAAACGGGTTTGGTCCTATACTTTCGCCCCAGCTTTGTCGCGGGATGGAGCAGTCTGGTAGCTCGTCGGGCTCATAACCCGAAGGTCGTTGGTTCAAATCCAGCTCCCGCAACCAGTTTTGGCAAAGCCCCTTTCAAGGGGCTTTTTGTTAGCTGGACAGTTCTTAGCGCCGGTATTCAACGGCGTATCCAGGATGGGCGCTTCGCCCATTTTTTATTTGCACAGCATGCACGAGGGGGTTCAGGTGTCGAGCAAGCTAGAACAGTTGCAGGCCTTGTTGGCCCCGGTGGTCGTGGCCCTTGGCTATGAATGCTGGGGTATTGAGTTTTCGGCTCAAGGCCGCCATTCACTTTTGCGTGTCTATATCGATAAAGAGGGCGGAGTGCTGGTGGACGATTGCGCCATTGTCAGCCGCCAGCTCAGTGGTGTATTGGACGTTGAAGATCCCATCACCGTTGAATACACACTTGAAGTTTCTTCTCCAGGCATGGAACGCCCGCTGTTCACCATCGAACAGTTTGCAGCGTACGCCGGAGCACAAGTAAAGATAAAGCTGCGGACGCCTTTCGAAGGACGGCGCAACTTTCAGGGCCTTCTCCACGGTGTGGAGGACCAGGATGTCGTGATTCGAGTAGACGAACACGAATTCCTGCTGCCGATCGATTCGATCGACAAGGCCAATATCATTCCCAGTTTTGACTGAGACGTGCCAGATACTGCGGGTCCCGCGGATCCAATGGCTTGCGAAAGGCGAGGCGTACGATGAGCAAAGAAGTACTGCTGGTTGTTGAGTCGGTATCCAATGAAAAGGGTGTACCGGCAGGCGTAATATTCGAAGCGCTGGAGATTGCTCTGGCGACCGCGACCAAGAAACGCTTCGAAGACGAAGTGGATCTTCGCGTGGAAATCAATCGCCACACCGGCTCCTATGAAACCTTCCGTCGCTGGACGGTCGTCGAGGAAGCCGACCTGGACGATCCGGCCATCGAAACCTGGCCGAGCAAGGTTGTATTGACCCATCCCGAAGCCAAGGTGGGTGACGTCATCGAAGAGAAGATCGACTCCATCGAGTTCGGTCGCATCGCTGCACAGACCGCCAAGCAGGTCATCGTGCAGAAAGTTCGCGAAGCCGAGCGCGCCCAGGTGGTGGACGCTTACCGCGAACGTCTGGGCGAGATCATCTCGGGTACGGTCAAGAAAGTGACCCGCGACAACGTCATCGTCGACCTGGGCAACAACGCCGAGGCCCTGTTGGCTCGGGAAGATATCATTTCGCGCGAAACCTTCCGCGTCGGTGTGCGTCTGCGCGCACTGCTCAAGGAAATTCGTACCGAAAACCGTGGCCCTCAACTGATTCTTTCGCGTACCGCGCCGGAAATGCTCATCGAGCTGTTCCGCATCGAGGTGCCGGAAATCGCTGAAGGCCTCATTGAAGTCATGGCCGCATCCCGTGATCCGGGTTCGCGCGCCAAGATCGCCGTTCGCTCCAAGGACAAGCGCATCGACCCGCAAGGTGCCTGTATCGGCATGCGCGGATCGCGTGTGCAGGCTGTGTCCGGCGAGTTGGGCGGCGAGCGCGTCGACATCGTCCTCTGGGACGATAACCCGGCACAGTTCGTCATCAATGCCATGTCCCCGGCGGAAGTCGCGGCCATCATCGTCGACGAAGACGCCCATGCCATGGACATCGCCGTGGGCGCCGACAACCTGGCTCAGGCCATTGGTCGTGGTGGGCAGAACGTACGTCTGGCCAGCCAGTTGACCGGCTGGACCCTTAACGTGATGACCGAATCGGACATCCAGGCCAAGCAGCAAGCGGAAACCGGTGACATCCTGCGCAACTTCATCGACGAGCTGGAAGTCGATGAAGAACTGGCCCAGGTACTGGTTGACGAAGGCTTCACAAGCCTGGAAGAGATTGCCTACGTACCGTTGGAAGAAATGCTCAACATCGACGGCTTTGACGAAGACATCGTCAACGAGCTTCGCGCTCGGGCCAAGGATCGTTTGTTGACCAAAGCCATCGCTACAGAGGAAAAGCTGGCAGACGCCCATCCGGCCGAAGACCTGCTCTCGCTTGAGGGTATGGACAAGGATTTGGCGATGGAACTGGCGGTGCGCGGCGTAGTTACCCGCGAAGACCTGGCCGAGCAGTCGATTGACGACCTGCTCGACATCGACGGCATTGACCAAGATCGTGCCGGCAAGTTGATCATGGCCGCCCGAGCCCATTGGTTCGAGTAATTGGCGCGGCCTGAGGAGAGAAGTGCATGACGCAAGTCACGGTGAAAGAATTGGCCCAAGAGGTCGCCGCACCGGTAGAGCGCCTGCTTCAGCAGATGCGTGAGGCAGGTCTGCCGCACACCGACGCCGGACAAGTTGTGACCGACAATGAGAAGCAGGCTCTGCTGGCTCATTTGAAAAGCAGCCACAAGGCGAAAGCGGAAGAACCGCGCAAGATTACCTTGCAGCGCAAGACCCAAAGCACCCTGCGTGTGGCCGGTAGCAAGAGCATCAGCGTAGAAGTACGCAAGAAGAAAGTATTCGTTCAGCGCAGCCCGGAAGAAATCCAGGCCGAGCAGAAGCGTGAGCTCGAAGAGCGTCGTGCCGCGGAGAACGCTGCCCGCCAAAAAGCCGAAGCTGAAGCCCGCGCACGTGACGACGCAGCCAAGCCAGCGGCAGGTGCAACCGCGCCTGCGGCGCCGGTATCGCCTGCGCCAGCACCTTCGGCACCCAGTGTCGATGTGGCCGCCGTCGCTCCTGCACCTGCCCCGGAACGCAAGAAGGACGAGCCACCGCGTCGCCCCGACAAACCACGCAGTGACGATCGTCGCAGCGGTGGCGGTGGTGCCGATGGCGAGCGCAAGAACCAGCCGCATCGTGCCACCGTCAAGGAAAAGGCTCCGACGCCGCGCGCCGCGCCTCGTACCACCGACGAAGAGAGCGATGGCTTCCGTCGTGGCGGTCGTGGCAAGGGCAAGCTGAAGAAGCGCAACGCCCACGGTTTCCAGAGCCCTACCGGCCCACTGGTACGTGACGTGAAAATCGGCGAGACCATCTCTGTCGGCGATCTGGCCGCACAGATGTCGGTGAAGGCTGCCGAGATCATCAAGTTCATGTTCAAGCTGGGCACGCCAGCCACCATCAACCAGGTGCTGGATCAGGAAACTGCCCAGCTGGTTGCCGAGGAACTGGGCCACAAAGTGACCCTGGTCAGCGACACCGCCCTGGAAGATTCCCTGGCCGAATCGCTGAAGTTCGAAGGTGAAGCCTTCGCTCGTGCACCGGTCGTGACCGTCATGGGCCACGTCGACCACGGCAAGACCTCGCTGCTCGACTACATCCGTCGTGCCAAGGTCGCTGCAGGCGAAGCCGGCGGCATCACTCAGCACATTGGTGCCTACCACGTCGAAACCGAACGCGGCATGGTCACCTTCCTCGACACCCCGGGCCACGCTGCGTTTACCGCGATGCGTGCCCGTGGTGCCAAGGCGACGGACATCGTGATCCTGGTGGTCGCGGCGGACGACGGCGTGATGCCGCAAACCATCGAAGCCGTTCAGCATGCGAAAGCCGCTGGCGTGCCGCTGGTGGTCGCGGTGAACAAGATCGACAAGCCAGGTGCCGACCTGGACCGTATCCGCAGCGAGCTGTCGGTACACGGTGTGACTTCCGAAGAGTGGGGCGGTGACACCCCGTTCGTACCGGTTTCGGCCAAGCAGGGTACCGGCGTCGACGAATTGCTCGAAGCCGTGTTGCTGCAAGCTGAAGTGCTGGAACTGACCGCAACGCCATCGGCTCCTGGCCGGGGTGTGGTCGTCGAATCACGCCTGGACAAGGGCCGCGGTCCAGTGGCCACCGTGCTGGTTCAGGACGGTACGCTGCGTCAGGGTGACATGGTACTGGTCGGTTCGAACTACGGCCGCGTACGTGCCATGCTCGACGAGAACGGCAAGCCGATCAAGGAAGCCGGTCCGGCCATTCCGGTCGAGATCCTGGGCCTTGACGGTACCCCGGATGCTGGCGACGAGATGAGCGTGGTGGCCGACGAGAAGAAAGCCCGTGAAGTGGCTCTGTTCCGTCAAGGCAAGTTCCGCGAAGTCAAGCTGGCCCGTGCTCACGCCGGCAAGCTGGAAAACATCTTCGAGAACATGGGTCAGGAAGAGAAGAAGACGCTTAACATCGTCCTCAAATCCGACGTCCGTGGATCGCTGGAAGCGTTGCAAGGTGCCTTGAACGGCCTGGGCAACGACGAAGTGCAAGTGCGTGTGGTCGGTGGCGGCGTCGGTGGTATCACTGAATCCGATGCCAACCTGGCCCTGGCTTCGACAGCGGTACTGTTCGGCTTCAACGTGCGGGCCGATGCCGGCGCGCGCAAGATCGTCGAGCAGGAAGGTCTGGATATGCGTTACTACAACGTGATCTACGACATCATCGAAGACGTCAAGAAAGCCCTGACCGGTATGCTCGGCAGCGATGTTCGCGAGAACATCCTGGGTATCGCCGAAGTGCGTGACGTGTTCCGTTCGCCGAAGTTCGGTGCGATCGCTGGTTGCATGGTCATCGAGGGTGTGGTCTTCCGCAACCGTCCGATCCGTGTACTGCGCGAAGACATCGTGATCTTCGAAGGCGAGCTGGAATCGCTGCGTCGCTTCAAGGACGATGCGTCCGAAGTGCGTGCCGGCATGGAATGCGGTATCGGCGTCAAGAGCTACAACGACGTCAAGGTCGGTGACAAGATCGAAGTCTTCGAGAAAGTCCAAGTGGCCCGTACCCTCTAAGCCGCGACCTCCAGGAACCCATCCGGTTATCGCCGGCTCGGTTCTAAACGCAACGCCCGATCCGGCTCAGCCCGATCGGGCGTTTGCCGCTCTAGTAACAGGTAATGAAACATGGCAAAAGAATACAGCCGTACCCAGCGCATCGGTGATCAGATGCAGCGCGAACTGGCGCAACTGATCCGTCGCGAAGTCAAGGATCCACGCGTTGGCCTGGTCACCATCACGGCGGTGGAAGTCAGCCGCGATGTCGGCCATGCCAAGGTGTTCATCACCGTCATGGGCCAGGACAGCGCCGCCGATATCGCCCAGAGCATCAAGGTATTGAACTCCGCCGCCGGCTTCCTGCGCATGCAGTTGGCCAAGGAAATGAAGCTGCGCAGCGTGCCGCAGCTGCACTTCCATTATGACGAGAGCGTGAGCCGTGGTGCTCATCTGTCGGCGTTGATCGAACGTGCCGTCGCCGAAGACAGCCAGCATCCGGCGGACGAGTCGGCCAAAGAGTCCAAGGAGTAATCCCGGTGGCTCAGGTCAAGCGTATACGTCGCAATGTCAGCGGCATCATCCTGCTGGACAAGCCGCTGGGGTTTACCTCCAACGCTGCGCTGCAGAAAGTGCGCTGGTTACTCAATGCCGAAAAGGCCGGTCACACCGGCAGTCTCGATCCATTGGCGACCGGTGTGCTGCCGTTGTGCTTTGGCGAGGCAACCAAGTTTTCCCAGTACCTGCTCGATTCCGACAAGGGTTACGAGACACTGGCGCAGCTGGGCAAGACCACGACCACGGCCGACGCCGAGGGCGAGGTTCTGCAGACCCGCGAGGTGACCGTCGGTCACTCCGACATCGAGGCCGTATTGCCTCGGTTCCGCGGGCCGATCAGCCAGATACCGCCGATGTACTCCGCACTCAAGCGTGACGGGCAGCCACTGTACAAGCTGGCACGTGCGGGTGAAGTAGTGGAGCGCGAGCCGCGTTCTGTTACTATTGCGCGTCTCGAATTGCTCGGCTGCGAGCAGACCACTGCGCGGTTCGCCGTGGACTGCAGCAAAGGCACCTACATTCGGACCCTGGTCGAGGACATCGGCGAGGCGTTGGGATGCGGAGCCTACGTTGCAGAGCTGCGTCGGACCCAGGCGGGTCCGTTCGCGCTGGCGCAGACGGTTACGCTCGAAGAGCTCGAGGCAGTGCACGCCGAAGGCGGACACGAGGCAGTGGACAGGTTCCTGCTGCCTTCGGACAGCGGCTTGCAGGATTGGCCGCTGTTGCAGTTCTCGGAGCACAGTGCGTTCTACTGGCTCCACGGCCAGCCGGTGAGGGCGCCTGAAGCGCCCAAGTTCGGCATGGTGCGGGTACAGGATCACAATGGTCGCTTCATCGGTATCGGTGAAGTGAGCGAAGACGGGCGCATTGCGCCGCGTCGCTTGATTCGGTCGGAATGACCGATCCCGGTCGTCACGGTATTCGTGGCGGCTGGTCGAGGACGGCTGTCAACAGGCACGGTCGCACCTCTTCTCATGAATACAGGGTTCTGCCCTGGCCTGTTGGACACTGCGTGCAGTGCCCTTGATATTGGAGATGCCTCATGGCTCTTAGCGTTGAAGACAAAGCTCAAATCGTTGCCGACTACCAGCAAGCCGTTGGTGATACCGGTTCGCCAGAAGTGCAGGTTGCACTGCTGACGCACAACATCAACAAGCTGCAGGGTCACTTCAAGGCCAACGGCAAAGACCACCACTCGCGTCGTGGCCTGATCCGCATGGTCAACCAGCGCCGCAAGCTGCTGGACTACCTGAAGGGCAAGGACGTCACCCGTTACAGCGCCCTGATCGGTCGTCTGGGTCTGCGTCGCTAATAGCGGCTCGACACGCGGTGACAAGCGTGGTCTGCGATGTTCGCCGGCCTGGGCCTATGCCCGGGCCTGCGAGGGCGCCACGCGCAATCCTGAGGTTGGTTGTCTGTCGTACCCCAGCGGGTTTTCCGCGGGGGCGGGCAGGCTTCCAGCCTCAAGTTGTATCTGGACGGTCAACGGGGCCGATTCCCCGCTCTGCCCAAGAATTTCGCAAGAAACCAGTTCCCCCAAGAGCCAACAGAAGGTAGGAAACCGTGAACCCGGTAATCAAGACGTTTCAATTCGGTCAATCGACCGTAACCCTCGAAACGGGCCGCATTGCCCGTCAAGCCTCCGGCGCCGTGCTGGTCACCGTCGACAACGACGTGACCGTGCTGGTCACCGTGGTAGGTGCCAAGCAAGCCGATCCAGGCAAGGGCTTTTTCCCGCTGTCCGTGCACTACCAGGAAAAGACCTACGCTGCCGGCAAGATTCCCGGTGGTTTCTTCAAGCGTGAAGGCCGTCCTTCCGAGAAAGAAACCCTGACCTCGCGTTTGATCGATCGCCCGATCCGCCCGCTGTTCCCCGAAGGCTTCATGAACGAAGTGCAGGTTGTCTGCACCGTTGTCTCCACCAGCAAGAAGACCGATCCGGACATCGCTGCCATGATCGGTACCTCGGCAGCCCTGGCCATCTCCGGCATCCCGTTCGACGGCCCGATTGGCGCCGCGCGCGTGGCCTTCCACGAGAGCACTGGCTACCTGCTGAACCCGACCTACGAGCAGCAGCAGGCTTCCAGCCTGGACATGGTCGTGGCCGGTACCAAAGACGCCGTGCTGATGGTTGAATCGGAAGCCAAGGAGCTGACCGAAGACCAGATGCTGGGCGCCGTACTGTTCGCCCACGACGAATTCCAGTCGGTGATCAAGGCCGTTGGCGAGCTGGCTGCAGAAGCCGCCAAGCCAACCTGGAGCTGGACGCCGAAAGCCTGGAACACCGAGCTGATCGGCGCGATCCGTGGCGAATTCGGCGACGCCGTTTCCCAGGCCTACACCATCACCGTCAAGGCCGAGCGCTACGCCAAGCTGGGCGAGCTGCGTGACCAGGTGATCGCCAAGTTCTCCGGCGAAGAAGGTCAGCCGACCGCAGCCGAAGTGAAGGAAATCTTCGGCGAGATCGAGTACCGCACCGTTCGCGAAAACATCGTCAACGGCAAGCCGCGTATCGACGGTCGCGACACCAAAACCGTGCGTCCGCTGAACATCGAAGTCGGCGTGCTGCCGAAAACCCACGGTTCGGCCCTGTTCACCCGTGGTGAAACCCAGGCGCTGGTCGTCGCGACCCTTGGCACTGCCCGCGACGCACAGCTGCTGGACACCCTGGAAGGCGAGAAGAAAGACCCCTTCATGTTGCACTACAACTTCCCTCCATTCTCGGTGGGCGAGTGTGGCCGCATGGGCGGCGCAGGCCGTCGTGAGATCGGTCACGGCCGTCTGGCTCGTCGTTCGGTACAGGCCATGCTGCCAGCCGCCGACGTGTTCCCGTACACCATCCGCGTGGTATCGGAAATCACCGAGTCCAACGGTTCCAGCTCCATGGCCTCGGTCTGCGGTGCTTCCCTGGCCCTGATGGACGCCGGTGTGCCGATGAAGGCGCCGGTGGCCGGTATCGCCATGGGTCTGGTCAAGGAAGGCGAGAAGTTCGCCATCCTGACCGACATCCTGGGTGACGAAGATCACCTGGGCGACATGGACTTCAAGGTCGCCGGTACTGCCAAGGGCGTCACCGCGCTGCAGATGGACATCAAGATCAACGGCATCACTGAAGAGATCATGGAGATCGCCCTGGGCCAGGCCCTGGAAGCGCGCCTGAACATCCTCGGCCAGATGAACCAGGTCATCGGTACCTCGCGTACCGAACTGTCGGAAAACGCTCCGACCATGATCGCCATGAAGATCGACACCGACAAGATCCGCGACGTGATCGGCAAGGGCGGCGCAACCATCCGTGCCATCTGCGAGGAAACCAAGGCTTCGATCGACATCGAAGACGACGGCTCGATCAAGATCTTCGGCGAGTCCAAGGAAGCCGCTGAAGCTGCTCGTCAGCGCGTTCTGGGCATCACCGCAGAAGCCGAAATCGGCAAGATCTACGTCGGCAAGGTCGAGCGCATCGTCGACTTCGGTGCATTCGTCAACATCCTGCCTGGCAAGGATGGCCTGGTTCACATCTCCATGCTCAGCGATGCACGCGTAGAGAAAGTGACCGACATCCTCAAGGAAGGTCAGGAAGTCGAAGTGCTGGTACTGGACGTCGACAACCGCGGCCGCATCAAGCTGTCCATCAAGGACGTTGCTGCTGCCAAGGCTTCGGGCGTCTAAACCCGCTAGCGTGTAAAAAAAGAGTCCTTCGGGACTCTTTTTTTTCGACTAGAGTTCGGTAGACGGCACCTCCAGCACTCTGAAACGCGCCGTCAATCGGCTTAACGTGGGCAGGGAACTTTTGCGGACTTGCAACTTGCACGCAATAATTCGCACGAGCGTGCAAGTTGCACGACGACCCAGTCGCCTATAAATCACAAGTCATTGATAAATAAGAACTTTATAGATGGGTTCAGGTTGGCATGACGCCTGCAATATTCCTGTTACCTGCAACCAAGACATTAAATGGTGCAGACCTTTTCAAAAAACAGGAGTGAATCGTATGAAGAAGTTCGCTATTGCTGCCGCTACTGCTACCGCGCTGACCCTGACCATGGCCAACGCTGCTTTCGCTCAACAGTCCACCCAGGCTCCTATGGTGGTTGCTGCCGGTGAAGTTACTCACGCCAAAGAAGCAACTTCCGACACTTGGATCACCACCAAGGTCAAATCCGATCTGGTTACCGAAAAAGGCATTCCAGGCACCGACATTAAGGTAGAAACCAACAAAGGCGTGGTTTCCCTGTCGTCGACCGTTGCTGTGACCGAAGCACAGAAAGCTACCGCCGTACGTATCACCAAGGCAATCAAAGGCGTGAAAGCTGTTTCCGCCGATGGCCTGAAAGCTGAGTAAGTTTCATGCGAAGGCCACAAGGACGTGGCCATTAAAAACCCCGGCATTTGCCGGGGTTTTTTTTATGGTTTTTTCCAGCGATCTTTTAGAGAAGGTTCAGTTGCGGCTGCTCTCGATCTGCACCAGTCGGCTACCGACGAACTTGAGGTACTGGCTCATGCCGTTCGATGGACCGTATACCCACTCCTCTATCGGCAACTCGACCCGCCGATTGATCGGGCCAGAGCGCTCATACCCGGTCTGTGCCTTGCTGGCAGGTGCGCCACACTTCTGCTCGACCTGGACCGTGCGGTCGTTCAGCGATACCAGGGTATTGCCGCAGCGCATGGTCGAAGCGGCGTTGGCCGCAGTGCACAGCGCCAGGAGCATCGGCGCGCAGATCATCCAGTTCAGCTTGTTCATTCGGCATCCAGGTGCAGGGGAGTGATGATGCGCCCATCCTTTTCGGCATGGCCCAGGGCGGCATCGATGAAGTACACGCGCTCGTCGGCCAACTGACCCTTGTCGACCAGAAAGTCCTTGATGCTGCCCGCGCGGGCCTGACCCAACTGGCGCAGCAATGCGTTGTTCGACGCCCATGATTTGAGCACCGCTTCGCGCAACTTGTCGACACGTGCCTTGGTCTCCAATTGTTGCCATTCTACCGGCGGCTGACCCTTGAGTCGGGTGCGGTAGATGGCTTCGAGCATCGCAGGCTTGTCGTCTTCGGGCACCTGCATCTCGGCCGCCGTGGCCGGGACTTTGTCGCCGCGACGCTGGGCCATCTTGTAGTAGGTGTTCTGATACTCGCGCTCCAGGCGCTGCTGGGCAATCAGCGGGCCATCGCTGGCCTGCACGCTCGTCCCTTCGATTTCCAGGCGCAGGGTTGGACGTTCTTTCAGGGCCGCGGCCAGTTTCATCAGCGCTGCCTGAGCCTCGGTGCCCAGCTCATCCGAACCTGGGCGGAACGACACGGTGCTCAGGTCTTCAGACCCACCGCCGCTCACCAATCCACCGATGAATTTGAACGGCGCCTGCGCGGCGCGAACCATCAGGTTGCGCAGGGTCTGCCAGACTATTGGCATGACGCTGAACTGAGGGCTGTTGAGGTCGCCGCTGACAGGCAGTTCGATGGCGATCCTGCCCTGCGAGTCCTTGAGCAATGCAATGGCCAGCCGCAACGGCAGATCGACCGCATCGGGGCTGTCGACCTTGTCACCCAACTGCAGTTGTTCCACCAGCAGCTTGTTTTCTGCCTTGAGCTGGCCTTTGGTGATCAGGTAGTGCAGGTCAAGATTCAGACGGCCCTTGCGGATACGGTACCCGGCGAACTTGCCCGAATAGGGCGTCAGAGTGGTCAGTTCCACGCGTTTGAAGCTGGTGGTGATATCCAGGCTGGCCATAGGATCGAACGGATTCAATGCGCCGGAAATGATCACCGGAGCATAGCGGTCCACCTTGCCCTGAATGTTGATCCGCGCAGGCGTAGCCTGGCGATTGTCGATGGTGCCGATGCGCCCGTTGAGTTGCTGGACGGCCGTAGCGAAGTTCGGCGTCAGGCTGAAGTCGGCGAAGTTGGCTGAGCCGTTGTCGATATCCACGGCACCGATGCGAATGCCCAACGGTTTGTCCGCGCCGGCGGGTTTCTTGCTGCTGGCCGAATCGGCGGGCTGTGTCGGTTGCGGAATCAACAGGTCGTCGATATTGGTGGTGCGGTCTTCGTTGATCATGAATCGCGCGTAGGGCTGTTGTAGCTGCACCCGTTGGATATCCAGGCGATCGCCGTGGCGATACTCCAGACCGGTCAAGGTCAAGTGCTGCCATTTGACGAAATCGCGCTCCTTGAGCGTGTCGAGCGTGTGCAGTTGGTCGACTTCGGCGCGACCGGATACGGTCATGGCCAAGGGCTCGGTGCTGGTCAATTGCACATCGAGATCGCTGTCGAGCATGCCGCTGCGCAGTTCCAAGCGAATCAGCGGGCTGATGTAGGCCTGGGCAATGCGCAGGTCGATGTCCTTGGTGCTGACTTTCAGGCGCGCGGCAACTGGTGCCAGGCTGACCTCGCCGCTGGCTTGCAGGTGACCCTGCTTGCCCAGGCCCGTGTCGAGCTTGAGCGTGAAGGGCGCGCCGTTGAGGCTGTCGAAGTCGTGCAGGTCCAGGTTGAGCGGACCTACGTCCACGGCGACCTCATCGGTAGGCACACGGTCAGCCAAGTGCACTTGGTAGTCCCGCAGTTGGACATCTTTGAGCAGTACCTGCCAAGGCTTGGCGGGCGCGCTTGCTGGCGCGCTGGGTGCCGGCTGCCGGGTTGTCGGGGTGGCGAACAGCTTCTGCCAGTCGAGCTGCCCATCCGCTTCGCGGGCGGCCCAGGTCTCCAGCTTGTGGCTGCGTATCTGGCCAACCCTGACCACCTGCTTGACCAGATCGACCGACGTATCGCTGACGTCCAGGCGTTCGAGCCGAACCAGAGGACGTCCATCCGGTGCGGCGATCGCGAAAGGCGCAACGCTGAGGGCGACCTTGTCCAGTTTCAGCTCGGTCTGCTTGGCCAGGTTCAGGTTGTAATCGGCGCTCAGGGAGAACAGGCCTTTTTCCAGAACGAGGGGCACGCTGTCACGCACGTACGGCCACCAGACGCTCATCTGCGCATCGGTCACCTTCAGCGAGCCCTGGGACGACACTGGACTGAGGCCGATACGCCCACGCCAATCGATGCGGCCGCCTTGGGGGCTGTTGGCAACCAGGATCATGTCGGCCTGATCGTCCGGCAGGGTGCTGAGGTTCTGCAGCTCCAGGTTCATCGAGTCGTAAAGAAACTCGATGGGCTGGCTGGGACGCAGATCCTTGAAATGCAGGTAGCCATCGACCAGCTTGATACTGCCGATGCGCAGGGCGAAGGGTTCGCCAGGGGCGTCCTGTGCGGCAGGGTCATTGGCTGGAAGTCTGAACAACGCGCTCAGGTTGAGTTTGCCGCTTTTATCGAACAGCACTTCAGTGCGCGGCTTGTCGAGCTCGACCGCAACCAGATGCAAGGCGCCAGTCCACAGGCTGTCCACTTGCAGGTTGGCGTACAACCGTTCGAAACCGATCTGTTCGGCACCGGGCTCTCCGATCTTCAGCCCCCACAGGGTCAGCTCGAGGCTGAACGGATTGAATTCCAGCCGCTGCAGATGCGCAGGTACGGTGGCATAGGCGGCCAACTGCTGGTTGGCCACCCGCAGTGCAACGCCGGGCAGTATCAGAAAGCCGAGCAGGGCGTACAGCGCAACCAGCGCCACGAGGGTGGCGGCAGTGCGTTTCAATCCTTTGGACATGGAAATGGGGCCATCTGACGTGATCGGAGGTGCTTGGAGTATGGCACGGCAATGGGGTTCCTATGACTCAGCCCGCGTAAGTCATGGAATTTTCACTAGTTGCTGTGGGAAAACTAAAAATTCAGGATCAGCGTTTTCAACGGTGGCTGGCCATCGCTGGAAGGGAAGTCGGCCGCGGGCGGCAGTACCGTGCATTCACGCACGGGTCGCCCGGCTTTTTCGGCGCAGCGCAGCACTTGTTCGCGCCAGTCGTTTAAGTTGACCTTCGCCAAGTTGTTGCAGCAGATCAGTACGCCGTCTTCGGCAGTGGCGAGAATCGCCGGTTTGAGCAGGCTTTGGTAATCGCGCAGCAGATCGACCGTGCCGAACGCGCTCTTCGCCCAGGCAGGCGGATCCAGGAAGACCAGGTCGTACTGACGTTGCGAAAGCCGAGGATAGGCGGGCAGCTTCTGGCCTCGGCGCGCGGTGATCGGCAAGCCGGCCAGTTGGCGGATGGCCGGGAAGTAGTCCGACTGGATGAACTGCATGGGCGCAAGCTCGGGGTTGAGCGCCCCGTTCTCGGCACCGACCGCCAGGTTACCTTCGGCAAAGTCCAGGTTGCACACCTCACGGGCACCGCCTGCCGCTGCACTCAAGCCAACGCCGCAAGTGTAGGCAAACAGGTTCAACACGCTTCTGCCGGCACTGTGCTGCTTGACCCAGCCACGCGCATTGCGCAGGTCGAGAAACAGTAGTGGGTCCTGGCCAGGGTGTCGGCCACGCACTCGATAGTTCAGCCCCCACTCGTGTCCAACCAGGTCCACCAGCGCGGCGTCTTCGGCGCGATAAACCGTGTCTTCCCGATCGATCCGCGAATTGCCCTTTGAGCGGTCGTTGTACACCAGCAGCAACGGTGCTTGTAGATGCTGCTCGACTGCATGGTGCAGAGCGAGCAGGTCTTCATGTGCCAATGTCTGGTGAAAGCTTTGTACCAGCAATTGCGGGCCGTAGCGGTCGACGGTCAAGCCGCCGGCACCTTCCTGGCTGCCATGGAACAGGCGATAGCAATCGGTGCCCTGCTCATGCAGTTGGTCGAGCAGTGAAGAGCGGGCGTCGAGGGCGGCGCGCAGCGCCTGGGTCAAAGCGGACATGCACGGTGCCTGACGAAAAAAGGAGGGAGGCAATTCTACATCAATTGCCCGGTACCACGAGGTATCGAACCGCCGCAACGCTGGCGTGCAGCATCGCGGCGGCGCGAGGGGTCAGCCGCGGTGACGACCGCGGAAGTAGTTGATCAAGCCTTGAGTCGAAGCATCTTCGGCGACGGCTTCGTTTTCACCGATCAGGCGCTGGTACACGCCCTTGCCAAGCTCCTTGCCCAGCTCCACGCCCCACTGGTCGAAGGCATTGATGCCCCATAGTACGCTCTGCACGAACACCTTGTGCTCATACATCGCGACCAGTGCGCCCAGGCGGCGCGGGCTGATGCGCTCGACCACCAAGGTGTTGCTCGGGCGGTTGCCGGGGATGACCTTGTGCGGCGCCAGTTTCTGCACGTCTTCCTCGGCCATGCCGCGTTCGCGCAGCTCGGCTTCCGACTCGCTGCGGCTCTTGCCCAGCATCAGTGCCTGGCTCTGCGACAGGCAGTTGGCGAACAGCCACTGATGATGGTCGGCAACCGGGTTGAAGCTCACCACCGGGACGATGAAGTCAGCCGGAATCATATGAGTGCCTTGGTGCAGCAACTGGTGATAGGCATGCTGGCCGTTGCAGCCGACGCCGCCCCAGATGACCGGGCCGGTATCGATGTTCACCGGTGTGCCGTCCTGGCGCACGCTCTTGCCGTTGGATTCCATGTCCAACTGCTGCAAGTGTTTGGTGATGTTGCGCAGGTAGTGGTCATACGGCAGGATCGCATGGCTCTTGGCGTCCCAGAAGTTGCCGTACCACACCCCCAGCAGGGCCAGCAGCACCGGCATGTTCTGTTCGAACGGCGCTGACTGGAAATGCTGATCCATGGTGTAGGCGCCCGACAGCAGCTCCTTGAAGTTGGCCATGCCGATCGACATGGCAATCGGCAAGCCGATGGCCGACCACAGCGAATACCGACCACCCACCCAGTCCCACATCGGGAAGATGTTTTCTTCGCGGATACCGAACTCGACCGCAGCAGCATTGTTGCTCGACACGGCGATGAAGTGACGGTACAGCTCGGCTTCCGACCCACCCTGGGCCAGGTACCAGCCTCGCGCAGCCTGGGCGTTCTTCAAGGTTTCCAGAGTGCTGAACGACTTGGAGGAAACGATGAACAGCGTGGTCTCTGCGCGCAGCTTGGCCGACAGCTCGTGGAACTCGCTGCCATCGATGTTGGCCAGGTAATGGCAACGCACGCCTTTCTGCGCATACGGCAGCAAGGCCTCGGACACAAGCTCGGGGCCCAGGAACGAGCCGCCGATACCGATGTTCACCACGTCGGTGATCGGCTTTTCGGTATAGCCGCGCCACAGGCCATCATGGATGCGCGTGACCAACTCGGTGATCTGGTTCAGTACCTTGTGCACGTCTGGCATCACGTTGACGCCATTGACGTTGAGCTTATCGCCCACCGGCCGACGCAGCGCCGTGTGCAACGCTGGGCGGCCTTCGGAGGCGTTGAGCAGCTCGCCGGCGAACATCGCCTTGATAGCGCCTTGCAGGTCCACTTCGTTGGCCAGCTGCACCAGCAGGTCGCGGGTCTGAGCGTCGATCAGGTTCTTCGAATAGTCGAGAAACAGGCCGCAGGCGCTCAGGGAGAAATGCTCGAAACGCTCAGGGTCGGCATTGAAGGCATCGCGCATGCTGAAGTCTTTCATGGCAGCGCGATGCTGGGTCAGCGCCTGCCAGGCGGGCAGGGTAGTCACGTCGTGCGGGGTTCGGTAGTACGCCATCGCTGCAAATTTCCTTTTTCTTGAACTGCCTTTGGACATTGGAACGCTCGGCCGGTTGCGTGCCTGCTGCATCAAAAGATCAAGCAGGTGGCCAGGGTGGTTTCGGGCCGCTGATCGGCTGCCAATGCACGGTTCGGACGCTGCACCACCTTAAACCGCCACGCGCGTTCTGTCTGCGCCTTGTTGACGATGCGCGAGGGACTTTTGGGCCGCCGCGATTCAGCTGTGTTGAGGGTCGTGATCGAGGTCCAGGTGCAGGTTGTCGATCAGTCGCGTGGTGCCCAGGTTCGCCGCGACCAGAATCACCAGGTCACGGTCATCGGCGGTCGCCGGACGCAGGGTCAGGGCGTGTCGAATCTCCAGGTACTCCGGCACGAAGCCTGCCTGGGCGATAACCTGTTTGGCCTGCTCCAACAGCGCCGGATAGTCGCGACGGCCCTGGCTGACCTGTGCAGCCACCTGGCTGAGTACCTGGTACAGCAGGGGTGCCAGGGCGCGTTGCTCCTGGCTCAGATAACCATTGCGCGACGACAGGGCCAGCCCGTCTTCGGCGCGCACCGTCGGCTCGCCGATGATCTGGATCGGCATATTGAGATCGCGAACCAGGGCGCGAATGACGGCCAGTTGCTGGTAGTCCTTCTGGCCGAAGACGGCCAGGTCCGGCTGGACCATGTTGAACAGTTTGCTCACCACCGTTGCCACGCCTTCGAAATGGCCGGGACGACTGGTACCACACAAGCCTTCGGACAGCTGGGGCACGCTCACTCGGGTCTGCCCAGCCATGCCATCGGGGTACATTTCTGCAGCCGAAGGCGCGAAAAGCAGGCTGCAGCCCGCTTGCACCAGCCGCTCCTGATCGGCAGCCAGGGTGCGCGGGTATTTGTCCAGGTCTTCGCTGGGACCGAACTGCAACGGGTTGACGAAGATGCTCGCCACCACGAAATCCACACGCTGGGTGGCCTTGGCCACCAGCGCGGCGTGGCCGCTGTGCAGGTTGCCCATGGTCGGCACCAGGCCGATCCGCTTGCCTTCGCCGCGGGCACGGGCCACGGCGGCGCGCAGTTCTCGTACGGTCTTGACGGTGTTCATGAGGCGAATCCATGTTCAGGTGCAGGAAACTCCACCGCCTTGACGGCGGTGACATAGGCGCCCAGGGCGCCCTGGATATCAGGCTGCCCGGTCATGAAGTTCTTCACGAACCGCGGCATGCGGCCGCTCAACGAAAGCCCGAGCATGTCGTGCAGCACCAGCACCTGGCCATCTACGGCGCTGCCGGCGCCGATGCCGATAACCGGAATCTTCACGGCCTGGGCAATGTCGGCCGCCAGTTCCACGGGCACGCATTCAAGCAACAGCATGGCCGCGCCAGCTTGCTCCAGGGCGATGGCATCGGCACGCATCTGGCGTGCCTGGATATCCTGGCGGCCCTGTACCTTGTAGCCGCCCAGAATGTTCACCGATTGTGGGGTCAACCCCAGGTGAACACAGGCTGGAATACCGCGCTCGGCGAGCAGGCGGACGGACTCGGCCAGCCAGGCGGCGCCTTCGAGCTTGACCATGTGCGCTCCCGCCTGCATTAGCAGCGCGCAGTTGGCCAGGGTTTGCTCACAGGTCGAATAGGCCATGAAAGGAAGATCGGCAACGATGAAAGCGCCCTGGTTGCCACGTTTCACGCTGGCAACATGGTAAGCCATGTCGGCGACGGTCACGGGCAATGTACTGTCATGCCCCTGCAACACCATGCCCAGCGAATCGCCTACCAGCAGCACTTCGACGCCAGCCGTGCAGGCGGCATGCGCGAATGTCGCGTCGTAGCAGGTCAGCATGGTGATCTTTTCACCCTTGAGCTTGAGGCTCTGCAGAGTGGTCAGGGTGATTTGCGGCATGAAAAATATCCTCGGACTGGCGCTGTGTCGACACAACATCATCTGTCGTGATGTTTGGAAACCTACGCATAAAGGTGGTTTCGCGCCGTTTGGCACCTCAGGGGTGCAACGGGCCGCCTATAGTCGTGAGCACGACCCGGGAAGTCAATTGGGTTGAGGGCCTCTTCGTGGGCAGAGCCCACTCCCACAGGTCCGCGAAGAGGCCTCACCGGCGCTACAGCTTCTCCAGCCCCACGAACGGGCAGGCAGCCAAAAGCGCGCGCAGGCTGCGGCCATCGGCCAGTACGAATGCCTCGTCCACCAGCTCGGCCAACGGATACAGCACGAAGGCGCGTGCCTGCAGATGGTAGTGCGGCACCTTCAGGCGAGGCTCGTCTATGACTTGATCGGCGTAGGTGATGACATCCAGATCCAGAGTCCGCGGCCCCCAGCGCTCGCCACGCTCACGGCCCTGATCGTTCTCGATCGTCTGCAGCGCATCGAGCAGCGCCAGCGGGGCCAGCTCGGTGTCCAGGGCCGCCACGGCATTGGTATAGCGCGGCTGGCCAGGCAGCAGGGAATCGCTGGTATAGAACGAGGAGGCTTCAACCAGACGGGTGCCCGGCAGCGCAGCCAGGGCCTGCAGCGCATCGCGCAGCTGCCGTTGCGGGCTGTCCAGATTGCTGCCTAGCCCAACATGCACGCACACCATGCTTATTCGTCGGCCTCGCCACGCTTGCTGCGCTTGGCACCGGTACGACGACGCTTGCGTGGTGCGCCCGATTCATCCTTGCCGCCCAGGTCCGCGATCATTTCACGGCGTTCACTGTCGTTGCAGTCCTGATAGTCGGTCCACCATTCGCCCAGGCCGTCGGTCTCTTCGCCGGCCTTTTCGCGCAGCAGCAGGAAGTCGTAGCCAGCGCGGAAACGCGGGTTGTCGAGCAACAGGTCGGCACGCTTGCCACTGCGGCGCGGCAGGCGTTCCTGCATGTCCCAGATCTCGCGGATCGGAATGGTGAAACGCTTGGGAATGGCGACGCGTTGGCACTGCTCGGCAATCAGCTCGTGGGCCGCTTCCTGCATGGCAGGGATTGGTGGCATGCCACGGCTTTGCAGGCGTAATACGCGTGCTGGCAGCGCTGGCCAGAGCAGGGCTGCGAACAGGAAGGCGGGGGTGACCGGCTTGCCCTGCTTGATGCGCAGGTCGGTGTTGCGCAGCGCTTCGCTGATCAACGTATGGGTGTAGGTCGGCGTGTCTTCCAAGGCCTGCGTGGTGGCCGGAAACAACGAGTCGAACAGGTGCAGGTCGACCAGCATCTCGAAAGTGTCGGCCGCATGGCCGGACAGGAACAGCTTGAGCACTTCTTCGAACAAGCGTGCCGACGGTATCTCGCGCAGCATTGGCGCCAGCTCGCGAATCGGTGCAGCGGTGTGCTTTTCGATGCCGAAATCCAGCTTGGCGGCGAAGCGCACGGCGCGCAGCATCCGCACCGGGTCTTCCTGGTAGCGCTGGGTCGGATCGCCAATCAAGCGGATCAGACGGTTGCGCACATCGTGCACACCGTTGGCATAGTCTAGGATACGTTCGCTGACCGGATCGTAGTACAGCGCATTGATGGTCAGGTCGCGGCGCTGGGCGTCGTCTTCCAGAGTGCCATAAACGTTGTCGCGCAGAATGCGTCCGCTTTCGCTGCTCGAGGAGCGATGCACATCCTGTTCGTCATCTTCTTCCGGATGGTTGGCACGGAAGGTCGCGACCTCGATGATTTCGCGGCCGAAATGGATGTGGACCAGCTTGAAGCGCCGGCCAATCACTCGCGCGTTGCGAAATTCAGCACGGACCTGCTCGGGCGTGGCGCTGGTGGCCACGTCGAAATCCTTGGGCACGATGCCCAGCATGAGGTCTCGTACGCAACCGCCTACCAGGTAGGCCTGGTAACCGGCGGTCTGCAGGCGTTCGACGATGCCCACGGCGTGGCGGCTGAACTGGCTGCGCTGCAGCGAGTGTTGGCCAGCATTGAGCACTTCGGGCGTGGTGCGCCGGTGCTGCGGATGACGCGCGGGAGTATTCAAAGACTTGAACAGCTTCTTCAGCATGGGATGCACTGTTTGAAGGGATTTTCGGCCATATACGAAGAACGACCGCATGATGGTCGGGGATTCTAGCATTTAGTCGAGGGATGGTGTAGGAGGCAGCGCGGTTGGCGCACTGGGGCAGGACGAAAGCTGGAAACTACAAGGGGAGCCGAAGCTCCCCAAGAAGTAGTTGCATGCTCTGTTTTTATTTTTTGTCGGGCTTTTTGTTTTTGTTGAGTGCCCTGTCCGCCGAACCTTGGTTCGGGGATGTCTCCCTATTCGGGAGCAAGAGCAAACGGATTGCTTTGGTCGCTGTGCTGTGATGATCGCTGTGATCCAACCAGTTCTGGCTTCTGCTTCAAAGCAGTTGTTGTAGTTCTCTGCCTGGCTGCGGGTTTCCCCAAAAACAACGCCTCTCCAAAAGAATCAGTTAGCTGCGCCTCCGCCGTGTTGTTCTTGTTATGCGTGAGTCGATTCGTCTTGTTCTTGTTATGGGTTTGCTTGCTTGTTGTTGTTCTTGTACCAGAGATATAGCAGGTCCCATGCCAACTTTCACAAACCCCTGTGGAACGGGGCCTTGCACGCGATTGGGTGGTCATTGAGGGTCGGAATTGAACCCGAATGCGTTACCGATGGAACCGTGTTTTGTTACGTCGCAGGCCTAGGGTAACAGTTTGTCACGGCTACCCGTCAACCCGCGCAAACCCGCGGGCTAGAGCTGAAACGTATCAGCTTTCGCTGGCCACGCTCGACTTGCGGCGCGGAATGCCCAGGCGCTGACGACGCTCCCACAGGCACTTGCGACTGACGCCCAATTTGCGCGCCAGTTCGGTCTCGGTCATGTGATCCTGATGCTCCAGCACGAAGTGCTGGAAATAGTCTTCCAGGGACAGATCTTCGGTCGGATCGTGGGCAGTATTGTTCGCCCCGCCCTGTTGAGCTGGCAGGCCGAGGAAGTCATCGGTGTCCTGCAGGTCGGCCAGTTCGATGTCGATGCCCAGCAGCTCGGCCGATATCTCGGTGCTCTCGCTGAGGATCACCGAACGCTCGACGGCGTTTTCCAGTTCGCGCACGTTGCCCGGCCATGAATACTGACGAATCGCCTGCTCGGCATCGGCGGCGAAACGCAGGTCGGTGCGGCCGATCCGAGCGCTCTGGCGAATCAGGAACGCCTTGGCGATCTCGCCGACATCGGCACCACGCTCGCGCAATGGCGGCAGCTTCAGCGCGATCACGTGCAGGCGGTAGTAGAGGTCCTCACGGAACTGGCCCAGCTTGGCCAGGCTTTTCAGGTCACGGTGAGTCGCGGCAATCAGGCGCACGTCGACTTTTTGCGACTGTACCGAGCCCACGCGGCGAATCTCGCCTTCCTGCAAGACTCTGAGCAGACGTGCCTGAGCCTCCAGGGGCAGCTCGCCGATCTCGTCGAGAAACAGCGTTCCGCCATCGGCGGCTTCGACCAACCCCGCGCGTCCGGCACTGGCGCCGGTAAAGGCGCCTTTCTCGTGGCCGAACAGTTCGGACTCGATCAGTGTTTCCGGGATCGCCGCACAGTTCACCGAGATCATCGGTGCCTTGGCCCGCTTGGACAGATTGTGCAGTGCCCGCGCGACCAGTTCCTTGCCGGTGCCGGACTCGCCCTGGATCAGCACGTTGGAATCGGTCGGCGCCACCTTGCGGATCTTGCTGTAGAGATCCTGCATGGGCGGGCAGGAGCCGATGATGCCGATATCGCCATTGGCGTTCTGTGCCGCAGGTTTGTCCGCGCCTGGTTTGTTCGCCGGCCGCTCGGCTGCAGCTGCTGCTGGCGTGTTCTGGCGATCGCGCAGGATACGCGCGGCGGCCTGCAGCATTTCATCGTGATCGAAGGGCTTGGCGATGTAGTCGACCGCACCCATCTTCATCGAGTCCACAGCCGAACGCAGGCTGGCGTAGCTGGTCATGATGAGCACCGGTGTGCCTTCGCCCAGTTTGATCAGTTCGGTGCCTGGGGCACCTGGCAGGCGCAGGTCGCTGATGATCAGGTCGAACGATGAAATGCTGAACCGTTCCTGTGCTTCCTGCACCGAGCCGGCCTCACTGACCTGGTACTGGTTTCGTTCGAGCAGGCGACGCAGGGCAGATCGAATGATGGTTTCGTCTTCGACGATCAAAATATGCGGCATTGATTCTATTCTCTCGACGGTCTCAGTTCACAGCGGACGTCGCTTCGACATGACGCGGCAATGTCACCCGAATTCGGGTACCGCGCTGGCTCTGGGCATCAGCCGGGCTGTCGATGGTGATCTGTCCATAATGCTCTTCAACGATGGAATAGACCAGAGCGAGCCCCAGTCCGGTTCCTTCGCCCGGATCCTTGGTGGTGAAGAACGGTTCGAATAACCGATCCATGATGTTCTTGGGAATGCCGCTGCCCTCGTCCTCGACGATGAGGTCGACGGTGTGCTCGCATGCCTCGGTCTTGACGCGCACCGCGCCACCGGCGACCGATGCGTCGCGGGCGTTGGACAGCAGGTTGATCAGCACCTGCGCCAGGCGTTGCGGATCGCCCACGGCCCAGTGCTCGGGGTCACACAGGTTGTAGAACTGGATTTCGAAGTTGCGCCGGTTCAGCGCCAGCAGGCCGATGGCATCCTGGGCCACCTGGGCCAGGTTCACCGGCTCGTCGCTGTGCTGATGGCCGCCGGCATGGGCAAAGCTCATCAGCGACTGGACGATGCGCGACACGCGCTTGGTCTGCTCGAGAATCTGGCTGCTCAGCTCGGTGATCTCGCTATCTTCCTCGCGCTCCTCGCGCAGATTCTGCGCCAGGCAGGCGATGCCGGTGATCGGATTGCCGATTTCGTGGGCGACCCCTGCCGCCAGCCTGCCAATGCTGGCCAGGCGTTCGGAGTGCACCAGCTTGTCTTCGAGCATCTGCGTTTCGGTAAGGTCCTCGACCAGCACGACCAGCCCGCTGTTACCCGGTGCCAGCGGCTCGTCGATGGCCGCCTTGTGCAGGTTCAACCAGCGCGTCTGCCCATCCAGGGCCAGGCGTTGCTTGTGCAAGTGTTCGTCGGGCACGTTGATGAAGTCGATCAACAGGCTGCGCCACGGTTGGCTGATGGTCACCAGGCGCGAGCCGACCACATGCTGGGCAGGCACGCCGGTCAGGTCCTCCATGGCCTTGTTCCACATCAGGATCTCCTGATCCTTGGCCAGCGAGCAGACGCCCATGGGCAGCTCCTGCAGGGTCTGGCGATGGTAGCGACGCAGCGCATCGAGCTCGGCGGCCAGGCCGGTCAGCCGCGAGTGGTAGTCTTCCAGGCGGCTTTCGATGAAATGGATATCCTCGGTGACATAGTTCTCGCTGCCCGACTTGTACGGCAGGAACGTCTCGACCATGTCCTGGGCCACGCTGGGGCCCATGAGCCCGGACAGGTTCGCTTCGATCCGGTCACGCAGGCGCCGCAAGGCGTACGGCCGACGCTCGTCGAAGGGCAGGTAGAGGTCGCGCAGTGCCTGTTCCACTTCGCGCTGGGCGGCCTTGGCACCCAGCGGTTTGGCCAGTTGCGTGGCGAACTCCTGAGGCGAGGCGGCATGCAATTCGCGGCGCTGCGGACGGCGCACGTTATCCACCGCACAGGCCTCGGCAGCACTGACTTCTTCGGTGCTGGCGGCCGTGAACAGCGAGATCAGCGTGAACAGCAATACGTTGGCAGCCAGCGAAGCGATGGCTGCCATGTGCCAGCTGGTGTCGTCGAGCACGTAGATCATGTTCAGCAGCGGGATGTAGAAGCCCTGAAAGTTGCCGATCAACGGCAGCAGCATGGTCACCATCCAGACCGTCACCCCGGCCAGCAGGCCGGCAATGAACCCGCGCCGGTTGGCGGTCGGCCAGTACAGTACCGACAGCACGCCCGGTAAAAACTGCAAGGTCGCGACGAAGGCGACGATCCCCAAGTGCGCAAGGTCCTGCTTGGCGCCCAGCAGCAGGTAGAAGGCATAACCGGCCATGATGATGGCGACGATCAGTGCCCGGCGTGTCCACTTCAGCCAACGGTAGATATTGCCTTCGGCCGGCGGCTGGTACAGCGGCAGCACCAGGTGGTTGAGCATCATGCCCGACAGCGCCAGGGTGGTGACGATGATCAGCCCGCAGGACGCCGAGAGCCCACCAATGTAGGCCAGCAGTGCCAGCGACTTGCTGTTGGCGGCGATGCCGATGCCCAGGGTGAAGAACTCCGGGCTGGTGGTCGCGCCCAGGCGCAGCCCGGCCCACAGGATCAGGGGTACTGCCAGGCTCATCAACAGCAGGAACAGCGGCAGCCCCCAACTGGCGCTGACCAGCGCACGCGGGTTGAGGTTTTCGGTAAAAACCATGTGGTACATGTGCGGCATGACGATCGCCGAGGCGAAGAACACCAGCAGCAGCGTCCGCCACGGGCCCTCCTGCAGAGGGGCGTGCAGCGAGGCCAGGGCAGTCTGGTTCTGCAACAGCCACTGCTCCAGATCGTGCGGTCCGTCGAATACGCCGTACAGGGCGTAGAGGCCGATACCGCCCAGCGCGACCAGTTTGATCACCGACTCGAAAGCGATGGCGAATACCAGCCCTTCGTGCTTTTCGCGGGTCGCGATATGACGCGAGCCGAAGAAGATCGTAAACAGGGTGATGAGTACGCAGAAGCTCAAGGCCACGCGATTCTGCACCGGTTCGCGGGTCATGATGCCGATGGAGTCGGCCACCGCTTGAATTTGCAGCGCAAGCAGTGGAAGCACGCCGACCAGCATGAACACAGTGGTCAGCGCGCCGGCCCAGGTGCTGCGAAAGCGAAACGCGAAGAGGTCCGCCAGTGACGACAGCTGGTAGGTCCGGGTGACCTTGAGTATCGGATACAACAGCACCGGCGCCAGCAGAAACGCGCCGGACACCCCCAGGTAGCAGGCCAGAAACCCATAGCCATACTGATAGGCCAAGCCGACGGTGCCGTAGAACGCCCAGGCACTGGCATAGACCCCCAGGGACAGGGTGTAGGTCAGCGGATGACGAATGATTGCCCGCGCGATCATGCCTCGCTCGCTGACCCAGGCCACGGCGAACAGCACCAGCAGGTAGGCGGCGCTGACCAGCAGCATCTGGGTAAGGCTAAAGCTCATCGGCATCACGCTGGCTCTGCAGGATAAAGGTCACCACGATCAGAATCAGCCATAGCAGGTAGGGCCGGTACCACGCGCCGGTGGGCTCGATCCACCAGTCCATGATGGCAGGGGAGAACAGGTATATCCCCACCACCAGAAGCAGGACCAAACGATAGATATACATGCTGGCCTCAGGGCAGGGGAGCTGTGCAAAAACAGTGCGCCGATGGTAGCGGATCGGCGTGTCGCTGCGAAGAGCCGATCACCGCTCTCCCAGGCCGGCCTCCGGGAGGGTAGGAACCGGGGCAATCGCGCCACTGTCCCAATGCGCCATGCCCCAGCGCAGCACATCTTCCACGCTGCCATCGGCCAGATCGGCTTCGGGTCGCTGGCCCAGGGCGCACAAGGCACGCACCAACAGCGCAGCCGCCTGATCCGGATCCAGTGGCGGGGAGCGGTAGCTTTTGCCCAATTTGTGGCCGTCTGGCTGGATGATCAGCGGGACATGCAGGTACCGTGGTTGCGACAGCCCCAACAGCTCCTGCAGATACAAATGCCGTGGGGTCGAATCGAGCAGATCGGCGCCGCGCACGATGTCGGTCACTCCCTGCCACGCATCGTCTAGGACCACTGCCAACTGATAGGCGTACAAGCCGTCGCGACGGCGAATGACGAAATCCCCTGACTCACGCCCCAGGTGCTGTGAATACGCTCCCTGCACGCGGTCTTGGAATCGATACAGCAATTCCGGGACGCGCAGGCGGATGGCGGCATCCTGCGTGGCGTGCCCGGCATTGCGGCAGGTACCGGGATAGATGCCCTGATAGGGTTCCAGCTGTTTGCGCGAGCAGGTACAGGCATAGGCCAGCCCCTGCGCGAGCAAGCGATCGATCACCTGCTGGTAGGCGTCATGGCGCAGGCTTTGGTGGACCACCTCACCGTCCCACTGCAAGCCATAGCTCTCCAGGGTCTTGAGGATGGCTGCCTGTGCGCCGGCGACTTCCCGTGGAGGATCCAGGTCCTCCATGCGCACCAGCCAGCGACCGCCCGCAGCACGCGCATCCAGCCACGATGCCAACGCGGCCACCAGGGAGCCGAAATGCAGGTAGCCGCTCGGGGTCGGGGCGAAGCGACCTATATAAGGAGAGGTAGTCATGGGCGCAGGATTCTACGGGCAATACACATACAAAGGGGCGCCGTGGCGCCCCTTTGTCGACAGGTCATTTGCCGACCTGTTTTTCCTTGATTTCCGCCAAGGTCTTGCAGTCGATGCACAGATCGGCGGTTGGGCGCGCTTCGAGGCGGCGAATGCCGATCTCGATGCCGCAGGATTCGCACCAGCCGTACTCTTCGTCTTCGATCAATTGCAGCGTCTTGTCGATCTTCTTGATCAACTTGCGTTCGCGATCGCGTGCGCGCAGTTCGAGGCTGAATTCCTCTTCCTGGCTGGCGCGATCGGCCGGGTCCGGAAAGTTAGCGGCTTCATCCTTCATGTGGTCGACGGTGCGATCCACTTCCTGCATCAAGTCCTGTTTCCACTTGTTCAGAACCTTGGTGAAGTGAGCACGCATTGGCGCGCCCATGTACTCCTCGCCTTTGGTTTGAACGTAGGGTTCGACGCCGGCAGTGCTGTCATTGCTTTTTTGCTTTTCATTGGTGGGCATGAATCGACCGCCTCTCGCTCTACTAATCCATTGCGCAGGATGATCCTTCTCCGACACCCGCCGGCCCTGCGACTGCAAGCCGGCGAACTTACCAGATCGAACCAGCACGCGCTACTCCCGGTTGTCGTGCCTGGAACGCCTGCGTCGCAGGCACGATGTGGTGGGTTTCGATCGCGCGATGCGTGAAACGTTCGATGCAAAGGTTGGGTAGAATCGGCTTTTTCTTCGTTGCAAGGAATACCTATGGCTCCGCTCTACAGCGCACGAAGTCGCGCCATCGAACCGTTTCACGTGATGGCGCTGCTGGCCAGGGCCAACGAACTGCAGAGCCAGGGCCACGACGTCATTCACCTGGAAATCGGTGAGCCGGACTTCACCACCGCAGCCCCCATCGTCGCCGCCGGGCAGGCCGCATTGGCCGCCGGCCACACCCGCTACACCGCGGCACGGGGGCTGCCGGCGCTACGCGAGGCGATTGCCGGATTCTACCGGCAGCGCTACGGCCTGGACATCGATCCGCAGCGGATCATGATCACGCCCGGCGGCTCGGGAGCCCTGCTGCTGGCGGCCAGCCTGCTGGTCGATCCGGGCAAGCACTGGCTTCTGGCAGACCCCGGCTACCCGTGCAATCGGCACTTCCTGCGCCTGGTCGAAGGCGCGGCACATCTGGTGCCGGTGGGGCCCGAACAGCGCTACCAGCTCAATGCCCAGCTCGTCGAGCAACACTGGGACGAGCACAGCGTCGGGGCCCTGGTGGCATCGCCGGCCAACCCCACCGGCACGCTGCTGAACAAGGATGAGCTAAGCGCCTTGAGCCGGGCCGTCAAGGATCGGCAAGGGCATCTGGTGGTCGACGAGATCTACCATGGACTAACGTACGGCACGACGGCCGCCAGTGTGCTGGAAGTGGACAACGACGCCTTCGTCCTAAATAGTTTTTCCAAGTATTTCGGAATGACCGGCTGGCGGCTCGGCTGGCTGGTGGCGCCACCCCAAGCCATTCCGGAACTGGAAAAACTGGCGCAGAATCTGTACATCAGCGCCCCGAGCATGGCTCAGCATGCGGCGTTGGCGTGCTTCGAACCGGCCACGCTGGAAATCTTCGAGCAGCGCCGAGCAGCGTTCGGGCATCGCCGCGACTATCTGCTGCCCGCCCTGCGTGCCTTGGGCTTCGCCATCGCGGTCGAGCCCGAAGGTGCCTTCTACCTGTACGCGGACATCAGTGCCTTCAGCGACGATGCCTTCGCCTTCTGCCAGCACTTCCTGGAAACCGAACACGTGGCCTTCACGCCCGGGCTGGATTTTGGCCGTCACAAGGCCGGCCACCATGTCCGCTTCGCCTACACCCAAAGCCTTCCGCGTCTGGAACAGGCCGTGGCGCGGATCGCCCGTGGCCTGCAAAGCTGGCAGGCAAGATGATCTTCTCGCCGATCCTGGAACAAGGGCGCCTGATCCAGCGCTACAAGCGGTTTCTCGCCGACATCGAGCTTGAAGACGGCGAGCGCCTGACCATTCACTGCCCTAACACCGGCTCGATGCTCAATTGCATGATGCCCGGCGGGCGCGTCTGGTTCACTCGCTCCAGCGACCCCAGGCGCAAGCTGCCTGGCACCTGGGAAATCGGTGAGACACCGCAAGGCCGCCTGGCGTGCATCAATACCGCACGCGCCAATGCACTGGTCGAGGAGGCGTTGACTGCCGGCCGGATACCGGAGCTGGCAGGGTTCACTGCACTCAAGCGCGAAGTGCCCTATGGCCAGGAGCGCAGTCGTATCGACTTCCGTCTGGATTACCCGGATGGCCCCGCATGGGTCGAAGTGAAGAGCGTAACCCTGGGCTTTGCCGACAGCCGCATAGCAGCGTTTCCCGATGCCGTCACTCAACGCGGCGCCAAGCACCTGCGTGAGTTGGCGGTGCTGGCCCGCAGCGGAGTGCGCGCCGTGCAATTGTATTGCGTCAATATCGACGGTGTGGACGCCGTGCGCCCGGCCTCCGAGATCGACGCAGGCTACGCGCTGGCGTTGCGCCAGGCAGTCGATGCCGGTGTCGAAGTGCTGGCCTATGGTGTGCATCTGGATGCACGAGAAATCTTCATTGACCGGCGCCTGCCTGTGATCCTGTAATTCAGGACACCAGGCGCGCGGGCGAAATCTGGGCAAAAAAAAGACCCGGCAAAGTGCCGGGTCAATAACCGTGATTAGCCTGATGAGGAGACATCTGAAAGTCCGAACCAAGGGCCTTTCAGAGATCACCAGTCTCGCGACTGGATGTGATAATCATAACGATTCTCATTTAAGAGTCAAGCGCTCTGCGCATTTATTTCCTGTGACCGCGCGCACAAGGCTTTAAAATCTGCCGGAAGGCAGCAGGGCAGCGACCTGGCGGTTCAAGGTCTGTTTGCGTTCGCACGACAGTTCGCTCCAGTGCACGTCCCGCAGAGCGCCTTCGATGGCATACAACAACACTTTCGACGCGCGAAAGCCGCGATTGCGCACCGCGCAGTACGCCTGCACGGCGCCTGCCCGGCGAAGATCGGAAGCGTTGTGGATGCCGATAGCATGGAGCCATTGAGCGGAGGTCTTGCCCAGGTTCTTCAGGGCCAGAAGTTCATCGGTCATCAAACCTCCTGGCATCGGCCAAGGCATGAGAGGGGGCGATGGAACATGCGTGCAGCGAACAGTGTAGCGGCGGCAGACCGGCGCAAAATCACCGATCTGCCCAAAGCCCGGCTCAGCGGGGCATCACAGGCCCGGCAAGCGTTGGCGAATCTGCTGCACCAAGGTGTCCAGGCTGCCGCTTTCATGGGTTTCCACACGGCGGGTCTGCAGCAGCTCGGTTTCGCTCAAGGGTTCGCGGCTGGCTTGCTGGGCGTCGATCACCGCCTGGGTGGCATCCGAAGGATCGTCGGAGTGCGCCTGACGCTGCTGTAGCCAGCTTGAAATCACCGCTGCTGGCGCATTGCAATCCAGGATCAGGAACGGCACCCCGGTCGATTCGGCAACCTGGGCCGCAGCTGCGCGTTGGTCGGCTTTCAGGTAGGTGGCATCGATCACCACCGGCAGGCCAGCACGCAGCACATGCGCCGCCAGCGCATGCAGGTGCAAGTAGGTCGCTTCGCTGGTGCTGGCGTCATACAAGCCTGTTTCAGCGGTCTGGGTACCGAACAGGCGCTTGCGTTCCACGTCCGAGCGCAGGCGTATGGCGCCCAGCGCCTCGACCAGGCGCAGGGCAACGTGGCTCTTGCCTACTGCGGACACGCCGCTGGTCACGGCCAGGAAACGCGAAGGAATGGCACTGTAGCTTTCTGCCAGATTGGCGTAGTTGCGGTACTGGCGCAGTGTTGCCGCACGCTCCACGCCGCTGGCATCGGGCGCCATGCTGAACAACGCTACCTTGGCCCGCACCAGCGCACGGTAGGCCTTGTAGAAGTTCAGCAGCTCGAGGCCCTGGTAGTCCCCGGTCAATTCCAGGTACTGGCTGATGAAGCGCCGCGCCAGGCTCTTGAGTCCGCGGTCTTCCAGGTCCATGGCCAGGAAGCCGACGTCAGCATAGACATCGGTGAAGCGGAACGGCTCGTTGAACTCGATGCAGTCGAAGATCACCACTTCACCATCGATGACGGTGGCGTTGCCCAGGTGAATGTCGCCGTGGCACTCGCGGATGAACCCTTCTTCCTTGCGCAGCGCCAGCAGCGGTTCCAGGCGCACATAGCTGCTCTGCGCCCAGGCCTGCAACGCATCCAATTGAGTCAGGTCGTCCTTGTCGGTGAGAAATGGACGAATCTGTTCGAAATTCTGCTCCACCGGCGCCATCGCCGCCTTTGGCGTACCGGCTTCGTGCGCATCCGGTACCACGGGTGCGGCACGGTGGAAGTCGGCGATTTGCCTCGCCAGCGAATCCACATGCGCCTGGGTCAGTTCGCCGTTGGCCTGCAGCGTGCTCAACAGGTTGCCGCCCTCGAACTGACGCATCTGCAGCGCGTACTCGATCGGCACGCCTTCGCCGCCCAGCTGCGGCGCTTGTGCGCTGCCGGTGATCGGCAACACCTGCAGATACAGGTCGCGGGTCAGGCGCTGGTTGAGGCGCAGCTCTTCTGCGCAGAAATGCGCGCGGTCGGACAGTTGCGAGAAGTCCAGAAAGCCGAAGTTCATCGGCTTCTTGATCTTGTAGGCGTAAGGCCCGGTCAGTATCACCCAGGAGATATGCGTCTCGATGACCTGGAACCCTTCCACCGGATGCGGGTACAGGGCCGGGTTTTGCAGGGCAGCGATCAGGGTCTGGCTCACAGGCGATCCTTCATAGACAGGGATGGTTTCAAGGTCGTCATTATGGCCACTGTCTCGGGTGATGCAAACCGCCAACGGTCCCTGCCCGCGACAATTCAAAGTGCGTATAATCCGCCGCCATGACTCGAACCCGATCTTCCCGTACCCCCAAAAAATCGCCTTCAGGCGGCCTGCGCACCTGGCTTGGCTGGGGCCTCAAGCTGGGCTTGGTAGGCCTGGTGATCCTGGCCGGCTTTGCCGTCTACCTGGACGCCGTGGTCCAGGAGAAATTCTCCGGCAAGCGCTGGACCATTCCCGCCAAGGTGTACGCCCGCCCGCTCGAGCTGTTCGTCGGCCAGAAACTGGCCAAGAATGATTTCCTGACCGAACTCGACGCGCTTGGCTACCGTCGGCAAACCAGTGTCGATGGTCCGGGCACCGACTCGGTCAACGGCAATACGGTCGACCTCAATACCCGCGGCTTCCAGTTCTACGAGGGCCTTGAACAACCCCAGGCCGTGCGCGTGAAGTTTTCCGGCGACTATGTCTCGGAACTCAGCGGCAGTGGTGGCAAGAAGGTTGCCGTGGTGCGTCTCGAGCCGCTGCTGATCGGCGGTCTTTATCCGAAAAACCTCGAGGACCGCATCCTGATCAAGCTCGACCAGGTGCCGCCGTACCTGCTCGACACCCTGGTGACCGTCGAGGACCGCGACTTCTACCACCACTTCGGCGTCTCGCCCAAGTCCATCGCCCGCGCCGTCTGGGTCAATACCTCGTCCGGGGCCATGCGCCAGGGTGGCAGCACCTTGACCCAGCAGTTGGTCAAGAACTTCTACCTGACCAACGAGCGCAGCCTGACTCGCAAGTTGACTGAAGCGATGATGGCGGTGCTGCTGGAACTGCACTACGACAAAGGTGAAATCCTCGAGGCCTACCTCAACGAGGTCTTCGTCGGCCAGGACGGCCAGCGCGCCGTGCACGGCTTCGGTCTGGCCAGCCAGTTCTTCTTCAGCCAGCCGCTGTCCGAGCTCAAGCTGCACCAGGTTGCGTTGTTGGTGGGCATGGTGAAGGGGCCGTCTTCCTATAACCCGCGCCGCAATCCGGAGCGGGCGATGGAACGCCGCAACCTCGTTCTCGACCTGCTGGCCCAGCAGGGTGTGGCAACCCAGGAGGCGGTTGACGCGGCCAAGAAGATGCCGCTGGGCGTGACCAAGCGGGGCAGCCTGGCAGACAGCTCGTTCCCCGGCTTCCTTGATCTGGTCAAGCGCCAGCTGCGCGACGACTATCGCGATGAAGACTTGACCGAAGAAGGCCTGCGCATCTTCACCAGCTTCGACCCTATCCTGCAGATGAAAGCCGAGTCGTCGGTTACCGACACCTTCAAGCGCCTGGCCGGACGCAAGGGCTCGGACGAGGTCGAGGCGGCCATGGTCGTCACCAACCCCGAAAGCGGTGAAGTGCAGGCCTTGGTCGGCAGTCGTGTACCGGGCTTCGCCGGTTTCAACCGAGCACTCGATGCGGTGCGCCCGATCGGCTCGCTGATCAAGCCAGCGGTGTACCTGACCGCGCTGGAGCAACCGAGCAAATACACCCTGACCAGTTGGGTGCAGGACGTGCCGTTCTCGGTCAAGGGCGCAGACGGCCAGATCTGGAAGCCGCAGAACTACGAACGCAACTCCAACGGCACGGTGTTCCTCTACCAGGGCCTTGCCCATTCCTACAACCTGTCGACGGCCCGTTTGGGCCTGGACCTGGGCGTGCCCAACGTGCTGAAGACCCTCGGCAAGCTGGGTGTACAGGTCGATTGGCCGGCTTACCCATCGATGTTGCTGGGGGCGGGCGGCCTGGCACCCATGCAGGTGGCAACCATGTATCAGACCCTGGCCAATGGCGGTTTCAACACGCCGATGCGGGGTATCCGCAGTGTGCTGACAGCCGAAGGTGAACCGCTCAAGCGCTACCCGTTCCAGATCCAGCAGCGCTTCGATCCGGCCTCCATCTACCTGATCCAGAACGCCATGCAGCGGGTGATGCGCGAAGGTACCGGGCGTTCGGTCTACAGCGTGCTGCCGAGCAACCTGAACCTGGCCGGCAAGACCGGTACCAGTAACGACTCGCGCGACAGCTGGTTTGCCGGCTTCAGTCAGGACGTGCTGGCCGTGGTCTGGCTGGGCCGTGACGACAACGGCAAGACACCGTTCACCGGCGCCACCGGTGCGTTGCAGGTCTGGACCAGCTTCATGAAGAAAGCCGATCCGCTGCCGTTGGATACACCGGTGCCGGAAAACATCGTGCAAGCCTGGGTCGACGCCAAGACCGGACAGGGCTCTGACGCAAGCTGCCCCAACGCCGTGCAGATGCCGTATATTCGCGGCAGCGAACCGACTCCAGGCACCGCATGCGGCGGCGCCAATCCGGCCACCGACGATTCGGTGATGGACTGGGTCAAAGGCTGGTTGAACTAAGCGAAGGGGAATGAAGTGAACAAGTGGTGGTTTCCTGCCTTGACGGCATTGGCTTTGCTCAACGGCTGTGCCAGCGTGGAGCGTGGCTCCATTCCCGTGGTCGATTCCGGCTCTGCGGTCACCAATGGCGAGCGTGTGTCACGCACCGGCGGTTTCCGCCAGACCACCGTGGTCCGTCCCAAGGCTCAGGCCCAGGCGATCACCGAAGATTCCGGCGTGGTCGTCATGGTGCCGCAGGGAGCGGGCTCGCAGCCGATCCAGAGCTTCCCCGCGCCGGGCAACAACGCACCGATCAGCACCGGGCCGATCACGCCCGGCCCGATCGTGCCTGGGCCCAGCAGCTCGGCGCCCGTCAGCCAGGCGCCGGCCTATACTCCAGCGGCGCCAAGCACGACCTACAACATGCCGGCCAGCGCCCCCAGCGGGATTCCGCGTGCCAGCGGCAACAGCGGCGGCTTGTCTGCCGACGAACAACTGGACGGTCCGGTCCTTGCGCTGTTGACCACGGCTCAGCAACAGCAAGGCGGTGGCGATCTGAACGGTGCTTCCTCGAGTCTTGAGCGCGCACAACGAATTGCCCCGCGCGAACCCCAGGTCCTGTACAAGCTGGCGCAGGTGCGTCTGGCCCAGGGCGACGCCGCCCAGGCCGAGCAACTGGCCCGCCGCGCGCTGACCTATGCCAATGGCCGTCCTGATCTACAGGCCAGCCTGTGGAACATCATCGCCCAGTCCCGCGACAAACAGGGTGATGCCGCTGGCGCCAACCTGGCTCGCCAGAAAGCCAAGAGCGCCTCTTGATGGATGGTCGTTTCCTGGCGATCGCCGAGCACCTGTTGCTCATCGAGCGCGAACTGCGCCAACAGGGCTGGTGGCAGGACGAGCCGCCCAGCGCCGAAGCCCTGGCCAGCGTCGAACCCTTCAGCGTCGACACCCTGGATTTCGACCAGTGGTTGCAATGGATTTTCCTGCCACGCATGAAGACCATCATCGAGCAGGACCTGCCATTGCCCAATGCCTCGGGCATCCTGGCCATGGCCGATATGGTCTATGCCGATCGCCCACAGCAGAGCCGCGGCCTGCGTGCCAGCCTGGCGCGCTTCGACGAGCTGATCGGCCAGGTGCGCTAGGCGTTCACGTGCACTGCTCGTCGATCACCTTGCGCACCTCTTCGATCCTCGCCTGACGCTCCTGCTCGGTCAGGCGCTTGACCTCGCCATTGACCTGCTGAAGCACGCGCGGGTTGTTCTTGAGCTGCGCCAGGTTGGTCCTGACCCCCGTACAGAACTCGTTGCGCCGCGACGTCTCGTCGGCCACCTGCGACTTCACCTTGCGGTCGATACGGCGTTGCTCCGCCTCACCACTGGCTTTCATCACGGCTTCGTTGGAGATCGGCTCGGGCGGGGTCACCGGCTTCACGCCTTCCACAGCGGTTGCCTGAACGCCGTTGGGCGGCTGTGCATCAAAATGCGTCACGCCTTGGCTGTCGACCCATTTGTAGATTTGCCCGGCCATGGCCAATGGACACAGGGCAAGCAGCAGGAAACTTGCGGCAACGGTTGAACGCATGGCGCCTTCTCTGAGGGTTGGTTAAGCATGAAACTACCATAGCTCAGTGGCCAGGCAGGGTTTATTGCGCTGTTTGGGTGCAGGTGCGCAATAAAATGCACGCATCACTTGACTTGCAGCAGACGAATCACAACAATCCAAAGTCCGCTGTACAGGGACTGCCAGAAGCAGACCCACACAGCAGAGCACAGGCGCACACCAGCGCCGACCCGTAATACCCGCAACGCGTTACCTCGCGCTGGGTGGGAAAGCCCGTGACACTTGGGTGCTCCCAATACTTGCTCAGTCAGTGCTGACGTACGTCGGCGACCACCGTCGCTCATGCTCTGCTGGCAGTAAACCTATTAAGACCCGTTCCCATGGAGCGGTATTCTGGCGTTTTAGAGGTGAACAACGTGGAGCTTTTATCTGGCGCTGAAATGGTCGTCCGCTTCCTGCGCGACGAAGGCGTTAAGCACATCTACGGGTACCCCGGTGGTGCCCTCCTGCATGTCTATGACGCCCTGTTCAAGGAACCCGCAGTCGAGCACGTGCTGGTCCGGCACGAGCAGGCCGCAACTCACATGGCCGATGGCTATGCCCGCGCGACCGGCAAGGCCGGCGTGGTACTGGTGACGTCCGGCCCGGGTGCCACCAACGCCATTACCGGTATCGCCACTGCCTACATGGACTCCATTCCGATGGTGATCCTCTCGGGCCAGGTGGCCAGCACCCTGGTCGGCACCGACGCGTTCCAGGAAACCGACATGATCGGTATCTCCCGTCCCATCGTGAAGCACAGCTTCATGATCAAGCACGCCTCGGAGATCCCCGAAGTCCTGAAGAAGGCCTTCTACCTGGCGCAGTCCGGTCGTCCCGGCCCTGTGGTGGTCGACATCCCCAAGGACATGACCAACCCGGCCGACAAGTTCGAGTACGTCTATCCCAAGAAGGCCAAGCTGCGCTCCTACAGCCCGGCGGTTCGTGGTCATTCCGGCCAGATCCGCAAGGCCGTTGAGATGCTCCTGGCCGCCAAGCGTCCGGTCATGTACGCCGGCGGCGGTGTCATTCTCGGCGGCGCCTCCACGGCCCTGACCGAGCTGGCGCAGATCCTCGACCTGCCGGTGACCAACACCCTGATGGGCCTGGGGGCCTACCCTGGCATGGACCGTCAGTTCGTCGGCATGCTCGGCATGCACGGCAGCTACACCGCCAACCTGGCCATGCACCACGCCGACGTGATCCTGGCCGTGGGTGCCCGCTTCGACGACCGTGTGATCAACGGCGCGGCCAAGTTCTGCCCCAATGCCAAGATCATCCACATCGATATCGACCCGGCCTCGATTTCCAAGACCATCAAGGCCGACGTACCGATCGTGGGTCCGGTGGACAGTGTCCTGACCGAAATGCTCGCAACCCTCAAGGACATCGGCGAAACCCCGAACAAGGACACCGTTGCCAGTTGGTGGAAGCAGGTCGAAGAATGGCGTGGCGAGAACGGCCTGTTCCCCTACGACAAGGGCGATGGCTCCAAGATCAAGCCGCAGAAGGTCATCGAGACGCTTTGCGAGGTCACTCAGGGCGACGCCTACGTCACTTCGGATGTCGGCCAGCACCAGATGTTCGCGGCGCAGTACTACCTGTTCAACAAACCCAACCGCTGGATCAACTCCGGTGGCCTTGGCACCATGGGCTTCGGCTTCCCGGCGGCCATGGGCGTCAAGATGAGCTTTCCCGATGCTCACGTTGCCTGCGTGACCGGGGAGGGCAGTATCCAGATGAACATTCAGGAGTTGTCCACCTGTCTGCAGTACGGCCTACCGGTCAAGATCATCCTGCTCAACAACGGGGTACTTGGCATGGTGCGCCAGTGGCAGGACATGAGCTACGGCGGTCGTCACTCGCATTCCTACGTCGAATCGCTGCCCGACTTCGTCAAGCTGGTCGAAGCGTATGGTCACGTCGGCATGCGCATCACTGACCTTGCGGACCTCAAGCCGAAAATGGAAGAAGCCTTCGCCATGACCGACCGCCTGGTCTTCCTCGACATCCAGGTCGACGTCGGCGAGCACGTCTACCCGATGCAGATCAAGGACGGCTCGATGCGCGACATGTGGCTCAGCAAGACGGAGCGGACCTAATCATGCGGCACATCATTTCGCTTTTGCTCGAGAACGAACCCGGCGCCCTGTCGCGCGTGGTAGGGCTGTTCTCGCAGCGCAACTACAACATCGAAAGCCTGACCGTGGCCCCCACCGAAGACCCGACCCTGTCGCGCCTGACGTTGACCACGGTAGGGCAGGATGAAGTGATCGAACAGATCACGAAGAACCTCAACAAGTTGATCGAGGTGGTCAAGCTGGTAGACCTGTCCGAAAGCGCTCACATCGAACGCGAACTGATGCTGGTCAAGGTCAAGGCCACTGGCGCCCAACGCGCCGAGATCAAACGCACCACGGACATCTTCCGTGGGCAGATCGTTGATGTCAGCAGTAGCGTCTACACCGTTCAGCTGACGGGCACCAGCGACAAGCTGGATAGCTTCCTGCAGTCTATCGGCACCGCCTCGATCCTCGAAACCGTGCGCAGTGGCGTGACCGGTATCGCTCGCGGCGACAAAGTGCTGAGCATCTAACTCAATTAGCGACTGGCCGAAACGGCCTAGATAACAGGTGATATTCAATGAAAGTTTACTACGACAAAGATTGCGACCTCTCGATCATCCAGGGCAAGAAAGTAGCCATCATCGGTTACGGCTCCCAGGGCCACGCCCAGGCGTGCAACCTGAAGGATTCGGGCGTCGACGTCACCGTGGGCCTGCGCAAGGGTTCGGCTACTGTCGCCAAGGCTGAAGCTCATGGCTTGAAAGTAGCCGACGTCGCCACTGCCGTCGCCGGTGCCGATCTGGTCATGATCCTGACCCCGGACGAGTTCCAGTCCCAGCTGTACAAGAACGAAGTCGAACCCAACATCAAGCAGGGCGCGACCCTGGCGTTCTCCCACGGCTTCGCCATTCACTACAATCAGGTCGTGCCACGTGCCGATCTGGACGTGATCATGATCGCACCCAAGGCACCAGGCCACACCGTGCGTACCGAGTTCGTCAAAGGCGGCGGTATTCCTGACCTGATCGCCATCTACCAGGACGCCTCGGGCAACGCCAAGAACGTCGCATTGTCGTACGCTTCGGGCGTAGGCGGCGGCCGTACCGGCATCATCGAAACCACGTTCAAGGACGAGACCGAAACCGACCTGTTCGGCGAGCAGGCCGTTCTGTGCGGCGGTACCGTCGAGCTGGTCAAGGCCGGTTTCGAAACCCTGGTCGAAGCTGGTTATGCACCAGAAATGGCCTACTTCGAGTGCCTGCACGAGCTCAAGCTGATCGTCGACCTCATGTACGAAGGCGGTATCGCCAACATGAACTACTCGATCTCCAACAACGCCGAATACGGCGAGTACGTGACCGGCCCGGAAGTTATCAACGCCGAATCGCGTCAGGCCATGCGCAATGCACTCAAGCGCATCCAGGACGGCGAGTACGCCAAGATGTTCATCAACGAAGGCGCCACCAACTACCCGTCGATGACCGCCAAGCGTCGCAACAACGCCGCTCACGGCATCGAAGTCATCGGCGAGCAACTGCGCTCCATGATGCCGTGGATCGCCGCCAACAAGATCGTCGACAAAGCCAAGAACTGATACAGTTCCAAGCGATGAAAACGCGGCCCAGGCCGCGTTTTTTCGTTATGGTGGCAAGCTTCTGGTATAAAGCTGCAACGTTTTGCGGTCGAACCCTCGACCCAGACGCCTGTCGAAACTTTCCACACCGTTGCAAGGTATTGTCCATGAGCGAACGTCCCGAAGAGCCAAACAAGGCTCCTGACGCCGAAAGCCTCCTGCCGATCGATGAGCATGTCGAAGAAGGGCATGACGCCGAAGGACGCAAAGTCCGGCACCGCGGCATCTATCTCCTGCCCAACCTGTTCACCACGGCGAACCTGTTTGCGGGTTTCTACTCGATCATCAACTCGATCAGTGCCCAGAGCGCCGGCAATGCCGCCGAAGCCAGCAAGTATTTCGCCTATGCAGCCATTGCAATCTTCGTCGCCATGGTGCTCGACAGCCTCGATGGCCGCGTTGCGCGCATGACCAACACCCAGAGCGCCTTTGGCGCAGAATACGACTCACTGTCCGACATGGTCGCATTCGGTGTTGCACCCGCGCTGCTGGCCTTTGGTTGGGCGCTGGGTGACATGGGCAAGGTCGGCTGGATGGTGGCCTTCATCTACGTCGCCGGCGCTGCACTGCGCCTGGCCCGTTTCAACACCCAGGTCGGCACGGCCGACAAACGCTACTTCATCGGTCTGGCCAGCCCGGCCGCTGCTGGTGTGGTGGCCGGTCTGGTATGGGCGTTCAGCGACTACGGCATCCAGGGCTCGAAGATGTCCTTCCTGGTAGCCCTGTTGGTGGCGGCCGCCGGCATGCTGATGGTCAGCAACATCAAGTACAACAGCTTCAAGGAGCTTGACCTCAAGGGTCGCGTTCCCTTCGTGGCGATCCTGGCGGTGGTATTGGTGTTCGCCGTGGTGTTCAGTGATCCGCCTCGTATCCTGCTGTTGATCTTCCTCGCTTACGCGGCGTCCGGCCCGGTACAGTATTTGTTACGCATGCGTCGTCACAAAAAGGCCGAGTAAATTCAATTTCCCGCATAATCCGTAGTCTCTTGGTAGGTAAACACGCCAAGGCTACGGAGGCATCATGCTCATCAAGCTCTCACGTGCTTCGGACTGCAAAGAGTCCGAAGTCACCCCCGAACCGATCTATCTCTCTCGCCGCTCGCTCATGGGCGTCACCGCGTCAGCCTTGGCCGTCTCGGCACTTCCTTCCTGGGCATCCGCTGCCGATCCCTCTCGCTATGAAGGTGTCGAAGCTGGCAGCGCTCCTGCCTGGCTGAACGACAAGCTTGGTCAAACACGCTGGGGCGCGGTCACCGTGCAAGGCGAGCCGATCACGCCTTTCAAGGATGCCACCCACTACAACAACTTCTATGAGTTCGGCACCGGCAAAGGCGATCCGGCGGCCAACGCTGGCTCACTGAAAACCGAACCCTGGTCGGTCGTGATAGATGGCGAGGTCGGCAAGCCTGGGCGCTATGCCCTCGAAGACTTCATGAAGCCCTATCAGCTTGAAGAGCGCATCTATCGGCTGCGTTGCGTCGAGGCATGGTCCATGGTCATTCCCTGGATCGGCTTTCCCATCTCGGCCCTGCTCAAGCAGGTCGAGCCCACTTCGAAAGCCAAGTTCATCCGCTTCGAAACCTTGCAGGATCCCAAGAGCATGCCAGGCCAGCGTTCCGGCTTTGCCTTGATCAACTGGCCCTATGTAGAAGGCCTGCGCCTGGACGAAGCCATGAATCCCCTCGCGATTCTTGGCGTCGGCATGTATGGCCGTGAACTGCCCAACCAGAACGGCGCACCCCTGCGCCTGGTGGTGCCATGGAAATACGGGTTTAAAAGTGTCAAATCCATCGTCCGTATCAGCCTGGTCAGCGAGCAGCCTGCCACGACCTGGGAAAACATCGCGCCCAGCGAGTATGGCTTCTATGCCAACGTGAACCCCGAAGTCGATCACCCGCGCTGGACTCAGGCGCGTGAACGTCGTCTGCCCAGCGGGCTGTTCAGCCCCAATGTCCGCGAGACGGCAATGTTCAATGGCTACGGCGAGGAAGTGGCATCCCTCTACACCGGCATGGATCTGCGGAAAAACTACTGATGCGTTACCCGTTCTGGCGTTTGAGTGTGTTCGTGGTCGCCTGCATATGGCCATTGTTATGGCTCTACCAGGCGTGGATATTTGCCCTGGGGCCCGATCCAGGCAAAGTGCTGGTGGACCGCTTGGGCTTGGGTACCCTGGTGCTGGTGTTGATCACCCTGTGCATGACGCCCCTGCAAAAGTTGTCCGGCTGGCCTGGGTGGATAGCAGTACGCCGGCAGTTGGGCCTATGGTGCTTTGCCTATGTATGCCTGCATCTTGCGGCCTATCTCTTCTTCATTCTGGGATTGGACTGGAGTCAGCTTGGCGTCGAATTGATCAAACGCCCCTACATCATCGTGGGTAGCCTGGCATTCCTCTGTCTGTTGGCACTGGCCATAACCTCCAACCGCTACAGTCAGCGTCGGCTGGGTCGCCGTTGGAAGCAACTGCATCGGCTCGTGTATGTCGTATTGGGCTTGGGACTGCTGCACTTTCTCTGGATCGTTCGCGCCGACCTGGAAGAGTGGTCCATATACGCGGCAGCTGGGGTGTTCCTGATGTTGCTTAGGGTGCCCGCCGTAGCGCGGCGTATTCCGCGTTTGATTGGGCGAAAACCAGTCACTCCAAAAAAGATCTGAATAAGTGGTTGACGCCCCTCCAGATCTGTCTATAATTCGCCCCACTTCCGGCGCAGCCGAAACGATAAACGCCTTGTTAATCAACGAGTTAGTCGTTCAGGCAGTGAGGAGGTGCTTCGATCTTGCAGGTCGGAAGCGGTGAGAAAAGGTGGTTGACAGCGGTTTGAAACGCTGTAGAATTCGCCTCCCGCTGACGAGTGATCGAAGCGAGTCAAGTGTTTGAAGTTGTTCAGGTTTCTGGAAAAATACTTCGAAATAAACGCTTGACAGGATGTGAGGCTGGCGTAGAATGCGCGCCTCGGTTGAGACGAAAGAATCAACCCACCGCTCTTTAACAATTGAATCAAGCAATTCGTGTGGGTGCTTGTGAGTTAAGACTGTTAGTCAACAAGATTATCAGCATCACAAGGACTCCGCGAGAAATCAAAGAGTTACCTCGATCCTTCGGGCTCGAGTTTGCGATTGCTGAGCCAAGTTTATAAGGTTTTCTCAAAACCTAATTGCAGTATTGAACTGAAGAGTTTGATCATGGCTCAGATTGAACGCTGGCGGCAGGCCTAACACATGCAAGTCGAGCGGTTGATGGAAGCTTGCTTCCTGATTCAGCGGCGGACGGGTGAGTAATGCCTAGGAATCTGCCTGGTAGTGGGGGACAACGTTTCGAAAGGAACGCTAATACCGCATACGTCCTACGGGAGAAAGCAGGGGACCTTCGGGCCTTGCGCTATCAGATGAGCCTAGGTCGGATTAGCTAGTTGGTGAGGTAATGGCTCACCAAGGCGACGATCCGTAACTGGTCTGAGAGGATGATCAGTCACACTGGAACTGAGACACGGTCCAGACTCCTACGGGAGGCAGCAGTGGGGAATATTGGACAATGGGCGAAAGCCTGATCCAGCCATGCCGCGTGTGTGAAGAAGGTCTTCGGATTGTAAAGCACTTTAAGTTGGGAGGAAGGGCAGTAAGCGAATACCTTGCTGTTTTGACGTTACCGACAGAATAAGCACCGGCTAACTCTGTGCCAGCAGCCGCGGTAATACAGAGGGTGCAAGCGTTAATCGGAATTACTGGGCGTAAAGCGCGCGTAGGTGGTTTGTTAAGTTGGATGTGAAATCCCCGGGCTCAACCTGGGAACTGCATCCAAAACTGGCAAGCTAGAGTAGAGCAGAGGGTGGTGGAATTTCCTGTGTAGCGGTGAAATGCGTAGATATAGGAAGGAACACCAGTGGCGAAGGCGACCACCTGGGCTCATACTGACACTGAGGTGCGAAAGCGTGGGGAGCAAACAGGATTAGATACCCTGGTAGTCCACGCCGTAAACGATGTCAACTAGCCGTTGGGAGTCTTGAACTCTTAGTGGCGCAGCTAACGCATTAAGTTGACCGCCTGGGGAGTACGGCCGCAAGGTTAAAACTCAAATGAATTGACGGGGGCCCGCACAAGCGGTGGAGCATGTGGTTTAATTCGAAGCAACGCGAAGAACCTTACCAGGCCTTGACATCCAATGAACTTTCCAGAGATGGATTGGTGCCTTCGGGAACATTGAGACAGGTGCTGCATGGCTGTCGTCAGCTCGTGTCGTGAGATGTTGGGTTAAGTCCCGTAACGAGCGCAACCCTTGTCCTTAGTTACCAGCACGTTATGGTGGGCACTCTAAGGAGACTGCCGGTGACAAACCGGAGGAAGGTGGGGATGACGTCAAGTCATCATGGCCCTTACGGCCTGGGCTACACACGTGCTACAATGGTCGGTACAGAGGGTCGCCAAACCGCGAGGTGGAGCTAATCTCACAAAACCGATCGTAGTCCGGATCGCAGTCTGCAACTCGACTGCGTGAAGTCGGAATCGCTAGTAATCGCGAATCAGAATGTCGCGGTGAATACGTTCCCGGGCCTTGTACACACCGCCCGTCACACCATGGGAGTGGGTTGCACCAGAAGTAGCTAGTCTAACCTTCGGGAGGACGGTTACCACGGTGTGATTCATGACTGGGGTGAAGTCGTAACAAGGTAGCCGTAGGGGAACCTGCGGCTGGATCACCTCCTTAATCGACGACAACAGCTGGCTCATGAGCTCCCACACGAATTGCTTGATTCATTGAAGAAGACGATTGGGTCTGTAGCTCAGTTGGTTAGAGCGCACCCCTGATAAGGGTGAGGTCGGCAGTTCGAATCTGCCCAGACCCACCAATTATGGGGCCATAGCTCAGCTGGGAGAGCGCCTGCCTTGCACGCAGGAGGTCAGCGGTTCGATCCCGCTTGGCTCCACCACTTTTGGTGCTCCATCGTTGTCAAAGCTTAGAAATGAGCATTCCATCGAGTGATGGTTGAATGCTGATTTCTGATCTTTTTCAGAATCGTTCTTTAAAAATTTGGGTATGTGATAGAAAGATAGACTGGACAGCACTTTCACTGGTGTTGTTCAGGCTAAGGTAAAATTTGTGAGTTGCTCTTAGAGTAAATGCGAATTTTCGGCGAATGTCGTCTTCACAGTATAACCAGATTGCTTGGGGTTATATGGTCAAGTGAAGAAGCGCATACGGTGGATGCCTTGGCAGTCAGAGGCGATGAAAGACGTGGTAGCCTGCGAAAAGCTTCGGGGAGTCGGCAAACAGACTGTGATCCGGAGATGTCTGAATGGGGGAACCCAGCTGTCATAAGACAGTTATCTCATGCTGAATACATAGGCATGAGAAGCGAACCAGGGGAACTGAAACATCTAAGTACCCTGAGGAAAAGAAATCAACCGAGATTCCCTTAGTAGTGGCGAGCGAACGGGGACCAGCCCTTAAGTTGGTTTGAGATTAGCGGAACGCTCTGGAAAGTGCGGCCATAGTGGGTGATAGCCCTGTACGCGAAAATCTCTTGTCAATGAAATCGAGTAGGACGGGGCACGAGAAACCTTGTCTGAATATGGGGGGACCATCCTCCAAGGCTAAATACTACTGACTGACCGATAGTGAACTAGTACCGTGAGGGAAAGGCGAAAAGAACCCCGGAGAGGGGAGTGAAATAGATCCTGAAACCGTATGCGTACAAGCAGTGGGAGCAGACTTGTTCTGTGACTGCGTACCTTTTGTATAATGGGTCAGCGACTTATATTCAGTGGCGAGCTTAACCGAATAGGGGAGGCGTAGCGAAAGCGAGTCTTAATAGGGCGTTTAGTCGCTGGGTATAGACCCGAAACCGGGCGATCTATCCATGGGCAGGTTGAAGGTTAGGTAACACTGACTGGAGGACCGAACCGACTACCGTTGAAAAGTTAGCGGATGACCTGTGGATCGGAGTGAAAGGCTAATCAAGCTCGGAGATAGCTGGTTCTCCTCGAAAGCTATTTAGGTAGCGCCTCATGTATCACTGTAGGGGGTAGAGCACTGTTTCGGCTAGGGGGTCATCCCGACTTACCAAACCGATGCAAACTCCGAATACCTACAAGTGCCGAGCATGGGAGACACACGGCGGGTGCTAACGTCCGTCGTGAAAAGGGAAACAACCCAGACCGTCAGCTAAGGTCCCAAAATCCTGGTTAAGTGGGAAACGATGTGGGAAGGCTTAGACAGCTAGGAGGTTGGCTTAGAAGCAGCCACCCTTTAAAGAAAGCGTAATAGCTCACTAGTCGAGTCGGCCTGCGCGGAAGATGTAACGGGGCTCAAACCAGGTACCGAAGCTACGGGTATCACCTTTTGGTGATGCGGTAGAGGAGCGTTCTGTAAGCCTGTGAAGGTGAGTTGAGAAGCTTGCTGGAGGTATCAGAAGTGCGAATGCTGACATGAGTAACGACAATGGGTGTGAAAAACACCCACGCCGAAAGACCAAGGTTTCCTGCGCAACGTTAATCGACGCAGGGTTAGTCGGTCCCTAAGGCGAGGCTGAAAAGCGTAGTCGATGGAAAACAGGTTAATATTCCTGTACTTCTGGTTATTGCGATGGAGGGACGGAGAAGGCTAGGCCAGCTTGGCGTTGGTTGTCCAAGTTTAAGGTGGTAGGCTGAGATCTTAGGTAAATCCGGGATCTCAAGGCCGAGAGCTGATGACGAGTTGTCTTTCAGACGACGAAGTGGTTGATGCCATGCTTCCAAGAAAAGCTTCTAAGCTTCAGGTAACCAGGAACCGTACCCCAAACCGACACAGGTGGTTGGGTAGAGAATACCAAGGCGCTTGAGAGAACTCGGGTGAAGGAACTAGGCAAAATGGCACCGTAACTTCGGGAGAAGGTGCGCCGGTGAGGGTGAAGGACTTGCTCCGTAAGCTCATGCCGGTCGAAGATACCAGGCCGCTGCGACTGTTTATTAAAAACACAGCACTCTGCAAACACGAAAGTGGACGTATAGGGTGTGACGCCTGCCCGGTGCCGGAAGGTTAATTGATGGGGTTAGCGCAAGCGAAGCTCTTGATCGAAGCCCCGGTAAACGGCGGCCGTAACTATAACGGTCCTAAGGTAGCGAAATTCCTTGTCGGGTAAGTTCCGACCTGCACGAATGGCGTAACGATGGCGGCGCTGTCTCCACCCGAGACTCAGTGAAATTGAAATCGCTGTGAAGATGCAGTGTATCCGCGGCTAGACGGAAAGACCCCGTGAACCTTTACTATAGCTTTGCACTGGACTTTGAATTTGCTTGTGTAGGATAGGTGGGAGGCTTTGAAGCGTGGACGCCAGTCTGCGTGGAGCCAACCTTGAAATACCACCCTGGCAACTTTGAGGTTCTAACTCAGGTCCGTCATCCGGATCGAGGACAGTGTATGGTGGGTAGTTTGACTGGGGCGGTCTCCTCCTAAAGAGTAACGGAGGAGTACGAAGGTGCGCTCAGACCGGTCGGAAATCGGTCGTAGAGTATAAAGGCAAAAGCGCGCTTGACTGCGAGACAGACACGTCGAGCAGGTACGAAAGTAGGTCTTAGTGATCCGGTGGTTCTGTATGGAAGGGCCATCGCTCAACGGATAAAAGGTACTCCGGGGATAACAGGCTGATACCGCCCAAGAGTTCATATCGACGGCGGTGTTTGGCACCTCGATGTCGGCTCATCACATCCTGGGGCTGAAGCCGGTCCCAAGGGTATGGCTGTTCGCCATTTAAAGTGGTACGCGAGCTGGGTTTAGAACGTCGTGAGACAGTTCGGTCCCTATCTGCCGTGGACGTTTGAGATTTGAGAGGGGCTGCTCCTAGTACGAGAGGACCGGAGTGGACGAACCTCTGGTGTTCCGGTTGTCACGCCAGTGGCATTGCCGGGTAGCTATGTTCGGAAAAGATAACCGCTGAAAGCATCTAAGCGGGAAACTTGCCTCAAGATGAGATCTCACTGGAACCTTGAGTTCCCTGAAGGGCCGTCGAAGACTACGACGTTGATAGGTGGGGTGTGTAAGCGCTGTGAGGCGTTGAGCTAACCCATACTAATTGCCCGTGAGGCTTGACCATATAACACCCAAGCAATTTGCGTCGAATGACCAGATTGCGGTGACTGTGGAGATGACACGAACCGAAAGTTCGCAGCAAGACAACCCACGAACATCACATACCCGATTCGCTGGAGTGCCTCCCAAGGGCATCCCGGCTACAGAATTTCTTGACGACCATAGAGCATTGGAACCACCTGATCCCATCCCGAACTCAGCAGTGAAACGATGCATCGCCGATGGTAGTGTGGGGTTTCCCCATGTGAGAGTAGGTCATCGTCAAGATTCAATTCCGAAACCCCTATCTGCGCGAGCAGGTAGGGGTTTTGTCTTTCTAAAGGCAAAAATACCGATTGGCACGCACAAAAAAACCACCCGTCTGGGTGGTTTTTCTTGGTGCGCCTGTCAGTCGCCGACGTACTCGCAGCCGCTTGTGCATGTTTCGTGGATGCGGATCTTGGACAGCTCAGGCAAGAGCGGCTTGAGCTCTTGCCAGATCCATTTCGCAAGGTTCTCGCTGGTAGGATTCTCGAGACCGGAAATGTCATTCAGGTAGTTGTGGTCGAGGCGTTCATAAAGCGGCTTGAATATCGATTTGATTTCGGAGAAATCACGTATCCAGCCGGTGTGAGGATCAACATCGCCCTTCAGATAGATAGCGACCTTGAAGGAATGGCCATGCAAGCGACCGCACTTATGTCCCTCGGGTACATGAGGAAGCCGATGGGCAGACTCGAAAGTGAATTCCTTGAAAATTTCCACGTGTGTTCCAATTTGTAGACAGGGCAAGGGTGCAGTTTATCAGGTGTCCAACCGAGACGGTAAGTGCGCTTGGGCGGGTGTGGCGGGATCTGGCCAGCAAGCTTGCGCACGGTAGGCCGAAAAGGCGTTACACGCTGTGATGGATGCAAGCTAGCGTTGTGCCATTAAGTTTGAATTAAGTCATCTTCGGTATTGTGTCTTCCGTAGACCCTACATACCCCAGACATATTTCACACATACCTAAGGTGAACCGAATGAAAACCCTGACTGCTCTGCTGTTGGCTTCATCCATGAGTTTCGTTGCCATCAGTGCCCAGGCCAAAGATCTTGGGCCGGACGAAGCGCTTCGCTTGCGCGATGCTGGTACCATCCAGTCCTTCGAGAAACTCAATGCTGCAGCTTTGGCCAAACATCCAGGCGGTACGATCCACGAGACCGAGCTGGAAGAGGAATACGGCAAATACATCTATCAGGTCGAACTGCGCGACAGCAAGGGCGTCGAGTGGGACGTCGAGCTCGATGCGACCACTGGCCAAGTGCTTAAAGACCATCAGGATACCTAATGAACATATTGCCAGCAGGTCGCGCAATAGTGGTCGGGTTGCTGGCATTCTGTTCCCTGGCAGTGGCTCGGGATCTTGACCAGGATGAAGCCCTGCGACTCAGGCAGGAAGGCGTGATCCTGCCCCTTGAACAGCTGCTCGGTCAGGCCATGGCCCGATACCCGGGTGCACGTCTGCTAGAGGCGGAGCTTGAGGAAAAACAACAGAAGCTGGTGTATGAAGTCGAGTTGCTGACCACGGCAGGTGTAGTTCGCGAGATAAAGCTGGATGCGGCCACAGGCGATTTGCTCAAAGACGAGGAAGATGACTGATGCGCTTGTTGTTGGTGGAAGACAACGTGCCCCTGGCCGATGAGCTGAGTGCCAGCCTCAGTCGCCAGGGGTATGCCGTGGACTGGTTGGCGGATGGGCGAGATGCGGTGTATCAGGGGCAGTCCGAACCTTACGATCTAATCATCCTAGACCTGGGATTGCCTGGTCTGCCAGGGCTCGATGTACTGGCTCAGTGGCGGGCTGCAAATCTTTCCACTCCTGTACTCATTCTGACTGCGCGCGGTTCCTGGGCGGAGCGCATTGAGGGTTTGAAAGCAGGGGCCGATGACTATCTGACCAAGCCTTTCCATCCTGAAGAGCTTCAGTTGCGTGCACAGGCATTGGTGCGGCGGGCCCGTGGCTTGTCGAACATGCCGCGTCTGGAAGCTGCAGGTTTGCATCTGGACGAAGGCCGTCAATGCGTGTTGCAGGCTGGGGTCGATATTCAGCTGACAGCCGCTGAGTTTCGCCTGCTGCGTTATTTCATGCTGCACCCGGACCAGATTCTTTCCAAAGGCCACTTGGCCGATCATTTGTACGACGGCGAAACCGAGCGGGATTCGAACGTGCTGGAAGTTCACGTCAACCACTTGCGCCGCAAGTTGGGTCGTAGCGTGATCGAGACGCGGCGAGGGCAGGGCTACCGGTTTGCTGGAGTCGTGCAGTGAGATCCATCCAGGCGCGATTGAGCGTCGGGCTGATCAGTGTGCTGGTGGTCGTGGGTCTGGTGCTCGCGCAGTTGAGCCTGTGGTTGTTCGAAATGGGCCTGCAGCGCTACTTGGAAGCCGGCCTGCGTAATGAAAGCGAAAACCTTCTGGTTGCTATGCAACGGGGACCTCAGGGTTTGCAGTTGGATCAACACCGCATTTCCCCTGCCTACGAGCGCCCGTTCTCAGGGCATTACTTCCGCATAGACTTTCCCGATGGTCACTGGCGCTCGCGCTCGTTGTGGGATCTCGAGCTACCGGTGCCCGAGCAGTCGGGATTGTATTCGGGGTTGAAGCTGGGGCCCGAGGGCCAGCTGCTGCTGGTCCTGCGTGCCGATTACCGCCGATTGGGCCAGCCTTTGTCGATCATCGTGGCCCAGGACTACACGCCGGTGCGTGCCAGTTTCCAGCGGGTACGCCAGATTGGCCTGGGCATGGGCCTGGCCGCTTTGATTGCGGTCCTGGTGCTGCAACGCATCACGGTCAAGCGTTCGCTCAAACCGCTGGAGCGTACTCGCGAGCAAATCGCACAACTGCAGTTGGGTCAGCGGTCGCAACTGGACAGCGAAGTGCCAGCAGAGCTTGAACCGTTGGTAGCTCAGATCAATCACCTGTTGTTGCACACCGAAGACAGCCTCAAGCGTTCGCGCAATGCACTGGGCAATCTGGGGCATGCACTGAAAACACCTATGGCGGTGCTATTGAGTCTGGCAGGCAGCGAGCGGCTACGTGACCAACCGGAGGTCAGTCGCCTGTTGCGTGAGCAGCTTGAACACATCCAGCTTCGTCTGAGCCGTGAGCTCAACCGCGCACGTCTGGCAGGCGATGCGCTGCCGGGTGTTCAGTTCGACTGTGCAGGGGAGATTCCAGGTTTGTTCGCGACCCTGGAGATGATCCATGGCGGTCACCTGAACCTGAGCTACGAGGTGGCGACGGACGTACGCCTGCCCTGGGACCGTGAGGACGTGCTGGAGCTACTGGGCAATCTGCTCGACAACGCCTGCAAGTGGGCGGATGCGCAGGTCTGCCTGACCATTGTCGAGCACGAGCAGGGGTACAGTATCTGGGTCGACGACGACGGCCCGGGGATTCCCGAGGCCGCGCGTCAGGCGGTGCTGGATCGCGGTTCCCGGCTGGACGAACAGGTCGACGGCCACGGCCTGGGCCTGGGCATCGTTCGTGACATCGTCGAAAGCTGGTCCGCCCGCTTGCAGCTGTCGGAAAGCCCTCTGGGCGGGCTGCGCGTTGCCATCGAACTGGATAAACGCGTCTGACGCGGATTTATCTTGCTGGTGACTAAACTCGCACGCGACTGGGAGGACTAACCCACAGGACCGAATGACGGTTCTGTAGCTTATCGACATGGATTGAACATGAACGAAACCAACCTGCAAAACAAAACGCTGTTGTTACTGTTGATCCTCGTCACTATCGCTTTCATCTGGATTCTTTTGCCTTATTACGGCGCGGTCTTCTGGGCGGTGATTCTGGGTATCGTATTTGCGCCATTGCAGCGGCTGGTCATGATGAAGTTCAACCGACGTCGGAACATCAGCTCGCTGGTTACGTTGACAACGGCTTTGCTGATCGCGATCTTGCCGGTGATCATCATCAGCGCATTGCTGGTACAAGAAGGCGCGATACTCTACAAGAATATCGAAAGCGGACAGCTGGACGTGGCTGGCTATATCGACCAGTTCAAGCAGTTGCTTCCGGCATCCGGACAACAACTGCTCGATCGCATGGGCATGGGTGATCTGGAAGGGGTGCGCGACAAAGTTGCCAAGGGTGCCATGCAGGGTAGCCAGTACTTCGCGACACAGGCTTTCAGCTTTGGCCAGGGTACGCTGGATTTCGTGGTCAGCTTCGGCATCATGCTGTACCTGCTGTTCTTCTTCCTGCGTGATGGCCCTGAACTGTCGCGCAAGATCCGCACGGCGATCCCACTGGCCGAGCAACAGAAGCGTCGTTTGCAATTGAAGTTCAATCGCGTGGTGCGCGCCACGGTGAAGGGCAATCTGCTGGTTGCGGTCACGCAAGGTGCCTTGGGCGGCGTGATTTTCTGGTTTCTGGATATCCCCAGTGCGTTGCTGTGGGCCGTACTCATGGCATTCCTGTCGCTGCTGCCAGCGGTCGGGGCCGGTATTGTCTGGGCGCCAGTGGCGGCCTACTTCCTGTTGAGCGGTTACATCTGGCAGGGGGTAACGCTGACACTGTTCGGTATCCTGGTCATCGGCATGGTCGACAACGTGTTGCGTCCGCTGCTGGTGGGCAAGGACACGAAGATGCCGGATTACCTGATTCTGGTATCGACCTTGGGTGGCCTGGCAGTCTTCGGACTCAATGGTTTCGTGATCGGCCCATTGATCGCGGCATTGTTCATGTCCAGCTGGGGCATCTTCGTCAGCACCAAGCGCCAGGTGCGTCTGCCTCAGGACCGCACCTGACGTAGCGTCGGCCGACTCCCTTGGTCAGCCCAGGGACGTTGGCGCTTGAGGGCAGGGGCCTGCTTGGTTACCATCGGCGCTTTTTCAGAGCGGTCCGCATGCCCCAACCCATTCCTCTCAAAGACCATGGCAAGGAACAAGGCCTGGTCAATCGTCGGCTGCTTGCCTGCGCATTGCTGGTATTGGCATTGAGCCTTGCTCTGGTTGGGCGTCTGTATTTCCTGCAGGTCATCGAGTTCGCCTACAACTCCACGGTGTCCGAAAACAACCGGGTGCATGTGCTGCCCATCCCTCCCGAACGCGGTGTGATCTACGATCGCAATGGCGTGGTATTGGCCGATAACAGGCCCAGTTTCAACCTGACCCTGACGCGCGAGCGCGCTGGCAACACGCCTGAAGTGCTCGATGAGGTGGTGAAGGTGCTGGAGCTGAGCGATGAGACACGCAAGCAGTTCGACAAGGATCTCAAGCGAGCGCGCCATCCGTTCGAACCCGTCACCTTGATGTATGAATTGAACGAGAACCAGATTGCACGGATCGCGGTGAATCAATTCCTGCTGCCGGGCATCGATGTCGAACCTCAGTTCGTGCGTGAGTATCCGCGCAAGGAACACTTCGCCCATTCGGTGGGCTACGTGGGGCGGATCAACGAAAGGGAATCCAAGACCCTCGACCAGACGCAATACCGTGGCACGCAGTCGGTGGGCAAGACCGGTGTCGAGAAGTTCTACGAAAGCCAGTTGCATGGCCAGGTAGGCTATGAAGAGGTCGAGACCAATGCTCAAGGCCGGGTCATGCGGGTGCTCAACCACCATGATCCGGTGCCGGGCAAGAACATCGTGCTCAGCCTCGATGTGCATTTGCAGGAGGCTGCCGAGAAGGCGCTGGGTGACCGGCGCGGGGCGGTGGTGTGCATCGATCCGGAAACCGGCGACGTACTGGCCATGGTCAGCAAGCCGAGCTTCGACCCCAACCTGTTCGTGACGGGTATCAGCTTCAAGGAATACGCAGCACTGCGCGATTCCATCGACCGCCCACTGTTCAACCGCGTGCTGCGGGGCCTTTACGCACCCGGCTCGACCATCAAGCCGGAAGTGGCGATCGCCGGCTTGGACACCGGTGCGGTCACGCCCCAATCGCGAGTGTTCGACCCTGGCTACTACGAACTGCCCAACTACGAGCACAAATACCGCAACTGGAACCGCAGCGGCGATGGATGGGTGGACATGGATGCTGCCATCATGCGTTCCAACGACACCTATTTCTATGACCTGGCGCACAAGCTCGGTGTGGACCGCATGCACGATTACATGACGCGCTTCGGCCTGGGCCAGAAGGTGTCGCTGGACATGTTCGAGGAAGCGCCTGGCTTGATGCCGTCACAGCAGTGGAAGCGCGCGACCCGACGTCAGGCGTGGTTCCCCGGCGAGACGCTGATCCTTGGTATTGGCCAGGGCTACATGCAGGTCACACCGTTGCAACTGGCCCAGGCCACCACGCTGATCGCCAGCAAGGGCGTGTGGCGTCGGCCGCACCTGGCTGAAACCGTAGGCGGGCTGGCGCCGGTGGACGACAACCCGATCCCCAATATCGTGCTGCGTGACAACCGCGAATGGGATCAGGTCAACCACGGCATGCAATTGGTCATGCACGATCCGCGCGGCATCGCCCGTCAGGCGGCAGCCGGTGCGCAATATCGCATTGCTGGCAAGTCGGGTACGGCGCAAGTGGTGGCGATCAAGCAGGGCGAACGTTACAACCGCCTCAAGACCCTGGAGCGCAACCGCGACAATGCCTTGTTCGTGGGCTTTGCGCCGGCCGATCGGCCGAAGATCGTGGTGGCGGTGATGATCGAGAACGGCGAGGCCGGCGGGCGTGTGGCAGGCCCCGTGGTACGGGAGATCATGGATGCCTGGCTATTGGATGGCGAAGGGCATCTGAAGCCCAAATACGCAGCGCCTACCAAAGCGCCTGCGGACCCCAAGGTCTGAGTGTTTCAGCAGAGAAAGCCACCGTCCACGTTCAGTACCGTACCTGTGGTGTAGCTGGACGCCGAGCTGGCCAGGTACAGCACCGCTCCGGCCATTTCGTCCGGTTGGGCAACACGATTGAGCGGAATCTGCGCGAGGGCGGTCTTGAGGATGGCCTGGTTCCCGACCAGGGCAGAAGCGAAGCGGGTATCGGTCAGGCCTGGCAGCAAGGCGTTGCAGCGGATGTTGAAGCCGGCGCATTCCTTGGCGAACGCCTTGGTCATGTTGATCACCGCGGCCTTGGTCATGGAGTAGACGCCCTGGAACACCCCAGGTGACACGCCGTTGATAGATGCCACGTTGATGATGCTGCCACCACCGTGTTCGCGCATCAACTTGCCGGCTTCGACCGACATGAAGAAATAACCGCGGACGTTGACGTCCACGGTCTTCTGAAAGGCGCCCAGGTCGACGTCCAGGACGCTGCCGAATTGGGGATTGGTGGCGGCGTTGTTGACCAGAATGTCCAGCCGACCAAACAGTGTGCGGATGCGCGCGAACAAGTCCTGAATCTGCTCGGTTTCGCCAATGTGGCAGGCTATCGCGGTAGCCTGGTCGCCGCTTGCATTGATGCTGTCGGCGACGCGCTGGCAGCCTTCCAGCTTGCGACTGACGACGATGACATGCGCGCCCTGCTGCGCCAGCAGCCGAGCGATGGACTCGCCGATCCCGCGGCTGGCGCCGGAGACCAGCGCTATTCTGCCGTCGAGGTCGAACATCGTGGTCTTGGGCATAGGTGCTCCTGCCGTAGGTGAGAAGTTACATGTTCGGGTAGGTCGGTCCGCCCGAGCCTTCGGGTGCTACCCAAACGATGTTCTGCGAAGGATCCTTGATGTCGCACGTCTTGCAGTGCACGCAGTTCTGCGCGTTGATCTGGAAGCGCTTGGCACCGTCTTCCTGGGTGACCACTTCATAGACACCGGCGGGACAGTAGCGCTGAGCGGGCTCGTCGTACAGCGGCAGGTTCTTGCCGATGGGAATGCTCGGATCCTTGAGCTTGAGGTGGCACGGCTGCTCTTCTTCATGGTTGGTGCCTGAGATGAACACCGAACTGAGTTTGTCGAAGCTCAACTTGCCATCAGGCTTGGGGTAGTCGATGCGCTTGCTGTCCGCTGCCAGCTTCATGCAGGCGTAGTCAGGCTTGTTGTCGTGCAGGGTGAAGGGCATCTTGCCCTTGAACAGGTTCTGGTCGACGAAGTTGAACGCGCCGCCAACGATGGCGCCCCATTTATGAATGGCCGCGCCGAAGTTGCGGCTGGCGAACAGCTCTTCGTAGAGCCAGCTGGCCTTGAAGCCGGACACGTAGCCGTCGAGCACGTCTCCGCCCTCCGAGCCCTTGAACAGCGCGTCGGCCACCGCTTCGGCGGCGAGCATGCCGGACTTCATGGCGGTGTGGCTGCCCTTGATCTTGGAGAAGTTCATGGTGCCCAGGTCGCAGCCGATCAGGGCGCCGCCGGCGAAGACCATCTTGGGCAGCGAGTTGAAGCCGCCCTTGCAGATAGCGCGGGCGCCGTAGCTGACGCGCTTGCCGCCTTCCAGGTATTGCTTGAGGACCGGGTGATGCTTGAGGCGCTGGAACTCGTCGAACGGAGACAGGAACGGGTTGGCGTAGGACAGATCGACGATCAGGCCAACCACCACCTGATTGTTCTCCACGTGATAGAGGAACGAGCCGCCGGTGTTCTCGGTGCCCATGACGTCCAATGGCCAGCCGGCGGTGTGTACGACCAGACCAGGCTGATGTTTGGCGGGATCGATCTCCCAGATCTCTTTCAACCCGATCCCGTAATGCTGCGCGTCGGCATCGCGGTCGAGTTTGAAACGCTCGATCAGTTGCTTGCCGATGTGCCCACGGCAGCCTTCGGCGAACAAGGTGTATTTGGCGCGCAATTCCATGCCCGGGGTATACAGGCCGTCCTTGGGCTTGCCTTCGCGATCGACACCCAGGTCGCCGGTGATGATGCCGCGTACGACGCCTGTTTCGTCGATGAGCGCCTCTTGGGCGGCAAACCCCGGATAGATCTCGACACCCAGGTTTTCGGCCTGCTGGGCGAGCCAGCGGCACAGGTTGCCCAGGGAGATGATGTAGTTGCCTTCGTTGTGCATGGTCTGGGGCACGAGGGCATTGGGAATTTTGGTGCCGCTGTCGGCGTTCTTCAGTACGAAGATATCGTCGCGCGTGACAGGGGTATTCAGGGGTGCACCCAAGGCTTTCCAGTCCGGGAACAGCTCGGTGAGCGCTCGCGGTTCGAACACAGCGCCGGACAAGATGTGAGCACCGACTTCGGAGCCTTTTTCAACCACGCAGACGCTGATTTCCTGTCCGGCGTCGGCGGCTTTCTGCTTCAGTCGGCATGCAGCGGACAGGCCCGCTGGGCCTGCGCCGACGACGACGACGTCGAATTCCATGTATTCGCGTTCCACGGGTTCTCTCCTACTCAGGGCTCATCAGGCTTTTCTAATGGGTGCTGCGCTACTGGGTTGCTCTATCTGGGTAATGCTGCCGGAACGGTCATCCGGTGTGTTGCGCTGGTATGCACATCAAACGTGTCGATCCATGTTCCGCCTGTGTAGTGCTGCGTCTCGATGGCTACAGGCAACAGCATGTTATGTGTTGCAGTATATCTACACCACTTGCCAGGTCCAATACAAACGTTTGTTTGAATCTGCTGCAGCCCAGTAAAATCAAGGTGGCCAGGGGGCGTGACCGGTGAGTTCCACGTATTGACCGGTCAAGGCTCAGCGGTCAAGATACGGCCAGCTTGATGTCTGGTGCAGATCTGCAGCGCATTACCGGATGCACCGGATCTCGACCCGGTCCGAGCCGTTCGCGCATGTCGGACGAACACCGGGTCGAGTTTACACGTCATACTTGTTGAAGGCTGCCCCGTTGTGTTGGTCAAGGTCTTGAAAAATCAGGTTTTTGCCAGCGCTGCGCAATGCTGCAAACGTTTCGATGGTGCCCTTGCGCCCACGTCATCGTCCGGTCTGCCTGGGCGACATTCTTTTCACCGGAGAGTAACGAGGAATCCATGAAGGTTCTTGTAGCTGTCAAACGAGTGGTCGACTATAACGTCAAGGTTCGCGTCAAGGCGGACAACTCCGGCGTTGATCTTGCCAACGTCAAGATGTCGATGAATCCGTTCTGCGAAATCGCTGTTGAAGAAGCCGTTCGCCTGAAAGAGAAGGGCATCGCCAGCGAGATCGTCGTGGTCACCATCGGCCCGGCCACGGCCCAGGAGCAACTGCGCACTGCGCTGGCCCTGGGCGCCGACCGCGCCATTCTGGTCGAGCATGCCGAGGAGCTGAACGCGCTGGCAGTGGCCAAGCTGCTCAAGGCGGTCGTCGACAAGGAGCAGCCGCAACTGGTGATCCTGGGCAAGCAGGCGATCGACAGCGACAACAACCAGACTGGCCAGATGCTGGCTGCGCTGAGTGGCTACGCACAGGGCACTTTCGCGTCCAAGGTCGAAGTGGCGGGCGACAAGCTCAACGTCACCCGTGAAGTCGACGACGGGCTGCAAACCGTCGGCCTGACCCTGCCGGCCATCGTCACCACCGACCTGCGCCTGAACGAGCCGCGCTACGCGTCCTTGCCCAACATCATGAAGGCCAAGAAGAAGCCGCTCGAGTCGCTCACGCCCGAGGCGCTCGGTGTATCCGTGACTTCCACCAACACGACCCTCAAGGTCGAGGCTCCGGCGACTCGCAGTGCCGGCGTCAAGGTCAAGTCGGTAGCCGAACTGGTCGAAAAACTGAAGAACGAGGCGAAGGTAATCTAATGACTATCCTGGTTATCGCTGATTATGTAACCGAAGGTCAGGTCAACACCGGTGTTGCGCCTTCGACCCTGAACACCGTGGCCGCTGCGCAGAAAATCGGCGGCGACATCCATGTGCTGGTCGCCGGCGTGCAGGTCGCCAGTGTCGCCGAAGCCGCGGCCAAGATCGCGGGCGTGAGCAAGGTGCTGGTGGCGGACAACGCGGCCTATGCGCACCAGTTGCCTGAGAACGTCGCGCCGCTGATCGTCGAGCTGGCATCGGGTTACACCCATGTGCTGTCCGCCGCGACCGCCAATGGCAAGAACATTCTCCCGCGCGTGGCTGCTGCATTGGATGTGGACCAGATTTCCGAGATCATCTCGGTCGAGTCGCCGGACACCTTCAAGCGTCCGATCTATGCAGGCAACGCGATTGCCACCGTGCAGTCGAGCGCTGCGATCAAGGTCATCACCGTGCGTGCCACCGGCTTCGATGCCGTGGCTGCCGAAGGGGGTTCTGCCTCCGTCGAAGCGGTAGGTGCGGCGCACGATACCGGCAAGTCGAGCTTCGTCGGCGAAGAGCTGGCCAAGTCCGATCGTCCCGAACTGACTGCTGCCAAGATCGTCGTGTCCGGTGGTCGTGGCATGCAGAACGGTGACAACTTCAAGCACCTCTACACCCTGGCCGACAAGCTGGGCGCTGCCGTGGGTGCGTCGCGTGCGGCGGTAGATGCCGGCTTCGTGCCCAACGACATGCAGGTTGGGCAGACGGGCAAGATCGTCGCGCCGCAGCTGTATATTGCCGTGGGTATTTCCGGGGCCATCCAGCATCTGGCAGGCATGAAGGACTCCAAGGTGATCGTTGCGATCAACAAGGACGAGGAAGCGCCAATCTTCCAGGTTGCCGATTACGGCCTGGTAGCGGACTTGTTCGAAGCCGTTCCGGAGCTTGAAAAACTGGTCTGACCCAGCGCTTCGCGCTGCGGTTGATTCAGGCCCGGTCGCGGTCCGTTGCCCATTGGGCAGCGGGTCGCGACCGGGCTTTTTTGCATGTAACAGGGTCTGAAGGGGTTGAGCATGACCGGACAAGGCAAACTTCGCCGCGCGGGCCTGTGTATGGTCGCGGTGCTGCTGCCGCTGGTGGCACAGGGGGCCGGGAAGTGCGAGCGACTGGTGGCCAGTGGCAGCCCTGACGCACCACCCTATCTGTGGCGGGACTCCCAGGACCCCGAGCGTTTGATCGGGGTCAACGCCGACCTGCTGCAGCAGGTAGCGGGCCAGATAGGCATCAAGGTCGACATTCTCTATGCGGGCAAGCGTTCGCAGGCGCTGGAGGAAGTGCGTAGCGGGCGCATGGATCTGCTGGTGGATGCGCCATTGGCCGTGGCTGAACTTGAATCTCTGGACTATGTGCATCCGGCACTGGTCCCGAACGATTACCTGATATGGACCCTGCGTTCGGTGCCATTAACCTACCGCAGCCTGGCCGACCTGCACGGCCACACCGGGGCGATCTCGGCCAAGGCACGACCAACCCAGGCGTTCGCAACGTTGGCCGCCGAGCACTTGAAGCTCACCCACACCGAAAATTTGCAACAGGCTTTCAGCAAGCTCGCGCGGCGCCAGGTCGAATACGTGATTGCCGGACGCTATTCCGGTGCGGCAATGGCACAGGCGCAAGGTCTGGACGAGCAACTGCAGAGCAGCGAACTGCCTGTCGACCGCCCCGGCTTGTACCTGGCGCTGTCTCACGACTCCGCCTGCAACGATCCCTGGCTGCGCGGACAGCTGGCTAAAAAAATGACAGAATTGACCGCTTCAGGTGTTCCGGCCGAAGTGTTTTCGCGCAATGTCGAGCGTTGGAAAGCCCAGCAGCCGCCTGCGCCTGCAGTACCCACACAGTAGGAATCTTTCGTGAACATTCAAGCTATGACCGCAGGCTCGCTGCTCTTGCTGCTTGCCGGTTGCGCCGCTGACCCGGCGCCCACGCAGCAATTGCGCCTGGCCGATCAGACCGTCGAGCAGGCACGCGCCGTCGGTGCCACAGATGACAATCAGGCCATGAAACTGGCGATCGACAAACTCGCCCAGGCCCGTGCGCAAATGGCCAATGGAAACTTCAAGGGCGCTCGGCTCAACACCGAACAGGCCGAACTGGATGCTCGCCTGGCCGAGGATCAATTATTGACCGCCAAGGGGCAAGAACAGATCAAGGCGCTGGATGCGCGCATCCAGCGCTTGCGCAAACAATTGGGAGACATGCAGTGAAGCAGGTGACGGGAATGCGCATTGGGTTGGTACTGGCCGCCGGCTTGATGACGGTGGGCTGCTCCACTCAACGTGCCAACAGCGAGGCAGTGCAGCGTGCCGAAACCGCTTTCCAGGCGGTGCGCGATGATTCCAGCGTGCTGCGCAGCGCGCCCAAGGACGTCATTCGTGCGGGCGAATCACTGGCCCGCGCCGAGCGACTGTCCAGCTATTGGGGTACCGGCAGCGACGCCCAGCATTATGCCTATCTGAGCGAGCGCTACAGCGAGATCGCTCGCGAGCGCAGTGAGCAGATGCTGAACCAGCAACGCCTGACCAAAATGCAGATGGACCTGCAGCGCCTGCAATTGGCACTGCGTGACTCCAAACTGGAAAGCGTGCAGCAGCAGGGCAAATGGCTGGAAGAACAGATTCTGGCGCTGGCCAACGTCGAGTCCGACCGCGGGCTGGTGATGACGTTGCGCGATGTGTTGTTCGATACGGGTGAAGCGCAGCTCAAGCCGCAGGCCAATCGCACGATTCTCAAGCTCGTGCAGTTCCTGCAGCTCAATCCCAAGCGCGTGGTGCGTATCGAAGGCTATACCGATAACACCGGCGAGAAGGCCTTCAACCTGCAGCTATCGACCGAGCGAGCACAGTCGGTGGCCGACACACTGGTCGACCTTGGGATCGATGAGTCGCGTATCCAGGTACAGGGTTATGGCGACGCCTATCCGGTGGACGCGAATGCCTCGGAACGCGGCAGGGCGCAGAACCGACGGGTCGAGATCGTCTTTTCCAACGCCAAAGGTGAAATGGCACTGCCACGGGGTTGAGGATAGGGTTGCAACTGCCCAGTGCAGTTGCGCGATCAGCTCTGCTATCCTGCTAGCTGTCCCCGTACAGTTCGCATCTGTAGGGGTCTTCTGGCACACCGAAGGTCCCGCCATGACCAACCTCTTGCTTTACCAGCGTATCGCCCAGCAATTGGCCGATGACATCCGTCGAGGCGTCTATCAGCCAGGTGAGCGCGTGCCCTCGGTACGCAAGATGAGCGCCCAGCTCAATGTCAGCCATGCCACGGTGTTGCAGGCCTACGCCAACCTCGAGGACCAGGGGTTGATCAGGGCGCGGCCGCAGTCTGGCTACTACGTGCATCAAACGCCTGCGCTGACCGCACCGACGCCAGACATTGCCAGGGTGGAGCGGCCCGGGTTGGTCACGCGCAGCAGCATCATCCAGCAGGTATTGGACGAGTCCCGTCGCGAGGGCGTGTTTCCGCTCGGGGCAGCGGTGCCCCATGTCGAATTCCTGCCGGTGCGGGCGCTACATCAGCAGTTGGCCAAAGTCACCCGCTTCCAGAGCCCGCGGGCTTTCAGCTACATGTTCAGCCCAGGGTTCGAACCGTTGCGCCGGCAAGTGGCAATCCGTATGCGTGATGCAGGGGTGGTGGTCGACCCCTCGGAAATCGTGATTACCCACGGTTGCGTGGATGCGTTGCAGATGAGCCTGCGCGTACTCACTCGGCCCGGCGACCTCATCGCGGCCGAGTCGCCCACCTACTATGGCTTGTTGCAACTGGCAGACCTGCTCGGGCTCAAGGTCATCGAGATCCCCAGCGACCCGTTCACCGGCATCAGCCTGGAAGCGCTGCAGCTGGCTGCCAACCAGTGGTCGATCAAGGCGCTGGTACTGACGCCGCGGTTGAGCAATCCCTTGGGTGGGACCATGCCTGAAGAGCGTATGAAGCAGCTGTTGCGGCTGTCTTCGGATTTCGATATCCAGATCGTCGAAGACGATATCTATGGCGAATTGATGTTCGAGCAGGGCAAGAGCAAGGCGCTGAAGGCGTTCGATCGATTGGGTCACGTCATCTACTGCTCCAGCTTCTCCAAGACATTGTCGCCCGGTGTGCGGATCGGCTGGATGATCGCCGGCAAGTACCAGGCGGAGGTCCAGCGGCTGCAGACGTTCAGTACGCACTCGGCCTGCAGCGTCACGCAGATGGGCGTTGCCAGCTACCTCGAGAACGGTGGCTACGACCGGCACCTGCGTTACATCCGGCAGGAATACCGCAAGAATCTCAGTGCCTTTCAGCTGGCCGTGCAGCAGCACTTTCCTGAGGGCACGCAGATCACGCGGCCTACGGGCGGTTTCATTCTGTGGGTCAGCCTGCCGGGACGGGTCAATACCCAAGAGCTGCATGTGCGTGCGTTGGAGCAGGGCATCAGCATTGCGCCTGGGCTGATCTTCAGCAATACAGAGCAGTTCAACCACTGCGTTCGGCTCAACTGCGGTGTGCCGTGGAACCGCGAGGCCGAACGCGCGCTGGCGACGCTTGGTGTCCTGGCCCGGCAATTGTGCCAGGAGTCTGGGGTTTCCTATTGAAACTGCTCAAAGGGCTTGTCAGCTTGACGCCGAGCGGAGAGCATAGGGTTTTCCTGGTTGTCTGCGTGTCTCTATGAACATCATGCGTCGTCTTGCATTGCTGGTCTTCTGCTTGAATCTGGGCGTCTTTGCAGTGCCCGGCGTTCAGGCGCAGACGTCGGACTCTCTAGCGTCTGCTGCCACGCGCGCGGCGGGTGCTGGAGAGCCCGCTACCAAGGCCGTCGCTGCGGCGAAAAAGCCTGCTGCGAAAAAACCGGCCGTGCGTAAAAAAGCCGCCAAGAGCCGCTCGCGCAAGGAATCGGATGTCATCGCCACACCCGTGCCCAAGGCCAACCTGGACCTGAGCCTGCCCAAGGATATGGTCAAGGACCTCAAGCCGCCGACACAGCCGGTCAACGCTGCGGTGCAACCGACGCCGCTTGCCGAACCTGCGCCCAAACCCATTCTTCCGGCTTTTTTCAGCGACAAGGGCAGCGAGGATTTCCAACTCAATGGCCGTTTGCTGAACAACGAGATGCAGTTGCAGCGGCGCAGTGACGGCCGTGAAGTCGAGGGCGCCGCGCTGGACTTCAATTTCAAGCAATGAATACTGACGAGCGGGACGGGTAGTTGTGTCGACCGTTACAGAGTGGCCGACCGAATTATCGATATGGGCATTTTCAAACGCTCGTTGGGTCACTACCATGGAGGCTCTTCAACACTCCGTGCCTGTGAGGTCATGACGTCATGATATGCCGCGAAGGCTGTGGCGCCTGCTGTATTGCCCCCTCCATCAGTTCGCCCATTCCTGGTATGCCCTTTGGCAAGCCGGCTGGGCAGCGCTGTGTGCAGCTGTCCCTGGACAATCTGTGTGCCCTGTTCGGTCTTCCCGAAAGGCCGGCAGTATGCGCAGCGTTCAATGCCGATCCCGAGGTGTGCGGTGACAGCGATCAGGATGCCGTGCGCATTCTGGGTTGGTGGGAACAGATGACCGCATAGACAAGGGCTCGATCCTCGACAACAAGGAATAACAACAATGAGAGCGATGCATCGTATAGCGCTGGTAGCCCTGCTGGGCAGTGTCCACGTGTCTGCCCATGCTGAGCAGTGGGACGTGGCCAAGGACGAGGAGGGGATCAAGGTCTCCCTGAGTGAGGTTCCAGGCTCCAAGTACAAGGCCTATCGCGGCGAGACCACCATCAAGGCCAGCGTGGCCAAGCTGCGGGCGATGCAGGAAGACGTTGCGGGCGCCTGTAGCTGGATCCACGAGTGCAAGTCGCAGAAGCTGCTCAAGCATCAAGGCGACCAGACCTGGACCTACAGCCAGTTCAATACGCCTTGGCCGGTCACCCCGAGGGACTCGGTGCTGCACATCACCACGGTGGATGGCAGTGACGGCAGCGTTACCCGCAACCTCGCGGCAGCTCCTGACTATGTGCCGCAGGAGAAAGGCTTCGTGCGCGTGGCTCAGGTCAAGGGGTTCTGGAAGATGGTGCCTCAGGGCCCCAATCAGACCCAGGTGATCTACCAGGTTCATACCGAGCCCGGTGGTAGCGTGCCTTCCTGGCTGGCCAACAAGTTCGTCGTGGACGCCCCGTTCAATACATTGAAGGCGCTGCGCAGCAAAGCCGAACAGTAGACATGCAAAAGGCCGCCCGAGGGCGGCCTTTCGTTGCGGAACGAAGGCTTAGGTGCGATCGTCCAGCGCGGTTACATCGCGGCTTTTCTCGCCGGTGTACAGCTGGCGTGGGCGGCCAATCTTGTAGGGGCTCGAGAGCATTTCCTTCCAGTGCGAAATCCAGCCAACGGTACGCGCGAGGGCGAAGATCACCGTGAACATGCTGGTTGGAATGCCAATGGCCTTGAGGATGATGCCCGAATAGAAATCGACGTTCGGGTACAGCGAGCGCTCGATGAAGTACGGGTCGGTCAAGGCGATCTCTTCCAGGCGCATGGCCAGTTCGAGCTGCGGATCGTTCTTGATGCCCAGTTCCTTCAACACTTCGTCGCACGTCTGCTTCATGACCGTGGCCCGTGGGTCGCGGTTCTTGTAGACACGGTGGCCGAAGCCCATCAGCTTGAACGGATCGTTCTTGTCCTTGGCCTTGGCGATGAAGGTGTCGATGTTGGACACATCGCCGATTTCATCGAGCATGGTCAGCACGGCTTCGTTGGCACCACCGTGGGCAGGGCCCCAGAGGGCGGCGATGCCGGCAGCGATACAGGCGAACGGGTTGGCGCCCGACGAGCCTGCCAGGCGTACGGTCGAGGTGGACGCGTTCTGCTCGTGGTCGGCGTGCAGGATGAAGATACGATCCATGGCCTTGGCCAGCACCGGGCTGATCGGTTTGATCTCGCACGGGGTGTTGAACATCATGTGCAGGAAGTTTTCCGCATACGAGAGGTCGTTGCGCGGGTACATCATGGGCTGGCCCATGGAGTACTTGTAAACCATGGCGGCCAAGGTCGGCATCTTCGCCACCAGGCGTACTGCCGAGATCTCACGGTGCTGCGGATTATTGATGTCGAGCGAGTCGTGGTAGAACGCGGACAGCGCACCGACCACGCCGCACATGATGGCCATGGGGTGGGCATCGCGGCGGAAGCCGTTGAAGAAGGTCTTCAACTGCTCGTGAACCATGGTGTGGTTCTTGATGTTGCCGACGAACTTCGCCTTCTGTTCGGCCGTAGGCAATTCGCCATTGAGCAGCAGATAGCAGGTTTCGAGATAGTCGGATTGTTCGGCGAGTTGCTCGATCGGATAGCCGCGATGCAGCAGGATTCCGGCGTCACCGTCGATGTAGGTGATCTTCGACTCGCACGAGGCGGTCGACATGAAGCCTGGGTCGAAAGTGAAGCGGCCCGTGGCAGTCAAGCTCCTGACGTCGATTACATCGGGACCAACGGTGCCGGTTAAAATCGGCAGCTCGACGGGGGCTGCGCCCTCGATGATCAACTGCGCTTTTTTGTCAGCCATGTGGCCTCCTATTAATGCTTGGAATCATCAGACAGACCCCCCACGCAGGGCCCGCACCACTATAGTGAGATAAATTCGAATGTCAATTTGCTTAAAGTAGGGCCCCAGAGGGCTTCCAGCAGGCTTTTTTCGCGAAATTCCGTCCTGTTCAAACCTTTTGCCATGCTTGCGCAATCCGCTGTCCGGGGCCCGCGGGTGCGTTGTCATTAGTATCCTAACTGTCTATACTCGGCAGCCGACCGCCGGGGGCTTTTCCGAGCCATTTCGACGGGGTCGTCACTCCCTGGGTGGTGAGTACCTGACCAGTACACTTCCCTACAACTTGCCCTGCTTGCTAGGGGCTCTTCAGTGTGAAAAAAGCCGTGAATAGCCAACGACCTGTAAACCTAGACCTAAGGACCATCAAACTCCCTGTCACTGCTTACACGTCCATTCTCCATCGTATATCCGGTGTCATCCTGTTCCTGGGCATCGCTCTCATGCTGTACGCATTGGGCAAATCCCTGGGCTCCGAGGAAGGCTTCGGCGAGGTGAAGGCGTATTTGACCAGCCCGCTGGCCAAGCTTGTGATCTGGGCCCTGCTGTCCGCCTTGCTGTATCACCTGGTGGCCGGTGTGCGCCACCTGATCATGGACATGGGCATCGGCGAGACGCTGGAAGGCGGTAAGCTGGGCTCCAAAATCGTTCTCATCATTTCGGTGGTGCTGATCGTTCTGGCAGGAGTTTGGGTATGGTAACCAACGTTACGAACCTTTCGCGTTCGGGCCTCTATGACTGGATGGCACAGCGCGTGTCTGCGGTCGTTCTCGCGGCTTATTTTCTGTTTCTGATCGGTTACATCGTTGCCAACCCAGGCATCGAGTACACCCAATGGCACTCGCTGTTCAGCAGCAACTGGATGCGCATCTTCAGCCTCCTGGCCCTGGTCGCCCTAGGCGCCCACGCCTGGGTCGGCATGTGGACCATCGCCACCGACTACCTCACGCCAATGGCGTTCGGCAAGTCGGCCACGGCTATACGCTTCCTGTTCCAGGCGGTATGCGGCGTCGCGATGTTCGCGTACTTCGTCTGGGGTGTGCAGATTCTTTGGGGTATCTGATTCATGGCTAACATTAGTACGCTTTCCTTCGACGCCATCATCATCGGTGGCGGCGGTGCTGGCATGCGCGCAGCGCTGCAGCTGGCCCAGGGCGGTCACAAGACCGCCGTTGTCACCAAGGTCTTCCCGACTCGCTCGCACACCGTGTCGGCGCAGGGCGGCATCACCTGCGCCATCGCTTCGGCCGACCCGAACGACGATTGGCGCTGGCACATGTACGATACCGTCAAGGGTTCCGACTACATCGGCGACCAGGACGCTATTGAATACATGTGTTCCGTAGGCCCTGAAGCGGTCTTCGAACTCGAGCACATGGGTCTGCCGTTCTCGCGTACCGAGCAGGGCCGCATCTACCAGCGTCCGTTCGGCGGCCAGTCCAAGGACTTCGGCAAGGGCGGCCAGGCTGCACGTACCTGTGCTGCCGCCGACCGTACCGGCCACGCGTTGCTGCACACCCTGTACCAGGCCAACCTGAAGGCCGGCACTGTATTCCTCAACGAATACTATGCGGTCGATTTGGTGAAGAACCAGGACGGTGCCATCGTTGGCGTGATCGCCATCTGCATCGAAACCGGTGAAACCTCCTATATCCGTGCCAACGCTACGGTATTGGCCACCGGCGGTGCCGGACGTATCTATTCGTCCACCACCAATGCCCTGATCAACACCGGTGACGGCGTCGGCATGGCCCTGCGTGCAGGTGTGCCGGTACAGGACATCGAAATGTGGCAGTTCCACCCAACCGGCATTGCCGGCGCAGGTGTACTGGTTACAGAAGGTTGCCGCGGTGAAGGCGGTTACCTGATCAACAAGCACGGCGAGCGTTTCATGGAGCGCTATGCGCCCAACGCCAAGGACCTTGCCGGTCGTGACGTGGTCGCACGTTCCATGGTCAAGGAAATCATCGCCGGCAACGGCTGTGGTCCGGATGGCGACCATGTGATGCTCAAGCTCGATCACCTCGGCGAGGAAGTGCTGCACAGCCGCCTGCCGGGTATCATGGAGCTGTCCAAGACCTTCGCCCACGTCGATCCGGCCGTTGCGCCGATTCCTGTCGTGCCAACTTGTCATTACATGATGGGGGGTGTCGCTACCAACATCCACGGTCAGGCAATCACTCAGGATGCCAATGGCAACGACGCGATCATTCCGGGTCTGTTCGCCGTGGGCGAAGTGGCCTGCGTGTCCGTACACGGCGCCAACCGCCTGGGTGGCAACTCGCTGCTCGACCTGGTGGTGTTCGGTCGTGCTGCGGGCCTGCACCTGGAGCAGGCGCTGAGCGAAGGCATCGACTACCGCCGTGCCAGCGACACCGATCTGGAAGTCGCCCTGGCGCGTCTGGACGGCCTTAACGCGCGGACTACCGGCGAAGATGTCGCCAGCCTGCGCAAAGAACTGCAGAGCTGCATGCAGAACTACTTCGGTGTGTTCCGCACCGGTGAGTACATGCAGAAAGGTATCGACCAGCTCGCTGGCCTGCGTGAGCGCATTGCCAACGTCAAGATCAACGACAAGAGCCAGGGCTTCAACACCGCCCGGATCGAAGCGCTGGAATTGCAGAACCTGCTGGAAGTGGCGGAAGCCACTGCGATTGCTGCAGAGCATCGCAAAGAGTCTCGCGGCGCTCACGCCCGTGAAGACTTCGAAGATCGCGACGACGAAAATTGGCTGTGCCACACCCTGTATTTCCCGGGTGAAAAACGTGTTGCCAAACGCGCCGTGAACTTCTCGCCGAAAACGGTTCCTACCATGGAACCGAAGATCCGGACTTACTGAGGGTGGCCGCCATGTTGCAAGTCAGTGTTTATCGCTATAACCCGGACCAGGACGCTGCGCCGTCCATGCAGGAATTCCAGGTCGACACCGGTGGCAAGGATGTGATGGTGCTGGACGTGCTGGCCCTGATCAAGGAACAGGACGAAGGGTTCTCCTATCGCCGCTCCTGCCGCGAAGGCGTGTGTGGTTCCGATGGCATGAACATCAACGGCAAGAACGGCCTGGCGTGCATCACGCCGCTGTCCGCTGTCGTAAAAGGTAACAAGTTGATCGTCCGTCCGCTGCCAGGGTTGCCGGTTATCCGTGACCTGGTCGTGGATATGAGCATCTTCTACAAGCAGTACGAGAAGGTTAAGCCGTTCTTGCAGAACGATACGCCGGCTCCGGCCATCGAGCGCCTGCAAACACCGGAAGAGCGTGAAAAGCTGGACGGTCTGTACGAGTGCATTCTGTGTGCTTGCTGCTCGACTTCCTGCCCGTCGTTCTGGTGGAACCCGGACAAGTTCCTGGGCCCGGCAGCATTGCTGCAGGCATACCGTTTCCTGGCCGACAGCCGTGATACCCGGACCAGCGAGCGTCTGGCGTCCATGGATGATCCGTTCAGCGTATTCCGCTGCCGCGGCATCATGAATTGCGTCAGCGTCTGCCCGAAAGGCTTGAACCCCACCAAGGCCATCGGCCACGTGCGGAACATGCTGTTGTCCAACGGCGTCTGATTCACCTGCTACACCGCAAGCCGTTGCAGCGCGGGATCGATCCTGCGCTGCAACGAAAACCCGAGCGTGGCTGCGTATGGCTCCGCTTTTACTTTCGAAGATACAAGACCAGCAGGGGCTCCGGGCTGGTACCCGGACTACCAGCGTACAACTCTGAGGTGGCTTGCACGGTCGCTGTACACGGACCGCGTCAATACGCCCCTGGTGTGAGCGCCGGTGGTGTCCCCTAACCGAGGGTGACCAAGCATGCAAGAAAGCGTGATGCAGCGCATGTGGAACAGCGCCCACCTATCCGGTGGTAACGCTGCCTATGTGGAAGAGCTCTATGAGCTTTACCTGCACGACCCTAACGCTGTGCCAGAGGAATGGCGCACCTACTTTCAGAAGTTGCCTGCCGAAGGCAGCACTGCCACCGACGTAGCACACTCCACCATCCGTGATCATTTCGTCCTGCTGGCCAAAAACCAGCGCCGTGCCCAACCGGTTTCCGCCGGTAGCGTGAGCAGCGAGCACGAAAAGAAGCAGGTGGAAGTGCTGCGATTGATTCAGGCCTACCGGATGCGCGGCCACCAGGCAGCCCAACTGGACCCGTTGGGGCTGTGGCAACGGCCTGCTCCGGCAGACCTGTCAATCAACCATTACGGCATGACCAATGCCGATCTGGATACGACCTTCCGTGCCGGCGACCTGTTCATCGGCAAAGAGGAGGCGAGCCTACGTGAAATACTCGAGGCTTTGCAGCAGACATATTGCCGCACCATTGGCGCCGAGTTCACCCATATCACCGATTCGGAGCAGCGCAGCTGGTTCCAGCAGCGTCTGGAAAGCGTGCGTGGCCGGCCATCGATGTCAGCCGAAAGCCGCAGCCATGTGCTCGAGCGCGTGACGGCTGCCGAGGGCCTGGAAAAATACCTGGGCACCAAATACCCAGGCACCAAGCGTTTCGGCCTGGAAGGTGGCGAAAGCCTGATTCCGATGCTGGACGAGCTGATCCAGCGTTCGGGCTCCTACGGGACCAAGGAAGTCGTGATCGGCATGGCCCACCGCGGCCGCCTCAACGTGCTGGTCAATACCTTCGGCAAGAACCCTCGCGACCTGTTCGACGAGTTCGAAGGCAAGAAGAAGGTCGAGCTGGGCTCCGGTGACGTCAAGTATCACCAGGGGTTCTCGTCCAACGTGATGACCACAGGCGGCGAAGTGCACCTGGCCATGGCGTTCAACCCGTCCCACCTGGAGATCGTGTCTCCGGTGGTCGAGGGTTCGGTGCGTGCTCGCCAGGACCGTCGCAACGATGCGGTCGGCGACAAGGTTCTGCCGATCTCGCTGCACGGCGACGCTGCGTTCGCCGGCCAGGGCGTGGTCATGGAAACCTTCCAGATGTCGCAGACCCGCGGTTTCAAGACCGGCGGCACTGTCCACATCGTGATCAACAACCAGGTCGGTTTCACCATCAGCAACCCGTACGATGCGCGCTCCACCGAGTACGCGACCGACGTGGCCAAGATGATCCAGGCGCCGATCCTGCACGTGAACGGCGATGATCCGGAAGCCGTGGTGTTCGTCACCCAGCTGGCCATCGACTACCGCATGCAGTTCAAGCGCGATGTGGTCATCGACCTGTTCTGCTACCGTCGTCGCGGTCACAACGAGGCCGACGAGCCAAGCGGTACCCAGCCGCTGATGTACCAGCAGATCGCCAAGCAGCGCACTACGCGCGAGCTGTATGCCGAAAGCCTGATCAAGGCCGGCGTGCTCGACGAAAGCAGCGTGCAGAGCCAGATCGACGAATACCGCAATGCGCTGGATAACGGCCTGCACGTGGTGAAAAGCCTGGTCAAGGAGCCGAACAAGGAGCTGTTCGTCGACTGGCGTCCTTACCTGGGCCATGCCTGGACGGCACGTCACGACACGCGTTTCGACCTCAAGACCCTGCAGGAGCTGTCCGCCAAGCTGCTGGAAATTCCAGAAGGCTTCGTGGTGCAGCGTCAGGTTGCCAAGATCTACGAGGATCGCCAGAAGATGCAGGCCGGTGGCTTGCCGATCAACTGGGGCTATGCCGAGACCATGGCGTATGCCACCTTGGCGTTCGAAGGCCATCCGATCCGCATGACCGGCCAGGACATCGGCCGTGGCACCTTCTCTCACCGCCACGCGGTGCTGCACAACCAGAAGGATGCAGCGACCTACATCCCGCTGCAGAACCTTTACAGCGGCCAGCCACGTTTCGACCTGTATGACTCCTTCCTCTCCGAGGAAGCGGTACTGGCATTCGAATACGGCTACTCGACCACTTCGCCCAATGCGTTGGTGATCTGGGAAGCGCAGTTCGGTGACTTCGCCAACGGTGCACAGGTCGTGGTTGACCAGTTCATCACCAGCGGTGAGCACAAGTGGGGCCGTCTGTGCGGTCTGACCATGCTGCTGCCGCACGGTTACGAAGGGCAGGGCCCGGAGCACTCCTCGGCGCGTCTGGAGCGTTACCTGCAGTTGTGCGCCGAGCACAACATCCAGGTGTGCGTACCGACCACGCCCGCGCAGATCTACCATCTGCTGCGTCGCCAGGTGATCCGTCCGCTGCGCAAGCCGCTGATCGTGTTGACCCCCAAGTCGTTGCTGCGTCACAAGCTCGCGGTTTCGACCCTGGAAGACTTGGCCGAAGGCTCGTTCCAGACCGTCATCCCGGAAATCGATACCCTGGACGCCGCCAAGGTGACGCGTCTGGTGCTGTGCAGCGGCAAGGTCTACTACGACCTGCTGGAGAAGCGCCGTGCCGAAGGCCGCGAAGATGTCGCCATCGTGCGTATCGAGCAGCTGTATCCGTTCCCTGAAGACGACTTGATGGAAGCGATCGCTGCCTACACCAACCTGGAGCACGTGGTCTGGTGTCAGGAAGAGCCGATGAACCAAGGTGCCTGGTACAGCAGTCAGCATCATTTGCGCCGCAGCATGAGCAATCACAAGAAGACCCTGGTCCTCGAGTATGCCGGCCGTGACGCATCGGCTGCACCGGCTTGTGGTTACGCTTCGATGCATGCCGAGCAGCAGGCCAAACTGCTGCAAGATGCCTTCACCGTTTAATGCCAACGCGCACCTGAAACCGAATTTAAGGAATTACTGATAATGGCTATCGAGATCAAAGCCCCTACCTTCCCGGAATCGGTCGCCGACGGCACCGTTGCGACCTGGCACAAGCAGCCGGGCGAAGCGGTCAAGCGCGATGAGCTGATCGTGGACATCGAGACCGACAAGGTCGTCCTGGAAGTACTGGCCACTGCTGATGGCGTGCTGGGCGCAATCGTCAAGAACGAAGGCGACACCGTTCTGTCGGACGAAGTCCTGGGCTCCATCGAGGAGGGCGGTGCCGCCGCCGCGCCCGCTGCTGCCGCTGCTGCCGCTGCACCGCAAGCTGCCGCACCTCAAGCCGCCGCGCCTCAGGCAGCTCCGGCTGCCGGCGACGATGACGCCATTGGTGGTCCGGCTGCACGCAAGCTGGCCGAAGAGAACGGCATCAACCTGAACAGCGTGAAGGGCACCGGCAAAGACGGTCGTGTCACCAAGGAAGACCTGGTCGCCGCCATCGAGGCCAAGAAGTCCGCGCCGGCCGCCAAGCCTGCCATGCCTGCCGCTGCGGCTGCCGTGGTCCAGACCACTGGCGAGCGTACCGAGAAGCGTGTGCCGATGACGCGTCTGCGCGCCAAGGTTGCCGAGCGTCTGGTCGAAGCGCAGTCGAACATGGCCATGCTGACCACGTTCAACGAAGTCGACATGACCGAAGTCATGGCCTTGCGCTCCAAGTACAAGGACCTGTTCGAGAAGTCGCACAACGGCGTACGCCTGGGCTTCATGTCGTTCTTCGTCAAGGCGGCCACCGAGGCGCTCAAGCGCTTCCCGGCCGTCAACGCCTCGATCGACGGTTCGGACATCGTCTACCACGGCTACGCCGACGTCGGTGTTGCGGTCTCCAGCGATCGCGGCCTGGTGGTTCCGGTACTGCGCAATGCCGAGGCGATGAGCCTGGCCGAGATCGAGGGCGGCATTGCCACCTTCGGCAAGAAGGCGCGCGACGGCAAGCTGTCGATGGACGAAATGACCGGGGGTACCTTTACCATCACCAACGGTGGTACCTTCGGTTCGATGATGTCGACCCCGATCGTCAACCCGCCGCAAGCGGCTATCCTGGGCATGCACAACATTCTGCAGCGCCCGATGGCGATCAACGGCCAGGTGGTCATTCGTCCGATGATGTACCTGGCGCTGTCGTATGACCATCGCCTGATCGATGGCAAGGAAGCCGTAACGTTCCTGGTGACCATCAAGAACCTGCTGGAAGATCCAGCCCGTCTGTTGCTGGATATCTGATAAGGCAGCCACAGGATCCGGGAGCCGCCATCGAGCCCACGCAGCTTGATCCGGCACCCGGCACCTGGGCTTCAAGCTTGCCGCTAATAGGAATTGTTTTATGACTCAGAAATTCGACGTGGTAGTGATTGGCGCAGGCCCCGGTGGCTACGTCGCTGCCATCAAGGCCGCACAACTGGGCCTCAAGACTGCCTGCATCGAGAAGTATCAAGACGGCGAGGGCAAGCTGGCCCTCGGCGGTACCTGCCTGAACGTAGGTTGCATCCCTTCCAAGGCCCTGCTGGACAGCTCGTGGAAATTCCATGAAGCGCAGGACGGCTTTGCCATCCACGGCATCAACCACGCCGGCGTGACCATGGACGTTCCGGCGATGATTGGTCGCAAGGCCAACATCGTCAAGAACCTCACCGGCGGCGTTGCCGGCCTGTTCAAGTCCAATGGCGTGACCGTGCTGCAAGGCCATGGCAAGCTGCTGGCTGGCAAGAAGGTCGAAGTCACCGGCCCCAACGGCGTCGAAATCGTCGAGGCCGACAACGTCATCCTGGCCTCCGGCTCGCGTCCGATCGATATTCCACCGGCGCCCGTCGACCAGAAGATCATCGTCGACTCCACCGGCGCGCTGGAATTCCAGCAGGTGCCCAAGCGTCTCGGCGTTATCGGTGCCGGCGTGATCGGTCTGGAACTGGGTTCGGTGTGGTCGCGCCTGGGCGCTGAAGTCACCGTGCTCGAAGCGCTGGACACCTTTCTCATGGCTGCCGACACCGCGGTGTCCAAGGAAGCCCTGAAGACCCTGACCAAGCAAGGTCTGGACATCAAGCTCGGCGCTCGCGTGACCGGCTCCGAAGTTCAGGGCGAAGAAGTCCTTGTCAAGTACACCGACGCCAATGGCGAGCAGACCATCACCTTCGACAAGCTGATCGTTGCCGTCGGTCGTCGCCCAGTGACCACCGACCTGCTGGCTTCGGACAGCGGCGTGGACATCGACGAGCGCGGCTTCATCTATGTCGATGACTACTGCGCCACCAGCGTTCCGGGCGTCTACGCCATCGGCGACGTGGTGCGTGGCCTGATGCTGGCGCACAAGGCGTCCGAGGAAGGCATCATGGTCGTCGAGCGCATCAAGGGCCACAAGGCCGTGATGAACTACGACCTGATCCCTTCTGTCATCTACACCCATCCGGAGATCGCGTGGGTTGGCAAGACCGAGCAGGCGCTGAAGGCCGAAGGCATTGAAGTCAATGTCGGCAGCTTCCCGTTCGCAGCCAGTGGTCGTGCCATGGCAGCCAACGACACCGGTGGTTTCGTCAAGGTCATCGCCGATGCCAAGACCGACCGCGTGCTGGGCGTCCACGTGATCGGCCCGAGCGCTGCAGAATTGGTTCAGCAGGGCGCTATCGCCATGGAATTCGGCACCAGCGCCGAAGACCTGGGCATGATGGTGTTCTCGCATCCGACCCTGTCGGAAGCCCTGCACGAAGCGGCCCTGGCCGTGAATGGCGGCGCCATCCACATCGCCAACCGCAAGAAGCGTTAAACAATAAGAAACCACGGTGGCCTGCCCGTCGCATGCCCTGCCAGCAGGGTCTGCCGCGGAACGTCCACCGGACTCACCTTGCCGGTCAACCGGCAAGTAGCAGTCACAGGTGGCGCGGCACTTCAATCACGAAGCGCAGCGCCGAAAAACGCAGTACCTAACGAAGACGGTAATAAGCATGAATCTTCACGAGTATCAGGGTAAGCAGCTGTTCGCTGAATACGGCCTGCCAGTATCCAAAGGTTACGCGGTAGACACTCCCGAAGAAGCCGCAGAAGCCTGCGACAAGATCGGCGGCACCGAGTGGGTCGTCAAGGCCCAGGTCCACGCAGGTGGCCGCGGCAAGGCCGGCGGTGTGAAACTGGTTCGCAGCAAGGAAGACGCCAAGGCTTTCGCTCAGCAGTGGCTGGGCAAGCGTCTGGTGACCTACCAGACTGACGCAAACGGTCAGCCGGTCACCAAGATCCTGGTCGAGTCCTGCACCGATATCGCCAAAGAGCTGTATCTGGGCGCCGTAGTGGACCGTTCCAGCCGTCGCATCGTGTTCATGGCTTCCACCGAAGGTGGCGTGGACATCGAGAAGATCGCTCACGACACTCCCGAGAAGATCCTCAAGTCGACCATCGATCCATTGGTCGGCGCACAGCCGTTCCAGGGCCGCGAGCTGGCATTCCAGCTGGGTCTGGAAGGCAAGCAGGTTGCTCAGTTCGCCAAGATCTTCGTTGGCCTGGCCAAGCTGTTCCAGGACCACGACCTGGCCCTGCTGGAAGTCAACCCGTTGGTCATCAAGGCTGATGGCGATCTGCATTGCCTCGATGCCAAGATCAACATCGACGCCAACGCCATGTACCGTCAGCCTAAACTGAAGGGCTTCCACGATCCTTCGCAGGATGACCCGCGTGAAGCGCACGCTGCCAAGTTCGAACTGAACTACGTGGCCCTGGAAGGCAACATCGGTTGCATGGTCAACGGTGCTGGCCTGGCCATGGGTACCATGGACATCGTCAACCTGCATGGCGGCAAGCCAGCCAACTTCCTCGACGTAGGCGGTGGTGCTACCAAGGAACGTGTGACCGAAGCGTTCAAGATCATTCTGTCCGACACCAATGTCGCGGCCGTACTGGTCAACATCTTCGGTGGCATCGTTCGTTGCGACATGATTGCCGAAGGCATCATTGGCGCCGTGAAAGAAGTCGGCGTGAAAATCCCGGTGGTTGTGCGCCTTGAAGGCAACAACGCTGAACTGGGCGCTAAAGTACTGGCGGAAAGCGGTCTGAACATCATCGCAGCCACCAGCCTGACCGACGCTGCTCAACAAGTTGTCAAAGCTGCGGAGGGCAAGTAATGAGCGTCCTGATCAATAAAGACACCAAAGTCATCTGCCAGGGCTTCACTGGCTCGCAGGGCACGTTCCACTCCGAACAGGCCATCGCCTACGGCACCAAGATGGTTGGCGGCGTGACCCCAGGCAAGGGTGGCACTACCCACCTGAACCTGCCTGTGTTCAACACCGTGAAAGAAGCCGTAGAAACCACCGGCGCTACCGCCTCGGTCATCTACGTACCGGCTCCTTTCTGCAAGGATTCCATCCTTGAAGCGGCGCTGGGCGGTATCAAGCTGATCGTCTGCATCACCGAAGGCATCCCGACCATCGACATGCTCGAAGCCAAGGTCAAGTGCGACGAGCTGGGTGTCATCCTGATCGGCCCTAACTGCCCAGGCGTGATCACTCCGGGCGAGTGCAAGATCGGCATCATGCCAGGCCACATCCACTTGCCAGGCAAGGTCGGTATCGTGTCGCGTTCCGGCACCCTGACCTATGAAGCCGTGAAGCAGACCACCGACGCCGGTTTCGGCCAGTCGACCTGCGTCGGCATCGGCGGTGACCCGATCCCAGGCTCGAACTTCATCGATATCCTGAAGCTGTTCCAGGAAGACCCACAAACCGAAGCGATCGTCATGATCGGCGAGATCGGTGGTTCTGCCGAAGAAGAGGCCGCTGCCTACATCAAGGCACACGTGACCAAGCCGGTTGTTTCCTACATCGCAGGTGTGACTGCTCCTCCGGGCAAGCGCATGGGCCATGCTGGCGCAATCATCTCGGGCGGCAAGGGTACTGCAGACGAGAAGTTCGCTGCCCTGCAGGACGCTGGTGTAAAAACCGTGCGTTCGCTGGCCGACATCGGCAAGGCCTTGGCCGAGCTGACTGGCTGGGCGGTCAAGTAAGCTTCGCTTACCTGCACGCGTAGTCGCAAAAGCCACCTTCGGGTGGCTTTTGTGTTTCTGGAAGAACAGTTCTCGGCGGCAACGGCTCGAAGCGATTGTTGCAAGGGCAGTACAGTCTTTCTGCGACTTTGGGATGGTTGCGCTAGCGAGCCTCATGTACTATGTCGACCCGCCAGATTGTCGCAGCTCGCTGAAACGGTTAACCGTATCGTTGAAGTGTTGCTGGCATCTGCGTCAAGTTAGTGGAATCTTGCAGATCGTTGCTTTGGCAATTGCAGGGTTCAGCGTCGCTCAAGTAGCTGAAAACAATATTCAACAACAAGAAGTCAGCGCAGGAGAGACATGAAAGTGAGGCCGAGCACTGTCGTACGGCCTTGTATGTCTGCCCGTCAGTCCCTCTGAATGCCCGTGTACGCTGCACTTGCTACTGCATGTTGGCAGTTCGGAGTCGCGACTACGGATGGATGACGTTCTATCCTAGGAATTTCTGTATGTTGAAGAAAGCGAACACAGCGCTGCTGGGTCTGGCTCTGTCCATTGGGATGGTGTCGGCACAAGCGGCCGAAGCGAAGAAAGTCGACGTCCTGCTGATTGGCGGCGGTGTCATGAGCGCCACGCTGGGCGTGCTGCTCAACGAGCTCGAGCCGAGCTGGTCGATGGAAATGGTCGAGCGCCTGGACGCTGTCGCCGAAGAAAGCTCCAATGGATGGAACAACGCAGGTACCGGTCACTCCGCCCTGGCCGAGTTGAACTACACCCCGGAAGACAAGGACGGCAAGGTCCAGATCGCCAAGGCGATCGAGATCAACGAAGCGTTCCAGATTTCCCGTCAGTTCTGGGCCCACCAGGTCACGGCCGGTGTGTTGAAGAACCCGCGCACGTTCATCAATTCCACGCCGCACATGAGCTTCGTCTGGGGCGACAACAACATCGAGTTCCTGAAGAAGCGCTATGAAGCGCTGAAGGCGAGCCCGCTGTTCGCCGGCATGCAGTTCTCCCAGGACCACGAGCAGATCAAGAAGTGGGTACCGTTGATGATGGAGGGTCGCGACCCCAATCAGAAGCTGGCCGTCACCTGGAGCCCGCTGGGTACCGACATGAACTTCGGCGAGATCACTCGTCAATATGTCGGCCACTTGAAAGGCCAGAAGGGCTTCGATCTGAAGCTGTCCAGCGAAGTTGAAGACATCACGCGCAATGCCGATGGTTCGTGGCGCGTGAGCTACAAGAATTTGAAAGACGGCACCAAGACCGAAACCGATGCCAAATTCGTGTTCATCGGCGCGGGTGGTGCGGCGCTGCACTTGCTGCAGGATTCGGGTATTCCTGAAGCCAAGGAATACGGCGGCTTCCCGGTGGGTGGCTCGTTCCTGGTGACCGAGAATCCAACCGTGGCCATGCAGCATATGGCCAAGGCGTACGGCATTGCGTCGACCGGCGCGCCGCCCATGTCGGTTCCGCACCTGGACACCCGTGTTCTGGACGGCAAGCGCGTGGTCCTGTTTGGCCCATTCGCCACCTTCTCGACCAAATTCCTGAAGAACGGTTCGTACCTGGATCTGCTGACCAGCACCAACCTGCACAACGTATGGCCAATGACCAAGGTCGGTATCGAGCAGTACCCGCTGATCGAATATCTGGCCGGTCAGGTCATGCTGTCGGATGACGATCGCTACGAAGCGCTGAAGCAGTACTTCCCCAACGCCAAGAAAGAAGACTGGCGCCTGTGGCAGGCTGGCCAACGTGTGCAGATCATCAAGCGTGACGCAGACAAGGGCGGCGTGTTGAAGCTGGGTACTGAAATCGTCGTCTCCAAGGACAACAGCATTGCCGGTTTGCTGGGCGCATCGCCAGGCGCATCGACGGCTGCACCGATCATGATCAACGTGCTGGAAAAGGCGTTCAAGGACAAGGTCGCGACGCCCGAGTGGCAAGCCAAGCTGCGTCAGATCGTGCCTAGCTACGGTACTGCGTTGAACGGCTCGCCGGAAGCTGTGCAGAAAGAGTGGAACTACACTGCCAAGATCCTGCAGTTGGCCGTTGCTCCTCCCGTGATCGACCAGGCCGCTGCCGCTGCCAACCCGATCGAGGGCCAGGCTGCTCCGAAGGCTGAAAGCAATCCAGCGGCCGATATGGCGCTGTAAGCCCGGGCCCCGGCCCTGGGGCATCTGGCTATAGCTGTACCGTTTCCGCTGAGCCTTGCACTGATGCGACACTCAGGTGCACTCAGCGGACACTTCGCACTGCAACAGTGCGAGGGGCGCTGGATTTCATATACTCTACGCGCCATTTTGCCAGGCTCGCCCACAAGGCCAATGCTTGCGCATCCAGTCCAGCCTCATCCGGTTGGCCGTGTTTCCCTCAATCCATGAGGAAAACCTCTCTCAATTCCCATCTATTGACGTGGTTTCCTTCCAATGAAAGTGCTTAAAGGCCAGGATATTCTGGCACTTGGTTTCATGACGTTCGCCTTGTTCGTAGGCGCGGGCAATATCATCTTTCCACCCTTCGTTGGCCTGCAAGCAGGGCCGAACGTATGGATGGCGGCGTTGGGTTTTCTGGTGACGGCGGTCGGCCTGCCAGTGATCACAGTGGTAGCGCTGGCACGGGTTGGCGGTTCGATGGATGCGCTGAGCAGCCCGATCGGCAAAGTGGCGGGTGGTCTGCTTGCTGCTGTGTGCTACTTGGCCGTGGGGCCGTTGTTCGCTACGCCGCGCACGGCTACCGTTTCGTTCGCCGTAGGCATGGCACCGCTGACTGGCGAAACGCCGCTCGCGCTGTTCCTCTACAGTGCGGTGTACTTCCTGCTAGTGTTTTTCGTTTCGCTGTACCCAGGTCGCCTGCTCGATACGGTAGGGCGGTTTCTGGCGCCGCTGAAAATCATTGCGCTGGCCGTGTTGGGTATTGCCGCGTTTGCCTTGCCAGTAGGTCCAAGCGGCGATGCGGTTCCCGAGTACGTTGCCGCGCCGTTCTCCCTGGGGTTCATCAATGGTTACCTGACCATGGATACGCTGGGCGCGCTGGTGTTCGGCATCGTCATCGTCAATGCCATCCGTTCCAGAGGTGTGGAGTCGCCCAAGCTGATCACGCGTTATGCGATTATCGCGGGCTTGATCGCAGGCGTAGGTCTGGCTCTGGTATATGTCAGCCTGTTCCGGCTGGGCTCGGGCAGCCATGCGGTTGCGGCAGGTGCTACCAACGGCGCGGCGGTTCTGCATGCCTACGTTCAGCACACCTTCGGCAGCCTGGGCAGTGGTTTTCTCGCCGTGCTGATATCGCTGGCGTGCCTGGTGACCGCGGTGGGCCTGACCTGCGCCTGTGCGGAATATTTCAGCCGAGTGCTGCCATTGTCCTATAGGACACTGGTACTGTTGTTGGCATTATTCTCGTTGCTGGTCTCCAACCTGGGCTTGACCAAGCTGATCGCATTTTCCATTCCGGTGCTGACGGCCATCTACCCGCCGTGCATCGTATTGGTAGCCTTGAGCTTCTGCGCAGGGCTTTGGCATTCGCAGTCGCGCATCCTGGGACCCGTAATGTTCGTCTCGTTGTTGTTCGGCCTTATCGATGCGATCAAGGGCGCGGGTTTCGCGCACTGGTTGCCGACGTCCTTGCTCGACCTTCCGCTGAGCGAGCAAGGTCTGGCCTGGCTGGTACCATCGGTGGCGATGCTGTTGGTGGCCGTGGTGATCGATCGCATGCTGGGGGCTCGCGCTCACGCAGCGGCTTGAGCCGTACCACACCCACAAAAAAGCCAGCTCTAGAGCTGGCTTTTTTGCGCGGCGGTGTTGTTCATGACGCTTCGGCTGCGGCCTCGACGTCATGGGCAATCAGGGACACCAGCGCATTCTGCTGTCGGTGAGACAACTGACGGAAACGCTGCAGCAACTCGCGCTCATGCAACGACAGTTCCGGGCTGTCCATCTTCATGCTCAACTCTTCACCCAAGGCACCTTCCTGGATCAGGCTCTGTTCCAGGCGTGCGATGATCTCGGAGTTCATGCTTCGGTGATGGTTACGAGCCACCTCAGCAATCTGCTCACGCATCCCGTCGGGAAGACGTACTACAAATTTGTCAGCCGTGCGGCTGGAGTAAACAGCCTGTTTGAGTGGGCGCATAGTGATGACCGATAAGTTCAGGGGGAGCGGTTCTCGAAGTAGGCCGCAGGATGTCGGTTAGGACACGCCGATCGGCAAATTGTTCCAGCCTGCCGATGCCGCGCTATGATGCCCTAGTTGCGACATAGTCTTGACGCCAAATCTGTGACAAATAATGATCCGAATCGTGGCATTTGGCCAGTCCCCAGTAGTCTGTATTCTACAAGACTGATACCCATTTGCGATAACCCGATTCGAAAAGGTCATGGATTTCTTCAAGAGGTGCTCTGACTTGTCTTGTGCACACCGCGCACAGCACGTGCGAGCTACCCTTGGGCTAGCATAGTGACATTTGGGCCATTTGCTAGCATTGATTTCTACCGTGGATTAATTGATCGAAAAATCAGCGCAACAGCGGATCGAATTTGATCCTGCGTCCTTTGATCAGCGCCAGCAGGAACGCAATGCTGCTGACACCGCCTGCGATTTGCAGCGCGATGCCTGTGCCAGATGCGCTTTGCCCGATCATGAACGTACTGGCCCAGCACGCTAGGGCTATCAGCATGAATGCCAGGGCATATCTCGACATCTGCAACTCCTCAAAAAATGTAACGTTCGGTTCGCTGGGGCGTAGCGTTTTCGTTGACCTCTTGCGCAGCCAGCACTGGCTCATGAGCATTGGCTGAAGCTACGCGAGCGACGGGCGACGGCACGAACCGAGCTGTATCGATGTGAACAAGTGCAGGATCGTCGACTTGAGTGTGGAACTGAAAACCAATGAAGATGACCAATACCACAGCGTTGAGCATCACGAGGACGGTGTTCATTGGAGAAATCCTCATTGGCAGGGCTGCGCAGTTGGCTGATCGGAACGTTGTTCAGCCTTGGTTATAGCAGAGCGCGTGCCAAGTTGTGATTCTCTTCAAAACCCTTTGTTTTCAGTCACATAAAAAAGATGTAAGGCAATTTGATATTGCATTCTGCACTTCTTGCATTCTTTTCCCATTGCAAAATGCCCGACGTTGCGCGTCGGGCTATTGCTGTGTTTCGCGCGGAGAAAACCTTGGGCCGGGCATGACAAATCGACTTTGGCTGGGTAACATGCAGGCCGTTCGTCGTGCCGCCTGGCAAGGCGCTGTGTGTCTCAGTAGCTCAATTGGATAGAGCATCCCCCTCCTAAGGGGAAGGTTGCAGGTTCGAACCCCGCCTGGGACACCATTATTGCATTTCACGGCTATCTGGATGCACTGTCCGGAGCCTGCCAAACCGGCGCGCTTATTTCGTGGCCGATATTTGGAGCGCCGATGCACGAATAGCCACTCGCCCCGCCAGAGCGGCGAGAATCGCGGCCAGCCCGAGCAATCCGGCGCTTGACTCGAAGGTCGCCTGATAGCCTTTGGTGTCGAAAACCAGCCCTCCGACGATGGCGCCAGAGGCGATGGCGAACTGGATGATCGCAACCATCAGGCCACCGCCGGCATCGGCGTCGTTCGGCAGTGTCCTTGCGAGCCAGGTCCACCAGCCCACTGGTGCGGCCGTCGCCACCAGTCCCCAAAAACCCAGCAGTACAGCGGTCACCGTCGTTGAGCTGCCGAAGGCAACCAGCGCCAGGGCCACCGCTGACATCAGCAGGGGAATGACGATCAGCGTGCGGTGCAGCCCATGCTTCAGGAAGGCTTCGATCAGGAATGTTCCGGCCAACCCGGCCAGGCCCAGCACCAGGAGCATCAATGAGAGAGTGGAAACGCTGACGTGCGTGACCGTTTCCAGAAACGGACGCAGGTAGGTGAACAGCATGAACTGGCCCATGAAAAACACGCTGATCGCGAGCATGCCCAAGGCGACGGGTGCAGTTTTCAGCAAGATGAACACATTGCTGCCGTTCGATCCGCCTTGCGGTTTCATGGAGGGAAGGCTTGCCAGCAGCCATGCGCAGGCCATGACCGCAATGGGGAGCAGCGACAGGAACGCGCCGCGCCAGCCGATCAGGGCCCCAAGAAAGCTGCCCAAAGGGGCTGCGACTACGGTTGCCAGCGCGTTGCCACCGTTGACGATGGCCATGGCCCGAGTGATCTGCTCTTCAGGCACCAGGCGCATGGCAGTGGCTGCCGACAAGGACCAGAATCCGCCAATCGCGACGCCGATCACGCCCCGGCCAATCATGAACACCCAATAGTTGGGGGCGAACGCCACCACTGCGCCGGAGACGATCATCAGCACGGTGAGGGCAACCAGCAGTGGTCTGCGGTCCACCCGTGCGGCGACCGATGCGATCAAGAGGCTGGTGAACAGGGCAAACAGCCCCGATACGGAAATGCCCTGACCCGCCTGGCCCTCGGTGATGTGCAGGTCCGAGGCGATGGGGGTGAGCAGGCTGACGGGCATGAATTCCGAAGCTACCAGTACGAAGGCAGCCAGCGACATGGCGAATACCGCGCCCCAGGATTGAGGGGGCTCGGTGACAGGTGTCAAAGACCTTTCCATCCGATGTTGCCTCTCCAATGAGTGTTGGGATGTGCATTCTCCTGTGCTCATGAGACGGTCTGTAGCGCATTTCACTGGATTACTTGCCTGATTCGATGAGTGTTCAGGGCGGGGCAGGACGGACAGTCGAGGGCGGGTTAAAGTCGCTGCAGGAGCCCGAGGTGCATATGACCCACACAGTCGACACAGTTTTCCAGCCGGCATCGGCGCCAGAAAGGCTGGCCCGCATGATCGCTTCACGCATCGCCAGCCCAGGTGATTACCCCACGGACATTGCCGGCCTCGGGCTTTTCAGGCGTGATCATCCCGCACCGCCGGTGACCTGCATGGTGGAGCCGAGCATCATCCTGGTGGCGCAGGGCGAGAAGCGTCTGTGGGTGGGCGGCGAGGGTTACGAATACAGTACGTCGAGGTTCTTGATCACGTCTCTGGATCTGCCGGCCAACTCCGAAGTGCTCGTCGCAAGCCCCGACAAGCCGTGCCTGGGGCTGACGTTGAGGCTCGATGTGCGCATGCTCGCCGAGCTGATCGCGCTGAGCGATCTGCCTGCGGCCCGCGATCGGACCCGGGTCAGGGGCGTGGGTATCGGGTCGGTGACCGTGCAGATGCTCGGTTCGCTGGAGCGTTTGCTGGCGTTGCTCGATGAACCCGAATCCACTGCGGTACTCGCACCGTTGATACAACGCGAAATCCACTACCGCCTGCTGCAGAGCGATCAAACCGGAAGGCTCAGGCAGATCACTTCGGTGGATGGGCAGGGGTATCGAATCGGCAAGGCCATCGATTGGTTGAAACTCAACTATACCTCGCCGCTGCGTGTCGACGACCTGGCGGCAAGGGTCCAGATGAGCACCCCGACCTTTCACCATCATTTCCGGCAACTTACCTTGATGAGTCCGTTGCAGTATCAAAAATGGCTGCGACTCAACGAAGCCAAGCGTTTGATGCTCAATGAACATCAGGATGTATCAAGCGCGGCGTTCAAGGTCGGCTATGAGAGTCCATCACAGTTCAGTCGTGAATACCGACGTCTGTTCGGCGCGCCGCCCAAGCGTGACATCGCTGTCCTGCGTGGCGAGGGCTAGCCCGGCGCTGCGCGAGTATCGCTGCTTCCTTTCATTGGAATAGGCAAGAACGCGCTTCGATTGGGCAAGGGCCTTGTTGTGGCCGAATGCATACTGAAGGTCTTTGTGCTGATTGCGTTCGCAGGCCTGTGACAGGCGTGGTCCCCTCGGCAGTGCGTGACGTGCGACACGCTTTGAAACCAAAGCGCAGACCGACCTGACGTACGACATCAACCAATGGTGCCCTGCAGATGTCTGCACTAGGCACAGCAAGACCGTGATTCGTGACATAAAAAAATAGATGAGGACCGCTACATGACCGATCCGACCGAAAAGACTTCCTCAGATCCTGAAGGCGCAAGCGAGCTGTTCAAGGAGCTGACCACGCCGTCGCGCCGCAATTTTCTGCGGACCATGGGCATATCGGGCATGGCGGCTGCGACCGCGCCGGTCTGGGCCCAGGCCGCGCAACTGGCGCCCATCGACGACAGCGAGAAGCCGCTGGCCAAGGGCGAGCAGCGGATCACGCTCAAGGTCAATGGTCAGCCGCATACGCTCAATGTGCCCGGCAACGCCGTGCTGCTCGACGTGTTGCGCGACCGTCTGAAACTGACCGGCACCAAGAAGGGCTGTGACCATGGCCAGTGCGGCGCTTGCACTTTGCACATCAATGGTCAGCCGGTGAACAGCTGCCTGTCCCTGGCAGCCATGCACCAGGGTGATGAAATCACCACCATCGAAGGGCTGGAGCGCAACGGTCAACTGCATCCCATCCAGGAAGCCTTCTGGGCTCATGACGCGTTCCAGTGTGGTTACTGCACCTCGGGCCAGATGATGACTGCCGCGGCGATCATCAAGGACCCGAACATCGGTGCCGACGACGCCAGCGTGCGCGAGGCCATGAGCGGCAACATCTGCCGGTGTGGCGCGTACAAGAACATCCTCGCCGCTGTGCAGGATGCCCGTGGCAAAGTACAGGGAGCCAGCTGATGAGAGCTTTGGAATATACGCGCGCAACCAGCCCCGAGCAGGCCGTTGCCACCCATGCCCGCAATGAAGCCACGGCGTTTCTAGCCGGTGGTACGACCCTGCTGGACCTGGTCAAGATCGACATCATGCAGCCCGATCGGGTCATCGATGTGCACGCCTTGGCGCTGGATCAGGTCGAGACCTTGAGTGATGGCCGGACCCGCATTGGCGCCATGGTCACCAATACCGGGTTGGCCAACCACCCGCGCATCAAGAGTGATTATGCGGTGTTGTCCCAGGCGCTTCTGTCCGGGGCGACCACGCAGTTGCGCAACAAGGCCACTACGGCCGGCAATGTCATGCAGCGAGTGCGTTGCAACTATTTCCGCGATGGCGTTTCTGCCTGCAACAAGCGTACGCCCGGATCAGGCTGCGCTGCCATTGGCGGACACAACCGCAGCGTGCACGCCGTGCTGGGCACCAGCGACCAGTGCATTGCCACCCATCCCTCGGACATGTGCGTGGCCATGGCGGCCATCGGCGCGAGCGTCCAGGTGCAGGGCCCCAACGGCAAGCGCGACATCGACTTCCAGGATTTTCATCTGCTGCCTGGGGCGACGCCTTGGAAAGAACACGCCTTGCAACCTGATGAGTTGATCACCCACGTGACGTTGAACGCGCCTCTGCCCGGCGGCAAGTCCGCCTACCTGAAGCTGCGTGACCGTGCCTCCTACCAGTTCGCCCTGGCTTCCAGTGCGGTCATTCTGGTGATGGACGGCCAGGTCATCCGTGAGGCGCGCATTGCGCTGGGCGGCGTCGGCACCAAGCCGTGGCGAGCCCTCGAGGCGGAGCGTGCGCTACGTGGCGCAGCCGCGACTCCAGAGAACTTTGCCAAGGCCGCAGCCATCGCCCTGCAAGGCGCCAAACCGTATGCGCACAATGCCTACAAGATTCCCCTGGGGCAGCAGGCCATCGTGCGCAACCTCACCACACTGGGTACAGGAGCCATCGCATGAGCGAGTCAATCATGGGGGCATCCCCACGCCGCATCGACGGTCGCCTGAAGGTCACCGGCGCTGCGCACTATGCCGCCGACCATCAGCCCAAGAACATGGTGTTCGCCTATGGTGTCTACAGCACCGTAGCAAGCGGTTCGGTCAAATCCCTGGACATCGAGGCGGCGCGTCGTTCGCCTGGTGTACTGGAGATCCTGCACCACGGCAACTTTCCTCAGGCCTTCCATACCTCGCCCGTGCCGTTTTCATTGGCTGGCGTGCTGTCGGGATCGCGCACGGACGAAAAAAGGCTGCCTTTCGAAGACAACGTGGTGCGTTATGCCGGTCAGTTCGTTGCGCTGGTGGTGGCCGACACGTTCGAGCACGCCCGCGAGGCGGCCTACAAGGTCAAGGTCAGCTACAACGAGAGCGCTGCTGCGGCCAATCTGGAGCAGGGCCTCAAGCGCAAGGCGGCTGCCGATGGTGGGCAGGGTCACAAGCGTGGCGATCCGGCTGGCGCGTTCGACGGTGGTGCGCAGACGGTCGATGCCACCTATACGACGCCGGTGGAAACCCATAACCCGATGGAGATGCATGCCACCGTGGCCATGTGGGACAACGGCAAGTTGGTGGTGTACGAATCCACTCAATCGGTCGTGGTTCATCGTAATACGCTGGCGCAGATTTTCGGCTTGCCAACCGAGCGCGTCGAAGTCCGGGCGCCGTTCATTGGTTCGGGTTTCGGCGGCAAGCTGTGGATCTGGCCGCACTCGATCGCAGCCTGTGCCGCGGCCAAGGTCGTGGGTCGACCGGTGCAACTTGTAGTGCCCCGGGCGCAGATGTTCACTACGGTAGGGCATCGTCCGGAAACTCGGCAGCGCATGCGCCTGGCCGCCGATGGCAAGGGCAAGCTGGTCTCCTTGCGCCATGAGTCGCTCAACACCACCGGTATTGGCGACCAGTACGTCGAGAACTGCGGTGGCATGAGTGCCAGCCTGTATTCGTGCGCCAATGTCGAGGTCACCCACGGCACGGTGCAGGTCAACCGTGGCGCGCCAACGTCAATGCGGGCACCGGGTGCTGCACCTGGCCTGTTCGCGCTGGAATCCGCCATCGATGAGCTGGCCGATCGCTGCAAGATGGACCCACTCGCATTTCGCCAGTTGAATTGGGCCGAGCAGAACGAGCAAGAGAATCTGCCGTGGTCGGGCAATCACTTGCGTGAAGCGCTGGCTCAAGGCGCCGAGCGCTTTGGCTGGGCCAATCGCAAGCCCGGTGTCGGCAGCATGCGTGATGGTCATGAGATCATTGGCTACGGCATGGCGCAGTGCAACTGGGATGCCTTCCGTACGCCTTGTGAAGCACGCGTGACCTTGACCGCCGATGGCCGCGCCGTGGTGTATTGCGGTGCCCAGGATATCGGTACCGGCACCTACACGGTGATCGCCCAGTGCGTGAGCGATATCACCGGCCTGCCTCTGGAAAGGATCGTCGTGGAGCTGGGCAACTCGTCCTATCCACCGGCGCCGGTATCGGGCGGCTCGTGGATGACCGCCAGCGTCTTGCCCGCCGTGGCCGAGGCAACACGCGCCGCGCTCACGCAACTCAAGAGCTTTGCAGCGTCGGAGGAGGGCGGTCTGCCCAATGCCAAGGCGGAAGCGATCACGGTGAACAACGGCCGTTTGCAGGACGGCGCGACCAGCCTGGAATTTGCCGAAGTACTCAAGAAGCTGAAGATCGCCAGCGCCGAGGGCGAAGCCCACACGGGTATGGCGGACACCAAGAAGCACGCCTTCAGCTCGTTCGGGGCGCATTTCGTCGAGGTTCGCTGGGATCCGGGCATCTCTCGCCTGCGCGTCTCGCGGGTGGTCAGCGCCATCGACGTTGGCAAGATCATCAACGCGAAAACGGCACGCAATCAGGTGGAAGGGGCCATCGTCATGGCTATCGGCATGGCTTTGTTCGAGTCGACCGACTACGACGAGCGCAACGCCATGCCGGTGAACAACAACTATGCAGAGTATGTAGTGCCGGTGCATGCCGACCAGCCGGACATCGATGTGATCCTGCTCGATTACCCCGACTACAACCTCAACGAATACGGCGCGCGCGGCGTGGGCGAGATTGGTGTAACCGGGCTGGCGGCTGCAGTGGCCAACGCGGTTTACCATGCCACCGGCAAGCGTGTGCGTGACCTGCCGATCAGCCTTGAAAAGCTGATGGATGGGGTGCCTACCGTCAGCGTTTGATCGCAGGATGCCGCGTCGGGGTCCTCCCGGCGCGGTTGGGCGATGAAGGCCTGGATTACTTCAGCGACGCTTCATCCAGCCCCGCATACCAGTCCGCATAGTCGGTATTGCGCACCATGCGTCGGTTGACGTCGGCGCTGCCGTCGTTCCACCACACCTCTCCACGTTCGCCCAGAGCCTGCTTGGCTGCGTCGACCTGCGCGCGAGCTTGCTTGAGGGCTTCGGAATCTTCCACGCGCTTGGCTGACTTGACGGCTCGCCGGGCATCCATCAGGACGTTGACCCAGTGCTTGCGCACGTCTTCGGACAGTGCAGGATTGCTGCAGCGCCAGAGCCGACCTTTGACTACGAAATAGCGTCCATCGGGCGTGGTGGGGTACATCGGTGATCTTCGGGAAGGGAGTATCGAGGGGAGGGGTAAGGCGATCCGGCAAGCGGAACGAGTGTCGCCGCTTGCCGATCTGCAGGACTTAGCTCAACCAGCTTTCAACGGTGTCGGAACCGTATTCGGCTTTCCATTCTTTCAATGTCTTGTGGTTGCCGCCTTTGGTTTCGACAACTTCACCCGAATGGGGGTTTTTGTAGGTCTTCAACGAGCGCGGCTTGCGAGTGGCTTTCTCGGGTGCCGCAGGGGCCTTGACTGTTTTGCCGCCGCTCTGCGGGTCGAGAATGGAAACGATGTCCTTGAGGCTTTTATTGTACTCGCCCAGCAGCGCGCGCAACTTGGTCTCGAATTCGATTTCCTGTTCCAGGCCCTTGTCGCCTTTCATGGCTTCGAGTGCAGCAAGTTGTTCGGCCAGATGACGCTCGAGTTGACGGTATTCAGCAAGTTTGGACATTGGTATCCCCAGGCATGGATCGTAAGTGGATCGTGGATAAGAAAGGTAAAGGTATCGAGGTACGATTCTGGCTCAGTATGCGCATTGACGCCACAACTAAATAACGTGCGTTAACACTTTAAGCAACATTGTCAGCGACATTATGGGAAGGGGTGAAGCAGGAATCTGGCCGATCCGATAAAACTTTTCAGCGCCCGGGCAGGTCAGGTCCTAAGTAGGCTGTCGAATCCACGGCAGCAGCCAAGAAATCTGGAGATACGAAATGAGCTTTTTTAGCAGCATCCTCGAGAAACTGGGTATCGGCAAGCACGCTGTTCCGGACGCAGACGCTTCTACCACTACTCCTGTCGCTCCTGCGCCTGGTGCATCGCCAACGACCACCGTCACCAATCAGCCCTCGGCTGCACCGATTACCCAGGTGGATGTGGCTCAGAAGCTCGACGCCTTGGCGGCCAGTCATGGGGAGACGCTCAACTGGCGCACTTCGATCGTCGATCTGCTTAAACTGCTGGGCCTGGACAGCAGCCTGACTTCGCGCAAGGAACTTGCCGAAGAACTGCATTACACCGGTTCGACCGATGACTCTGCCGCCATGAACACCTGGTTGCATTCGGCCGTGTTGAAGAAACTGGCCGAAAACGGCGGCACAGTGCCGGCTGAATTGCTGAACTGATAGTTCGTTCAGCTTCCGGCACTGCTTATAAGAAGGCCCGACATCGTCGGGCTTTTTTTTGCCTTGTGATACCCGGCGGGTGCCTGACGGTCGCAGCGCTTAAAACGCGTTCGCTGAAGAAGGCCTCTGCCGATTCTATAATTTTTGTTAATAAATCGGGTGGAACACCGCTGGCCTGGTGCGACTCAGACCCTTGAACTTATATTTCCAACGGAGCGCCGAATGCCAACTGCAGCCGATTTCATGGTCAATACACTCAAGCAAGCCGGCGTCCAACGCGTCTATGGCGTAGTGGGCGATTCCTTGAATGGTCTTACCGATTCCATGCGTCGGCTGGGCGGGCTGGATTGGATACACATGCGCAACGAAGAAGCCGGGGCATTCGCTGCCGGTGGCGAGGCTCATCTGACCGGTGAACTGGCGGTGTGCGCGGGCAGTTGCGGACCGGGCAACCTGCACTTGATCAACGGGCTGTTCGACTGCCATCGCAGCGGCGTGCCGGTGCTGGCGATTGCCGCGCACATTCCCAGCAGCGAAATCGGCATCGACTATTTTCAGGCGACCCACCCGGAGTCACTGTTCAAGGATTGCAGCCATTACGTGGAGCTGGTCTCGCGGCCCGAACAGTTGCCGCAGATTCTAGAGCGCGCCATGCGGGTTGCCATCAGTCGTCGCGGTGTCGCGGTGGTGGTCATTCCAGGCGACGTCGCCCTGAGTTCGCTCGATGCCCCGGTCAGCCAGTGGTTCGCGCCACAGCCACCGGTTGTGGTGCCCGAACCGGCGCAGCTGGACGAGCTCGCCCAGTTTCTCAACGCTGGCAAGCGTGTCACGCTGCTGTGCGGTGCCGGCTGTGCCGGTGCCCACAGTGAAGTGGTGGCCCTGGCCAAGCAGCTCAAGGCGCCGATCGTGCATGCCCTGCGCGGCAAGGAACATCTGGAGTACGACAACCCCTACGATGTGGGCATGACCGGTCTGATCGGCTTCGCATCCGGCTTCAATGCCATGAAAGAATGCGACACGCTATTGATGCTGGGCACCAATTTCCCTTATCGACAGTTCTTTCCCGAACACTCACGCATTGCCCAGATTGACTTGCAACCTGAAGCCTTGGGCAACCGCTGCCCGCTGGCCATCGGCTTGATCGGTGATATCAAGCACACCGTGCAGCAGCTGCTGCCACGCCTCGAAGAGCGCACCGACACCATGCACTTGAACAAGGCGCTGGCGGACTACGACAGTGCGCGCAAGGGCCTCGACGACCTCGCCGAGAGTGGTCCGAACAGCACGATCATCCACCCGCAATACGTCAGCCGACTGGTCAGCGAGCTGGCGGCCGACGATGCGGTCTTCACTTGTGACGTGGGCACGCCCACTGCCTGGGCCGCCCGCTACCTGAAGATGAACGGCAAGCGTCGTCTGATCGGCTCGTTCAACCACGGTTCGATGGCCAACGCCATGTTGCAGGCCATCGGTGCGCAGGCTGCGTACCCTGAGCGCCAGGTTGTCTCGATGTCCGGTGACGGTGGTTTCAGCATGATGATGGGTGACTTTCTGACGCTGAGCCAGGCCAACCTGCCGGTGAAGGTGATCGTGCTCAACAACGGCACCCTGGGCTTCGTCGAGATGGAGATGAAAGCCAGTGGCTTGGTGGACGTTGGCTGCGAGCTGAAGAATCCGAACTTTGCCACCTTCGCGCAAAGCATGGGCGTGAAGGGTATTCGTGTGGAGAAACCGCAGGATCTAAAGGCCGCTTTGATTGAGGCGTTCGCGCACGATGGGCCGGTACTGGTGGATGTGGTCAGCGAGCGTCAGGAGCTGATCATGCCGCCGGAAATCACCGCCGCCAACGTCAAGGGTTTCGGCCTGTTCATGATGCGCGCGGTGCTGGACGGCCGGGCCAAGGAACTGGTCAACCTGGCCAAGCACAATCTTCTGCGTTGAATCCAGGTGCTGCAAACCGGTGCGCACCAGATGATGCCGCACTGGTTTGAAGCTCGTAGCGGGTTGGGCTTGCAGCACAAGCGGGCGGCGCCCTAGCTGTTGACGGTTCTTGATCAATTGGTCAGCTTTTTGCACGGTGATTGGAAAACCCGATCTCAGCGGAGAGACCATGGAACCCTTGAACATCGTGATCGCCGGCGCCGGCATGGGTGGACTGACCGCCGCTGCAGCCCTTCAGCAGGCTGGTCATCGAGTGCACCTCTACGAGCGCGCGGCAGAACTCGCCCCTGTCGGCGCAGCGATTTCCATTTGGCCCAATGGCGTCCGCGTGCTGGATGCGCTGGGCCTGGGCAACGCCATCGAGCAAGCTGGCGGGCACATGCAGAGCATGAGCTACAGCGATCATCAGGGTCGCTTGCTCACGCGGTTCGATCTCCAGCCGTTGTACAACCACGCTCGACGCAGGGCGTTTCCCATCGCCCGGGCGCGTCTGCAAAACATTTTGCTGGAAGCAGTGGGTGTCCACAACGTGACCCTGGGCGTGGCGTGCGTGGACTATGAGGAAAGCGAGACGCACGTGCAGGTCGTGCTGTCGACGGGTGAAACGGTAACGGCCGATCTGTTGATTGCCGCCAACGGCACCCATTCGTTGCTGCGCGATACCATTGCCGGGGAACCGGTTCCCCGACGCTATTGTGGCTACGTCAACTGGAACGGACGGATCAAGGCGGCGCCGGACCTGGCGCCCGCCGATGAATGGGTTCAGTACGTGGGCGAGCACAAACGGGTGTCGTTGATGCCCATGGGCAACGATGAGTTGTATTTCTTCTTCGACGTGCCGTTGCCGGCAGGGACGCCGAACGTCCGTGAGCACTATCGCGCGGAACTGGAGCAGCATTTCGCGCATTGGCCCGAGCCGGTTCAGCGTCTTTTGCAGCGCCTGGACCCAACGGCCGTGGCCCGCGTGGAAATCCACGACACCGCGCGAGTACCCCACTTGGTCAGTACACGGGTCGCGCTGTTGGGCGACGCGGCCCATGCCATGACGCCGAACATCGGGCAGGGCGGTTGCCAGGCCATGGAGGATGCCTGGGTGCTGGCCCGCTGTATCGAACGCGAACGCACGCCCGCGGCTGCCCTGGCAGCCTATGAGTCGGCGCGAGCGGATCGGGTGGCGAGCCTGGTGACCAAGGCGCGGAAACGGGCGGCGATCATCCACGGGGAAATGCCTGATGAAACCCGGGAATGGTATGAACAGCTTGCGGAGAGCGATGGCAGCGACATTTTGACCGGGCTCATCAAGACCGACGAAGGCAGCCCGCTGTAGGGCCGCGGTACTAAGAGAAAAGGGGGCGTGACAGCTCCCGGCCCAGCCTGCAGACAACGCGCGATCAGTCAGGGCGCTTCCACAAGCCTCTTCCTGGTGTATTTGGTCGACTCTTGGGAAAACCGCTTCAGTCGCCGGAAAACATGCCGATAACGTCGTCAGGAATGGGCACTTAAGGTCTTCGACCTTGCCCTGCCGTGCCTTCTCGAAGAGCAGCTTTATCGTCCAGGCCAAGGCGGGTCGGGCGCGCGTGAAGCCCATGACGCCTGCTTTCGAAGCTTGCCCGGCGGTTTGAACTCATCACCCATTCATACCCGATTCTTGTGTCATTGACTTGGCCAGGCCTGCCTCGCCCCGGAGTTTCCAAATGTGTTCGATGTGCGATTCACTCACCCAACTCTGGGGCCAAGGAGTGATCGGCCAAGAGGTGGGCAAACAGACAGCCACCAGCCAGGCGAAACTTGGGCAGCTGACGCTGGACCAGCAGGCCAACTACCTGACCGATGGCTTCTGGTACGACGCCTACGGCAGCTCCCAGCACCATTTCGATGTCCACGCTGGTGGCTCGCTCACCGTCAACCTGACCCGCTTGAGCGCAAACGCTCAGACCGTTGCCAAATACGCGCTGCAAACCTGGACCAACGTCAGTGGCCTCAAGTTTGTGGAAACCACCGCTGCTGGTGCGATCAATTTCAGCGAAAACAAAAGCGGTGCGTACGCCAATTCCAATTATGCAGGGAGCATCATCTCGGACAGCAGCGTCAACATCGCTTCCGACTGGGTGAACTACGGTTGGTACTATGTGCAAACCTACATCCATGAAGTCGGCCACGCGCTGGGGTTGGGCCATGCGGGCAATTACAACGGCAGCGCGACCTTTTCCAACAATGCCTTCTATCAAGAGGACAGCTGGAAATACTCGGTGATGTCCTACTTCAGTCAGGACCAGAATACCTATTCCAATGCCTCTTTCGGCTATGTCGTCACGCCCATGCTGGCGGATATCGTCGCCATCCAGTCGCTGTATGGCACCGCCGTTACCCGCACGGGTGACGATACCTACCGTTTGAACAACGCTGACATCAAGGCCGGAACCGTCTTCGTGCCTGGGTTGGTGGGTACGATCTACGATTCAGGCGGCAACGACCGGATCGACGTCAGCGCCTATGGCGGGGCTCAGACTGTCGATTTGAGAAGTGAAGCGTTTTCTAGCGTATACGGCGGTTTATCGAATGTTGCCATCGCGCGCGGTACGGTCATCGAAAGCGCCGTCACCGGTGCAGGTGCGGATACGCTGATTGGCAATGCCAGTGACAACGTTCTCGATGCGGGCGCAGGCAATGACCAGTTGCAGGGCGGCGATGGCGACGATCGGCTGATGGGAGGGGCGGGCTCGGACATCCTCAAGGGCGGCAACGGCGTCGACACCGCTTTGTATGCCCAAGCGGGCGCGCGCTACTTTGCAACCTACGATGCCGCGCTCGTGAGTGATGGCACCCTGAGCGTTCATGATGCGCGGACGTCCGATGTGGACACGCTTTCAAGCGTCGAAAAGCTGGCTTTCAGCGACAGCAATGCCAATCTTGACGAACTGCTCATGGCCTTTCGCAGCCGGTATGGCGCCTTCAACGCCGAAAGCGACGCCACTGTTTCGTTGAGTTTTGGGATGGATACACATCACATCGCGCTCACCGAGGATCAGGCGGACGTTGCCAGGCTCTACTCACTGTTCGGTCGGACGCCCGATTATCAGGGTTTGAATCACTGGCTGACGCAGCAGGCGATGGGCAGTTCGGATGCAGGGATTCGCGATGCCTTTCTGAATTCCACTGAAGCGGTGCAGCGCTACAGCGTGCTGGGTGATAAGGACTTTGTCCGTGATCTCTATCAGACCGTATTGCATCGCACAGGCGAGGAATCAGGCGTGTCGGCCTGGAACACTCTGCTGCAGGCGGGTGTGAGTCGAGCTACGGTCGCTGATGGCTTCCTGAATTCGCGCGAGAGCCGTGACCTCTCGGAAGGCGAGACTGGGTTCATCAGGATCGTGGCTCATAACGCCTGGAACAATCTGGATATGGTAGTGGGCAAGGGTGTGGCCACCGGTACGGCGGGTGATGATCAGATCAGTGAGCAGGAAGTCAGGCTTGACAGCACTGCGGTTTCGCATTTGGCCGGCAAGGCCGGTATCGATACGTTTATGTTTAACGACGCTGCATCCGCCTACGCGATCAGCGCGCTCGATACCGACACGCTATCGGTCAGTCGTGCCGCGGGAGCTGCGGCGACATTCGAACTGAGTGGCTTCAATGTGCTCGATTTCGCAGATCGCGAACTGTTCGTTCTCGACTCGGCGCAGGCAAGCATTGGTCGCCTGTACACCATTCTGGATCGTGCCCCCGATATCGAAGGCCTGAAGTCCTGGCTTTCCCAGGGCGCCGCAGGCGGAGCCGGTGCCCAGCTTGCGGATGGTTTTGTGCAATCTGCCGAATTTTCCCAAAGCCTGGCCGATGCCAGCAATGCAGTCTTTGTCGAGAAGCTGTATCACAATGTCCTGGACAGAGGCAGCGACGCTGAAGGCCTTGCCAATTGGGTCCACTTGATGGACACAGGTACGAGCCGTGGACAGGTCGCATTCAGTATCGCCAACTCCGCGGAGTCTGCTGCATTGACTCAAGGCGATGCCGGATTCATTCACCTGGTCGGTCATGCTGATTGGGTGTAAATCACCAAGCATCATGAGGAGGTCAACGGCGCAGGCTAGGGATGCGGCAAGGTCAGGGTGACCACCGCGCCGTCGGCGTTACTGCGGTTGAGCGCAGCACCGCAGCGCTTGGCCAGCGCACCGATCAAGCCCTGGCCGCTCAGCTTGGAGCCTGCGGCGCCAGCATTGGTCAGTTGCGTGGCGGTAAAGCCTTGTCCACGGTCGCTCACCGTCAACTGCAGCTCGCCGGTTGCCAGGCGTTTGAGCGAAAAATGGATCTGGGTCGTGCGCTGGTTTCCATGGCGAATGGCATTGGCGACCAACTCGTTGACGATCAGACCAAGATCGGAGGCCAGCTTGAAGGGCGCATAGGCCGTGTCGGCGTCGACGCTCAGATGAATGCTGTCATCGCGTTCGGCTTCGATCGAGGCGCGGATCAGGTGCGGCAGGTAGTGCGCCAGGTCAACGGTCCCGGAAGCGCTGCGATAGAGTTCAGCCTGCACCGTGCCTACGCCCTGGATACGGGCGATGGCCGATTCGAGCAACTGCCGCGCTTCCTCGCCCTGGGCGCGCAACTTCGACATCTGCAGGAAAGCGATGATCAGCTGCAGGTTGTTCTTGACCCGATGATTAAGCTCGGACACCAGCACGTCCTGGTGCGCCTCGAGTTCTTTCTGGGCGGTGATGTCGGTGCAACTGCCGAAGTACCCGGCAAACTCGCCCTGGCGATAGAACGGTGCGCCGTGGTCAAGGAACCAGCGGTAGATGCCGTCATGGCGACGCAGGCGATACGGGGTACTGAACGAGGTCCGGGCGTCGAAGGCCTGCTCGTAGTTGCGCGTGCACAGGTCCAGGTCGTCCGGGTGAACGTCGTCGCCCCAACCATAGCCACAGAGTTGCTTCTGGGTCTTGCCGGTGAAGTCGAGCCAGGGCTTGTTGAACCAGTCGCACTGCTTGTCGATGCCCGCACGCCAGATCAGCACAGGTGCGTTGTCGGCCAACTCGCGGAACTCGGCTTCACCAAGTCCCGCTCCCGGGCGCAGGAGATCCGTGGGTTCACTCATGTTTCTTTCCATATAGGCCGCGCGATTCTGTGAAGAGCTTCAAGGGCACTGGCAGCGGCCGGTTCAAGGGCAGTTCACCTTGGACCAGAGCATGCACGATATGCGCGCTGCGTGACAGGTCATTGGGGCTGTAGGGCTTGGACAGTAGCCCAAGCGCATAGCCGCTGTTGGCCTTGGCAACGTCGATCTGGCCACTGACGAACAGCGAATGAATGTTGAACTGCTCGTAAAGCGTCTGCGCCAGGCCTACGCCTTCATCATGGCCATCCAGGTTGATGTCGACGAATGCAATGTCGATGCCATGGTTTTGCGCGAGCAACAGCGCTCCAGCCACGTCATACGCAGGGCCGATGATCTCATGGCCATCTTCCTCCAGAGCTATCTCGGCCAGTAGCGCCAGGATTGGATCGTCTTCTATCAGCAGGATACGCATTGAGTTAACTCATTCTCTTCAAGGGCGCTTGCGCTCTTCTTGCAAAGCTTGTTCTAAGAGCCTCGATACCGCCATGCGTTCAATCAGTCGTCGAGGTTCGAAGCACGACTTGCAGTGACGGCTGAAAAATATCCTGAACTGTTCGGCTGCGTGCGCTTCTATCAGTAGACCGTTTTGGTCGTCTACCCAAGAGCTCAGGCTCAACCTATTTCCGGAGTGTTTGATCATGTCTGATCAATCAATGAATGACAGTGCGTCGAGCCAGGAACGTCCCGCCAGCCGTGTGAGCGAGGGCTTGCCGTACCCGTTGGGCGCGACCTGGGATGGGTCGGGCGTCAACTTTGCAATTTTTTCCGCCAACGCTACCAAGGTTGAGCTGTGCCTGTTCGATGCCGATGGCGTCGAAGAACTCGAGCGCATCGCGTTGCCTGAGTTCACCAACGAGATCTGGCACGGCTATCTGCCCGATGCGCGCCCGGGCACGTTGTATGGCTACCGTGTGCATGGTCCGTACGATCCTGCCAACGGCCACCGTTTCAATGCCAACAAGCTGCTGATCGACCCCTACGCCAAGCAGATTTCGGGCGAGCTGAAGTGGGACGACGCGCTGTTCGGCTACATCGTCGGCCACGAAGACGGCGATCTGTCGTTCGACGAGCGCGACAGTGCGCCGTTCATGCCACGCTGCCGCGTGATCGACCCGGCCTTCACCTGGGGCAGTACGGCCAAGCCGAACGTGCCATGGGAAAAGACCATATTCTACGAAACCCACGTGCGCGGCTTCACCATGCGTCACCCGTCGGTACGTGAATCCGAGCGCGGCACCTTTGCGGCGTTCCACGAAAACGACGTGGTCGAATACATTCGTACCCTGGGTGTGACCTCGGTCGAGCTGATGCCGGTCCACTATTTCCTGGATGACAATCATCTGCTGGAAAAAGGCCTGCACAACTTCTGGGGCTATAACACCCTGGGCTTCTTTGCGCCCCATGCGCGCTACATGGCGGGTTCGTCGATCGGCGAATTCAAGGTCATGGTCTCGCGCTTCCACAAGGCTGGCCTGGAAGTGATTCTCGACGTGGTCTACAACCACACTGCCGAAGGCAACGAGATGGGTCCCACCCTGTCGCTCAAGGGTATCGACAACGCCAACTACTACCGCCTGATGCCCGACGATGCGCGTTACTACATCAACGACACCGGCACCGGTAACACGCTGAACATGAGCCACCCCTGCGTACTGCAGATGGTCACCGACTCCTTGCGTTATTGGAGTTCGGAAATGGGCGTGGACGGTTTCCGCTTCGACCTGGCGACCATTCTGGGCCGCGAAGCCCATGGTTTCAGCGAAGGCGGCGGTTTCCTCGATGCCTGCCGTCAGGACCCGGTGCTGGCCAAGGTCAAGTTGGTCGCCGAGCCGTGGGACTGCGGTCCGGGCGGCTACCAGGTGGGCAATTTCCCACCGGGCTGGATGGAATGGAACGACAAGTTCCGCGACATCTCCCGCGCCTTCTGGAAGGGCGACGACGAGATGCTCGGCGACTTCGCGAAGATCTTCCTGGGCTCGGGCGACCAGTTCAACCGTCGCGGTCGCAAGCCGGCTTCTTCGGTCAACTTCATCACCGCACACGACGGCTTCACCTTGAACGACCTGGTGTCGTACAACGAGAAGCACAACGAAGCCAACGGTGAAGACAACCGTGATGGACACTCGGACAACCGTTCGTGGAACTGTGGTGTCGAAGGCCCGACCGATGATCCGGAAATCGTCGCGCTGCGCTACCGGCAGATGCGCAACCTGCTGGCCACGCTGTTCCTGGCCCAGGGCACGCCGATGCTGCTGGCCGGCGACGAATTCGCTCGTACCCAGGGTGGCAGCAACAATGCGTATTGCCAGGACAGCGAGATTGGCTGGGTGGACTGGAACATCAGCGAGCAGAGCGGCGAGCTGCAGGACTTCGTCAAGTACCTGATCGAGTTGCGCAACCGCTACCCATTGCTGCGTCGCAACCGCTTCTTCACGGGTGCCTACGACGAAAGCCTGGGCATCAAGGATGTCAGCTGGATCCAGCCCAACGGCAGCGAAATGGGTGTGGAGCAGTGGCAGGACGGCAGCAACCGCTGCATGGGTATCCTGCTCGATGGCCGCACCCAGTCCAGCGGTATTCGTCGCGCCGGCGTCGATCATTCGTTGTTGATCGTGGTCAACGCGCACCATGACGTGGTCGGCTTCACCCTGCCGGAAGTACCGGAAGGCAAGCGTTGGATTCTGCAACTGGATACCAACCAGACCGACTTCGAAGCCGGCGAGTCGTTTGACTTCGGCACTGAGTACGCAGTGACTGGGCGTTCGGTGTTGATGTTCGAACTGGCCAAGCCTGTGGCCAAGAAGCGCCGCTAACAGCGTTGTAGCCAGACGCCCCGATTCGGTCAATTGCTGACCGAATCGGGGCGTTTTTCGTTGCGCGCGGATAAGACGTCGCTGTAGACGCTGAGATGGCAATTTGCTAGCTTTCTGCGTGGGCGCCACGTGTTTATGCGGTTGGCACCTCTATGCACGTCGTCGAAACTCTTTTTCATTCATCAGTAGTCGACTCGACGATTCTATCCCTGATTGCCTGTGCACGCCCGCGCGTTGGATATCACCACGATGTTGATCAAACGCCGACCATCGCTTGCAGGGTTCATCGGCCTGGCGCTCGGTTTGATCGCATTTTCGGCGTTTTCGCTGCTGCGCTCGGAAATCCAGCGACAGGAAACCCGCTTTTCGGAATACGTGCAAAGCATCGCCAGCAACGTGCGCAACCAGCTCGACACCAACGATGCGGTGCTGGCCGGCTTCGCCGCGTTTCTTCAGGCAGTCAAGCAGAGCGACACCGATGCAGCCGCGCGTTACGGTGCTGCGGTGCTGGCCGCCTATCCGCATATCTACATGCTGGAAGTGGCGCGCAGTGTGCCGCAGGACGAACAGTGCGACTTTGCAGCATTGCTGCGGCGCACCTGGCTACCGGATTTCCAGCTGAAGGATTTCTCGCCACCGGCACCCATCGTCGATAACGCCCAGAAGGGGCTGAGTGACACGTGGCCGATCCTCTTCATGTCGCCACAGGTGCCGGAGGCCAATGTGATCTATGGCGTGAGGCTGGAAACCGTCCCGTATCTGAGTAACGCTTTGATGCGTATTCATCAGAGCCCATTGCCGGTAGTAACGCCGGTTTTTGCGCTGCATGAAGGTGGCAATGCCTACATTCTGATGAAGTCGGTATCGCGGCCCGAAGAAGACAGCCAGCACGCGCTGCCGAACTTTTTCGGCAGTACCATGGTCGCCATGCTGGTGATCAAGACCGACGCACTGCTGGGCGCGATCGTGCGGCATAACAGCGACTCGCGCGTAGCGGTGACCGCGCAACTGCACAGCGATGATCGCGACACTCAGGTCGAAGCGATGGAGGCGGTGCAAAGCCGTTGGTGGGACGAGTTGCTCTTGCCGCGGCTGAGCGACAGCGTGTTCGTGAACAGTCCGACGCAACCTGTGTCGTTGACCTTCCAGCGGCAGCTGGGCCTCAGTGACGTGCTGGGTCCGGAGGTGCTGGTGATCCTGGTGGTGCTGCTGGGGAGTCTGGTGCTGGTACCGCTGGTACTGGTCAGGCACTTCTCGGCGATCGACGCGGCCGCGCTCGAACACGAGCGCTCGGCGTTCCTGGCTACCCACGATGTATTGACGCAACTGCCCAACCGCTACCTGCTAGCGGATCGCTTCGTCCAGGCGCTGAGCCAATGGACCGAGCAGGGCATTCCCTTTGCGGTGATGTTGATCGACCTCGACCACTTCAAGCAGATCAACGATGAACGAGGTCATGCGGTGGGTGATCAGGTCTTGCAGACCTTGGCCAGACGCATGCGCGAGACTGTCCGGGACTACGACACCGTGGCGCGGTACGGCGGCGACGAGTTCGTGGCACTGGTCTCGGACCTGGCCAATCCGGACAGCGTGATACTCAAGGCGCAGCAGTTGCTGAAGTCAATCCAGCAGCCGATCACGACCAGCGTAGGTCCGTTGTCGCTGTCGGGCAGCATCGGCATTTCTCTATGCCCCGTGCACGGCGAAGACCTCGACACGCTGCTCAAGGCGGCCGATCAGGCGATGTATCAGGTCAAGCTGGAAGGTCGTCAAGGCGTGGCCATGGCTGGCGCGGTCTGATTGGGGCCCATGAAACAATAACGGCATGCGAAGTGCGAAGCGGGCGGTCTGGGCATGACCAGGGCAGGATTATGCAGTACAGGGCAGAGCGCTCGATGAGCGCCCCGCGGCAAATCAGAAAACCAGCTTGAACAGGCCGATGACCACGACCAGGCCGATCAGGAAGATAATGCCGACGGTGCTGCCAAGAAACTTCAACATAGCGATAACTCACGTTTTGGGGTTGTTACAGCTCTAGACCACGGCTTGCAGCGCTCGTTTCATTCCATGTGAACGCCGGTATCTTGTGTAGCGTCCAGTGGGGCAGCATGAAGGTCGTGTGCCTTCTACCAAAAAAAGAAGGCCGAGCATTGCTCGGCCTCGAGGAGCATGGGTTCAGAGCGCGGGAATGACCCCTGCGGTCGTTTCGATGACCGGCGCTTCGATGGTCGGCGAGCCTGGGGTGAGAATGACCTTGCGGCAGTCCTCCTGCTTCTTGTCGAAGATCTTGTAGCCTTCGGCTGCCTGCTCCAGCGACATGCGGTGGGTGATGATCGTCTCGGGCGTCAGGCGGCCCGCTTCGATGTGTTCGAGCAGCTCTGGCAGGTAGCGCTGGACGTGGGTCTGGCCCATGCGGAAGGTCAGGCCCTTGTCGAACGCATCGCCAAACAGGAAGCCATGGATGAAACCGGCGTACACGCCGGGCACGCTGACCACGCCGCCACGGCGCACGGCTGCGATGCACTGGCGCAGTGCCTTGCCGCTGCTGCCTTCGAGCTTCAGTGCGGCCAGCACGGTTTCGGTGGTGCTGCCCTTGGCTTCGAAACCAACCGCATCCACCACGCCATCCACACCGCGCGAACCTGGGGTCTGGCGGATGATGGTGTCGGCCGGGTCGTCGTCTTCATCGAAGTTGATCGGGATCACCCCGTAGGCCTGTTGTGCGTAGGCCAGACGGTAGGGATGGTGATCGACCATGAAGATGCGCTCGGCGCCCAGCATCCGTGCCACGGCGGCGCACAACAGACCGACTGGGCCGGCACCGTAGATGGCGATGCTCGAACCTTTGCCGATCTCGGTGTTCTTCACGGCCTGGAAGGCAGTGGGCAGAATGTCCGACAGAAACAGCACTTTTTCATCCGACAGGGTGCCTGGTACTTTGAACGGGCCGGTGTTGGCCTTGGGCACGCGCACGTACTCGGCCTGCCCGCCGGGGACACCGCCATACAGGTGGCTGAAGCCGAACAACGCCGCGCCTGCCGGAATCGATTTCTTGTTCAGGATCGCGCCGCGGCCGGTGTTGGTGGTCTCGCACGCGGCGAACAAATCGATGTTGCAGAAGAAGCAGCTGCCGCAGGCGATGACGAACGGGATCACTACACGGTCGCCCGGGCTGACTGCGGTGACGCCGGTACCGACTTCCTCGACGACGCCCATGAATTCATGGCCGAAGATGTCGCCGTGTTCGACCGTGGGGATCTTGCCTCGGTACAAGTGCAGGTCCGAGCCGCAGATGGCGGTGGCGGTGACGCGCAGGATGATGTCGTCGGCGTCCTGAAGCTCTGGATCGGGAACCGTGTCGACTTTGACGTCGTGAGCGCCGTGGTAGGTAAGTGCTCTCATTGTTCGCGTAGCCTCTTGTTCGCAATCGGGGGGGTGTAAGTAGCAGAGGGATACGAAATCGGCGAAGTTCAAGTCGATTGCTTAACGGGCATGATGAATTCGAGAAGACGGCCGTCACATTCCACTCTGAGTGGCGCAGGCATGCCACCGATCGCGTCCTTTGTGCTTGGCGGTGTACAGGCAGGCGTCGGCGGTGATGAGCATCTGCGCTGCTGTGACCCACTCCACCGCGGGTTGTGCAGCGGTGACGCCGGCACTGACGGTGACGTGTCCGGCCGGATGGTCGAGGTGTTCGATGTCGAGGTCGCGCAGGGTCTGCAGAATCGCCTCGGCGACCACACTCGCACCGTCCAGGTCGGTACCAGGCAGCAGCACCGTGAATTCTTCGCCGCCGTAGCGCACGGCTAGGTCGGTGGGGCGCTTGAGCACCTGGACGATCGCGTCCGCCACCTGGCGCAGGCAACGGTCGCCGGCGGCATGGCCATAGCGGTCGTTGTAACGCTTGAAGTAGTCGACATCGAGCATGATCAGCGCTACCCAACTGCGCTGGCGTCGAGCCCGACCGATCTCGTCGCCCAGGCTCATGTCCAGCCGACGCCGATTGCCCAGTCCGCTGAGGCTGTCGGTCAGGGCCATGTCACGCATGGCCTGGTGCGCCTGGCGCAGTTCTTCTTCGATGGCGATGCGTTCGCGCAATTGCCTGAGCACGATGATGCCGAAGCCCGTCAGGCCGGCAATCAGCACCAGCAGCACCAGACCGGTTTTGAACAAGTCCCGGCGCCAGGGGCCGATGTAGGATTCACGCGACAAGCCGGCTTCCACCACCAACGGGTAACTGCTCAGCGCCCGGTAGGCATACAGACGATAGGTGTCGTCGACCACTGCCTTGACCTCGGCTACGCCTTCGTCGGCAACCGGTAGATAGCGCTTGAAGATTTCGCTGTCTTCCAGGGATTTGCCCAGGACCTGCGCGAGAAACGGCCGACGCACCAGGATCCGTCCGTTGCGCAAAGCCAGCACCAGGGCGCCGCGATCGTCGATCTTGAAATCGCCGTAATAATCGACGAAGTAGCTGACCCGAATCGTGCCCAGCAGCACCCCGGCGAAACTGCCGTCGGGGTTGTTCAGACGGCGCGAGATGGGCAGGATGTATTCGTCCGTGGAGCGGCTGCGCACCACATCGCTGATGCGCACGTTCGGATCGGTGTGAGTGCGGTGGTAGTTGAAATAGTCGCGGTCGGCATTGTTGGCTGCCTCCGGCGTACCGGTCTTGTCGGTGACCACCCATTGTCCGGTGGCATCGTAGATGAACAGCCCATGCAACTGCGGCATGATGCGCGCCTGTTGCTGCATCAGCGTGTGAATGCGCGGTACGTTCATGTTCTCCAGGCCATCGCCCTGGACCCGCTCGGCCAGTGCATCGGTAAGCACGTCGACCTGGCGGATGGCGTCTTCGGCATGCTGGGCAGTGGCGCGTGCCAGGTTGGTGGCCGAGTCGCGGGCGCTGGCGAAGGCCTGCTGGTAGTCGCGCCAGGCGCGCCAGCCTTCGACGCTGGTGAACGTGAAGATGACCAGCACGATGAACGTGACGGTAAGGCGAAAGAGGGCAGTACTGCGCCCAGAGCGTGGCGACAGCGGCTCGCCGGATGTATCGCTCGTGGCGTTTGTAGGGTTGCGTCCTGGCATGGAAAGCCTCATGGCAGCGCCGTGACGAGGCGCGAGGTGTCCTTGTAAAGCATTTTCGACGATACGGCGAATGTGCTTCTGCGCAGCAGAGTTGCTCAGTCGTATCGAGGGTGCACAAGACCCGGCAGTTCAATGCCGGTAAAAAGGGTGCGACGCCGGGCGCGATAGGGTCGATGCGGGAGGATTGCAGGGGTCGCATGGGCGACCCCTGCATTGCCGTATACCGTCAACTGAAACGGCAACAGGGTGAAGCGGAGATCATGCGATTCAATGCGCGGCTTCAATCCCCAGTTCTTCACGCGCCTGTTGCCCGGACGGCCTCCAGCGCACATCGGTAATCCCATACTGCTCGGCTTTGGGCTTACTGACTTTCTGCACCCGCTCGCGGCCGAACTTGGGAATGACACCGACTCCCGCGTCGCAGCTCGCCCAATGCCAGGCATCGGCATTGTTCAGGGTGGGTAAACGAATGATGAACGACTTTTCCGCTCCATGGAGCCGGTAGTCAATGATGTACAGCGTTGGGTTCGGCATGGTGATCTCCTGCGTTGACTCATCATTGAGTTGTGATACGCAGGAATAATTCAGAAAATGTGCAGGGCGGCGACGAGTTGCCGCATGCCTGGAAGGCTTTCTGCAAGCCCTCTGCAATCAGGTGCGCGACTTCCATTCGACCTCGGGCATAACTTCCAGTGGCGCATGGGAACCCTTTCCGCGAATTTCATTGACCGCATGCAACACCAGCAGGCGAAACAGAATGATGTCCTCGTACTCTCGCGGCGAAAGACTGCGCTCCACGTGTGCTGGAACGTTGGGGTCGATCAGCGTCAGTTTGAGCAGCCCGTCGCTCAGTTGGGTTTCATGTTTCAGGGGCGGGTCGAGCCCTGCCAGTACCGCTTCGATGGAAGCCATGGAGTCACCGTTGACGGTCATGTTGAAGAAGTAGGGGCAGGAGAACCGGCATAAACGTCCGGGGCTGTACAAGCTATAGCTGATGTTGACCGAAACCGCCTGCTCATTGCGATTAGTTTTTCCAGGCTTCCCATGAACTGCCCTGGACCTGCATGCGGTGGCCACGAGCGCTTTTTCCTGTGCCCAGGCCAAAGCTTTTGAGTAAGCTGGCGGCACTTGCAACGGATGCAACAGAGGACAGGCACTGATGACGGAAGACCAGGCCAACTACAAGCGGTTGCTGACGCTGATAGAAAGCGGCCAATGGCAAGCGTTCACCAGCGAGGACGGCTTTGCCCTGCGCGCCCTGCTGCTGGTCGGCTACATCGTCACCACCGTGACCGGCGATGGGCGCACGCGGCTGGCCCTGACGGTCAAGGGCAACAGCTACCTTGCAGCGCTGCGCAGCGAGCCGTGACCGGCGCGAACCTTTTCGCCTGATCATGTGCTCAATGAGCCATCACGAGCGTCAATCCTCCCCAATGGCCTCGCACACGTACGGCCACGCTATAAGTCAGCCTCCGGAGCGCCACCCGGAGCGTCCCGCTCTTCAAGGATTTGTTTCATGCCGCAACTGTCTGCGCTCCGTCTTCGCGTCCGGGGCCGTCTGTACTGCCTCGCTTTCTGCCCCGCGCCGCGTTCCCTGGGTTGGCCTGCACTGAGCCTGGCCGCGCTGTTCGGTGTGCCCTCCGGCGCCCAGGCCGCACAGGTCATGGAGTTGCAGGCCGTGGAAGTCAACGAGGCGCGCCTGACCGAGCTGGACGAAGCCAGCCTGGCATTGCGCTCGGTACCGGGTGCCACCAATGTGATCGACACCGCCACGACCGGGCGCAGGCGGCTGTCTGGCAACGAGGATCTGTTCAGCAACCAGGCGGGCATCTATGCCCGCGCCGCCAATAACGAAGGTGCGAAGATTTCCATCCGTGGCTCGGGTATCAACCGCGGGCCGGGGGCGCATTCGTCGGGGCTGTACCAGATGTTCGATGGGCTGCCGCTGACCGGTCCCGGCGGCACACCTTATGAACTGCTCGAACCGCTGTGGCTGAGCCGGGTGGAAGTGCTGCGCGGAGCCAATGGTTTCGATCGCGGCGCGCTGGCCCTGGGCGGCGCCATCAACTATGTCACCCACACCGGCTACGATGCGGCCAAGTTGCAGCTGCGCTACGAGGTCGGCAGCCATGGCTACAGCAAGCGACAGATCAGCTCTGGCCAGGTGCTGGGCGATGCCGATTACTACTTCAGCGTGACCGATTCCAGCTACGACGGTTTTCAGGACCAAAGCGCCGGGGGCAGCCGAGGGGCTGCGGGCAACTTCGGTTACCGGTTCAGTCCGCAACTGGAAACGCGCTTCTATTTCCGCTATCGCGAAACCGACAACGACACGCCGGGCCGATTGACCCGCGCGCAGATCGCCCACGACCCACGTGCGGCAAACGTCCTGAACCTGGCGCGCGACTCCAAGCGCATCCAGCCGGGCAGTATCTGGCTGGCCAACAAGACCACCTGGCACCTGGACGACGACGCCCGCCTGGAAGCCGGTCTGGTCTATCACGATTACCCGATGGACCTGCGCGAAGGCACCAACCGCATGAAGGTCGCCTACACGGACGTCAGTGGCACCTTGAACTACGTGCGTCAGGATATCCTGTTCGGCCACGCCAGCAAGACTACCCTGGGTTGGCGCAGCACCCAGGCGTTGCCCAACTCCGGGGTGTCGGAGTTCGTCCGCGTGCCGGTCGGCAACACGGCCGGGTATGCCCCTGGCACGCGTACCCGCGACTACAGCTATCAAGGCTCTGACCATACGGTGTATGTCAGCAACGAGCTGGAGCTGGTGCCGGACCTTTGGCTGACCACCGGCCTGGCCGCGCTGTACACACGTCGCGAGACGGAAGTCAGCTACCCGGTGACCAACGACCGAGTCAGCCAGCATGCCTGGGACTACGCGCCACGCTTGGGCCTGCGCTACGACTATAGCGAGCAGTTGCAGGTGTTCGGCAACCTCAGCCGTTCAGTGGAGCCGCCCCATCCGTGGTCGATGATCTGGGGCTCCAACCGTTACTTCGCACCCGGCAGCGGCGCGGCCACTGGCTTGCAGAGCAACGGGGTCGAGCTCGACAACCAGAGTGCAACCACCCTGGAGCTGGGAGGGCGAGGGGACGCCTGGTTCGGGAAATGGGACCTGGCCTGGTATTACTCGCAAGTCCGCCACGAACTGCTCAGCGTCGAGACACAAGCGGCCACGGCCACCACTTCGCAGGTGATCGGCGAGGCGAATGCCAGCCCGACGGTTCACCAGGGCGTGGAACTGGCGTTGGACAGCCCCTTGTGGGACGGCCACCAGGCCGGTCGCCTGGGCCTGCGACAGACCTACACCTACAGCGATTTTCACTACCGTGACGACGCGCGCTTCGGCGATAACCGCCTGCCGGGTCTGCCCGAGCACTACTACCAGGCCGAACTGCGCTACGACCACCCGAGCGGCGTCTACACCGGCCTCAATGTGCAGCATGCCTCGCGCATCGCCGTGGACTACGCCAACTCCTATCATGCGGCGCCTTATACGCTGTTCGGCGCCAGCCTTGGCTACGCCGCGCCCGATGACACGTGGCAGACCTGGCTGGACGTGCGCAACCTCACCAACAAGCGCTATGCGAGCACGGTAACCCCTGGCTACGACGATCAGGGCCGCGACGTGGCGCGCTCGACCCCGGGCGATGGCCTGGGTGTCTATGCCGGCGTCTCGTGGACGCTGCGCTGACCAGCCGATGAGCAACCGGCATGGCCGTGCCGGTTGCGTTAAGATGGCGGTCTACACCCGTCTTGGCAGAGCGCAGCAGTGATCCTCAATAGTCTGGTTTTCTTCATCACGCTGGCGGCCATGGAAGGCGTTGCCTACCTGGCCCACAAATACCTCATGCATGGTTGGGGCTGGGGCTGGCACCGTTCCCACCACGAGCCGCGCACCGGCTGGTTCGAGAAGAACGACCTGTATGCGGTGGTGTTCGCGGGGCTGGCGATCGTGCTGATTGCCCTGGGCACTCAGGGCCTGCATCCGCTGGAATGGATCGGCGCTGGCATGACCGCCTACGGCGCGTTGTACTTCGTCGTCCACGATGGCCTGGTGCATCGGCGCTGGCCATTCCATCTGGTGCCGCGCCGCGGTTACCTCAAGCGCCTCTACCAGGCGCACCTGATGCACCACGCGGTCGAGGGCAAGGACCGCTGCGTGTCTTTCGGCTTCCTGTTCGCGCCCTCTACGACGCGCCTGCGCGCTCAGTTGCGGACGCTGCACCAAGGGCCTCTGCGCAAGGCGGACGAGGCCGATTCCACAGCTGCGGCGAGCGCGTCGGCCACCGCTGCCAGCGAGCGCTGACGGCACGCCACCAGCCTTGACTGACCGCCGCCAGCTTTTCGGCCTTGGAGGTCGAGACACGGGTATCCCAGGCATGACTGCCTGCCGCAACCACCTTGACCCCGATCTGCCGGTACACGGCCGCCGCAGTCGCCACGGCCCAGGCCGAGCGCCAGGGCAGGGCGGCCAGTCCCGCCTGGGCGCTGGCGTAGTAGGGCTCGGCCAGGTCGACCAGACGTCGCGCCAGCACCGCCACCGCCGGCCGATGCTCGGGCGCTGCCAGGTCCTGCAGCGGTATGTTCAATTCTTCCAACCACTGCGCCGGCAGGTAGCAGCGACCGATGCGGGCATCCTCGACGATGTCGCGGGCGATGTTGGTCAACTGGAACGCCAGCCCCAGGTCGCAAGCGCGATCCAGGGTGCGCGGCTCGTGGGTGCCCATGACCCGCGCCATCATCAGACCGACGACGCCCGCTACGTGGTAGCAGTACTGCAGCGTGTCATCCTGGGTGTGATAGCGGCGGTCCAGCACGTCCATTTCGAAACCAGCCAGATGCTCCAGGGCATTGTGCTCGGGAATGTCATGTTCGCGCACCACCTCGGCGAACGCGGCGAAGGCCGGTTCGCTCGCGGGCACACCTGCATAGACCGCATGGGTCTGGGCCTGCAGCAGCGCCAGTCGACGCTGTGCCTCCTGCGGGGTGATAGGCACGGCGTCGTGACCGGCCTGCTGGCCATCGATCACGTCGTCGCAGTGGCGGCACCAGGCGTACAGCATCACCGCGCTGCGCCGCGTGCGTTCGTCGAACAGCTTGGCAGCGGCGGCGAAGCTTTTCGAGCCCACGGCGATGCTCTGTTCGGCATGCTCGCGCAGCGCCGGATCCGGCGCCGGTGTAGTCATGGATTCAGGTCCGCGATCATCAGCCCGGCCGTTGCCTTGGCCGAACCGATCACACCCGGCACACCGGCCCCGGGATGGGTGCCAGCGCCCACCAGGTAGACATTGTTCAACTGCGCATCGCGGTTGTGCGGGCGGAACCAGGCGCTCTGCTGCAGCACCGGCTCCAGGGAGAACGCCGAGCCAAGATGCGCGTTGAGCTCGGTCTGAAAATCATCCGGGGTGAAGATACGGCAGGTCACCAGGTCCTCGCGCAGGCCGGGAATGTAGTGCTCTTCCAGGTATTCGAAAATGCGGTCGCGGTACAGCGGCCCCTGCACCGACCAGTCGATGGCGGCGTTGCCCAGGTGCGGCACTGGCGACAACACGTAGTGGCTGGAACAGCCCGGTGGCGCCAGGCTCGGGTCGGTCACGCAGGGCGCGTGCAGGTACAGGGAGAAGTCCGAGGCCAGTTCGGCGCCGTTGAAGATTTCGTGGATCAGCGCCTGGTAGCGCGCACCGAAGCACACGGTGTGGTGCTGCAACTGCGGCTGCGGGCGTTTCAGGCCGAAATGGATGACGAACAACGAGTTGCTGAAACGCTTGCCCTTGAGGCGTTTGCCCTCGCGTTTACCGCGAGGGTGTTTGCCCAGCAGGTCGGCGTAGGTGTGCACCACGTCGGCGTTGGAGGCCAGGCAGTCGGCGCGCCAGCTTCGACCGTCGCGGGCATGCACCGCCGTGGCGCGATCGTTCTCGACATCGATGCCGGCTACTTCCGCGTTCAACTCCAGCGTCCCGCCCAGGTCCTGGAACAACTTGACCATGCCTTGCACCAGTGCCCCGGTACCGCCTTTGGGAAACCACACGCCCCATTCGCGCTCCAGGGCATGGATCAGGGTATAGATCGACGAGGTGGCGAACGGGTTGCCACCCACCAGCAGCGAGTGGAACGAGAACGCCTGGCGCAGTTGGTCGTGCTCGATGAAGCTGGACACCATCGAATAGACGCTGCGCCAGGCCTGCAGACGCGCCAACTGCGGGCCGGCCTGGAGCATGTCGCGGAACGACAGGAACGGTACCGCGCCCAGCTTGAGGTAGCCTTCCTTGAACACCGCCTGGGAGTAGGCCAGGAAGCGCTGGTAGCCGGCCACGTCCGGTGGGTTCAGGGCATGGATCTGGCGGTCCAGTTCGGCCTGGTCGTTGGCATAGTCGAACTTCGTGCCGTCTTCCCAGCAGAGGCGGTAGAAGGGCTTGACCGGCAGCAGATCGACGTAGTCGGCCATGCGCTTGCCGCTGAGGGTGAACAGCTCTTCGATGGCCGTGGGATCGGTAATCACGGTCGGGCCGGCATCGAAGGTGAAGCCCTGGTCGCGATAGACATAGGCTCGGCCCCCGGGCTGGTCGCGTTTCTCCAGCAAGGTGGTGTGGATGCCCGCGGCTTGCAGACGGATCGCCAGGGCCAGGCCGCCGAAGCCTGCGCCGATGACGATGGCGGTTTTAGCTGGATTCATGTGGGTTCTCGAACTGCCGGGGAGAAAATCTGAGGGCGGCGCGCACGGCCTCGTCGACGGGCACGGGCGGCTTGCCGACGAGAATGCGGGCGCGGTCACGCCAGTGGTTTTGGCCTGCGTAGAAACGGCTGATCAATGCGGGCGACAAACGGTAGAAGCGCTGCATCACCCGCCAGCGGTTCTCGGGCTTGCCGGCCAGGAACAGCATGCGGTTGAGCAGACGGTAAAAACCTTGGTCGTTCCACTGCTGGCGGGCGTGGTCGCGGATGCCTGTGAACAGGCTATCGGCGTCCATGACCGGCTGTTGTGCCAGCCAGTGGGCCAGGCGTACGGCATGGGGTAGCGAATAACCGGTGGTGCAGTGAAACAGGCCCGCGCGCAGGCCGCTGAGCGGTTGGCCGGCGGCTTCCTGCCAGAAGGCCTGGAAGTCGCCGGCCAGGGTGATCGGCAGCACGCCTTGTTCTTCGCGCAGGCACTGGGCGACTGTCCAGCCTTGCCAACGCACGTACTCGGCGATGTGCTCGCGCAACTGCTCGGTGCTCAGGGTATGGCGATCCACATAGTGAGTGTCTTCCACCAGCACGGTATCGGCCGAAAAGGGCAGCACATAGACGAAACGGTAGCCATCACCCTGATCCACCCGGGCATCCATGATGATCGGACCGAGCAACCCGTGCGGCTGCTCCAGGCGCAGCAATTGACCGACGAACGCCTGCTGGCCGAGCACGAGGTGTGGGCTGGGCCGCACCCCGCGCCCGTCGATGACCGCGCGGGCCTGCAACGTTTCGCCGCTGGCCAGGCGTACGTGACGCGGGCCCAGTTCGGTGATGGTTTCACCCAGGCGCAGTCGGTCGCCCAACGCCTGGGTAACGACCTCGGCGAAGCGCTCGCTGGTGATGCTGGCGTAGCCACTGTCGAGCACCCGAGAGACCTGGGGGAAATGCACCTGGTAACTGGGCCAGCGCTTGACCACCAGCGGCTCGATCCAGTGATGCTGTTCGGCGGTCAGGTCGCCGTCGTGAAAGGACCAGGTATGGTTGCCCCCCAGACTCTGCTGCGCATCGATGCACAGGATGTTCAGCTCCGGACGCGCCTGGTGCAAGCGCCAGGCGATCAGGCCATTGGCCAGGCCGGCGCCGGCCAGTATCAGGTCGTACGTCATGCCAAGGCTCCGGCCAATACGGGCTGTCGTGTGTTTATTGCGGTTTCGACGATGTCGGCTGCCTTCAGCGTGCCACCTGCGCTGGACAGTTCCCCGCTCAAGCGGGCAAAGGGCTGGGTCGACAGGTCCAGGACCTCACGCAGCGTCTGGGCGATGCGCGGCGAGCGGGCGCGGCGATGCAATTGCAGGCCCAGGCCATGATGGCGGACCCGCGCGGCTACGCCGGGCTGGTCGAAGGCAATCGGCATCACCAGCATCGGAGTGGCGCTGGCGATGGCGTCCATCACGGTGTTCAGGCCGCCGTGGGTGACCACTGCGTCGGCGTGTTCGAGTGCCCATTGCTGGGGAGCAAAGTCTGTGACCCAAGTGGCGCCAAGCGCGCACAAGCGTTTTTCGGCCGCTGCATCGAGCAGCCCGCAGTGGGCGATCAGCAGTTGCGCATCCAGTTGCCGACAGGCCTTGGCGATCTGCTCGAACATGCCCAGGCGCTGGCCCTGCAAGGTGCCCAGGCTGGCGAAGATGAACGGGCGGTGCGGGTCGATCGGCCAACTGCCTTGAGCGGTTGTGGAAGCGTTGCGCAGCGGACCGACCGCGTGCAGATGCGCTGGGGCGGCCTGGCGCGGGAAGTCGAAGCCCGCCAGGGTCTGGCTGATTTGCGCCAACGGCGAAAGGCACTCGTGCAGGGCACTGCGCGGCGCTAGTCCGAGGGCTTTCGCGGCGTCCTGGATGGCGCGTGCATGGGGCTTCATCAGCCAGTCGTAGACCTGCGTACTGCCGCGGTACATGTGCAGGCTGCGCTCGTCGGTGCCGTAGGCGAACGGCATCACTGGCAGCGGCAGGCCCGGCTCGCGGTTGACCGGCAGGGCGCAGGCGATCGAGACGAAGGGCAGCCCCAGGCTTTCCGCGACCAGGCCACCGCCCGCTTCCATTTGATCGCACAGCAGCGCGTCGACACCGTGCTGCTCCAGGGCAGCCGGTAGCTCGTTGCAGAACATGCGGGTGGTGGCGGCCAACTGCTCGATGATCTGCCGCAGACCCCAGGGTGTGCCGGGGCTGGCCGCCAGGCGCAGACTGCGTTGCAGGCTGCCGGGCGGGTGGCTGGCGGCGCCCAGCACGCAATAGCCGATGCCCGGGGCCGTGACCCAACGCGCCGCGTCGGCCTGGTGAAAAAAGGTGACTCGATGACCGCGCTGCATGAGCTCCTGGGCCAGCGCCTGCAACGCGTGGAAATGACTGTAATAGGCGGGCGCGACGACGCCGAAATGACTCATCGAGGCAAGGCCCGCGAATCGAGCAGACGGGCATGACGCAGCCCTGCCAGATTGGCCGAACCGGTGCAGAAACAGGCTACGCGAAGCTGGCGGATGACCACTTCGAAGTGTTCGATCACCGCTTCCGTGGACAGCGTAGCGCCCGGCAACACACTGGCGGCCTGACCGACGAGGTCGGCGCCCAGGCGGATGGCCTTGGCCGCATCGACGCCATCGCGCACGCCGCCCGAAGCGATCAAGCGTACATCGGGCAGCGCCTGACGGACCGTCTGCACGCAGGTGGCGGTAGGAATGCCCCAGCCGGCGAAGGCCATGGCCACCGCGCGGTCGGCCGCCCGGGTGGCGCGTTCGCCTTCCACCGCGGCCCAACTGGTCCCGCCTGCGCCCGCCACATCGATGACCTGCACACCGGCTTCGACCAAAGTCTGCGCCACGCTGGCCGAAAGCCCCGCGCCGACTTCCTTGATCACCACCGGCACCTTGAGCACGGTCACCGCACGGGCAATCTGCGCCAGCACGCCTCGCCAGTGTCGGTCGCCTTCGGGCTGCACCGCTTCCTGCAGCGGGTTGAGATGAATGATCAAGCCGTTGGCTTCCAGGGTGTCGACCGCGCGGTGGGCCAGGTCCATGCCGTCTTTTTCAAGCAACTGCGCCGCGCCGATGTTGGCCAGCAGGGGGATGTCCGGGGCGATGCGCCGCAGCTCACGGGTGAGCCCCTGGTCGTTGCCGGTTTGCAGACTTACACGCTGCGAACCTACGCCCATGGCGATGCCCAGGGCCTGCGCCGCTTCGGCCAAGTGGTGATTGATCGCCACGGCGCGCGCTGCACCGCCGGTCATGGAGCTGATCAGCAGCGGGGCCTGCAAGGCGATGCCGAGCAACGAGCTGCGCAAGTCGATGTCGGCCAGGTCGAGTTCAGGCAAGGCACAGTGTTCGAACTGCACGGCGTCCCAGCCGGCGCTTGCTCGCGTACCGGCTCTGAGTGGGTCCAGAACGATGTCCAAATGGTCATCCTTGCGTCGACTCAACTCGTCGTGCTTCATGTCAGCTCCATTGCTCAGGATCATTTACGGCCGCCTGCGGTCTGTCCATGGTAGAGAGTTGTACGGCGCGTTCATATTCGCATAACGTATGTCCATCTTCACAGGCTCAGGCACCGGCGGTGCGCAGTCGTTCCTTGTTTGCGAATGTCTGCACCCGTGCCCGATCCTGCCGAAACCTCGTCTCCGGCCGCCGCAGGACTCGAAACAAGAACAGAGGGAACGATGACAGCTGATACGCCCGCGACCAGCGATACCGGTTTCACCGAGCACATGGCTTTGCTGCGGCACACCATCGAGTCGCGTCTGGACGCCTTGCTGCCGGTAGCGAGCAACGAGCGCGACCTGGTGGCCACGGCGATGCGCGACGGTGCCCTGGCACCGGGCAAGCGGATGCGTCCGATCCTGTTGATCCTGGCCTCGAACGGCCTGGGCGCCAGTGATCAGGCTGCGCTGGACCTGGGCTGTGCGGTGGAAATGGTGCACGCCGCCTCCCTGGTGCTCGACGACATGCCGTGCATGGACAACGCCAAGCTGCGTCGCGGTCGTGTCACCACGCACCTGGCCTATGGCGAGGACGTTGCCATTCTGGCGGCGGTGGCGCTGTTGTCCCGAGCGTTTGCGGTGGTGGCGGGTATCGAGGGGCTCAAGCCCTCGATCCGTACCCAACTGGTCGAAATCATGGCGAATGCCATCGGCGCTCATGGCCTGGCCCGTGGTCAGTTGCAGGACCTGCGCGACGGCCTGCATCCACGCACCGCCGAAGAAATCGCCGCCACCAACAACCTCAAGACCGGGGTGTTGTTCAGCGCGATCATGGACATGGCCTATCTGATCAGCGATGCACCGCCCCCTACGCGCGCTGTGCTGCAATGCTTCGCCCTGGAGCTGGGGCAGGCTTTCCAGCTGTACGACGATCTTCACGACCACAGCCCAGGCACGGCCAAGGATCAAGGCAAGGACGATGGCAAGTCGACCTTCATGGCGTTGTGTGGTGAAGATGAAGTGAAGCGGCGCTTGCAGGAGCACCTGGACAAGGCGCGCGCTTGTCTGGCCGATGCCTATGCGCAGGACGATTACATCAGCCGCTTTCTGCAACTGATATTCGTCAAGGCCGTCACCTGCGCCTGAGTCTTGTTTTTCTCAGTTGACCCGCTGTTTCAAGGCATTCGTTTTCCGACAAAAAAAGGGCATCAAGCTGACTTGATGCCCCTATGCACCTGCACGGCCCTACGAGGCGGCGTGCGGGTTGGCGCCTTTTTCGGCGTCGTGTTTCTTCGCGGCTTCGACCCCGGAGCTGCTCAGCTTGATCGGGTATTCGAGTGCAGGCTCATGGTCTTCGACCGTGACTGGCTTGCCTTGTATCAGCCCTCGTTCCTGGAGAGTCTTGATCATGCCGGCGACAGCCTTTTCACCCCGATAGTTGTCGAGGATTTCCTTGCCCAGGCCATGGGGATGGGCGTGCAGCAAACGGGTGAGTACTTCGTGCTCAAGTTCGACGTTGCTCATGAATGCCTCTCTGGCTGCTTGATGGAAAAATGCATCGGTTACAGGGTTGTGACTCGGCGTGACGCGAGAGATTCCTTGCGTCTTCATTGCCGGTGACAGGGATGGCGACATGGACGCCAACGAATCGGCTGGGCAGAAAATTCAAACTTTTGCGCCGGCAGGGAAGTCGACTTTGCACAGTGAATCTTTTTCGGTGCAGGCGTTTTGCGCTCACCGATCAAGCCAGTCTTCTTTCGTCAACCTTTGAGGTACACATGGCCAACTATCCAACTCCGCCGTTCGAGCCGCAGCAACAGTCGGTGCCTGGCACGCAGTCGAAGATGAATCCAGTGCCCGATTGTGGCGAAACCAGCTACAAGGGTTCGGGCCGGATGGCCAACAAGGTCGCCCTGATTACCGGGGGTGACAGCGGCATCGGTCGCGCCGTGGCAATTGCCTACGCTCGCGAAGGTGCGGACGTGGTGATTTCCTACCTGGACGAACATGAGGATGCCAAGGACACGGCGCGTTATGTCGAGGAAGCAGGGCGACAGTGCCTGCTGCTGCCGGGCGACCTGGCTGAGCGTGAACAGTGCCTGGCCATCGTCGAGAAGACGGTCGAGCGTTTTGGTCGCATCGATGTACTGGTCAACAACGCCGCGTTCCAGATGAGCCACGAGACTCTGGACGAAATTCCGGACGAGGAATGGGTGCGCACCTTCGATATCAACATCACCGCGATGTTTCGTATCTGCAAGGCTGCGGTGCCGCACATGCCATCGGGTGGCTCGATCATCAACACCAGTTCGGTCAACTCGGACATGCCCAAGCCGACCTTGCTGCCGTATGCGACCACCAAGGGCGCGATTGCCAACTTCACCGCTGGCCTGGCGCAGTTGCTGGGCAAGAAGAACATTCGGGTGAACAGCGTGGCACCGGGTCCGATCTGGACGCCGCTGATTCCCGCAACCATGCCGCCCGAAGCGGTGAAAACGTTTGGCGAGGAGACACCGCTGGGCCGTCCAGGCCAGCCGGTCGAGGTGTCGCCGATCTATGTGCTGCTGGGGTCGGATGAGAGCAGCTATATCTCGGGTTCACGCTATGCGGTGACTGGGGGCAAGCCTATTCTGTAAGGCAGTGGCGGCCTCTTCGCGGGCAGAGCCCGCTCCCACAAAAGATCCAGTGTGTGTTGGGATACCCTGTGGGAGCGGGCTCTGCCCGCGAAGAGGCACTCAAGCCATGCACAAAGATCAAACCACATGCGCTGACTTCAGCTGAGTCAGGGTCTGTGTTCTCAGCTCAGCCAACACCGGATTCCGCCGGTCCCTCGGCTGCGCCAGATCCACATCGATCCCACCGCCTATCCCACTGGCCCGATGTCCCATCACCAACACCCGGTCACTCAGGTACAGCGCCTCGTCCACATCATGGGTGACCAACAGCAGCGCAATGTCATGCCGCCGTGCTAAATCCAGCAACAAATCCTGCAGCTTCATCCGGGTAAATGCATCCACTGCACTGAACGGCTCGTCCAGCAGCAGCACCTTTGGCCTGGAATAAAGGCCCCGCGCAATCGCCACCCGCTGTGCCATGCCGCCTGACAATGCCTTGGGCAGCGCCTCGGCAAATCCGCTCAGGCCCACTTCCTCGATCAGCTGCCGTACCCAGGCCTGGTCATAGTGCCCATCATCGTGAAAGCCGATGTTGCGCGCCACGCTCAACCAAGGCATCAGCCGCGGCTCCTGAAAAACGAATGCCACCGACTCGCCTGCACTGCTCAGCTCGCCGCTGTAGTCCCGATCCAGGCCCGCAGCGATGCGCAGCAGGGTGCTTTTGCCGCAACCGCTGGGACCCAGCAGGCTGACGACCTCGCCGGGTTGCAACTGCAACTCCACGTCCTTGAGCACCAGGGTCTCGCCGAACGTCTTGCGCCGCACGTGAATGCTCAGCAAGGCATCGCTCATGATCGGTTCCCCATGGCTTCGCCGGTGAAGGTGTCGCGCCAGCTGACGCAACGTCTTTCGACGGCTGCGAGCACGCCGTCGCTGAGCTTGCCCAATACCGCCAAGGCCAGGATGGCCGCCAGCACGATATCGGGTCGCGAGGTTTCGCGGCCATCGCTGAGCAGGTAACCCAGGCCTTTGGTGGCGGCGATCAATTCGGCAGCCACTAGAAACATCCAGGCCATGCTCAGCCCGCTGCGCAGCCCCGTGAACAGCCCTGGCATGGCTGCCGGGAGCAGAATGCGCAGCGTCAGCCGGCGTGCATTGAAGCCATACATCTGACCGACCTCGACCAGCTTGCGGTCGATGTTGCGTATGGCGGCCACGCCGTTGACGTACACCGGAAAGAACGCGCCGATGGCGATCAGCACGACCTTGGACGTCTCGTCGATGCCCAGCCACAACAGCAGCAATGGCACCCAGGCCAAACTCGGTATCGCCCGCAGACCGGCGAAGGTCGGCTCAAGATAAGCTTCGGCTTCCCGGCTCAAGCCCACCCATGCGGCGAACACCAAGGCCAGGGACGCACCGATGACGAAACCGGCGAGCACGCGGCCGACGCTGGCAAGCACATGCTTGCCGAGCGCACCTTGCGCCAGCTCGACCAGTGTCACTGCGACATCGCTGGGCGCCGGCATCTGGTAGGCCGGGATCCAGCCAGCCCTGACCACGACTTCCAGCACCGCAACGATCAGGCACGGCAGCAGCCAGCCCTTGGCCGCGCGACGCCAGGCCGGTGAAACAGGTCGCGCGGCCGGTGCTGCCTTGGGCAGGGTGTTTTCCGAGGCGCTCATGGCGTCACTGTTTCCCGATGACTTGGGCGCCGAAGCGTGGTTCGATCAGGCGGTCGACGACCTCGTTGACGTCCACGCCTTTGCGCACCAGGCCTTCGGCGGTCAGGATCGGCGCGGCGGCCTTGAGGGCTTGAATCTGCTTGGGGCCCGGCTGCGAGTCGCTGAAATCGGTACGCGAGAGTTGCAGCTTGGCCACGTCCAACGGTAGCCCCGATTCCTTGGCCAACAGGGCGGCCAGATCGTCCGGGTGTTCCCGCGCCCAGCTTCGGGCCTGCTCGTAGGCCTGGATGACCTGAACGACGGTGTCGGCGTGTTCGGCGGCGAATTTTTCCGTGACGCTGATCACCCCATAACTGTTGAACTCGATGTTGCGGTACAGCAACTGCGAGCCAGCCTGCAACTGGCTGGCTGCCAGCAGCGGATCAAGCCCGGCCCATGCATCGACATCGCCGCGCTCCAGCGCCGTGCGGCCGTCGGCATGCTGCAGGTGAACCAGCTCCACGTCGTCCTTGCTCAACCCGGCTTGTTGCAGGCTGCGCAGGGTGAACAGGAAGGGGTCAGTGCCTTTGGTGGCTGCAATCTTCTTGCCCTTGAGGTCGGCCACGGTCTTGATCGGCGAATCCTTGCGCACTGCCAAGGCCGTCCATTCCGGCCGGCTGGCGACGTACACGGTCTTGATCGGGCTGCCGTTGGCGCGGCTCAGTACCGCCGCAAGGCCCGCCGTTGAGGCGAAGTCGATGCTGCCGCCATTCAGGTATTCCAGCGAGCGGTTGCTGCCCTGGCTGAGCACCCAGTCGACCTTGGTGCCGGGCAGGGCTTTTTCCAGCCAGCCGAAATGGCGCAGGACCAGGCTGGTGGGCGAGTAGTAGGCATAGTCCAGGCGAACCTCGGCAGGGCTTGCTGCCTGGGCGACGCTGGCAAAGCTGGCCAGCAGCACGGTGGCGGCCAGCAACGGTTTGGACAGGCGGGAAAACAGGGTCATGAAGATCATTCCTCGGCAAGGGAGAACCGGCTGGCACGCCGGATCCCAATCCTAAATGATCTAAAAAACTAACTATAAATACCTTTTGGATCTTAGCTTAGACATGGCCCATGGGTGCCTGCACTGGGCGTTTCAACGATTGACGGTTTTGGCCGGCAGCGCCAGCACCAGCAGACAACTGAGCAGCAAGCAGGCGGCGAAAATCCACAGGGCAATCTGCGGGCTGTGGAAACGGTCCATCACCACGCCCATCAGCGAGTTGCTGACCAGGCCGGCAATGTTGGCCAGCGAGCAGGCCAGGGCAAAACCGGTAGCCGCCGCAGTACCCTTGAGGAAGGTGGCCGGCAGGCTGAAGAACACCGGCACCGCCCCGATGATGGCCAGTGAGGCCACCGAGAACAGCAACACGGTGATCGCCACGTTCTGGGTGAAGAAGGTGCTGAGGAACATGGCGGCTGCGCCGACGATGAACGGCACGATGATGTGCCAGCGCCGCTCGCGGTGCCGGTCCGAACTGGCGCCGATGGCCAACATGCCGATCAGCCCGGCCAGGCTGGGAATGGCCACCAGCAGGCCGATGTCGCTGACATTGGCGACCCCGGCGTTGCGGATGAAAGTGGGCAGCCAGAAGCCCATGGCATAGGCGCTCAGCAGAATCGAGAAGTCGATGCCGCCGAGCATCCACACCTTGATGTCGAAAAAGCCTGCGCGAAATGACTGGCCACCCTGGTGCTCGCTGTCGTCCTTGGCCAGCACGGCCTGCAGTTGTATTTTCTCACGCTCGCTCAGCCAGGCCGCATCGGCAATGCCGTTGGGCAGAATGGCCAGGCACAGCACCCCCAGCACCACTGTCGGTATGGCTTCGAGGAGAAACAACCATTGCCAGTTGTGCAGGCCGCTGACGCCGTCGAAATTGCCCATGATCCAGCCCGACAACGGCCCGCCGAGCAGGCTCGACAAGGGCAGGCCAATCATGAACAGGGCGATGATGCGACTGCGTCGGTACGAGGGAAACCATTGGCTGAGGTAGAACAGCACCCCCGGCAGAAACCCGGCCTCGGCGGCGCCGAGCAAAAAGCGCAGCACGTAGAAGTGCCACTCGGTGGTGACGAACATGGTCAACCCGGAGAGCACGCCCCAGCTGATCATGATGCGGGCGATCCACAGCCGTGCGCCGACTTTTTGCAGCACCAGGTTGCTGGGCACCTCGAACAGGATGTAGCCGGCGAAGAACAGACCGGCGCCCAGCCCGTAGGCGGTTTCGCTCATGTGCAGCGTGTCGAGCATCTGCAGTTTGGCAAAGCCGACATTGATACGGTCCAGGTACGAGGCGAGGTAGCAGAAGCACAGGAACGGGATCAACCGCCAGACGATCTTGCGGTACGTGTCGGCGCTTGCCTGCTCGGGCAGGCCGGAGGTGGGGGACATGCAAGCACTCCTGCAACAGTGATAAATAGGTTGATGGCCCACCACGAGCCCCGTGGGAGCGGTCCGTGGCCGCGAAAGCTGCACCGCGGTTGATCTGACACACCACAGCGTCCCGTTCGCGGGGGATGATAATCGCTGTGCTCCATGCTTGCAGCATGGGTGCCAGCCTGGGGTGCAAATAATGGCGTAGACTGCCGGCGTCGACGGGCAGGCGGAGCATATTCATGGTGCAGGGCATTTTCTTCTTTGTGGTGGGGCCGAGCGGGGCGGGCAAGGACTCGCTCATCGAAGGCGCCCGTGCCCGCCTGGGCAACGGCGGCCAGTACCTGTTCGCCCGTCGCACCATCACTCGCCCCAGTGGAGCGCCGGGTGAAGATCACACCGGCGTGAGCCCCGAGCAGTTCCAGGCCAGCCTGGCGGCCGGCGAGTTCCTGCTCAGCTGGCATGCTCACGGTCTGAGTTACGGGTTGTCCGTCGATCTACTGCACGCGCTGGAGGCCGGCCGTCACGTGATCGCCAACGGCTCGCGCAGGATGATTCGCGAAGTTGCGACCCTGGTCCCGCATCTGCTGGTGGTCGAGGTCAGCGCCTCGCCGCACGTGCTTGCTGCACGCATCCTGGGACGCGGTCGAGAGAGCGCCGAGCAGGCCAGTGCCCGGGTCTTGCGTCAGGTTGACCCGCTGCCTGCGGACATCGAAACCCTGCAAGTCGATAACGACGGCACCCTGGCCGAGGGCATTGCACGTTTCATCGAAGCCGTCGAGACCGTCACCCAGCGCCATGCCCCTATGCCGGCCAGTCATCCGCTGCTGCAGCGCAAGCTCGAGGGGCACGAGCTGGACGAAGCGCAGTACGAGCAGGTGCTGCGCGACATCATCGCCGGGGGCTATCGCGACCACCAGATCAGCGCGTTTCTGGTGAGTGCCAGCCAGCACCTGTCGGATGCCGAAGTGGTAGCGTTGGCCAGGGTGCGTACGCGGTTTTCGCCGACCCTGCGCTGGGATCGCCCCATCGTGGTCGACAAGCACTCGATGGGCGGCGTCCCCGGTAGCCGAATCACCTTGATCGTGGTGCCGATCATCGCGGCGCAGGGCTTGCTCATGCCCAAGACCTCCTCGCGGGCGATCACCTCGGCGGCTGGCACGGCCGACGCCATGGAGGTCCTGGCCGAAGTGGAACTGAGTCCGGAGCAGGTGCGCCACTGTGTTGCTGTGACGGGCGCTTGCATCGCCTGGAACGGCCGTCTCAACCATTCACATCTGGACGAAGTGATGAACGCCATCACGCGACCGCTGAACATCGATTCCACGCGGTGGGCAGTCGCTTCTATTCTGTCCAAGAAACTCACCGCTGGCTCGACCCACGTCATCGTCGATCTGCCGTTCGGTCCTCGCACCAAGCTGGCGACCCGCGAGCAGGCGCAGGTTCTCGGCGAGCTGTTCGAGCAGGTCGGCGCTTTGCTAGGGCTGACCGTCGAAGCGATTGTCACTGATGGCTCGCAGCCGGTCGGGCGGGGCATCGGACCAGCGCTGGAAGTGCGCGATGTCCGTCGGGTACTCGAGGGAGCCGTCGAGGCCCCTGCCGACCTGCGCGAAAAAGCCCTGCTGTTCGCCGCGCGCATTCTCGCCTGGGATCCGCGGGTCGGCAGTGTCGAGGCAGGCCGGCAACGCGCCGAGCACCTGCTGGACGAAGGCCATGCCCTGGTCGCGTTCGAGCGCATCATCGATGCCCAGGGCCGCAAGGCGCCCGTCCTGCCCAGCCCGCTGACCTGGGCCGTACGCGCACCTTGCGACGGCCGAGTCGCGCAGCTCGACGGCTGGCGACTGGCAGAAATCGCCCGCCGCGCCGGAGCGCCCCGGGACAAGGGTGCAGGCATTGACCTCTGGGTCGGCAGGGGGACGAAGGTGGTGCAGGGCGACGTGCTTTACCACATCCATGGCACAAGCGCCGAAGACCTGGAACGGGCCGTTGTACTGGCCGAAGACGAGAGCGGAATCCTGCTCAGTGGAGTGGATTGAACTCCGCTCACCCATCCGGCACAGGTAGACCCTTTACCGTTCGTCGGCGCAACCTCGACAAATGGAATTCGTAAGCTTTTCCGCTCTCCTAACCTGAGTGTGGAAGTCGCCATCGCGGCGGTAACTTTCCTCAATTAATTCAAGTACACAGAAGGATTTGGCAATGACTGATTCGCCGCGCATCGACGGTGCTTCCAACAAAGAAGCGAACCTGGTTCTGGTGGTGGAAGACGAAGCGCTGATTCGCGAGTTCGTCTGCGAACTGCTGGGCGAGGAGGGTTGGAAGACCGCGGGTGTCGAATCTGCGGATCAAGCCCTTGAGTACTTAAACCAGAATTCCAACAAAGTTAATTTGTTGCTGACGGATATCCTCATGCCCGGCAGCATGAACGGCGCAGGCTTGGCCAATTACACGGCACAGACCTGGCCGGAGATCCCGATCATGATCATGTCGGGGCACGAAACGCCAGAAAGCTCCGGCGTGACTATCCCCGTCAGTTTCGTGCGCAAGCCGTGGACGCTAGGCCAGTTGCTCGACGGTGTCGAAAAAGCTCTGGCCACCGTGCCGCGCGCTATCAGCTAGGACAGGCGCCGCTGCCCTGCGCCCATTGGCGAGCGGTCGTTGCGATCTGCTTCGCCAATTGATCGATCACCCGCTGATGTGCCACCACCAGGCTGCTCAGTTCTACTCCCGCCGTTTCACGAATTTGGCTAGCACAGGTCAATGTACGGCGCGGCTGCGCCCCACCGCGCATACCCAGGCTCCACACCACGTCGACCAACGCGTACTGCCCCGGTAGCGAGTCGAAGCGACGCACGTCGGTCTGCAACGACAGCACCGGTCGTTGCGAATCCTTGGGCAATCCAGCCAGATCACGCGTACCCAACTGACGCTCGAGGCGATCCGTCAGCGCGTCGTGAAACTCATCGGCCAGTGGTGCGCTCCAGCGATCGTTTTCCAGAATCGCCAGATTGCCTCGGTCCTGACGCACCACCAGTTGCGGCTGGTCGACCTGCACCGGCATGCGCACGCTCAGCATTTCGAACTGAAACGACGGTGCGGCCAAGCGCGTCGGCGCGCTTGGCGCGGTGTCCTGCAGTGTGTAGTAGTGGGTGACCGGCGAGCTGCAGGCGCTCAGGCCCAGGCCGGCGGCTAGTATCAGGCTGCGTTTGATCATGGTTGGGCGTCCGATTGAATTTCACGAGAAGTATTGCCCGGGCTACGGAAAGCATCCGGTTCACCCTGTTTGGTGCGGCCACGGATCAGCGCTTCGGGGTTGCGGCTGAGGAAGTCGGTCAGCACCCGGACCGAACGGGCAGTGCGCTGGACTTCGTCCATGGCCTGGCTCAACTGCTGACGCTCGGGGGAGTCCTCGGCGAAGGTGGAATTGGCCGCAGCCAGTGTCTTCTGGGTCTGCTGCAAGGTGCCGCGCATCTGCGGCAGGACCTCGGCGTTGACCTGGCGCAAGGTCTTCTGCATCTCGCTGAGACTGCCGTTGAGGTTGTTGGCAATTTCGTCCAGCGGCAACTTGCTGATCTTGTCGACCACGCCCTGCAGCTGCTCCTGCACCTTGTCCAGGCTGCCGGGCACGGTGGGGATGCGCAGCGGGCGGGCGGCTACATCGAAGGCCACCGGTGCGGCATTGGGCAGGAAGCTCAGGGAAATGTACAACTGTCCGGTGATCAGGTTGGCACTGCGAGCCTGGGCTCGCAGGCCTTGTTTGACGAATGCCGACATCAGCTTCGCCGAACGCTCATCGTCCTCGGTGCCCATTTCCTTGAGCAGTTTTTCATGGGCCTTGCCCAAACGGTCCGGATAGATCACCGCGCCGACGACGCTGGGGAAGTTCTTGGTCTTGGCGTCGTAGTCTAGGTTGACCGAAACCACGCGGCCGATGTTCACGCCCAGAAATTCCACCGGTGCATTGACTGCCAGGCCGCGCAGCGACTGGTTGAAGCTCATGCTGATATAGCGCGGTTCGCCGTCGGGCGGCGCCAGCGCGGTTTCCTGGTCGGCGAACAGGTCGAAGCGCGAGCGCTCGGTGGCCGGGGTTGCGTTGGGGCTGTACTTGGGTTCGACGAAAGCCACGCCGCCGGCCAGAATGGTCGACAGCGATTCGGTGTTGACCTTCAGGCCGCTGGCGCCCACGGTCAGGTCGATGCCGCTGGCATTCCAGAAACGCGTGTCGGTGGTCACGTACTTGTCGTTGGGGGCATGGACGAAGATTTCCACGTCGACGCCCTTGCCATCCTCGGCCAGTTGGTAGGACACCACCTGGCCCACTTCGATGCGCCGATAGTAGACCGGCGAGCCGATGTCCAGCGAACCCAGATCCTCGGTGTGCAGGGTGAAGCGCTTGCCTTGCTCGCCGTAGGTGATTGCCGGCGGTGTCTCCTTGCCGACGAATTCCTTCTTGCGCTCTTCGGAACTGCCGGCGTCGGCGCCGATGAACGCACCGGAGAGCAGAGTATCCACGCCGGAGATGCCGTTGGCGCCGATGCGTGGCCGCACCACCCAGAATACCGAATCCTCCGCGGTGAAGCCTTCGGCGGACTTGTTCAGGTCGACGGTGGCGACCACGTGGCTGCGGTCGTCGCTGAGCGCGATGGCGGTCACCTGTCCGATCACCACATTCTTGTATTTGACTTGGGTCTTGTTGGCTTCCAGGCCCATGGCGGTCTCGAAGCTGATCTCGATCTGCGGCCCGGCATTGAGGCCGTTGCTGATCAGCATCGAGGCCCCCACCAGCGCGGCGATGATCGGCACGATCCACACCAGCGAGACGTTGAAACGACGCGTCTTGACCGCAGGCGTGGCGGCAGGTGACGCGGGAGTGGAACCTGGACGATCAGACATCTTCAACCTCTACATCCCAGATGAGCCGGGGATCGAAACTCATGGCGGCCAGCATGGTGAGTACCACCACCAGACCGAAAAACACGATACCCAGCAACGGGTCGATGGAACTCAGCGAACGGAACTGCACCAGCGCGGCCACCAGCGCCACCACCAGCACGTCGAGCATCGACCAATAGCCGATCAACTCGATGAAACGATACAGACGGGCTCGCTCGCGCATGGCCCAGTGGCTCTTGCGCTGACAGGTTACCAGCAGCGTGCCCAGGATCAGGAACTTCATGCAGGGCACGACCACACTGGCGATGAAGATCAGCATGGCGATGTCCCAGGAGCCGCCATGCCAGAACTCGACAACGCCGCTCATGATGGTGTTTTCGCTGGCATTGCCGAACATGTTGGTGCGCATCACCGGCAGCACGTTGGCCGGGATGTACAGGATCAGCGCGGCGATGAGCAGCGCCCAGGTACGGGCGATGCTGTTGGGCTTGCGCGCATGAACGGTGGAGTGACACCGCGGGCAATGATGCTCGCCGGCCTGGCAGACATGGCCGCAGGTATGGCAAAGCACCAGGCCCCGTTGCCGCGCGTAGACGGGCTCGGTCATTGCAGCTGTCCTTCCAGGTCGTCCCAGAGCCGGCGGATACCTTTGCCCGAGATCAGGATCAACAGCACCGTGACCATGCCCAGTGCCCATAGACCGATGCCGGGGTGCACATCGAGCATGCCAGCCAGTTTGACGATCGCGACCAGAATGCCCAGCAGGCAGACTTCGAGCATGCTCCAGGGGCGCAAGTGTTCCAGCGCGCGCATGCAGGTGCGAAAGCCCGGTGCCGCGCGACCGGCGGTGGCGAAGCCGAGCAGCCAGCACAGCAGGCAGATCTGCAACAGCGGCGCGAGAATGATGGTCAGCCCGGTGACTGCGGCCATGGGCGTGATGCGACCTTGCGCCAGGGCCTCGACCGAGGCGAGCAGGGTGGCCTGGTTGCTCAGCCCTTCCATGCTGATGCTGATCACCGGAAAGGCGTTGGCCAGCATGAACAGCATGGCAGCGGTCAAGGCGAGGGCGAACAGGGCCTGTATGCTCAAGCGCTGGCCACGTTCGAGCACCGCGCCACAGCGCGTGCATTCGGCCTTCTGGCTGTGGGCCAGCGGCACCGATTCGAACAGCGAATCGCAGTGTTCACAGATGATTGAGCGGGAAGAGGTGTTCATTCGGCGATGGGCATGCATAAAGGCCTGTGGTCAGGGCTGCGCATTTCTCCAGATTCGACACGACCTGTCTAGTCCAGTGGCGCGGTGCCATGAGTATCTGAGTCATGATAGTGGTGTGCGTTCCGTCTGGCGATAGCTGTGAAAGCCAGACCCTCCGCGGCCTGTGGTTTTTGGACGTAGACCCGGTCAGCACCCAATGGCATGACATCTGGAAATATCTTCGCTTGTGAGGGGCATTCGCCAGCCTCGATACTTTCGGCACATTCGCCGTCGAGCACTGTCATGGCCCTGGACTATCGATTCACGCCTGCCTTCGAAAACCCCACCGGCTCGGCCATACGCGAGCTGTTCAAGTACCTGTCGGTGCCGGGGATGATTTCCTTCGCCGGTGGCTACCCGGCGTCGGCGTTCTTCGACCAGGCGGGCTTGCGGGACGCGGCCGAGCAAGCGATGCGCGAGACGCCGCTGGACTGTTTGCAGTACGCCGCCACTGAAGGGTTGCCAGCTTTGCTCGAACAACTGGCAGGCCTGATGGCGCGTCGCGGCGTTGAAGTCCAGGCCGATGACATGGTGGTGACGACCGGCTCGCAGCAAGGTTTCGACCTGCTACTCAAGGTGTTGCTGGCGCCTGGTTCCACGGTGCTGGTGGAATGCCCGACCTATCCAGCGGCGCTGCAGGCGCTGCGCCTGGCCGGGGCGCAGGTGCTCAGCGCGGCGACCGATGCCGACGGCCTGGACACCGATGCCTTGGCGCAACAACTGGCAGGGCGTGTTCGCGGCGATGTAGCGATGCTCTATTGCGTGCCGACTTTCGCCAACCCTACCGGGGCCTGTCTGCCGTTGGCGCGGCGTGTGGCGCTGTTGAAACTGGCGGTCGAGCATGATTTCCTGGTGGTCGAAGACGATCCGTACGGTGCGTTGCGCTTCGCTGGCGAGGAAGTGCCGTCGCTGCTGGCGTTGAGTCGGCAGGTCCACGGCGCAGAGGGGCGGGTGGTGCATTTGTCCAGCTTGTCCAAGGTTCTGGCGCCAGGGTTGCGCGTGGGCTGGATGGTAGCGCCGGCAGCCATTCGTCAACGCTGCCTGGTGGCCAAGCAGACCGTGGACCTGTGCACTTCGCCCTGGGCGCAGCGCATTGCGGCTAATTATCTTGCGGCGGGGGCGTTGGAGCGGGCGCTGCCGGGTCTGGCGAAGAGCTATCGGGAGAAGTGCGAGCGCATGCTGGCGGGGTTGCAGCCATTGGCCGAGCATCTTGAGGTCAGCGCGCCGGCAGGCGGCATGTTCGTCTGGGGTCGTTGCCTTCGTGGGCTCGACGCCAAGGCATTGCTGCCGCGGGCGATCGAGCAGAAGGTGCTGTTCGTGCCCGGCAGCGCGTTCTATGGGCAGCACCCAGACCCGAGCAGCATTCGCCTGTCGTTCGCCGCACCGGGCCTTGCCGACATCGACGAAGGTCTGCAGCGATTGCGTCGAGCGTTCGAGCAATAAGGCTGGCGCCGCGCCCCTTCGCCACCGTGCATCAGCAAGGCCGCGGTGCAAGCAACAAAAGGTCGTGCTCTTCGAAAAAGAACTCGTCGCAATTGTTGCCTGGCCCCTTGCGGTCCACCACCAGAAAGCCATCGTCATCATGCAGGGCCAATATCGGATGATGCCAGACGCCCCGATGGTAATTGATGCCTTGCTGCCCATCACTGAGAAACGCGCGAACCTCGCCACTGCCTGGGACGTCGCCGGCCGGGGCGACCACGATCAGGAACGCCTTGCCCAGCAGCGGGATGAACGCCTGGCTGCCCAGCGGATGACGCTCCAGCATGCGCACGGTCAACGGCATGGGTAACGCCTGCGCACGGAATATACTGATGACCGCTTGATCCTGCGCGGTTGCCAACTGCACGTCCGCCAGCCGATCGAAGCGCTGGGTGGAGCCGTTGTTGATCAGGAAATGCGCGCTCCCTTGAGTTTCGATCACGTCGCCAAAAGGGGCAAACGCGGCCTTGGTCAAGGGTTCGATCGTCAATGTTCGCATGCTGGGCCTTGTCTGGGATGGACGCTATCGAGTGGGAGAATGCACCGGGCAGAAGGCAGGCGACTATCGAGCCAGCGTGCCCAGCACCCGCAGACGACTCACGCCACCGTCGGGAAACACATTGAGTCGAATATGGGTGATCGGCCCCAGCGCCTTGATCTGCTCGGCGAAGCTGTGCTCCTGGTGCATCTGCAGCTTTTGGCTGGGCAGCAGTTCTCGCCAGAACAGGCTTTGGGTTTCGATCTGGCCGTCTGTCCCGCCTTTGACGAACGCGCCCTGGATCGAGCAACTGTCCGGGTAGTTGCCTTTGAAGTGGAGTGTATCGACGATCACCTGCCGCACCACACCGGCATGACCCAACGCGACGATGACCCAGTCGTTGCCCGGCGTGCGGCGCCGTGCAGTTTCCCAGCCATCGCCCATGTTGACCCCGCGGCCCGGATTGAGCAGGTTGCTCATGCTGCCGTAGTGCTCGTCCGAGCAAGCCAGTGCCCGCCCACCGTTGAGCGCGCTGGCCAGGTCGAGCGGTTCTTCGTCGCTGACGCTCGACCAGCTGCGGAACGGCACGCCATACACGCGCAGACGCGCTACGCCGCCGTCGGGGTAGATGTTGAAGCGCAGGTGGCTGAACGCGCTGTCGTTGTCGATGGCGTGGTAGTGGTGGCTGTTGCCCTGCAGCTCCACCGCACCGAGGATCTCGACCCACTGGGTCTGCTCGTCGGGTTCGCCTTCGCTGAGGAAACACGCCTCCAGCGACGCCGAAGGCGGGAAGTTGCCGGTGAAGAACGAGGTATCGATGTCCACGCCCTTGATCGAGCCCGGTGCGCCGAGGCAGATCACCGCCGTGTCATAGCCTTCGAAGCGCTTGCGCCGCGACTCCCAACCGTCCATCCACTTGCCGTTGTCGTCGAAGACGCCTTCCTTCCACACCGCCGGAGTGGGCTGGAACAGCCGGTTGACGTCGGCGAACCAATCGTCGGTCACCGAAATGGCCCGGGTACCGAGGCGGGCATCCGCCAGGTTGACGTACTTCTGGAACGGTGCGGCGTAGGCTTTCATGAATGCGGGTCTGCCTTGAACGGTGGTGAATGAAAGGTCGATCCGTAGCCGGTAACGCGGCTACGGGGATAGAACTCTAGAGCGCTTGCAGGCGAAACAGGGCGATCTTGTCGATCTCGCGCAGCGCGCAGGCGAATTCGTCCTCGGGCGAATGGCCGATGCGCGTCTCGAACGCCGCCAGGATCTGCCCTCGGTCGCTGCCCTTGACCGCCATGATGAAGGGAAAGCCAAAGCGGGCTCGGTACGCATCATTGAGCTGGGTGAAGCGCTGGAACTCCTCGGGCGTGCACTGGCTGATGCCGGCGCCGGCCTGTTCCTGGGTGCTCGCGGCGGTGAGCTCGCCGCGCACCGCAGCTTTGCCGGCCAGGTCGGGGTGGGCATTGATCAATGCCAACAGGGTAGTGCGGTCGGCGTCGGCGACCACTCGGCTCATGCAGGCATGCACTGCCTCGATGTCGTCGCGCTGATCCGGCGCCAGCCGCTCGAATGCCTGTTCGGCCACCCACGGCGAATGCTCGTAGATATCACCCAACACTGCGACGAACTCGGCGCGATTGAGCTGCGAAGGCTGCCGGGTATGAAAGTGGCTCATGGGCGCGCGCTACCTGGGAAAGGATGAACCTGCTGCCAATGCCTGGCGATATCGACTCGGCGCGCGAACCACACCTGCTCGTGGCCCTGTACATACTCGATGAAGCGCTTTAGCGACGCCAGGCGTCCGGGCCGGCCGATGAGTCGGCAATGCAGGCCAATGGAAAGCATCTTCGGTGCCTCCGCGCCTTCGGCATACAACACGTCGAAAGCGTCCTTGAGGTAGTCGAAGAAATCGTCACCTTTGTTAAAGCCCTGCACCTGGGTGAAACGCATGTCGTTGGTGTCCAGCGTGTAGGGGATCACCAGGTGGGGGCGATCCGCGCCAGGTTGCCAGTAGGGCAGGTCGTCATCGTAGGCGTCGCTGTCGTAAAGAAAGCCGCCTTCCTCCATCACCAGGCGTCGGGTGTTGGGCCCGGTGCGCCCGGTGTACCAGCCAAATGGCCGCTGGCCGGTGATGTCGGTGAGGATGCGAATAGCATCGAGCAGGTGCTCGCGCTCCACCGCTTCATCGACGTTCTGATAGTCGATCCAGCGGTAGCCATGGCTGCAGATTTCATGGCCGTCGGCGACCATGGCCCGGATCGCCTCGGGGTGTCGCTGCGCAGCCATGGCCACTGCGAAGACCGTCAAGGGAATACCGGCTTGGCGAAACAACTTCAGAATGCGCCACACACCGGCCCGGCTGCCGTATTCGTACAGCGATTCCATGCTCATGTTGCGCTGGCCCTGCAACGGCTGCGCCGCCACCATCTCCGATAGGAACGCCTCGGACTCGCTGTCGCCGTGCAGCACGTTGCGCTCGCCGCCTTCTTCATAGTTCAGCACGAACGACAGGGCGATACGGGCATTGCCCGGCCAGTGCGGATGGGGCGGTTGGTCACCGTAGCCGATCAGGTCGCGGGGGTAGTCGAGACTCACCGAAGATTTCCTTTTATACGTGGCAGTACGCGCTCGAAAAGGTGCCAGTGGGAGGGCAGTTTCGGGCTTGAATCGATTGTATACAACGGCGTGGACAATTTGTAAGCTCAAGTTTTGAGCCGTCGGATGGCCGCATCCTTGCACACGCTATGATGCAGACGCTTGCAAAGAACCTGCCCAATCGGTCAGCAATCTGCATCGACGCGTGTTTTGCGGCTTTCGCTTTTGCAACGTGCCAGGTGCCATGCCCCAATGCGGCGCGTACCGCACGCTTGCGCTCCACCACGGTGCGCCGATGGCGCACCCCTTGAACAGGTAAAATCGACCATGGGACGCTTGACCACACACGTATTGGACGCCGCACATGGGTGTCCCGGTAACGGCATTCGAGTGCGTCTGTACCAGGTTGATGGCGAACAGCTGGAATTGTTGGTGACAGCCGTGACCAATTCTGACGGACGCTGCGATGTGCCCTTGCTCGAAGGTGAGCACTATCGGTCCGGGGTGTATCAGCTGCATTTCGCCGGGGGCGACTACTACCGTGCACGCGGCACGCCCATGACCACTCCGGCGTTTCTGGACGAGATCGTGTTGCGCTTTGGTATTGACGCGGCCCAGGAGCACTACCACGTGCCCCTGTTGCTTTCACCGTACAGCTACTCCACCTACCGCGGCAGTTGACCGGTTCATTTGAGCCCGAGCTTCTTGCGCATGGCGACGGTGATGCTCTGGCGAGTGCTGAAGAAATCTGCCCAGGGATCTTCTTCCAGCTCGGCGAGGCGTTCGAGCACGCTGTCGATGTCCCACTGATCACCACCCTTGATCTGGGCCACTTCCTCCCGGGTAACCGGCACCGACACCGGCAAGCCATCCCGAGCCCGCGCCGCATAGGCGCAGGCGGTGGTCGCGCCCAGACCGTTGCGCAGGTAGTCGATGAAGATCCGGCCGACCCGGTTTTTCGGGCCGGAGACAGCCGTGAAGCGCTCCGGCATCAGCTTGGCCATGTGTTCGACCACGGCGCGGCTGAACGCTTTGACCTCGTCCCAGCCTAGCTTGCGGGTAATCGGCACCACCACGTGCATACCCTTGCCGCCGCTGGTTTTGAGAAACGATGCAAGGCCCAGTTCGTCGAGCAGGGTCTGCGTCAGTTGGGTGGCTTCGACCATGCTTTTCCAGGGCAGGGCTGGATCCGGGTCGAGGTCGAGCACGAACCGGTCGGGGTGCTGAAAATCCTTGGTGGTTGCGTTCCAGGTGTGCAGTTCCACGGTGCCCATTTGCACCGCGCCCAGCAGTGCCTGACCATCGTTGATGACCATGGCGGCCTGGCCTGCCTGTTCCTTGTCGAAAGTAAGGATGTGCGGGATCGCCAGGTGGCCGGCGTGCTTCTGGAAAAACAGCTCGCCGCCCACCCCGTCGGGCGCCCGTACCAGCGCCACGGGACGCTGTTTCAGATGCGGTAGCAACCAGGGTGAAATGCGTCCGTAGTATTCGGCCAGCTGCATCTTGGTGGTACCGCTGGAGGCATTGATCACCCGCTCCGGATGGGTAATGCGCACCTGCCCGACCAGGTCGGCGTCGTCGGCCTTGGTGGCTGCCTTGCGCGGCTTCTTTGCTGGCTTGCCTGCCGGTTTGGCGGACGTGCTGGATTTGGCCGCTGGCATTTCGGACGTGATCTCCTTGGCGAGCTTGTCGGTGCGCAAGCCGTGGAAAACCGCGTGGCGGACAGCGCCGTCGCGGGTCATTTCGGCATAGGCCACTTCCGCCAACAGCGTGGGCTTGAGCCAATGCACGCCACGGGCCTGGGCGCCCTTGGGCGGATTGGCGAGCGCCGGGCGGTCGGTTTCCAGTGCCTGCAGCTGGGCGAGCAGGGTGCGCAAGGTGGATTCGCTGAAGCCGGTACCGACCTTGCCGGCGAAGCGCAACTCGCCACTGTCGGCATCATGCAAGCCCAGCAACAGGGCGCCGAAGCCACTGCGGCTGCCCTTGGGCTCGGTGTAGCCTGCGATGACGAACTCCTGCCGGCGTTTGCACTTGAGCTTGATCCAGTCGCTGCTGCGCCGCGAGACATAAGGGCTGCCGACACGCTTGCCGATCAGGCCTTCCATGTTCATCTGGCAAGCGCTGTCGAGCAGCGATTCAGCCGAACCTGCGAGGTCGTCGGAGAACTTCAGCGCGTCCTCCGTGTTGGTTTCCAACACCTTGGCCAAGGCACCGCGACGTTGCTCCAAAGGCACGGCGCGCAGGTCCATGCCGTTGAGGTAGGGCAGATCGAACAGGTAGAACACGATCTTGTCACTGCGCTCGTCTTCGAACGCATTCTGCAAGGCCTGGAAATCCGGTACGCCCTCTTCGTTGGCCACTACCACTTCGCCGTCCAGCCATGCCGACTGCAAACCCAGGTCAGCCAGTGCTTTGGCCTGGCGCGGCATCTTCGCGGTCCAGTCGTGGCCGTTGCGGGTGAACAGGCTGACCTGATCGCCGTCGATGCGAGCGACGATGCGGTAGCCGTCGAACTTGATCTCGTAGCACCAGTCGCCTTCGGGCGCGCTGTCCACCAAGGTTGCCAGTTCGGGTTTCAAAGTGGCAGGCAAGTCAGCCGCCTTGGCGCCTTCCAGTTGGATGCCTTTGCCTTTTGCGCGCTTGGGCGTGGGCTTGGCTGCAGGTTTGTTCACCGGTTTCGCGGCGGCTTTCGTGGCGCGCTTGCGCGGCACCAGGGTGCGTTCGCTGATGACGCTGTCGGGTTCGGCGACGAGCACGTCGTACTCGGCCAACGGGCGTGCGGCATCGTCCTTGGATTTGATCAGAAACCACTGCTCACGCTTGCCGGGCATGTGAGTCTTGACCAGGTTCCAGGTGCCGCTCAGCTTCTCGCCCTGCAGGACGAACTTGAGCTTGCCTTTTTCATAGGCCTGGCGAGGATCGCCTTCGGGAATCCAGATACCACGATCCCAGACAATGACGTCACCGGCGCCGTAGTGCCCGTCGGGAATGTTGCCCTCGAAGCTCGCATAGTCCAGCGGATGGTCCTCGACATGCACGGCCAGCCGCCGAGCCTGGGGGTCGAGCGAGGGACCCTTCGGCACCGCCCAGCTCTTGAGGGTGCCGTCGAGTTCCAGGCGGAAATCATAGTGCAGGTGGCTGGCATCATGCTTCTGAATGCAAAACTGTAGGGCCTTCGTGGCCTTGCCGCGCTTGCCGACGCGTGCGGTGCCAGAAGGCTCCGAGGTGGCGTCGAAGTCACGCTTGCGGTTGTATTCCTCCAGAGCCTTGGTCATGGTGTTCCTCACTCATGATGCGCTGCCGATGGGTCAGCTCAGGCAGAACAGCGCCACCTGCGGGGCTTCGCCTATCCACTGGTGGCTGACGTCCCAGCCGGCAGCAGCCGCCAGTTCGGTGAAGGACTGCACGGTGAACTTGTGCGAGTTCTCGGTGTGCAGCCGCTCCCCGGGTTTGAACGCGAAAGTGCGGCCGGCCACGCGCACCTGTTGGGCCTTTTGGCTGACGAGGTGCATCTCGATTCGCTCGTACTCGGGGTTCCACAGCGCCAAATGGTCGAAGGCTGCCTCGTCGAAGTCGCCGTCGAGGTCGCGGTTCATGCGCGTCAGCAGGTTCTTGTTGAAGCGTGCGGTGACCCCGGCAGCGTCGTCATAGGCAGCTTCCAGGGTCGCCACATCCTTGACCATGTCCACGCCGATGATGAAGCGCGCATCGGGCCCCAGCAGACCACGGGCCGAGCGCAAAAAGCGCACGGCCTGGGGTCGGGTGAAGTTGCCCAAAGTCGAGCCCGGAAAGAAGCCGACGCGCGGATGGCCCTGGGTCTCATCGGGCAGGTGCAGGGCCCGGGTAAAATCATCCACCAGCGGCGCGATGCGCAGGGCAGGGTAGCGCTCGCGCAGCCGTGCGCCGGCGCTTTCCAGTGCGTTGCTGCAGATATCGATGGGCACGTACAGCGCAATCTGCGGCACGGCATCCAGCAACAGACGCACCTTGTCGCAGGCTCCAGCGCCGAACTCGACCAGCGCCGCATCGGTGGCGATCAGCTCGGCCAACTGCGGCGCGATTTCGGTCAGCAGCGCCGTTTCGGCACGGGTTGGGTAGTACTCGAGAAGCGTGCAGATGGCTTCGAACAGTTGCGAGCCCTCGGCATCGTAGAAGTACTTCGGCGAGATGGATTTCTGCACTGCCGAAAGCCCAGTGACCACATCGCGCGCGAACTCATCGCTGCCGTCATTGCGGGCGCTGTAGGGCGTCACGTCGCGGGCCAGGCGCACACCGGAAAACATCCAGCGGCAACCAGGGCCGAAGAAATTGCGGTAAGTGGGGCGCGAGTGTCCGACCGGAGTGACACTGGCGCCGCCGCGCAGGACCATCTGGTTGATCATGAACTTGCCGTTGTATTCACCCACCGCACTGACCGCCGGCTGAAAACCGGGGTAGGCGCTGTAGGCGCTTTGCGTCCATTGCCAGGCCACATCGTCGAGTTGTTGCAGTTGCCCGCTGCCGGCGGCGATTTCCCATTCCGCCTCGGTGGGCAGGCGGGCACCCGCCCATTGAGCGAAGGCAGCTGCTTCGTAGTAACTGATGTGCACCACGGGCGCGTCGAGTTGCAGCGGTTGCAGCCCGCGCAGGCTCATCTCGTGCCAATTACCAGCGCGGTCCTGCTGCCAGTAGAACGGGGCATACCAGCTTTCGGCCTGCACTGTGGCCCAGCCGTCGGCCAGCCACAGGCCGGCCTGGGTGTAACCGCCTGCTTCGATGAATTCCAGCCACTCACCATTGGTGACCAGACGATCGGCGATTTCGAATGCTTGCGCGAATACTTTGTGTCGCGGGCCTTCGTTGTCGAAGGCGAAGCCTTGGCCGTCATGGCCGATCTCAACCAGACCGCCGGCCTGACCAATGAAACGGCCGCGGCGACCAGCCGTGTCGGCTGGCCATGCCGGGTCGTACGCCGGCTTGAGCGCCGACACGCTGAACAGGTGCAGGATGTCCATCAGCAACAGCTCCTGATGCTGTTGCTCGTGGGACAGACCCAATTCGATAAGCGATTGGGCTTCAGTGTCCAGGTCGCCCGCCAGCAGCGCTTGCATGTGCTGGTCGACATGGGCGCGATAGGCTAGCACGCGGTCCAGTCCTGGACGCGTCATCAAACCGCGCTGAGGACGCGGCTGGCGTGGGCCGACTGCTTCGTAATAGGAGTTGAAGAGGTAGCAGAAGTCCGGGTCGAACGGCGTGTAGTGCGGCAGTTGCTCAGCCAGCAGGAAGGTCTCGAAAAACCAGCTGGTGTGAGCCAGGTGCCACTTGGCCGGGCTCGCGTCGGGCATCGACTGCGCACCCATGTCTTCGGCACTGAGCGGGCTGGCCAGATGCTCGCTATGGCGGCGCACTGCTTGGAAGCGCTGCAGCAGGTCGTGCGTAGGGGTAACAGGCACGGCCTGCTGGGAAAGACTGTTCATCAAGAGGCTGCTCCGACGGCTTCGGCGAGGGCGACGATGGGAAACGGGGGCAGAAGCGCTTTTCTATCGCTTACCGCACGACCGACGGTGAGCTTCAGCGCCGGACTAAAGGGTGTGACTGTGCAACCCCGAGCAGGTTCGCCCGCTGATCGAAATCCTTGCGCCTGATGCACCGTGTCACCCTTTGTCTGGCTCGTTTTTCCAGGCCCACCGCGGTGCCCGCCGACGCGGCTCGCGCCGCTGCTACAGGGTTTCTTGCAGTGTTCCGGGGACGCGGATTGCAGTGGTGCCAATGGGTGTGCCCGGATGCGGATTGCGGTGGTGCCAATGGGTGTGCCCGGACGCGGATTGCCATGGTGCCAATGCGGTGTGCCCGGACGCGGATTGCGGTGGTGCCAATGCGGTGTGCCCAAACGCGGACTGCGGTGGTGCCAATGGGGTGTGCTTGGATGCGGATTGCCACTGTGCCACTGCGATGTTCCTAAAGGCGCAATGCGGTCCCTGTAGCAGCGGCGCTGCGGTTGTAGGAGCGCTACGGCTGACCCACAATGCATTGTCAACCAAGGAGTGACGATGAACGCTTTCGAAGACATGCGGCTTTTCGTTCAGGTGTTGGATTCCCGCAGCTTCACGGCTGCTGCCGAACAACTGGGAATTTCCAAGCAATACATCAGCCGCCGCCTGATGCAGCTGGAAAACCGCTTGGGTGCACGCCTGCTCAATCGCTCAACGCGGCGCCTGGACGTCACGGCCCTGGGCCAGAGCTATTACGACTCGGCGGTGCGGTTGCTAGCCGAAGTGGAACAGGTCGAGCAGGGCATCGCCGGTCAGGCCGCCGAACCTCGCGGCACTTTGCGCGTGAGCGCACCGCTCTCGTTCGCCATGGCGCAACTGAGTGCGCTCATGCCGCGCTTTCTCCAGCGCTACCCCCAGGTCCAAGTCGAAATCGACCTCAGCGACCGACCGGTCGACCTGCTGGGCGAAGGCTACGATCTGGTCCTGCGGATCGGCGTGCTGGAAGACTCGTCGCTGATCGCCCGTCGCATTGCTTCGATCGCCCGAGTTTATTGCGCCAGCCCGAGCTACCTCGCCGCGCGCGGCACTCCGGCGGCACCGCAAGAGCTGGCTGCCCACGACTGCTTGCCCTATGGCCACGCGCGCCAAGTGCAGTGGCGCTTCCAGGTAGACGGCAAACCGCTGGTGATCGGTGTAAGCGGGCGCATGCGCGCCAACAACGGGGAGCTCCTGTGCGAAGCGGCGGTGGCCGGCATGGGCATCGCCTACTTGCCGCGCTTTATCGTGCAGCAGGCGCTGGCGTCGGGACAGTTGCAGACCGTGCTGGACGACTTCATCACCGAGCCGCTGGCACTGTCGGCGGTGTACCCACAGCATCGGCAGACATCACGACCGGTGCAGGTGTTGATCGATTTTCTGCGCGAGCACCTGGGCAACCTTTAAATCAGTGCGTCACCAATAATCAGACGTGGCTCAAAGCAATACCGAACGAAACGACGATCATGCAGCACAGGGTAAGGTTGATATTCATCGGTGCGAAATCCTGGGGGGTAATAATGGGACCTATAGTGCTGATCCCGCCCGCTCAGGAAAAATTCCGTTTTTCGATAACCATCATCGACTTCCGTGATGCAACTAACGATTCAGCCCTTGCGCCGCGGACGGGACACCACCGACTCGATGTTCTTGCGCCCGATCAACTGAGTCGGCGCTGCGGGCTCTTCGGCCAGCCACTTGTACATCACCAGGCAATCGACCAGCCCCAGTTGCGCATGCCGATAGGCACGCGGCAGACGCCCCACGGTCTCGAACCCCAACTTGTGCCACAGGGCCACCGCCACTTCGTTGCTGGCCACCACCGAATTGAACTGCATGGCCAGAAAACCGCTGTCGCGCGCCAATTGCTGCGAGTGCTCGCACATCAGTCGCGCCACGCCGCGACCGCGTGCCGCCTCGGTCACCATGTAGCCGCAGTTGCACACATGGTTGCCAGGGCCTGCGGCATTGGCCTTCAGGTAGTAGCTACCCAACAGCTGGCCCTGTTCGTCTTCGGCAACCAAAGTGTGCAAGGGTAGCTGCAGCCAAGTGTGTTCAGCGGCTTCGCGGCCCATGGCCGGATCGTAGGCGTAGGTCTGCTGGCCCTGGACCACCGCGTTGAAGGTGGGCCAGAAACGGTCGAAATCGGAGGGGGTCATGGGGCGAATGGTGATCATGGGGCGCTCGCTGCGGATCAGGATCGGCCTGCCGAAGGCGTTCGCTCTGCACACAGGCCAGGCAACCGCCCCGTGAGACCGGGACGGCGCCTATCCTATCATCCGGCGCGAGGGTTTTTCCTGCGGCGCAGGCGTGCTGCCCGTGGTTACCGCTGTGCCAGCGTGTCGGGCTGCCAGCCGCCGCCCAGGGCCTTGTAGATCGCCACGATGCCGCGATACAACTCGGTCTCGCCCTGGGCCTGGGCGTCTTCGGCGCTCAAGCGTTCACGCTCGGCGTCGAGCAGCACCAGGTAATCCGCCGTGCCCTCGCGGTACTGGATCGAGGCCAGCGCTGCTGCCGCGCGACTCGAATCGCTCTGGCGCATCAAGGCCTGCACGCGCTGCTGGCGTTTGCCGTAGTCACTGAAGGCGTTTTCCGATTCTTCCAGTGCCAGCAACACATCCTGTTCATAGCTGGCCAGCGCGCCTTCGGCATCGGCGTTGGCTGCGCGGATCTGCGCCCGCACGCTGCCCAGGTCGAACGCGGCCCAAGTGATGCTTGGCCCCAGTCCCCAGGCATTGGCGGCGGATGAGCCGATCTGCGAACCGCGGGCCGCCGTGAAGCCCAGGAAGCCGCTGAGGCTGACCCGTGGAAACAGATCGGCCGTGGCCACGCCAATCTGCGCGGTGGAGGCCGCCAACCGGCGTTCGGCACTGCGGATGTCCGGCCGGCGCCGCAGCAACTGCGTTGGATCACCGATTGGCAACGCCTTGGCAATGGCCGGCAACTGCGCCGGGCTCAGGTCCACACTCAATTGGTCCGGCCGCTGGCCGAGCAGGGTGGCGATACGGTTGCGCGCACGCACCTGTTCGGCCTGCAACTGCGGCACGGTCGCCTCGACCGCCGCGAGCCGCGCGTCGGCACGCACCACGTCCAGCTGATTGCCCACACCGGCTTCCTGCAGGCTACGGGTGATGCCCCGCGAATCCTGCTGGTTCTTGAGATTGGCCAGGGCGATCTTCTCGCGCAATTGAGCGCCGCGCAGTTGCCCGTAGGCATCCACCAGGTCGGCGATCAAAGTGACCTGCAACTGCTGCAGGTCGGCTGCGGCTTCGCCTTGCTGCGCGTCACTAACCTCCAACTGACGCTGGATGCGCCCGAACAGGTCGATTTCCCAAGCCATGTCCAGGCCCAAATCGTAGCGTTCGGTATTGACCCGGTCACTGGTCTGGCCGGGAATCTGGCTCTTGCCGATCTCGCTGCTGGCGCGGCTGGTCACCACCGGAAAGCGGTCATTGGCCACGTCGTCGCGGATGGCCCGGGCTGCCTTGAGGCGGGCGAAGGCCACTCGCAGCTCACGGTTGCCCTGCAGCGACTCGTTGACCAGGCGGTTAAGCGTCGGGTCGTCGAACTGCTGCCACCACACCGCATCGAACGCCTCGGCGCGGTAGTAGCGAGTGTCCTGGGCCGCCGCCACGCTCGCCTGCAGATCCTGCGGGGCGCGATAGTCCGGACCCACCGCGCACGCGGCCAGGGCCAGTACCAGCAAGCTGGGCAGAAGGGGTTTCAAATGACTCATGGTTGTACCTCAAGCGTGAGCGCGCGGTCCGCCTTGCGGGCCTGGCGACGCTCGACATGGCGACGAATCAGCACGAAGAACACCGGCGTCAGCAGCAAGCCGAAGAAGGTCACCCCCAACATGCCGGAGAACACCGCCACGCCCATGGCATGACGCATTTCGGCGCCGGCGCCGGACGACAGCACCAGGGGCACCACGCCCATGATGAAGGCGAACGAAGTCATCAGGATCGGCCGCAGCCGCAAGCGGCACGCCTCCAGCACCGCAGCCAGCGGATCCAGGCCTTCCTCCTGCTTGTCCTTGGCGAACTCGACGATCAGGATGGCGTTCTTGCAGGCCAGCCCGACCAGCACGATCAAGCCGATCTGGGTGAAGATGTTGTTGTCGCTGCCCGCGATCATCACCCCGGCAATGGCCGAGAGCAGGGTCATGGGCACGATCAGGATCACCGCCAGCGGCAGGCTCCAGCTTTCGTACTGCGCGGCCAGCACCAGGAAGGCCAGCAGCACGCACAGCGGGAACACGAACAGCGCAGTGTTGCCCGCCAGAATCTGCTGGTAGGTCAGCTCGGTCCATTCATAGGCCATGCCGTTGGGCAACTCTTCCTTGAGCAGCTTCTCCACCGCCGCCTGGGCCTGGCCCGAGCTGTAGCCCGGCGCCGCGGCACCATTGATCTCGGCCGTGACGAAACCATTGTAGTGCATCACCCGGTCCGGGCCGGCGGTGTCGCTGACCTTGATGAAGGTCGCCAGCGGGATCATCTCGCCCCGATCGTTGCGCACCTTGAGCTGGCCGATCTGCTCGGCTTCCAGGCGGAACTGCTGCTCGGCCTGGACGTTGACCTGATAGGTGCGCCCGAAGCGGTTGAAGTCGTTGGCATACAGCGAGCCCAGGTACACCTGCAAGGTGTCGAAGATATCGCTGATGGCCACGCCGTGGGTCTTGGCCTTTTCCCGATCGATCGCTGCATCTACCTGGGGCACGTTCACCGTGTAGCTGGTGAACAGCCCGGCCAGCTCCGGCACGCTGCGGCTCTTGGCGATGATGTTCTGGGTCTGCTTGTACAACTCGTCATAACCCAGGTTGCCGCGGTCTTCGATCTGCAGGCGGAAGCCGCCGATGGTGCCCAGGCCCATCACCGGAGGCGGTGGAAAGATCGCCATGTAGGCGTCCTGGATACCGGCAAACTTGCCGTTGAGCTCGGCAGCAATGGCATTGGCCGACAGGCTGGCGTCCTTGCGCTGATCGAAGTCCTTGAGCGCGACGAAGACGATGCCGTTGTTAGGGCTGTTGGTGAAGCCGTTGATCGACAGCCCCGGGAAGGCGATGGCGTTCTCCACACCGGGCTGCTTCAACGCGATGTCCGACATGCGCTTGATCACGTCTTCGGTGCGGTCCAGGCTAGCGGCGTCCGGCAACTGGGCGAAGGCGACCAGGTACTGTTTGTCCTGCGAGGGCACGAAGCCGGTCGGGGTGTTGGCGAAACCGACCCAGGTCAGCACCATGAAGCCTGCGTACAGCAGCATGGCGATACCGCTGCTGCGGATGACCCGTGCGACGGTGCCGACATAGCCATGGCTGGCTTTTTCGAAGAAGCGGTTGAAGGGTCGGAACAGCCAGCCACCCAGCAGTTTGTCGAGGAACCGGGAGAAGCGGTCCTTGGGCGCGTCGTGCCCCTTGAGCAGCACCGCCGCCAGTGCCGGCGACAAGGTCAGCGAGTTGAACGCCGAGATCACTGTGGAAATGGCGATGGTCAGGGCGAACTGCTTGTAGAACTGCCCGGTAAGACCGGAGATGAATGCGGCCGGCACGAACACCGCGCACAGCACCAGGGCGGTAGCGATGATCGGTCCGGTCACTTCACGCATGGCCCGCTCGGTCGCAGCGACCGGCTCCAGCCCCAGCTCGATGTTACGCTCGACGTTCTCCACCACCACGATGGCGTCGTCCACCACGATACCGATGGCCAGCACCAGGCCGAACAGCGACAACGCGTTGAGCGAGAAGCCGAACATGTGCATCACCGCGAAGGTGCCGATCAGCGACACCGGCACCGCCACCAACGGAATGATCGACGCCCGCCAGGTCTGCAGGAACAGGATCACCACCAGCACGACCAGGATCAGCGCTTCGAACAGAGTATGCACCACCGCTTCGATCGAACCGCGCACGAAAATGGTCGGGTCGTAGACGATGCTGTAGTCCATCCCTTCGGGGAACGACTGTTTCAGTTCGGCCATCTTGGCCCGAACCTGATTGGACACGTCGATGGCGTTGGAACCCGGCCGCTGGAAGATTGGCAGGGCCACCGCCGGCTGGTTGTTCAACAGCGAACGCAGGGCGTATTGGCTGGAGCCCAGCTCCACCCGGGCGATGTCCTTGAGGCGAGTGATCTCGCCGTCGTCGGCGGCGCGCACCACGATGTTCTCGAATTCTTCCTCGGTGACCAGGCGGCCCTGGGTGTTGACTGACAGCTGGAAACTGCTGGCATTGGGCGCAGGTGGCGCGCCCAGCTGGCCGGCAGCGACCTGGCGGTTCTGTTCGCGAATGGCAGTGACCACGTCGGTGGCCGTCAGGTTGCGCGAAGCGGTCTTGTTCGGGTCCAGCCAGACCCGCAGCGAATAGTCGCCCATGCCGAACAACTGCACGTCGCCGATGCCGTTGAGCCTGGCCAGTTCGTCCTTGATGTTCAAGGTGGCGTAGTTGGACAGGTAGAGCATGTCGTAACGCTGGTCGGGAGAGGTCAGGTGGACCACCATGGTCAGGTCCGGCGAGGCCTTGTCCACGGTGATGCCGATCCGGGTCACCTCTTCAGGCAACTTGGGCTGGGTCCGCGTCACACGGTTCTGCACCTGGACCTGGGCGTTGTCCAGGTCGGTGCCCAGGGCGAAGGTCAGGGTCAGGGTCAGCTTGCCGTCGGCGGTGGACTGCGAAGACATGTACAGCATGTTCTCCACACCGGTGATGGCCTGCTCCAGAGGCGCAGCCACCGTTTCACCGATGACCTTGGGGTTGGCACCGGGGAAGCTGGCACGCACCACCACGGTCGGCGGCACCACTTCGGGGTACTCGCTGATTGGCAGCTGGAACAGCGAGATGGCGCCGGCAATCAGAATGATCAGCGACAGCACGGCGGCGAAGATCGGCCGCTTGATGAAGAATTGAGAGAAGTTCATCGCAGTGATCTCTTAACCGCGTGGAGTCGAAACGCTGGCAACCTTGACCGGCGTTGCGGGCGTGTTGCTGGCTTCCAGGGCCTGGCGCTGTTCGGCCAGGGCGGCGAGGGTCGCGGGGCTGGCCATCTGGGCAACCTCGGGATCGACCTGGGCACCGGGCCGGACGCGCTGCAGGCCATTGATGACGATGCGGTCACCCTTGTTCAGGCCGCTGCGCACGATGCGCAGGCCTTCCAATTTGGGCCCCAGCTCGATGCTGCGGTAGGCGGCCTTGTTGTCCGGGTCCATCACCAGCACGAATTTCTTGCCCAGGTCGGTGCCGACCGCTTCGTCCTTGATCAGCACGGCCGAGTAGGTGGCGCTGCCCACCAGCTTCAGGCGAGCGTAAAGACCAGGGGTGAAACTGCCGTCTTTATTGTCGAACACCGCGCGACCTCGGATGGTGCCGGTCTTGGGGTTGACCTGGTTGTCGACGAAGTTCATGTGCCCCAGGTGCGGGTTGCCAGGCTCGTTGGAGAGGCCCAGGTAGACCGGGGTGGTCTGGCCACGCTGGCCTTGCCGGGCCAGTTGGGTGTACTTGAGGTACACCCGCTCGTCGGCATCGAAGTAGGCGTACACCTTGTCGGTGGAGACCACGCTGGTGAGCGGCGTCACGTCGGCGGTGACGATATTGCCTGCGGTGATCTCGGCGCGGCTGACGCGGCCGGCGATCGGCGCCGTCACGCGGGTGAAACTCAGGTTCAGCCGGGCCAGGTCCAGTTGCGCCTGGATACCAGCCAGCGCGGCGCGCGATTCCTGGGCGGCGCTGCTGCGGGTCTCGGCCAGCTCGGCGGAGATAGCGTTGCTCGCCTGCAGGCGCTGGCCACGCTGCGCCTCGTTATCGCTGCGCACGGAATTGGCGCGGGCCTGTTGCAGCTGCGCTTCCAGGCGCCGTACTTCGGCCTGGAACGGCCGCGGATCGATCTGGAACAGCAGGTCGCCCTTGTTCACCAGGGCGCCCTCGGTGAAGGCTACCTGGTCAATCTGGCCCGACACGCGTGGGCGAATCTCCACGGTTTCCGGTGCTTCCAGCCGTCCGGTGAACTCATCCCATTCATTGACCGGCTGTTCCAGCACCTGCGCCACGGTAACTTTTGGAGCGGGCGGCGCCTGGGCAACGTCTGGCGTTTTGCCGCAGGCGCTGATCACCATCAGCGCGAGGGCCGCCAACGGAAAACGCAACGGAGTGAGTGACTGGTGCATGTGCAGATCCGCCAAGTGAGTTAAGGGAGCATTAACGATGGGGCGGATGATGCGGCGCGGGCGCGACAATCGACGAATCGAATGGTTCGAAGGTAACTATCAGTGTGAATGATGAACAGCGCTCGAAGTGCTTGATTTTCAGGAAGTTACTAAGCTTGCTATCGATCTTGTCGATACAGGCACGACGGCGACTAGGTCGAGGACGGCACGTTTATACAATCTTTGAAATACTTTCCCGCTGTAGGAATTTGTTCTAGCAACGGTAGGATCAGATTCCGAAACTACTCAAGACCTCCATGAACCTGCCCCCCCTACCGGAACCTTACAGTCCCGCGCTCCACGCAACATCCTTCCCCTGCCTGACGAGTAACCTTCCATGGAATGGCTAGCCGACCCCACGGCCTGGCTCGGCCTGGCGACCCTGATCGTCCTGGAGCTGGTTCTGGGCATCGACAACCTGGTGTTCATCGCGATTCTCGCCGACAAGCTGCCGCCCCATCAGCGCGACCGCGCGCGGGTGATCGGCCTGTCCCTGGCGCTGATCATGCGCTTGGGCCTGCTGGCCAGCATTTCCTGGATGGTGACCCTGACCGAGCCGCTGTTCGAAGTGTTCGGCAAGACCTTCTCCGGGCGCGACCTGATCATGCTGTTCGGCGGTGTCTTCCTGCTGTTCAAGGCCACCATGGAATTGCACGAACGGCTCGAAGGGCATGTCGCGCAGCACACCGGCGTGAAGACCTACGCGCTGTTCTGGCCGATCGTCGCGCAGATCGTCGTGCTCGACGCGGTGTTCTCGCTGGATGCGGTGATCACTGCCGTGGGCATGGTCGACGAGCTGTCGATCATGATGATCGCGGTGATCTTCTCCATCGGCCTGATGATCGTCGCCAGCAAGCCGCTGACGCGCTTCGTCAACAGCCACCCGACCGTGATCATGCTGTGTCTGGGCTTCCTGATGATGATCGGCTTCGCGCTGACCGCCGAAGGTCTGGGCTTCCACATCCCCAAGGGCTACCTGTACGCCGCCATCGGCTTCTCGATCCTGATCGAGGTGTTCAACCAGATCGCGCGGGCCCGCCGCAAGCACAAGCATCAAGACCGACCAATGCGCGAGCGCACCGCCCACGCCGTGTTGCGCCTGCTCGGCGGCCGCCGTCAGCCCAGCGAAGCCATGGACGAGGAAATCGAAGACCTGGTAGGGGAGGAACCGAGCGAAGCGCTGTTCGACCGACGCGAGCGGGTGATGATCAGCGGGGTACTGAACCTGGCCGAAAAGCCGATCCGCAGCATCATGACCGTGCGTGCCCAGGTCGACTGCCTGGACCTCGACGCGTCGCGGGACATCACCGAGCAGGTGCTGATGCAGTCGTCCTACTCGCGCCTGCCATTGATCGCGCAGGGTCAAGTCGACGAGCCGCTGGGTTTCGTCCACAAGAAAGAGCTGCTCAAGCAACTGCTGGCCGGTGAAACACCGGACCTGGCCAGCCTGGCTCGGCAGCCCATCAACCTGCTCGAGAGCTTCAGCATTCTCAACGCCCTGGAACAGATGCGCGCGCAGTCCACGCACATCGCGTTCGTGGTCAACGAGTTCGGCGGATTCATCGGCATCCTGACGATGACCGACATTCTCGAATCGATTGCCGGTGAATTGCCCGATGCCAGTGAAGTGCAGGCGCCGGACATCGTCGAGCAGGAAGATGGCTACCGCGTCAGCGCAGCGCTGGACCTCAGGCAGATCCAGACGCGTATCGGTTTCGATGCGCCGCCGACCAACGACTACCAGACCCTGGCAGGCATGGTCATGAGCCTGCTCGACCGCCTGCCCAAGCAAGGCGACACGTTGCAATGGGAGCACTGGAGCCTGACCGTGCTCGCCGTCGAGGAACGTCGGGTCAAGCAGGTGCTCCTGCGCAAGCAGTCGGTAGACGTCTAGCCCGGTATCACACCGCGCGACGCGAGCGGGCCAGATGCTTGGCCCCCTCGAACATCAACACCAGCACCGCCAGCCAGATCGGCAAGTAGGTCAGCCACTGGTCTGGCGCGATGCTCTCGCCCAGCAACAATGCCACACCCACCAACAACACCGGCTCCACGTAGCTGAGCAGCCCGAACAGGCTGAACGGCAGCAAGCGGCTGGCCATCACGTAGCAGATTAATGCCGAGGCGCTGATCACCCCCAGCACCGGGATCAACACGTACAGCAGCGGTCGCGCGTCCATGTCGGCCGACGACAGTTGCCCTTGGACGATGAACAGCAGCGCAGCAGGCAGCATCAGGCACATGTCCGTCCACAGCCCGCCCAGGTGATCGTTGCGGCAGGCGCGGCGCAGCACGAAATACACCGGGTAGCCGGCCGCCACCAGCAATGTTTCCCAGGCAAAGCGGCCATGCTGAAACAGCTCGTGGCCTACACCACACGCGGCGCAGAACACCGCCAGCTTCTGCAGATGCGAAAGCTGTTCGCCATACACCAGCCGACCGGTCAGCACCATGGTCAGCGGCAGCAGGAAATACCCCAACGACACTTCCAGGCTGCGCCCGTGCAGCGGTGCCCAGAGGAACAGCCACAGCTGCACGCCCATCAGTGCCGAGGTACCGATCGAGCCGAGCAGCAGCGCCGGGCGCTGGGCGATGGCGCGCCAGACCCTGCCAACCAGATGCAGATCGCGGCTGAGCCACATGAACAGGGTCACGCAGGGCAAGGTCAGCAGCATGCGCCAGCCGAACATCTCTTCGCCGCTCAAGGGCGCCAACAGCGAGGTATAGAAATACATCACGGCGAACAGGGTGGACGCCGTGACGGATGTGATGATGCCTTTGGACAAGGGAGCCTCGAAACGCAGAAAAACCTGACTGAGCCGACAATGATCTCAGGCAGGCGGGCAGGGTACAACTGGCGTTTGGAACCGGTGCTCTCAGAGCCGCAACAGTGCCTGCTCGAAATCCACCGCCGGCATGGGCCTGGCGAACAGATAACCCTGCAGGTACTTCACGTTGCGCGCGGCGAGGTAGGCACGTTGCTCCTCGGTTTCCACGCCTTCGGCCACCACTTGCAGTTCCAGCTTGGCCGACAGCTCGATGATGCTGTCCAGCACATGCCGCGAAAGCGTATTGACGCCGATCATGGCGACGAAGCTCTGATCGATCTTGAGGAAATCGACCTTGAATTGCTGCAAGTAGCTCAGGCTCGACTGCCCGGTCCCGAAATCGTCGATGGCGATGCTCACGCCAAGCCCGCGCAGACGGTCGAACAGCCCGTGGATTTCGGCGCACGGCTGGATCAGCTCGCGCTCGGTCAACTCCAGGGTCAAGGCGATCCGGCCTGGCGGGAATGCGTCGAGGAACGCCTTGCAGTCATCGAACAGGGCAGGGTCCTGGCAATGTCGCGCGGTGATGTTGACGCCGACGTGGAAGCCGTTCGGCAGCCGATCCAGGCATGCGCCCAGTTGCTGTGCGGTGCGCTTCATCAACAGCCGGGTCATGGGCACGATCAGCCCGCAGTCCTCGGCGTAGGGAATGAACAGGTCCGGACGCACCAGGCCCTCGCGCGGATGCTGCCAGCGCATCAGCACCTCGACGCCGGCCCAGCCGCCGCCCTGGCTGAGTACCACGGGCTGATAGAAGGGCACGAACTCTTCCGCATCCAGAGCGCGCTGCAGTTCCTGATAGCGTGACCCGGAACGGCCCATCGCCCAATGGCAGAGCCCACCCGCAACCGCCGATATCAGCAGCAACAAGCCGAACATCCCGGTGTATTGCTCAGCCATCAGGCTCCAGCGCGCTCCGGCTGCAAACCCACTGGCGACACTGAACGGGTAGCGCGCGGACTTCAGTTGCGTGTAGGCCACGGCAGCAGCCGGTGGGGCGCCTGGGTGGACCTTGCCATTGGCCTCGATCCAGTTCGGACCCACCTGCAGCGTGATCGCCTGGGCCGAGCCCATCATCCGCAAGGCATTGGAGAGGTGATAGCCGTCGACCGTGCTCAGCACGCTGCCTTGGTCACGGACCTTGCGATAGATCAATAGGCCCCGGTCTGGCGTCACCGGGTTGCCGGCCAGCAGCCACAGTTGGCCATCGACGTAATCGCGCGGGTCGACCACCTCGCTCACCTCACCCGAAAGTGAACTGCAATACAGGGTATCTGCCTGGATCAGGTTCACCGAACGCACGAAGGGCCGGCGGGTCACCTGATCCAACAGCGCCGGTTGCACTTGGGTACAAGGTTGTCCGGCCAATGGCAGCACTGTATCGGCAGCCGCCGCCACGTTATCGAGGATGAGCTCGAACTGTTCCATCGCCAATTGACTGGTGCGCTTGGCCGCCAGGTTCAGCGAGCGATCGGCCTCCCAGCCCAGGATCAGCACGCCGCAGACGAGCGGAACCGCAGCGGCCAGCCAGGGCAGCAGTCGACGCGAAAATCTTCGTTTGGAAGCAGCGAGTTGCAATGGCATGAGGGCGCCAGTCCTTGTGCGCGGGAAGCACGAACGGGAAAGCCCCCATCATTTCACGAAAGCACTGCGCAGGGCAGGCGCTGGCGCTTATTTATCCTTGGATTGATCCGGCTTCTGCATCTGTACCGAGGACGGTGTGCCGTCGTTGTTGCCTTTGGTGGTGCTCTTGTCGGCGCTGTCGAAGCAGCCTTGCAGCAGCGCCAGGCACAGCACAAGGCCAGCGTAGGGGACGAGTTTCATGGTGTTCTCCAATATTCGAGGCGGGCAGAGGTTCGAAGCGTGCAGGTTGGACTCGACCGTATCCGTTTGGTTGCCTTGGCGGGCCGTTCGCGCGCCGATCTGGGTTCAGGTCGGCGCACTCGGACGCAGGCGGTGGCGCGTCAAACTTCGGCAGCGCCGCGCAGGCGTCCGGCGCCCTGGCGCAGCAACTGCTCGGTTGCCGCCCAGCCCAGGCAGCCATCGGTGACCGATACGCCATAGCGCATGTGCCCGCTGATCGGCTGGCTGCCTTCCTGCAAGTGGCTTTCCAACATGACTGCCACCAGCGAACGATCACCGTCCAGGCGCTGTTGCAGCACGTCGTCGAACACTGCCGGCTGACGCAAAGGGTCCTTGCCGCTGTTGGCATGGCTGCAGTCGACCATGATCCGCGCCTTGACGCCTGCCTTGGCCAGGTCGTGGTGCACCTGGGCAACGCTCTGCCGGTCGTAGTTGGGGCCCCGGTGCCCGCCACGCAACACCAGGTGAGTGTCTGGGTTGCCGGTCGTGTCGATCATCGCCGGATGCCCCTGCGGATCGACACCGAAATGGCGATGAGCGTGGGCCGCGCTGCGCATGGCATCGCAGGCCACGCCGACGCCGCCGTCGGTACCGTTCTTGAAGCCGACCGGTATGCCGAGCCCGCTGGCCAGTTCGCGATGGATCTGCGATTCGGTCGTCCGTGCACCAATGGCCACCCAGCTCAACAGATCGTCGAAATAGCCCGAGGCCATGGGTTGCAGCACTTCGCTGGCCAGCGGCAGGCCCAGGCTCAGCATTTCGCGCATCAGGTCGCGGCACAGCGTCAGGCCACCTGCCATGTCATCGGTGCCGTCCAGGTACGGGTCATACGCCAGGCCTTTCCAACCCACGGTGGTACGTGGTTTTTCCACGTAGGCGCGCATCACCAGCAGCATCTCGCCCTCAAGCTCTTGCGCCAACTGGCTCAGGTTGCGTGCGTATTCGAGCGCGGATTTGGGGTCGTGCAGGGAGCAGGGGCCGACCACGACCAACAAGCGTGGATCGCGTCCTTCGAGGATCGCGCGGATGGCCTGGCGATGGCTGTGTACCTGTGCGGCCAAATGGTCGGGTACGGGCAGTTGCTGCTTGAGAGCGAAATGGCTGGGCAGGCGGTGGCTTGCCGATGTGTTGGCGGCGTCCTTCACTGCGCGAGGCTGGACGAGGGTGGTGCGGTGCAGAGCGGTCAGGCTGTTGTTCATGATCAAGGTCCTGGACAGCGGCGGGGGTGGTTGCCCGCTTGCGCTGTCCTATCGAGGTGTTCGACAAGGCGTCGGGGAATCTGGATTGAGGGTCATGCCACCCATGAACGACCGGTCGGAGGCGGCAGGCTGGCCCGAGCGGAGGTTGCTAAATCGCCAGAAGTCGCAAGTGTCGAAACGGTAATAAGTGAAGCTGTTCATGAAGCGTTCCTCGATTCGTGGCGAAAGTGCCGGTAAAAAAATCATGTGCGGTAAAGCGTGAAACCCTGAAAAGCAAAAACCCCCGGTCGGGGAGCCGACCGGGGGTTGAGAATTCTCTGTCAGGCGACCCCTACGAAATGGGCGCCGAGATGGGTATCAGGCGCGCCAGTGGCTAAACCAATACCCAAAATAGAAGTTTACCGGTGCACACACAGCCGTCATTGCTGCGCAGGTCGCAGGCAAGGATGCAGGGCTGAAAGTGTTGTGCGACATTGAGCGTCTCCGATAGATGGCTGGAGCTTACTTCAGCCGTGGTGAAGGATTCAAGCCCATTGTTGAGGTGGAGACGATTCGATGACCACGATCTTATGACATTGCACCTGCGGCCGGCAGCCGACCTGGATCTGCGCTTTGCCCGGGACCTCACTCGGCAGGCAATGTTGCCTTACTACGCCCGGCACGACCTGCTGTGGCTGGACGCCGGTTTCGACCAGGCCTGGCACTGGCGCGACAACCGAATGATCTGCCGTGATACGCTGCCGCTGGGCTATATCAGCCTCTCCAGGGATGCCCATGCCTTGTTCATCCGCGAGTTGCATCTGCTGCCAGCGCATCGCGGCCAAGGCGTGGGGCAGTGGGTGCTCGAGCAAGTGGCGCTGCAAGCACGTAGCGAGCGCTTGCCGCGAATACGGCTGATGGTGTTCAAGGACAATCCCGCGCAGCGCCTCTACAGCCGCCATGGTTTCGAAGTGGTGGGCGAGCAGGACAGCTTCCTGCGCATGGAGCATGTCCTGTCCGCTCTCGGCCGTTGACGGTATTACAGCCGCAGGCTTCGCTCAGCGCTGGCCGTGCTCCGGGGGCGCGGTGATGGTGCCCTGTTTCATGCCCAGCAGCACGGCAACCTTGTGCGCCTCGCCGCGCCGTCCTTTCTTGCGTCCCGCCAGCACCTGATAGGTGGTGGCGGCGTCCACGCCATGCTCACGCGCAAACTCTTGTACCGATTTCCCTTGCTGATCGAGCCAGGCCCTGGCTTGTGCGGCAGTCCGTATACCATGCATAGTTCAAGTCCGTTTTAGATGATTCAAAGTAGTTTTGTTTCGCACCGTTTCGGGTGTTTCGATAAAGGATTATACATTCAAATGACTGGAATCGGTCCCCGGCTAAGGGAAGAGCGCGAGCGTCTGGAGCTCACGCAACGAGAGTTTGGCCAAGTAGGCGGCGTCGAACCCAACGCTCAAGGCAAGTACGAAAATGGCGAAAGATCCCCCAGGGCTGACTACTTGGCGGCCGTTTCGACGATAGGCGTCGACGTTCTCTATGTGGTACTCGGCCGCCGTACTCCGCTTGCGGAACAGGCCCTGAGCGGCGGGGAGGAAAAAGTCCTAGAGACATATCGGATACTTCCTACATCTGGTCAGGCCGCATTGAGCAATCTGGCCAACAGCATGGCCGAGATGGCCGCAAACTATTCCACTCGACCCCGAGTCCAGCGAAAGCCGCTAGCAGGCAAGAACTAGAGTCGAATCGTTTGCGCCGACGTACAACGCCATATTCATGACGCTTTGAGCTAGGTCCAAGGCGGCATTGTTTGCTAATGTGGTGGCATTCCCCGAGACCACTATTACGAGGTGTCCGTTTGATTCGGGTTCTGGTAGTCGACGATCACGACCTTGTCCGTACCGGTATCACCCGCATGCTCGCCGATATCGACGACTTGCAGGTCGTGGGCCAGGCGGAGTCGGGCGAAGGGGCGCTGCAGTATGCCCGCGATCTCAAGCCTGACGTGGTCCTGATGGACGTCAAGATGCCCGGCATCGGTGGTCTGGAAGCCACGCGCAAACTGTTGCGCAGCCACCCGGACATCAAGGTGGTAGCCGTGACCGTCTGCGAGGAAGATCCATTCCCCACGCGCCTGCTGCAAGCCGGCGCGGCGGGGTACCTGACCAAGGGCGCAGGGCTGGCGGAAATGGTCCAGGCGATTCGCCTGGTGTTTGCCGGTCAGCGCTACATCAGCCCTCAGATTGCCCAACAGCTGGCGCTGAAGTCATTTCAGCCACAGACCAGCCATTCGCCGTTCGACTTATTGTCCGAGCGGGAAATCCAGATTGCCTTGATGATCGTCGGCTGCCAGAAAGTCCAGATCATCTCCGATAAGCTGTGCCTGTCGCCCAAAACGGTCAACACCTACCGCTACCGGATCTTCGAGAAGCTCTCGGTGACCAGCGACGTGGAGTTGACCTTGCTGGCGGTCCGGCATGGCATGGTAGACACCAACCTTTGACCATGACCGCTCCATTCGACCCCAGTGCCTTTCTTGCCACCTGCAGCGGACGTCCGGGCGTGTACCGGATGTTCGACGACGCCATGCGCCTGCTGTATGTGGGCAAGGCCAAGAACCTCAAGAAGCGCCTGGCCAGTTATTTTCGCAAGACTGGCCAGGCGCCCAAGACCGCCGCCCTGGTGGGCAAGATCCAGCAGATCGAAACCACCATCACTGCCAACGAGACCGAGGCACTGCTGCTCGAGCAGACCCTGATCAAGGAATGGCGGCCGCCCTACAACATTCTGCTGCGTGACGATAAGTCCTACCCGTACGTGTTTCTGTCCGACGGTGAGTTTCCACGGCTGAGCATTCATCGCGGCGCCAAGAAAGCCAAGGGTCGGTATTTCGGGCCGTATCCGAGCGCCGGGGCGATCCGCGAAAGCCTGAGCTTGCTGCAGAAAACCTTCTTCGTGCGCCAGTGCGAGGACAGCTACTTCAAGAATCGTACGCGGCCTTGCCTGCAGCACCAGATCAAACGCTGCAAGGCCCCATGCGTGCGCCTGGTGGAAGTTCCCGAATACGCCGAGGATGTGCGTCATTCGGTAATGTTCCTGGAAGGGCGCAGCAACCAGCTGACCAATGAGCTCTCCACAAGCATGGAGAAGGCGGCAATGGACCTGCAGTTCGAGGAAGCCGCGCAGCTGCGCGACCAGATCGGCCTGCTGCGTCGCGTGCAGGACCAGCAGAGCATGGAGGGCGGCAGCGGCGACGTCGATGTCATTGCAGCTTTCGTCAACCCGGGCGGCGCCTGCGTGCACCTCATCACCGTGCGCAGTGGCAGGGTCCTGGGCAGCAAGAATTTCTTTCCCCAGGTGGGTATCGAAGAGGAGGTCGCCGAGGTCATGTCGGCGTTCCTCTCGCAATACTACCTGGGCAGTTCCGAGCGCGACCTGCCCAGCGAGCTGATCGTCAACGTCATCCCCGAAGACCACGAGGCGTTGCTCGACGCACTCGATACCTTGCGCGGGCGTGAGCTGAGCCTGAGCCATCGGGTACGTGGCACCCGTGCTCGCTGGCAGCAACTGGCCGTGACCAACGCCGAGCAGGCGCTGGGCGCACGCCTCGCCAATCGCCAGCACGTGGCTGCGCGTTTCGATGCGCTGGCCGAAGTACTGAACCTGGACGAGCCGCCGCAGCGGCTCGAGTGCTACGACATCAGCCATTCCAGCGGCGAAGCCACCGTGGCGTCCTGCGTGGTGTTCGGTCCGGAAGGCCCGATCAAGTCGGATTACCGCCGCTACAACATCGAAGGTGTCACGGCTGGCGACGACTACGCAGCCATGCATCAGGCGTTGATGCGCCGCTTCAGCAAGATCAAGGCAGGCGAGGGCAAGCTGCCGGACGTACTGCTGGTGGACGGCGGCAAGGGTCAGTTGAACATGGCCCGTGAAGTGTTGAACGAACTGGCCATTCCCGACCTGATCCTGCTCGGCGTGGCCAAGGGCACCACTCGCAAGGCCGGCTTCGAAACGCTCTACCTCAACGACGTGGCCCACGAGTTCACGCTCAAGGGCGATTCGCCGGCCTTGCACCTGATCCAGCAGATCCGCGACGAAGCCCACCGTTTTGCAATCACCGGGCACCGTGCACGGCGTGGCAAGACGCGACGCACCTCGACCCTTGAAGGCGTAGCGGGCGTAGGCCCCAAGCGCCGCCGTGAACTGCTCAAGCATTTCGGTGGCCTGCAGGAAATCGCCCGAGCCAGCGTCGAGGAAATCGCCAAGGCGCCGGGAATCAGTAAAAAGCTGGCAGAGTCGATTTATGCGAACCTGCACAGCGAGTAGAATGCCATCTCACCTTGCAGCCAGTTGTGCCGATGAATATCCCTAACCTGCTTACCGTACTGCGCGTCCTGCTGATCCCGTTCTTCATATTGCTGTTCTACCTGCCCTACCATTGGAGCTACATGGCAGCGAGCACCGTATTCGCAATAGCGGCGGCAACCGACTGGCTGGATGGCTATCTGGCCCGCCGCTGGGAGCAAAGCACGCCGTTCGGCGCGTTCCTCGACCCGGTGGCCGACAAGCTCATGGTGGCGGTGGCTTTGGTGCTGTTGGTACAGGAACACGCCAACTTCTGGCTGACCCTGCCTGCAGCGATCATCATCGGCCGCGAAATCGTCGTCTCGGCGCTGCGCGAGTGGATGGCCGAGATCGGCGCGCGGGCCCAGGTGGCGGTGTCCAACATGGGCAAATGGAAGACGGCCGCGCAAATGGTGGCGTTGGTCATTCTGTTGGCCAACCCCAAGGCTGCGACCTTCTGGGTCATTGTTGGCTACGCGCTTTTGATCGTCGCCGCCGCGTTGACCTTGTGGTCAATGCTGCAATACCTGCGCGCGGCCTGGCCGCACCTGCGCACGACCGCTGAGAAAAAATAAAACTATTTTTGAATCAAAGGCTTGACGGGTGTCGCCGATTAGATAGAATGGCGCCCGTCAACACGACGCGGGAATAGCTCAGTTGGTAGAGCACGACCTTGCCAAGGTCGGGGTCGCGAGTTCGAGTCTCGTTTCCCGCTCCAGTTTGTTTGCGTGCAGCAGTTTCTTGCTTCACGTTTTGGGGCCGAGTAGCAAAGTGGTTATGCTGCGGATTGCAAATCCGCCTACGCCGGTTCGATTCCGACCTCGGCCTCCATCATTGAGAACCCCGCAGATTAAAGTCTGCGGGGTTTTTCTTTGGGCGGCAGAAAAGGCACGTGTCCAGAACTCCTCACCTCCAACGCAGCGCGATCACAGCCGTAAACCTTCTTGGTGGTCGTTTGTCTGGAATGGCTTACTCCCGCGGTTTTCCGTGACCAAGCCAGCCTCGCTGCGAGTACCAGGCGACCAATCGCGCTTGTGCCTACCGAAAAATTGCTTTAGCTTGCCACGCGTAATGGCAACGGGCCATGCCTCTTCGGTATGGCACGGGGTGGCAACAATTAAAACAGCCTGGGATTAACCATGAAAAGATTCGTCGTGCTCGATAGTTTCCGCGGCCTCTGTGCTGTGGCCGTCGTGCTGTTCCACACGTACGTGGTTCAAAGCATCGCCGAGCTCGAGTTTTTCAAGAACGCCTTTTTGTTCGTGGAGTTCTTTTTTATTCTCAGTGGTTTCGTGTTGTTTCACACCTACGGCCAGCGTTTGAACAACGCGACGGATTATAAAGATTTCTTCATCAGTCGCACGGCTCGCCTTTATCCCCTGCACCTGACCATGTTGGGCGTTTACCTGGCACTGGAACTGGGGCGCTCGTTGGCTGAGAAGAAAGGGTTCAGTTTCAACGAGCCGGCATTCAGTGGCGCCACTTCGATGCACGAATTCCTGCCCAATCTGCTTCTGCTGCAATCCTGGCTGAACAGCGCCATGACCGGCTCGTTCAATTACCCTGCCTGGAGCATCAGCATCGAGTACTACCTGTACTTGATATTCGGCGTCATGGCAGTGCTGGCGCGCACCAGCAAGGTCAAGGTCTTCGCAATGGTTTCCCTGGCGGCATTCATCACCCTGTGGAACGGTGAATCCTGGCTGAAGCTGGAAATCTTCCGCGGTGTTTCGTGCTTCTTCGCCGGTGCCTGCCTATACGTGCTCTACGATCGCATCAAGGACCTGGACCTGGACGCCGTGGACTTCAACCTGCTGGAGATCGCCTTGGTCCTGGGCAGCTATCGCCTCCTGGTATCGGACATCGATCACAAGGGCGTTTATGCCAGCCTACTGTTCTGTGTCCTGATCCTGGTATTTTCGCTCGAACGCGGCGTGGTTTCGCGGCTGCTGCATCACCGCTTCTTCGTCTGGCTGGGGGCCTTGTCGTTCTCCATCTACCTGACCCACGCGGCCATTCTGTTTGTGTTCAAGAGCGCCGTCATCGTCCTGTCGAAAGTGCTGCACACAGACCTGACGGAGACCTTGCAAGGCCATGACATGCCCAACATGGTCAAGTACATTTCGACCCACAGCGTCTGGCTCGACAACGGCATCGTCGTCTTGCAGTTGGCGGCAGTACTGCTGGTCTCGACATTGACCTACAAGTACGTCGAGATGCCGGGCGTGCAATTGGGCAAGCGACTGACTCGCCGCAAAGGCTCAACGCCTGGCCCTAACCTTCAGGGCGCCGCGCAGTAAGCTCCATCGTGCATTCGCTACCGTTCATACGCTGCTACTACCGTTCATTCCATTAACGCCAAACTAGGGCCATTGAGTAATGGCACTAAGATATCATTACGCAGTCTAGTAGAATTCTGAACCCTTTATCCCGGTGTCCCATGCAAGCCGTTCAAGCTCAACCGGCCCATTCTCCCGAGCCGCACACCATGGCACTGGTCGAGCAGGCGATTGCCAGCGGCGTGGGTGGCCTGGCGTTCGACCGTGAACTTGAGCGGCGCTACGAGACCGACACCCAGCGTCAACGGCTGCAGTTTCTGACGTCCACAGGCATATGCGGCGCGATCATCTACAACCTGTTTCTGATCAGCGACTGGCTTGCCCTGAAGGACGTGTTCGCCTATGTAGCCATGGGGCGCCTGCTGCTGATCACGCCGATGATCGTGGTTATCCTGCTGCTGGCGAAGCGCCTGACTTCACGCCGGGCGCTGGAGACTGTCTCTGCAACGGCTACGGTACTGTCTTCGCTGATGCCGCTGGTGGTGATGATCTACAGCGACAGTCCCTATCGCCTGCACTATCAGCTGGGCATGCTGCTGCTGATGGTCTACTGCACGATGATCCAGCAGCTGCCCCTGCGCTTTGCCGCGGCTGCCATGGCCTGCATGCTGGTTATCCAGTTGGTGACCACCCACATCGCCGGATTCATGGACCCGGTGACCTGGCGCGCCAATGCTTTCCTGTATGGCTCCACGGTGGTGCTGCTGCTCATGGCGTCCTATTTCCTGGAGCGCGGCAGCCGCTTGAGCTATCTGTATGCCTTGCGCGGGCGCTTGCTCGAGGTGCAATTGACCGAGATGGCCCGCACCGACCCGCTGACCCAGTTGTTCAACCGTCGGCATCAGGGCGAGGTGATGGCCCAGGTGTGGCAAGCGGCGAGTGCCGAGCCGACCTGTGTCACCGCGATCCTCATCGATATCGATCATTTCAAGCTTTACAACGACAGCTATGGGCACCTTCAGGGCGACAGCTGCCTCAAGCAGATCAGTGCAACCATCAAGCGCTTGTCCGCGCAAGCCAACGCCATGTCGTTCCGTTTCGGGGGCGAGGAAATGCTGGTGTTGCTGACGGGCGCCGACGGCCAGCAGGCCAGGCAGTTGGGGCAGGACCTGTGCACGGCGGTGTCGGACCTGCGCCTCGAGCACCCAGCGCTGGGGCAGGGCGCACACGTGACCATCAGCGTGGGCATCGCAATGGGGATCGCGCCTTACGTTTCGGCGCACACCTTGATCGGGGCCGCCGACCAGGCCCTGTATGCCGCCAAGAACGCCGGGCGCAATTGCCTGCGTCAAGCGCCCTTCGAGGGCAGCGCGGCTGCGTGAAGTCCGGCTTTGAGAGTTAGCTTTGCAGAGCTTGCAGCCTTGCTTCCTTGGCGTCATCGAAAATCATGTACAGGGCTTCGATGTCGGCAGGCTTGAGCTTGCGCGATTGTTCGAGCCCAAGAATCAGCGCGATTTCGAGCGCGCCTTCGCGCTCTACATCTGCTTTGGTGCTCGCAGCGTTCAGAGCGCGGACCAGGCCATTGACCGAGTTTCGCACGTCCTTGGGCAGTTTCAGTAGATCCAGTCGTTCCTGCGGCATGTGACGCTCTCCAGCAAAACAAAGGGGGGGCGGTGGTCATTCCACCTGCGCCTCAACGCGTCAATTCGTGGCCATACGGTACGCGGAAGCCCGACGCATTGCGATGGCCGCCGCCGCCGAATTGCTTGGCGACTTCGGACACGTCCATGCCTTCGTCCGTGCTGCGCAGCGAAAAGGAGCGGCCCTTGGGGCCATCGGAGTAACAGGCGGCAAACAACTCGCCCTGGGTCATGATGTTGCCGGCATCGCTGGCGAACAGCGAGGGGATGTTGGCTACGGGCACATCATGGCCACCGATGGTCATCCGGCGCGCGGTGGAGCGCAACAGATCGGCCACGGTTTTCTGTCGCTGCCGTTCGATCGCTATGCCATCGGCCAGCAGCGCTTCTACGGGCGCTGCCAGCAGCTCATCCCACACGGCAAAGTCCTGCGGGTAGCTGAACAGGTTGGACAGGACCTCGCGCGTACCCGGCAGGTTGAACCGCCACAGGTCACGGTCTTCGATATGGTCGATCAGGGCAGGGCGCGGTTGGCCGGCGAAGAAGTAATCCCAGGCCAGGCCCGCACCCGAGCGGCCCATGTCGAACAGGGCATGCACGTTGCCGCCTTCGACCGGTTCACCCAGGGCGCCGGCCGTTGGCACCCGGAGCAGATCGGCCTGGGCGGTCTTGTGGTGATCGAGCACCAGGATCGACAAGGCCTGCGCCGCCATGGCCATGAGCGTTTCGTAGTCGTATGCAAAATCCACGATCAATACGCGCCGGCCGGTGACATCGGGCGCCGGCTGGCCATGGCCGGCTGCGTGAAACTCCACTTCAGGCCCGAGTGCCTTGCGCACTACCCAGGCTGCGCCAAAGCCATCGGCGCAGTTTCCGTGGTAGATGCAAAGCGTGTTCGTGGGGTCTGCGATCATGTAGAGCTCCGAAATCGGCGGGTAGGGCGGGTCGGCTATTCTAAGCGATTACAAGGCCATGCGTGCGATTGCGAAAGCCTGGCCGGCGTCCGTCAGGCAACCGTCCATCGCCATGGCGAAGCATTTGGCGAAAGCGGACAGTCATTGTCATGGGAACCTCTCAAACCGACCGGGGCGTTCTTGTCGCAAGGCTCGAATCGCGAAGGGTCATTTCATCGGGGCACTTCTTTATGGAAAAAACCGTGTCTATTTCAACATCCAGTCCAGATCAGCGGCAGCATGCAATGCAGGCCTTGCTCGAAGAGTTCGCATTGCGCGGTGTCGACCTGCAGGCCGTGGCGGAGGCTGCCAAGCTGCGGCTGCTAGGCAGCCCGGAGCTATGCCTGTTGCACGCGGACTATCGCGTCCAGTGCGCTAAAGCGGTGGATGAGCTGCTGGGCCAGGTCGCGCCCGTGCAAGCCTGAATCCTTGCCTGCCTGAACGCGAACGGCAGGGGGCGTGACGAATCCTAACCAGAGGTGCATGTAGCCATGGTCGAACTCGATACCTTGTACCAGCACATGGCGCAGGCGCCTTTTCTGGTATTGACCGGGGCGGGCATCAGTACGGCGTCCGGTATTCCCGACTACCGCGACACCGAGGGCGTCCGGCGTGGCAATGCGCCCATCATGCACCAGGATTTCATCGCAAGCGCTGCCACTCGCAAACGCTATTGGGCCCGTGCCATGGTGGGCTGGCGTGGTGTCCATCAAGCGTCGCCGAACGCGGCTCATCAGGCGTTGGCGGCGTTGCAGAGCCAAGGGCTGATCAGTGGCGTGATCACCCAAAACGTCGACGGATTGCACGACGCCGCGGGCAGCCGCAACGTCGTCGAACTGCACGGGAACCTGCATCGCGTGGTCTGTCTGGACTGTGGCATGCGTTTGCAGCGCGATGACGTGCAGTCGCTGCTGGAAGAGCAGAATCCCTATCTGCAGGATGTCCATGCCGTGCTCGCGCCTGACGGCGATGCGCAACTGGCGGCGCGTTTTCTGGAAGCCTTCCGCACGCCCCATTGCCCATGCTGTGGCAGCGATATGCTCAAGCCCGACGTGGTGTTTTTCGGCGGTGGCGTCGAGCCGGCGCACGCCGCAGCGGCCTGGAAAGCCGTGGAAGCAGCGCCGGGCATGCTGATCATCGGCTCCTCGCTGATGGCCTACTCGAGCTTTCGCCTGTGCCAAGAGATGTCACGCCAAGGCAAACGCCTGTTGGCCGTCAACCTTGGCCGTACCCGTGCGGATGGATTGCTGAGCATCAAAGTCATGCAGCCCTGCGAACAGGTCATGCCCCAGATAGCGCAACGGCTGATCCAGGGCAGTCGGCCATCAACCTAGTGCAGTGTCCATGAACATCATCACCGCAAAGCCCAGCATCAGGCCCAGCGTGGCCGGGGTTTGGTGCCCGTTGCGGTGGGTTTCCGGAATCACCTCGTGGGACACCACGAAGATCATGGCGCCTGCAGCCAGGCCCATGCTGATCGGATAGGAGAGTGCGAAGCCGCTGGACAGCCCCAGGCCGACCATTGCCCCCAATGGCTCCATCAGTCCGGAACCCATTGCCACCAACGCTGCCTTGCCGGCGCTCAGCCCGGTTGCGCGCAGCGACATGGCCACCGCCAGGCCTTCGGGAATATCCTGCAGCAGGATCGCGCTGGTCAGCGGGATACCGACGGCCAGGTTGCCATCGGACAGGCTGACGCCAATGGCCATGCCCTCGGGCAGGTTGTGCAACGTGATGGCCAACACGAAGAGCCATACCCGGTGAATCCGCTCTGCGTTCGGGCCGTGTCTGCCGGCGTTCTCATGTTCGTGGGGAATCACCTTGTCCAGCGCCAGCATCAGACCGACGCCAAGCCCCAGGCCCAGGATCACCACCAGTGCCGCTACCGCAGGGCTGTCGGTGTGGGTATTGGCGGCGGCCAGGCCCGGCAGCAACAGGGAGAACGTACTGGCCGCCAGCATCATGCCACCGGCGAAGCCAAGCATGACGTCCTGCACCTTCGAGGATATTTCCCGCAGCGCCAAGGCAATCAACGCACCCAATGCCGTTGCCGCGAAGCCGCCGGTACCGCCGAGCAGGGCGTACCAGGCGTGTTGCCGGTCGGCATGCATCAGGGCGTTGACGATGCTCCACACCATCACCACGGCACTGACGGCCAGAAGCACGCCGGTCAGGGTCCATAACCAGGGTTTGTCGCGAAAACGCTGTGGCCAGCTGTCGCTGGCGGCGGTGTTGGAAGGCATAGGGCTCTCGGGAAATTGCGGCAGGCTTAAGCATGGACCCAAATAAGCCGCAGGGGTTGCGCTCCATGTGAATGGACGCCATAGGAAAATTCTTTTTTTTGCAGTGCATCCAAATGCCCGGCAGATGCGTAGTACCTACAGCAGCTACACAAGGCGCTGCCGGTTCGATCACTCTTATGGAGCTTACGAGATGAACAGCACACACCGTTTCTGCTTGGCCAACGTTGTTTTTGCCGCCACTTTCGCCCTGGCGACCACTGCCCACGCGCAAATGGATCTGCCTGCACCGGTTCAGGTGCCGGCAGGCAACAAGGTCGCAATGGAAACCGTCGGCATGGGCGACATCACCTACGAATGCCGCGACAAGGCCAATGCCGCAGGTCAGACCGAGTGGGCATTCGTGGGGCCCAAAGCCGTTCTGAACGATCGCTCCGGCAAGCAGGTAGGGACTTATTTCGGCCCGCCCGCCACGTGGCAGGCGGCAGACGGTTCCAAGGTGACTGGCACCCAGGTCGCCGTTGCACCTGCAGGCGACGGCAATCTGCCGTACCAATTGGTCAAGGCCAACCCTGCCGAAGGCAAGGGCGCCATGCAGGGTGTGACGTACATCCAGCGCACCGCGCTCAAGGGTGGCGTTGCCCCTACCAGCGCCTGCACCACCGCGCAGAAGGGCCAGAAAGAAACGGTCAAATACCAGGCCGACTACATTTTCTGGTCTGCCAAGTAACGTTGCTTCGCCACGTGAAAGTTGCGTAGCGCTGGCGCGCGGAACGGCAAGTCCGCGCGTCTGGTCTACACTCCCAGCGAGCTTTATTCTTCCACTTGCCATGGCGGTCTTTCTTGTCCTTGCCGGAAAATCCATTCGATTATGAAGTGGCCTTGCACGGCTGCGCCGCTGGCGATCGGCGGGCACTGCATGGCTTGTATGAGCGTGAAGGCGGGCGTCTGTTGGGCGTGGCCCTGCGCATTGTCGGCGACCGGGCGCTGGCGGAGGACATCGTCCACGACGCATTCGTGCGGATCTGGACTCAAGCTGCCAGTTTCGACGCCAGGCGCGGTTCGGCGCGTGGGTGGATGTTCACCATCACCCGGCACCTTGCCCTTGACCATATTCGCAGCCACACCCGCTTGCGAGCCTTGAGCGATGAAGATCTGGCGTCTTTGACGACCGACGAGCCCTCGGAGGTTGCGTTGGGCGGCGCGCGGATCGACGGATGCCTGGAACAGCTCGATCCGCAGCGAAGGCAGTGCCTGTACCACGCCTATCTGGACGGCTATTCACATGCTGAAATTGCCCAGCGCCTGCAGACCCCGCTCGGCACGGTGAAGGCCTGGATCAAGCGCAGCCTGGCTGCGCTGCGCGAGTGCATGGGATGAGCGAACGAAGTGAGCAGGTAGAGCCCATGAATACTGAAGAACTGGCCAGCGAGTACGTGCTGGGCACCCTTGATGCAGAACGACGGGCAGAGGTCGAGCGACGCTTGCCTGTGGACCTGGAGTTGCGCACGGCCGTCGATGCCTGGGAAGCGCGCCTGCTGCCGTTGGCTGAACGCATCACGCCAGTGCCGACGCCTGCGACGTTGTGGCCTCGCATTCAGCGCAGCCTGGACAGCGCAGGGGCGCAGCCGACACCGATCTGGTGGAATCGTCTGGGTGTCTGGCGTGGCCTGGCAGGCGCCGGACTCGCGGCAAGCCTGGTGCTCGGCGGGTTGCTGTTCAATGTCCGCGCGCCGGTGCCGGGACCGGCCTATGTGGTGGTGCTCATCGCGCCGCAAGACAAGGCACCGGGTTGGGTCGTGCAAGCCAGCGACTCGAAGGAAGTGCAGCTCATTCCTCTGAACGATGCCACGGTGCCGGCAGACAGGGCCCTGCAGTTCTGGACCAAGGCCGACAGCTGGCAGGGACCCGTCTCGCTGGGACTGGTGGAGCCGGGGCAGAGCGTGCATGTGCCCCTGGACAAGCTGCCACCGCTGGAAAACAACCAGCTGTTCGAGCTGACGCTCGAGCCCAAGTCAGGGTCGACGACAGGCAGGCCGACGGGGCCCATTCAGTTCATCGGTCGTGCGGTCAAGGTGATCTGAGGCGTAAACCGGCCTATCAAGGGCGCAGTCGTTCTTCCTGGCAGTCCGGGCCGCCCATGTCGAACTCACGGCAGATCAACGGTCGGTTCAGGTAGATGCTGCAACTCATGGAGCGTCGGTCCAGTGCTGCGCACCAGCCGTCATCGAGGCGCGACATGGTTTCCGAACCCCACTCATCCACTTCGATGAAACGCTCCGGCACACCTGTGTCGGTGATCAGCATGACTTCCAGCCGGCAGCATTTGGCGGCGCAGCGGTCACAGCTGATGGTGGGGTCGAAGTCGCTGGATACAGCGATGTCATGCAGCACGATCAAGGGCAATGCCTGGCAGAAAATGATCGGGGCAGCGTACCGGTAGTTGGGTTATTTCACAAAACAAGCTGTGCACAGAGTGATGTTAGGCGACGGGTTGCAGGTCAGGCCGCCTTGGACGATTTGCGTTTGCGCTTGTTTTTCCATGGTGTGGAGCCTTTGGGCGCCGGGCCGCTGATGACCATGCGCAAGCCAGCGCAGCGCTCCACCAGCTTGCTCATCCACGCCGATTGCTTGGCGACGAAAGTCTCCAGCGACATCTCACCGCTCTGCACCATGTCCAGCGCCTGCTCCCAGATGGCGGTGGTGCCTGGGTCGGCAATGGCCCGAGGTACCGCGTCGATCAGGCTGAAGGCAGCCGGTGCGGCGGCCAGAGCCTTGCCCTGTTTGGTCAGGTAGCCGCGGTCCAGAAGGCCCTGAATGATTCCGGCACGGGTGGCCTCGGTGCCGATTCCGGTGGTGTCCTTGAGTTTCTGCTTCAGGCGCGGATCTTCGACCAGCTTGGCGACGTTTTTCATTGCCTTGATCAGGTCGCCTTCGGTGAAGGGTTTGGGCGGCTGGGACCACAGGTCCTTGAGTTTTACGTCGCGCACTGCGCAGGTCTGGCCCTGGATGAGCTGCGGCAACGGCTGCGGGGCGGGCGCTTCGCGACCTTTGGTTGTACCGAGCGCCTGCGGGATGGCGCGTTTCCAGCCGGGCTCGACCACTTGTTTGCCCACCGCACGCAATGCGTGGCCAGCGCAGTCGAAGTCGGCCTGGGTGCGGTCGTATTCGTGATTGGGCAGGAACTGCGCCAGGTAGCGGGCACGAATCAGGCTGTAGACCGCACGGTACTTGCCTTGCAGTTTGTCGGGGGTCGCGGCGACAGCGGTCGGGATGATGCCGTGGTGGGCCCCGACCTTGGCGTCGTTCCAGGCGCGCGAGCGGCGCTGCGCGTCCAGGTGAGGAAGCAAAGGCGCGAGTCCGGCATCGGCGCGGCCCAAGGCGGCGATGATGGCCTTGGCATCACCGTGCTGGCTGAGCGGCAGATAGCCGCAGTCACTACGAGGGTAGGTGATGACCTTGTGGGTTTCGTACAGCGCCTGGGCCACGTCCAGGGTTTCCTGGGCGCCGAGCCCGAGCTTCTTCGAGCAGACCTCCTGCAACGTACCCAGATCGAAGGGCAGGGGAGCGGCCTCTTTCATGCGTTCGGTGCGCAGCTTGGTCAGCGTCGCCTGGTTTGCCTGCTTCATCGCTGCAGCGGCCTGTTGCGCCAGAGCCTGGTTCAGGCAGCGCCCCTGGTCGTCGCAGCTGTCCGCTGGCGGTAGCCATTGCGCCGTGAATTCGGTGTGGTCGCCGAGCAGTTGCACGTCGATGGCCCAATAGGCAGCGGGGACGAAGTCGGCGATGCTGCGATCGCGGTCCACCACCAGGCGCAGGGTCGGGGTCTGCACTCGCCCCACAGGCAGCACGCCCTGGTAGCCAGCCTGGCGCCCGAGCAGGGTGAACAGCCGGCTCATGTTCATGCCGATCAGCCAGTCGGCCCGCGAGCGGCCCAGTGCGCTGTGATAAAGAGAGGATGTCTCGGCCCCCGGCTTGAGCGCGCCCAGCGCCTTGCGGATCGACGCGTCGTCCAGGGCCGAGAGCCACAGGCGCTGCACCGGGCCACGGTAGCGACAGTGATCGACGAGCTCGCGGGCGATCATTTCGCCTTCGCGGTCCGCGTCCGTCGCGATGACCAGCTCGCGAGCTTCACCCAGCAAGCGCTTGACCGCCTTGAACTGGCTGGCCGTCTTGCGCTTGACCTGCATCTTCCATTGCTGCGGGATGATCGGCAGGTCTGTGAGCACCCAGCGCTTGTAGCGTGCGTCGTAGGCGTCGGGCGGTGCGGTTTCGAGCAGATGGCCGATGCACCAGGTAACCGTCACGGCGTTGCCGATCCAGCAGCCATCGCCACGGCGCGTGGCCCCCAGGACCTTGGCGATGTCTTTTGCCTGGGAGGGTTTTTCACAGAGAAACAGCTGCATAAGTACCTGACGGGAAAGCGGTGCAGAGCCGTAGCATGCCAGACGTACCGACACAGGCAAGCTTTATGTGTATGGATGTACAGTTTATGATGTTGCCTCATATGAGCCGCGCGGGCTGTTGCTGCGGCTACCTTCCTCCGCCAAAGGCCTGCCGCCGTGACCCAACAACAGGGCTTCATCCTGACGCGACATTGGCGCGATACCGCCGAAGGCACCCAGGTCGAGCTGTGGCTGGCAACCGATGCCGGGCCGCGCCATGTGCGTCTTCCCCTGCAGACCTCGGTCGCGTTCCTGCCCACGCAGCACCACGAGCAGGCGCAACGCCTCCTTGAAGGCGAGGCAGGCGTGGAGCTCAAGCCGTTGGCCCTGCGCGATTTCGACCAGCGTCCGGTGTCCGGCCTGTACTGTCGGCAGTACGGCCAGTTACAGCGTATCGAAACGGTGCTCAGGCAGGCTGGGATAGAAGTGTTCGAGGCCGACATTCGTCCCCATGAACGCTACCTGATGGAACGCTTCATCACCGCCGGCGTAGCCTTCGACGGCCAGTTGCAGGCCGATGGCCAATACCATGAGGTCAAGCTCAAACCGACGCCGGGCTACCGTCCACAGTTGCGGCTGGCATCGCTGGATATCGAAACCACCGCCCAGGGCGAGCTGTACTGCATCGGCATCGAGGGCTGCGGACAGCGCGACGTGTTCATGCTGGGCCCGCCCAATGGCGATACTCGCGAAATGGACTTTGCCCTGCATTACCGCCAAAGCCGGGTAGAGCTGCTGCAAAGCTTGAATACCTGGTTCGCCGAATACGACCCGGACGTGATCATTGGCTGGAATGTCGTGCAGTTCGACTTGCGTGTCCTGCACGAACACGCCAGGCGCCTGAACGTACCCTTGCTGCTGGGCCGTGGCGGTGCCGAGATGACCTGGCGCGAGCACGGCAGCGGCAGCGACCACTATTTTGCCGGCGCGCCCGGTCGATTGATCATCGACGGCGTCGAGGCATTACGGTCCGCAACCTGGAATTTTCCTTCGTTCAGCCTCGAGAACGTCTCCCAGACATTGCTGGGCGAGGGCAAGGACATTTCCACCCCGTACCAGCGCATGGACGAGATCAACCGCATGTTCGCCGAGGACAAGCCGGCACTGGCGCGCTACAACATCAAGGATTGCGTACTGGTTACGCGGATCTTCGCCAAAACGCAGTTACTCGCTTTTCTGCTGGAGCGCGCCAGCGTCACCGGTTTGCCGGCCGACCGCAGCGGCGGCTCGATCGCGGCTTTTACCCACCTGTATCTGCCGGCAATGCACCGCCAGGGGTTCGTTGCGCCCAACGTTGGTCGACGTCCGCCAGAGGCCAGCCCGGGCGGCTTCGTCATGGAGTCGCGACCGGGGCTGTACGAGTCGGTGCTGGTGCTGGATTACAAGAGCCTGTATCCGTCGATCATCCGCACTTTCCTGATTGACCCGGTAGGTCTGGCCGAAGGCTTGGCCAACCCCGACGATGAGCACTCGGTGCCAGGCTTTCGCGGCGGGCGCTTTTCACGCGGCAAACATTGCCTGCCGGCGATCGTCTCCAGTGTCTGGGAAGGGCGCGAAGCGGCCAAGGCGCAGGGCAACGCGCCGTTGTCGCAGGCGTTGAAGATCATCATGAATGCGTTCTACGGCGTGCTGGGTTCCAGCGGTTGCCGCTTTTTCGACACGCGACTGGCTTCGTCGATCACCCTGCGCGGCCACGAGATCATGGGCCGTACCCGCGAGTTGATCGAGGCGCGTGGCTATCAGGTGATCTACGGCGACACCGATTCCACGTTCGTCTGGCTGGGCGGCGCGCACGACGAGGGCGAAGCGACGCGTATCGGCCAGGACCTGGTCGCCGAGGTCAATCTGTGGTGGCGTCGGCATCTGCAAGAGGAATATGGATTGAGCAGCGCCCTGGAACTGCAGTTCGAGAGCCACTTCCGGCGCTTCCTGATGCCGACCATTCGCGGCGCGGAAGAGGGCAGCAAGAAGCGCTACGCCGGTTTGGTCAGGCGTGCCGATGGCCAGGACGAGATGATCTACAAGGGTCTGGAGAGCGTGCGTACCGACTGGTCGCCGCTGGCGCGCGAGTTCCAGCAGGCGCTGTACTCGAAAATTTTCCGGCATCAGGGCTATCAGGCGTATGTGCGTGACTACGTCGAGCGAACCCTGGCGGGCGAGTTGGACAGGCTGCTGGTCTACCGCAAGCGACTGCGTCGGCCCTTGCACGACTATGAGCGCAACGTTCCTCCTCACGTCCGAGCGGCGCGCATTGCCGATGAACACAACCGCTCGACCGGGCGGCCGTTGCAGTATCAACGCGGTGGCTGGATCAGCTACGTGATGACGGTGGCAGGGCCTGAGCCTTTGGAAGCGCGCCATTCACCCATCGACTATGACCATTACCTGACTCGGCAGCTGCAGCCCATCGCCGATGCGATCCTGCCGTTCGTCAACGATGATTTCAACACGCTGATCGGCGGCCAGCTTGGTTTGTTCCAGTAGGGTCACAAGCTCTGACTGATCAGCTCCAGGGCCAGCCCTATGGCCAGGCCCGCCGTGATCCAGCCGCGCAGACCCAACCCTTGCCGGCCCTTGTGATGCCAGCGGTCGTGACCCAACAGCGTGGCTGGGGCGAGCAATTGGCGCCATTGCAACTCGGTGGCATGAAAGGCGGCCAGGTGCGCGCTGTCGCTGTCGAGCCAACGGCGAAAGTCGATGCGCTCGCTGGCCGTAGTGGCGGGGTTTTGTAGTTTGACGTACCAGTGGATGGCCAGGCTCTGGCCTGGCCGTAGCGGCTTGCAGCAGGCGCGCATCGCGCCCTGCATCCGGTGCTCGACATCGCCCACGGTCATGTGCAGCCGCTGAGCGATGGCCGGGTAGGAAAGTTCGTCGAGCCGGCTGTAGAGCAGCACTTGCTGCGTACGGCGCGGCAGGCCGCGCAACCGTCGATACAGACGCTGGCAGTGGGGCTGACCGTGAATGAGGTCCAACAGATCATGAGAGGGTGTGAGCAGTGGGGTCATGGCGACACCTCCTTTTGCGCGAATCCTGGTCATCTGTAGAGAGCGGGCGAGTTCGGACTTCCGTTTTCCGATGTTCTTTTGATATCATGCGCGCCATCTTTGCAGTGGCGCCTTCAAGTCGGCGATGTTCAAAACCGACGGCGTGCAACACTCTTCATTAGCCTGAAGAGCCAAAAAAAAGACCCGGCAAAAAGCCGGGTCAAAAACCGTGATTAGCCTGATGAGGAGATAATCTGAAGGTCCGACCTAAGGCCCTTCGGATTATCCAACCGATCTCTCGACCGGTTGAGCTCAATAATAATCGTTATCATTTGCATGTCAAATGATTTGTCTGCGTTTTCTTCTTTCTCTCTCCAGCCCTCACTCCAGTGGCAGCTCGGTCGTGCGCTTGACTTCGCTCATGGCGATGTTCGAATAGGCTTCCTGTACATGAGGCTTCTGCAACAAGTGATCGCGTAGAAACCGCTCGTAGCTGGCGATGTCCTTGGCTACGACCTTGAGCATGAAGTCCATGCCGCCCGCCATCGTGTAGCACTCCAGCACTTGTGGGTAGCCAATGATGGCTTCCTCGAATTCGGTCAAGTGCCGCCTGCCGTGTCCCGAGAGCTTGATGCTGACGAAGATGGTCATGCTCAGGCCGAGCTTTTTCGGGTTGAGCAGGGCGACCTTGCGTTCGATCAGTCCTTCTTCCTGCATGCGGTGGATGCGCCGCCAGCACGGCGATTGGGACAACTCCACGCGTTCGGCGACCTGGGCCGCCGAGAGGTCGGCGTCGTGCTGGAGCAGGCGCAGGATGCGCCGATCGATCGGGCTGAGGCTGTTCTGCATGAATGAGTCCGTTTTTTATGGTTATCGGGTCGACTTCATGCAGAGTATGGCGTGTTCCTGAGGTTTTGCTCCAGTCAACTGCTATGAACTCAGCCCTGAATGTGACCGAACTTGCCGGCCTGATAATCGGCGAACGCCTGCTGGATCTCTTCGCGGGTGTTCATCACGAAGGGTCCGTAACTGGCCACTGGCTCGCCCAGCGGTGCGCCGTGGCCGTAGAGCAGTGTGGCGGAGCCAGTGGCCTTGACGGTTACGCTGTCGTGCGTGTCGCTGAGTTTGACCAAGTGATGGCACCGCAGCGCGTTACCCGCGATGCTGGCTTGGCCGTCAACCACATACAGAAAGACGTTATGGCCCACCGGCGCTGGCAGCGAGAGCCGGGCGCCAGGTTGCAGGTGCACGGTCATCAAACACAAACCCGTCAACGAGTCGATCGGCCCGCGCTCAGAACGCTGTGCACTGGAAACATAGTCACCGGAAATCAGGCGGACTTCGGCCAGCGGTTCGGTGATCGTGGGGATGTCCGCGCCTTGCAGGCCGACATAGGCCGGTTTAGTCATCTTCAGGCGTGCAGGCAGGTTGACCCACAACTGAAGGATCTCCAGCGGGCCGCCCTCTCGCTTGAACGACTGCGGCGAAAGCTCGGCATGGACCAGGCCGGAACCTGCAGTCATCCATTGCACGCCACCGGCACCGATGATGCTCTCGTGGCCGCCACTGTCCAGATGCGACAGCTCGCCTTGCAGGATAAACGTGACGGTTTCGAAGCCGCGATGGGGATGGGGGCCGAATGGCAGCCCTTGATTGTTGCGCGGATAGGTCTGCGGGCCGTGATGATTGAGAAACAGGAAGGGATCGAGTTGCTCGATCCCAGGGCCCGGCAGCGGGCGACGAGTGATCAGGTCACCGATGTCGTCGCGCTGCGCGGGAAACTGCTTGAGGACGGTGCGGGTCATGGGGCCTCGGCGCGTGGATAGACGATGCAGTGCATGACTATGCCGCACAACCCCGCTGCCTGAACAGCTCAGCGGCGATCGAGCCAGACCGTCTGGGCGTTGCAGAACTCGCGCACACCGAAGTGTGAAAGCTCGCGTCCGAAGCCGCTCTTCTTGATGCCACCGAAGCCCACACGGGCATCCGACGCACCGTAGCCGTTGATGAAGATGGCACCGGTTTCCAGACGTTGCGTGAAGTATTCGATCATTGCCGTATCGGCCGTCCACACCGTTGCCGACAGCCCGAACTCACTGTCGTTGGCCAGTGCCAGCGCGTGCTGCGCGTCGCGCGCCTCGATGATGGACGCCACGGGACCGAACAGTTCCTGATCGAAGGCGGTCATGCCGGGCTGCACGTTGCCAAGCACCGTCGGTGCGTAGAAATTGCCATCGCCCTCCAGCTTGTGCCCGCCCAGCAGCAGTTCGGCACCTTGCTCGAGGGAGGCCTGGACCTGGCCATCGAGCTCGTCGCGCAGGTCGTAACGCGCCATGGGGCCGATGTAGGTGTCGTCGAGCTGCGGATCGCCGACCTTCAGCGCACGGGTGGCAGCCAGGAAGCGTTCGGTAAACGCCGGCAGAATGCTGGACTCCACGATCAACCGCTTGGCCGCAGCGCAGACCTGGCCAGTGTTCTGGAAACGACCGAGCAGGGCTGCATTGACGGCTTCGTCCAGATCGGCATCGGCCAGCACGATGAACGGATCGCAACCGCCCAGCTCCAGTACGCATTTCTTCAACGCAGCGCCCGCTTGAGCGGCGATGGCCGAGCCTGCGCCGACACTGCCGGTTACGGTGACGGCTGCCACACGCGGATCGGCGATGGCCCGGGATACGCCGGCTGGCTCGACGTTGAGTACACCGAACAGGCCCTGGGGCAGCCCTGCCTGGTCGAACGCCTCACGCAGCAGGGTGGCGCTGCCCATGACGTTCGGCGCGTGCTTGAGCAGATAGCCATTGCCCGCCAACAGTACGGGAATGGCGCCGCGCAGGACTTGCCAGAGGGGGAAATTCCACGGCATCACCGCCAGCACCGGCCCCAGCGGACGGTATTCGATGCGTGCCTTCTGCCCAGGCACTTGTGTGGCTTCGGCCGTCAGCATCGCCGGGCCGTGTTCGGCGTACCAATGGCACAGGCCGGCGCATTTCTCGACCTCGGCACGGGCCTGGGTGATGGGCTTGCCCATTTCCTGGGTGATCATCTGTGCAAGGGGTTCGCTCATCTGGCGCAGGACGTCGCCCATGCGTTCGATGACGGCGGCACGTTCATCGAGCGCAACGTAGCGCCATTGCTCGAAAGCCGCAAAACTGCCAGCCAGGGTGTGCTCGAGCTGGGCTTCGTTGTCGAAGGGATAGCGCTGCAGCTCGGCGCCGGTGGCGGGGTTCATGGAGATGGCGTGAGTCATGGCGTTCACCTGTCGAAGGAATATGCAGCCACGGTACGGGGATGGTTAATTCATTAAAAGTGAATAATAATAAGCGAAACCATCTCGCCAGGAGAATGTATGGATCTTACCCAGCTCGAGCTGTTTCGTGCGGTGGCCGAGGAGGGCAGCATCGCCGCTGCGGCGCAACGGGTGCATCGCGTGCCGTCCAATCTGACCACGCGGATCAAGCAACTGGAAAGCGAGTTGGGTGTGGATCTGTTCATCCGCGAGAAGCTGCGTTTGCGCTTATCGCCCAATGGCTGGAGCTTTCTGGATTACACCCGGCGCATCCTCGACCTGGTCGAAGAGGCGCGCCAGGCGGTGTCCGGTACCGAGCCGCAGGGTTCGTTCGCGCTGGGTTCGCTGGAAAGCACGGCCGCAGTGCGCATTCCGCCGTTGCTGGCGGCCTACCACCATCGCTATCCCAAGGTCGAGCTGGACCTGTCCACCGGGCCGTCGGGCGACATGCTCGACAGCGTGCTCAGCGGGCGTCTGGCTGCAGCCTTCGTCGACGGGCCGTTGCGCCATCCATTGCTCGACGGACGGGTGGTGTTCGACGAAGAGATGGTCTTGGTCAGCGCCCGCAGCCATGCGCCGGTGTCACGACCTCAGGACGTGAATGGCGAAACCATTTATGCCTTTCGCGCCAATTGCTCCTACCGTCGGCATTTCGAGAACTGGTTCGTCGCCGACGGCGCCGCGCCGGGCAAGATCTTCGAGATGGAGTCCTATCACGGCATGCTCGCTTGCGTTAGTGCCGGGGCAGGCTTGGCGTTGATGCCGCGCAGCATGCTGGAGAGCATGCCGGGCAGCAGCAACGTCAGCGTCTGGACCTTGGCCGAGGATTTTCGCTGGCTGCACACCTGGCTGATCTGGCGCCGTGGCGCCGGCTCGCCGAACCTGGCGGCCATGCTCGAACTGCTCGATGAAAGTGCCCTGGCGACCACCACCGCCTCCAGCATCTTGGAATCCAATGCATAACTTGCCTAGACGTATGACCAGATCAAGCCCTGCCACTGTGCTTGAGTGGCAAAATGTCGCAGGCAATCGTTGACGTTGCGGGCCACGGAAAATAGGCTACGCGCCGACTAAGGGTGAACATCCGCGGTGCCAAGGCTTCCTATAGAATGCACCGCATGTTTTTCGATGCCTGATGAGGGCACGCCAGCCGCAGGCGCCGCCGTGGCGCCCGGCCAGATTTGAAGGAGTACGCATGGCTGTCTACAACTACGACGTAGTGGTGCTGGGTTCCGGCCCCGCCGGAGAGGGGGCGGCGATGAACGCCGCCAAGGCCGGGCGCAAGGTGGCCATGGTCGACAGTCGGCGCCAGGTCGGCGGCAACTGTACCCACCTGGGTACCATTCCTTCCAAGGCGCTGCGCCATTCGGTCAAGCAGATCATCCAGTTCAATACCAACCCGATGTTTCGCGCCATTGGCGAACCGCGCTGGTTCTCATTCCCGGACGTGCTTAAAAGCGCTGAGCGGGTAATCGCCAAGCAGGTGGCATCGCGCACCAGTTACTATGCACGCAACCGTGTCGATGTGTTCTTCGGCACCGGCAGCTTCTCCGACGAGCAGACGATCGAGGTGATCTGTCCGAACGGTGCCCAGGAAAAGCTCATCGCCAAGAGCGTCATCATCGCCACCGGATCGCGGCCTTATCGTCCGGCCGATATTGATTTCAGCCATTCGCGCATCTACGACAGCGACACCGTGCTGAGCATCACTCACACCCCGCGCAAGCTGATCATCTACGGCGCCGGCGTCATCGGTTGCGAGTACGCATCGATCTTCAGCGGCCTGGGCGTGCTGGTCGAGTTGATCGACAACCGCGAGCAACTGCTCAGCTTCCTCGACGCCGAGATATCCCAGGGCTTGAGCTATCACTTCAGCAACAACAACGTGATGGTGCGCCACAACGAGGAATACGAAAAGGTCGAGGGCCTGGAAAACGGCGTTGTGCTGCACCTCAAGTCCGGCAAGAAGATCAAGGCCGACGCCTTGCTCTGGTGTAACGGCCGCACCGGCAACACCGACCGCCTGGGGCTGGAAAACATCGGCATCAAGGTCAACGGCCGCGGTCAGATCAGCGTCGACGAGGCCTATCGCACCTCGGTGCCGACGATCTACGGCGCAGGCGATGTGATCGGCTGGCCAAGCCTGGCCAGTGCCGCCCATGACCAGGGCCGTTCGGCGGCTGGCAGCGTGGTTGACAACGGCAGCTGGCGCTTCGTCAACGATGTGCCGACCGGTATCTACACCATTCCCGAGATCAGCTCGATCGGCAAGAACGAGCACGAGCTGACCCAGGCCAAGGTGCCCTACGAAGTGGGCAAGGCGTTCTTCAAGGGCATGGCCCGGGCGCAGATCTCCGGCGAGCCGGTGGGCATGCTGAAGATCCTGTTCCACCGCGAAACCCTGCAGGTGCTGGGCGTGCATTGCTTCGGCGACCAGGCTTCGGAGATCGTCCACATCGGCCAGGCGATCATGAACCAGCCCGGTGAGCTGAACACCCTGAAGTATTTCGTCAACACCACGTTCAACTACCCGACCATGGCCGAGGCCTACCGGGTTGCCGCCTATGATGGTCTGAACCGGCTTTTTTGAGCGGCTCCGGCCGGTGGCCTGAGCCGGCCGGGGAGACCGATTTCAGCGATTCCCGAGGGTGGCGCTGGCCAAACCGGGAAAGTCTGTGATCAGGCTGTCCACGCCGAAGTCGGCGAGCCTGCGCATCAGCGCCGGCTCGTTGACCGTCCATACCGACACATGCAAACCCTGGCGCTGTGCCTTGAGCAGGCGCTCGGGGGTGCACAGTGTCCAGTTCAGTGCGAGCATTTCGCAACCATAGCTCTGCGCGACCTTGATCGGGTCGAGCCAGGCATATTCGGCCACCAGCCCGCGCGCCACGTCGGGAGTCAATTCCAGGGCCGCGCGCAGCACTTCACGGGAGCTTGAGGTGATGGTGACCTTGTCCAGCAGGTTCATGCGCTGCGCCAGTTCGCGGATGGCCAGCACAGTGGTGGCCGCGCGGGTGCGTGACGCGCTCTTGACCTCCAGCTGCCAATGATCGAAGGCGCACTCCTGAAACAGTTCCTCCAGTTGTGGAATGGGGCAGGGCGATACCCAGCCCGGTCCGCCCTTGCGCGCGTCATAGGTGACCAGCGCCTGAGCATCGTGCTCGACGACCTTGCCGCCACGCCCAGTGGTGCGCTTGAGGGTCGGGTCATGGATGACCATCAGTTCGCCGTCCCTGGACAGATGCAGGTCCAGCTCGCATCGGCGCACGCCGTGGTCCAGGCAGTGCTTGAAGCTTGCAAGGGTGTTTTCCGGGGCTTCGCCCTTGGCACCACGATGGCCATAGATAAGCGTCACGTTCGCTCCTTGAAGAAAAGTGTAGGGGTCAATCGGTTGCCGCATTCTGCCGCTCGCGCGCCTGACGGCGTTGCAGCTGCTGCCTGTGCAGGATGTGGCGGGCCAGCAACTGACGCTGGGCATCGCTGATGTCGACGAATTGAGTGCCGATCTCGAACTGATCATCGCCCAGCGCGATGCAGTTGGTCACGCTCGCCTTGAGCGACAGGCCAAGTCCTTGCGGCATCAGCGCGATCCTCAGTGCCAGACGGGTGTGCTCGGCCATCGGTTCTTGCTGGAAGAAGGCCAGCCCCCCTTCGGACAGCACCACCGGGCGAGGCTCGCCGATGCGTTCCAGAAGTGTCTGCGCAACCAACTGGCTCAGCAGATCGATGCGCTTGTTCTGCGCCTTGAGCACGGCTTCCACGGCGCGGTTGGCTTCGCCGAGCTGGCGAAGCAGGTGCTGGGTTTCGAACTCGGCCAGGTGCATTTCGCCCAGCAGGTCGAACAGCGGCGACGCATCCTGCAACATGTCTTCACCTGACGTCTCGCCTACCGGGAGTATGGTGATTTCCAGTGCGATGCGGTCATCGATGCGATAGTATTCGCGGCGATCTTCTTCATCTGATGTCGTCATGACGAACCCGGGGTAGAGGCGATGGTCCGAGTGTAAAGCTGCTCGTCACGCCCTGCCAGCAGGACGTCTCCTCTTTCACCCGAACAAGCCCCGACATGTTCAGACCTCTTTTCGTTTTCATTGGCGCGCGCTACACCCGTGCCAAGCGACGCAATCATTTCGTGTCGTTCATCTCCCTGACCTCGATGATCGGACTCGCTCTTGGCGTGGTCGTAATGATCGTCGTGCTGTCGGTCATGAACGGCTTCGATCACGAGATGCGTACCCGCGTGCTGGGCATGGTGCCCCACGCCACCGTCGAATCCGGCCAACCCATCGCCGACTGGCCAGCCCTGGCTGCGCAGGTCCGGCAGAACCCGCAGGTGGCGGCGGTCGCGCCGTTCACCCAGATGCAGGGCTTGCTGACCCATGCCGGGCAGGTCCAGAAGATCCTGCTCAATGGCATCGATCCTGCGCAGGAACACAACGTCTCGATCATCGATGCGTTCGTCAAGCAGGGCAAGGTCGACGACCTCAAGGCTGGGGAATTCGGCCTGATGATCGGCGACAAGGCCGCGACCAAGCTGGGTGTGGGCGTGGGCGACAAGGTCACCTTCGTGGCACCGGAAGTCACGGTCACGCCGGCCGGCATGTTTCCGCGCATGAAGCGCTTCACCGTGACCGGCATTTTCCATGTGGGCGCTGGCGAGCTCGACGGCTACTTGGGCCTGGCCAACCTCGAAGACCTGGGCAAGCTGCACCGCTGGAAGGCCGGCGAGGTGCAAGGCTTGCGCTTGAAGTTCGAAGACCTGTTCCAGGCACCACGGGTTTCCTGGCAGATCGCCAAGCAGCTGGGCGACCAGACCTACTATGCGCGCGACTGGACCCGTACCCACGGCAACCTCTATCAAGCCATCGGCATGGAAAAAGCCATGATCGGCCTGTTGTTGCTGCTGATCGTCGCCGTGGCTGCATTCAACATCATTTCCACGCTGGTGATGGTGGTCAACGACAAGAAGGGCGACATCGCCATTCTGCGCACCCTGGGCTCGACGCCTGGGCAGATCATGCGCATCTTCATGGTCCAGGGCACGGTCATCGGCGTGGTCGGCACGTTGATCGGCGCCGTGGTCGGCATTCTCGCCGCGTTGAACGTGAGCGCCGCGATTGCCTTGCTGGAAAAGGCCATTGGCCACAAGTTTCTCAACGCCGATGTCTACTTCATCGATTACCTGCCGTCCCAGCTCATGGCCAACGATGTGTTCATGGTCTGCGGCGCGGCGTTGGTCCTGAGTTTTCTCGCCACCCTGTATCCGGCCTGGCGCGCTGCGCGTACCCAGCCGGCGGAGGCGTTACGTTATGAGTGAGTCGGGCATGAGTGAACAAGCAGTATTGAGCTGTCGCAACCTGGGCAAGTCCTACGAGGAGGGCCCGGAGTCCGTGGTCGTGCTGGACAACCTGCAACTGGAGCTGCACGCCGGTGAGCGCGTCGCTATCGTAGGCAGTTCCGGTTCGGGCAAAAGCACCCTGCTCAACATGCTGGGCGGGCTCGATACGCCCAGCCGCGGTAGCGTATGGCTGGCGGGTGAAGAGCTTTCGGCGTTGAACGAACGAGCCCGCGGCCTGTTGCGCAATCGCGCGCTGGGTTTTGTCTACCAGTTCCACCACCTGCTGCCGGAATTCACGGCGCTGGAAAACGTCTGCATGCCGCTGCTGATCGGCAAGACTGCAATTCCCGAAGCCAAGCAACGCGCCACTGCGCTGCTCGAGCGCGTGGGGCTTGGCCATCGGCTGCAGCACAAACCGGCCGAGCTGTCGGGCGGCGAACGCCAGCGCGTGGCGATTGCCCGTGCCTTGGTGAACACGCCAGGCCTGGTGATGCTCGACGAACCCACCGGCAACCTCGACCATCATACGGCGCAAGGCATTCAGGACCTGATGCTCGAGCTCAGCGTGTCGCTGCGTACGGCGTTTCTGGTGGTCACCCACGACCTGAATCTGGCACGACAGATGGACCGCGTGCTGCGCCTGGAAGACGGGCGCCTGGTACCGATCTAGCTTCTTTTTTTCTAACGGGTTACCTCTGCATGTTCAGACCCTTGTCAATCTTCGTCGGCTTGCGCTATACCCGCGCCAAGCGGCGCAAGAACTTCATTTCGTTCATCTCCATGACGTCGATGATCGGCCTTGCCCTGGGCGTGCTGGCGATGATCGTGGTGTTGTCGGTAATGAACGGCTTCCAGCGCGAAATGAGCTCACGCATTCTGGGCATGGTGCCCCATGCCATGATCCAGGGCGTGAAACCGCTGGACGACTGGCGGCCGGTGGCTGCCGCCGCCATGAAAAACCCCGAGGTGCTGGCGGCCGTGCCGTTCACCGAGCTCGACGGCATGCTCTCGTACAAGGGCATGATGCAGCCGATCCAGATCAGCGGTGTCGATCCGGCGCGCGAAGGTGAAGTGTCTATCGTCGCCGATCACATCGTTCAGGGGCGCCTGGACGACCTCAAGCCCGGCGAGTTCGGCGTGGTCGTCGGTGAGATCACGGCCAGACGCTTCCGCCTGAACGTAGGCGACAAGATCACCCTCATCGTTCCGGAAGTCAGCACTGCGCCGGGTGGCATCACCCCGCGCATGCAGCGCCTGAACGTGGTCGGTGTGTTCAAGGTCGGCGCCGAACTCGATGGCTCCATGGGTCTGATCAACGCCGCGGATGCAGCCGAGATGCAGCGCTGGCAGCCGGGTCAGGTGCAGAGCGTGCGTCTCAAGCTCAAGGACCTCTACACCGCGCCTGAAGTCAGTGCCGCCATCGTCCGAGACCTGGGCGCAGGCTACAAGGCGGACGACTGGACCCATACCCAGGGCAGCCTGTTCAGCGCCATGAAAATGGAAAAGACCATGATCGGCCTGCTGTTGCTGATGATCGTCGCGGTGGCGGCGTTCAACATCATCGCCACCTTGATCATGGTAGTGAACGACAAGGGCGCCGATATCGCCATCCTGCGCACCATTGGCGCCACGCCCCGGCAGATCATGGGCATCTTCATGGTCCAGGGTACCGTGATCGGCGTGGCCGGCACCGTGATCGGCGGGGTACTGGGCGTAATCGCCGCAATCAACGTTAGCGCCATCGTCGGTTGGGTGGAGCGAATCAGCGGCCAGCACATCTTCACTTCGGATGTGTACTTCATCAGCAATTTGCCCTCCGAGTTGCAGGCGGGCGATGTGATGCTGATCTGCGGGGCGGGGCTGGTGCTAAGCTTCCTCGCAACGATCTACCCGGCGTATCGGGCTTCGCAGATCGAACCTGCCCACGCACTGCGCTACGAGTGACCCCAGGCGACCGCCGTACGGTTTTGCGACCGTGCGGCCGTTGCCATGCAGGGCGGCGGCAAATTCGCTAGACTGGCGACGTTCATTCAGTCAGGTTTATTTCATGCATCCCGCAGCCGAACATTCTCCCCTGGGCAAGTCCAGCGAGTACGTTTCCACCTACACACCTTCCTTGCTGTTCCCCATTCCCCGCGCCGCGAAATGGGCCGAGCTGGGCTTGAGCGCCGAGACACTGCCCTACACCGGTGTGGACGTCTGGAACTGCTTCGAGCTGTCCTGGCTGCTGCCTTCAGGCAAGCCAGTGGTGGCCATCGGCGAATTCACCATTCCGGCGGACTCGCCGAACATCATCGAGTCCAAGTCGTTCAAGCTGTACCTCAACTCGCTGAATCAGACAGCGTTTGCCTCGGTGGACGATCTTCAGGCGGTGTTGGTGCAGGACCTTTCCGGCGCAGCGGGCAAACCGGTGGGCGTCAGGGTGCGCCGGCTGGAGGAGGTGGAGGCCGAGGGCGTGGTCAGGCTGCCGGGGGTATGCATCGATGATTTGGATATCACGGTCAGCAGTTACGATCACCCGCAGCCCGAGCTGCTGCGCTGCGATCCAGCCAAGGCGGTGAACGAGACTTTGCACAGTCACCTGCTGCGGTCAAATTGTCCGGTCACCAGCCAGCCTGACTGGGGCAGCGTATGCATCACCTACAGCGGCGCGGCGCTGGACCATGCCAGTGTGCTGGCCTACCTGGTCAGCTTCCGCCAGCACTCGGACTTCCACGAGCAATGCGTGGAACGGATTTTCACGGACCTGCAGCGGCTCGTACAGCCTGAAAAACTGACGGTGTTTGCCCGCTATGTACGGCGGGGCGGCCTGGACATCAACCCGTATCGCAGTACCGAAGCGATGCACATCGCCAACGATCGGCTCGTGCGGCAGTAGGCCGGCCAATCTGGCAGCCGCAGGTGTACGCGGCTGCAACCGTGCATTCATCAGATGCCGATATTGCCGAGGGTCTGCACGATGTTGCGCAAGGCTCCGGCAACGCCAGGATGATCCACTTCGAAGCGCTCCACGGCCAGGTTGACGCTGTCGGCGACCGAAGGGTCAGCCGTGGCGTTCTCCAATTCCATGCGCGCCTTGATCTGTTCCATCAAAGCGCGCATGTCTTCGCGCTCCTCGAGCGACAGCGTCTGGTTCTTTTCCAGTTGCTCGCTCAGTTGATCGAGCTGTTCTTGCAGTTCGCGGGCTGGCATGACGTTCTCCTTGAGTGATAGGCACTTACATGGACCGCAGGGGGTGATCAAAGGTCCGTATCGCCCCGGTGGATTCATGCTCGATGTGGGTGCGAACACGCCGATGAATGAACTTGGGGCCCGCCAGGAAGTCTGGCATGGGTACGTTCAGCGTCGAGCGGCAGGCCTGCGATATACCCGTACTGCCTAATCCGGCCTGGACGCTTTATACTGGGCCACATTTTGTGGGCGGTCGCATGCGGCCGAATCGTATCTCAAGGAGTAACGTGTATGCGTCTGACCGGTTCAGCTGTGATCGACCGAGTGGCTGGAGCCTGTCTGCTCCTGGGACTTGCCGTAGCACCCGTGGTTGCCCAGGCCGCCGAAGAAGATCCATGGGAGCCGGTCAACCGTGCGATCTTCCGGGTCAACGATACCTTGGATACTTACGCGCTGAAGCCCTTGGCCCAAGGCTACCAATGGGTCACGCCGCAGTTTCTGGAAGACGGCATCCATAACGTGTTCAGCAACATCGGCGACGTCGGCAACCTGGCCAACAACGTCATGCAGCTCAAACCGGCGGCAGCGGGCACCGACACGGCGCGGTTGATTTTCAATACCACGTTCGGGTTGTTCGGCTTCTTCGATGTGGGCACCAAAATGGGCCTGCAGCGCAGCGACGAAGACTTTGGTCAGACGCTGGGCTACTGGGGCGTGAGCAGCGGACCTTACGTGGTTCTACCACTGCTTGGCCCAAGCACCGTCCGCGATGCCTTCGCCAAGTACCCTGACACCTACACCTCGCCTTACCGCTACATCGACCATGTACCGACCCGCAACACGACGCTGGGCGTGAACGTGATCGACACTCGTGCCAGCTTGCTGTCGGCCGAGAAGCTCATCAACGGCGACAAGTACATCTTCCTGCGTAACGCCTATCTGCAGAACCGTGAATTCCGCGTCAAAGACGGTGAAGTTGAAGACGATTTTTAATTGTAACCAGGCATGAAAAAGGGCGACCCGAGGGTCGCCCTTTTTCATGCTCTGCGTTCAATCCATGCTGAGCGTATGAAGCCCTACTATCTGCATGCCGTCCTGCTCCGAATGCTCCACCCGTATCACCTCGGCCTGAACGTTCAGGTCGCTGAGCGTAGGGTGGTTCGAAGGCAAATGGACGCCGACCTGGTCCCCAACCTGCAACTGGGTTCGGGCTTCCAACTGCATACCGGTGCTCGAAAGATCCTTGCATACGGCGGGAACAACAACGTCGCCAACCCGCAGGTCGACTTTCGCATCCACGGTCATGCGGATGAAATCACGTTTCTCACTGTAGTCACGATCACTGTGGCTCATGGTTAGTCCTTCGATCTGGTTGCTATGGTTGACGTTCTTATAACCTGGGGTAATTTGCTGGACGGCCCATGCTAGCCCGTGTCGCAACACCCTTGAAACGCTTGCCGGATGGGAGTACCGTCTGCGCCTTACAAGGCACCTCTGCATCCGCATGCACAGGGCACCCAGCGCTTGTATTCGCCTCTGCGAGAGGCTAGAAGTAAAGGTAGGCGATCCATTGCTGTCTTCGCCAGGTTTACTTTGCTGACCTACTTACGACAACCAATTTCTGGCGCCGTTTGCCCACATGCAGAAAACCAGTGCAACGCTGCTGATCATCGATGACGACGATGTGGTACGCGCAAGCCTTGCGGCCTACCTCGAAGACAGCAGCTTCAGCGTGCTGCAGGCCAACAATGGTCTGCAGGGTCTCCAGGTATTCGAGCAACAACAGCCCGATCTGGTCATCTGCGACCTGCGCATGCCGCAAGTGGGCGGCCTCGAGTTGATTCGCCAGGTGACCGAGTTGTCCCCCGATATTCCGGTCATCGTGCTGTCGGGTGCCGGGGTGATGAACGATGCCGTCGAGGCGCTGCGCCTGGGCGCCGCCGACTACCTGATAAAGCCCCTCGAAGACCTGGCCGTTCTGGAGCACTCGGTGCGCCGTGCCCTGGATCGCTCGCGGCTGCTGTTGGAGAACCGTCGCTACCGCGAGAAGCTGGAAACGGCGAACCGTGAGCTCGAAGCCAGCCTGCACTTGCTGCAGGAGGACCAGACTGCCGGTCGGCAGGTGCAGATGAACATGCTGCCGCAGAGCCCATGGAGCACCGACGGTTTCAGTTTCGAACACCAGATCATTCCGTCGCTGTACCTGTCGGGCGATTTCGTCGACTACTTCAGGGTCGATGAGCACCGTGTGGCGTTTTACCTGGCCGACGTATCCGGTCACGGCGCTTCATCGGCATTCGTGACCGTGCTGTTGAAATTCATGACCACCCGCCTCATGTTCGAATCAAGACGGGGTGGTTCGATGCCTGAGTTCAAGCCATCGGACGTGTTGGGCCATATCAATCGTGGTTTGATCAACACCCGTCTGGGCAAGCATGTCACCATGGTTGGCGGCGTGATCGATGAGCACACAGGGCTGCTGACCTACAGCATCGGCGGGCATCTGCCGCTCCCCGTGTTGTACACCCCCGAGCAGACGCACTACCTGCAAGGGCGTGGGCTGCCGGTGGGCCTGTTCAACGAAGCCACCTACACCGATCATGTCATGGCGTTACCGGAGCGATTCAGCCTTACCCTGTTTTCAGACGGGATACTGGACCTGCTGCCCGGTGAGACGTTGAAGGAAAAAGAAGCTGCATTGCCTGAAATCGTCAGTGCAGCGGGCGGCAGCCTGGAAGGCTTGCAGCAAAAGTTTGGACTGGCCACACTCGGGGAGATGCCGGATGATATCGCCCTGATGGTGCTGAGCAGGAACCTTGCATGAGTACTGGTAGAATCCAGTTTGCTGAACAAAGCGGCACGTTCGTGTTGAAATTCGTGGGCGAGGTGCGCCTGACGCTCTGCTCGGCGTTGGATGCGACTATCGAGCGGATCTTCACTGCCCTGGATTTTTCGGCCATCGTCATCGACCTGACCGAGACCCGCAGCATCGACAGCACCACCCTCGGCCTGCTGGCCAAACTGTCGATCATGTCCCGTCAAAAAGTCGGTTTGCTGCCCACCGTGGTCACGACCCACGAAGACATCACGCGCCTGCTGCAGTCCATGGGTTTCGACCAGGTGTTCAATATCGTCGGCCGTCCGATCCCGTGTCCTGACTGCCTGACCGATCTGCCATCGCAGGATCTTTCCGAAGACGTGGTCAGGTCCAAAGTGCTGGAAGCGCACAAGATTCTCATGGGCTTGAACGAGTCCAACCGCGAAGCTTTCCACGATCTGGTCAACGCACTCGAGCGCAGCTGACGTTCCGAACGATTGCTGCGGCAGCAAAAAAGGCGACCTATTGGTCGCCTTTTTCGTTTACAGCCGATTTTGAATCAGGACACTTTGTCGGTGAGCAGGATCTCGAGCTTTTCCTGATCGCGAGCGAACTGACGAATACCTTCGGCCAGCTTCTCAGTGGCCATTGCGTCTTCGTTGGAGGCCCAGCGGAACTGAGCTTCGGTCAAGATTTGCTTTGGCTCTCCAGCGTTGCCTGGCTGGAGCTTGCGCTCCAAGGTGCCCTGGTCTTCCGCCAGCTTGTGCAGCAACTCTGGGCTGATGGTCAGGCGATCGCAGCCGGCTAGTTGTTCGATCTGATTGATGTTGCGGAAGCTGGCACCCATGACCACGGTGTCGTAGCCGTTGGCCTTGTAGTAGTTGTAGATGCGCGTCACCGACTGCACGCCCGGATCATCGGAACCGATGTATTCCTCGCCGGTGGACTTCTTGTACCAGTCGTAGATGCGGCCTACGAACGGCGAGATCAGGAACACGCCGGCATCGGCGCATGCCTGAGCTTGGGCGAAAGAAAACAGCAGCGTCAGGTTGCACTGGATGCCAGCCTTTTCCAGTTTCTCGGCGGCACGGATGCCTTCCCAGGTGGATGCCAGCTTGATCAATACGCGGTCGCGGCCTACGCCGGCTTTTTCGTACAGATCGATGATCTGGCTGGCTTTGGCTAGCAACGCCTGCTCATCGAAAGACAAACGCGCGTCCACTTCGGTGGAGATGCGGCCTGGGATGGCCTTGAGGATGCCGGTGCCCACGGCGACCGAGAACGTGTCCGATGCCAGGCCGACATCGCCTTTGCTGTCGCTGATGGTCTTGCGCAGCATGTCCTTGTAGCCTTCCAGCGACGCCGCCTTGAGTAGCAGCGACGGGTTGGTGGTGGCATCGACTGGCTTGAGCTTGGAGATTGCGTCGAAGTCGCCGGTGTCGGCGACGACTGTGGTCATTTGCTTGAGTTGTTCCAGCTTGGAAGTCATGTGCGTGCTCTGTCCTGTGCGAATGGATGACGTTACCCGAGCGCTGCGTCTGGCTCAAGGGCCAAGGGATGCAGCAGGGGGCGGCGGGGGAGACCTACGTTCGAGTGCCGCGCCGCACGACGGTTCAATGGAGTCAGTATGCGCCTCATGCGAGGCATGGGCGCACCGTTGGGCGATCAGCGCCCTTCAAGCAATGCACCGGCCTGGTCGAGCAAGGCCAGCGGATCATCGGTCTTGTGTATGTCCACCGACAGCAGCTGGCGAAACTTGCGCGCACCGGGAAAGCCCGTACCCAACCCGAGCATGTGCCGCGTGACATGGTGCATGGCACCCCCAGAAGCAATATGCGCAGCAATGTACGGACGCATCTGGCGCAAGGCATCGAAGCGACTGATCACTGGCGCGTCGCTGCCGAACAACTGCTGGTCCACCTGCGCCAAAAGGTAGGGGTTGTGATAGGCCTCGCGGCCCAGCATTACACCGTCGAAGGTCTGCAAATGCTCGGCGCAGGCGTCCAAGGTCTTGATGCCGCCATTGAGTATGACTTCCAGGTCGGGAAAATCCCCCTTCAGGCGCTCGGCTATGTCATAGCGCAACGGCGGAATGTCACGGTTTTCCTTGGGCGACAGGCCTTCGAGGATGGCGATCCGCGCGTGCACGGTGAAACTGCGGCAGCCAGCCTCCTGCACCTGCCCAACGAAATCGCATAACTCGTCATAGCTGTCGCGGCCATTGATACCAATGCGGTGCTTGACCGTGACCGGAATGGACACCGCATCGCGCATTGCCTTGACGCAATCAGCCACCAGCGCCGGGTGCGCCATCAGGCAGGCACCGATCATGTTGTTCTGCACGCGGTCGCTGGGGCAGCCCACGTTCAGGTTGACCTCGTCGTAACCGTGCGTCTGCGCCATACGCGCGCACGCCGCCAGATCCGCCGGTGTGCTGCCGCCCAGCTGCAGCGCAATCGGGTGCTCGGCGTCGTCGTAGCGTAGGAAGCGCTCGTGATCGCCGTTGAGCAGGGCGCCGGTGGTGACCATTTCGGTATAGAGCAGGGTGTGGCGCGAGAGCAGACGCAGGAAGTAGCGACAGTGGCGGTCGGTCCAATCCATCATGGGGGCAACGCTGAAGCGGCGGGAGGGCTCAGGGCTTGTGCTGCGCGGGTTTGAGGCTGATTTCGGTAACATTTTGGCTTACGTATTTCTTACCATTTATGGGCGTTTTCAGCCGTTTTCGCAAAGTGAGTGGTAAGTTTTACCACCTCATCAATGACTTTTACCACTTTAGCCATGGCCACTATTCGAGTGCGAAAACGGGCGGACGGAAGCGTTCGCTACACCGCTCAGATCCGTATAAAACGTGACGGGGTGCAAGTCTATCAAGAGACCCAGTCGTTCGTGCGAAAACAGGCTGCGCGGGCTTGGATTCGGAAGCGTGAATCAAAGCTGGATCAATCTGGCGCCATCGAGCGTCTCTGCCGCACAGGTGTCCGCGTCAAAGACATGATCGATCGCTACCTGATCGAAGTCGAAAAGGCCCGGCATCTGGGCAAGACCAAGCGGGGCACGCTGACTGCGATCAGCCATTCGCATTTCGGCAGACTGAGTGATACCGACCCCAATACCCAGGCTCTAGCGGCGACATCTCGCACCTGGTGATCTTCAAAGACAACGAGCCGGCCGCCGTGCTGGTTGGCATCGAGACCTACCAAGCCCTGCAGGACGAGCTCGAAGATCTGCGTTCTGAACTGCTTGCCATCGAGCGCCCGCCCAGCCTCGACAACAACGTTACCGTGAGCCTCGAAGACATGGAGGCCCGGTTCAAATAGGCAATGACGATGAAGAACTGGACTGTTCGGTTTCATTCACTGGTAGAGACAGACCTCAAAATGCTGGGCAGTGCTGAAGCCAAAAGAGTCCTGAAGGTCATACGCGAGCGTATTGCCGAGGGTGAGCCCGACAAGATCAGCAAGGCCTTGCGCGGACCGCTGGCCGGTTACCGCCGGATTTGTACAGGCGATGTACGTATCGTCTACCGCATCAACAGCACCGAAATCATCCTCGTGTGCGTAGGCGCCCGGCGTGATGACGAGGTCTACGACGCAGCAGTAAAAAAGGTGTAAACGAAAACCCTGCTTCGGCGGGGTTTTTTTACGCCTCATCATCAGCTAGCCATGTGGGTAACACAGGCCGACGTTGGCTCTCCGGGAATTGCGGGGCACCTGGCCATCCTCGCAGCTCACGTACGAATCAAAAAAATAGGGCGCACGTTTACACGGAGAGCCAGACCTTCGTCCGCGAGAAGGTTGCAGAGGCTCAGCTGAAACGGCGGGTTACGTGTTTGACCGACTGATAGGCGGCGAGTCCCCAGGGACCGAGTTCTCGGCCGATGCCGCTGCCTTTGGTACCCCCCCAAGAGGTCTCCACGAACACCGCCTGGATCGAGTTGATCCACACGTGGCCGACCTCAAGCCCCGCGGCGACTCGCTCGGCACGCTGCAGGTCGGCGCTGGCCACGGTGGCGACCAGGCCAAAGCGACTGTCGTTGGCCAGAGCGATGGCGTGCGCTTCGTTATCGAAGCGCCGGGCGCAGAGCACCGGGCCGAAGATTTCCTCGTTCCAGAGACGGCTGTCGGTGGGCACATCGACATACAGCGTCGGCGCTACGAACCAGCCCTGTCTCGCCAGGGCCTTGCCGCCCGCAAGGCAGTTGAGTTGCTCCTGCTGGCCGATGGCGAAGTACTCGCCGACCTTGTGCCACTGTGCTTCGCTGCTCAGTGGGCCCATGTCGATCTCTTCGTCGAGCGGGCTGCCGATGCGCAGGGCATTCAGCGCGTCGGCGAGGCGCGGCAGAAGTGCACCGGCGATGCCATTCTGGATCAGCAAGCGTGACGTCGCCGAACACATCTGCCCGCTGTTCCAGCAAATGCCGGCGATGATCCATTCGATGGCCTGGTCGATATCGCAGTCGTCGAACACGATGATCGCCGACTTGCCTCCCAGTTCCAGCGTCACCGGTCGGCAATGTTCGGCAGCGCTGTGCATGACGCGGCTGCCTACGGCATTGCTGCCGGTGAACGAGAGTTTGTCCAGCCCAGGATGGGCGCTCAGTGTTGCGCCAACCTCTGCCTTGCCGCCGACAATGTTCAGCACGCCCGCAGGCAAGCCCAGTTCTCCGGCGATCTGGCCGTAGACCAGCTCAATCAACGGGGTGACCTCCGAGGGTTTCAGCACCAGGGTGCAACCGGCTGCCAGGGCCGGGGCGATCTTCCAAGCGCTGGTTACCAAGGGAAAGTTCCAAGGCACGATCAGACCGACCACGCCGATGGCTTCCAGGCGTGTGTGTGAGCTGAAGCCCGTTGCTGCCAAGGCAACCGGACGGTTCTGCTGGTCTGCCAGGCCTGCGGCGAGATCGGCGTAGTAGACGAAGGTTGCCACGGCGTCATCGATGTCCACTTCGGCCTCGTGGCGCGGTTTGCCGTTGTTGCGCATCTGCAACTTGATCAGCACATCGCGCCGTTCGGCTAGGGCTTCGGCGAAACCACGCAGGTAGCGGGCGCGCTCGACCGCTGAACTGTTTTTCCAGGCGGGCAGCGCCTTACGGGCGGCAGCCACGGCCTGGTCGACCTGAGCCGTGCTGGCGGCACGCAGTTCGGCGAAAGGCTGGGCAAGGGACGGGTCAGCAACGCTAAGCACGTCAGTGCCTTCGCCAGCGGCCCATCGGCCAGCGATGTAATGCGGTGTGTTCATGGTCATGCTCCGGTGGCCGCGCGTGGGCGCGGTGGAAAAGCTGAGTGATTCAGGGGGCAAAAGGCGGCGCTTCGGCGAGCTCGATGAGCAGCGGTCGGTCATCCGGTGCTTCGCGCAGCAGGGCTTGCAGGTGTGCGTGGTCGCGGGCGCGCTCAGCCAGGCAGCCAAAGCCGCGGGCGATGGTCAGGAAGTCCGGTGTGTAGATATCCACACCTACCGGGGTGATGTCGCGGCGCTCCATGTAGCGCTTGATCTCGCCGTAGCCCTGGTTGTTCCACAGCAGTACGACAATGCCGACCCGCGCCTCTACAGCGCTGGCCAGCTCAGGCAGGGTGAACTGGATGCCGCCGTCGCCCATCAGGCTGATCACCGGGCGTGTAGGTTCTGCCAGCCTGGCGCCAATCGCCGCTGGCAGGCCGTAGCCCAAAGTGCCGTAGCCGGTTGAGGAGTTGAACCAGCGCCGCGGGCCGTCCAGTTCGACCACGTGGTTGCCGCTGTACACGGTTTGCGTCGAGTCACCGACGAAGCGCGCTGTTGGCAATACCTCAAGGATGCAATCGAACAGGCGGCGGTAGTGGGCCCAGCCGCTGAAATGCTCGGCGAGTTGCTGGCGAACCGTGCTTGCTCGCTGTGCACCTGGGCTCTGCCCATCGTCGATGCGCTGCGGCAGTTCGCTGAGCAGCGCCTCGATGGCCAGGCCGGCGTCGCTGTGGATCGCCAGCGCCGGCTGGTGGTTCCGAGTCAGTTGGTCGGCGTCGATGTCGATACGGATCAGCTCGCCGCCGATGCGGAAGTTGCCGTCGAACACCACGTCGTAATCGGTCTCGCCCAGCTCGGTGCCGATGGCCAGTACCACATCAGCGTTCAGTGCCAGTTGGCGTACCGGCGGCAGCGACTGGTTGCTGCCAAGCAGCAGTGGGTGCTCGGAAGGCAGCAGGCCCTTGGCATTGATGGTCAGTGCGGTGGGAGCATCGAGCGCCTCGGCCAGCCGGCGTATCGCCTCGGGCTGCTCCACGCAGCCCCCGCCGATCAGCAACAGCGGGTTTTGCGCCTGGCGCACACGGTTTGCGGCCTGCTGGATCAGTGCGGGTGGTGGGGCGGGGCGTGAAGCGATCGGCCGGGGTTGCACGCTCAGGTGGTCGGCTGGCGCGGTGATCACGTCCAGAGGTAATTCGATGTGTACCGGTCGCGGGCGCTGGCCATCGAACACCGCAAAGGCGCGGGCGAGCACGTCGGGCAGTTCCTCGACGCTCATCAGGGTATGGCTGAACGCGGCCACCCCGGCCACCAGCGCGCGCTGGTTCGGCAACTCGTGCAGGTAGCCGTGGCCCAAGCCGAGGCGCTCGCGCTCGTTGACGCTGGAGATTACCAGCATAGGGATGGAGTCGGCATAGGCCTGGCCCATGGCGGTGGCGATGTTGGTCATGCCCGGCCCGGTGATGATGAAGCACACGCCGGGCTTGCCGCTCACCCGCGCATAGCCGTCGGCCATGAAGCCGGCGCCCTGTTCGTGGCGCGGGGTGACGTGGCGAATACCGCTGCCCGACAGGCCGCGATAGAGCTCGACCGTATGCACGCCGGGAATGCCGAAGACAGTGTCGACACCCCAAGCCTGCAATTGCTCGACGAGGAATTCTCCACAAGTGGTCATGGCAATTTCCTTTTACTGAATATTGACGTGTCGGCTGCTGCGAGCCGGCACGCTGGCATGAAGTCGATGACAGGCATCAGGCGATGCGCGTGGCTCGCGCCTGTGGCCGGGTCAGCAGGCTGCCCACCACGAAGGCGAGCAGGCCGATGCTCAGGCTGTAGTAGATCGGCGTATTGGCTTCCAGCCCATCGCGGAACATGAACACCAGTGCCGTGCCGCAGCCCAGCACCATGCTGGCGATTGCGCCGGTGGTGGTGGCGCGTTTCCAGTAGATGGCGCCGAGCATAGGAATCAGAATGCCGCCGACCAACAGGTTGTAGGCCAGGGTCAGGGCGCCGATCACGTCACTGACGATCAGTGCGATGACCAGCACTACCAGCCCGGTGAGAAAGGTGAAGGTGCGCGCCATGCCCAAGGTGGACGGGCGACCGCCACGCAGCTTCGGCAGCAGGTCTTCGGTCACCGTGGTGGAGGCGGCAAGCAGGCCGGCGCTGGCAGTGGACATCATCGCGGCCAGTGCGGCGGCGATTACCAGGCCGCGAATGCCATCGGGCAAAGCGCTTTGCACGATTGAGGCGAAGGCGTTGTTGGCGTTGGCCAGGTCGGGCAGCAGGACCTTGGCGCACATGCCGATCAGGGCACCGACCAGGCCGTAGATCACGCAGTACACGCCTGCCAGGCTGCCGGCCACCCGGGCCACGTTCTCGCTGCGCGCGGTGAACACGCGCTGCCAGATGTCTTGGCCGATGAGGATGCCGAAGAAGTAGATCAGGAAGTAGGTGAGGATGGTGTCGTAGCCGATGGTGGTGAGGCTGAAGGCGGTGTCTGGTAGCTTCGCCACCAGCGCGTCCCAGCCGCCGACCCGGTGCAGGCAGATCGGCAGTAGCACTAACATCAGGCCGACCGTCTTGATTACAAACTGGACGATATCGGTGAGGGTCAGCGACCACATGCCGCCGATACTTGAATAGATCACCACCACGCCGCCGGAAAGGAGGATGGCGACCCAGAAGGGCAGGTCGAACAACACCTGCAGCACGGTTCCGCTGGCCAGGGTAGAGACCACGGCGATCATCAGCGCATAGGCGAACATCACCACTGCACTGGCCTGCCTTGCCATGGGCGTGTAGCGGCGTTCGAGGATCTGGGTGACGGTGAAGATGCGCAGCTTGAGCAGCGGCTTGGCGAGAAACAGGTTGAGCACGATGATGCCCGCACCCAGGGCGGCGCATAGCCAGAACCCGGAAATGCCATGCACGTACCCCAGGCGCACGGTGCCCACGGTGGCAGCGCCGCCAAGTACCGTGGCGGCCATGGTGCCCATGTAGAAGGCCGGTCCCAGGTTGCGTCCGGCCACAAGGTAATCTTCCTGACTGCGCGCCCGGCGCATGCCGTACCAACCGAGCAGCAGCATGCCGGCGGCGTAAACGATGACTACCGCTATATCCAGGATCATGGTTGTGTTCTCGTTTTTCTTGGCGGTATTCCGGGCGCGTGGCGCCCGGTGTGCGAAGCGATAGGGCGCGCTCAGGCGATTCTGGCATCGTTCAGGGCGGGCGCAGCGTCGCTTTTCAGACGTATCCAGCGCGGGCCGGCGGAGCCATAGACGCTGGCCGGCTCGGGGAACAGATGGAGCAGGGCGAGGTAGAGCATGGCCGCCATGCTCAGTGTGATCGGCAGGCTAACGTCGATGCCACCCGCCAGCTCGCCCATGGGGCCGACGAACTGGCCAGGCAGGTTGACGAAGCACAGGCCTACTGCCGCGCTAGGAATCCATGCGCCGAGGCCGCGCCAGTTCCAGCCGTGCTGGAACCAGTAACGACCACCACGCTCGCCGCGGGTGAACACTTGCAAGTCATCGGGGTGATAGAAGCCGCGCCGCACGATCAGGCCGAGGATCATGATCACCATCCACGGGCTGGTGCAGGTGACGATCAGCACGGCAAAGGTCGATACGCTCTGCACCAAGTTGAAGGAAAAGCGGCCGATGAAGATAAAGGCGATGGCCACCACGCCGATCAGCAGGGTGGCGGCCGCGCGGCTCATCAATCGTGGGAAAAGGCTCGACATATCCAGGCCAGTGCCATAGAGCGCCGTGGTGCCGGTGGACATGCCACCGATCACGGCGATCAGGCACACCGGCAGGAAGAACCAGGTCGGCGAAATAGCCAGCAGGCCGCCGACGTAATTATTGGCTTCGATGTACTGCGGCGTTTGGGTGGCCACAAGCGTTGCGGTACACAGGCCGAACAGGAAGGGAATCAAGGTGCCGACCTGGGCGGCGAGCACAGCCAGCATGATGCGCCGCTTGGGCGTGTGCCGCGGAATGTAGCGCGACCAGTCGCCGAGAAAGGCGCCGAAGGACACCGGGTTGCTCATTGCCAGCAGCGCGGCGCCGATGAACGCAGCCCAGAAGCCCGGTTGTTCGAAGCTGACAGCACCGGCATAGCCCGCATCGAAGGGCCCGGCGAAGGCGAAGAGGCCGAGCAGGAACAGCAGGCTCGACGCCCACACTGCGATCTTGTTGACCCACAGCATGAAGCGGAAACCGTAGATGCACACCACCAACACCAATACTGCGAACAGTCCGTAAGCCAGGCCCAGGGTCAGGTTGGTTTCGGGCAGGCCTATCAGCCGTTTGGCGCCGCCGACCAAAGCGTCGCCGGAACTCCACACCGACAGCGAGAAGAAGGCCACGGCGGTGAGCAGCGATAGGAAGGAGCCGACGATGCGCCCGTGCACGCCAAAATGAGCACCGGAGGATACGGCATTGTTGGTGCCGTTCAGTGCGCCGAACAGGCCCATGGGCGCGAGAATCACTCCGCCTACCGCTACGCCGAGGATGATCGCCCACACACCGGCCTGGAACGACAGGCCGAATAGCACCGGAAAGCTGCCCAGTACCGCCGTGGCGAAAGTGTTTGCGCCGCCGAAGATCAGACGGAACAGATCGATGGGGGTTGCGCCGCGTTGGTTGTCGGGAATTTGTTCGACACCGAAGGTTTCGATACGCGTCGATTGGCTCATGTGTTTCTCCAGCGCCTGTCACGATTTTTATTAGGGCGGCGCAGGCACGCTGACCCCGTTATTCACCCCCCGACAGTCATCGGGTGGCGGTGCATTGGCAGTGCGGCGAGGCCGCGTGGAGCCGACAGGGCTCCAAACCCGAAAGGGTGTATCGGGCACAGCGAGCTTCGGATGGCTCGCTGGTGTCCGTTTGTTTTCAGCTGGCGCTTAAGGCAGACAAATGCTCGTGGCAAGCCAGCCAGCGCTCTTCTTCGCGACGAAGCACGATGGTTTCCCGTTCGCTCAAGTGCAGTTCTTCTCCGCCCACCCGCAGGTGCGTAGCGACGTCATGGATGAAGATAGCCACTTCACTCTGAAGGCTGACGTGGGCATTGCTGGAGCTACAATTGAGCACCACGAAACCCTCCGCCTGCCATTGTTGCCACAGCGTCTGATAGGCCTTACGGGACTGCAGCGGCTGGGCCAGGGTGTGGAAAACGAAGATGGCGTCCTCGCTGAAGCACGCGAAGTAGCGCGCTGTGTCGTTACTGGCAAAAGCATCGACCAGCTCGGCAACGGCCGCGCGCACCTCGGCCGCGCGGCTCATCGGCGCACCACGCCGGGCAGCACGCAGAGCATTTCGTAAAGCAGGTTGGCACCGAGCAGTGCGGTATTACCGGTGGTATCGTAGGGCGGTGACACCTCGACCAGATCGCAGCCGATCAGGTTCAGACCCTGGCAGCCACGGATGATCTCGAGCGCCTGGATAGTGGTCAACCCGCCGACTTCGGGGGTTCCGGTGCCGGGCGCCCAGGCCGGGTCTATGCCGTCGATGTCAAAGGAGAGGTACACCGGGCCACCGTCGACCTTGGCGCGTACTTCTTCCATCAGCGGTGCCAGCGACTGGTGCCAGCATTCTTCGGCCTGCACCACGCGAAAGCCCTGACGGCGGCTCCAGTTGAAGTCGTCGGCGGTGTAGCCCTGGGCACGCAGGCCGATCTGCACCACGCGCCCGCTGTCGAGCAAGCCTTCCTCCTGGGCGCGGCGGAAGGTGGTGCCATGGGCGATCTTTTCGCCGAACATGTGATCGTTGACGTCGGCATGGGCGTCGACGTGGACCAGGCCGACTTTGCCGTACTTCTTCTTCATGGCCCGCAGAATCGGTAGGGTCAGGGTGTGGTCGCCACCGAGGGTCAGGGGGATGATGCCCTGTTCGAGCACGGCGTCGTAGTGCGCTTCGATGATGCGCACCGTATCCAGCAGATTGAAGGTGTTGATGGCTACATCGCCGATGTCTGCCACGTTCAGGGAGTCGAAGGGCGCGGCGCCGGTGGCCATGTTGTAGGGGCGGATCATCACGGACTCGGCGCGGATCTGCCGAGGCCCGAAGCGGGTACCTGAGCGCAGCGAGGTACCGATATCGAGGGGAATGCCAATGAAGGCGGCGTCCAGCTTGTTCAGCTCTTCAGGCGTCTGCACGTGGGGCAGCCGCAGCATGGTGGCGATTCCGCCGAAACGGGGCATTTCGTTACCGCCCAAGGGCTGGTGGAGAACGTTGTCCACGGTGGGCCTCACTCTTTCTTGTGGTTTTCGTGAGGCGATTCTGTTCAGGGAAGGGTGTACGACAAATCCCTGTGGACAAATAATCAGTTCAGAGATTTCTAAACTATCGGCGGTAGACTGGCCGCTTCGATGAATCTGCCGGAGCCTGTGCATGACGTCCGCCTTGCCCGATCTCAAACTGCTGCGCATCTTCGCCTGTGTTGTACGCAATCAGGGTTTCGCGGCCGCTCAGCAGGAGCTGAACCTCTCCACTTCGGCGATCAGCACCTACATGAGCCAGTTGGAGGCGCTGCTCGGTATCGTCCTCTGTCACCGGGGACGGGGCGGTTTCAGCCTGACCAGCAAAGGTGAACTATTCCATCAGGAAACCTTGCGACTGCTGGCCGAGCTAGAAGGCTTCGAGCGTTATTCCGCAGCGCTCAAAGGCGAGCTGCGCGGCACCCTGAACCTCGGCGTGCTGGACTCCACCGTCAGCGACCCGGCCTTGCCGCTGGCCGAGGTGATCGGTGCCTACAGCGAGGAACACCCTGCCGTGCACCTGCACCTGGCGGTGCTCAGCCCCGCCGAGCTGCAGCTGGGCGTGCTGGAGAATCGTCTGGATCTTGCCATCGGTGCCTTCTCTGTGCGCACCAATGGGTTGGTCTATCAGGCGCTGCACCGCGAGCAGCACTGGCTGTACTGCAGCGACCGGCATCCGCTTTACGACCAGCGACGGATTCCTGCCGAAGTGATCACTCAGCAGCGCATGGTTGGCCGTGGCTACTGGAGCCAGGCCGAACTGGCCCGCCACGGCTTCAAGCACAGCGCCGCAACGGTGGAATCGATGGAGGCGCAACTGATTCTGGTGCTGTCCGGCGCCTACATCGGCTACCTACCGGAGCACCACGCGCAGCAGTGGGTGGATCAGAAACGACTGAAAGTGCTACTGCCGACCACCTTCGGTTACCAAGCCCCCTTCACCCTGGCCCTGCGCCGCGGTCGCTCGCGCGAACCCCTGATCCAGAGCTTCCGCGACCGCCTCAAGGCCCAGCTGAACCCCAGCTAGCCTGCACTATCCGGCTTGCCTGGCCTCGAAGACGGGGGTTCTCGGTTCGCATAGGCATTTCTTCAGGTCATGTCCCCAAGCGACCCTCACCAGCGATAGTTGACCGAACCGATCAACGCTCGCTCGTCGCCGTAGCGGCATGAGACGTTGCAGAACAGGTACTTCTCGTTGGCCAGGTTCTGCGCCTTCATGGCCACGGTCCAGTTCCTGTCGACTTCATAGGTCACTTTCGCGTCGAACAGGGTGTAGGCGGACACCTTCTCGTTGGTGTCCGAACTGGACGTGCGGCTGGTACCCATGTAGCGGGCGCCGCCGCCGACCACGATCTGGGGCAGGCCCAGGGTCGTCAGGCGGTAGTCGGTCCACAGGCTGGCCATGTGGTAGGGGACGCCATCGATGCGGGTGCCTACGCGGGAAGACACGGCATCGTCTGTGATCTTCGCGTCGGTGTAGGTGTACGATGCAGTGGCGCTCAGGTGCGCGGTGATCTCCGCTTTGGCCTCAAGCTCCACACCCCGCGCGCGGGTTTCGCCGAACTGCACGGTGTTGCCGGTGAGGTCGGTGCTCAGCGAGTTTTTCTGCTTGAGGTCGTAGACCGCGGCGCTCAGCAGCGCCGTGGTACCGGGCGGGGTGTAGCGCACGCCGATCTCGTACTGCTCGCCCTCGGTCGGATCGAACGAGGTGTTGGCGTTGGCGTTGAAGACGTTGGCCGGCAGGAACGACTGGCTCCAGCTGACATACGGCGCCAGGCCGTTGTCCGCCTGGTAGACCAGGCCGACACGGCCGGTGGCTTTCTTGTCATCGCGTGGCGTACGGGCGCCGCTGGCGAAGTTATAGGTGCGGCTTTCGGCCCAGTCCTGGCGACCGCCCAGCAGCAGAATCCACTTGTCGTCGAACTTGATCTGGTCTTGCAGGTAGACCCCGGCCTGGGCGCTGTGCAGATCCGAGCCGGTATTGGCAGTTGTGGCGTTGGTCGGCACGCCATACACCGGGTTGGCCGGGTTGAAAATGGAGTTGGCGCCGGCGAAGCGATGGGAGTCGTAGGTCTTGTGGTAGTAGTCCACGCCCGCCAGCAGGGTGTGCTGCCAGCGGCCGCTGTCGAGGGTCCATTGCACGTTGTTGTCGCTGGTCCAGCCTTCGGAGCGCTCGCGGCGGATGCTAGGTCGGCGCGCCAGCTGGCCTCGGTTGCGCAGGGCGGCGCTGCCGGTATCGGCGACCTGCATGTAGTCCCAGCTCAGGTCCGCCTCGAAGTGGCGGAGCGAGTGGCGGATTTTCAGGTCGGGGGTGAAGTCGTGTCCGAACAGGTAGCCGAGGCTGGTCGAGTAGTTGTTGTAGTGATCGAAGCCGCGCTCGCCGGTGAACAGGTCGCGGTCGACCTTGGGGTAGCGTGTGCTGGACGAGGTGGTCAGGTCGAAATCCAACGGTGTTGCAAAGCCGGTACGGGTTTCCTGGTAGTTGGCCAGGACCGTCAGGGAGGTGCTGTCGTTCGGACGCCAGGTGAAGGCCGGTGCGATGTAGCGGCGGTCGTCGTCGGTATCGGTGGTCTGGGTGCCGCTGTCGCGCCACAGGCCGGTGAGGCGATAGGAGAACTGTCCGGCGTCGTCGATCGGGCCGCCCAGGTCGAAGCTGTACTGTTTGCGCGCATGGCTGCCGTACTCGACGTTGACTTCATGCAGCGGCGTGTCGGTCGGGCGCTTGGTGATGGTGTTGAGCAGACCGCCCGGCGACAGTTGTCCGTACAGCACCGAAGACGCGCCCTTGACCACTTCCACGCGCTCCAGGCCGTAGGGCTCGATGCCGCCGTCATACACGCTGCCTTGCAGTTTCATCCCGTCGCGCAGAATGCCGCCGGTGCCTGAACCCACGTTGAAGCCACGGATCACGAAGTCGTCGGCTACACGGCTGAACCCGCCTGGCTGCGCGATCACGCCTGGCGTATAGCTCAAGGCCTCGGCCAAGGTGTCGGTCTTGCGGTTGTCCATCTCGTCGCGGGTAATGACCGAAATCGACTGCGGAATATCCTTGATCGCCGAGTCGGTCTTGCTAGCGCTGGTGCTGCGAGTCGCCACGGGCCCGCGGGTCTGGCCAGTTGGGTTCTCCAGGGCCTGGGCATCGATGGTGATTTCCTGCAGCTCCAGCGTGGCGTTGGATGTGGCGGCGCTGGCGCTGTCGGCGGCGTAGGCCGCGCTCAGTGGCAGGCCACTGAGTAGAATCGCCAGTGTCAGCGGGTGATAGGCAAAGATTTTTTTTGCCGGCATGAGGGCTCCTGTGCGTTCAACGTTGTTTGCCTGAAGGATGAAATCAGGCCGCGCTTCCGTCTCGACGATCAGCGCAAACAGGACTGTAACAAATGGGAATGGTTATTATTCATGTTTTGTTGCAAAAGTCTGCTGGAAAGCTAGACCTCCTTGATGCTCGACCCGAGGGGCAGGGCGCCTTGCATCGCCCCTTCTTGAACTGTCAGCACAAGCGCCAGCGGCGAACGCAACGGTCAACCTTGCCACGCAAGAGCTGCTTGACGATCATTGTCTAAGCTTATGTTTATTCAGTATTAATTGGATCAGAAACGGTCGATTACACTCAGCGACCGCAAGCCAGATGCAGGCGCTTTCCGATGTTCGCTTTATCTATTTCGAGACATCTGGAGGTCGACCGATGACCTTCGACTACGTGTTCGCGTTGTCCACGATTCCCGCTTTTGTGCGGGCCGTGGGGGTCACTTTGCAAGTTGGCTTGATCGCCATCCTGAGCTCACTCGCCGTCGCGGTGGTCAACGCGGCCATCGCCACGTTCCGGGTCCCAGTGCTGCATCGGCTCGTGCCGTTGTACGTCGAGCTCGCGCGGAACACGCCGTTGCTCATTCAGCTGTTCTTCATCTATTTCGCCTTGCCCGCCCTGGGCGTGCGTATTTCCGGTTTCGCGGCCGCCGTCATCGCCATGACGTTCATGGGCGGGGCGTACCTGACCGAGATCCTGCGCGCCGGTATCGAAGCGGTGCCGAAGGCGCAGATCGAGTCGGGGCTGTCCATCGGTCTGTCGCGCTGGCAGTTGTTGCGTCATGTGGTGCTGCCCCAGGCAGGCATTCTCAGCTTGCCTGCGCTGTTCGCCAACTTCGTGTTCCTGCTCAAGGAGACCACGGTGGTGTCGGCCGTTGCCGTGCCGGAAATTCTCTACACCACCAAGAGCTATATCGCCCTGTATTACAAGACCTACGAGATGCTGACAGTGATGACCGGGTTGTGTGTGCTGTTGTTCTTGCCACTGTCGTTGCTGCTGGGTCTGCTGGAAAGGAGGCTCCAACATGGCCAGTTCGGGTCTTGAGTTGCTCTGGGCATCGGCACCGCAACTGCTCACCGGGGCCGGTCGCACCTTGGGTATTTCCGCACTGGCGATCCTGTTTAGCAGTATCGGCGGCCTGCTCTATGGCGTGCTGCGCAGCCTGGGCAAACGCTGGCTGGACGTACCGCTGAGGATTTACCTGGAGCTGTTTCGTGCCATTCCGGTACTGGTCTGGTTGTACCTGTTCTTCTTCGGCCTGCCGATCTTCTTCGGCGTCAGCTTGCCTGCGTTCTGGTGCGCAGTGCTGGTGCTATCGCTGTGGGGCGCCAGTGAGATTGGCGAAGTCGTGCGTGGTGCGCTGCGCTCCATACCTCGCGGGCAGCGCGAAGCGGGACTGGCCATCGGCCTGGGCCTGGGCCAGTTGTACGGCCGGGTATTGTTGCCCCAGGCGCTCAAGCGCCTTACCCCGCCGGTCATCAACGTCTGCACCCGTTTGCTCAAGACCAGCTCGCTGGCGGTACTGATCGGCGTTGTCGACATCACCAAGGTCGGCCAGCAGATCATCGAGCGCACCTACGAGTCGGTGCTGATCTACGGCTTTCTGTTCGTCTTCTTCTTTATCGTTTGCTATCCGCTGTCGGCCGCCTCCCGCGTGCTCGAACGGCGCTGGAATCACGCATGAGCGCATTGATCGAACTCGCAAGCTTCAGCAAGAAATTCGCCGACACATCAGTGTTGACCGACATCGATCTGCGCGTGAGCGAAGGCGAAGTGGTGGTGATTCTTGGCCCCAGCGGGTGTGGCAAGAGTACCTTGCTGCGCTGCCTGAACGGCCTGGAGCTGGGTCACAGCGGTACCTTCACTTTCGATGGGCAGTTGCTGCTAGCCAATGCCGACTGGCGCCGGGTGCGTCAGCAGATCGGCATGGTGTTCCAGAGCTATCACCTGTTTCCGCACATGACCGTGTTGCAGAACGTGCTGCTGGGGCCACTGCAGGTACAGAAGCGCGATGCCCGGGAGGCGCGGCAGCAGGCCGAGGCGCTGCTGGCTCGGGTTGGCCTGGCCGAGCGCGCCAACGCCTATCCCCGGGAGCTGTCGGGCGGCCAGCAGCAGCGAATCGCCATTGTGCGGGCGCTTTGCATGAACCCCAAGGTCATGCTGTTCGACGAAGTCACCGCCGCGCTGGATCCAGAAATGGTCAAGGAGGTCCTGGAGGTGATCCTCGATCTGGCGCAGGGCGGTATGACCATGCTCATCGTTACCCACGAAATGGCCTTCGCCCGGGCGGTGGCCGACCGCATTCTGTTCATGGACCGCGGCCGTATCGCGGAACAGAACGATCCCGAAACCTTCTTCAGCGCCCCGCAGACCGCACGCGCGCAGCAGTTTCTGGAAAGGTTTTCCTACGTAGAAAACATGCCGAAAAGGAAAGCATCGTGAACTTCAAATCTGCCCTGGTTCTACCCGTACTCGCCCTTGGACTGCTGGCCGGTTGCGACAAACCGACCGAACCCAAGGCCACCACCCCAGCTACGACGGCGAAGCCTGCCACCAGCTATCTGGAAACCATCAAGGCCCGCGACAAGCTGATCATCGGGGTGTTCAGCGACAAGCCGCCCTTTGGTTTCGTCAACGAGCAAGGTGAATACGTCGGGTTCGACACCGACCTGGGCAAGCGCTTCGCCAAGGACCTGCTGGGTGACGAGAAGAAAATCGAGTTCGTCAGCGTCGAGCCCGCCAGCCGCATACCGTTTCTGCAAAGCGACAAGGTCGACCTGATCCTGGCCAACATGACCGTGACACCCGAGCGCAGCCAGGCGGTGGACTTCACCAATCCCAACCTGCGGGTGGCCGTGCAAGCATTGGTGGCCGATGGCAGCAGCGTCCAGAAGCTCGATGACCTGGCCGACAAGACCACCATCGTCACCACCGGCACGACGGCCGATCTGTGGTTGACCAAGAACCACCCGGACTGGAAGTTGCTGAAGTTCGAAAAGAACTCCGAATCACTGCAAGCCCTGGCCAGCGGCCGCGGCGACGCCTATGCCCAGGACAACCTGGTGCCGTTCAATTGGGCCAAGCAGAACCCCGGCTACCGCGTACTTGCCCAGAAGCTGGGCGATGAAGCGCCTATCGCACCGGCCGTGAAGAAGGGCAACACCGAGCTGCGCGATTGGGTGAACGACGAATTGGCCAAGCTGGGTGAAGAGAAAGCCCTGCTCAAGCTTTATGACCAGTACGTACGCAAGGACTTGCCAGCGGACACCGATCCCAATCTGGTCATCGTAGAGGGTGGTCGCTGGAAGCCATGAAGGCGGCCGATCTTGCGTATCAATTCTGCCCGAGCTTGAAGTGGAAGTTTTTCATGAAGTTCCACGAATAGGAGGGCGGCGGAGAATAGCAGCCAGGTTGATTGGCGGGCGTTGCGTCACAGCGCACCGTGTAGCCTTTGCTGCCGATCTCGCGGCCGCCTTCGCCGGTGCCCCGGTCGCTGTAGGAGGCGCAGCCGCTCAGTACGCCCAGGATCAATAGTGCAGACAGTGTTTTCATTCCAGACTCCTTCCGTAGAGCGCGCAGCTTAGCCTCGATGCGTCTTCAAAAGCTATCCACCTCCGAACATGCCTTCGCCGCCGCGCGCCGGGTGTGATCAGGCGCGCGGCAGCTTTCAGTTCTCGTTGCGCGCTGCCAGCAACTGCTTCATTTCCTCGCCCCGCAGCGGCGGGCTGAGCAGGTAACCCTGGACGAACGGGCAGCCCAATGCTTGCAGCCGGTCCAATTGGTCCTGGGTTTCCACGCCTTCGGCGACGATGTCGACATCCAGCGCGCTGCCCAGGGACAGGATGCTGGTGACGATCGCGATGGTGCGCCGGTGGGTCATCATGCGGGTAACGAACGAGCGATCGATCTTGATCGAGTCAATGGGATAGCGGTCGATGTACCCCAGCGAGCTGTAGCCGGTGCCGAAGTCGTCAAGTGCAATGCGCACGCCCAATTCGCGCAGGTCGGCAAGGGCGATGGCTACGGTTTCCGGTTCGTTGAGGAAGACCGATTCGGTGATCTCGATCTGCAGGTCGTGTGCGCTGAACGACGTACCCTGCAGGATTTCCGCAACCTTCGCCACAAAGCCCACGTGGTTGAGTTCAGCACCCGAGACGTTGACGTTGAGCCGCAGTGTGGAGGCAGGGTCAGCGTTCCAGCGCTTGATCTCGGCACAGGCCGTCTGCATGACCCAACGACCCATTTCGTGAATGATACCGATGTCTTCCGCCACGGCGATGAATACGTCGGGCGGTACGTTGCCCAGTACCGGGTGCTGCCAGCGCACGAGTGCTTCGACTCCTTCGATGCGGCGCGAGCGTGCGGCGAAGATGGGCTGGTAGACCAGGTAGAACTCTTCGCGCGCCAGGGCATGCTTGAGTGCGTTGCGCATCAACAGCAGGTCGACCGCCGCCTGGCGCATGGACAGGTCGAACAGCGCCCACTTGCCCTGGCCCTGTTTTTTTGCGGCGTACATGGCGACGTCGGCATCGCGGACCAGGTCCTCGGCGCTGGTGTGCGCGGCATCGAGTGTGACGATGCCGACACTGCACGAAGTGAAGATCGCCTGGCCCTCGACCTCGACGGCCACGCCGAGCGCCTGGATCACGCGCCGCGCCGTGTCGACGGCGGCCTGCTTGGAGGCATCGCCGGTATGCAGGATGGCGAATTCATCGCCACCGATACGCGCGAGCACGGCATTGCCGGTCAGGCAGGATTGGAGCCGCTGCGCCACGATCTGCAAAAGAATATCGCCAGCCCGGTGGCCCATGCCGTCATTGATGTATTTGAAACGATCCAGGTCCATGTACAACACGGCCGCTTCGCGTTCCGCTTGGGCCAGGTTGAAGACTTCCTGAATCTGCGCCATGAAATAGGCGCGGTTCTTCAGTCGGGTCAGGTCGTCGTGGAAGGCAGCGTAGGTCAGCTCTTCCTGGATGCGTTCGCGTTCCACCAGGCGGGAGCGCAGGGCTACCTGTTCCTCGCGGTCGATCTGAGCTTGCTTGAGGCTCTGTTCGGCTTCCTTGCGTTCGGTGATGTCACGTTGCACAGACACCCAATGCGTGAACCAGCCTTTTTCGTTGGCCACGGGCACGATGCTCAACTGGACCCAGAAGCGGGTGCCGTCGCGGCGTGTGTTGATCAGTTCGACTTCCACCGGTTGCCATTTCGACAGCGCACTGCGGATCTGGTCCAGGGTACTGCGATCGGTTTCCTCGCACTGCAGGATGCGTGGCGTCTTTCCGACGATCTCTTCGAGACTGAACCCGGTGGTCTCCAGGAACGCCGGATTGCAGTAGACGATGCGCGGGCCGGGCAGGTCGATGGGCTCGGCCTCGGTGATCAGGATAGCGTCCTTGGCATGCACGACGACCGATTCCAGCAGGCGCAACCGCTCGATCACGCCTTCGGGGCCATTGCGTACCGGGGCCAAGGGCGCGGCGTGATAGAGGGCGACCGAGTGGGTCTTGAGGGCGTAGATCTGCGCGGCGCTGAGCAACTTGAACGGTGGCGTCTGTGCCAACAGGACGATACCGGCGAGGGCGTCGGTGTGGTCCTTGACGGCGATGCACACGCGGTAGGTGTCTGCCAGGGAGCCGAGAAAATCCGGGACCGAATGGATGAAAGGCGAACCGTCGCCGATGTCGACCACGTCCCCGTAGGACATCAGCATGCGCAGCCAGGACTCGGTGGCCGCGTCCACGGGCACTTCGCGGGTCGTGCCATAGGCCGCCGTCACGCGCCACGCGCCAGGCGCACCTTCGATGAGCAGACCACCGCAACACTGAGTGATGGCCGCTGCTGCCTGAACCAGACCTTGTAGAGCGGTGTGCGATGTATTTTTATCAGGGACAGCTGCGAGCATGTGAAGGACCCAAGCAAGGACGACGGGGAGCGGCGACCTCCTGTCACACAATGTCATTTTGACATCACTGTGAGATTAGCACTACGCCTACCGGTCGGACTCTGGGTCGACACTTAAATTGCGTGAGTACTCGCCATATCGCTGCATGCTGAGGCATGCAGCGATCAACGGTCATCCTTCTGACGCCAACGGTTGTGCGTGGCAGCTCTCGGTTCTGCTCAAAAGTACTTCAACCAGCCGATGTCGCGCCGACGCTGCTTGAGCTGCGCGAACCAGCGGGTGGGAAAGTACAGGATGAAGGCCAATGCGACGGTCCACAGCCAGATCCCGGCCAGGCTGTCGAAACCGTAGTATTTGCCCTGGTTCAAGCCCCAGATCTGCACGGCGACCAGGTACATCGCCTTGAGCACCAGCAGGTGCAGCACATAGAAGAACATGGGCGCGCCGCCGTAACGAGAGAGCACCTCGAGCACTGGCCGGCCTTCCAGACGCTGGAACAAGGCGAGCAGCAGCAGGCCTGCACCCATGGTGGGCATCAGGTACAGAAGCGACGGTGGGTATTTGGTCAACGACATGAAACTCATGAACGTGCGCACGTTATCGTCCAGCACACTCCATGGCTTTTCGCCGTAGCCGTTGAGATAGCGAATCGCAACGAAACCCAGCAGCAGGCCGACGCCCCAGTTCAGCAGCAGACGCAGCCGCCGTGTGGGGTCCGCATCACGGGCGAACCACGGGCCGGCGCAGTAGCCCAGCGCGATCAGGCCGATCCACGGCAGGATCGGGTAGGTGGTGCGCGCGCGGGTGTGCTCGGTGATTTCAAGGAAGGAGCGCTGGTGCAGGATCGACCAGATTTCGAAGAAGGGCGAGTCGGCGGTCAGGACGATGCCGTCCAGCAGGTTGTGCCCGGCGACGATGACTGCGCCCACGATCGCCAGGGCGGTGCGCGGCATGTGAATGAGTGCCGCCAGCGCGATCATGCTCAGGCCGATGGCCCAGATTACCTGCAGCCACAGGGTGGTAGGCACCAGGGTTGCGTTCCAGGCGAAGTTGACCAGGGTGAGTTCGAGAAAGACCAGAAACAATCCGCGCTTGAGGAGAAATATCGAGACCTCCCGCGGACTGTGGGATTGCCCGTACAGCCAGGCGGAGAGGCCAGTCAGGAAAACGAATACCGGGGCGCAGACCATGCTGCTGATACGCGTGAAGAACAGCTCGGGGGGCGTATTCACCGGGTCCATGGGGTCGCTGACCTGAACGTGCAGGAAGAAGGTCTCGCGAACATGGTCTACCAGCATGAACAGCATGACCAGGCCGCGCAATGCGTCGATCGTGAGCATGCGGGTGCGTGACACCGCTTGGGACGAGGCAGTGGCAAGCGAGCCGGGGAAGGGTGGTGAAGCGGCGGCGTCGGCCATGGGAATGCATCCAAGAGTGAATCGGGATGCGTATGTTACGATATAACGTGATACTTTAAAATTTTTTTGCTGACGCGCTCATTTTTCTGGATTGACCACCAAACCTGAACAGGCGCCGAGGTAGGTCAGTAACATCCGGGGAAATCCTTCGCGGCCACTGACCGCTCCCACGGATGGAAAGAATGCAGTCTTTCAGTGGGAGCGGTCTGTGGCCGCGAAGGGAACGACACCGTGTATCAGGCACTCTCTTCCTGCTGCAGGCGCTTGATCAAGGCTTCAGCCGCAGCTTCCGAGGACGCAGGGTTCTGCCCAGTGATCAGGTGACCGTCCTCGACCACATAGCTGCCCCAGTCCGGACCTTTGGAGTACTCACCGCCATTGGCCTTGAGCATGTCTTCAACCAGAAACGGCACCACATCCGTCAGCCCGACCGCCTCTTCTTCGGAGTTGGTGAAACCGGTGACTTTCTTCCCCTTGACGATGGAATCGCCGTCCGGCGACTTGACGTTCTTGAACACACCAGGCGCGTGGCACACGGCGGCTACAGGTTTGTTGGCCGCGTAGAAGGCCTCGATGATGGTCTTCGAATCGACGTCCTCAGCCAGGTCCCATAGCGGTCCGTGCCCGCCTGGGTAGAACACTGCATCGAAATCGTACGGGTCGACTTCACCCAGTGGAAAGGTGTCGGCCAGGGCCGACTGGGCCTGGGTGTCCTGAGCGAAGCGGCGCGTGGCGTCGGTCTGCGCGTCCGGCTCGTCGCTCTTGGGGTCCAGCGGTGGCTGGCCGCCCTTGGGCGAAACGAGGGTCACGTCAGCGCCCGCATCGATAAAGGCGTAGTAAGGTGCCGCGAATTCTTCCAACCAGAAGCCGGTTTTCTTGCCGGTATCGCCCAACTGGTCGTGGGACGTGAGAACCATCAAGATCTTCATGCAAACTTCTCCTGCAGGTGGGGGGATGCCATGGGCGGCATTGCCCGGTTCCCTGTTGAGAAAGCAGTTGGGCGCAGACGTTCAAGGTAATCGGGTACAGCCAGCCTTGCCGCGCCGAGGGGAACGCTGACCCATCACCCCAGTCAGTTTCAGCAGGAGTCGTACTTGAGCGCCTTCCCATTGCAAAGAGGATTTGGCCAATGACCGCTGCAACCGTTCGATACCGCTTCAATGGCGAGCCCCGTACCTGGACATCGCCCGCCCAGATCGAGCCGGGTCTTCACGGCATCGTGATGCACCTGCTGCAACTGCATTTCGGCGACGGCGAGAACAGCTTGGTGATGCCCACCGCGGAGGATACCGACGACCAGGTTCTGGAGCAGGCGGCACGCATGGGCCTGACCGATATCCAAGTGGACGGCGGCTCCGCGCGCTAGGCGCTGACGGCTCTGTACAGCGCGCGGATCAGGTCGGACTGGGTGATGATGCCCACCAGGCGGCGTTCGCTGTCGATGATGGGGATGTGTCGGTGACCGTTCTCCGAGAACACCGGCACCAGTTCGGTCAGCAACCGGTCTGCGCTGGCCACGCGCACCGAGCGGGTCATGATCTGCCCGACGGTGCTTGTCGTCGGCTGGTTGCGACCAGGTCGCAAGAGGGCGCGCAGGTGCCAGGCCACGCCGTCATGGGCGTCCAGATCCAGTTGTTGCATGAAATCGGCCACGGTGACGATGCCCACCAGGTGGCGCTGGCGATCGATCACGGGCAGGGCTTTGATCTTGTGCCTGCGCATCAGCGCCCAGGCCTCGCGCAGCGGCATCTCCTGGCGTGCGGTGATCGGTTCCTGGCTCATGATTTGCGCGCAGCGCAACTCGCCCATGTTGCGCTGGTAGGCCGATGCCTCGGCATGTTCGAGCAGTGCTTGCAGGTCGTTGCGGTCGACGTCCAGCACCTGGTTGTAGTGCAGCAGTGCGGCGTCCAGGTCGGCGCGACTGAAGCGGCTGGGGCTGGGCGATGGGCTGGCGGCAGGCACATGGGGCCAGGGCCGGCGCGTCAGGTTGTTGTAGATCAGCCCGGCGGCCACCAGCAGCAGTGAGTCGATCAGCACCGGATTCGCGGCGTAGGTGAACTGTTCGCAACCCATGACCACCATCAGCAGTGCTGCCGCGCCACCGGGTGGGTGCAGGCAGCGGGCGGCGAGCATCAATGCGATGGCCAAGCCAACGGCAAGCGCGGCAGCCAGGGTTGGATCGGGAATCCATTTGGTGCAGGCGATGCCCACCAAAGCGCTCAAGGTGTTGCCGCCTGCCACCGACCAGGGCTGCGCCAGGGGGCTTGCGGGGAGGGCGAACACCAGGACCGCGCTGGCGCCGATGGGCGCGACGATGGCCAACCCCAAGGCACCGTGCTCAGCGGCCCAGTGCCCCTGCAGGCCCAGCGCCGCAACGGCGCAGACCACGAGCACGCCCAGGGCGGCGCCGATGCAGGCTCGCCATTTTTCCCGGGCATTGATCGGTTGGCGGTTGGGCCACAATGCCCGCAGCCAAGCGGTTCCGGTTTGGAGCAGGCGGGTGAAGATATCCATCTGCGGTGTGCGCCAGGTATCAGTGCGGTGCGCGGCGGATGGTTTTCAGCAGATCCTGCGGGCTGATCTGACCGACCACATTGACGCCGCTGCCAGGCAGCGGCAGGTCGAGGATATGCCCCTTCATCTTGCCGATGACATGCATCTCGCACGGCTTGCAGTCGAACTTGAGCGTCAACACTTCATCGCCATGAATCAACTGCATGGGCGCAACCTTGGTTTTCACCCCGGTCACACCCTTGGCCTGCTTGGGGCACAGGTTGAACGAGAAACGCAGGCAATGCTTGGTGATCATCACCGGCACTTCGCCCGGCTCTTCATGAGCCTCGTACGCGGCATCAATCAACTTGACCCCGTGCCGGTGGTAGAAATCGCGAGCCTTCTGGTTGTACACGTTGGCCAGGAACGACAGGTGCGATTCCGGGTACACCGGTGGCGGGCTCGTCTCGGCCTTGCGACTGCCGCGCGGATGAGCCTGCACGCGTGCAGCGGTCAGCGCTTCGATGGCCTCGCGACGCAACGCCTTGAGCTGCGAGTTGGGAATGAAAAACGCCTGCGGCGCATCCAGTTCGATGGCCGTCGCATGGTACTGGGTGGTGCCCAGTTGCCCCAACAGATCGCGCAGTTGGTCCAGGGCCTGCTCGGGCTTGTTGGCCGGGCCGAATGGACCTTCCAGCGCAACGTCCACACGCACGCCTTCTTCGCTGGTGGCGGTCAACTGCAAGCGCTGCTCGCTGAGTTGTGCGAGCCAGGCCACGCCGACCCGGCGCTCGGCGGAAGTCTTCTGCAGCGCCTGCTGCCAGTTGTGGTCCAGATTGCGATTGAGCGGATGGTTGGGGCGCAGCTGGAACAGCCCCGCCGGCATCTCGTTGGGTTCGACCCGATAGCGGTAGCGCTTCTGACCGTCTTCGTCGAACTCGCCCTTGAGCTCGGCGATGTTGGCGCGAAAACCCACAACTTCGCGCTTGACCAGCACGTTCAGGCCATCGCCGTTGGACAGCGGCTGCTCGCTGACCACCAGCATGTCGCGCTTGGCGACTTTTTCCACTCGGCCAACCGGCAGACCGGTGAAGGTCGGCGAGTCGAACGCGCCGATGTCGACCTTTCGCTCGCTGACGAAATAGTCGGTGCTGCCGCGGTGAAAGGTCTTGTCCGGGTCCGGCACGAAGAAGTGTGCGGTGCGACCGCTGGAGGCCCGGGCCAGATCGGGCCGGTCTTCCAGTACGTCGTCCAGGCGCTGGCGGTAATAGGCGGTGATGTTTTTCACATAGCCCATGTCCTTGTAACGGCCTTCGATCTTGAACGAACGCACGCCTGCCTCGACCAGCGCACGGATGTTGGCGCTCTGGTTGTTGTCCTTCATGGACAGCAGGTGTTTCTCGTAGGCCACGACGCGGCCCTGGTCATCCTTGAGGGTATAGGGCAGGCGGCAGGCCTGGGAGCAGTCGCCGCGGTTGGCACTGCGCCCGGTCTGCGCGTGGGAGATGTTGCACTGACCGGAAAACGCCACGCACAACGCACCGTGAATGAAGAACTCGATGGCTGCATCGGTTTCTGCGGCAATGGCGCGGATCTCGCCCAGATCCAGCTCCCGCGCCAGCACCAGCTGGGAGAAGCCGGCCTGGTCGAGGAATTTGGCCCGTGCCAGGGTGCGGATGTCGGTCTGGGTGCTGGCGTGCAGCTCGATCGGCGGAATATCCAGCTCCATGACCCCCAGGTCCTGCACGATCAAGGCATCCACGCCAGCGTCGTACAACTGGTGGATCAGCTTGCGCGCCGGTTCCAGTTCGTTGTCGTGCAGGATGGTGTTGAGCGTGGTGAACACCCGCGCGTGATAGCGGCGAGCGAAGGTCACCAACTCGGCGATGTCGCTCAGCTCGTTGCTGGCGTTGTGACGCGCGCCGAAGCTGGGCCCGCCGATGTAGATGGCGTCGGCGCCATGCAGGATGGCCTCACGGGCGATGGCTACGTCGCGTGCGGGGCTGAGCAGTTCGAGGTGGTGCTTGGGCAGGGACATGTTTTTCTGGTCTGAGTCATCACGGTCAAGGTCGCCATTGTAGCGGCGAATGGCAGGAACGGCACGGCCCGCGTGTCGCAGCACCGTTGTTGCAGGAAGACGGATCGAACCGGCGGATGGGACTGGCGTCTACCGCGCAGCCGCCAATCAAGGATACCGCCGATGAACAAGCACATTACCGCCGAGGATCTGGGGATCGACATCCATGAGCAGCATGGCCTGTTCAAGTGGTTGGTAGCCAGCTTTCTGATGGGCAAGCGCATTCAAGCGGATATTGCGGTGGAGGCCTACCGGGTGGTGGTCCACAAGCATGGACGCGACACACCACGCAAGTTGGGCCACTGCACGCATCGCGAACTGGTGTCCATGCTGGGCGAGGCGCACTACGTGCGCTACGACGAAAGCACAGCCACGCGGCTGAGTGCCCTGGTGAAAAAGCTCGACACCGACTACGACGGTACGATCGAGCGGATGCGCGAGATGAGTGCAGACCGGCATGAATTCGAAAGCAGGTTGGCAGCGTTCGATGGCATAGGCCCCAAAACCGTCGAGATTTTCATGCGCGAAGCGCGCGAGGCCCTGTTTTGAACGGTCACGTGGTGCGCGTTGGCTGTGCGGGCTGGAGCCTGCCACGCGAATATGCCGACGATTTCGCGGCTCAAGGCACGCACTTGCAACGCTATGCTTCCCGGCTGAGCTGCGTGGAGATCAACAGTTCGTTCTATCGCCCGCACCGGCCGCAGACCTACGCTCGCTGGGCTGCATCGGTGCCAGACGATTTCCGCTTCTCGATCAAGGTGCCGAAGCAGATCACCCATGTGCAGCGCCTGCGCGACTGCGCAGCGGCTCTCGATGAATTCCTGGCGCAATGTGGCCAACTGGGCGACAAGCTCGGGTGCCTGCTGGTGCAGTTGCCGCCGTCTCTCGCTTTCGAAGAGCAGGTTGCCGAGGATTTCTTCCGTTGCTTGCGCGAGCGATTTGTAGGCCATGTGGTGCTCGAACCGCGCCATGCTTCCTGGGTCGAGGCCGAGCCGATCCTGCTGACACATCGCATTGCCCGGGCGGCTGTCGATCCTTCGCGCATCGCCACCGATATCACCCCTGGAGGCTGGCGCGGCTTTCGCTATTGGCGGTTGCACGGTTCACCTCGCATCTATCACGACGCGTACGGCGCTGAATATCTAGCACACTTGCGCCTGCTCCTGGCCCAAGCCGCCTCCGACGCCGAGGTATGGTGCATATTCGACAACACCGCCTCCGGCGCCGCGACAGGCGACGCGCTGCGCACCATCGCTCCTCCAGAAAATCCACCCCTGTAGCAGCTGCGCAAGCGGCGTTGACGGTACCCGCGGTGTATCTGGACGAACGCATCGAACCCGGACGCGGCTCGCGCCGCTGCTACAGGGAATGCGGTGAGGCCGGACTCAGCTGCGCAAGCTGCGTCGGGGGCGTCCGCGGTGTATCTGGACGAACGCGTCAAACCCGGACGCGGCTTGCGCCGCTGCTACGGGGTGCGGTGTTGCAGGCTGCGTTCGATGCGGGTGAGGCCTTCGGTCAGCAGTGCGCGCGGGCAGCCGAAATTCAGGCGGACGAATTGCTCCAGACCTTCTCCGAACTCCGGGCCGGCGCTCAGGCCCACTCGAGCCTCTTCAAGAAAAAACCTCTGCGGATTGTCCAGACCCAAAGCCGAGCAATCCAGCCAGGCCAGGTAAGTGCTTTGCGGCGCATGGACCACGATACCCGGCAGCCGCGTACGAATCGTTTCCAGCAAGTAGTCACGGTTGCCTTGCAGATAGGCTTTCAGCTGTTCCAACCACTCGCCCGGCTGCGCATAGGCGGCATGGGTGGCTTCCATCCCCAGTGGATTGACGCTGTCGACCATGCCCACCCGCGCCGCGTCGAAGCGTGCGCGCAACGCCGGATTCTGGATCACCGCAAAAGCCGTTTTCAGCCCCGCGACGTTGTACGTCTTGCTTGCGGACATGAGGGTGATGGTGCGCTGCGCCACTTCCGGCGACAGCGACGCGACAGGGATATGCCGACGTCCATCGAACTGCAGGTCCGCGTGGATCTCGTCGCTGATGATCAACACATCCTGCGCCACGCAAATTTCGCCGATCGTGCGCAGTTCGTCGCGGCTATAGGTCTTGCCGATCGGGTTGTGCGGATTGCTCAGCAGGTACGCCGAACTGTCGGCCAATGCCTGCTGCAGGCGCTGCGGGTCGCACGACCATTCACCTTGCTCGTCGGCCTGCAACGCCACCTCGATGCTGCGCATCTTCCAGTGCCCGGCTGCCTGGCGCAGCGGCGGATAGTTGGGAGTATGCACCACCACGCCATCGCCTTCGGCTACCAGACCGTGCAGTGCCATGTTGACCCCAGGCACCACACCCGGCAGGACCACGATGTCCTGCTTCTGCACCTGCCAGTCATAGTGCTCGCGCAGGTAATCGACCAGCACCTGACGCAGTTCGTCCGAGGGCACGCTGTAGCCCAGGACCGGATGGGTCAGACGCGCTTGCAGACGTTCGATGACCGCTGGCGGTGCAGCGAAGTCCATATCGGCCACCCACATCGGCAATACGTCGTCAGGGTAGCGGCTCCATTTGGTGCTGCCGGTACCGGTGCGGTCGAACAGCGTATCCAGGTCTATGCTCATCGTCTGCTCGTGGCTGTAAAGCGTGAAATTTGAAGGGCTTGTGCGAGCATAGTAACCAGCGCGTGAGCGTCCGGCCAGTCGCGCCGATCACACCTGCACACCGGGCTGTAAAAAGATTTTTAACGTTTTTTTCAAACTTTTTCATAAGCCCTTTGGTCATTCCAGTAAGCGAGTTCACCTACTCGTTCTGCCACTGACCCAAAGGACTACAATCATGATCCGCGATGACCGTATCGCTTCAGACGGCTACACCACCCCGGTCTACCATGACCATGCCACGACTGCGCCGTTGCTAAAGCGAATTTCGTGGAGTGCAATTCTCGCCGGTGTGGTACTGGCTATGGTGGTATCGCTGTTGCTCAACCTGCTGGGTACCGCCATCGGTACTGCCACCATCGATCCAATGCAGGAAGCCAACCCATTGTCGGGTATCGGCACCGGCGCTGGCATCTGGGTAGTGGTCAGCGCGGTAATCTCGCTGTTCGTGGGTGGTTGGGCTGCTGGCCGTCTGGCACAGCGCGAAGGCGCGTTCCACGGTCTGCTGGTATGGGCGAGTGTTTCGCTGATCACCGTCTACCTGGTTTCCAGTGCAGTCACCGGCGTCGTCCGTGGCGGTCTGAACCTGGCCGGCAGCGGCATGTCGGCGCTGGGCAGTGGCATTGCTCAAGTCGCTCCCGCACTGGGTGACAAGATTCAGGATCAACTGCGTCAGCAAGGCATCGACTTCAACCTGGACGATATCCAGGGCGAATTGGAACTGGCCATGCGTCAAACCGGCAAGGCTGAACTGAACCCTGATAACGTCAAGCAGGAAGCTCAGGCGACTCAGCAAGATGCGCAGAACACTGCTCAGCGCAGCGCCGAGAACCCTCAGCAAGCCGACACCCAACTGGGTGGTCTGTTGGACCGCATCAAAGCCAAGGGCGACCAGGCTTGGGATGCTGCCGACCGTGAAGCACTGGTTAACCTGATTAAGGCTCGTGGCAACAAGACTGACGCCGAAGCCAACCAGATCGTCGATCAGGCTCAAGCCAGCTACCGTCAGGCTTATGCCAAGTATCAAGAGCTGAAAGCTCAGGCCGAGCAGAAAGCCCGTGAAGCTGCCGAAGTGGCCGCCAAGCGCGTTTCGCAAGGCGCATGGATCCTGTTGATCACTTTGGTGATCTCGGGTCTGGTAGCCGCCGGTGCCGGTGTACTGGGTCGTCGCACTCAGCCACCTGCCAAGGTCGTTGCTGCGGTCTAACCGATCCGCACACGCAACACGGTTGTAGAAAAGCCCACGCTGATCAGGTCAGCGTGGGCTTTTTCTTTGGCTACGATTGTGCGATTCGAAGCCTATGACATTCGATCAAAGTAAGGCTCAGCCCAGCAAGCTTTCGTAGGGAATGTTCATCCCGACATGCAGGCGCTTGATCATCGCAAGACTCAAGGAGCGTTTGGCGTTCAATACCTCAGACACACGCCCACTCGAGCCGATGAAGGGCTCCAGATCACGCATGCTCAAGCCTTGCTGGTCCATTCGAAATTTTATCGCCTCGATAGGATCGGACGGACCGATAGGATAATGCTGGTCTTCGTATTTCTCGATGAGTATCGCGAGAACTTCCAATTCATCGGCACGAGCAGTACCAGGGTGCGCACCCCACAACTCTTCCATGCGACCGAATGCGTTGTGAAGGTCTGTCTCGTTACGGATGGGTTTGAGATTCATCAGATGGTCTCCACGTCGATCTGGTCATACTGGGCATGAGTGCCAATGAACTTAACCCATGCGAATAATTGAAGCTCATGTACTGTCGCTGAGCCAACAGCGGAGCGACAGGTTGCATCATAACGATCGCTCCTTTGCTGCCAAATGCCCTGCCTATGGTGTTTCACCCTTGGCACGATAGCTGCTCAAGCCCCTGCGAGCGCGACTATACGAATAGAGGCTCCTTATCTTTTCGTAGCGTTCAGGAGCTTCATTCATGGGTTCAACATCGGGCCGCAAGCCCAGTGGTTCATATCGCGCTTTTGTATCGAGCAGCATGGCATTGTTTGCTGCCACCAGTTTGGGCCTGGCGCACGCCGAGGATACGCAGCTGTCCACGGTGGTGGTGACGGGCGCGGCGCGCAGCGAGGCGCAAAAGGCCAAGGTCGAACTGGACAAGACTCCCGGTACCACCGCAGTCGTCGATATGAAAGAAGTCGAAAAAGGCCGCGCTTCCAACGCCGAAGACGTACTTGCGCTACAACCGGGGGTGTTCGCGCAGGCCACCAGCGGCACCGGTGCCAACAAGATTTCGATTCGCGGTTCGGGTTTGAATACCTTCTATCAAGGCTATGCGCTGGGCATCAAATTCCTCTACGACGGGCTCCCGATCACCGGGCCGGGCGGGACTCAGGAAGACCTGCTGAACATGGCCGCGGTCGATCACACCGAAGTGCTGTACGGCGCCAATGCCTTCAAGCACACGGCGCTGTCGCTGGGTGGCGCGATCAACTTCGTCAGCCGCACCGGACGCACGTCCCCAGGCAACTACGCACGGTTCGAAATCGGCAGTTTCGGCTACCGCAAACAGCAACTGAGCACCGGTGGCGTGGTCGGCGACAGCGATTACTACGTCAGCGTGCTGCACAATGAACGCGACGGCTATCAGGACAACACGGCCAACAAGGGCCGCGACCTGATTGCCAACTTCGGTCATGTGTTCAGCCCCAAACTGGAAACGCGCTTCTTCCTGCGCTACCGCGAAGAACAGCTCACCAATGGCAACACCCTGACTCGAGCCCAGCTCAAGCACGATCCGCGCAGCAACGACGTCCCCACTGGTCGCAAGAAGGACGGCACTACCTTGCTGGGCAGCAACACCACCTACAGGTTCGACGACGACTCGACCCTGGAAGTGGGCCTGGGGTACAACGACTACCCGTTGCTCAACGGCTGGCGGTATTCGGTTTCGCCACAGGACTGGCGCTCCAAGGACACCAGCGTGGTGCTGCGCTATCGCCGCGCCCACGACGAACTGTTCGGCCTGCCCAGCGACAGCAGCATCACCTTCAGCAATACGCTGGCCTACCTGGGCGATGTCAAATCCCATAGCCGCAGCACCGGCCAACTGTTGCAGTACACAAAGTACACCGGCTCGCGCGACAGCGTGCTGGCGCTGGGCAACGAGTTGCAGCTCAACGACAGAATCTGGCTGTCCACCGGGCTTTCTTTCATCAACATCAAGCGTAGGGCCGAGATCGAATACACCACTGGGGTGAACACCAGCGAGTTTCCCGATGGCGTGAACTACTCCGAATGGGACACCGCGCCGCGGCTGGGCTTGCGGTATGAACTGACGCCGGACATCCAGCTGTTCGGCAACGTCAGCCGCTCCATCGACCCGCCCGTGACCTGGCAGCTGGGCAGCACCGGCTCGCCGTTCATACGCGACGTGAAACCTCAGAAAGCCACCACGGCCGAGCTGGGCGTACGTGCCAGTGCTGGGATTTTCGATGGCAGCCTGACGTTCTATCGCTCCTGGATCGATGACGAGATTCTGTCCGTGGTGGTGCGTCAGGCCTCGGCCAATCAAGACCAACTGGTGGCTTCGTCCAACGCCAGCCCAACCATTCACCAAGGGATCGAGGCGGGCCTGAATGCGCTGCTGTGGGAAGGGGAGAACGGCGACACGCTGAACCTGCGCCAAGCCTACACCTTCAACGATTTCTACTATCGCCACGACAACACCTTCGGCGGCAACGAACTGCCCAGCCTGCCACGCCACGTGTACCAGGCCGAGCTTCAGTACCAGCAGGCCGGAGGCTTCTACGCCCAACTCAACCTGCGTTCGGCCTCCAGTTACTTCATCGACTACGCCAACAGTTTCAGCGCGCCGTCCTACACCATCCTTGGCGCCCGCATAGGCTTCGAAGCCCCGAGCAAGCGCTGGGACGTGTTCCTGGACATGCGCAACCTGACCGACGAACGCTACGCCACCGCAGCCAACACCACCTACGACGCCCGCGGGCAGGATTCGGCCAACTTCTATCCGGGGGATGCGTTCAATGTCACGACTGGCGTTGCGTTTCGGTTTTGATCGGTGCGTTGGCCTGTACGCTCAACCCAGGTATGGTTTCGCATGGGTACACTAGTAACTACAAGGATGTGACACATGCACGAACAACGCACTGGTGACTCGAGCACGATTCGTCTGCGAGCGGCGCAAATGGGGGATGCACAACAACTCGCACATGTTCATCTGGCCGCCTGGCAGGCGGCCTACCGAAACCTTCTTTCACCGTCCTACCTGCTGGCGCTTGAAGACAAGCTGGAGCAGCGGGCAAACGTGCTACGCGAAGCGATCCTTCACCGGACAATGTCGTTGTGGGTGATCGAGCGAAGCGGGCAAGCCCTGGGTTGGGCCTCTTTCGGGCCCAGCAGGGATGCTGAGGCGGGTTCGGCTACGGCCGAACTGCGCGCTATCAATCTGCTGCCCGAGGTCTGGTCGCAAGGTCTGGGTCGCCAGTTGTGGCAGGTCATCCAAGAAAACCTCACGCGCGACGGCTACACCGACGTGACCGCGTGGGTATTGGCGGGGAACGAGCGGGCAATCGGGTTCTATCAGGCCATTGGGTTCGTCCGCGAACCTGGCAGCGAGCGAACGGTGGTTGAGGATGGGGAATCTCTGTCGCTGGTGCGTTATCGCACCCAGTTGATCCCGCCTCTGGTGCAGACGCCGCTGCTGACGCCTCGTCTTGAAATAGTCGCCCCGAATGTTGCCCTGGCACAGCTCTTGGCGGACGCCTTGAACGCGAGTTACGAAACCCATCGTCTGTTTCTGGTTTGGAGCCGGCCACGCTGGGAACTGACCGATACGCTGGACACCCTGCAGCGGGCGCAGAGCGATTTCGTCCGCCACGATGCGGAGAAAAAGTTCTTCCTGCTGACTCGCGAACACCCGCAGCAACTGGTGGGGTGTATCGGCTTCACCCCCAAGGCCGATGGCTCCCACGAAATAGGCTATTGGGCGAACCAATCATTTCAGAGCCGGGGGTTGATGGGCGAAGGATTGACGGCGCTGATTGCCCAGTTGCCTGAAACACGTTTGTACCTGACGACGTCTTCAGCCAACACCGCCAGCCGCAAGCTTGCGGAGTCGGTCGGGTTTCGCCTGGTTCGTACCTTGGTCGGTGATCGTCGATCCGATGTCTTCGGGGTGTGTGACACGCTGGTGTTCAAGCTCGGCGACGCTCACTGGCTGGAAGCATCCTCCTGAACCCCGTCGATGGTCAGCAGTTGCTCCAGTATCTGCTTGGCCTGCGCGCCTGAAGTGCGTTTGAGTTCGATGGTGATGCTGTCGGTGTCGTCACGATTGCCTTTTTCGACGATGAACTGTCTGACCTTGCCCGCGCGGTTGCCCATCACTTCGTTGACCTTTTTCAGGGAAAGCGTCTGCGATGGGGCGATCAGTTTGATGACATGGACCTGCACGCGGTTGCGGTAGACCCGCTCCATAGGTTTTATGGCGATCAGGATCACCAGAATGATAAAGGTGGCGGCGGTGCTGACCACGTACAGCCCACCGCCTACCGACAGGCCGATGGCGGCGACCGTCCAGAGGCTGGCCGCCGTGGTGAGTCCGCGAATCACTTCGCCGCGCAGCAGGATCGAGCCGGCGCCCAGGAAACCGATGCCCGAGACCACCTGCGCCGCCACCCGCGAGGGGTCGAGTTCGGTGTGCGCCATGGCCAGGGCATCCTGAAAGCCGAACGACGATACGATCATGAGCAGGCACGAACCCACGCAGACCAGCATGTGAGTACGCAGGCCTGCGGCCCACAACAGCCGCTCGCGTTCGAGCCCGATCAGGCTGCCGAGCAGGGCAGCCAGCAGTAGGCGAATGCACATTTCCCAGTCGGTGAGCATGGTTGACCTCCTTGGTAAGGGTGAAGCCCGCCGTCGGCGGCGCGAGGCTCCAGATTGACGATAGGCATGCTGACGACTTCAGGCGGTTATTGTTCACGATAAATAGGTGAAGAATTCTTCGCGGACGATGATCACGCCCACGGATGAGTGCGATTGTATTTTCTGTAGGAGCGGTCCGCGGCCGCGAAAGGATCGCTGCGATGTGTCAGGCAAGTTGCGGTGAAGCCTTCGCGGCCGATGACCGCTCCCACGGATGAGTACGGTTGGATTTTTTGTAGGAGCGGTCCGTGGCCGCGAAAGGGTCGCTGCGGTGTGTCAGGCAAGTTGCGGTGAAGCCTTCGCGGCCGATGACCGCTCCCACGGATAATCGATATCAGGTGTTTGTTGACAGGGCTGTAGTGAAAGTTTCAAGTGTTCGAATCAAGGCAGTTATCCATCAGCAAGTGTGTGCTGGCAGCCACTTGGCCGCTCTAACGTGCTGTTTCGACGAGTTTCAGCCGCTCAATAGCTGGCACGCTCTCTGCTATCACCCTGTTGCCAATAAATAAGCACCGTCTTTTTTCAGGTCGGTGTTATATGAGTCAAGCAGGAGCAGGGAATGAACGGGGAAGTCAATGCAACAACGACGGCACGCAGTCGCTTGCCGTCGGCGCTGGGCGCTGGGGCGACATTGCTGTTTATCGGCCAACTTCATGCCGCACAAGTAAGCGAGTCGGCCGAGCAGAAGCCGACCAGTCAACTCAGTACCGTAGTTGTTCAGGGTGCCAGGCTGGACGAGAACCAACGCGCCGAAACGGCTTTGAAGGAAGTGGCAGGCGGGGTCAACTATGTCGATTCGGCGACCATCGAAAAGGGGCGCGTGTCGACCAGTACCGATATCTTCGCTCTGCAGCCCGGTGTAATCGCCACGCAGGGCGGCGGCAGCAACGACGGCACACGGATTTCCATTCGTGGGTCGGGTATCAACAAGGGCGTGGGTTATTTCCGCGCCGGCATCTTCTACCTGTTCGACGGCCTGCCGGTGTCCGGGCCCGGTGGTACCCCCTACGAACTGTTCGAGCCGCTGGGCCTGAGCCATACCGAAGTGCTGCGCGGCGGCAATGCTTTCGATATCGGCTCGTTGTATCTGGGCGGTGCGATCAACTACGTGACCAAGACCGGCTACAATTCCGCGCCCTTGCAAGTACGCTACGAAGCCGGTAGCTACGGTTATCAAAAGCGTCAGATCAGTTCAGGGCAAGTGCTGGGTGCGCTCGACTATTACGTCAGCCTCACCGACTCGGCGTCGGACGGTTTTCAGGACCAGACCCAAGGCAAGAGTGCCGGATTTGCCGGCAACGTCGGCTACCAGTTTTCGCCGCAGTTGAAATCCCGTCTCTACTACCGTTACCGCACCACCGATAACGAGACGCCCGGTTACATCACCCGCGCGCAACTCAAGGACGATCCCGAGCAGGCCAACCCGGCCAGTGTGAACGTGCGCGCCCATCGCAAACAGCCAGGTTCGACCTGGGTAGCGAGCAAGACCCAATACACCTTCGATGACGATTCCAACCTGGAAGTGGGATTGGTCTACCACGACTATCCGATCGACGCGCGACAGGGCGTCAACCGCACGACCTGGGGCTTCAGCGATTACTCCGCCAGTTTGAAGTACGACCGACTGGATACCCTGTTCGGCAAGAACAGCATCACGCGTTTCAACGCCCTGCGGACCGAGCATTTGAATGCTTACGCTAAAACCAAGGTGCGGATTCCTTCCGGTATCACGGCCAACCTGCCGTCCGGCGCATTGGTGCGCAAGGCTGAGTACGAAGGCTCCGATACCGTGTTGAGCGCCAGCAATGAAACCGAGTGGATCGACAACACACTGTGGTTGAGCGCAGGCCTTTCCGCCGTGGAGTTCCAGCGCAAAGCCAAGGTGTCGTATCCGGTGGGTGGCGAGGCCGACAACCCCAACAACCCCATCGAGAAGAACGACTGGGAGTTTGCCCCCAGGGTGGGCGTGCGTTATCAGATCAACCCCAACTGGCAGCTGTTCGGCAACCTCAGTCGAACGGTCGAGGCCCAGCAATCGTGGGCTTATGTATCCGGTGCGCAGGTGTTCACGTCCGGGCCGGCTACCGGGCTCAATTCCGGTGGACAGAAGCTTGAACCGCAGATTGCCGATACGTTGGAATTCGGCACCCGTGGGCAGTTCGGCAACAACAACTGGGACCTGACGTTCTATCGGTCCCACGTGCAGGATGAGCTGCTCTCGGTGATCATCAGAGAGGCCACTTCCACCGCCGATGCGCTGACCTCCGAATACAACGCCAGTAAGACCATTCACCAGGGTGTGGAACTGGGTCTGGATTCTCTGCTGTACCAGAACGATGGTGATTCGTTGCACCTGCGTCAGTCCTATACCTACAGCGACTTTTTCTACCGCGATGATGAGCAGTTCGGCAGCAATCGGTTGCCCGGCATTCCCAAACACAATTACCAGGCTGAACTGCGTTATGACTTCAGCAATGGCGTTTATGTGGGCGTGAACACTTACTACGCCTCCAAGACACCGGTGGATTTTGCCAACACCAAGGACGCCGGTTCTTACAACCTGTGGGGCGCGATACTGGGCTGGGATTCGCCGAAGAAGGATTGGAATGTCTATCTGGACCTGCGCAATCTGACCGACGAGAAGTACGCCGCCTCCATCAGCCCGACGTTCAATGCCAACGGCAACGATGTCAGGGCGATCATTCCGGGGGATGGTATAGGTGCGTATGCGGGGGTGCAGTACAGCTTCCGGTAATTCAATGCCTACCGTAGGAGCGATCATCGTACCTACCGTGGGAGCGGTCATTGGCCGCGAAGAGGGCACCGCGGTGTATCAGGCAGACCGCATTGCGCCCTTCGCGGCCACGGACCGCTCCTACGGGGGGCTATCTCTCACAACTGTTGCTGGGGCAGCAGTCACTAAGCAGTTGCGGCCATTTTAAACATCCAGCCGCTACCTGATATCAATAAAGTTCCCTGTTCAGGGCACTTGGCGATTGGCACGAACACTGCAATCCACAACTTTATCGATGACGTCGCAGACTTCATCACCCGAGTCCGACTATACCAATAGAAGCTCGCCTTATATTCATTGGGTGGGAGCAACACAGTTGAAGTTAAATGCCTTTACGCTGTCACTGAACAGTCGGCGCAGCAGTGCTTTTCGCTATACCGGATTTACTTCTGGCCTCATCGAACAAGCCCGGGTTGACACGGCCGCGCTCTATCCGGGGGATGGCTTCGGCGCGTTCACCGGTGTGACCTACAACTTCTGATGGCTGCCCGGCTCATGACGTTCGTGTTTATCAGAACAGCACTGGTCGGCGCCATGCTCGTGCTTTCGGCGTGCTCACCCGGCACCGAAGTCACCAGTACGCCGGTCACCCGCGCGCCGAGTACCGATGGCATCGTCGACGGCGACCTGATCAGCTATCCCGCCAGCGACTACCACGAAGCCGGGCCGGGCAAGCGCGGCGGTACCCTGCGGGTGACCACCGCGGCCGACACCGGCACCTTCGATGTGCATTCCATTTCCCATGGCAACGTGCAGTGGCTGGGGCGGGTGCTCTACGACTGCCTGGTCTATCAGGACGAACAGGGCAACGTCTCGCCCTGGCTGGCCAAATCGTGGGAGGTGTCGGACGACGGCCTGACCTATACCTTCCACCTGCGCGAGGGCGTGACATTCAGCGATGGCGAGCTCTTCAACGCCCAGGCAGTGAAGATCAACCTCGAGCACATGCGCGATCCGGCCACCAAATCACCGCTGGCTGCGGCTTACATTGCGCCCTACGTGCAGGGGCGAGTGCTCGACGAGTACACCTTCGAGGCCACCTTGCGCGAACCCTACTCGCCGTTTCTCGACGTGCTGGCGCAGTCCTGGCTGGGGATGATCTCGCCGAAGCAGATTCTCGAGGCGCCGAAATCGATAGCCGAGCATCCGGTCGGCTCCGGACCGTTCGTGCTGCACAGCTACACCCGCGACCAGGGCGCGGTGTTCGTGCGCCGCGAAGGCTATGACTGGTCCCCGCCAGTCACACGCCACCAGGGCGAAGCCTACCTCGACCGCATCGAGCTGAGTTTCGTGCCCGAGGCGATGATCCGCTTCACCTCACTGGAGGCCGGACAGTCCGACCTGACCCTGGATGCGCCGCCGCAGAATGCCAAGGGCATTCGCGAGTCGACGGCGCTGACCCTGCGCAGCCGCATTCGCAAGGGCAATCCGTTTCGCAGCCTGACCTTCAACGTGGAAAAGGCGCCGTTCGACGATGTGCGCGTGCGTCGTGCGGTGGCCAAGGGCATCGACCGCGAGGGCCTGGCCTGGATCATCGGTTTTGGCGAGTTCCGGCCCAAGGCTGATTTCCTCGCCGCCAATACGCGCTATTACGACCCGGCCTACAAGGACGTGCTGGCCTACGACCCCAAGGCGGCCAACGCTGCCCTCGACGAGGCGGGCTGGACCGCGCGTGACCCTGGGGGGTATCGCACCCGCAACGGCCAGCGGCTGGGAGCGACGTTGTTGGCCACCGAGAGCCCGAGCTTCTCCAGCGCCGTGGCGGTAGCGATTCAGGCGGACCTGAAAAAGCTCGGTTTCCAGCTGCGCATCGAACTGCTGCCGGTGGCGCAGGCGACCGACCGCCGCTATGCCGGCGATTTCCAGATGATTGGCGGCGGTTACTGGCACACCAATACACCGGACGGCCTGTACATCCTCTACCACAGCGACTCCATCACCTCGGAAAAACGCATCGGCCAGAACGCCGGTCGCTTTCGCGATGCCGAGCTGGATCGACTGTTGGCCGCGGCGCGGCGCAGTCACGATCCGGCGCAGTTGCAACCGCTGTACAGCAAGGCACAGCAGCGTCTGGCCGAGTTAGTGCCGGTGGTGCCGTCGTTCGAGAGCCATGTGCTGGTGGCGTATTCCAAACGCCTTGCCGGGGTGATTTTCGACACCTCCCACAACACCGTTTTCCTGCCCAGCCTGTGGCTGCAAAAGGAGGCTGAATGAACAGTATCGCGATCAGGATTTTCTGGCGGCTACTGGCCGGTGCCGGAGTGCTGTGGGGCGCGGCCAGCCTGACCTTTCTGGCCATCAACCTCAGCGGTGGCGACCCCGCACTGGCCATTCTCGGCGGCCCGGAATCCATGCCGACCCCGGAGATGATCGTGCGGGTGCGCGCCGAGTATGGCCTCGATCAGCCGCTGATCGTGCAGTACGGCCACTACATCGCTCGCCTGGTCCAGGGCGATCTGGGCGAGTCCTATCGCCTGCGCATTCCGGTCACGCGGGCGATTGGCGCACAGATCGGCGCCACGGTGCAGCTGTCGATCTGCGCGGCGCTGGTGGCCGTGCTGCTGTCGGTCATCAGCGCGATCACCACGGCCAAGCGCAGCCCGTGGGTGCGCTCGCTGGTGTCGGGGACCGAGCTGGTGCTGTCGTCGGCGCCTTCGTTCGTCATCGGCATCCTGTTGCTGCTGGTGTTCGCCTTTCACTGGCATGTACTGCCGCCTTCCGGATCGGGCAGTTGGCAGTCGCTGATCCTGCCGACCCTGGCCCTGGCCCTACCACTCGCCGCCGTACTGACCCAGGTGCTGCGTCAGGAACTGGAAGACATCCTCGACCAACCCTTCATCGCCATGGCGCGCGCCCGGGGCATGTCCGAAACCGGCGTGCGCCTGCGCCATGCCCTGCGCCATGCGCTGGTGCCACTGGTGACCCTGGCCGGCTTCGTGTTCGCCAGCCTGCTGGGCGGGGCGGTGATCGTGGAGTTGCTGTTTTCCCGCCAAGGCATCGGCCGGCTGATGCTCGATGCCGCCAATGCCAAGGACGTGCCCATGGTCTTGGGCATCACCCTGTTGGCGGCGGCGATCTATGTGGCGGTGAACCTGGTGGTGGACCTGATCAACCACTGGGTCGACCCGCGAGTGAAGTCCGCATGACCCAAATTTTCATGGCTGCTCGGCAGCCCGATGACGCAAGGAATGATCATGAGTGTTGAACAGCGTACCGGCGGTTTTCCGCTGGCTTCCGACTACGCCCGTCTGCGGGCCCCCTTTGCCGAGATCTTCACGCGCATCGAGGACACTGCGCTGGCCCGCGAGCAGCAGCGCGAGCTGGCCTTCGATGCGGTGAACTGGCTGCGTGAGGCCGGCTTCGGGGCGCTGCGCGTGCCTCGCGAGCAGGGCGGCGGTGGCGCCAGCCTGCCGCAATTGTTCGAGCTGCTGATCGAGCTGGCCGAGGCCGACTCTAATCTGCCGCACATCCTGCGCGCGCATTTCGGCTTCGTCGAAGGCCGCCTGTCCCGCGACGAAGCCGAGTCCCAGGCGTACTGGCTGGGCAAGGTGGTTGCCGGTGATCTGTGGGGCGCCGCCATGGCCGAGCGTACCGACACCAGCAAGCAGAGCGTGACCCTGACGCCCGAAGGTGAGCAGCGCTGGCGTCTGGACGGCAAGAAGTTTTACTGCACCGGCACCCTGTACGCCGACTGGATCGCCGTGTCGGCGCTGACCGGCGAGGACTTCGTCAGCGTCTCGGTGCCGACCAACGCGCCCGGCGTGACCCGCGATGACGACTGGGACGGCTTCGGCCAGCGCCTGTCGGGCAGCGGCACCACGCGTTTCGACAATGTCCCGGTGCCGTCCGAGTACGTGTTGCGTCGCTATGCGGCCGGCGAGCAGCGTCCCGAGTCGTACATTTCGGCGTTTTATCAGCTGTTTCACCTGGCGACCCTGGCCGGGATCGCCCGGGCGGTGCTGCGCGATGCCAGCGAATTCGTCCAAGGCCGTACCCGCGCTTTTGGCGTGCCAGGCCAGTCCAGCCCCAAGGAAGATCCACTCGTACAGCGCGTCGTCGGTCGCCTCTCGAGCCTGGCTTATGCCGCGCAGACCCAGGTGCTGGCGGTCGCCCAGGTGTTGCAGAACGTCTACGAGGCCGAACGCGCCGGGCAGGCCAGTGAAGCCCATTACACCGAGGCCGAAGTGCGCGCCTTTCAGGCTCAGCAGATCGTGCTGGAGCAGGTGCTGGAGGCCACCACGCTGTTGTTCGAAGTTGGCGGTGCCTCGGCCACCAGCCAGTCGCGGCGCCTGGACCGGCACTGGCGCAACGCGCGCACGCTGGCCTCGCATAACCCCGCGATCTACCGCGAACGCGCACTGGGCAACTACTACCTCAACGGCATCAGCCCGAATGCTGCCTGGCGCGCCTCGCAGGCCGCGCACGACGCCGCCCAGTCCGAACCTGTCGCTGCGCTGCACGACGAAGCCAGCGCCGTCTGAATCGTTTTCAAGGAACCGCCATGAGCTCCAAACCGCAAATGAGCATCGGTATGAACATCCTCGGCTTCGGCTCGCATTCTGCTGCCTGGCGGGTGGGCGAGGTGCCGGCCAATGCCTATCTGGACGCCGAGTATTACTGCAACATCGCGCGCATCTCCGAACGCGGCACGCTGGATGCGATCTTCCTCGCCGACGGTCCGGCGCTGGGCGGCGACGTGGCGCAGCACCCGGCCGGTCGCCTGGAGCCCACGGTACTGCTGACCGCCGTGGCGCTGGCCACGCAACGCATCGGGGTGATCGCCACTGCGTCCAGCACCTACAACGATCCGTTCAACCTGGCGCGGCGCTTTTCTTCGCTGGACCACATCAGCGGCGGCCGGGCGGCCTGGAACGTGGTGACCAACGCCGGCGATGCCGCTGCGCAGAACTTCGGCCTGGCCGGCGCGCCGCTGCACGTGGACCGCTACGCCCGCGCCGACGAATTCATCGACATCACCCTCAAGCTGTGGGACAGCTGGGAAGACGACGCGATCATCGGTGATGCCGTCAGCGGCCGTTTTGCCGACCCGGCCAAGGTGCACACCCCCAACTTCGTCGGCGAGCACTTTTCGGTCAAGGGCCCGCTCAACCTGCCGCGCTCGCCCCAGGGCCGACCGGTGCTGGTGCAGGCCGGCTCCTCCGAAGGCGGCAAGGCGCTGGGCTCGCGCTACGCCGATGCGATCTTCACCACCCAGACCACCCTGGAAGACGGCCAGGGTTTCTATCAGGAAATGAAACACCGCGCCCGGCAGTGGGGGCGCGATCCGGCGCACCTGAAGATCATGCCGGGCCTGTCGACGGTGATCGGCAGTACCGAAGCCGAAGCCCACGCGCGCTTCGATCGGCTCAACGATTTCCACGGCGAAGAAGGCTTGCTGTATCAGGTGGCTGCGCGCGTCGGCCTGAGCGTGGCCGAGCTGGACCCCGACGCACCCTTGCCTTGGGACAAGATCGGCCCGGTGGCCTCGTTCGAACGCGGCTCGCACGGGTTTCTAGAAGCCCAGCTGAACCTGGCGCGTCGGGAAAACCTCAGCATTCGCCAACTGTCGCGGCGCATTCTGGTCGGCCACCGCCTGCTGGTGGGCACCGCGGAACAGGTCGCCGACACCCTGGAGCACTGGTTTCTGGCCGGTGCCGCCGACGGCTTCAACATCATGCCGGACATGTTTCCCTCCGGCGTCGAGATCTTCGTCGATGAAGTGGTGCCGCTGCTGCGCCAGCGCGGCGTGTTCCGCCACGAATACAGCGGCCACACCCTGCGCGATCACCTGGGCCTGCCGTATCCGGCCAGCCAGTACGCACACAGCGCCTGAACCTCTCTCGCCTGCAACGGACCGATTCGAACCATGAAATATCGCACCCTTGGCAACACCGACCTCAACGTCAGCCTGCTCGGCCTGGGCACCATGACCTGGGGGCATCAGAACAGCGAGCAGGACGCCCATCGGCAACTGGACCTGGCCTTGGCGCACGGCGTCAACCTGCTCGACACCGCAGAGATGTATCCCACTCCCACCCATGCCGATACCTGGGGCAGTACCGAGCGTTTCATCGGCACCTGGCTGCAACGCAACGGGCGTCGTGCCGACATCGTGCTGGCCAGCAAGATCATCGGCCCACCGCGCGAGCCGGGCACTGGCGGCCACATCCGCGACGGCTTGACCCGCCACGACCGTGCCAACATCACCGCCGCGCTGGAAGGCAGCCTCAAGCGTCTGCACACCGATTACCTGGACCTCTACCAGCTGCATTGGCCCGATCGCACCACCAATATCTTCGGTCAACGTGAATACCCCTATGTCGACGACAGTGGCAGCGTTGCCATCGAAGAAACCCTGGAGGTGCTCGGCGAACTGGTCAAGGCCGGCAAGATCCGTCACATCGGTGTCTCCAACGAGACGCCCTGGGGCGTGGCGCGCTTTCTCCAACAGGCCGAGCAACGCGGGCTGCCGCGCATTGCCAGTGTGCAGAACCCCTACAGCCTGTTGAACCGGTTGTACGAAGGCGGGCTGTCGGAGTTCAGCCATCGCGAAGGGGTAGGGTTGCTGGCCTATTCGCCACTGGCGTTCGGCACCCTCACCGGCAAATACCTGAACGGCGCGCGACCGCAGGGTTCGCGTTTGACCTCGGTATACCGCACCTTCAACCGCTACGACAGCGAGTCGGCCAGCCGCGCCATCGCCGCCTACGTGCAACTGGCCAAGGACTACGGCTATACGCCTGCCCAACTGGCCCTGGGCTTCGTCGCCCGGCAGCCGTTCGTCAGCAGCGTGCTGACCGGGCAAACGAGCGAGGCGCAGTTGCAGGACAACCTCAGTGCGCTGGACATCGAATTCACCCCGACCTTGCTGGACAAGATCGCCGAGATCCATCGCGCGACCCCCAACCCGGCGCCTTGATCGGCGCTTGCCGTACGGAGAATCGTCCATGGCAATCAGTTCATCGCCCACGATGCTGGGCCCAGTCCCGGCGGGCACACTGGACGCCGGCATCGGTCGTCGGCGCGCCCGCACCCGGTTGCGCCCAGGCCTGGTGCTGGCCGGCGCCTTCGTGCTGCTGCTGGTGGTGGCGGCCATCGCCCCAGGCCTGTTGACCTCTATCGACCCGCTCGATGCCGTGGCGCGCCAAGCGTATCGCGCGCCCGATGCGCTGCATTGGCTGGGCACCGACGAGAATGGCCGCGATGTACTCAGCCGCCTGATTCACGGCGTGCGGCCCTCGCTGCTGCTGGGCCTGGCGGCCACGGCCATGGGGCTGGCACTGGGCACCTTGCTGGGCGTGGTCGCAGGCTTGGGTCCACGCTGGCTGGACGCTGCGGTCATGCGCAGCGTGGACGTGCTGCTGGCGTTCCCCGATCTGCTGCTGGCGCTGGTGATCATCACCTTCTTCGGCCAGGGCACCTTGAACCTGATCATCGCCGTCGGCATCGCCAGCGTGCCGCGCTACGCCCGCCTGGTGCGTGCGCAGACCCAGGTGGTGCGCGGCGCAGGCTATGTGGAAGCCGCCACCACCCTGGGCCTGGGGCGCGCGGCGGTGATCGGCCGACATGTGCTGCCCAATGCGATCAAGCCGGTGTTGATCCTGGCCACCATCGGCATTGGCAGCAACATCACCGCAGGCGCGGCGTTGAGCTTCCTCGGTTTTGGTTCGCCGCCGCCTGCGCCGGAGTGGGGGACCATGCTCGCCATCGGCCGCAACTTCCTCGCCAACGCCTGGTGGCTGGTCGCCTGGCCGGCGCTGGCGATCACCTTCACCGTCATTTCGATCACCGCCATCGGCCGTGAACTGCTGCGTCGCAGCGAAGGGAAGCGCTTATGAATACCCTCATCCAGCCACCGTTGCCGGTCCTCGATGTACAGGATCTGCACGTTGCCTTTGCTGGCCAGGCGCAGCCGGTGATCCGCGGGATCAGTTTCCAGCTGCATGCCGGTGAATGCCTGGCGCTGGTGGGCGAGTCCGGTTCGGGCAAGAGCGTGACCTCGCGTACCTTGGCTGGGCTGACTGGAGCGCATGCTCAGGTTCGCGCCGAGCGCTTGTCATTCGCCGGGCGGGATCTGCGCACGCTGCGCGAGAAGGACTGGCTGCAACTGCGCGGCGCCCAGTTGGGCTTCGTCATGCAGGATGCGCTGGGTTCCCTGGACCCGCTGCGGCGGGTCGGCCAGGAGATCGCCGAGCCGCTGCGCCTGCACACCGACCTGAAGCGCCAGCAGCGCGATGTGCGGGTCATCGAGCTGTTGCGCTCGGTCGGTGTTCCCGAGCCGGAACTGCGTGCGCGCCAGCATCCGGGCCAGTTGTCGGGAGGCTTGCGCCAGCGTGCCTTGATCGCCTCGGCCATCGCCTGCACTCCGCGCCTGCTGATCGCCGACGAGCCCACCACGGCGCTGGACGCCACCGTTCAGGCGCAGGTCATGAGCCTGCTCGAATCGCTGCGCGGCGCAGACACCGCCATGCTCATCGTCAGCCATGACCTGGCGGTGGTCGCACGCCTGGCCACACGCATTGCGGTGATGCATCAGGGGGTGATCGTGGAGCAGGGCAGTGTCGACCAGATTCTGCGCGACCCTCGCCATCCCTATACCCAGAGTCTGCTGGCAGCCGGTACCGCCGTGCATTTTCGCCGCGCCTACGGTGACTCCGCGGCCATTGCCGAGGTACCTCGAACCGGCGAAGTTCTGCTTCGCGCCGAGCACCTGAGCAAATCGTTCGAAGGGCCGGACGGGCGTCTGCGCAAGGTTGTCGCGGACGTGTCCCTGCGTCTGGAGCGCGGTCGGACCTTGGGTGTCGTCGGCGAATCCGGCTCGGGCAAGACGACTCTTACGCGCATGATCCTGGGGCTGGAGCGTCCCGACAGCGGCCAGGTGTGGATCAACGGCCAGCGCTGGTCCGATCTCGACAAGGCGCAGCAGGCTCGCGCGCGACACAGCATTCAGGTGGTGTTCCAGGATCCGCTGAGCTCGTTCGATCCGCGCTATACGGTGCAAAAGGTGCTGTTCGAAGCGTTGCAGGTGGCGGGTCATCCTCGTGCAATGTGGGAGAGCCGGGCCGGGCGCTTGCTGGCGCTGGTGAAGATGGACGCTGCGGTACTCGATCGGCGACCCATCGAGTTGTCTGGAGGGCAACGCCAGCGCATCGCGATTGCCCGCGCGCTGGCGGCCGAACCGCAGATTCTGGTGTGCGACGAGCCGGTGTCGGCGCTGGACGTGTCGGTGCAGGCGCAGATTCTGGAATTGCTCGACGACCTCAAGAATCGGCTGGGGCTGGCGTGCCTGTTCATTTCCCACGACCTGGGGGTGATCAACCACGTCAGTGACCATGTACTGGTGATGAAGGATGGCGAGGTGGTGGAGGCGGGCGCGGTGCGGCAAGTGCTGGATCGCCCACAACACCCTTACACCCAAGCCTTGCTCAACGCCGTACCGACCTTGCAGACGGGCGCCCTGCGCGCGCTCACCTATCTGCCCCTGGCGATCTGAGCCGAGCCCCTAAACGGTCCGCTCGCAATACCGGACGCGGCTCGCGCCGCTGCTACAGGGTCCGCTTGCAACAACGGACGCGGCTTGTGCCGCTGCTACACGGTCCGCTTGCAACAACGGACGCGGCTCGCGCCGCTGCTACACGATCCGCTCGCAACACCGGACGCACGGTCCACGCGTTCCTCTGTAGCAGCGGCGCAAGCCGCGTCGGCGGTATACGCGGTGCACCAGTAGAAACGCAACACGCCTGACGCGGCTCGCGCCGCTGACACTTGGAGACTACCGTTTGAAACCCTCGTACAAGGAACGTCAACATGCCCTGCGCAGCTGGAACATCCAGTCGCTGCCGGACACTCCCTTTGCCTTCGCTCGCTTCTTCGTCGACCATTTCCGTGGCTGGTACCTGGCGATCCTGCTGTTGCAGGTGGTGGCGGTGACCTGCACGGTGCTGGTGCCATGGGTACTGGGGCAGATCACCCGCGTGGTCAGCACCGCCAGTGGGGACAACCTCAACTGGCAGACCTTGAGCAAGCCACTGTTGCTGTTCGCCGGCCTGCTGGTGCTCGAAGTGCTGTGTACCCGCGGCGCGACGGGCGCGCATATCCGGGTCTTGCCACTGCAACGGCGCACGGTCACTCACGCGGTGTACGCCTACCTGCAGCGCCACTCCCATCGCTTCGTCAGCAGCGAGTTCGCCGGTGCCCTGGCGCACAAGATCTCCGAAGTCTCCATGGGCGTGGGCCAGGCGCTGGCGCTGTTGCTGTTCGACCTGATTCCGCTGCTGGTCACCCTGACCCTGGCCGTTGCGGTATTGGCCACAGCGTCGGTCTGGCTGGCGCTGTTCATGCTCGGCTGGTCGGTGGCGTTCATCACCGTGTGCTATTTCCTGGCCAAGCGCAGTCATCCGTTGTCCCAGCAATACTCGGCGGCGCGCAGTACCAGCAACGGCAAGGTGGTGGATGCGGTGTCCAACCTGACCAACATCCGCCTGTTCGCCCGGCATTCGTTCGAACATCGCTACCTGGGCGATTACCTGGACCGCGAGCTGAAGGCCGCTGGCCGCTCGTTCGGCTACATGGAGAAGATCCGCTGGTTCCAGTCGATCTGCGGAATGTCACTCAAGGTCGGCATGCTCCTGATCGCCCTGTACCTCTGGCGCCTGGGCAGCATCGACATCGCGACCTTTGTGATGGCCACCAGCTTGTCGCTGTTGATCATCACCGACGTCGCCAACCTGTCGCGGCGCTTCCTGGATTTTTTCGAGGCCACCGGCAACATCGCCAACGGCGTGCGCACCTTGATCCGCCCCCATGAAGTGGTGGACGAGCCCGATGCACAGCCGCTCGCCGCCGTGCGCGGGGCCATCGAGTTTCGTGATGTGAGCTTTGGCTATTCGCCGCAGAAGCCGGTGTTCGAGCACCTGCAGTTGTCCATCCCGGCGGGACAACGGGTTGGCCTGGTCGGTACTTCCGGCTCGGGCAAGTCGTCGCTGCTCAACCTGCTTTTGCGTCTGTACGACGTCAATCAAGGGCAGGTGTTGATCGATGGCCAGGATGTGCGCAGGGTGACCCAGCATTCACTGCATCAGCAGATCGGCCTGATCCCTCAGGAGCCTGGGTTGTTTCACCGCAGCATCGCCGAAAACATCAACTACGGTCGTCTGGATGCCAGCCCCCACGAGCTGGCCCAGGCCATCCACCGCGCCGGTGCGAGCGCGTTCATCGAAGGCATGGACCAGGGCGCCGAGTCGCTGGTGGGTGAACGTGGCGTGAAGCTTTCCGGGGGCCAACGCCAACGCATCGCCATCGCCAGGGTATTGCTCAAGAACGCGCCCATTCTGGTGATGGACGAGGCAACTTCGGCGCTGGACTCGATCACCGAACGGTTCATCCAGGAGAAACTCGACGAAATCATGCAGGACAAGACCGTGATCGTCGTCGCCCACCGGCTGTCGACGGTCGCCCACCTGGACCGCATCCTGGTGTTCGAAGACGGCCGCATCATCGAAGACGGCTCCCACGACGACCTGCTGGCACGTCAAGGCCAGTACTTCCGCCTCTGGAGCCGCCAGGCCCAGAACCCGTACGACGAGGAGCTGGCGTTGGCGTAGTCTGTGGAAACGCCTTAAGCAGGCCAGGCCCCTTCGCGGGCAGAGACCCGCTCCCACAGAGACGAAACTCCCCTGCACCCATGTGGGAGCGGGGCGGGCGGCGAGCCCTCTGCCCGCGAAAGCGTCCTCGGCCACGACACATCCAGTAGCCATTACCTTGCATCCCACAGCCATACCCTATGCATCGCGCCCAGCCCATGTGGGAGCGGGTCTCTGCCCGCGAAAGCGTCCTCGGCCACGACACATCTAGTGATTATCAACTCGTTCCCGAGCATCACTAACCTTATACATTCCTGGTTTTCTTCAAAGAGCCTGGCATGCCGAACTACACCTCGAAAAGCCTGCGTTTTGGCCGATATTCCGAGCCTGGACGTCCGTACCTTCTCACCACCGTCGTGCTCGCACGCCAGCCTGTTTTCCTCGACTGGTCATTGGGTCGGCACGTTGTCACCGAACTGCGGCGGGCACAGGCCAGTGGGCGTGTAACCTCGCTGGCATGGGTACTGATGCCCGACCACTTGCACTGGCTGATCGAGTTGCACTCCAGCTCGCTGGCGAACGTTATCCGCGAGGTGAAATCTCGCTCTGCGAGGTCTTTCAACCGGCACACCGGCCGTACCGGACCACTCTGGCAAACGAGTTTCCATGACCGCGCATTGCGGCGCGAAGAGAGCGTCGTGGCCGCTGCGCGGTATGTGGTGGCCAATCCGTTGCGCGCTGGACTCGTTAAGCGTTTGGGCGACTATCCGCTCTGGGATGCTGTGTGGGTCTGAGTAAACGTGGCAGGCAGGCCAGGCCCCTTCGCGGGCAGAGACCCGCTCCCACATTGGTATGAGTACGCCCTACCTAGGTGGAAAAGGCCAGGCCCTTTCGCGGGCAGAGACCCGCTCCCACATTGGTATGAGTACGCCCTGCCTAGGTGGAAAAGGCTAGGCTCTTTCGCGGGCAGAGGGTTCGCCGCCCGCCCTGATCTCACAGGACGAAACTCATCCGCAGCACTGTGGGAGCGGGTCTCTGCCCGCGAATACGGTTTTCGATTCACCGATAAAACCGGATCTGCAACACAGAGAAAGCTTCTCCCCAACAACTGTCCGCCAGCCAACACCCTTTCAACAAACTGCCCCGCCAGTTCATCCAGCAAAACCCGCAAAGCCCCGAAACAGCGAGGCGGGGCGGTCGGCATGGCTTGTGCAATCACCCCTTGTGAGCTTCAGCATCGACACAAGGCGCAGCCCGACCCATGCCAGACATTCATCCGCGTTCCTCTGCAACACCCCACGGCGGTATCGCCTGGGCCAGTTTGTTGGCCGTCAGCTTGCTGCTAAGCGGTTGCGACAACAATCCCACCGCTGCGGCACGCACGGACACCCCGGTCAGCGGCGGCACGCTCATCTATGCCACCGACCGCGAACCGACCTGCCTGGACCCGCACGTGGCCGGCGACATGCCGCAAGTGTTTCTCGCCCAGCAAGTCCTCGACTCGCTGGTGTCGATGGACGCCGACGGACGTATCGGACCCTGGCTGGCAAAAAGCTGGGACATTTCGCCCGATGGCCTGACCTACACCTTCCACCTGCGCGACGACGTGCGCTTCACCGATGGCACGCCGTTCAACGCCGCCGCGGTCAAGGCCAACCTCGACCACATGGCCAACCCCAAGACCCAATCGAGCACCGCCGGCGGCTACATCCGTCAGTACCAGCGCACCGATGTGCTCGACACCTATACCGCTCAGGTGCACCTGGCTACACCCTACGCGGCGTTTCTGGAAGTGCTGGCCCAGGGCTTCCTCGGTATCGAATCGCCCCGAGCGCTGCTGCGTCCGCGCGACGTCAACTGCGAAAGCCCGGTCGGCACCGGCCCGTTCAAGGTGGCGCGCTGGGACCGGCAAAGCCAGGTGGTGCTCGAACGCAACCCGCACTACAACTCGGCGCCGCCCACGGCCCAGCATCAGGGGCCTGCGTATCTGGATCGCATCGTCTGGAAGTTCATTCAGGAGCCTTCCGTGCGGTTCGCGTCACTGCAGGCCGGTGAAGTGGACGTGATCGAAGTCCTGCCGCCCGAATCCCACGAAGCGGCACGCCGCAACCCGGACCTGCAACTGATCATTGCCCAGCGCCCCGGCAACCCTACCAACGGCACGCTGAATATCCGCCGCGCGCCGTTCAACGATATCAAGGTGCGTGAAGCCTTCGTGCGCAGCGCCGACATCGACGGTGCCTTGAAAAGCGTCTACTTCGGCGAGTTTCCTCGCGCCGGTGGTCCGTTGAGCAAAGCCACCCGCTTCTACAGCCCCGACTTCGAACACGCCCAGGATTACGACCCGGCGCGCGCCGCCCAACTGCTTGACGAGGCCGGCTGGACCGGCCGTGACGAGGAGGGCTATCGCCTCAAGGACGGCAAGCGCCTGCAGGTGACAGTGGTGCTGGGCAATCGCACACCGCCGTCGGAATTCACCCTGTGGGAGCAGGTGCAGGCCACCACGCGGCAAGCTGGCATCGAGCTAATCATGGAGCAGATGAGCGACGTCCAGGCGACCAAGCGCCAGGCCGATTGGGACTACGACATCCGCGTCGGCTACTGGAACACCAACACCGCCGACGTGCTGCGGATCATCTTCAGCAGCGCGTTCATCCAGCCTGCTGGGGTGGGCGGCTATCACCAGAACACCGCAGGCTTCAGCGATCCACAGTTCGACGAGCTGGTGCAACGGGCCCTGGCCACGCAGGACCCCAGCCAACGCCAGGCGTTGTACCACCAGGCGCAGGCCGTAGCCTCCAGCCAGTATCTGCAACTGACCACCTACCCGCAGAGCACCCGGTTGGGCATCTACAAAACGACCCAGGGGGTTCGTCTGGAAACCTCGCTGGCGGTGACCTACCTTTATGACGCCTGGGTGAACAAATGACCACGACACCTGTAACTGTTTCGTCGCCGGACCCCCGCCGCCAGCGCTTGATTCGCCTGGGCCGCCGCGCCGCCGTGCGCCTGGGCGGAGGGCTGCTGGTGTTGTGGGCCGTCGCCACGCTGACCTTCTTCGCCCTGCGCCTGATGCCGGGCGATCCGGTACAGGCCATCCTGGGTGGACCCAGCGGCAACCCGACCCCCGAGACCGTCGCCGAGGTCACCCGCGAGTACGGCCTGGATCGGCCCCTGGCGGTCCAGTACGGGCTGTACCTGGTGCGCCTGGTGCAGGGCGACCTGGGGGTTTCCTATTCCCAACACATGCCGGTTACGCGGGTACTGGCCGAGCAGGCCGGGCCGACCCTGGAGCTGACCTTGAGCGCACTGGTGCTGGCCTGGCTGCTGGTGCTGGCCTTGACCGTGTTCACCGCTGGCCGCCGCAGCTGGGTCGGGCGCCTGGCGTCCCTGGCTGAAACCCTGTGCGCGGCCCTACCGCATTTCTGGCTGGGCATCGTGCTGCTGGCGGTGTTCGCCTTCGGCCTGCGCCTGTTTCCACCGGCGGGCAGCGACGGCTGGCGGACCTTGGTGCTGCCGACGGTCGCGCTGGCAGTGCCGCTGGCCGGCTTCATTGGCCAGGTGACCCGCGAATCACTGGAACTGACCCTGGACCAGCCCTTCGTGCTGACCGCGCGCACCCGTGGCCTGAGCGACGCGGCGGTGCGCTTCAAACACGCGCTGCGGCATGCCGTGCTCCCCGGTGTGTCGCTGTCCGGCTGGGCAATCGGCGCGCTGATCAGCGGCGCCGTGGTGATCGAAGTGATCTTTTCCCGCAGGGGCCTGGGCCGTCAGTTGTATCAAGCGGTGCAGCTGCAGGACTTGCCGTTGACCATCGGCATCAGCCTGGTGGTCGCGGCCGGGTATGTGCTGGCCAACATTCTGGTCGACCTGGTGTACCAGTGGATCGACCCACGGCAGAAGGAAACCCTGGCATGAGCGATCTGATTCTGGAAAGCCCGGCGTTACCGCTGCGCACTCAACGTCGACCCCGTCGGATCCGTCTAGGCGCGAGCCTGGCGATCGGTTTCCTGACGCTGGTGATCGTGGCCGCGGTGGCACCGCAGCTGTTCGCGCACGGCGACCCGCTGGCCATCGTTCCGCGCGACGCCTTTCATCCGCCCGGTTGGGCACACTGGTTCGGCACCGATCAATCGGGTCGCGACATCTACTCACGGGTGATCCACGGCGCGCGCCTGTCGCTGTTCGTCGGTTTGGCGGCGACGGCGCTGGCGATGAGCATCGCCATTGTTCTCGGCCTGCTCGGCGGCCTGGGAGGGCTGCGCACCGACCGCGGTGTGGGCTGGTTGCTGGAAGTCCTGTTCGCCTTTCCCAGCCTGGTTCTGGCGTTGCTGTTCGTGGCCATCTTCGGCAGTGGCATCGGCCCGCTGATCATCGCCACTGGCCTGGGCGCCGCGCCGGGGTATGCGCGGATGGTCCGCGGGCAGGTGCTGGCGGTGCGCAACGCCGGTTACATCGAAGCGGCGCGCGCCCTGGGCCACCCCACGCGACGCATCATCTGGCGACAGCTGCTGCCCAACGCCATGCGCCCGCTGATCGTCACTCTGACCATGGGTGTGGGGCAGGCCATCGTCTGGGCCTCGGCGCTGAGCTTCCTCGGCCTGGGCGCGCGGCCGCCCACGCCGGAGTGGGGCACCATGCTGTCCATGGGTCGCGACTTCATTGCCAACGCCTGGTGGCTGACGTTTTTTCCGGGGTTGTTCATCGTACTCACCACCTTGTCGACCACCGTCGCCGGTCGCTATCTGCAACAACGCCTGGAGGGCCGCCTGACATGAGCCACAAGACGCTGATCGTCGAAGGCCTGAGCGTGGAGTTCGCCGGGCAACGCGTGGTGCGCAACCTGTCGTTCACCTTGGAGCCGGGCAAGACCCTGGCCTTGGTCGGCGAGTCCGGCTCGGGCAAGAGCGTCACTGCGCGCAGCCTGATCGGCCTGGCCGGAGAGGGTGCACAAGTGCGTGCACGGCGCCTGCAATACGGTGATCTCGACCTGCTCGCCTTGAGCGACCGCCAGTGGCGTCGAGTGCGCGGCAAGGACATCGGTTTCGTGCTGCAGGACGCCCTGGTTTCGCTCGACCCGCTGCGGCCGGTCGGCAAGGAAATCCTCGAAGTGCTGCGGACCCATGGTTGGGGCGACCGTGCTTCCCGTGCCGCGCGCGTGCTGCAATTGCTGGAACGGGTCGGGGTGCCGGAACCGGCCCTGCGCGCCCGGCAGCGCTCGGGCGAATTGTCCGGCGGATTGCGTCAGCGTGCGTTGATCGCCAGCGCGCTGGCCCTGGATCCGGGCCTGGTGATCGCCGACGAGCCGACCACCGCACTGGACGCCACCGTGCAGGCGCAGATTCTCGGCGTATTGCAGGAAATCAAAGCCCAGGGCAGTTCGTTGTTGATCATCAGTCACGATCTGGCGGTGGTCGCGCAACTGGCCGACGAGGTGCTGGTGTTGCAGCACGGTGAAGTGGTGGAGCAGGGCAGCATGCACCAGGTGCTGACCGCGCCGCGCCATCCCTACACCCGCAGCCTGCTCGATGCGGTTCCGGCCGAGCATGAACGTGGTACCCGGCTCAGCCCAGGTCAACGCACCGCCACGCTCGCCCGCGCACCACGGCTCGATCAGCCCGTGCTGTTGCACGCCCGTGGCCTGGGCAAGCGCTATGTCGGGCCTGATCAGCAGGTGCGCCAGGTGGTCGACGGTGTCGATTTCGAACTGCGCGCCGGCCAGACCCTGGGCATCGTCGGTGAATCCGGTTCGGGCAAGACCACTGTGGCGCGTATGGCCCTGGGACTGCTCGAGACGGACGACGGGCAAGTGTGCTTTCTCGATCAACCCTGGAACGGCAGCGCCAATACACGGGTCGCCGAAAGCCAGCGTCGGGCGTTGCGGCGCGACATCAGCGTGATCTATCAGGACCCGCTCAGTTCGTTCGACCCGCGCTGGAGCGTCGGGCAGATTCTAGCCGATGCGCTGGACGTGGCCGGCATTGCGCCGCCCGAACAGGCGCCACGCATTCGCAGTTTGCTGCAGCAGGTGCGTTTGCCTGCCGAGTTGGCGGCGCGGCGGCCCCTGCAACTCTCCGGTGGCCAGCGCCAGCGGGTGGCGATTGCCCGGGCCATTGCCAGCAACCCTAAGGTCATCGTCTGCGACGAGCCGGTATCGGCACTGGATGTCTCGGTCCAGGCCCAGGTGCTGGACTTGCTCGCCGACCTGCAAGCCGAACTGGGCCTGGCTTACCTGTTCATTTCCCACGACCTGGGCGTCATCCGTCATGTCAGCGACGAGGTGCTGGTGATGCGCCATGGTCAGGTGGTCGAGCGCGCGCCGGTCGAGCAGTTGTTCGAGTCGCCGCAGCACCCGTACACCCAACGCCTGCTCGGTGCCGTGCCACGCCTGCCCAGCGCTGGCGTGCCGTTGCAGGTACCGCCCCTGGAGCCGGAAAACGCCGTGCTGCTGTTCGACGAATCCCGCTTGTGGAAGATCGCCATTTGAAGGCGTTTCGCTGCTCTTTCCACCTTTTTACAGACAGGAACACTTCATGACTCACGCTGCTGCAGTGCCTTCTCTACCTAAAACCCGGCTCACCGTAGAACAGCTGCTGGAACGGGCCGAGCAATTGCTTCCTGTGATCGCTGCCGGCGCCGCCGCGCGCGAGCGCGAGCGCCAACTACCCTTTGAGGCCGTCGCACAGATTGCGGCCGCGTCGCTCTACACCCTGCGCATTCCCACCCGCTATGGCGGCCCTGGCGGTTCGGTGAAGGACGTCATTGGCCTGCTGGTGCGCATTGCGTCGGTGGATTCCAATGTCGCCCAGGCCTTGCGCCCCGGCTTCGGTTTCATCGAGGGGCTGTTGGTGTCCCGCGCCGAAGGCGCCGAGCAGGAGCGTCAGCTCTGGTTCGCCCGTTACCTGCAAGGCGCGGTGCTGGGCAACGCCGGTTGGGAAGTCGGCGGTGCCAACGGTGCCATCAGCGCCCGCATCGTGCGCGAAGGTGATCACTACCGGGCCAACGGCAGCAAGTTCTACAGCACCGGCTCGCTGTACGCCGACTGGATCAGCGCGGTGGCGCTGGACGAACACGACCAGCCGCTGTCGTTCATCCTGCCCCGCGACCGCGAAGGGCTGGTGCTGCTGGATGATTTCGACGCCATGGGCCAACGCCTCACGGCCAGTGGCACGACGCGGCTGGACAACGTGCAGGTCTATGCCCACGAGGTCCGCACGCGCACGGTGGAGGAGGGCAAGCGCACACTGGTGACGCCATTCCTGCAGGTGTTCCTGGCGTCGGTGCAGGCCGGAATCGCCCGCAATGCGTTGAACGACGCGGTGGCGTTCGCACGCCATCATGCCCGTCCGATCAAGCACAGCAGCGCCGAGCAATCGGTGGATGATCCCTATGTAGCGTTGAGCGTGGGCGATATCTCGGCGCGTGCCTACACCGCGGAAGCGGTGGTGCTCAAGGCCGCCGAAGCGATCGATCGCGCCTGGGCCGCTGGGCTCGATCCGGCGGCTGTGGACGAGGCCGCGATCGAAGTGGCGCAGGCGCAATACATCGCCGCCGAATGTGCGCTCAAGGCGGCGGAACGGGTGTTCGATGTGGGCGGCGCCTCCACGACCGGGCGCGGCCATAACCTGGACCGGCACTGGCGCAACGCCCGCACCGTAGCCAATCACAACCCCCGCGACTGGAAAGCCGCAGCAGTGGGCACCTGGCAGCTCAAGGGCACCCCGCCCCCGACCTCCGGCCTTTTTTGAGTGTATACAAACCCCCCCTGTGGGAGCGGGTCTCTGCCCGCGAAGAATCCACCGCGGTATTCCTGAACCACCGCAGCGATTTCTTCGCGGGCAGAGACCCGCTCCCACAAGTTCGCGTCTGCCCAGTCATCCACTTATCACACGGTCCCTACAAAACCCTCAGATCGACAACCGGAGAGCCCGCACCTCTGGTTGATCCGCCACCGAGCGCCTTTTGTTCACCGCCAGCTCGCCCATCTTGATCAGCCGCGTGCGGGTCACGTTGCGGCTCAGGCCGAGCAGGTTGGCGGTGTGCACCTGGTTGCAATGGCTGAACCGATAGGCCGAACGCAGCAGGGCATCCTCGACCTTCTCGTGCAGGTCGCCGACCTGCTCGTCGAACAGCCGTTGGAACAGCCGATCCAGTGAAGCCTCCACCGAATCGTCCACCGCCGGACTGTCATCGGCGCGCTCGATGCGCATGTTCGACAGGCGCAGGTCATCGCGCTCGATCACGCCGTTGCGGCAGATCAGCAAGGTGTGATGAATGACGTTTTCCAGTTCGCGAATGTTGCCCGGCCAGCTGTAGTGACGCAGCTTGTGCTCGGCGTCGGCCGACAGCGTGGCGCGTTCGTAACCCAGGCGTTTGCAATACACCTCGAGGAAGTGCCGGGTCAGCGGAATGATATCGCCAGGCCGTTCGCGCAGCGGCACCAGTTCCAGACTGACCACATCCAGCCGGTAATAGAGGTCTTCGCGGAAATGGCCGGCATTGATCGCCTTCTCCAGCAAGACATTGGTTGCAGCCAGTACTCGCACATTGATCGGAATGCTCTTGCGCGAACCCAGGCGTACCACTTCGCGCTCCTGCAGCACGCGCAGCAGCTTGACCTGAATGGGCATCGGCAGGTCGCCGATCTCATCGAGAAACAAGGTGCCGCCGTTGGCTTCCTCGAACCACCCGGCCTTGGCCGCCAGGGCACCGGTGAAGGCGCCTTTTTCATGGCCGAACAGTTCGGCTTCCACCAGTGACTCGGAAAATGCCCCGCAGTTGACGGCCACGAACGGCTTGTTGCGCCGTGCGCTGAGGTTGTGGATATGACGCGCGACCAGCTCCTTGCCGGTGCCGGTTTCGCCGATGATCAGCACACTGGCTTCGCTGGGTGCGACCTGTTCGAGATGGGCCAGCAACGCCTTGGATTTCGGGTCTTCGAACACCTGGGCAGTGGCACGGATGGAGGTAGCGAGGGCGGGCGATGGGGGGAGTGTCAAAAGCTGCATGGCGGCGCCTTCAAGATGCGGAGGAAAAAATGAATCGAGCGGTGAGACACGGAATGAAGGCGATACTAATGGATATAAAAAACGATCGTTAAATACCTAATGAGCATTAGCTTATGTCGTGTTGCATAACGAGTGCGCGCGCAGCAGTGTCGTAAATCACTCCTTGGTCTGTTTTTGCAAACGCTGCAACTCGATAATTTGCCTAGGGAAATTCGCGACACCGCACCTTGTGTAGTGTTGCCTGCGCAACAGTCAAGTTGGCGAAGTGTTCACAGGCAAACAGCAATTTCAGCTCAGTCGATCACCGACTTGCCCTTATGCCGGATTGAAAGCTTGGAATAACAAACAATTACTTTTCGAACTAGCAGAGTTTGAACATCATTCGCCCGCCGAAGAGGCCGATTGGACTCGCCCCTTCATGTTTACCCGTCAACAGGAGCAACTGATGAACAACCTGAAGGCCGCTCTGGAGGTGCGGTGGCAACCGGTACCCGGCGAATTGCTCGACCTGGGCCGGGTGTTCCGCCAGCCCTTGGGCGAGCTGCGCCTGCAACGTGCGCCGAAGCGGATTCTCGGTCGCCGCGAAGCTGCACTGCTGGGCGTGTTTGCGCTGGTACTGCATGGCGCGGTCATTTACTGGATCAGCCAGGCACCGGCGCCCGTGCTGCCCGTGGTGCCCCCGGAAATTCCGCCGATGACGATCGAATTCGCGCAACCGGCACCGCCACCCGTAGCAGAGACGCCACCACCGCCGCCCGAGCCGGTCGCACCGGTTGTGGAGCCACCACCGCCCATCGAGGATGAACTGGCGGCCAAGCCAGCGCCGCCGCCACCACCCAAACCCAAGCCTGTGGTCAAGCAGCAGGCACCCAAGCCTGTGCCCAAACCCGTAGTGCAACCGCCTGCGCCACCGCAACCCGTGGCATTACCGACGCCGCCAACACCCCCGCGCCACCGGCACCGCCTGCGCCGCAACCGGTGACACCGGCTTCGGCCAATGCCGGCTACCTGCACAATCCAGCGCCCGAATATCCTGCCCTGGCCATGCGTCGCAACTGGGAAGGGAGCGTGCTGTTGCGGGTTCACGTGCTAGCCAGCGGCAAGCCCAGTGAAATCCAGGTCCAGACCAGCAGCGGTCGCAGTCAGCTTGATGACGCCGCACTGGCAGCAGTGAAACGCTGGAGCTTCGTTCCGGCCAAACGCGGTGCCGACCCGGTCGACGGCTGGGTCAGCGTGCCGATCGATTTCAAATTGCGCTGATCGACTTTTTTACTGCATGAAGCGGGCTACCTGACAAAAGGCGCATCGCACTACCTAACGCCTTGCTACAGAGAGCCTCACCATGAATCTTCTGACAGAATCTCCCTTCACCTCCGTCGAGCACTCGGTCATCTGGCTGCTCATCCTGTTTTCCGTTGCCACTTGGGGGCTCGCGCTGCTCAAAGGCCTGCAGTTCGCTCGGCTCAAAGGGCAGGATCGCAAGTTTCACAAGCAGTTCTGGGCGGCCTCGAGCCTGGATTCGGCCGCCCATCTGGCCCAGGAACAACCCGGTGCAGCGGCTCGGGTCGCGCAGTCGGGCTACGCGGCCATCCAGGTCAACGACCAGGCGCAAACCGATTTGAGCCAGTCGATCAATCATCAGGATCGCCTCGAACGCGCCCTGCGCCAGCAGATCGTGCGTGAGCGACGCTCATTGGAAACGGGGCTGGCGGTGCTGGCCAGTATCGGCAGTACCTCGCCTTTCATCGGCCTGTTCGGGACGGTCTGGGGGATCATGTCGGCCCTCAAGGGCATCAGCGCGGCCGGCTCGGCCAGCCTGGAAACCGTAGCCGGGCCAATCGGCGCGGCGCTGGTGGCCACTGGTGTGGGGATCGCCGTCGCGGTGCCAGCGGTGCTGGTCTACAACTATTTCCTGCGTCGCCTGAAGCTGACCGCAGCTGACCTCGACGATTTCGCCCACGACTTCTATAGCCTGGCGCAGAAGCATTCCTTTCGTGTCCTGCAACATCCGGCGCTGACTCGCAGCGGTGCTGCGGCTTCGGGCCACAAAGTGAAGGAGGCGTCCTGACATGGCCTTTTCCACTCAAGACACGGACGAGGTGCTCAGCGAGATCAACGTGACGCCTCTGGTAGACGTCATGCTGGTGCTGCTGGTGGTGTTCATCGTCACCGCGCCGTTGCTGACCAATTCGATCCCGATCAACCTGCCCAAGACCGAAGCGGTGGCACCTGCCGAGCAGAAGGACCCGCTGGTGGTGAGCATCGACGAGCAAGGCAAGCTGTTCATCAACAAGGACGAAATCCAGCCGGACCTGCTTCAGACCAACCTGCAAAGCGCCAGGCAGAAAGACCCCGATGTGCGCGTACAACTGCAGGCCGATGACGGCGTCAACTACGGCGAAGTAGCCCGCGCCATGGCCTCCATCGAAAAGGCAGGCATCACCAAACTGGCGGTGATCACCGCCAAGTAGCAGCCGATTTGATGTGAGAACGGGCCGCCCGCGAAGGCAGCGATGCGGAGTCACTTCGCGGGCAGAGACCCGCTCCCACAAAATTCACTCCCACACTGTGGGAGCGGGCTCTGCCCGCGAAGGCTTCACCGCACACTACCTGAAACACTGCGGTGTTCTTAACGCAAGCAGCCCGCGACCATACATGGACGCCGATCCAATGTGGCAGCATGGAACCCACCCCTGTGCGAGGCAGTCCAGATCTGCACCACGCACACAGGGAACCACGCCGTGAAAGTAGGCATCATTTCCGACACCCATGGCCTGCTGCGGCCTGAAGCCGTGGCAGCGCTCCAGGGCTGCGAACGGATCATTCACGCCGGTGACATCGGCAAGGGTGACATCGTCCAGCACGTGTCTGCCATCGCTCCGGTGCAGGTGGTTTCGGGCAACAACGATGTCGGCATGCCATGGGCCGATTCGGTGGCGGACGTGCTGCATTTCGACCTCGAAGGCTGGCCCACCTTGCTGGTCCACGACATCGCCGACGTACCGGCCGCCTTGCGCAGCGACACGCGCCTGGTCATCACCGGCCACTCGCACAAGCCACTGATCCAGTGGCGCCGCGACTGCCTCTACATCAACCCCGGCAGTGCAGGCCGCCGCCGTTTCAAGCTGCCGGTTACGCTGGTCTTGCTCGACGTCCAGCCTAAAGCCCTGCAACCAGAATTGATTCACCTGGTGCCCTGAAACCGCCGCTCAACGCACCAGCGAATCCGAACCGATCTCGCTGATGGACTTGGCTCCGGTCAACACCATGGCCACGCGCATCTCTTTCTCGATCAACCCCAGCAGGTTGCTGACGCCTGCGCCGCCGGCCACCGCCAAGGCGTAGATGAATGCCCGCCCCAGCAGCACCGTGTCGGAGCCAAGGGCGATCATGCGCACCACATCCAGCCCGCTGCGTATACCCGAATCGGCCAGTATCGCCAGATCGCCCTTCACCGCGTCGGCAATCGCCGGCAAGGCTCGAGCACTGGACAACACACCATCGAGCTGACGCCCGCCATGGTTGGACACCACGATGCCATCGGCACCGAAACTCACCGCGTCGCGCGCATCCTGGGGGTCGAGGATGCCCTTGATGATCATCGGCCCATCCCAGAACTCACGAATCCATTCCAGGTCTTTCCAGGAAATCGACGGATCGAAATTGTTGCCCAGCCAGCCGATGTAGTCGGCCAGCCCGGTAGGGTTGCCACGGTAGGTGGAGATATTGCCCAGATCATGGGGACGACCGTGCAGGCCCACGTCCCAGGCCCAGGCCGGATGGGTCACGGCCTGCCACATGCGCCGCATCGGCCCGTTGGCGCCGCTCATGCCCGAATGCGCATCCCGGTAGCGAGCACCGGGCACCGGCATGTCCACGGTGAAAATCAGCGTCTTCACGCCGGCAGCGCGGGCGCGCTCTAAGGCGTTCTTCATGAAGCCACGGTCCTTGAGCACGTACAGCTGGAACCACATCGGCCGGGAAATCGCCGGAGCAACTTCCTCGATCGGGCAGACCGACACCGTCGACAGCGTGAACGGAATACCCTTGGCATCTGCCGCCTTGGCCGCCTGCACCTCCCCGCGACGGGCGAACATGCCGCACAGTCCGATGGGTGCCAGTGCCACCGGCATGGCCAAGGTCTCGCCAAACAGCTGCGTTTCCAGATTCAACTCGGACATGTTGCGCAGCACCCGTTGGCGCAGGGCGATGTCGGCCAGGTCGCTGACATTGCGCCGCAGCGTATGCTCGGCGTAGGCGCCGCCGTCGATGTAGTGGAACAGAAAAGGCGGCAGGCGACGTTGTGCAGCCGCGCGGTAATCGGTGGACGCTGAAATGATCATGGGCGCGCCATCTCCCGGACGTGGAGGGCAGCGAGGGCCAGGCGTTTCGTCGGCATGGGTGTAGTCCCTGATTGTTGTTGGAGGTCTGCCATGAGGGTGCTTGAATTGGTAAGACCAATTTACAATGCGCGGGCTACAGATTAAGAGTCGGGCAGGGGGTCTGTCAATTTGGCCAGTTGCGCAGGCCTGCTGCGAGAGGATTGCACGCTGCGGTTGTCTATCGGCTATCTATCTGAACGCCTGGCCTTCATCCCAATGATCACTCCCCGCATCGGCTTCGCCTGCCAATACCGACACTCGATTCGTGCCCTGACCCTTGCCGAGCTGAAGCTCATCGAGGGTGCCTACAACCCGCGGACCACTACCTTGCGCTGGATGAACAGCGTCGCCACCCAGGTGGCGCACGAGAAACTGCAAGAGGTCATCACCCATAATCTGCAGGCCCAAATGCAGTTGCTCGACTACGTGGCCCAACTGCCCGAAGCCATGCGCATGCTGCGCCTGAGCAGCGACCTGCTACCGTTTTACAGCCACCCTCAGGTTGCGGCTTTCTACCAGGAGCCCGAGCGTCAGGCGTGGCTGGCCGAGCGTTTCGCGGCCATGGGGCAATTGGCGCGCGATTCCGGCATCCGCCTGTCTTTTCACCCCGGGCAATTTTGCGTGCTGGGCTCGGACAAACCACCCGTGGTGGAGAACAGCCTGGCGGAGTTCGAGTACCACGCCGACATGATCCGCATGATGGGCTACGGTGTGCAGTTCCAGGATTTCAAATGCAACGTGCACATCGCCGGTCGTCTGGGCGCCGAAGGCACCCGCGCGATCTGGCCGCGCCTGTCGCAGGTGGCGCGAAACTGCATCACCTTCGAGAACGAAGAAAAAACCTACGGCGTCGACGACTGCCTGCAACTCGCCGACCTGGCACCCGTGGTGCTCGACATTCACCACTGCTGGATCAACGAGAACGACTACATCGCCATGGACGACCCTCGCGTAGATCGCATCGTCGACAGCTGGCGCGGCGTGCGGCCGGTCATGCATTACTCCCAGCCCCAGGAGCGCCTGCAGGAACTGGGTTTCACCGCCGAGCAGAAACTGGAAATGGACGCGCTGCTGCAAGTGGTTTCCAAGCGCGATCTCTACGGCCACAGCGAGCTGATGTGGAACCACTGGACCAACGTCTACGCGCTGCAGTTTCTCGAGCGCTTCGACATCATGTTCGAGGCCAAGCACAAGAATCAGGCAACCTTGGAGTTCTACCGGCGTTACATGATGTAACCACTGCGCACCCCCCAGGAGGCCGAACCCAGAGCGGCTGCATGGGTCTGCATTGATGACTATCGACGGTTGCACACTCGAGGAATTCTTGCATGACGCCCACGCCCGTTACCGCTCTTTGCCTGCCGCACGCTTGCGAGTCACGCCGATGACGGATCGATCGACGCATTCGCTGGCCTTCGACCATTTCGAGCTCAACGACGAACAACGCCGCGAAGCGCTGTTCACCTTGGCCAACGGGGTGATCTCGTGGCGTGCCTGCTCGCCCGAAGCCTGCGCCGTGCCGCGCCCGCAAGGGCATTACCCTGGCCTGTACCGGGCCGGCTGGTACGACGATGCCGCACGCCAGGTCAACGGCACCATCACCCACACTGCGGCGCTGGTGAACCTGCCCGACCCCTTTGGTCTGACCTTTTCGCTGGACGACCAGCCGTGGTTCGAGCTTCGCGACGACACCCTGCACACCTATCGCCAACAGGTCGACATGCAGCGTGGTGTACTGACCCGCAGGCTGTCGTTCGTGCTGGCTGGAACACCAGTGGAGTTGGTGGAAACCCGCTTCGTCAGCCTGGCCAATGCACAACTGGCGGTGCTGCGCTGGGAGCTGCACGCGCACAAGGCGCTGACGGGCCTGCGCGTACGTGCAACGCTGGACAACAGCCGCGGCAACTTCTTGATCGAGCGTGACCGCGACTACGAGGGGCGCCGTTTGCGCAGCCACCGTTGGGAGCACCTGCCCGATGGCCGGGCAGGGGTAGTGGCAACGCTGGAAGACACTTCGCGCAAGGTGGCGGTGGCAGTGCAGACCTGCGCGCCTTGCCAATGGCAGGGCCAGGTGGCGGATGATCGCCTGGTGCAGGACGGCGTCGTGGAATGGCCCGAGCAGGGCCCGCTGGTGCTGGAAAAGCGTGTCATCGTGCAGGTCGACGACGAATTCTACGGACTGTCCAGCAGCATGGCGGCGCTGCCCAACGCCACCTACGTCGAATTGCTGGCTGCCCATGAACAGGCCTGGAAGGACACTTGGGAGTACGGGCGCATTCGCGTCGCCGATCCGGCGGTCGATCATCCGCTGCAGTTCGCCGGCTGGCATATCCAACAAACCGTTTCCCCATTGAGCATGCGCCATGACCTCGGGTTTCCCGCCCGAGGCTGGCAAGAAGGCTACTTCGGCCAGGTGTTCTGGGACGAGCTGTTTGCTTTTCCACTGTTCGCCACGCACCGTCCGGAGCTGGCCAGTTCACTGCTCGACTACCGCCACACACGCCTGCCGGCCGCGCGGCGTCGAGCGGCCCGATTGGGCTACGGCGGTGCCATGTTTCCCTGGCGCAGCGCCCACGACGGCGAAGAGCAGACCCAGCCGTTCCAGTACTACCCGCTTTCCGGCCACTGGGTGCCCGACCCGACGCACTTGCAGCGCCACATCGGCTCGGCCGTGGCCTACGACGCCTGGACGCTCTACCTGGCCACCGGCGACGAGCAGCAACTGGCCGGCAAGATCGGTGACCTGATCATCGAAGTCGCGCGTTATTGGGCCAGTGCGGCCCGTTACGACGAATCCCGGCAGCGCTATGTCATCGAAGGCGTGATCGGTCCCGATGAGTACCACAACGCCTACCCCCATGCCGAGCAGCCGGGCCTGGACAACAACGCCTACACCAACCTCATGGCAGTGTGGACACTGTGCCGCGCGCTGGACGTGCTGCAACGGTTGCCCACGGCGCTGCGCGAGGATCTGGTCGAGCGCTTGGCGCTGCGCCCCGACGAGGCCTCGCACTGGGAGCATGTCAGCCGCAACATGTTCCTGCCGTTCACCGCCGATGGCGTGCTCGACCAGTTCGAAGGCTTCGACCGCCTGCAGCCCGCGCCGGACGAGTGGAAGCGCGAAGACAATCCGCGCCTGGACTGGATGCTCGAAGCCCGGGGCGATCACTGCGACCACTATCAGGTGAGCAAGCAGGCCGACACCTTGATGCTCTTCTACCTGCTGTCACAGGACCAGTTGCAGGCGCTGTTCGACCGCTTGCGCTATCCGTTCGACGGCGACATTGCGCGGCGGACCATGGACTATCACCTGGGCCACGTCTTCCACGAATCCAGCCTGTCGAAAACCGTCTGCGCCGGTGCGCTGGCCCATACCGACAGCGATGCTTCGTGGATGTACTACCAGCATTGCCTGCGCACGGATCTGGACGCCAAGTCCGACAGCGGCGTGCGCGAGGGCGTGCACCTGGCGGCCATGTCCGGCGCGCTGGACGTGATGCAGCGGCATTACCTGGGCGTGTGTCCAGCCGTGGAAGGGTTGCGAGTGTTCCCGGCGCCACCGCCCGGCCTTGGCGATGTCTGCCTGGCCGTGCAGTTTCACGGGCAGTGGGTGGACGTGACGCGGATCGATGACGTGATCACCGTGCACTTGCGGGCGTTGTCGAGCCAGCCGATCACGCTGATTCATGCGCTGGGCACAGAACGGTTGGAGCCTGGATCTTCGGTGAACGTCAGCGGTTAGGTTCAACCGGCAGCGGGTGCTGGTTCAGGACGCCTCATCGACGGGCGCAATCAATTCGGCACCTTGATTGCGCACATTGCCAACCGCCTTGCTCACTGGGTGCCATCGAAAGTCGGCCACCGGCCGGCCTTCGTGCTGGGCGATTTCGATGCTGCGTTCGGGGCTCAGGCCGGTTTCCAGCCATTCCTGCGCCTGCTCTGGCGCCAGCACCACCGGGCGGCGGTCATGGATATCGACCATGCCCTCGTTGCTGGCGTCGGTGATGATCACGAACCCGTCCCCTTCACCGGGCTCAAGCCCCGGCGTGACCTGGGCGAGGGCGGCGAAGAACATCGGCTTGTCGTCCGCAAGATGAATGAACCAGGGTTGTTTCTTCTTCGGGTCATCGGCGTCCTTGACCCACTCATACCAGCCGTTGGCCGGTATCAGCACGCGCCCATTGGGCCACAGCTGCTTGAAGAACTTTCCGGTCGCGACCGTCTCGACCCGCGCGTTGATCGGGGCAGGGCGCTTGCCCTGGGCCCAGAACGGCGCCCAGCCCCACTTCACCGAATCGATCGACAGGCCCTGCTCGGTGCCCTGCAACACCATGGCCCGCTGCGTCGGCGCGATGTTGTAGCGCGCCTGCGGCTGCGGGTCGACATAACTGATGACCTGCTGACGCGGGGCCAATTCACGCAGATAGACGTCCATCGCTTCGTACATCGAGTAGCGACCACACATGGTGTTCTCCGTCAGATTGTCGCGGTCTCTTGTTGACCTCCAAGGTCGTACAAAGTTAACTGTATATTCGTACAGTATCAATACTAGGCAATCCCATGATCACCATTCTCGGCCCACTCGCTCAGGGCAGCACCGCGCATCCACTGTATTCGTTCAAGGTGCCGGCCGGTTTCCCCTCGCCGGCGGCCGACCACATTGAACAGCGCATTTCGCTGGACGAGCTGCTGGAGATCCGCGCGCCGCACATTTACCTGGTGCGCATCCAGGGCGACAGCATGCAGGGCGCCGGGATTTTCTGTGGTGATCTGGTGATCGTGGACCGCTCGATCGAGGCCGAGCATGGCCATGTCGTCATCGCCGCAGTAAACAGCGAACCGGTGTGCAAGCGCCTGCACAAGCGCGGTCGCGAGGTGATCCTCAAATCGGCCAACCGCGATTACCCGCCGCGCTACATCATGGAGGGCGACGAGCTGTTGATCTGGGGCGTAGTGACCTTCAGCGTACGTGCCCATGAAAAAGAATGAGCCGGTCTTCGCCCTGATCGATTGCAACAGCTTCTACGCCAGTTGCGAACGGGTGTTTCGCCCGGACCTGGCGAAGACGCCGATCGTGGTGCTGTCCAACAACGATGGCTGCGTGATCGCCCGGTCGGCCGAGGCCAAGGCACTGGTGAAGATGGCCTCGCCGTATTTCCAGATCAAGGACCTGCTGCGCGAGCACGGCATCGTGGCATTCTCTTCCAACTACGCCTTGTACGGCGACATCAGCGAAAGGGTGATGTGCATCATCGAGTCCATGGTGCCTGCCCTTGAGGTGTACAGCATCGACGAAGCGTTCGCCGACCTCACCGGTATGCATCAGGACCTCGACGCACTGGGCCGCGACATTCGCGAGAAGGTCTACCAGCGCACTGGCATACCGGTGGGGGTCGGCATTGCCGGCACCAAGACCTTGGCCAAGCTGGCCAACCACGCCGCGAAGAAATGGCACAAGCAGTTGGGCGGAGTGCTGGACCTGCGCGAAGCCGGTCGCCGCGATCGCCTGTTGAAGGTCACCCCGGTGAGCGATGTCTGGGGCATCGGGCGCAAGATGAGCGCCCACCTGCAAGGCATGAACATCGCCACCGCCTGGGACCTGAGCTGCGCCGATCCGGCCCTGTTGCGCAGCCGCTTCAGCGTGGTGATCGAGAAGACCGCCCGCGAGCTGGGCGGCACGCCGTGCCTGGCGCTCGAAGATCCCGATCCACCCAAGCAGGAAATCTGCTGCAGCCGCATGTTCGGCAAGCGCCTGACCGAAATCGCGCCGATTCGCGAAGCCGTCGCCAGCTATGTAATGCGGGCCTCGGAAAAGCTGCGGGCGCAGCATTCGCTGTGTCGCCAGCTGCGTGTGAGCATTCGCACCGGCATGCTCAACCCGCTGGAAGCCAAGTACGCCAATGGCGTAGTGGTACAACTGCCGTACCCCACCGACGATGTGCGCTTGCTGACCAAGGCAGCGGTGCAGGGCCTGGAATTCATCTTTCGCAGCGGCTTCACCTACAGCAAGGCCGAAATACTCCTGCTGGGCCTGTGCCAGCGCGGCGAGTTCACCGACGACCTCTTCGCCAGCGCCCAACCCGCCGCTGCCGAGCGCCTGATGCAGGTGCTCGACGCGGTCAACGGTCGCTGGGGCAGGGGGACATTGCGGCCGGCGGCGGTGCCGACCGATCCGGACTGGGGCATGCGTCGGGAGATGATGAGCCAGAGTTATACGACGCAGATTGAGCAGTTGTGGACGGTCAAGGGGTGAGCGTCCCATCGTCGGGGCCTAGCATGGGCACATCCTTATCGCTGCGATGAGCAGCGAGCTCATGTGAAAACGGCTGCACGAACGCAGTCGCAAAGTGGCTTATTACTATTTTGTAGGCTTGGTGGTCGCAGAAACCGATTGCAACACCGAATTTTTCGGTACAGTAATGTCCCTAAGTCTTGTAACGGTTTTCTAAAAGATATCTCAAAAGCCTCGTATCTAATTTTTTTTCATGGCTCATAAAAACGCTAAGTTCCTTGTCATGGCTGCCACGGCTCCAGATATGTTCCTTCAACCAATTAAAAGCAGGGCGTATGTTGCCGTTGCAGAAATCGCTTGGATATTCTGGGTGGCTGGCTGTGAACTGGTTAAATAAATGTGCAGCGTAGATCTGGCCTAAGATATAGCAAGGAAAATACCCAAAAAGACCGAGAGACCAATGAATATCTTGCATGCAGCCAAGCCGAAAATCGTTCCCCGCTGATAGCCCTAAATAATCAATGCTCAGTACGTTCCAGTGTTTTGGAAGATCAGACACCTCAATTTCTCGGTTTAGTAGTTTTAGCTCTAGCTCAAAGCGTAAAATTATATGGAGAATATAAGATATCTCGTCCGAGTCAGTTCTTATAAGTCCGAGGTTGGTTTGGTTGTAGTGGAGGTTAAGTTCGTCAGCTGAAATTGGAAGTTTGTGCTTATCCGATAAAATCCTCGATAAGTAAGTCAAAAAAGCGGGATGCCGGCCGATCATGGTTTCGAAAAAAAGGCTTTGAGACTCATGCACGCCTACTGACCGGGGCAGGTTGATCGGGTGCCCACGAGGGGAGGTAGGCAAATTCTGCTCGTAACATGCATGTCCCGTTTCATGGATGACCTCAAGCAGTCCATTAAGAATTGAAGAGTCTTTTTTTAGTATGAGCCGCGTATCCTCAGGTACGCCAGCACAAAACGGATGCTCGCCAAAATCTATCCGACCCCTTGTGAGGTCAAACCCAAAAACGCAAGAAATATCTAAGAAAAGCTTTTCCTTGTCATCGATCGTAAAAGGTTGGCGCTGAGCAACTGCTGTCGAAGCGTGTTTAGAGTTGGCGAGAATATCAATTGCCCATGCTTTCAACTCATCAAACGCAGGCTTTAGTTGAGCTAGGCGAAGACCAGGCTCATGAATATCCAGCAAACTGTCGTAAAGCTCTAGGCCGGTAGCCTCTGCGCGACACTGGGCTTCCAATCGGATAACCTCAACAACAGCCGATAAAGCTGGAGCATACCTTTCCCAATCATTCCTCGTCCTGCAATCAGCCCAGATACTCTCAGCTCTGGACGTTGCTCGAGTCTTGCGGTCCTGCAATTCAGCAGGTACCGTAGTGTGACAGCGGAGATACCGATCTACCTCCCTGAAGCGCGACTCGTCGTGTGTTGTTGCACAGCGAAGTGCAGCAGGCAAATCGCACGACTTCATCAAATCGACCAGATTATCTCGACGCAAAGCGTTTAAAGCTGCCACCGACTGAGTTCGCGCAGCCAGCGACGCAGATTTTACATAAAGTGATTGATCCCATTCGGCTAGCCTAACCGCATGCCGTAATTGGTAATCCTTCTCAAAATGTTGGTTGATTAGTGCAATAATTTCATTAGGATTAGTCATGCAGTGCCTCGATGGATTCTTGACGTCCATGCAGGCCGCAAGATATTCACGGTCAGCGCACTTATTAGAATTAAACCAAAGCCAATCATTGTGCTAGCTGAAGGATTTTCATCAAAGTATGTTATGGCTAACGTAATAGAGATGATTGGTGAGAATAACGTTGCGTAGCTGGCGTATTCCGCACTTTGAAGCTTGATTAGATAGAACCAAATATAAAAAACGACCGCACCGCCAACAATCCCCATAAATAAAACCGACACAGCGGCAGGTAATGATAAGTCATTACGGAACTTTACAATTTCGGTGGGCCAATCTAAAAACAGGGGGGATACCAAGAAGGCGCAAACACAACCGAAGGTTACCTGCCAAAATACTTTCACCCGGAAATCAATATTTGTCTCTAATCTCTGTGCAATTATGGAGCCGATCGACCAAGAGACAGCGCTTGACAAGATAATTAAGTGGCTTGAAGAGAATTGAAAGCTTCCGATAATCAACCAGACGCCTATTAAACAGAAAGTCAACGAGGCAATAGAAAAGCTGTCGAGCTTTCGGTTGAGTATCATCACAAAAAAAGAGGTGAAGCAAGGCATTGTATAGATCAAGGAAGTTGAATCGGAAATGCTTAGACGTTCCAGCGCTATATTGTTTAAGACCGGAACGAGGAAAACATTTGGAATAGCGATGATGAAGAGCTTCAGATAAAGAATTGGATCTAAAGTTGTGCTGAGGTTATTTACCGGCTTCCAAAATACTGCGTAGAGGAAAAGAACGCTGATAAAAGCGCATGCTAGTCGGAATGGCCAAGCGCCCAGAGTCTGCACACCTATCTTGGAAACTGGCAACCCTGCGCCCCAAATCAGGGCCATGACTACTATAAGGAGCAAGCTTTTTTGAAGTGGAGACATTATTAGATTAACCATAGCGAGCAATGAGGGCAATCCGGTTCTGAGCTGGAGGCGCCGTTACCATTGATACAAAATGCGGGACTGTTCGTTGCGAAGTATCAAATATGAATAGCCGGCCATAAGAAGGCGTCAGTATGTCATGAACTGAGGATTGTGATTCGTTTAAGATGAAAGTTAACCCGCCGAAATTTAGGTTCCACTGCGAAGTTAGGTTTAATGCTATTCCGAGATTTGAGCCTGGATCACGATGAGTTGTTAGAAAGTCACCTTGGTCGAAACGATTGATATAGCGAACTTCCATTGCTCCGATGAGTCGTCCGGAGAGCGTCGACAATAAACCCAAGAAGTCTTCTCTCGTAAGGTAATCGTCGAAGAGTTTCATGGCGGGATGAATTGGTACACCCTCTAAGTCTGTCAGTCGTCGAAAACTAAAAGCAAAACCTCCTTCTTGGTAAACTTTAAGTGCGCCGGCTTTGACCTGTTTTAAGCGTGCTGGAGGCACATTGTATGGCAGATCGATTTCCTCAGTAGAGTTGTGGATGATGTAGGTCCAGTCGTGTTCCTCAATACTGTCGCACGCGTCTTTACACTTTTGCACAAGATCTGGAATACGTAAAAACAGATCAATTGAACAGTAGCCGTGCTCTCTAAAGTACTTTGATGCTTTATTCATATTCGAAGACGGTCTCTGCTCGTTTATTTAGGGTTTGCATTGATAGATAAATCCTCTTTCCGACTACCACCGGTCGATCGTAGCCAGTGATGCATTTAACAATTTGATCACATGCCAATCCAGCCATTGCTGACAAAGAAGGAGCACTTTGCCAGGCATTAACAGTCCGATCTCCGTCCAGAAAATCGTGTTTCAGCCGAGCCCGTTGGAATTTCTCGATATTGACATTGTTGCTGTAATACGTCTGCCGCGCAGATTTCTTCACGTCTTTAAAAGACTTGTGCGACCCATCATTTAGAAATAATGGCCCAATAGATATTTCAAGTGGGTCTCCTCCTAGTTCCATTACCGGAACTCCATGCTCCCTAGCCAAGGTGTGGATCATTTCTTCCGGTGTGTGTTTTCGGTAATAACCTAAGCTTGCCCATGCAAGCACTATGAAATCCACGCCCTGTAACAGTTCGCTGATTTGCTTTGGATCTGGGGTGGCGAATTCACAAAATGTTTCTACTTTTACATTAGGGTTATACTCGTGAATCCTTTCCTTGGCCGCTATGACTTTTTCTTTTCCAATATCTGAAGTGGTATAAAGGACTTGTCGGTTTATGTTTGATAGTTCGACATTGTCGCCGTCAACCAAGCGCAGCTTTCCAATACCGGCCAGTGCAAGCAGCAGAGAGCACCAAGTTCCCCAGCCTCCCATGCCAAACATAACGACAGTGCTGGACTTTAGGCGCTCCTGATAAACGTGAGAATGGACACACGCTTTATCGATCAGCGAAAATTGCAGCATTTGGCGATCGTATCGCTCGACTTCTTCACTGGTCAATGCATTAGAAAAGTGAGCGTTATCTTCTAGTAAATTCATTTTTTGAAGTGCTGAAATAAAAGCAATGACATCATCCTCTGTTACCTCAACGCCTTGATGGGCTAGCTCTTTGGCAATCCGCGGCACTGTGCGGGTGCCATCCAGCTTCTTGAGAACGTCTTTCACCCACTCTGGCGGTGCGACAAGGATCTTAGATACTCCCGGGATCTCTCCGATACAAATATCACCATCGTCAGCCTGTATGATGTGATGTGATCGCTTAATAAGAGGTTTGGTGTTAGTGTTCATATCAGGCTCACTGTCATGTTTTAGCACAAAGAAAGGGGCTGCGCTAAGCACCCCCTCACCGAGAACGGTGACTGAATTAGTTTTCCAGCTCGATCTCTTCGCCTTCAGAATACATGGCCTTCTCCTCAGAGATGGTCGATATGCGCTCTTCAAGTTCTTCGAATTGTACGTTTTGCATGGTTCACCTCAATAGTTTTCAGTTTGATTTTGTTCAAATGTCGCGTTTGTGACGCGTTGGTATTTATAGAGTGTGGGTCGATACTTCGCGATTTTGCTTTGCATCAAATTATTTCTCTTTGCACTAGGGTCTGTTCGTGCTTTTTACTAAGTCACTGATTTAAAGAGGAAAGCTTGTCTAGTTTTATTTTTCGCAAAATACCGACACGAACTTGCAACGCCCCGACTGATGCTCAGCGATGGACACTTGTCAAAGCGCACCATGCTTGAGGTGTACAGCATCGACGAAGCGTTCGTCGACCTCACCGGTATGCATCAGGATCACGACGCACTGGGCCGCGACATTCGCGAGAAGGTCTACCAGCGCACTGGCATACCGGTGGGGGTCGGCATTGCCGGCACCAAGACCTTGGCCAAGCTGGCCAACCACGCCGCGAAGAAATGGCACAAACAGTTGGGCGGGGTACTGGACCTGCGCGAAGCCGGTCGCCGTGATCGCCTGTTGAAGGTCACCCCGGTGAGCGATGTCTGGGGCATCGGGCGGAAGATGAGCGCCCACCTGCAAGGCATGAACATCGCCACCGCCTGGGACTTGAGCTGCGCCGATCCGGCCCTGCTGCGCAGCCGCTTCAGCGTTGTGATCGAAAAGACCGCCCGCGAGCTGGGCGGCACGCCGTGCCTGGCGCTCGAAGATCCCGATCCGCCCAAGCAGGAAATCTGCTGCAGCCGCATGTTCGGCAAGCGCCTGACCGAGATCGCGCCGATTCGCGAAGCCGTGGCCAGCTATGTAATGCGGGCCTCGGAAAAGCTGCGGGCGCAGCATTCGCTGTGTCGCCAGCTGCGTGTGAGCATTCGCACCGGCATGCTCAACCCGCTGGAAGCCAAGTACGCCAATGGCGTAGTGGTACAACTGCCGTACCCCACCGACGATGTGCGCTTGCTGACCAAGGCAGCGGTGCAGGGCCTGGAATTCATCTTTCGCAGCGGTTTCACCTACAGCAAGGCCGAAATACTCCTGCTGGGCCTGTGCCAGCGCGGCGAGTTCACCGACGACCTTTTCGCCAGCGCCCAACCCGCCGCTGCCGAGCGCCTGATGCAGGTGCTCGACGCGGTCAACGGCCGCTGGGGCAGGGGGACGCTGCGGCCAGCGGCGGTGCCGACCGATCCGGACTGGAGCATGCGTCGGGAGATGATGAGCCAGAGTTATACGACGCAGCTGGAACAGCTGTGGCAGGTTGGCACGGTGTCCGTGCCGAAAATCACGCCTGTGCCCTGAGCATCTTTTTTGCAAGGCGAGACGGTTTCAACTGTCCTTGTCCTCTGGCCAGCCGAGGGCATCAAGTACGTTCTTCAAGTCGACGATCCCTCGCTCATCCAGATTGCAGGCGCACTTAATTTGTCCGCTGACCGCCAGCGTGTCGGCACGCAGCGCCTCGCCATGGGGAGTGAGCGCCACGTGAACACGCCGTTCGTCCGCCGCATCACGCGTTCGGGTGATCTTGCCTGATACCTCGAGGCGTTTGAGCAAGGGGGTGAGCGTGCCCGTTTCCATACTCAATTTGGCGCCAAGCTCGCCGACGGTACGCGGTGCAGCAGCGAACAGTTCCAACAGCACGAGGTATTGCGGGAATGTCAGCTCGAGTGGCTCCAGAAAGGGTTTGTGCAGCCGCACCAGGCGGTTGGCTGCGCCATACAGCGCGAAGGACAATTCTTTGCCTGCGCCATCCCTGGCGCAGGTGAAGTGAGGGTCGACAGTGTTTGAAGCGTCGGATTTCATAAAGCTCTGAGATCAATGCAGTGAAATTGAGCCGGTGCCACCTTTAGATGGAATGGCTATAGAACAACGAGTAAGACTCGATCCCGTCGTTGGGTTCCTTGATCCCGGCATTGGAATAGTGGATCGCCCGGATGCCCACCTTTTGATCGTCGCCTATCTTCAGGCCCGCACCGATGCGGTCTTCGAAGTTGAACGAGGAGCCGAACTTCTGATCACCGGCCGTGGTGCCGGTGAACATGGCAACACCAATACCTGCCTCGACGAACGGCTTGATGTGGCCGCTGCCGAACTCATACACGAACACTGGGGAAAAAGAGACCGAATGCCGGCCACCGGCTTCGTCGCCCGCTTCCCAATACGTGTAGCCAAGGTCCCAGTAGCCGGTGAGCTTACCGGTGTCAGTCTCCCACCAGGACTTGTCCCAGTTGAAGCCAATGGCCGTGCGCGCGGTCAGGCCACCCTGACTGGTCGCGCCCAAGGCTCCGGAAAGTTCTGCGGCGCTCGCGCCGAAGGATGCCAGGGACAACAGCGTGATGGCAGCAAGTGTTCTCTTCATATCGTTTATCCAAACAGAAGTCGTTGAGGGTTCGTGGGTTCAATGCCGGTTGCCAGGAAGAAATGCGCAAACAGGCGAGGCGGGGTGACCTGTGGATTGCTCACACGTCGATCAGGGAAGCATAGATTACTTATCTGTATAGCGCACTATATAGTTGCGCGCTATTTGAACGAGTGGTCTGGGCGGTTTTTGACCATGATTCGGAAGGGAAAACGCGATTTGCTTCGAAGCGTGTCGGTGGGGATCAGGAATGCGGCAGCGTTATTTGAGACTTGGCAGATGCAGGGCGGGCGGTCGCGGCGCTCATGCAGCGCAGCACTGAGACCGCCCAACCGTACTGAGCTGTCAGATCAACTATCAATATGGCTACGAGTAACAGGACTCTTTAGGGCCGAGGGTAGATGAATCAGAGTACCGCCCTCACGCGCTGAAGTGTAGGCAGCGTCCATGACCTGCATGATTGCTTCGGCATCGCGCAACGATGCAATCGGCTTTTGCCCATTGCGGCATTCGGCAAGTACTTGCCGAACGAATACTGGGTAGTAGGCGTCTGTGTCCAGCTGCAAGCGACGGCTTCGAGTACCGGCGGCGATGTTCTGGCGATCCCTTATTTCAATTCGATCAGGTCCGGACTTGGCGTACATCCGATCCGACGAAAACGTAAAAGAGAACTCACGCTGCTCATCCGCCGTACTGGGGAAGCTGTATCCGGTTTCCACGACCCCGGTAACGCCGTCGTCTGTTTGCAAGGTCAACAACGAATAGTCCTCGACGTCACCCTTGTGGGTGCGGGAATTCATGACGGCCGAGACGCGGGCAACCTCCTTCCCAGTCAGTAGCCTGAAAAAGTCTATGAAGTGCGTCGCCACATTGATTGTGGAGCCGCCCCCGGAAAAAACCGGATCGATGACCCAGGCTGAACCTGCGGTCGGATAGCGGGCGGGTGGGCCTACGATGAACCGGAAGGACATGTAATTGAAGTCGGGTGTCTGGTTTCCCTCGGCTTCGCGCAGGACGTGAAGCAGGTCGCTCATACGGAAGATCAGCGGGACAGCGCAATAGAGGTTCGCGCGTTCGGCGAGCTCGCGCAGCCGAGTGACCTGGGCCATGTTGATGCCGCAAGGCTTCTCCAGGGCAAACGGGATGTTTCGTGCAATCACGGCTTCGGCCAGCGACGGCATTTCCGAATGTCTGCCGAACACAAATGCGAAATCGATCTGCTCACGCTCCAGCAGTTCGTAGGAAGAACTGTACAACGGGCAATTGAATCGCTCGGCAATGGCCTGGCCTTTGACATGCTCGGAGTCCGATACAGCCACTACCTCGACTCCCGGAGTCTCCAGTGCGTTCAAGTACAGCGGCACGTGCCAATGACTGACTTCCAGTAGTGCAACTTTCATGAAGATTTGCTCTCGGCATAGTGAGTATGCGAACCGTCGCTCGGCGCAAGGTCGATGTCGTCCTGGTAATCAAAACCCAAGAAACGCAGAGCCAGCAGGGCCTGAGCTCTATGCATCGGACCTCCATCTTGAGTACGACAACCGCGTTGGCGGGCTGCGGCGCAGAGCGCGGTAGGGTTCGGCGAGTTGATGATGTCGACAACCAAAGTGCCGGGCTCGAGCCGCTCGGGATCCACAGGCATGGGATCGTGGGCACTCATGCCCAGCGGCGTGGCATTGATAACGATGTCATGGCCGTGAGGGTCAGGCGGCCCCGCACGCGTTGCGCAACCTGTTTCGCTGGCAACCGATTCAGCCAGTCTCTGGGCCCGCTGTAGGTCGGCATCGCAAACCGTCAGGGACCTTGCGCCGGCCGATGCGATCGCAAAGGCGATTGCCCGTCCGGCGCCGCCCGCACCCATCAGCAGAATGCTTTTGTTGGCAGGGTCGTAACCCTCCCACTGCATCCCAAGCACACAGCCAAGGCCGTCAAATATGGCGCCGATCCAGCGACCGTCGCTGCCGCATCGAACGACGTTGATAGCGCCGACCTGACGGGCCGTTGGATGAAGCTCGTCGACCAGTGCAAGCATGCTTTGTTTATGGGGCATCGTGACCAGCAAGCCAGCGAGGTTGTTCAATACCCTGGCACCCGTTACGAAGCTGGGCAGGTCGTTGGCCTGGACCTGCAATGGTACACACACGGCGTCGGCACCCCGAGCCATGAAGAGCGGGTTGAACAACTCTGGGGATTTGGCTGCTACCAGCGGATGGCCGACCAATCCATACACCTGTGTCGACCCTTTTATATGTGAGGCCATGATTACCTGCCCGATAACGTCGCAGAGAGCCGCTCCCGCTTGCGCGTGATACGGCTGTATCCGTCCAGCTTATTGAAAGTACGAAAAAGCGTCAGTTGTACCCGCGCGTTCAAACGCCATCAGGATCGAACCTGGTTTGGCAGCTCGGTTGTCTCGGCCGTCTTCGTCTTGTTTTTCCTCGCATCGGCGCGCATCTGATCGTATTCATCCTGGCCAATGGGCACGGCGTCGCGCTTGCCAAGATCGGCAAGGCGGATCCGGTAAGTTTCCCGTGTCGTTACCGCGGCGATCACCGCGATGAGGCAGATACCCAAGGTGAGAGAGCCGATTTTCAGTGGGATATTTTCCGAGCCTGGGGGTGCCACGCTCACGAAAAGCGCCGGAAGAAAGGCCGTCATGGCGGTCCCGATATTTTGACCTATCGCCATGCCGGTGACACGCACCCGAGTGCGGAACAGTTCAGGGAACATGCTCGGAAATATTGCGTTATAGCCTTGATAGGCCACGCCCCACATGAGTACGGAAAGTACCAGGGAAAGCCACAGGTTGTGGATACTGATGGCGTAGAGGTAGGCGTACGACAGCAGTCCGGCGCAGAGCATGCCGACGATCAGCGGCGGCCTGCGGCCGATCTTGTCTGACAGGTTGCCTACGAAGGGGATCAATATGACTGCGCACAGGTTGCCCAGCAGCGGAATCCACAAGTAGACACCGGCGGGAAAACCGATCCCGTAGGCTGGCTGGACCGCATAGGTCGCGCCAAATACCGAGGCAACGATCGCGATCACCGCCGAGAGCGCCATGCACATCACGCGAAGCAGATCGCGCCAGCTTTGGCGTACCACTTCGACCACAGGCAGGACAGAGGGCTGGCCTTTCTTTTCCTGTTCGGCGAACGCCGGAGTTTCGTCGACCTGGCGGCGGATGATGTAGCCCATGATCACCACGACGACGCTGAGCAGAAACGGAATTCGCCAGCCCCAAGAGGTAAATTGGTCTTCAGGCATGAAATGGGCCAGAGGCAGGAAGACCGCCGCCGCAAGCAGTTGGCCGGCTTGAACGCCCTGCAGGGTAAAGCTGGCGAAGTAACCACGCCGGCCCGATGGGGCGTGTTCGAGAATCATGGAGCTGGCGCAGGATATTTCTCCAGCGACGGCGAATCCTTGAATCAAGCGCATCGTCACCAAGAGTACCGGCGCCCAGATGCCGATCTGGGCATAGGTGGGCAGAAGACCAATGCACATGGTCGACACGCCCATCAGGAACATGCAGTACACCAGCACTTTCTTGCGACCGTGGCGATCGCCCAGATGCCCGAGAACGACAGCTCCTATTGGGCGGGCGATGTAACCGACACCGAAGCTTGCCAAGGACACGATGATGCCGACTGCGGGGTTGTCCGAAGGGAAAAACAGCTTCGGAAACAACAGGGCCGCCGCCGTGGCGTAGATGAAAAAGTCGTAGTACTCCAACGCCGAGCCGATCCAACCGCTGGCTGCGGCTTTGCGTGACTGAGTTTTGGAGCGAGCGTCGATCGGTATGCTCTGGTTCATAGGTGTCTCCGATTTCTTGTTCGTTGTTATTGTAACGTCGTTCCATCAGTAATTTTGTTCTGCGAAATCGTCGGCTGTCAAGGAATCCTTCCCGAGCCGACAGGGTTATTGCAGTGCGGTGTTCGTCTATGCAAAAAGGGGCTTTACAGGACAGCCGGGGCAGGGCTCAGGCGTCGGGGATCCGCACGCTGTCACGGGTGTGGCAGCCGTCGACGAGGCGTGTGATGTTGAGTGGGTTGGCGTTCTTGAGCGCGTCGGGAAGCAACGCATCTGGATAATTCTGGAAGCACACGGGGCGTAAGAAGCGGTCGATGGACAAGGTCCCGACCGAGGTGCCTCGACTGTCGGAGGTCGCTGGATAAGGGCCGCCATGGACCATCGCATCACAGACCTCCACGCCTGTGGGATAGCCATTGACGAGAATGCGCCCGACTTTGGTTTCCAACAGTGGGGTCAACTGCGCAAAGGTCTCCAGATCTTCGAGCTCACCAATCAAGGTCGCGGTCAGTTGACCATGAAGCGCGGCGATTGCAGCGTTCAACTGCTCTGGGTCGGCAACCTCGATGAAAATCGAGTTCGGGCCGAAGACTTCCTCCTGCAGAACCTTGTCGCCTTCCAGCAAGAGGGTCACGTCTGCCTTGAACAGCTGTGGCTGGGCTTGGCGCCCTTGTTGATCACTTCCAGCCAGATGATGGATGCCGGGATGGGCGTGAAGGTGCTGCAGGCCGGCTGCATAGCTGCGCAGGGTGCCCGCATTGAGCATCGTCTGCGCCGGCTGGTCGTCGATCAAGCGCGCCACTTCGGCCTGAAAGGCTGTAAACGCATCCGAGTGGATGCCGACTACCAAGCCTGGATTGGTACAGAACTGCCCGCACCCCTGAACCACCGATGCAGCGAGCTGTGTCGCAATGCTGTCTGCCCGCAGCGAAAGCGCCCGGGGCAGGATCACGACCGGATTGATGCTCGACATCTCGGCAAAGACAGGAATGGGCTCGGGCCGCGCAGCGGCCATATCGCACAGCGCGCGACCGCCTTTGAGCGAACCGGTGAAGCCCACGGCCTTGATGAGCGGGTGTTTCACCAACGCTTCCCCTACGCCACTGCCATAGATCATGTTGAAGACACCAGCCGGCATGCCCGTACGCTGCGCAGCGCGGATGATCGCATTGGCGACCTGTTCGGCGGTTGCCATATGACCACTGTGCGCCTTGAATACCACCGGGCATCCGGCGGCGAGTGCAGAAGCGGTATCGCCGCCGGCAGTAGAAAACGCCAACGGAAAGTTGCTGGCTCCGAACACCGCGACCGGGCCGATGGCAGTGCGGTATTGGCGAAGGTCCGGACGAGGCAGGGGTTGGCGCAGCGGCAATGCCCGGTCGATACGAGCGCCGTAGAAGTCACCCCGTCGCAATACCTCTGCAAACAAGCGCATCTGCCCGCTGGTACGTGCGCGTTCGCCTTGGATACGTGCAGCCGGCAACGCAGTTTCACGGCAAACCAGCCCGATGAATTCATCGTCCAGCGCCTCCAGCTCTTCAGCGATAGCCTCCAGAAATTCGGCTTTTCTCGGTGCACTCAGCGTGCGGTAACCGAGAAACGCCGTGTGGGCTGCCTGGCTGGCGTCATCGACTTCCTGCGCAGTGGCCTGCTGGAAGTCATAGGGCAGATCCTCTCCGGTGCTGGCATCCACGCTCTTGACGATGACAGTGCCGGCAGCGCTACGTTGCCCGCCGATGAAATTATGGCCGGTGATGAGTGACATCGTGGTCTCCAGGCTGTAAATGCGAGTGTTGGGTGGGCAAGGGTTCAAGTGACGGCGCCGATTTGCCACGGCACGAACTCGTTTTGTCCGTAGCCATGTTGTTCGCTCATGCTGCGTTCGCCTGAGGCGATGCGCAGCATTGCCTCGAAGATCGCGGCGCCGCAGGCTGAAATGGTCAAGGTGTCCTCTGCAATCTCGCCACAGTTGATGTCCATGTCTTCACGCTGACGGGCCCACAGGGCGCTGTTGGTCGCCAATTTGATGGAAGGAGCCGGCGCGCAGCCATAGGCCGATCCGCGGCCGGTGGTGAAGGCAATGAGGTTGGCACCGCCTGCCACCTGACCTGTGGCGGACACCGGGTCATACCCAGGGGTATCCATGAACACGAGGCCCTTGGCAGTGACCGCCTGGGCGTACTCATAGACATCCGTCAGGTTGCTCGAGCCGGCCTTGGCGACAGCCCCCAGTGACTTTTCCAGAATGGTGGTCAAGCCTCCTGCCTTGTTGCCTGCAGAGGGGTTATTGTTCAGCTCGGCGCCCATCCGCTCGCAGTAGCGCTCCCACCAGTGAATGCGAGCGATGAGTTTTTCGCCCACCTCGCGGCTGACGGCCCTTCGTGTTAGCAAATGCTCGGCGCCATAGATTTCTGGGGTTTCCGAGAGAATTGCAGTGCCGCCACAGGCCACCAGACGATCGACCGCGTTGCCCAGCGCTGGGTTGGCCGTGATCCCCGAATAACCATCGGAGCCGCCGCATTGAAGCCCGACGGTAAGGTGTCGGGCACTGACCGGTTCGCGGTGAATGCGGTTGGCTTCGGCCAGCAGTTCTTTCACCTGGCTGATGCCACTGGAGATGGACCTGGATGTACCGCCGGTGTCCTGGATACTGAACGTGCGCAGGGTGTCGCTGCGTGTCAGCCCTTGGGTAGAGAGCAACGAATCGATCTGATTGGTCTCGCAGCCCAGCCCGATGACGAGAACCGCCGCGAAGTTGGGATGGGTCGCGTAGCCGGCCAGTGTCCGGCGCAGCATGGCCAGGCCGTCGCCCGCAGGATCGACCGCGCAGCCGGCCGAATGGGTAAGGGCAACGACTGCGTCCACGTTTGGGTACGCTTGCAGGGCGCCGGGGTTGATGTCCCGACGGAAGTGGTCGGCCACGGCCCGAGCGACGGTGGCCGAGCAGTTCACCGAGGTAAGGATGCCAATGTAGTTTCGCGTTGCGACCCGCCCATCTGGGCGCACGATCCCCATGAACGTAGGACTTTCGCCGGGTGCGGAATCGGGCTTCACGTCGACGCCGAATGCGTAGTCGCGAGCGAATTCGCCCATCGCCAGGTTGTGTACATGAACATGCTCGCCCGCCTCTATGTCGGCGACGGCAAACCCTATGATCTGCCCATAACGCCTGACCGGCTGACCAGCTTCGATGCGTCGAGAAGCAACTTTGTGACCCGCGACGATCGCTTCACGGACCGTTACGCCTTCGTGCTCGAGCAGTTCGCCAGCAACCAGCGGTCTTCGTGCAATCAGCACATCGTCCAGTGGGTTCAAGCGCAGCACGGCGGCTGGGCCAACTTTCATGATCAGTTCCATCGCATCCTCACGGGCTGCAGGCTAGTGCGCGGTCGCAGGGTGTGCGCCGCATTCTTGTGCCGGCACTATAGGATTTGGCGAAATGGCTGCCTAATGAGAGCTTTCGATTGCTCGATAACTTTGTCTCATCGGTGCATTTCGCGAACACGCCGATCTCACGTTTCCGCAGCCAAGCGTTTCTGTCTGGCGAACTCCAGTAACGTGCTGATGAATGTCTGCGTCGGCTCGGAAAGCGGTTCGTCCTTTCGCGTGATAACGCCGTAATCCTGAGACTCGACTCTGAACGGGGTGTCGAGCACCCGAAGTTGCCCATTCTGCAGCTGCGACTGCACCATCGATTCAGGCAGCATCGCGAGCATCGGACCTGACTGAAGCAATTGCAGGAAGGTCTGCATCGAGATGGTCTCGACCGTGTTGGTCGGCGATGGGATCTTGAACATGGCAAATGCCCGTTCCATGCGTCGCCGAATCGGTGTGTTGAAGGGGTACATGACCCACGGCCATTCACTCAGCGCTGCAGTAGGCACCTCTTCGAGTTGGCACAGCGGATGCCGGTTGTTGGCGACCAGACAAAAGGGCTCAGGCCCAAGCGCAGTGAACTCGAATGACTGGCAGTCTTCGTGGGTGAAGCGGGCAATGATCAAGTCCAGCTTTTTCTGATCGAGCATTTCGAGCAAGTGGTTGCTGGTTTGCTCGATCACTTCGATGGAGAGCAGCGGGCGTATGCGCTTGATGCTTGCGATGGCTTCGGGCAATACCAATGAGGTGGCAGCGAAGATGGTGCCGATCTTCAAATGCCCATGCCCGCCCTTGCGCAGTTTGTTGACTTGATCGACGAACGATTCGGTGTCTTCCAGTGTGATACGCGCATACCGGGCCACGAATATGCCCAGTTCCGTCAGAACCAGATTGCGCGTCTGTCGCTCGAACAACGGGAATCCAAGCAGTTCTTCCAAATCACGAAGCAACTTGCTGATGGCTGGCTGCGTAACATTCATCTGCTCTGCGGTTTGATGCATGTTTCGGGTCTTGGCCAAGCTATCGACCAGTACCAAATGTTTGATCTTCAGCCATCGGGTGACGCTGGCAAAAGTGATTTGATCGCTTTGCATGTGGATAGGCCTCTGTCCATCGATAACGAAACAGCATTGACTGGTGAGAATCTGTCATTGGGATTTTCGGTCGGGGTTCATTACTTTCACGGCTCTGACAGCCGACTGAAATGGAACCGCCCATGGCACATTTGAAACTGACGCGCCAAAACACTCTGCCTGCGGATGACGTGGCTGGAACGTTGATTGGCCGTGCCTGGGTCCCTGGTGCAATAGCGGGACCTTCGCCCGTGGTACTGCGTGACGATGGCGTGTTCGATCTTTCTGCGAGCTTTTCCACCGTAAGTGCGCTGCTGGAGCAGGACTCGCCGCTGTGGGCAGTTCGTAAAGCGACCGGCAGGTACATCGGCACGGTCGAGGAGCTGCTGGCCAATACAGGCGGCGATTTCGATCCTGCCAAGCCATCGCTGCTGCCGCCGGCCGATTTTCAGGTCATCAAGGCCGCAGGCGTGACGTTCGCATCGAGCATGATCGAGCGAGTGATCGAGGAGCAGGCGCGGGGCGACGCTGGCGCGGCTGAAGGCGTGCGCCGGCTGGTGCAAGAAGCGATAGGCGACAACCTGCGTGCAATCGAACCTGGCTCGCCGGCCGCCATGCGTCTCAAGGCTGTGCTGATCGAGCAAGGCATGTGGTCGCAGTACCTTGAAGTGGGGATTGGTCCGGATGCGGAGATATTCACCAAGGCGCCCGTTCTGGCGGCAGTGGGCAGTGGCAGCGATATCGGCATCCACCACAAGTCCGAATGGAACAATCCTGAGCCTGAAATCGTCCTGGCGGTGAACAGCCGTGGCGATGTGCATGGCGTCACCTTGGGCAACGACGTGAACCTGCGCGATTTCGAGGGCCGCAGTGCGCTGCTGTTGAGTAAAGCCAAGGATAACAACGCGTCGTGCGCCATCGGTCCCTTCATCCGGTTGTTCGATGAGACCTTCACGCTCGACGACGTTCGCAACTGTGTCGTCAACCTGCATGTTCGGGGTGTGGACGGGTTCGTGCTCGAGGGCAGCAGCTCGATGGCATTGATCAGCCGGGATCCCTTGGATCTGGTGGCTCAGACCGTCAACGGTGATCATCAATACCCCGATGGCTTCATGCTTTTCCTCGGCACGCTGTTCGCACCTACCCAGGATCGTGACAAGCCGGGTAGCGGATTCACTCATAAACGGGGTGATGAGGTCAGCATCGGCAGTCCGTTGCTCGGCGTGCTGCGCAACACGGTGACCTACAGCCACGAAGCGCTGCCTTGGACGTTTGGCTTGGGGGCAATGATGCGCAACCTTGCCGCTCGCGGGCTTTTGCAGGCGACGGCCGATCGAGAAATACATTGATCGGGCTCCCGGCTTGTTGCGAAAGGCGCAGGCACTTGGATGCCACGTCGACACCGGGTGGGCTGGGCTGGTCATCTGCCAATTGCCTGGTGGGAAGTGGTGATCAAGCCGCGTGTTTGACTCGGTTTTCATCGAAGGGCACCAGTCCGGCGTAGGTTTGACTTATCGAACACTGCCTGCATACTATTGGAACACTGTTCCAGTACGAATAATGTCGATCAAATTCACCGTGAAGTCAAAGACCAGTCGAGAACAATATGAGAGTCGTCAAAGGTGCTGTCGACCGCTGTCTGGAGGCTATCGAGCTGTTGGCTCGCGAAGCCCGCTGGATGCGGATGTCGGATATCGCTGCTGAATTGGGCCTGGAAAAAGGGCCCGCACATCGGGTGCTCGCCCAGTTGGTCGAGCAAGGGTGGGCAGAGCAGGACGAGGCCACGTCGCACTATCGCCTGACGCTGAAACTGGCACTCCTGGGTCAGCGTTACCTGCACGGAATCGGCTTGCCTGAATTGGTCCAGCCGATCATTGAACAGGTGGCTGTCCAATGCCACGAATTGGTACGGCTGACGGTAGTCAACGAAGGCACGCTGTCCTGGCTGTCGTCGGCGCAGGGGGCTGCACCGGGGTTGGTCTACTCACCCGCGATGGATCGCCCGATCAATCTCTACGCCACTGCCAATGGCAAAGCCTGGCTGGCGTCGATGCCTGACGAATTGGCCATCGAACTCGCCCTGCAAAGTGGTTTGGGCAAGTCAGACGCTCACTCGGGGCAGGGGCCCAAGGCAATCAGCAGCATCGAATCACTGCTGGCCGATCTGGCAGTGACGCGCCAGCGTGGATACGGCCTGGTCGTCGAAGAGGCCGAAGCCGGGGTCTGGGCCATCGCCGTCGCGGTGAAACTGGTGCCGACCGGCCCTGTGGTAGGCACCATGAGCATTGCAGGCCCTGTCATGCGCATGCAGCCCGAGCGACATGAAGCGCTGCACGCTCTGCTGAAGGATGCCGCCAACAAGCTGGGTACGATCTGGCCCCGTCATAACAATGTGCATAAGGAGCGTGCATGAGCTTGTCGTTGGGGACAGTGGCCGAAGTCACAGCTGAGCTGGAATTGGCCGCCATGGCGCTGGCCCATGCTCGACAGCAGGGTGTTCGCCTGGCGTGTCTGCCCGAGACGAGCGTGCCACTTACCCTTGCGCAGGGGTTTGCCATTCAGCAACGCGTAGGGCCCTTGGCCGGCAAATTCGTGGGCGGCTGGAAATGTGCATTGCCACCCTCGGGCAAGTGGATCGTGGCCCCCCTCTACGAGGACGCCATCGTTGAGGATGGACAATACCGGCTGCCAGGCGACGCCACCGGTGCGCGGATCGAACCCGAATTGGCCTGTGTCCTGGCGGATGGTTTGCCTGCCCGTGGCGAGCCCTATACAGCGCAGGACATCGTTGCGGCGATCGGCTCGGTGCACTTGGCCCTCGAAGTCATCGACTGTCGTTATACGGACCCGCAATCGCTGCCGTTCGAGCACCTGCTGGCCGATGGGCTGTTCAACCATGGCCTGGTACTCGGACCATCGATCTCGGTGCGTGCCTCGGACATGCCGTCGGAGCTGAATATCACTGTGCACGATGCAACAGCAGATCGCGCCACTCTCAAAGGCCGCCATCCGGACGGGAACCCGTTGTTGCCCATTGTGTGGCTGGCCAATTTCCTCTCTGCACAGAGCATAGGGCTGCAAGCCGGGCAGGTGATCATCACTGGTTCTTACGCCGGTGTGCTCGATGTGCCCATCAATCAACCACTGTGTGTTCAGTTCGGTAACGCAGGCTCGTTGTCTGTCAATTTTTCAACGTTTGAGGAGTAGCAAATGCGCTTAGTCCGTTTTGGTTTGCCGGGGCAGGAACAACCGGGTGTCCTGGATTCACAAGGTCACGTCCGCGATCTTTCCGGCATCGTCGATGACATCGACGCCTCGGCGATAACGCCGGTCGTGCTGGAAAAACTGCGCACGATCGAGATCGAGAAACTGCCAGTGGTGGCACCTGGTACGCGGCTGGGTCCGTGTGTGGGTAGCGTTCCAAACCTCATCTGCATCGGACTCAATTATTCCGATCATGCTGCCGAGACGAATACGCCGATTCCAAGCCAACCCGTGGTCTTCAACAAGCACACGGCATCCATCAGCGGCCCCAATGATCCGGTCATTCTGCCAACGGGCGCGGAAAAACTCGATTGGGAAGTGGAACTGGCCATCGTCATCGGTACGCCTGCCTGGCAGATCGATGAGTCCCAGGCCCTGGATCATGTTGCGGGGTACTGCCTGGCCAACGATGTGTCCGAGCGCGCCTACCAGCTCGAATACGAAGGCCAGTGGACCAAAGGCAAAAGCGGGTTTTCCTTCGCGCCGCTCGGGCCGTGGCTGGTTACCCGCGACGAGATTTCCGACCCGCAGACCCTCGATCTCTGGCTCGACGTCAATGGTAAGCGCCTGCAGACCGGCAACACACGCACGATGATTTTCAGCGTTGCACACATCGTGGCCTACCTCAGTCGCTTCATGCCGTTGATGGCGGGTGACGTCATCATCACAGGCACTCCTCCGGGTGTAGGGCTTGGCCAGAAGCCGCCCGTGTTTCTCAAAGCAGGCGACACCATGCGTGTAGGCGGCCAGGGGCTGGGCGAGCAATTCCAGACTGTCGTTCCCTACGTTGCCGAAATGGGCAGCGCATGGGTCGCTGGTCGTCATCCCAATGTTGACTGAACACTGCTGGAGTAAACCGCTATGAGCTTTGCAGGAACAGGTGTAGTCGCGATCTGGCACGATCTTTTGCCCGAGGCACGCGATGAGTTCTATGAGTGGCATAACCGGGAGCACATGCCAGAGCGGGCCGCTATTCCAGGTTTCCTGCGCGGCCGCCGGTACTTGGCGCTGGAGGCAGGTCCGACCTATTTCAACCTTTATGAGGCGGACAACGTGCAAGTCCTGGGAGGGCAGGATTACCTGTCGCGTCTCAACACGCCTACGCCATGGACGCAGCAATCGGTGAAGTCGTATCGCAACGTCGCCCGTTCCATCTGCGACGTGACCTATTCCGATGGCGTCGGTCAGGGCGCGTATCTGATGACAATCCGCTTCGATGTCATCGAGCAACACCATGCTCTCGTGTCGAACGCTCTGCGCCAACGTGTGCTTCCCGGGTTTGTCCATGGACAGGGAATCACTGGCGTGCACCTTTGCGTAGCGGACGAGGCTGTCAGCAAGGTCGAAACAGCAGAGAAGAAGGCGCGGGCCGAAGGGACGCAGATACCTGCCTGGATCATCATCATCGAAGGCTGTGCCGCCGATTATGTGCGTGACGCCGGCAATGCCTGCGTGGCAGAGTTGCAGCAGTTGCTGGACAGCCAGCCTGGCCTGCTCGACACCACGCTGTACCAATTGGAGTACACCCGTTGCAAAACACCGGGCACTGCGGGCTGAGCCGAATGGCGGCGATCACCCGGCATCTCACAGCGTTGCTCGTTGCCGCCCTGGCAACGGGCGCCATCGCCAGCATCGTTCAGACCCAGCTCAATCTGGGCGAGCTTGTCGACCTTGGGGCGCCGGTCACGGCGTCCGTTCGCGTCTGGACCACTCTGGAAGACCTCGCCCGGTTCGGGCCGGTCATGGCCGGCATCGCAGCCGGAGCGCTTGTGCTCGCGGTGGGTGCCGGGCACCTGGCGCTGCGATTCAGCCCGTTGACCGGGCGCAGGTGCGTCTTCATCGTATCGGGTGTATGTGGGTTGGGTTTCGTGTTCTGGCTGATGCGCTCGGTGATTCCCATGCCGGCGCTACCGGGCACAAGGACGTCAGCGGGCCATGTGCTGATGTCGCTGACAGGTGGCTTGGGCGGAGCGCTCTATGCGCGGTTGAGCAAACCCAACGGCGCAGTCGTCCTTTGGCGTGGTGCAGGGGCCGTAGCGATGCTTTTGATCGCACCTGTCGTGCTGTTTTTCGTCATGGCGCCAGGCGCTGGCAGCAAGCCAGCGGTGGTCGACCCTGCAAGCTATGCGGTCCAGACGATTGCGAAAGGGTTGAACCGCCCTTGGTCGATCGCCTTTCTGCCAGACGGCCGCACGCTGGTCACCGAGATGGGCGGTCGATTGCTGGTCATCGATCGCGATGGTGCCTCTTCGCCCGTCAGGCTGGATGGGCTGCCGCCGCTGTTTCAGCGCGGCGGCACCGCCGGGCTGATGGAGGTAGCGCTGGACCCGCAGTTCGAGCAGAACGGCTGGATCTACCTGACCATGGCCTACGGCGATACCAAGGCCAACGGCACGCAGCTGGTGCGAGCCAAATGGGCGCACGACAGAATCGAAGAGGTGCGCGTGCTGTTCAGTTCCACGCTCAAGGCGCGGGTGGGCAACAACGGTGGGCGTCTGGCGTTTCTGGGTGACGGCACCCTGGTGCTGTCGCTGGGGGATGGCAGCGAGCGGCGCGAAGAAGCGCAGAATCTGGCCAATCATCTGGGCACCGTGGTCAGGCTTGACCGCGAGGGTCGGCCGCCGGCGGACAACCCGTTCATCCAGCGACCTGGCGTTGCGCCGGAGATCTACAGCCTGGGCCATCGCAACGTCCAAGGCATCGCCGTCGATCCGGCCACAGGGGATCTGCTGGTGACCGAGCACGGTGCGCGAGGGGGTGACGAGATCAACCATATCGTCCCGGGCGGCAACTACGGATGGCCTGTGGTGACGGCGGGTATCGATTACCCGTTCGCGACAGTGACGCCGTTTCGGCAACTCCCCGAATATCGCGACGCGCTCCTGGAGTGGACGCCTTCGATTGCGCCGTCCGGCCTGGCGGTCTACAGCGGCGCGCTGTTTGCGGACTGGCAGGGAGACCTGCTGGTGCCTGCGCTCAAGGAACGCACGGTGCGCCGCGTGCTGCGCGACGGCCAGAAGATCGTGGGTCAGCAACTGCTGCTGGGCGAACTGGACGAGCGCATGCGTGACGTCAAGGTGGCACCGGACGGCTCGATCTACGTGCTCACCGATGGGGTCGATGCCAAGCTGCTGAGGTTGACGCCGGTTGCTCGCGAAGGCTGAACGTATTGGCCGCACATGAAAAACCGGGCTGGCGCCCGGTTTTTTATCGCTGCTGGCCAAGCTTATTGAAACGCCGGCACCACTTCGTTGATGAACAGTTCCAGCGACTTCTTTTTCTCGGCATGGGGCAGGCTGTTGTCGCACCAGAAGCTGAACTCGTCGACGCCCAGTTCTTGGTAGTACTGGATGCGCGCGATGATCTGCTCAGGGGTGCCGATCATGGTGTTCTTGCGGATGTTCTCCAGCTCGAACTCAGGGCGCTCGGCGAACTTGGATTCCGGGCTGGGTTCCAGGAAGCCGTTAACCGGGGTGGTCTTGTTGCCGAACCAGGCATCGAAGGTGCGGTAGAACCGCGAAATCGCCGTGGCGCCGACTTTCCAGCCTTCGGGGTCGTCCTTGCCATGAACGTGTGTATGACGCAGCACCATCAACTGCGGCCGCGGTACGGTCGGGTTGTTGGCCAGGGCCGCTTCGAACTTGTTCTTCAGATCGACCACTTCCTCGTCACCCTTCATCAGCGGCGTGACCATGACGTTGCAGCCGTTGGCGACGGCGAAGTTGTGCGAATCGGGGTCGCGCGCGGCGATCCACATGGGCGGCGTCTTCACCGGTTTCGGCACGCTGGTGGAGGTGGGGAATTTCCAGATCTCGCCGTCATGGGCGTAGTCGCCTTCCCACAGCTTGCGCACCACCGGCACCATTTCGCGCAGGGCATTGCCACCGCTGCTGGCCGGCATGCCACCGGCCATGCGGTCGAACTCCACCTGATAAGCGCCGCGGGCCAGGCCGACCTCCATGCGGCCGTTGCTGATCACGTCCAGCAGGGCGCATTCGCCGGCGACCCGCAGCGGATGCCAGAACGGCGCGATGATGGTGCCGGCGCCCAGGTGGATGGTGGTGGTCTTGCCGGCCAGGTAGGCCAGCAGCGGCATGGGGCTGGGGGAGATGGTGTATTCCATGGCGTGGTGCTCGCCAATCCACACCGTGCTGAACCCGCCTTTTTCGGCCATCAGGGTCAGTTCGGTCAGGTCTTCGAAAAGCTGGCGGTGGCTGGTTTTCTCGTCCCAGCGTTCCATGTGCACGAACAGCGAAAATTTCATCTTGCCTACCTCGGATCTGTTGACCGTGATTCATCCCGGCCAACGGCATGCCGTGGCCTGGACATTCAATAGCGTGAGAAATGTCAGGCGAAAGCGGGCAGGGCGCCCATCTTCCCGCGGCAGTAGACCAGCGGGCTTTGCGCGGCACAGGGCACCAGCAGGTTCTTCACCGCACCGACCATGATCGCGTGATCACCGCCTTCGTATTCGCGCCACAGTTCGCACTCGATGACCGCGATGGCGTTCTTGAGTACCGGATTGCCCAGCGCGCTCAGGCTCCACTCGATGCCGTCGGCCTTGTTCTTGCCCTTGCTGGCGAAGGCATAGGCTTCGGCCTGCTGGTCGCTGGCCAGCAGATGGATGGCGAAGCGCTTGCTGCGAATCAGGTGGGGGTAGGAGTCGGCTTTGTAATTGGGGCAGAACAGCACGAGGGCCGGATCGATCGACAAGGAGCTGAAAGCGCTGGCGGTCATGCCGACCAGTTGGCCGTCATCGTCAAGGGTGGTGATCACGGTCACGCCAGAGGGAAACGAGCCCATGACTTGTTTGTAGATTTCGGCATCGATCATCAAAGGCACCTCTCGTTTATTCGAATATTTGTTGGTCGATGGTATACCAAAAAAATCGTTGTGCAACCCTGATTTTCAGTGTCGAGATACACACGCCGTTACGCCCTGGAAATGCCCTCGCCGAGCGATCCGCTTGCGTTTTCTTGGTATACCGTAATATGGTTTGTTCATCAGAAGCGGCTCACTTTTTGTGAGACGGATTCCTACAAGAACAACAACAGCCTTGAGTGAAAGACCATGTCCGAGCGTTCATCGCAAGACCCTTTGATCGAGAGCTACACCGTCGAGCAGGTTCCCCGTACCGAGCGCCATGGGCGGGCTCGGGACCTGTTCACGCTGTGGTTCAGCACCAACATCGCGCCACTGCCGATCGTCACCGGCGCCATGGTGGTCCAGGTCTTCAACCTCAACCTCGCCTGGGGGCTGCTGGCCATTGTGCTCGGGCATTGCCTGGGTGGCGTGGTCATCGCCCTGTCCTCGGCTCAGGGGCCGCGCCTGGGCATACCGCAGATGGTGCAGAGTCGAGGACAGTTCGGCCGGTTCGGCGCGCTGTTGATCGTGTTCTTCGCCGCGCTGATCTACGTGGGTTTCTTCATCTCCAACATCGTCCTGGCCGGCAAGTCGATCCATGCCATGGTCGAGCCGATCTCGCTGCCCGTCGGCAGCCTGATCGGCGCCCTGGCGGCGACTGCCATCGGCGTGCTCGGCTACCGCTTCATCCATACCTTGAACCGCATCGGCACCTGGGTCATGGGGGGTGCGCTGCTGGCCGCGTTCGTGTTCAGCCAGCCGCTGCCGGTCGACTTTCTTACCCGAGGCGGGTTCACCCTGGCAGGGTTCATCGCCACGGTGTCCCTGGGCGTGATCTGGCAGGTCAGCTTTTCACCCTATGTGTCGGACTATTCCCGCTACCTGCCCAGTGATATCGGCATTGCCAAACCGTTCTGGGCCACCTACGCCGGCGCCACCCTGGGGACCATCCTGTCGTTCAGTTTCGGCGCGGTCGTGGTGCTCGCGACCCCGCCCGGTACCGAGGCGATGACGGCCGTCGAACAGGCCACCGGTGCCCTCGGGCCGTTGTTGATGCTGCTGTTCCTGCTCAACATCATCAGCCACAACGCTCTGAACCTGTACGGTGCGGTACTGGCCATCGTCACTGCGGTGCAGACGTTCATTGCCCACTGGACGCCCAGCGTGAAAGTGCGCATCGTGCTGTCGGCCTTGGTGTTGAGTGGCTGCTGCCTGGTGGCGGTGGGCGCTTCGGGTGACTTCATTCAGGACTTCATCGGCTTGATCCTGGCCCTGTTGCTGGTACTGGTGCCGTGGGCTTCGATCAACCTGATCGACTTCTACCTGATCAAGTACGGTGACTACGACATCGAGTCGATTTTCGCCGCCGACGGCGGGCAATACGGGCGCTTCAACTGGCACGCGATCATCGCCTACGCCTGTGGCATCGCCGTGCAGCTGCCGTTCGCCAACACTGCGCTCTACGTAGGGCCTTACGCCCATCTGGTCGAAGGCGCCGACTTGTCCTGGCTGGTGGGCATCGTGGTCACCTGTCCGCTGTTCTACTGTCTGGCGACCCGCAAGCAGCAACGTGCCGAACGGCTGCGGGCCGGATACGCCAAGTAGCTCGAACAGGTACCCACGCACTGATGCGAAAAGGCCCCGATCAATCGGGGCCTTTCGTTTCGCGGAGGTTGCGGTCCGCGTCGAGAAATCAGTGCGTCCCGGCCGCCTTGTTCAGGTCGCCGTCTTCCCAGTGCGTGTACACGCAAGCGTCTGCCGCTGCCCAGCGCACCTGGACCTGCTCACCGGCCTGCAGGGGCATACCGGCCGCTGACAAGGCCTTGACCGTCATCGCCGTGCCGCCGCTGGTGACCACGCTGCAGGTCTGGCTTTCACCCAAGAACAGGGTCTCGGTGACGGTGGCCGCGATCTGGTTCCAGCCGGGCAGCAGGGGTTGCTCTGCCGCTTGTACGACGCTCAGGGCTTGGGCTTTCTCCGGGCGCACCATCAACAGCACCTGCTGGCCCGCGTTGGCACCAGGGGTCAGGCGCATGCCCAGGCTGGCGCCTTCGAAACTGGCCGAACCGTTGCTGGTGGTGGTCAGCTTGAGGAAGTTGGAGTTGCCCAGGAACGATGCCACGAAGGCATTGGGCGGGTTCTGGTAAAGGTCGTAGCCGCTGCCCAGGCCGACGATCTTGCCGTGGCTGAAGATGGCGATGCGTTGCGACAGGCGCATGGCTTCTTCCTGGTCGTGGGTCACGTAGACGATGGTGATGCCCAGGCGCCTGTGCAACTGCCGCAGCTCGTCCTGCAGATCTTCGCGCAGCTTCTTGTCCAGGGCGCCCAGCGGCTCGTCCATCAACAGGATGCGTGGTTCGTAGACCAGCGCGCGGGCGATGGCCACGCGCTGCTGCTGGCCACCGGACAGTTGCGAAGGTCGACGGTGGGCGAACGCTTCGAGCTGCACCAGCTTGAGCATCGCATCGACCTTGCGGTCACGCTCGGCGCGGCCCAGTTTGCGAATGTCCAGAGGGAAGGCAACGTTGTCGCGTACCGACAGGTGGGGAAACAGCGAGTAGCGCTGGAATACCATGCCGATACCACGCTTGTGCGGCGGTACGTTCACCAGTGACTGACCACCGACCAGGATCTCGCCGGAACTGGGCGTCTCGAAGCCTGCCAGCATCGACAGCGTGGTGCTCTTGCCCGAGCCGCTGGAGCCCAGGAACGTCAGGAATTCACCGTCCTTGATGTCCAGGTCGATGTTGTCCACCGCGGCGAAATCGCCGTAATGACGGTTCAAGCCGCGCAGGCTGACCAGGGTGTCGCCGGCCTGCACGGCCTGTTGTTGTTTGATCACAGCACTCATGTCCAGCTCCTAAACGTTGGCAGGGTTACGGCGACGAACGATTTCGGCAACCACCATGACCAGTACCGACAGGGCGATAAGCAGCGTCGAGGCGACGGCGATCACCGGCGTCAGGTCCTGGCGCAGGGTGGTCCACATTTTCACGGGCAGGGTCTGCAGGGTCGGGCTGGCCATCATCACGCTGAGCACCACTTCATCCCACGAGACCAGGAAGGCGAACAGGCCGCCGGCGACCATGCCCGGACGAATCGCCGGGAAGGTGACTTTGAAGATCGCCTGCAGGCGTGACGCGCCGCAGATCACCGCGGCATCCTCGATGGACTGGTCGAACAGCTTCAGCGAATTGATGATCGAGATGATGGTGAAGGGCAGGGCGACGATCACGTGGCTGACCACGAAAGAGAACAGCGTGCCGGTGTAGCCCAACTTGAGAAACAGCGCATACACGGCCACGGCGATGATCACCAACGGTACGATCATCGGCAAGGTGAACACCGCGTACAGCAATTCGCGGCCGGGAAACTTGCCGCGCACCAGTGCAAAGGCCGTAGGCAGGCCCAGCAGCACGGCGAACACGGTGGTGAGCGCGGCGACTTTCAGGCTCGACCAGGCTGCCGCCATCCACTCGGGGTTGGCGAAGAATTGCAGGTACCATTTGGTGGTCCAGCCCGGTGGTGGGAACACCAGCCACTGGGACGAGCCGAACGACAGCAGGACGATGAAGACGATCGGCAACAGCAGGAACACGCCGATCGATCCCGTGGTGAGGTACAAGCCCACGCGCAGGCGCCGGCTCATGGCATTGGGGGTAAGGAGCATGATGACTTACCTCGAATTGCTGGCGCCAACCGGGGATTCCGGTTGCAGCTTCAGATAGAAATAGAACAGCACCAGGGTGATCAGCACCAACAGCGCTGCGGCCGCACTGGCCAGCCCCCAATTAAGGAACGATTGCACCTGTTGCACGATGAACTCGGGCAGCATCATGTTCTGCGCACCGCCCAGCAGGGCCGGGGTGACGTAGTAGCCCAGGGACATGACGAACACCATCAAGGCGCCGGAGAACAGCCCCGAGCGGCACAGTGGCAGGAACACCCGGAAGAAGTTGGTCCAGGGGCTGGCGCCGCAGATAGCACCAGCCTGCAGCACCATGGGGTCGATCGCTTGCATGGTCGCCTGCAACGGCAACACGATGAACGGGATCATGATGTAGCTCATGCCGATTACCACGCCGGTGAGGTTGTGCACCATTTCCAGCGGCTGGTCGATGATGCTCAGGGCCATGAGCAGCTTGTTGACCACCCCCGACGCCTGCAGCAACACCAGCCAGGAATAGGTGCGCGCCAGCAGGCTGGTCCACATCGACAGCAGCACGATGCTGAAGATCCACCGACCCCAGCCGCGCGGGACCAGGGTGATCACCCACGCCAGGGGAAAGCCCAGCAACACGCTGAACAGCGTTACCAGCCCGGCCACCGAGAAGGTGTTGAACAACACCCTGGCGTAGGCCGAGTTGGCGAACAGTTCACGGTAGTTGTCCAGCCCCGGCGTGGGTTCCAGCACGCCGCGCAGCAACAGGCCGATCAGCGGAGCGAAGAAGAACAGACCGAGAAACAGCAGCGCCGGCAGCAGGTTGCCCGAACCCCGCCAGCGCTGGATCAGGCCGGGTCGTGGCTGGGCGGCACGCAGCGCACCGGGGCCGCCGGCGGCGCCCCCGGTGCTGCCCAGCGCGGAGGGCGAGGACAGCTTCACTTGACCAGCCATTCGTTCCACCGTGTCGCGATAGAGGGGCCGTTCTTGGCCCAGTAGGCGAAGTCCAGAGTGATCTGGTCGTCGACGTGCGCGGTCGACAGGTTGGGCGCCAGGACCGAGTCCAGGCGCTGTACGCTTTCGGTGTTGACCGGCGCGTAGGCCGTCAGGTTGGAGAAGTCGGCCTGGCCCTTGGCACTGGTGGCGTTGGCCACGAAGCGCATGGCAGCCTCCTTGTTCTTCGAACCCTTGGGCACGACGAGGAAGTCGGCCATCGCCAGGTTCTGCTTCCAGCTCACGCCGACCGGCGCACCGTCCTGTTGCAGGGCGTAGACGCGACCGTTCCAGAACTGGCCCATGGCGACTTCACCGGAGGCCAGCAGTTGCTGCGACTGCGCGCCGCCGCCCCACCAGACGATGTCCTTCTTGATCGAGTCGAGCTTCTTGAAGGCGCGGTCCAGGTCCAGCGGATAGAGCTTGTCGGCCGCGACGCCGTCGGCCAGCAGGGCGATTTCCAGCACGCCCGGGCTGGGCCATTTGTACAGCGCGCGTTTGCCGGGATAGGTCTTGGTGTCGAACAGCGCGGTCCAGTCCTGCGGCTTGCCGGCGGCGACCTTGCCTTCGTTGTAGCCCAGCACGAAGGAGAAATAGAACGAGCCTACGCCGTAGTCCGAAACGAACCGAGGATCGAGCTTGCTGCGGTCGATGACCTTGAAGTCCATGGGTTCGAGCAGGCCTTCGCTGGCCGCGCGCAGGGCGAAGTCGGCTTCCACGTCGACCACATCCCACTGCACGTTGCCGCTTTCGACCATGGCTTTGAGCTTGCCGTAGTCGGTCGGGCCATCCATGACCACCGCAGTGCCGCTGCTCTTGCTGAACGGATCGGCCCATGACGACTTCTGTGCGTCCTGGGTAGTGCCGCCCCAGCTGACGAAACTCAACGGCTCGGCCGCCACGGCAGTGCCCGCCGTGAATGCCAGGGTCGCCGCAGCCAACGCTGCTATCGCACGTTTTTTGAATACCATCGTGTACGCCCTCATTTGTCATTGTTTGAGCGGGCTGGTTCCACACCCGCGTATCGGGAGCAGTCAGGTCAAGGCGACCTGGTGGATCGGTTGCTTCAGAGGCCGATATCGTCCGTGGCGCCGGCCTGCGAGGTTGGTGCTTGAAACGCGATGCTTTCGACCACTTCGAGGTCGTAGCCGGTCAGGCCTGCGTACTTGAGCGGCGGGCCCAGGTGGCGCAGTTTGCCGACGCCCAGGTCCTGCAGGATCTGCGCGCCGGTGCCGACTTCCGAATAGATACGTGTCTGCGTGCGTGAATAGGGGCGCACGGGTTGAGTCAGGTGCGGGACCCGCTCGAGCAGGGCCTGGGACGATTCGTGATTGGCCAGCACCACCACCACGCCGGTGCCGTGCTCGGCGACTTTCTGCAGCGCCGCCCACAGGGTCCAGTTGGCCGGGCCGGTGTACTCGGCGCCGACCAGGTCGCGCAGCGGGTCGATGACGTGGACCCGCACCAGGGTCGGTTGCTCGCGACGAATGTCGCCCATGACCATGGCCATGTGCACGCCGCCCTGAATGCGGTCTTCATAGCTGACCAGGCGGAACGTGCCGTGCACCGTGGGCAAGTCGCGCTCGCCCATGCGCGTCACCGTGTGCTCGTTGCTCAGGCGGTAGTGGATGAGGTCGGCGATGGTGCCGATCTTGATGCCGTGGCGGGTCGCGAACAGTTCCAGGTCCGGACGGCGGGCCATGGTGCCGTCGTCCTTCATCACTTCGACGATCACGGCGGCGGGGGTGAACCCGGCCAGGCGCGCCAGGTCGCAGCCGGCTTCGGTATGTCCGGCGCGGGTCAGCACACCGCCTTCGCGGGCGCGCAGGGGGAAAATGTGGCCCGGTTGTACCAGGTCGGCGGCGCTGGCCTGGGGTGCCACTGCGGCGGCAACGGTGCGCGCCCGGTCGGCGGCGGAAATGCCGGTGGTGACGCCGCTGGCCGCTTCGATGGAAACCGTGAACGCGGTACCGAAGCCGCTGCCATTGCTGGGCACCATCTGCTCCAGCCCCAGGCGTTGGCAGCGTTCATCGGTGAGCGTGAGGCAGATCAGCCCGCGCGCTTCGCGGGCCATGAAGCTGATGGCCTCGGCTGTGCAGCAATCGGCGGCAAGCAGCAGATCACCCTCGTTCTCGCGGTCTTCGTCGTCCACCAGCAACACCATCTTGCCTTGGCGAAAGTCCTCGATGATTTCTTCGATGCTGTCGAACGCCATGCCTGCACTCTCTCGAATAACCTTGAATAACGGATCTTGGCAAACTGATTTTGCTGACTGATCCTGGCAAGCCAATCATGGCTGACCACTTGGGAGAATTCACTAAATCGTGGTATACCATAATACGTAAATTATCCCCCTGTCGAGGTGAAAATGAAGGCTTATTGGATTGCTCATGTAGACGTCACCGATCCTGCCCAGTACGTGCTCTACACCCAGAGTGCGCCGGCGGTTTTCGCCCAGTATGGCGGGCGCCTGCTGGCCAGGGGCGGGCGCTCGCAAGCCATGGAAGGCCGGGCAACGCCGCAGCGCAGCGTGGTGATCGAGTTCGATTCGTACGCCCAGGCGCAAGCCTGTTATCAATCGCGCGAATACCAGCAGGCAGCCGGGCTGCGTGCAGGCGCGGCTAGGGCCGAGGTGATCATCGTGGAGGGTTGCGAGGCGGTGACGGGCTAGCGCATGAAGTGGATGCGACCGGTGTCGTCGTTACCCATGTAGATGCCGTAGGTGCCGGTCTCGCGTTCCTGGATGTAGCGTTCCAGGATCTGCCGGATGGCAGGATAGTAGATGCTGTCCCACGGAATGTCCGCCGGCGCGAAGAACTGCCGCGCGGCGGTTTCCGGTCCGAAAGCGTCCGTCACTTCCAGGGCCATGGCGCGGAAGATGATGTACACCTCGCTGATGCGCGGCACGCTGAAGATCGAGTACGGCGAGATGATCTCGGCGCGGACGCCGGCTTCTTCCCACAGCTCGCGCAGGGCGCCTTCCTCGGTGGTTTCGCCGCTTTCCATGAAGCCTGCGGGCAGGGTCCAGGTGCCGGGCCGCGGCGGGATCGCCCGCTGGCACAGCAGGTACTTGCCGTCGGCTTCGACGATGCAGCCGGTGATGACCTTGGGGTTGACGTAGTGCACGTGGCCGCAACCGCCGCAGAAGGTCCGCTCGTGAGTATCGCCCGCCGGGATGCCGAGGCTCAGGCCGTTGGCACCGCAATGTGGGCAAAACCGTAGAGTGGCCATGTCAGTGTCCGATGCGCGGTTCTTTGAGGGCGATGGGCGCGGCGATGTCGCGGACCTTGTGGTCGTCGTTGCGCTGTTGACGCAACGATTCCAGGGCCACCTTGGCAGCGGCGCGTACATGATCGACCGACGCCTGGTGCGCCGCCATCGGGTCACCGCTCTTGATCGCGGCAACCATGCGTTCCATTTCGTCGCTGCTCACGCCACGGCGGTTTTCCTGTGACACCGAGGTGGCACGCAGGTAGCTGATACGCGCTTGCAGCTGGCGCAACTGGGTCGCGGCGACCTGGTTGCCCGAGCCTTCGAGCAGTACGTCGTAGAAGCCTTGAACGGAACTGAGCACGTCCGACAGCGCCCGTTCCTCAAGGGCCTTGCGGTTGACCGCCAACGCCTTTTCCAGGGCGCGGATGTCCTTGGCCTTGGCATTGAGGGTGAACAGCTGGACGATCAGGCCTTCGAGCACGCAGCGCAGCTCATAGATGTCGCGGGCGTCTTCCAGCGTAATGATCGCCACCCGCGGACCCTTGGCGTCGGCGAACTCCACCAGGCCTTCGGATTCCAGATGGCGCAGGGCTTCGCGCACCGAGGTGCGGCTAACGCCCAAACGTTCGCACAGATCGCGTTCCACCAGGCGGTCGCCGGGCAGGAGCTGAAAATTCATGATGGCGCTGCGCAACTTGTCGAGCACGATCTCGCGCAGGGTGACCGGGTTGCGATTGACCTTGAAGCTGTCGTCGAGGGGCAGGCGTTTCATCGGGTCCGCTCTGTTGAAGGCAAAAAAACATCGGCGAGTCTAACACGCCACCCCTCGGCGCTGCCGACCTGCGGCAGCGGATTGTCCATGCTCGCGCACTCAGCCCAGTGTGGGCAGCGCGCCCAGTTTGCCGCGATGGTAGAGCATGGGCGTCAGTGGCTCGCTGGGCAGGATCAGGTTCTTCACCGCGCCGACGATGATGGCGTGATCGCCGCCGTCGTATTCACGCCACAGTTCGCACTCGATGATGGCCGTGGCTTTTTCCAGCAGCGGGTTGCCCAGCTCGCTGAGGTGCCAGGCGATTGCCCGGGCCTTGTCCTTGCCCTTGCCGGCGAAGGCATAGGCCTCGGCCTGCTGATCGGCCGACAGCAAGTGAATCGCGAAGCGCTTGCTGTCACGCAGGATCGGGTAGGTGTCCGACTGGTAGTTGGGGCAGAACAGCACCAACGGCGGGTCGATCGACAGCGCACTGAATGCGCTGGCGGTGATACCGACGATGCCACCGTCTGGGTCCAGCGTGGTGACCACGGTCACGCCGGAGGGAAAGGAGGCCATCACTTCTTTGTAGATGCCGGGCTCGATCATTTCAAATTACCTCAACGCATCACGAATGGGTCGGGCATGGGCGCCTGGGACAGGTTGATCCATACCGTTTTGAGTTCTGTGTAGGCCAGCACCGAATCGATCCCGCTTTCACGGCCATAGCCACTGTTCTTGAAGCCACCGATCGGTGCCATGGCCGATACCGCACGGTAGGTGTTGACCCAGATGATCCCGGAGCGCACGTCACGGGCCAGGCGATGGGCACGGCCCAGGTCGCGGGTCCAGATGCCGGCTGCGAGGCCGAACTGCGAGTCGTTGGCCATCGCCAGCGCCTGGGCTTCGGTGGAAAACCGAATCACCGATGCCACCGGACCGAACACTTCTTCCTGCATGATCTTCATGGAATGGCTGTCGCACTCGAACAGGGTCGGTTGGTAGTACCAGCCGTCGCTGTCGGTCTGCGCGCGCTGGCCACCCATGCGCAGGGTAGCGCCTTCTTGCACGGCTTGCGCGACCAGATGTTCGACCACGGCCAATTGCTGGGCGGTGGCCATCGGGCCCATCTCGCTGGCCTCGTCCTGCGGGTTGCCGATCTTGATGCGTTGGGCGCGTTCCACCAGGCGCTCGACGAACTCGTCGTAGATCTCATCCTGCACCAGCAGGCGCGAGCCGGCCACGCAGCTTTGCCCGGAGGCTGCGTAGATGCCGGCCACCACGCCATTGATGGCACTGTCCAGGTCGGCATCGGCGAAAATGATGTTCGGCGACTTGCCGCCCAGCTCCAGTGACAGCTTGGCGAAGTTCTCGGCGCTGCTGCGCACTACATGGCGCGCGGTGGCGGCACCGCCGGTGAAGGCGATCTTGCGCACCAGCGGGTGGCGGGTGAGGGCGGCGCCGGTGCTCGGGCCATAACCGGTGACGACGTTGACCACGCCCGGCGGAATGCCTGCTTCGAGGGCCAGGCGTGCCAGCTCCAGCAAGGTCGCGCTGGCATGCTCGGACGGCTTGAGAACGATGGTATTGCCGGCGGCCAGGGCCGGTGCCAGCTTGATCGCGGTCAGGTACAGCGGGCTGTTCCAGGGAATGATCCCGGCCACCACGCCGATGGGTTCATGCACCGTGTAGGCGAACAGGTCGGGCTTGTCCAACGGCAGCGTGCCGCCTTCCAGCTTGTCGGCCAGGCCTGCGGTGTAGTGGAAGAACTCGGGCAGGTAACCCACCTGGCCGCGGGTTTCGCGAATCAGCTTGCCGTTGTCGCGGCTCTCCAGTTGAGCCAGCGCCTCTTTGTTGTCGGCAATCAGGTCGCCCAGCCGACGCAGCAGCTTGCCCCGCGCCGTGGCGGTGAGGCCGCGCCAGGCCGGCGATTCGAATGCCCGCTGTGCGGCCTGCACGGCGCGGTCGACATCCGCTTCGTCGGCATCGGGCAGCAAAGCCCAGGGTTGAGCGAGGGCCGGGTTGTGACTTTCGAAGGTCTTGCCGGACAGCGCATCGACCCACTGGCCGTCGATGCACATCTGAAAGCGTGAAAGGGTCATGCGACGATCCCCTGTGCCTGATTGTCCAGGCGCCGGGCCTGGGTAAGGAAATTCAACAACATCTGGTTGACCAGCCGGGGCGATTCCACGGGCATCATGTGCCGTTGTTCGTGAAGTATCGCCACTTCGGCATGGGGAATGCGCTCGGCCATTTCACGGGCCATCTGCGGCGTGGAACCCGGATCGAGTTCACCCGTCGCGATCAACGCCGGGGCCTGGATACTGCCCAGGTCGTCCGCCCGGTACATGTCCTGGGTCGCGAACAGCTCGTAGGTGGTCAGGTAGCCCTGGGGGTCGTTGCTGGCCAGGGTCTCGCGCAGCGCGGCGATCTGCGCCGGGTTGGCTGCCTGGTACTCGCGGCTGAACCAGCGCGACAGCGCGGCTTCGGCGTTGGCATCGGGGCCATGTTCGGCAGCCTGGCCAGTGCGCGCTATCACCCCCGCACGCTGTTCGGCGCTGCGGTTGAACACGCTGTTGAGCACCACCAGGGCCTGCAGTCGTTCGGGATAGTGCAGGGCGAATGCCCGCGCCACCAGCCCGCCCATCGAGAAACCGATCACCGTTGCCGCAGGCAACTGCAGGTGTTCCAGCAGCTCGAGCAGTTGATCGGCATAACCCAGCAGCGCCGTGCCTGGCGCAGGCAACGCGCTGGCACCATGTCCGAGCATGTCGTAGGCAATGACCCGATAGTGCGGCATCAGCCCGACGAACTGGCCTCCCCACATTTCCTTGTTCAAGCCCACGCCATGGATGAACACCACGGGCGGGCCGTCACCGGCAGCAAGGTAACTGGTACCGGCCGCAGTGCGTTCAGGGGTAAGCCGAATCATGGAGCGCTCCTGAGTCAAATGGGTCACTGAGCCTTTTCGGCAGCCAGCTCTTCCAGGTCGATGTAGCGGTTGCCGATGCGCGGGTGCAGGCGCCCGCCGTTGGCGCAGCCCAGGACCACGACGATCTCGTCGGCCCGTGGCGCGTCTTCGATCTGCATTTCCAGGGTGACGTAATGGGAGCGCAGGCCTTCGTCGTCCTTGTGCATCATCGGGATCTGGATCGAGGTGCCGGGCCCGCCGCGCTTGTTGGTGAAGCTCAGGTAGCTCTTGGCTTGCACCGCCTCGCGGTAGTGGTTGCCGAAACGCAGGGTATGGATCACGGCCGAAGCGTGCTCGATCTCGCCATCGGCACCGACCACGGCGGCTTTGCCGTAAGCCTCGATCTTGTCGGCACCACCGATGCTGGCCACCAGACGCTCGACCATCAGAGCCCCGAGGTCCGAGCAGTTGGCCTTGATCTCCGGCTTCAAGTCATCCACGAAGCCGCGGCCCAACCAGGGATTCTTGATGACGACCGCCAGGCCGACCATGGTCACCGGAGTGTCGGTGGCCTTGCCGCCTTCGATGCGGGTCTCTTCGGAGTAGGTGACGATTTTGCGGATCTCGAAGCTCATGCCTGTTTCCTTCTTGGAGGGTGTGTATCTGGTATTATGGTATACCAAGAACAGGCTTCGGCAAGCGTTTTTTCTCCACATCGAGAACGGGCGCTTTGTGCCTGATGCAACACGCACCGATCCAATCGCCCGCTAGCTGTTATAACGACATTGTTTAGCGACTGCTGAGCGAGCGCTCTAGAATGGCCAAGCGCGTCAGATTCAATGGATCTCGCATCGACTCGTGCAGGGCTCGCCGCGCGCCCTCCCGCTAGCCCCGTCATCTCGAAGGTTTCCCGTGCAAGCTCAAATTCCTCTTCCTACCACGCCTGGCATCTTCTGCCTGGGCGCGCTGCAGATTCTGGTATGGGGTGGGTCGTTCTTCCTGCTCGCGGTCATGGGCGAGCCTATCGCGCGCGAAACCGGCTGGGGCAGTCACTGGGTGTATGGCGCGCTGTCTCTGGGCCTGATGACCAGCGCGTTGCTGGCCCCGCTGTCGAGTCGCCTGGTCTCACGCCATGGTGGTCGTGTCCAGCTTGCCGGCAGCGGCATGATCGTTGCCGCCGGCCTGGCGATCATGGCGGCCAGTCAAACATTGCCGGTGTTCATGCTGGCCTGGGTCGTGATTGGCGTCGGCATGGCTGCAGGCCTCTACGAGGCATTGTTTGCCACCCTGGGCGCGCTCTATGCCGAGCGTGCCGGCAGGGCCATCACCGGCATTACCCTGATTTCGGGATTTGCCACGACCCTCACCTGGCCGGCCGTCGCGTGGCTCATCGAACAGGTTGGCTGGCGCTATACCTGTATCGGCTATGCGATCTTGCTGGTGCTGGCCACACCGTTGTACCTCAAGGTGCTGCCTCAGGTACGCCGACTCGAGGTGCGCGCAGTCCCGGCCCCAGGCGACAGTAGTAGCCTGGATCGGCGGCTGTACCTGCCCCTGATCTGGATCTTCGCCCTAGGCGCGATCATCATGACCGCCGTCTCGGTGCAACTGGTGGTGGTGCTGCAGGGTCTGGGTCATTCGCTCGCCAGCGCCATTGCGTTGGCGGCGCTGCTGGGGCCCAGTCAGGTGTCGTCAAGGATCCTGCTGATGCTGGCAGGCAAGCGCCATCCGATCTGGACGGCACTGATTTCCGTCGTGCTGATCGCCGTGGGCTTGTTTCTGGTCGCCTGTGCGCCAGGCGCTACCGCCGTCGGGCTGGTGCTGTTCGGGTTGGGCAACGGGCTGCGCGCGATCGTGCGTGGACTTTTGCCGCTGGCGTTGATGCCACCGGCACAGTACGTGGCCATGATGGGCAAGATGTCGCGGCCTTCGCTGATCGGTCAGGCAATTACCCCCTTGGCCTGTGGCTACCTGCAGCAGCATTTTGGCGCAATGGGCGTGCTGTCGGCACTGTGTGTACTGGCCTTGATCAGCCTGATTCTGGTGCTCTCGGTACTACCCTTCGTTCGCCACTCTGCGTCTGTCTAGCAGAGCCCGGCTGGTTTGTTCGATCCAGCCCCGAATCCAGGACGCCTCGACCGGCACGGGTCGACGGCGCATGTCGTTGGCAGCGTCGATCAGCGCCAGCAGGGCTTCGAACGATCGCGCCTGGTCTTGCGCCACGAAACGTCCCGGTCGACGATCCTTCGCCAGAAAGTCGCGTAACGGTTGCTGCAATTGAGCCAGGGCTGTCTCCAGATACAAGCGTTGCTCGCGGGTAAGGTGGCGTGATTCGTACCGTAACAAGGCCTCTTCGTCTGGATGAGCCGCCTGACGATCCATTCGAAAACGCAGATAGCCCACTACGTTGCGGGTGTAGGCGCCGTACCTCCAGGCGTCCAGCCGAGTGGTCGCGATGTCCATCAGCACGTCGAGTAGCAGATCCTGTTTGCTGGCGACGTGGTGGTACAGGCTGCCGGGTTGCACGCCGACACGCGCCGCCAACTGGCGCATGCTCGTGGCTGTGTAACCTTCTTCGACGAACAGCGCGCGGGCGGCGAGCAGGACCTTGCTCGCAGCGTCGGGCACCTGCGCGCTTTCCAGCGTAGAGGTATGCATGCGTGTCATCTCGGTGGTCGTGGTAGGCCCCCGCCGCGTACGCGCGGTGGGGGCATTGGAGCGGCGGCCCGCGAGGGCATGGGGAACGCTCAGATCGGTTGCAGGCCAAGCGCCGCGCGGAAGCGGTTCTTGATGTAGTGGCCATCACGTGGGGGCAGGACCCTTGGCGGATTTTCCGCCTTGATCTTCACCGTTGCCAGTTTCACGCCTTCGCGTGTGCCCATGCGCTCGCGCAGGTCGTGTATGCCGGTGATCTCGCGGATCTCCGTGGTCCAGGCGAAGCCGCAGCTTTGGGCTACCTGATCAAGTTTGAGGCCAAATCCGGCATGACTGACCTGCATTCCGGTTTCGCCGAAGTGGCCGTTGTCCAGTACCACAACGGTCAAGTTGGCCGGCCTTTGCAGGGCAACGGTAGCCAACGCCCCCAGGCCCATCAGCAATTCGCCGTCACCCGTAACGACCACCACCGACTTTTCCGGTTGAGCCTTGGCAAGCCCAAGGCCCACGGTGATCGCACTGCCCATGGCGGCCCATAGATAATAGTTGCCGTGGTCGTCACCTGCGGCCATGACATCGTAGGACGCCGAGCCCAGCCCGGTCACCACCAACAAGTCCTGACGATCGGCAAGAAGTGTGCGCACCACCTCACGGCGGCACAGCGTATGAGTGGCGCTTACTTGATCCATTTTTTCTCTCCAATCAGACGCTGGCCCAGCAGCAGCGCAGTGGCGGCATCGCCGTTGAACGCCATGGTGGCAGCACCGTGAAGCAGCGGTGCGACGTCTTCGGCGACATCGGCGCGCCAGGTCATGACGTTCATCAATCGCAGTGAGGCTTCGGTAGCCTGCCCCATGGGGTTCTGCCACGCGTTGAACTCGGCCCAGTCACCGCGCAGGGTCACCACCATCAGCAGTGGGAACCCCGCGCAATTCTGCAGCGCCAAGGTGTTGATGCAGTTTCCGACACCGCTGGACTGCATCAACAATGCCCCTCGTTCGCCGCCCAGCCAGGCCCCGGCAAGGTAGCCAATACCTTCCTCTTCGGTCGTCAACACCACCGCATTGATATCGGGATCGGCATAGGACATACGGATCGCCGCCGAGTGACCGGCATCCGGAACGAACACGACGTGCTTGACGTCATGAGCCTTGAGGATGCGAAAGACGTCTTCCTGCCAGCCATTTTCAGCTTCTTTCGATGACATGATTGTCTCCATTGCTGCTTTTGTTTTTATGGATCATGGCGCCACTCACAGGGCATGACGACTACCGTTTTTCTCTTTGAGATATGCCGCGGCGGCATAGCTCGCGATCAAGTCGATGCCTTGGCGGCCTGCGCCTCGCGTGGATGTCTACCCGTGTTTTCCTCGATGTTGCCGTCGCCGCTGATGTACCCGTGACGACCCAGATGGGGCATCAGAAGCGAGGCGATGAATGTCACGCAGAGCACGGCCGCAACGTAGAAGAAAAAGTAGGTTTCCGCCCCCTCGGCGCGAAACGACAGCGCCACGTATTCCGCAGTGCCACCAAATGCAGCATTGCCGATCGCATACGGGAAACCGACGCCAAGGGCGCGTACCGCTGGGGGAAACAGTTCGGCCTTGACGATGCCTGCGATGGGTGTGTAGAGCGAAGCGATGACCAGACCGGCGAACACCAGAGCGAAAGCCACAAACGGATCGTGAGTCGAACGGATCGCCATGAGCAGTGGAATCACCAGCAGGATCCCGAGACCTGAAAACATCAGCATGTGAGCCTTGATCCCGATGCGGTCCGCCAGCAGACCGAACAGCGGTTGGCACAGCATGAAACCGATCAGTGCACAGGTCATGATGAAGCTGACTGTGGCTGCATCGAATCCCGCCGAGATGACGAGGAATTTCTGCATGTAGGTAGTGAAGGTGTAAAAATACAGCGATCCACCTATGGTGAACGCAATGACCAGCGCGACCGCGCGCTTGTGCTTGAACAGGCCGCGCAGTGAGCCTGCGCCCTTGCGATGCATGTCCTTGTGCGTAGCGGTTTCGTGCATCGAACGACGCAGGTAGACCACCACCACGGCGCTGGCGGCACCTATGAAGAAGGGAATGCGCCAGCCCCAGTCGCGCAGTTGCTCATCACTGAGCGTTTGCTGCAGGATCACCACGGTGAAGAGCGCCAGCAACTGCCCGGCAATAATGGTGAAATACTGAAATGACCCATAGAAGCAGAGTCGCCCCGGCGTAGCGATCTCGCTGATGTAGGTCGCACCCGTGCCGTACTCGGCTCCCACCGACAACCCCTGGATCAGGCGAGCCACCACTAGCATGACCGGTGCTGCAATGCCTGCCGTTTCATAAGTCGGCATCACGGCGATCAGCAAGGAGCCGCCACACATCATGAAGACCGAAATGATCATCGAAACCTTGCGCCCTCGCGTATCGGCGACCCAGCCAAAAATCCAACCGCCCAGCGGGCGCATGAAGAAGCCGACCGCAAATACACCTGCTGTGGCCAGCAACTGCGTGGTGGTATCGCCTTTGGGAAAGAACGACGCCGCGAAGTAAATGGCGGTATAGGCGTAGATAAAAAAGTCGTACCACTCCACGAGATTGCCCGAGCAGGCACCTACGATCGCCCTGATCCGATTGGGCGGGCGGGTACTGTCGACAGCTTGATCGATATGAAGCAATGGTTTGGGCATGATGCAGACCCTCTGATCTTATTGTTGTCATGGGGCCGCTACGGTGATGGCGACCTGCAGTTCAAACTACTCCAGGGCGCGCGATTCAATAAGGGCAGCAGGCTACTAACTGATATGCCCAGATTGTCTAGCTCCGGCATCGACCGCGGTCTAGACTGCCGCCTGTGTTCCTCTTTGCGTCACGGCCTGTCCATGGATGTCGTTCAGCTCAAGACCCTCATACACGTTGCCGAGCTGGGTAGCTTGAGCAAGGCAGCGGATCGACTGCACATCGCGCAACCGGCGCTCAGCCGACAGATTCGGTTGCTGGAAAAAGAACTCGGCGTTTATCTGTTCGAACGGCATGGGCGCGGCATGATCATCACTGCAGCAGGCAGTGAAGTGCTTCAGCACGCCACTCGGATCATGGCCGAGCTCGCCGCCATACGCACCTCGGTGGCAGGCGAGCACCTGTCATTCCGTGGGTCGGTGGCCATCGGTACCACCCCGACCATTGCCGAAATCGTGACCGTGCGCCTGGTCAAGCGAATACGCGAAGCCAACCCGGATCTATCGATTCGTTTCTCTTCCGCGTTCAGCGGCTATCTGATGGACTGGTTGCAGCGCGGCGAGCTGGAGCTGGCCATCTCCTACGACCTGGCGCCCTTGCATACCCTGCGCATCGTGCCGGTGATGATGGAGAATCTGGTGCTGGTAGGTCCGCCCGCTGCCGGATTGTCGATGCATACGCCGGTACGGTTTTCCACGCTGGCGCCTGAGCAGATGATTTTGCCCAGCCCGCGCCACGGTTTGCGCAAGATCATGGATCAGTGTGCCGCAGAGGCCGGCTTCACGATCTGCGCCAGTGTAGAAGCAGATTCGCTGGGGGCGATGATCGAGCTGGTACGACACGACTTCGGCTTCACCGCCTTGCCTCTGGCGTCGATCTACGGTCATTTGCAGAACGGTACGCTGTGCGCGGCACCTTTGGTGGACCCGACGCCGATGCGCAAGCTGGTGATGGTGTCGCCTGCTGATCGTCAGGTCAGTCCTGCAGCTCGGCACGTGAGCGAAACCTTCGTCGAACTGGCCTCGCAGTTGGTCGCGCAGGGCATCTGGACTGGGCACATGCTCTAGTAGTGAGCTGTTCGAGAGCGATCAGTGTGGGTCGTCGATGGCTTAAGTCCGGCACGCTGATTGTCGCCTGCCATGCCAGCATGGAATGATTCGTTGTGCTTATTTATCGCTTTTTCTATTTGTGCGTACTGACCAAGATTCGGCCATCGAACAACCATAATAAAGGAACACTCATGGTCGAATTAGCCCACTCCGCAGCCGCCGTTCGGTCGGCCAGGTCGAAGTATCGTTGGATAGTTCTGTCCGTCATCGTCGTGGTGTACATGCTGGCAGCCGCGGATCGTGCCAACATTGGCATTGCCTTGCCCTACATCCAGAAAGAGTTCGGCGCCAGCAATGCCCAGGCGGGCATGCTGGTCAGCGCCTTTTTCCTGTTTTATTCATTGGGGCAGATTCCAGCGGGCTTCATTATCAGTCGCCTGGGCGTTCGTCTCGTTGCGCCGGTGTCGATCACATTGACCTCCATCGTGACACTGTTGATTGGGACCGCGCATAACTTCGGCATGATCAAGATCTATCGATCAGCCTTGGGTATTGCAGAGGCGGCACTTCCGCTGTCGATGCTCAGCACCATCAACCGCTGGTTTCCCGCGGGTGAGAAAGGCCTGGCCACGGGCGCTTTTCTTTCGGCCGCCAAAATGGGCGCCGTGATCGCTCCCCCTGTCGGCGCTGCAATCATCATGCTCTACGACTGGCGCACAATGTTCATCGTGTTCGCCATTCCCGGCCTGCTGTTGGCATTGATCTGGTGGTGGACGGTGCCCAATGACCCGCGTGCCTGCAAACGGGTCAACGGCGCGGAAGCCGACCACATCGAGGATCAGACACCGGCCGAAAGTGGGCCCAAGCGCAGGCAGAGAGACTTCGGTGCGTTGGACAAGGTGCTGCGCTACCAGCGCGTGGCACCGTTGGCTTCTTCGAAATCGGTGTTCGCCTCATGGAACATCTGGGGCTGCGGCCTGGGCTACCTGCTGATGACCGGCGTGGTCAATGTGCTGCTGGCCTGGTTGCCCAAATACCTGAGCGAAGTGAAGCATTTCGAATTGATGCAGGTCGGTTTCATCGCCGCTCTGCCGTTCGCAGGTGGCGTGTTGGGCAACATCGTCGGCGGCTGGTTCTCCGATCGGATTCTGGACCGTCGTCGCAAACCGACCATGATGATCAGCGCGGTCGCCACGTGCGTGATGATGGTGGCACTGGTCTACGCCCCCAATGGCCTGTTGGCGGTGAGCTTGCTTTTGTTCGGCACCGGTTTCCTGTTGAACATCGGCTACTCGTCTTTCTCGGTGTACTCCATGGGCCTTACCAGCCGCAGCACTTACCCGGTGGCCGCTTCGCTGGTCAACAGCGCCGGGCAGGCGGGCGGTGCGATAGCGCCCTTGGTGACCGGTTTTCTGCTGGACAGCTACAGCTGGACCGCCGTGTTCATTTTCCTTGGGGTGTGTTCGCTTGCCGCGCTGGCATTCGTGCTGACCATCGCGGAGCCGGCCGATACGGCCGAGCCTGCCGCGGGGTGAAGCGGGTGGGCGGGCTGCGCCGCTGGTTCAGCGCTGCAATTGCCGAGTGAAGTCACACAGCTCCACCGCCAGTGCCGCCACCTCGGTCATGAACGCAGAAGGACGATCATTGCGATACATGGCCATGTACGGCACCGGTGGCAGCTCAGGGTTGGTACGGATGATGGTCAATTTGCCTTCATCCACCAGCGGTCGAAAGCATTCCAGTGGCAGATAGGTCACCCCGAGCCCCGCTGCGGTCAGGCCGAGCATGGCCGTAAGGCTGTCTGACGAAAGTGTCTTGGGCAGATCGATACCTAAGGTGCGAAGCCATTTGTTCACGAACAAGCCCGATCCTGATTTCTTGCCTTGGACCAGCATGGGGTATTTGGCCAGTTCGGCCAGGTCAAGCACCCCCTCGTGGGCAATCAGACCCGGCGCGGCCATCCACGCATTCTCGACCTTGCCCAGCGCGATTGAGCTTACCTCCGGCGCCGTGAAGGTGTCGGGGATGATGATCAAGTCGATCATGTCGTCCATGAGTCTTTCATGGAGGTTGCGGCTCATGTCGACTTCCGGTTCGATGGTGAGACCGGGAAAATCCTCCACCAATCGGGTGATCAGTCGCGGCAGCCAGGTCCATGCCGTGAGTTCGGTGACACCCAGCCTCAGCCGTCGGTTGACCACTTGCGTGCCTTCCTTGAGCGAGTCGATACGCTCGGCAAGGTTGAGCATTTCTCGCGCTATCACCAGCAGCTCCTCGCCAGCGCTGGTCAACCTGGCGCCGCGTTGCGAGCGATCGAACAGCTGCATACCCGTCGAAGCCTCGAGCTCCTGGACACGTTTGGAGATGGCCGATTGAGTCGTGCTCAAATGGTCAGCAGCGCGCTCGAACGTACCCAGACGCTCGATCCAGTGCAAGGCAAGCAGTTGACGCAATGTGATCATGATCATTCCCAAATAGAATGTTTATGCATTGCATAATATCGCTTTTTCTATTCGTCGACAGGTTTATGCTCATTCCATCTGCCATCGGAGGAAGGTCTATGACCGCAGTACTTGTTACATCCGAACGTGACGAACTGGTCACCGCGTTTGCTCGAACCTCGACCTCGATCATCAGTGACTGCCTGGATCGCCTGCCCGGCGCAGCCTTGAGGCCTTTCCACAGGATCGAAGGCACCATGGCCGGCATTGCGCTGACGGTGAAAGTCGCTCAAGGCGATAACCGTGCGATTCATCAGGCCCTGGAGTTGCTCGAGCCGGGCCACGTGCTGGTGGTCGATGGTGGTGGCGACATCAGCCGTGCCTTGATGGGCGACATCATGGCCGCAATTGCCGAAAAACGAGGTGCTGCCGGGGTGGTGGTCGACGGTGCGATCCGTGACCTGGCAACCTTGGGCAAAGGTTCATTTCCCATGTTCGCGCGAGCCGGTATCCACTTGGGCCCGTACAAGAACGGACCGGGTGACATAAACGTTCCGGTCAGCATCGACGGGATGATCGTATCGCCAGGTGACTTCGTGGTGGGTGACCACGACGGTATCGTCGCTTTCGCCCCTTCTCGCGCCGCAGCGCTGTTGCGCGACTGCCATGCGACTGAACGCAAAGAAGCTGAAATGCTGGCGCAGATCGCTGCAGGAACCTACAAGGGCGCCTACGCCGCTCACTGAATCGGGATGATGAGGAAATGAGAATTGGAATAATCGGTGCGGGCGAAGTCGGGCTGACCTATGCACGTCCCTGGGCTGCGGCCGGACATGAAGTGGTCCTGTGCGACTTGAAGCCATCCACTGCCGCGACAGCGTTTGCAGAACAGTCAGGCCAGGACATCCGCGCATCGGTGGCCGAGCTCGCGCCGGACTGCGATGTCGTGGTGTCGTGTGTGTTCGGCACCGTCTCGCTGGTCGTGGCCGAGCAGGCCCTTGCACACATGGCCAGGGATACGCTTTACGTGGATATGACCACCGCCGATCCCGCCCTGATCAGAACCGCCGCCGACTCTGCCGCGCAGCGTGGTATCGGTTACGTTGATGTGGCGATCCTTGGGGCCATCGCCCTGACTCACGCAAAGACCAATCTGCTGGGTGCGGGTACGGGTATCGATCGGGCGCTGACGTTGTTCTCAGGCATTGACGCACCGCTCAAACCGGTCGAGGAGGGCGCGGCCGGCGATGCTGCGGCGCTGAAGATCCTCAGAAGCGTGTTCACCAAGGGTTTGGAAGCCTTGACCATCGAATGTTTCATGGCGGCGGAGAAACAGGGTGTCAGCGAGAAGCTGCACGATGCATTGAGCGATATCGACCAGGCAAGCCTGCGTGATTTCCTCGGCGCCCTGATCCGCACCCACGTACTGCATGCACCGCGGCGTTTGAAGGAGGTCGAGGAAGCGGAGCGGCAACTGCTGGCCGCAGACATGCCAGTCGCTGTGTTGCCGGGCGTGAAGGCGTTGTTCAAACGTACCGCTGACCAGATCGCCGTGCAGCCGATCGACAGCGCTTCCCCTACCTTGCCGCAGGCCTTCGAGTGGCTGTTCAAAGTCAACGACGTATCCAGGTAGCAACAACAACGGGGTCGCACGCGGCTTGTGCAGCCGGTACAGGTGTTTGCACAGATCCATGGGTATCATGCCCTCTCACTGACGAGGGTATCCATGTTCGACTGGGAAGATCTGAGGCACTTTGCGGCCTTCGTGCGAGCTGGCTCGCTGGCGTCGGCGGCCAAGGCGCTGGCGGTGGACCATGCCACCGTGGCCCGGCGTATTGCTTCACTGGAAAGCGCGCTCAACCTCAAACTGGTCGATCGTCGGTCTCGCGCGTACGTGCTGACGCACCAGGGCCTGCGGATTGCCGAGTTCGCCGAGCAGATGAGCGCTTCTTCGTTTGCCCTGGAGCACTACGCCGGCGCCGATCAACCGGACGTGCAGGGCGAAGTGGTGCTGTCGGCGCCGCCGGTGTTGCTGGGCAGCCTGATTGCGCCCCATGCCGGTACCTTGCTGGTGCAGCACCCGGCGCTGTCGCTGCGTTTGGTGGGCACCAAGTCGCGGACCTCGCTGGCGCGCCGGGAGGCGGACGTGGCGGTCAGCCTGGCGCGGCCGCTGGAGTCGACGCTGGTGGCCAGTCTGCTCGGGCACCTGGATTATGCGCTGTACGCTAGCCCTGCCTACTTGGCGCAGGCAGCGAAGCCGCGGTTCATCGGCTACGACGCTTCGCAAGCCAAATCCATCCAGCATCGCTGGCTGGTGGAGCAGGCCAAGGGTGGTGACTTCGTGCTGTGCAGCAATGACCTGCGCGTGCAGGCGCTGGCTGCTGCCGGCGCGGCGGGTATCGTCTGCCTGCCGGCGTTCATCGCCGCCGAACATGGCCTGCAACGGGTCGACCCTGAGGCGGACACCTTGAACATCGAAGTCTGGATGGCGTTCCACGAAGACGTGCGCGCCACGCCACGCATCCAGGCGGTCGGCGAATTCGTGCGCACCTGCATGGCCGTGCTGCCGCGCTTGTGAATTTCTGCATAGCTCAGGTGCGACGCCTGGGGGTTATGTCGTTTTCCAGTGAGGGCTAAGGTAACGGGCATCGGATCGGCATGTCGCGCGGTCCACCGCAGGAGCCTCTCCATGAAATACGTCAAGCTGGGCAACACCGGCCTGGACATCTCCCGCTTGTGCCTGGGCTGCATGACCTTCGGCGAGCCCGACGCCGGTACCCACCCCTGGACCCTGGGCGAAGACGCCAGCCGGCCGATCATCAAGCACGCGGTGGAGCAGGGCATCAACTTCTTCGACACGGCCAACAGTTACTCGGCCGGTACGTCCGAGGTCATTGTCGGCAAGTTGCTCAAGGAGTTCACTCGCCGCGAAGAAACCGTGATCGCCACCAAGGTGTTCTTCCCGGCCAACATGTGGGAGGGCTCGAACAAGCCCAACGAACAGGGCCTGTCGCGCAAGGCAATCATGGCCAGCATCGATGCCAGCCTGCAGCGCCTGGGCACCGACTACGTCGACCTGTACCAGATTCACCGCTGGGACTACCACACGCCGATCGAAGAGACCATGGAAGCACTGCACGACGTGGTCAAAGCCGGCAAGGCGCGCTACATCGGTGCCTCGTCGATGTACGCCTGGCAGTTCGCCAAGGCCCAGCAGGTCGCGGCCAGCCACGGCTGGAGCCGCTTCGTCTCGATGCAGAACTACCTCAACCTGATCTATCGCGAAGAAGAGCGCGAGATGATTCCGCTGTGCCTGGACCAGGGCGTGGGCCTGATGCCCTGGAGCCCGATGGCACGCGGCAGGTTGACCCGTCCGCACGGCGTGCAAACCGAACGCACCCGTACCGACATTTCCGGCCAGTCGTTCTATGCCGCCACCGAGGCCGAGGATGGCAAGGTCATCGATATGGTCGAGCAGATCGCCCAGGAGCGTGGCGTGCCCATGGCCCAGGTTGCGCTGGCCTGGGTGTTGAACAAGCGCGGCGTATCGGCGCCGATCGTCGGTGCTTCCAAGGCTGCGCAGCTGGACGATGCCCTGGCCGCGTTGCAGCTGTCGTTGAGCGAAGAGGAAACGGCGCGGCTGGAACAGCCCTATGTACCCCATGCGGTGACCGGGTTTTCCTGAACGGCAAGGGCACAGGTGGGTCGCCGCAGACCCGTGCGGATGCTATCGTTGCTGCGCGATCCACTGCCTGAGTTGAAGATGACCGACCCGTTTCCCTTTTCCCGCGGTGGCATGAGCGAGCAAGTGCGCTGCCACGACTGGGCTGCGACACCGCTGGGGCCGATCCCCAGCTGGCCCGCCGCCCTGCGCATCGCCGTCGACATGTTGCTGGCCTCGCGCTTTCCTGGCTGCCTGGCGTGGGGACCCGAGCGCATCATGCTGTACAACGATGCGTTCGCGCCCCTGCTGACCGGCAAGTCGCCGGCGCTGGGGGTTGCGCTGCACATCGTCTGGAGCGAAGTGTGGGACGAGATCGAACCGATCCTGGCGCGAGCCTTCGAAGGTGAAGCGACCTACATCGAGAACTTCCCCCTGGTCATCGAGCGCAACGACAAAGCCGAGCAGGCGTATTTTACGTTCTGCTACAGCCCGGTGCGCGACGAGCACGGCACCATCGTCGGTATGCTCGACACCGTCATCGAAACCACTGGCACCGTGCAAGCCAGGGAAAAAGCCGAACAGGCCGCCGAAGATTTCGAACGTGAAGCCATGGCACGTACGGCCGAACGCAACCGATTCTGGGACCTCTCGTCCGACATCATGCTGGTGACCAGCCGCAGGCTGGAAGTCACTGCCATCAACCCTGCCTGGTCGAGAGTACTGGGCTGGAACACCGAAGAGCTGCTCGGCCGCCACGCCGTCGATCTGATCCACCCCGACGACCACGATTCGGTAGCGTTGGCGATGGTGCCGCTGTTTCACGGCGAGCGCCTGCATGACATGACTTGCCGGTTGCGCCACCGTGATGGCAGTTATCGCTGGATTGCCTGGGCGGCGGTGCCCACCGATGATTCGTTTCACTCCGTTGGACGCGACGTCACCGAGGAGCGCGAACGCGCGCTGATGTTGCAGCAGGTCGAAGAGCAGTTGCGCCACAGCCTCAAGATGGAAGCGGTCGGGCAGTTGACCGGCGGCCTGGCCCACGACTTCAACAACCTGCTGACCGGCATCAGTGCCAGCCTGGAGTTGCTCCGCCAACGCGTCGAACAGGGCCGTATCGGCGAGCTCAAGCGCTACATCGACGCCGCGCAGGGAGCCTCTGCCCGGGCTGCGACCCTGACCCATCGCCTGCTGGCCTTCTCGCGCCGGCAGACGCTGGCGCCGCGTGCCGTCGAACCCAGGGTGCTGATCGCCGACCTCGAAGACCTGATCCGCCAGACCCTGGGCCCGAGCATCGAATTCACTGCCCAGAGCGACGACGATGTGTGGTGGGTCCGAGTGGACGCCAACCAGCTGGAAAGTGCACTGCTCAACCTGTGCATCAACGCTCGCGATGCCATGCCCGAGGGCGGCAGCCTATGGTTGCGTGCGCGCAATCACCATCAGTTCGCTCGGGCGCGCACCGAGAACGATTTGCAACCGGGTCAGTACGTGTGCCTGAGCGTGACCGACAGCGGCACCGGTATGGACCCGCAGACCGTGGCACGGGTGTTCGATCCGTTCTTCACCACCAAGCCATTGGGGCAGGGCACGGGGCTGGGCTTGTCGATGGTCTACGGCTTCGTGCGCCAGTCCGGCGGGCAGATCCGCGTCGACTCCACGCCTGGGCAGGGCACGGCCATGCATCTGTTCCTGCCACGACACGAAGGCCAACAGGTCACCGCGTTGCCTGTAGTGAGTGGACCTGTGCTGGATACCGAAGCCACAGGTGAAACCATCGTGCTGATCGACGACGAAGGCACGCTGCGGCAAATGGTCGGCGAGGCGCTGCGGGAAAAAGGCTATCGAGTGCTGGAGGCAGCGAATGGCGTCGAAGGCTTGTCGCTGGTGCAGGGCGGGGTGAAGGCCGACCTGCTGATCACCGACATCGGCTTGCCGGGCGGGCTGGACGGCCGCCAGGTCGCGGATGCCGCCTGGTCGATCGAGCCGAACTTGAAGGTGTTGTTCATCACTGGCTATGCAGATCAGGCGGTGGACACCGATACGCTGCCCACCGCCGGGTCCCACGTGCTGACCAAGCCGTTTACCCTGGAGCACCTGTCCTACACCGTCCGCTCGATGTTGACCAGGCGTTAGCCAAGCTCGCTACGGGGTATCGTTGCTCGCATCCGCTTCCCGGTGTTTTTCGATCGACCGTGTCTTCTTTTCCAATATCAAGTACACCACGCAGGCAATCGCCAGCGGCAGGAGGAAGTACAGCGCGCGATAAGCGATCAATGCCGCCAGCAGCGCACCCTTGGAGTACTGGCCCTGCAACAAGGTGATGAAGATGGTTTCGAGCACACCCAAGCCCGCTGGAATGTGCGTGATGACTCCGGCGATGCTGCTGATCAGCAGGATTGCGAGAATGGTCGGGTAACCCACTTTATCCGGCAGCAACGACCACACCAGCAGACCCATCAAACTCCAGTTCAACGCACCCAGGCAGGCCTGGGTCAGCGCCATTTTGAACGAGGGTAGAAGGATCTCCTGCTTGCGAATGGTCCAAGTGCGCTTCTTCGAAAAGCGGCAGGCCGCCAGGTACGCCAGCCCCAGCAGGATGATCACCACGCCGATAATCTGCAGCCCGGTGCTACCGATCTTGAAGCCCTCGGGAAGTGCCGGCAGGCCCATGGCGAACAGCGTACCGGCAACGAACAGGTAGCCCAGCCAGTTGGTGATCAGGCACAGGCTTACGATCTTGGTAATCGCCGTGGCATCCAGGCCCAGCTTGGAGTACAGCCGGTAACGCAAGGCGATCCCGCCCACCCATGAACCCAAGTTGAGATTGAACGCGTAGCAGACAAATGCCAGTGGCAGCACCTGCCGATTGGGCACGTCGTGGCCGATGTAACGCTTGGCCAGCACGTCATAGCTGGCGAAGGTCAGGTAACTCGCCGCGACGATACCGGCCCCGATCAGCAAGGTGCTCATCTTGTAGGAACCGAGCGCGTGCTTCACCTCCTGCCAGTCGAGGTTCTTCACCAGCATGAACACCAGCACCGGGACCAGAATGAAGCACAACACGGTCATGCCGCGCTTGGCCCACACCCATTTGCTCGATTTCGATTTCGACTTCGACTTCGACTTCGAGTTTGGCGAAGCTTCCGGTGCGCTCTGCGAGGTAGTCGTCATACCGTCTCCTTGCGATCCAGCAGCGGCGCCTGGCAATGCTGCGGCTCGACATCGATCAACGGCACCAGCTTGGGCGAATGCGCCGGAATGAACCCGACCATCGCCGGAAAGTGACGCAGGAAGTGGAAGGTGAGAAAGATGATCGGCGCACGCCACCAGTAGCCGCGCAGTACGCGTTGCAGACTGATCGACTTGCAGGTGCTGCTCGCCAGTTCCTCCAGGTGATCGTGCAGACGTTCGTTGAAGCGGCGGTCCTTGATGATCAGGTTGCCTTCCAGGTTCAACGACAGGCTCAGCGGGTCCAGGTTGCTGGAACCCACCGTCGACCATTCCCGGTCGATCACCGCGACCTTGCCATGCAGCGGCCGCTGGCAGTATTCGCGGATGACCACGCCGTCGCGCAGCAGGTAGTTATAGAGCAGCCGCGAGCACAGGCGTACCAGCGGCATGTCGGGCATGCCCTGCAGGATCAGCGTCACGTCCACGCCGCGGCGGGCCGCGTTGCGCAGTTCGCGCAGGAAGCGGTAGCCGGGGAAGAAATAGGCGTTGGCAATGATGATGCGTTCGCGTGCGCCACGAATGGCCTTGAGGTACTGCTCCTCGATGTCGGTAGTGTGCTGGTCGTTGTCGCGGATGCTCAGCATCATCCGCGCACTGGCGCTGTCGGCGTCCGGCGAAGGACTGCGCGAGCGCCAGGGCGCGCGGCTGCGCACGACCTTGCTGGTGCGATCGAGCAGGGCCAAGGTGGCCCGGTGCAGATCCGCCACGATGGGGCCACGGACGCGCACCGCGTAATCCTGCTTGGCCATCGGCTCGCCGGAGTCGGCCAAGTGATCGGAGCTGTAGTTGATGCCGCCAACGAAACCGATTTCCCCGTCGATGACGGCGATCTTGCGATGCAGGCGGCGAAACAGGTTGGTCCGCACACCCATCACCCGCGGCTGCGGGTCGAACGCCAGCAATTGCACGCCGGCGTCGGCCAGTTCGCGCAGGAACTGTGTGCTCAGCTCGGCCGTGCCATAACCGTCTACCAGCACTTCCACGCGCACGCCGCGTTGCGCTGCCTCGATCAGTACTTGTTGAAGATTCTTGCCCACTTCGTCCTCGTAGAGGATGAAGGTTTCGATCAACACCTCTTCGCGGGCCTGGGCAATGGCCTCGAAAACGGCCGGGAAGAACTCCTCGCCATTGATCAGCAGCTGGATTTCGTTGTTGTCACGCCATTGCTCGCTCATAGGCGAACCTCCACTGCGAGGGGCACATGATCGGAAAGATGGGACCAGGGTTTGCGCGACAGCACCTTGGGCATGTGGGCCGTCGCGTTGCGAATGTAGATACGGTCGAGCCTGAGCAGCGGCAGCCGCGCCGGGAACGTCTTGGCCGCGCTGCCGAAGGCTTCGACGAACACTTCGGTCATGTGGCAGCCGGCCAGGGCTTCGTCGGCGCGCACGCGCCAGTCGTTGAAATCGCCGGCAACGATGACGGCCGCGGCGGGGTCGAGGCTGTCGAGCAAGCGGCACAGCAATGTCAGCTGCTGCTGGCGCTGGCTCTCACGCAGCCCCAGGTGCACGCAGATGGTGTGCACTTCGCCGTGCCCGGGCACGTCGAGAACCGAATGCAGCAGACCACGTTCCTCGGTTCCGGTGACGCTGACGTCGAGGTTCTCGTGGCGCACGATGGGGAATTTCGACAGCAGCGCATTGCCGTGATCGCCATCGGGGTACACCGCATTGCGGCCGTAGGCGTACACCGGCCACATGCTGTCGGCCAGGAACTCGTATTGGGGAACGTCCGACCAGTTGTCGTAGCGCTGGCCATGGGAGCGATGCATCCCGAGCACTTCCTGCAGGAACACGACATCGGCGCCCAGCGTCCGCACGGCCTCGCGCAACTCGGGCAGCACGAAGCGCCGGTTCAGCGGGCTGAAGCCCTTGTGGGTATTCACCGTCAGAATATGCAGGGAGGTTACCGCCACAGCGTCCTGGGGTAACGGCTGAGGATTGGGGGTGGTCATTCTGAAGCTCCTGAGGGGACGACAGGGGCACTTTGGCCCATATGGTCCGACTCGGAAGCGATTGTGAAGGTTCAACGGCGCCCTTATCGTCCCTGGCGATAAAGGCACACCAGATGTTTCCCGCTGCCGCGGCTATCTGAGCAGATTGCCCTTGGACGTTTCCCGCAAGGTCAGGATGGCCAGCAGCGCACACACTGCCGCGCCCGCCATGAAGTAGCCCGGTACCAGCAGATTGCCGGTCCGGGTGATGATCGAGGTCACCACATAGGGTGTGATCCCGCCTCCCAGGATCGCACCCAGGTTGATGCTGATCGCCATCGCCGTGTAGCGCACGCGAGTCGGGAATTGCTCGGCGTAGGTGGGGTACCCCACCGATTGCACGATCGGCATGGGCAGGGTGGCGACAAACATCGCCAGCGCCGCGATCCACAGGCTGCCGCTGTCCATCAGCATCATCATCGGCACCACCAGCACGGCGTAGCCGACGAAACCGATGGCCAAGGCCTTGCGCCGACCGATACGATCCGACAAGCCGCCCCAGAACGGCATCATCGCCGCCATGCACAGGCTGATCACTGCAATCACCCAGTAGACCTTGGACTTGTCGAAATGCAGGTAGGTGGTCAGGTAGATGTTCATGAACACCATTCCGATGAAATAGCCGGCATTCTGCGCAGAAGCGAACACGATGACCCGTAACAGCGCCGGCAGATTCTTGCCGAACACTTCCCTAACCGGCGCAACCGGCGGCTTGTCCTTGGCCAGGAAGGCCTTGAACTCCGGCGTTTCTTCGACGTTGTGACGCATATGGAACGAGAAGATCACCAGCGGGATGGACAGAAAGAACGGAATGCGCCAGCCCCAGGCCTGCAACTGCTCGGCGCTGAGTAGCCCGGTGGTGATACCGCAGACGATCGCCCCCAGCGCCCCGCCGACGGCGACCCCCAGCGGGGTGAACGCGCCGAAGAAACCACGGCGGCCATTGGGCGAAGACTCCGCCACGAACGCCGCAGCCCCCACCACTTCGCCGCCGGCGAAGAAACCTTGGGACAAGCGCAACAGCACCAGCAACACAGGGGCGGCGAGGCCGATCTGCGCGGTGGTGGGCAGCACCCCAATCAGCGCCGTGGCGGTGCCCATGCCGATCACGGTACTGAGCAGCACCCGACGTCGTCCGATACGGTCGGCCAGACGGCCCAGCAGTACGCCACCGATCGGGCGTATGACGAAGGCGATGCCGAACACCGCCAGGGTGGCAAGCAGGGCCGCAGCCGGATTGTCACCGGGAAAGAACAGGGGCGCGATGATGGTCGCCATGTAGCCGTAGATGCTGAACTCGTAATATTCCACCGCAGTGCCAGTCGCCGAAGCCATGGCTGCACGCTTGGCAACCACGGCTGAATGCTCTGAGCCCTGGGTGACGCTTGCCTCGACGTCAGTGCGCCGCATTGGGCTACTTTCAGAAAGAACACCGGACATGAATACCTCCCGCTTTGGCTCGAGGCCAGGAAATTGGATGGCAGAAAATGCTGCCTGAAAAGGCGTAACAAAAAACCGGCAGTGCACCGTCCATCCGCGCACTGCATGCGGATGCCCTGATGCCTTTGTTCGAAGCGCAACGTCCTTACTGCGAAGCCACTGCGGCGGCTGCAAGGGGAGGTTGGCAATTGAATCGGGGAAGAGGAGGAGGCCTGGGTGCGCCGTCGCTCTGCTGGCGACGGTCGCTGCGTAACGGATTACTTGGCGAACAGCTGACTCATGTCCTTGAACGCCTTGAACTCCAGTGCGTTGCCGCACGGGTCGAAGAGGAACATGGTGGCCTGTTCACCCACCTGGCCCTGGAAACGAATATAGGGTTCGATGACGAACTGGGTACCGCGCGCCTTCAGCCGTTCGGCCAATGCCTCCCACTGCGCCCACTCCAGAATGATGCCGAAGTGCGGGACCGGTACATCGTGACCGTCCACGGGGTTGCTGTGCACGCTTTCCTGGGAAGCCGTCTTGGGGTGCTCGTGAATAACCAGTTGATGGCCGTAGAAATCGAAGTCGACCCACTGCGCACTCGAGCGGCCTTCGGAGAGCCCGAACACTTCACCGTAGAAATGACGTGTGGCCGCCAGGTCGTAGACAGGTATTGCGAGATGAAAAGGAGAAAGGCTCACGGTGGTTTCCTATGGCTTTGTTTTGATCTGAAGCCATTCTTGTCCGTGAATGCGTGAGATAAAAGCGTAAATCCTGTGTTCTGAGCACGGAAAATTTCGATTGATTCTGCATTCGATCAGGATTTTGCACCATGATTGTTCATACTGCCCCGCAATGGTTCATTTCTCTGCCGTAAACCATTTGTCGTCAGCTTTCATTACACGGCCTTCAGAACGCAGCTTCTGAAGATGTTGAAAAGCGCCGAGTGCTTTTGCCGGTACTTCGACACCAATACGATCTCCCGGAAAAACGTCAGCTCGTGCAGCTCCAGCACCCTCACGTCCGCCGAATGCTCCAGCCACAGACCTGCCTTGGGCACCAACGAGACACCCAGCCCACTGCGGACCATTTTGACAATGGCGTCCAGCTCGTCCAGCTCCAGTGCCTGCCGCACATGGAGCTTCTGTTCCTTGAGAAACTGGGTGACCAGGCGCCCCCCGAACGAGCCGCGGTCATACCGGACAAAAGGCTGTTGCGACAGGATCGCCAGCGGGTCGTCGCCTGGGACGTTCTTCGCCGCGATCAGGACGAAGGCCTCGCGCGCGATGACTTCGGCATGCAGGTCCTTGGGCAGCGCAAACGGCGGCTTGATCATGATGGCCAGGTCCAAGTCGCCTGCGTCCACCTGGCTGAGCAGGTTCAACGACACACCCGGCACCAGGTGAGTTTCGATAAAAGGCGCCTGCTTTCTCAACGCCACCAACGCTTGCGGCAGAATCCCGGTCTGCACCGTGCCGATAGCGCCAATGCGCAGCGAACCGTGAAAATCATTGCCACTGTCCGCCGCGCCCATACGCTCGAAAAGCCGCAGAATTTCTTCAGCCAGCGGAATGGCCCGCTGCCCGGCAGCATTGATGGTCGCCGCACGCCCGGTCCGATCGAACAGCCTGACACCCAGGGTCTGCTCAAGACTCTTGATCTGCGCACTGACCGCCGACTGCGTCAGCCCCACCTGCTGCCCGGCCGCCGCGAAGGTACCGCGTTGCGCAACGCAGATGAATGTCTTGAGTTCTCGGATCATGGGGTGCCTTGGGTTGTTATGAGGTGTTCACGCGGCAGGCGAGGGCATTTCCATTGACGTGCTCATCTGGTTTGATGTGCTGGATATTGGATAATGCTTAAATCCAAGAGGCTGTGGTTTAACGAGTCTTTTTGAGGATAAGGCACAAGATCAGGGATTTAAAAATAAGATAGGTGAATACGAATTTGGAACTGAATTTCAGCAAGCCGAGTGAGATCGTTGAGCGCGTTTGTGAACGATTGCGTACAGAACGTCTGGCGCTGAACATGACCCAAGCCGACTTGGCCGGGCGTGCCGGTATCGGCACCAATACTGTATCTAATCTTGAAGCCGGACGTAACGTCGGGTTCGAGAACGTGATCAGGGTAGCTATGGTCCTTGGCCGAACCCAGGAGCTTGAAAGCTTGTTTCTGCCCAAGATTGACAGCATCGATGATATCCGGCGCTATGAAAACAGCGCGAAGCGTCTTCGCTGTAGAGGAAAGGCGCGTAGAACCTGAACAAGGAAAAGCATGCTGAGGTATGGATATTCGGAATGGTCTACGTCGCGTGTCTGCGCGACGTGGTATGGAAACACCCGACACAGAGTAATTCAGTCTGCCAGATGGGCAGACAGCTTTTGTGAACGGGTGGTTTGATCACTGGGGTTTAAACGCTGTCGATCGCCATTCTCAGATGCTGCGACTTGCCGAGGAAGCCGAAATCCTCCCGGATATTGCAGGCAGAATGATCGACCGTATCTGTGGTGTGGCTAGTAGGTTTGCAACCCTTGCCGAGGATTTGTATCCAGGCGTTATCACTCGAGACACTTTGCGGATGATTCAGCATCGCATCGATGAGAACGTGGGTCGGTTACAGGGTGGTCCTACGCATCCCTGAAAGCGTGATGTCGCGGGGGTGCTCGCCTGCGTGATCGCCAGCGGTACTTTCTTTATCGACTGATACAGCCAACGGCTCAGGAGCTATGTCCAATGGTCAACGTCTCGCAGGCACCGCTGATTCTCATTACGGGAGGCAGTCGTGGAGTGGGCGCGGCAACCGCCCGGCTGGCCGCGGCCAGAGGTTATGACGTGGCTATCAGCTACGTGGCCAACGAGTCCGCAGCGCTGGCCGTGGCGGCGGATGTGGAAGCATTGGGGCGCAAGGCGCTGGCAATGCGGGCCGACAGTGCGGACCCCCAAGAGGTGGCCGAGTTGTTCGCCGCCATCGATCGCACATTCGGGCGCATCGACGTACTGGTCAATAACGCGGGCGTGCTGGCGCCTCAGTCACGCCTGGAGGACCTGGGTTACGAGCGGATGCAGCGCATCTTTGCCGTCAATGCCATTGGGCCAATACTCTGTGCCCAGCAGGCAGTGAAGCGCATGTCCACCCGCCACAACGGTCCGGGTGGCGTGGTGATCAACGTCTCTTCGGCCTCGGCGCGCCTTGGCAGCCCGAACGAGTACGTCGACTACGCGGCGTCGAAGGGTGCCTTGGAGACGTTCACCATCGGCTTTGCAAAGGAGGTGGCTCGGGAAGGTATACGCGTCAACTGTATTCGCCCCGGACATATCTACACCGAAATGCACGCCAGTGGCGGTGAGCCGGGACGGGTCGATCGTGTCAAGGACTCGATCCCCATGGGGCGGGGCGGTCAGCCGGAGGAAGTGGCACGCGCGATTCTGTGGCTGGCCAGCGAGGAGGCATCGTTCGTTACCGGTACATTCCTCGATGTAACGGGCGGCAAGTGAGTCAGGGGTATGGATTCTGGGGAACAGCAGGCTGCCTCGCCTTGCGGCTCAAACCCGGTGTCTTGCCCGTGATGCGCTTGAATGCACGGCTGAAGGCGGCCTGCGAGGTATAGCCCAGGCGCTGCGCCACCTCTTCGATCGGCAGCCGCTCAAGTGTCAGCCACTGGGTCGCAAGCCGCATCCGCAGTTCGGTGACATAGCGCAGCGGGGACATGCCGATCGTCACTTGAAAGCGATCTGCGAACACCGAACGTGAGGTATGGCAGTGCTCTGCCAGTTGCGCAACCGTCCAGTCGCGGCCGGGTTGTTGATGCAGCGCAAGCAGTGCGCCAGCCAGGCGTGGATCGCGCAAGGCGGCGACGAGGCCAGAAGCGTTCCCGCAGGCGCACTCCACCCAGCCGCGAACGATCATGGCAGCCACCACATCGGCCAGCCGCGCAAGAATACCGGCGAAGCCAACACGTGCAGCACTGACCTCGCGTTCCATGGTGCTCAGGATAGGCATCAGCCCGGGATAGCGCTGGCCACCGGCATCGATCAGCATCAGGCCCGGCATCAGCTGGCCGAGGCCATGGATACTGCCCAGCTCGAATTCCATACAACCACTGAACAGAAGGGCGCTGGGCGTGGGGCTGGCATCGGTTCCGATATCCACGGCGCTGACGGTATCCCCGAGGGTAGCTCCATCCAGACGGTTAATGTCCTGAACCGGCACATCGGGGTGGGAAAGCAGCTCATGACCCGCACCATGGGAGATGAACACAGCGTTGCCGGCAGACAGCTCATAGGTGGTGCCGTCCTCCATGTGCAGCACCGCATTGCCAACGGCCATGAAGTGGAACCAGGCGTGCCCCGGTTTTGCCGCGAAACCCAGACCGAAGCGTGGACCCGCGTTGATACGCCGGTACTCGACGCCCCGCAGACGCATGCCCTGCAACAACTCGTTGATGAGATCCGAGGACAGAGCGAACTGTTCTACCGACATGGTTCAGGTGCTTTGGTCAAAAATGAAGGTTTTTCGATCATAGATCATCCAGCTTTCGGCGCCTAGACTGCGGCTCGCAATGAAAATTGGGAGATCCGAGTAATGACTGACTGTGTATGCAATGCCCCATCCGACCCTCATGCTGGCGACAGCGCGAACGAGGCGCCCGCGACACCCGCGTGGATGGCCGTCTTCTCACTGGCAATGGGCGTCTTCGGATTACTGACTGCTGAGTATCTTCCGGCCAGTTTGCTCACGCTGATGGCGACTGACCTGGGCGTCTCCGAAGCGCTGGCTGGCCAGGCGGTAACCGTGACCGCCGTAGTGGCGCTGTTCGCCGGTTTACTGGTGCCTGGCTTGACCCGCAGCATCGACCGACGTTGGGTGTTGTTGGGTTTCTCCACGCTGATGGTCGCCTCCAATCTGCTGGTCGCCGTGTCCTCCAGCTTCACCGTGCTGCTGCTGATGCGCATCCTGCTGGGTATCGCCCTTGGCGGATTCTGGAGCATGGCGGCGGCGGTAGCGATGCGCCTGGTGCCGAGCGCGCTGTTGCCCCGGGCGTTGTCGATCATTTTCAGCGGCATTGCCATCGGTACGGTCGTTGCCGTGCCGCTGGGCAGCTATCTGGGCGGTCTGTATGGCTGGCGCAGCGCATTCTTTGCCGCGGCGGCGGTTGGCATGGTGACCCTGGCGTTCCAGTCGTTCACTCTGCCGCGGCTTGCGCCACGTCGGCCGGCACGCCTGCGTACCGTACTCGAGGTGCTGCAGCGGCCAGGCATCGCCATGGGAATGTTCGGTTGCGTGCTGGTGCACAGCGGCCACTTTGCCATGTTCACCTATGTTCGGCCGTTTCTTGAAGGGACTACCGGCATCGGCGCGCAAGGGCTGTCGCTGATGCTGCTGGGTTTCGGTGTGGCGAACTTCGCCGGCACGCTATTGGCCGGGAAGCTGCTGGAGCGTCATCCGTTGGCCACTCTCGTATTGATGCCCGCGCTGGTCGGTGTCGCAGCACTGGCGTTGGTGCTGCTTCCGGCCTCGGTGCCGGGGCAGGCGGTACTGCTGGCGATCTGGGGCCTGGCCTTTGGTGGCGTACCGGTGGCGTGGTCGAACTGGGTGGCCAACGCGGTGCCTGACCAGGCGGAAAGTGCTGGGGGTATGGTGGTGGCATCGGTGCAGTCCGCCATTGCCACCGGCGCCGCTGCCGGGGGAGCGATGTTCAGCCTTGGTGGCAGCGCGGGTGTGTTCGTTGCGGCGGCGGTGCTGATGCTGCTGGCGGCGCTGTTGATTGCGGTGAGGGTGCGCGTTCCTTTAGGTCGTGGGGTTGGCGAGCCGAAGCCTGCGTTGCATCTGTGATTGTGATCACTCGTTCGGTGAGCGCTTGCAGCGCCGTGAGGATCAGCGCCTGGTAGCGTAGGCGCGCTTGATCGCCGAACGGCGTCTGGGAGAACCTGAGGATGTCGACAATGTCGGCACGCACCGGGTTAAAAAACCGATACTGCTGCATGCTTAGTACCTGAAGCGCCTTATGGAATCTTGATACCCAACGCATTCAACGATGGTGTATCCATCCGGCCGTTTATGGTCAGCCCACTGTCCATCTGAAAGGCCATCAATGCACCACGTGTCGCTTTGCCCATCACCCCATCAATGGGGCCTTGGTAATACTGGCGGACCATGAGCGCGGTTTGCACCCGGGTGACCAGGTCGTTTTTCTGCTCATTGGTCGCGCGGCTCTTCGAAGTGCTCGAACTTGTCTCGTTAGTAGTGTCAGACGATTGATAGAGGTTATTGCGGCTTGGGGTGCTGCTTGAAGCACTCGGCGCGCTGTAGCTTTGGGTGCTGGTAGCGGGCGGGCTGTAATAGCGAGGTGCGCTATAGCCACCCGAGCCGCTGTAGTGAGAGCTGTGCGAACTATGAGACCGGTGAGAACTGTGCGAGCGATGTGCCGCATAGATGTTGACGGCGTCTGGCGCATTGAGCGTATCGGCGAATACCGGGGGCTGTAGCTTGTCGTTGGGTTGCCAGTTCGCATCGGCGAGCGACAGATGGCCCGCCTGCGCAAGGGTGGTACCCGCCATTGGCAGCAGGCTTATCCCACTGATCAGGACTTTCCAGCGGTCGAGCAATTTCACTGTGCACTCCTTGCACGGGCGCTGAAGGCCTCGGTCGATAGTCGTTGTACACCGCGGCTTTGCCAACGGTCGGTGTGGGATTTGAAGAAACCAGAGCAATGTTTGACGGCAGCGCATTGCTGGCAGGTATCGATGAACAAGTTCTTCCAATCCGAGATACTTTGGCGGGCGAAACGCGAGAGATGGGCCGGGATCACGCATAAGGGCAAGTTGTAGATTGAAACCGGTACTCCTCGGTTGAACAGGAAATACACGGCCTCGCTCAACGGTTTTTGATAGTCCAGCGGGTCAATCCACAATTCTCCGTAGTTCTTCCTGGCCAGGCCGGTACTCTCGATCCCCATCAGCGCAACATGTCGCACGAAGGGCAGGTTTCTGAACACGTAGTGGGCGAGTTCTGGCAAGCGTGGCGTGGTCAGGCGATTGAGCACCACGCGTATCTCGATGATCTGGTTGGCGCGCGCCAGATTGTAAAGACCTTGCAGGGTTTCGCTGAACGCGCCTGGTGCCTGCACCACATGGTCATGGTCTTCAGCATTGTCGGCATACAGCGGGATACCCCAGCTCAGCTGAGGGTGTCCTATGGCAGAGAGCGCCGCGATCCAGCTCGGATCTTGGAACAGACGCCCGTTGCTGAGCACGTGAATGGATTTCTGCGGCAGAACAGCTTTGCATTTCGCCAGAATTTCGAGCAGGCCGTCGCGATAAAGCGTTGGTTCTCCGCCGCTGATTCCCAGATTTTCCTCGACTCGGTCCATCAGGTCGATCAGCCGTAGGTTCTCCTCGGTATGCCAGCGGTCATCGATATCTTTGGGCGGCTGCGAACACATCAAACAGAGGCTGTTGCAACGATCGGTCATGAACAGCAGGTTGCTGTCCGAGCCTCGTCGATAGAGCACTCGCACCAATGGGTTACCGGGTGTGATAGCAATGACATCGCCGGGCTGCACGACATCCGCATCTTTGGGCGTGTGCAGGTGTGGCCGCGCGCTGTCGAAGTCGCCGATCAATGGCTCCGGGATCAGAAAACCACCTACTGGTAATGAGAGCAGATGCGGGCTCCGTAGCCGCTCTTCGTTTGGCAGCCAAAGCAGCAGGTCACCGAACTCAGCGCTTCCCGCACAAACCGCCAGACCTTGTTCGATGAACTCATCCAGAGTAATAACCTTGAGCAGCTTCGGCTCATTCAGGTGATGGATTTCGAAGTGGGTCTCTTTGCGCAGCATCGCCATCAGCCCCCGTAACCGGGGAACTGGACATCGTTGTAGGAGCGCCTGTTCAACCAGGACAGCAGTACTCTCTGTACGTTGTCGTCGCCATCGCAAAGCAGGCCGAAGAGATGCTTCAGCAGCCCCATGTTCTTCTTGCAGAAGCTGCTGAACACTCGGTGCCCGATCGGGTCAGCTTGACGTGCATAGTGTTCGATGGGGTCAGCACCGCAGTACGGGACAAGTGCGCAATCGGAGCAGCCCGGCAGCGCCTCTGCTACGCCACTGGCGAGCAACGCATTCATAACGGGCGATGCGAGTAATTCGGACAAGGGTTGCTGGACGGTGCCGAGCCTCAATCCGTCTTCACCCATCTCCAGCAACATTCGGGCTTCGTCCGAGGGATAGACGTAACCGTCATAGTTGTAGACCAGCGCCGCAGTACCTGCGCCAGCAGGGGAACGCAGGTCTACATAGCCGGAGGAGAAGGGTGTCAGGATATTCTTCAGCAACAGGCTCGCATAACTCTCCGAGAGGTATACACCCTGTTGGTTGATATCCAACAAATAGGCCAGTGCCTTCTTGTAGAAAGCCAGGTATCGCTCAATAGGGTAATCAAGTCGATGAGCACTTTTGGTGGCAAACCCATAAGGGCTAAGAGGCCGAAGCGAAATGCTGGAGAAGCCCTGGCTTACATACTCATCGATGATCGCTTCAGGTTGTTCGAGGCTTCTTGAGGTCAGCGTGGTTAGCGCGGAAACTGCATCATGTCCAAGGCGCTCACGGACCCACTGGATGCCTTTTACAGTACGTTCGTAGGAGTCTCGTGACGGCGTAGGGCGGTTGGCATTATGCAAGGGCGCCGGCCCATCCAGTGAGGTCGAAAACTGGATGTGATTTTGCTCTGCGAAGTCGAGTATCTCTTCTGTCAGGTGGTGCAGTGTGGTGGTGATAACGAACTGGATGTCCCGTTGTTCGACCACATTCCGTTCAACGATCCATTCGACAATCTGGCGGATGCGTTCGAAGGCTAGAAGCGGCTCGCCACCCTGAAACTCCACAGTCAGGGCGGAAGCGTTCGACTCGAACAGACGATGGACCGCCGCCTGCGCATCCGCTTCTGATAGATCATGCCCAGATCCTCCCAGAGGCGCCCGCGATACTTGGCAATACTGGCAGGTGTGGTTGCAGCGCAATGTAACTACGAACAAGTGCAGTGTAGGGCCTTGGAAGAGGAAGTCCTTGCGGCTGCGATACTGCGCAGCCATTTCCGGAAACGGGTCGTGGCGGTCCGGTTCGTAAATGAAGTGGCGGGCCAGCAGGTCCTTGTAAAAAGGCGTACTGGGTTGCACGTCGAAGTAACTGAGGGCTCGTAACTGCGCGTCACTCACGTGCATATACTCACCGGTATCGGAGGTGAGCAGAATGTCACGGTCACGTCCCGTGTTCATGCGCATGAATCGAAAAGGCAGCAAGCGGTAGTGCTTGGCGTCTGTCGCAATCAGGGTCACTGCGAAACCCCACATCCGGCGAGCGCGGCTCGGGCCAGGACTACGCGCAACCCTGCTGTTTCGTGGTTGATATGGTCGCGTAGGGCGAAGTCGTTCAGATGCTGGAGGATCAGCGAGCGAGCCTGCTCTGGGGAAAGGGTTAGCCTTGCTTCAGCGGGGCGGGCCGTGATGCTAATCTGAGTGGCTTCAATACCGACCTGGATCGCGACGGCGTCGGCCAGGGAATAAGCAGTGCGTTGCACAACGCTGAGCGGGTAGGCTGCGCTGTCAAGTTTCAGCGTGACTGGCCATGTCATCGGAACCGGTCCTTCAAATCCGTTGAGAACATGTGGATTCTGCCGGTTGCCAGGGCGTTATGCCATCATCTTTTTTACAATCGCTCACGAGTGTCGCAGCGCATAGCAGATATAAGCTAAAACGCCAGTGTTTTCATTAGTCTTCAAAGAGGTCAGCGTGGGTTCCTGCTCGAACGAATACGATTTGATCTTGTTTGCTTTCTGCAGCCAAGCGGTAAATCAACAGGAAATCCCCGCCGACATGACATTCCCGAAAGCCAGCCCAGTCTCCTTTCAATGGATGATCTAACCATTCAGGCGCCAAAGCTCCTTTATTGGAGACCAACAGCATCATGACTTCCTTGAGTCGGTTGAGATCAAAACGACCGGAGCGGGAAAGTCGCTCCCAATCTTTCAGGAAGGTCCTCGCGTAGTCAGACACGCGAGGTAACGTCGCACGTTTACTCGCCGCTGTTTTTCTTGAAGTCATCGAACAACTCGTCTAGTGATTCAAAGCGTGCCTTTTTATCTCGCACGATCTCTTCCGCTTCGGACATAGCCAAGCGGGTCTTCGCATTGGGAACTTTTAGCTCTAGTGGAAAAGCCTGATCAACCGCAATACGGTGCAAAAAGATCCGAACAGCTTCAGACATGCTCATACCCATATGGCCGAGAGCAGCGTTGGCCTGAGCCTTGATGTCATCATCGACACGGACATGCAGCATGGATGTTTGGGTAGCCATAACGACCTCCTGAATGATGGCAAGCAGTGTATCGCAATTGAGATACGAGGCAAGTGGTTGCTGATGGAATGAGCCTTTAGCCATAGCTTGACATTTTACGTCTCATGACCGACGCACATGAGTCGGAGGAGGACGGAGCATCCACCGTCTTTTCAGAGCAGGTCTGCATGTCAACCTGCGGGCGATACTAGACTGCAGTTGACTCTGAAAATCCTGGGGCAAGCAGTGCGTTATCCACGCCTACAAGCACCTCCGACAACGCCTAAAGACTCTCAGGATCCCCAAAAAACATCTGAATCCGCGACCGCAACCACCGCTCCCCCGGATCATTATCCTGCGACCCCCGCCAAGCCAGATGCAGCTCGAACGAAGGCGTGTCCAGCGGCAGCGGCTCTGCGCGCACGCCGCCGGCGGCGGTGAGGGAGTCGGCGGTGTAGTCGGGTACGGTGGCGACGATGTCGGTGCCGGCGAGCAGGGTGCTCAGGCCGTTGAATTGCGGCACGGCGAGCACCACGTGACGGGTGCGGCCGTGTTTCTTCAGTTCTTCGTCGATGAAGCCGCTCAGGTCGCCGGCGAACGACACCAGCGCGTGGGGGCGGGCGCAGAACTCGTCGAGGGTCAGGTTGCCCGGCTTGGTGTCGGCGCGCAGCAGCATGGGGCGGTTGCGTCGCAGCACCTTGCGTTTGGCGTTGGCCGGCAGGTCGTCGGTGTAGCTGACGCCGATGGAGATTTCCCCGGAGGCAAGCAGGGCCGGCATGAGGATGTAGTTGGCGCGGCGGATCACCAGCACGATGCCTGGCGCTTCGGCGCGGATGCGCTTGAGCAGCATGGGCAGCAGGGCGAACTCGACGTCGTCGGACAGGCCGATGCGGAATACCGCGGTGCTGGTGGCCGGGTCGAACTCGGCGGCGCGGCTGACGGCCGTGGAGATGGAGTCCAGCGCCGGCGAGAGCAGGGCGAAGATCTCCATGGCCCGCGCCGAAGGCTCCATGCTGCGTCCGGTGCGCACGAACAAAGGGTCGTCGAACAAGCCGCGCAGGCGCGACAGTGCCGCGCTGATGGCCGGCTGGCCGAGAAAGAGCTTTTCGGCCGCGCGGGTGACACTGCGTTCATGCATCAGGGTTTCGAACACGATCAACAGGTTCAGGTCGACGCGACGCAGGTCGTTACGGTTCATCTATAGGCCCGCTGGAACATGAAGAAGAGGTGCTGGCGTGAATCTTAAGGGCAAAGGCTGCTACCCTGCACCGGAAAATTTCGGTTTGTGCCATCCTCGTGCCCGCGCCGCAGAGCGGTCGCCGGGTCGAATCGATGGCGAGCATGTCGACTATTAACAGGCGCTGATAGCTTATGCGCGAATGCCCAGATAAAGTTCAGGGCATTAGAGGTTTACAAGGCGAGGTTTGCGATGTCCCGCACGATCCGTTTTCATAAATTTGGCCCGGCGCAAGTCTTGACGTGCGAAGAGCACGCAGTGGCATCGCCCGCTCCGGGCGAAGTTCAGGTACGTGTCGAGGCGATCGGTATCAGCTGGTATGACGTGCTCTGGCGGCAGAACCTGGCGCCGTCGCAAGCACGCTTGCCGGCGGGCCTCGGTCAGGAGATGGCGGGTGTGGTCACCGCGCTGGGCGAGGGTGTCGAAGGTTTTGCGGTGGGCGACAAGGTTGCCAGTTTTCCTGCGCAAAGCCCCAATGAATACCCGGTCTATGGCGAGGCGGTGCTGCTGCCCGCCACGGCCCTGACCCGCTACCCGGACATCCTTTCGCCAATCGAGGCGGCGGTGCATTACACGCCGTTGCTGATCGCGTATTTCGCGTACGCCGAACTCGCCCGTGCCAAACCAGGGCAGACCGCATTGGTGACCGATGCCAGCCACTGCGCCGGACCCTCGTTCGTGCAGTTGGGCAAGGCCCTGGGCCTGAAGGTGATCGCCGCCACGCGCAATCCCGCCGAGCGCGACTACCTGTTGTCGCTGGGCGCCGAGAAAGTGGTGGTGACCGAGGAACAGGACCTGCTCATGCAGATCGACAAGTTCACCGGCAACCGTGGCGTGGACATGGTGCTGGACGGTCTGGGTGGGCCACAGATGTCGGTCCTGGGTGACGTATTGGCGCCCCGTGGCAGCCTGATCCTGTATGGCTTGCAGGGCGGCAACCAGACGCCGTTCCCGGCCTGTGCCGCGTTCCAGAAGAACATCCAGTTCCATGTGCATTGCCTGGGCAACTTCCTTGGCAAGCCGGAACTGGGGATCATCCAGGATGCCGAGGCCCTGCAGCGCGCCTTGCGTGATATCAACCAGATGACGGCAGACCGCGTCCTGGTGCCGCAGATTGCCAAGGTGTATCCGTTCGATCAGTTCGTCGAGGCACACAAGGCCATGGACGAATGCCCCTGCGGCGGCCGCATCGCGCTGCAGCTGTAACCGACCCGGTTGGCTGGCACGGCGTTCCTGCTTGGAACGCCGTGTTTTCAACGCTGCTTCCCGCCTGATTCGCCCTCATTTGTAGGACGTTTCCGCTCATTTTTCAGAACCCTCCGATTGCGCTCCGCGCGGGCATGGGCGCCTCATGGTGCTCGTACGGTCTTGCCGTACGCCCGCTGATCTGCACTGCCTTTCGCCGACTTTCTGTATCTTTTAATCAGTAGGCGGCTCTTCATAATGCGCGCTCTATGCCCGTCTCCGGGGCTTGGCAAGCACGTTTCGAAGCGTGGCAGTCGTCCGGCGGGTTCCTGGCAGAACTCGGAAACCAGCAATGAGCGCAATGCACCAGCAAGCCATGAACCATGTTTACCAGCAGGTGCTGTCGCGTTTGCTCGGCTCCTTTTCGCCCGCGCGGCGGATGGCGGTACAGCCCCTGATCCAGCGTCTGATGACGGCCGCCGGGGGCGCGCAGCGTCTGGGCAGCTATCGAATCGTGTACAGGCTCTGCGGCAGCGCCGCAGGCCATGGGAGCCTGGCGTTGCTGCGGGCGGCACAATTGACGTTGGCCGCCCGTCATCAACCGACGTTCTCAATCCGCGCCGCCGTCAGCAGCCAGGCGCTGCTCGACGATGTGCGCAACGGCAACGTGCAGCGGGCCTGCAATGCGCTGTTCCTGCACGATGATCCGCGCGTCGAGCTGCTGGCCTTCGACGACGAGGCCCTGCAACCCTATGAGTACCGCCACGCGAGCATCAATCAACGGCGCATGAACCTGCGCACCGAACTGTTGACCGCAGCTCATGGGCTCGACACGTCCGCGCCCACGGCGTTACAAAGTCAGGGTTATCGCGCCATGGCACGGGTTTATCAGCGCTTGCTGGGCTACCAGGCCCCGGCGGACGCCATCCTGCTCGACCAACCGCGGTTGCAGCGCCGACGCTTCGTCGCCTGGGCCCTACGCGAGCGGCGGCGCGCAGGTGGGGCGCGCATGCCCCGCGACCATTGGCAGAGCAGTGGTTGCTTGCAGGCAGTGAATGCAGGAGACGCTGTCGTGCCGCGTGGTCAACGTTCCGGTCTGCCCGTTGGGGTGCGATTGCTCGGTGTGGACGATCTGCTCGGCGAACCGTCGGTGGCGGACGCCGCCTTGTGGCAATTTCTCGGCTGCGAGCCCGTGCCATCGCTGTTCGAGCCGCTGGAAAACCGCTGCCCGCAACTTGCCTGCGTGGCTTACCTGTATGGCCTGCGCAGCCAGCGCCTGCACGGGGGCACCTTCGAACAGGGGCTGGATGCGTTCCGCGCCGACGTCGCACGCGCAGGTCCTGACCTGACAGGGGCAATAACCCATCGGTCTGGCGCGGTCACACGCAGCGCCGGTGACCAGATGCAGAATCGCCTGTCCACATGGTACGGGATGGATCCGGCACAGGTGAGCTGCGCCGTGTACGCCCCGTTCACCGAGCGCGGGGCATGCCTGGAGGCGTTCCTGTCGACATGCCATCCCGGGATGCAGGTAACCATGCCCTATCTGCACCGAGTGTTGCGCGGGTCCAGGGTTCCAGCGCAGGTGGTGCAGTGGCTGGAGTCGGTCAGTGGCCTGCCGCTGGCCACGCTGCAAGGGCTCTATCAACGGCCCAGGTTGCCATGAACGGCGCTGCCAAGGACAAGGCCGGCGCATTTGCCTACCAAGGGGTCTACCGTTACCTGCTGCGTCTGATCGACGGAATCGAGCCAGGGGCGCGCACCAAGTTGCCGTCTTTACGGGCGCTGGGCCGAACCCTGGATGTTTCGGTTTCGACCGTACAGGCTGCCTATGGGATGCTCGAAGCCGAAGGTCGGATCGAGCCGATTGCCAAGTCCGGCTACTACGCGCGTGGCTCCACGGTATTCGGACCCGCGCTGGCCAGCCCCGATCTGCTCCAGCGTGTGCTGGCCGGTGCCTGCCAGTCCGATATGGACGTGTTCGGTCGTGCGGCACCCGTACCCCGCGCCGATGCCTTGAAGGCGCTGCTCAGGTTCGAGGTCGAGTTGGCCAGGCGGTATCCGGCAGGGCTGTGCGGTGTCGTCCAGCCCTGTGGGGAGCTGGAGCTGCGTCACGCAGTGGCCACGCGCTATACCCGTTGCCTGGACGATCACTGGTGCGCCGACGACGTTTACATCGGCAGCGATCTGCTGAACGTGCTGCACATGGCCTGGAACGCGATGCAACTGCAAGGCGCCGTGGTCGTCGTGCTGGTGCCATGCGGTTGGCGCATTCTGCGAACCTTGCAGCAGGCCGGCGCGCGGGTGGTGGAGCTGGCCCTCGATGCGCAGGGCAGGGTGCCGCTGCAGCGTTTGCAGGAGGTGCTCGCTGGGCATCAAGTCCGCCTCATGGTGCTCGGCGCATCGTTCCACGCGCCCCACGGGACCTGCATCGATGACGCGGACAAGCGCACCATTGCCAGCCTGCTGGACCGACACGGCGTATGGGTGGCCGAAGACGATACCGAGGGCGACTTGTGTTTCCAGGGGACACTGCGTTTTCGCGATCTGGTTGCGCCGCAACGCTTGTTGATCTTCGGATCCCTGCACCACCTCGTGGGCGCCGAGGCACCGTTCGCCTACCTGCTGTCGCGGCATTGGCAGGTCCGCCTGCAGCAGTACTGCCTGCAACGCACGACCGTAGCACCACCCTTGCGGCACAAGGTTCTGGCACGGTTCATCAGCGGTGGCAGCTACGACGACTGTCTGGGCCTGCAACGCGAAGCCCTGCAACGCCAGGTGAGTGCTTTCATCACCGTGCTGCACGCCCGTCTGCACGAGCGGTTGCAGCTGGCGAGCACGGCAGGGGGAGCCTGCGTGTGGGCGCGGTCACGCGTCCCGGTCGACATGCGCAGCGTTTTCGAAGACCTGCGCAGGCAGCGCCTGTTGATCGCTCCAGGAGGCATCTTCAGCCTGCAGGGCCATTGCCATCAACACCTGCGCCTCAATGGTTGCGGGCATTCGACCGAGCAGTGGGAGCGCTGCGCCACGGCGCTGTCAGCAGCGTTGGAGGCACACGGGGTGTAGGGCACCATCGGTCCATTTCCGATTGCCTTGGCTTTTTTCTGTATGTATAACCAGTGACTTTCACGACTCTGGTTTGGCGACAACGTGGCATTTGCACCGCTTGAAGACCCTTTCTACTACCTGGCCAATTTCCGTCGCGTGCTGGCGTGGCTCGAACAACGCTACCTGGACGTGCTGGATACCGAGGAGCTGGGTTTCATCCAGCGTTTCGAGACGCTGCCGCAGCCGTCCCAGGCGCTGCTGGTGCGCATGATCATGCGCAAGGGTGAAATGTTTCGCGCCAGTCGCCTCGACTACGCAGAGATCGGCTGCCCGCACGAGGCGGCGGGTCCGCTGTTGGCCAGCGGTTACCTGATGGATCAGGCGCCCTTGACGTTGGAGCAGGTGGGCGAGGTGTTGCTCAAGCCGGAAATCGTCACCTGCTTTTCGGCCCACATCACCAAGTCGTCATTGCCCAAGCCGCAGTTGCTGCTGGCCCTCGCCGAACACCAATGGCCGGCGCAGCCCTTCCAGGCATGGTGCCCTACGTTGGCCGACACGCTCTATTGCCTGACCGTGCAGGCGCTCTGCGACCGGCTGCGCTTGCTGTTTTTCGGCAACCTGCATCAGGGCTGGACCGAATTCGTGTTGGCCGACCTGGGCGTGTACCGCTACGAGTCGGTGCAATTGGCGCCCGAGTCCCGCGGGCTGACCCACCGCGACGATGTCGCCGCCGGGCTGGCCCTGCACGCCTGCAGCGAAGCGATGGAGGCCGGCCTGCCTTGTGAAGACATTCATCGCCAACTGCTCGCCGTGACCACTGAAAAGTCCTGGTTGCAGAGCCGTCGGCAGAAGCTGTTGTTCCGGCTAGGGTACGCCTGCGAGCGTCAGCAGGATCTGCAGCAGGCTCTTGTGGTGTATCGCAGCTGCGAGTTCGCCCAGGCACGGGCGCGGATCATTCGCGTGCTCGAGCTGTGTGGCGAATACGCCCAGGCGCTGGCGTTGGCCGAGCAGGCCAGCCTGGCGCCGCTGAACCCGGCCGAGGCGCAGCAACTGCCACGCATGCTGCCGCGCTTGCGCCGGCACCTGGGTTTGCCGGCCCAACCCAAGCGCCACGCCGCCAAGGTCGCACGCTTGGACCTGACGCTGGTGCTGTGCGAACAACGCTTGAGTGTCGAGCGCCGCGTGGCGGCCTCGCTGCACAGCGAAGATGCTCCGGTGCATTACGTCGAGAACACCTTGTTCAATGCCTTGTTCGGCCTGCTGTGCTGGAAGGCGATTTTCGCACCGTTGCCCGGGGCGTTTTTTCACCCGTTCCAGAACGGTCCGGCCGACCTGCACCAGCCCGACTTCCGCCAACGCCGCAGTGCGCTGTTCGACGCGTGCCTGGGCGAGCTGGACGACGGCCGCTACAAGCACACCATCCGCCAGACCTGGCAAGAGAAGCGGGGCTTGCAGTCGCCCTTCGTGCATTGGGGCATGCTCGACGAAACCCTGCTGGAGCTGGCCTTGGGCTGCATTCCGGCGCAGCACCTCAAGCACTGCTTCGACCGCGTGCTGGAAGACGTCAAGGCCAACCGTACCGGCATGCCCGACCTCATCCAATTCTGGCCCGCCGAAGGTCGCTACCTGATGATCGAGGTCAAAGGGCCCGGCGACCGCTTGCAGGACAACCAACTGCGCTGGCTGGAGTTCTGCGCTCGCCATGGATTGCCGGTGCAGGTCTGCTACGTGGAGTGGGCAGGACAGCCCGCGTGAGCTATACCGTGGCCGTCCGGGCCTTATGCGAGTTCACGGCCAAGGTCGGCGACCTGGACCTGCGCTTCACGCCATCGCCGTCGGCCCAGGAAGGCATGCTTGGCCACCGCCGGGTCACCCAGGGCCGCGATGCCGGCTACCAGAGCGAAGTCACCCTCAGCGGTCAGTACCACGAACTGCTGGTGCGCGGCCGTGCCGACGGCTATGACCCGGTGCTCAACCGCCTGGAAGAGATCAAGACCCATCGCGGCGACCTCGATCTGCAGCCTGACAACCATCGTCAACTGCATTGGGCCCAGGCCAAGGTCTATGCCTGGCTGATGTGCCAGCAATTGCAGCTGACGCGCATGGATGTGGCCCTGGTGTATTTCGATGTCGATTACGACAAGCAGACGGTGTTCAGCCAGCAGTGTCAGGCGCAGGACCTGGAAGCGCATTTCGAACGGCTGTGCTCGCGCTTCCTGAACTGGGCGCGTCAGGAACTGGCTCGCAGCGCCGAGCGGGACGCGGCCTTGCGCGCGTTGACCTTCCCCCATGCCGACTTTCGCGTCGGCCAGCGCGAGTTGGCGGAGACCGTGTACAAGGCTGTCAGCACCGGGCGCTGCCTCATGGCTCAGGCCACCACCGGTATCGGCAAGACCCTGGCGACCCTGTTTCCGTTGCTCAAGGCGATGGTCCCGCAGCAACTGGACAAGATCTTCTTCCTCAGCGCCAAGAGCCCCGGCCGCGCCCTGGCCCTGGAGGCCGTGGCGCAGCTGCATCGCCAACCCGGCTTGCCGCTGCGTACGCTGGAAATGGTGGCGCGGAGCAAGGCCTGCGAACATCCGGACAAAGCCTGCCACGGCGAATCCTGCCCTTTGGCAAAGGGCTTCTACGACCGCTTGCCTGCGGCGCGCGAAGACGCCGTGCGCCTGCAAATTCTCGATCAGGCCCAGGTTCGCCAGACGGCCCTGGCGCACCAGGTCTGCCCGTATTACCTGAGCCAGGAACTGGCGCGCTGGGCCGACATCGTCATCGGCGACTACAACTACTATTTCGACCTCAATGCCCTGCTGTTCGGCCTGGCGCAGGAGCGACAGTGGCGCATCGCGGTGCTGGTCGACGAATCACACAATCTGGTCGAGCGGGCACGCGGCATGTACAGCGCCACCCTCGACCAACGCACTTTGCAGGCAGTGCGCGCTGCGCCGCCGAGCAAGCTCAAGAGCCCGTTGCAGCGCCTGAACCGGGAATGGAACGCCCTGCATGCCGATCAGCTTGCACCGTATCAGGCGCACGCACGGTTGCCGGACAAATTGATCCTGGCCCTGCTGCGCTGCATCAGCTTGATCGGCGACGAGATGAACGCAAAACCACAGGGTATCGATCCGCTACTGCTGGACTTTTATTTCCAGGCGCTGCAGTTCACCCGCGTGGCGGAGTTGTTCGACGAACACTATGTGTTCGATGTCAGCCGCCGCGACGGCCCAGGCAAGCGTACGCAGTCGCAGCTGTGCCTGCGCAATATCGTTCCGGCGCCCTTGCTCGGTCCGCGCATCGCGGCGGCGCGCAGTGCCATCCTGTTTTCGGCCACGCTCAGCCCGCGCCGGTATTATGCCGACCTGCTCGGCCTGCCCAAGGATCACGCCTGGATCGATGTGCAATCGCCGTTCAGCGCCGAACAACTGGAAGTGCGCATCGTCGACAACATCTCCACGCGCTTCAACCATCGGCAAGCGTCGCTGGGGCCCATCGTGGAATTGATCGCCAAACAGTACCAGGCTCGGCCAGGCAACTACCTGGCGTTTTTCAGCAGCTTCGACTATCTGCAGCAGGTCGAGGCCTTGCTGGCTGAGCGTTACCCAGACATCGAGCAGTGGGCCCAGGCACGCAAGATGGATGAAGGCGCGCGGCGGGACTTTCTTGCCCGTTTCACCTCCACCAGTCGCGGTGTGGGTTTTGCGGTGCTGGGCGGTGCGTTCGGGGAAGGCATCGATTTGCCCGGTGACCGTTTGATTGGAGCGTTCATCGCTACCCTGGGGTTGGCCCAGTTCAATCCGGTGAACGAGCAGATCAAGGGCCGCATGAACACGCTGTTCGGTGCAGGTTATGACTACACCTATCTGTATCCAGGGCTGTGCAAGGTGGTGCAGGCGGCGGGAAGGGTGATTCGTGGTCAGGAGGATCGGGGAGTGGTGGTGCTCATCGATGACCGTTTTGCCGAGGCCAGGGTCAAGAGTTTGTTTCCGCGGTGGTGGCACGTTTAGGGCTGGCATAGCCCACAAAAAAACCCGCCGAAGCGGGTTTTTTCATGCAGCCAGTTTTCAGCCTTTCACAACCACCGAACCCAACTGGAAGCCGGCGTGTTGCACCAGCTCCAGCAACGGTTGCGGGTACACGCCAAGAATGAACGCCAGGGCAGCGATCGCCAGCAGCATCACGCCGCCGGTACGCTGTTCCCACTTCAGCGGAGCATCGGTGCGACGCAGGTTCTTCTCCATCAGGAACAAGGTCACCATCACCCGCAGGTAATAGAACACGCCGATGGCGCTACCGATCACCAGCGCGCCGGTCAGCCACCACAGTTGTGATTCGACACCGGTTGCGATGATGTAGAACTTGCCGATGAAACCGGCCGTGAGCGGAATGCCCGCCAGCGACAGCATCATCACGGTCAGCACCGCCGTGAGGTACGGACGGCGCCAGAACAGCCCGCGGTACTCGTACAGCGCGTCGGCGTCGCGGCCGTTGTAAGGCGACGACATCAGGGTGATCACGCCGAACGCACCCAGGCTGGTGATCACGTAGGTCACCAGATACACGCCGATGGCTTCCAGAGCCAGGCCCTTGCTGGCGACCAGCGCGATCAACAGGTAACCGAAGTGGGCGATGGACGAATAACCCAGCAGGCGCTTGAGGTTGCTCTGGGTCACCGCGAGCAGGTTGCCGATCAGGATCGACGCCACCGCAATCACCGCCAGCACATCGCTCAGCACGCCACTGCTGGCAGCGGGCGAGAGCTGGAACAGACGCACCACCACGGCGAACACCGCGACCTTGCTGGCTGTCGCCAGGAAGGCAGCGACAGGCGCAGGCGCGCCTTCGTACACGTCCGGCGTCCACAGGTGGAAGGGCACCAGCGACAGTTTGAACGCCAGGCCGACCAACATCATGGCCAGGCCCAACTGCGCCAGCGCACTTGGTACACCTGTGGCGGCCAGCGCCAGGCCGATGCCCGAGAAGCTCAGGCTGCCGGCATCGGCGTACAGCAGCGCCATGCCGAACAGCAGGAACGCCGAGCCGGCAGCCGACAGCACCATGTACTTGATGCCGCCTTCCAGCGAACGCTTGTTGAAGAAGGCGTAGGCGATCAATCCGTAGGTGGGCACCGATAGCAATTCAAGGCCGATGAACAGGCCGGCGAGGTGCTGCGCGCAGACCAGCACCAGACCACCCAGGGCCGCCATCAGGATCAGCAGGTAAAGCTCTTCGCGGTTGCCCGGGTAGCCCGAGGAACCATCGCCCAGGTAGGCGTGGGCCAGGGTCACGCAGGCCAGCGTCGCCACCAGGATCAGCGCCATGTACAGCGCGGCGAAATTGTCTACCTGCAGCAGCGGTGTGACGGTGATGGGCGTGAGCTTGAGCACCGGCAGGATCGACAGCAGCGCCAGGTTCAACCCCGCGCACGAGAGCAGGAAGGTTTGCGAATGGTTGCGCCGCCAGGCGATCGCCAGCATCACCGCAACGACGGTGACGGTGGTGATCAGCAGCGGCGCAAGCGCAATAAAGTGTTGAATCGTCAGGTCCATAGCGCTCTTACCGGGCCGAAGCGAGTTGAGTGAAGGCGGTGCCGAACCACTGCTGCACACCGGTCATGGTGGCCGCGGAAGTGTCGAGGAAGGGCTGCGGGTAGACGCCAAGCAGAATCAGCAGGCCCGCAAGGCCCAGCACCATGATCAGTTCGCGGTTGTCCATGCCGGCCAGTACCGCATCCGACTTGGAAGGCCCGAAGTAGGCACGGTGAATCATGATCAGCGAGTACACCGAGCCGAACACCAGGCCGGAGGTAGCGATGGCAGTGATCCACGGCGCGACGGTGAAGCTGCCCAACAGGATCAGGAACTCGCCGACGAAGTTGCCGGTACCCGGCAGGCCCAGCGATGCGGCCGCAAAGAACAGGCTGATCGCCGGCAGGTAGGCGATGCGCGACCACAGGCCGCCCATTTCGCGCATGTCACGGGTGTGCAGACGCTCGTACAACTGGCCGCTGAGGATGAACAGCGCAGCCGCCGACAGGCCGTGGGCGAGCATCTGGATCACCGCGCCTTGCAGGGCCTGCTGGGTACCGGAGTAGATACCGATCAGCACGAAGCCCATGTGCGAGACGCTGGAGAAGGCGATCAGGCGCTTGATGTCGCTCTGCGCGAAGGCCAGGAAGGCACCGTAGAAGATACCCACCAGACCCAGGGTCATGGCGATCGGCGCGAATTCCGCCGAGGCATTCGGGAACAGTGGCAAGGCAAAGCGCAGGATGCCGTAGGCGGCGGTTTTCAGCAGGATACCCGCCAGGTCCACGGAACCGGCGGTTGGCGCCTGGGCATGGGCATCAGGCAACCAGGAGTGGAACGGCACCACCGGCAGCTTCACCGCGAAGGCGATGAAGAAACCCAGCATCAACAGGTATTCGACATGCTCGGGCAACTTCGCCTTGAGCAGGTCGCTGTAGTTGAACGTCATCACACCGGTGTTGCTGTAGTTGAACAGCACCAGGCCCAGGATCGCCACCAGCATGATCAGGCCGCTGGCCTGGGTGAAGATGAAGAACTTGGTGGCCGCGTAGATCCGGGTCTTCTTGCCGTCCGAGGAGCTGTGACCCCAGAGCGCGATGAGGAAATACATCGGCACCAGCATCATTTCCCAGAAGAAGAAAAACAGGAACAGGTCCAGTGCCAGGAACACACCGACCACACCGCCCAGGATCCACATCAGGTTGAGGTGGAAGAAGCCGACGTGGCGCTGGATCTCTTTCCACGAACACAGCACCGAGAGAATCCCCAGCAGGCCGGTCAGCAGAATCATCAGCAGCGACAGGCCATCCAGCGCCAAGTGCACGCTGATGCCGAAGCGCTGGATCCAGTTGAGCTTGAACTCATAGGCCCAGGCCGGCTCCGCGCCAGGTGCCGGTGCCAGGGTGTAGTCGCCATGGGCCCATAGCCAGAGGCCGAGAGCGAGTTCCAGGGACATGGTCAGCAACGCGATCCAGCGGGGCAGGGTAGCGCTGCTGCGCTCCGCTACCCAGCACAGAAGGCCGCCGATGAAGGGGATCAGGATCAGCCAGGGCAAAATCATGACGGGCTCGTTTCCTTTCGCAAAGTCACAGGATTCATATCAGACCGCCGCCAGCACGACGGCGCCGAGCACCAGCACGGCGCCCGCAGCCATCGAAGCGGCATACCAGCGCAACTGACCGGTCTCGGTACGGCTCATGGCGCTGTTGCCGCCCTTGGCCGTACGCGGGATCAAGCCAATCACCTGGTCAACAGGGTCTTTGCGCAACAGGTGGCTGATCATCAGGTAGGGTTTGACGAACAGCTTGTCGTAGATCCAGTCGAAGCCCCACGCGGCGAACCACCAGGCCGACAGCATCCGGCCAATGCCGCTGTTGGCTACGGCCGTGGCGAAGCGCCGCTTGCCGAGGAACAGCATGGCCGCCAGCAGGATACCGGCCAGGGCGATGGCGCCCGAAGCAATTTCCAGGCTGTGCTTGGCTTCACCGCCAGCATGGCCGACGCTCTGCGGCAGCACGCCTGCCAACGGCGGATGGATCCAGGCACCGATGAAGGTCGACAGCACGATCAGCACGCCCAGCGGCAGCCAGTGGGCAACCCCGTGGCCGGCATGGGCGTCGGTCTTGGCTTCGCCGTGGAAGGTGATGAAGATCAGACGGAAGGTGTACAGCGAGGTCATGAACGCACCCACCAGACCGGCGTACAGCAAGCCGTTGTTGCCACTGGCGAAGGCTTCCCAGAGGATCTCGTCCTTGGAGTAGAAGCCAGCCGTCAGCAATGGCAGGGCCGCCAGGGCCGAACCGCCGACGATGAAGCTGGCGTAGGCCAGCGGCAGCTTCTTCCACAGGCCGCCCATCTTGAAGATGTTCTGCTCGTGGTGGCAGGCGACGATCACTGCACCGGAGGCGAGGAACAGCAGCGCCTTGAAGAAGGCGTGGGTCATCAGGTGGAAGATCGCGCCGTCCCAGGCGCCGACGCCCAGGGCCAGGAACATGTAGCCGATCTGGCTCATGGTCGAATAGGCCAGGATGCGCTTGATGTCGGTCTGTACCAGCGCGGCGAAGCCGGCCAGCACCAGGGTGACACCACCGACCACGCCCACCAGATGCAGAATGTCCGGGGCCAGGGCGAACAGGCCGTGGGTCCGGGCGATCAGGTAGACGCCTGCGGTGACCATGGTCGCCGCGTGGATCAGTGCCGACACCGGAGTAGGACCGGCCATGGCGTCCGCCAGCCAGGTCTGCAGCGGCAGCTGTGCGGATTTACCCACGGCGCCACCGAGCAGCATCAGCGTGGCCAGGACGATCCAGAAGTCACCGACCTTGAAGTGCTCTGGCGCCCGCACGAGCAGTTCCTGGATGTTGAGCGTACCCAGTTGCTGGAACAGGATGAACAGGCCGATGGCCATGAACACGTCGCCGATACGGGTGACGATGAAGGCCTTGAGCGCTGCGTTGCCGTTGTTGCGGTTGCCGTAGTAGAAACCGATCAACAAGTACGAGCACAGGCCTACGCCTTCCCAACCGAAGTAGATGAACAGCAGGTTGTCGCCCAGAATCAGGAACAACATGCTGGCAATGAACAGGTTGGTGTAGGCGAAGAAGCGCGAGTAGCCCTCTTCACCGCGCATGTACCAGGACGCGAACAGGTGGATCAGGAAACCCACGCCCACCACCACGCCGAGCATGGTGATCGACAAGCCGTCCAGGTACAGGGTGAAGTTGGGCTCGAAGCCGTCCACCGCCATCCAGCGCCACAGCAGTTGGGTGTACACGCCACCCTCGGGCGGCGCGACGTTGAATTGCCAGATCACATAGGCAGCAACGATCGCCGACAGGCCGATGGAGCCCACGCCGATCAGCGCCGAAAGGTTTTCCGAGAAGCGCCCGCGGGAGAACGACAGCAGCAGAAAGCCGATCAGCGGGAATACGAAGGTCAGAAAGATCAGGTTCATCCGCGCATCTCACTGGCAGCGTCGATGTCGAGCGTGTGGAAGCGGCGATACAGCTGCATCAGGATCGCCAGGCCAATGGAGGCCTCGGCCGCCGCCAGGGTGATCACCAGGATGAACATGATCTGTCCATCGGGCTGACCCCAGCGCGCGCCGGCCACGATGAACGCCAGGGCAGAGGCGTTCATCATGATTTCCAGACTCATCAACACGAAAAGAATGTTACGGCGGACCATCAGGCCGACCAGACCGAGGGTGAACAGGATGCCGGCAACTGCCAGGCCATGCTCGAGAGGGATAGCGGGCATCTGTTTACTCCTTTTCCGTACGGCCGAGGTGGAACGCCGTCACGGCTGCAGCCAGCAGCAGCATCGACGCCAGTTCAACCACCAGCAGATAAGGCCCGAACAGGCTGATGCCGACGGCCTTGGCGTCGACCGTGGTCTGGCCGATGCCTGCAGCGCTGGGGTTGGCGAACAGCACGTACAGCAGTTCGAGCAGCAGCAGTGCGCCGAGGAACACCGGACCTGCCCAGATACCGGGCTTGAGCCACACCCGCTCTTGCTGCACCGAGGCTGGGCCCAGGTTGAGCATCATCACCACGAAGACGAACAGCACCATGATGGCGCCCGCGTAGGCGATCACTTCGAGCACGCCGGCGAACGGTGCGCCTAGGGCGAAGAAGGTCATGGCCACGGCGATCAACGAGATGATCAGATAGAGCAGGGCGTGTATGGGGTTGGTATTGGTGATCACCCTGAGGGTGGACACCACCGCGATACCCGACGCGAAATAGAAAGCGAATTCCATCTTTCTTCCTTAAGGGAGCAAGCTCTTCACGTTGATCGGCTGGGCTTCGTTCTGCGCGGCGCCCTTGGGCTTGCCAGCGACGGCCATGCCGGCGACGCGGTAGAAGTTGTAGTCAGGGTTCTTGCCAGGTCCGGAGATCAGCAGATCTTCCTTTTCATAGACCAGATCCTGACGCTTGAACTCAGCCATCTCGAAATCCGGCGTGAGCTGGATCGCCGTGGTCGGGCAGGCTTCTTCGCACAGGCCACAGAAGATGCAGCGCGAGAAGTTGATGCGGAAGAAGTCCGGGTACCAGCGACCGTCTTCGGTTTCAGCCTTCTGCAACGAGATGCAGCCCACCGGGCAGGCCACCGCGCACAGGTTGCAAGCCACGCAGCGCTCTTCACCGTCGGGATCGCGGGTCAGGACGATGCGGCCGCGATAGCGCGGCGGCAGGTACACGGCCTGCTCGGGGTATTGCAGGGTGTCGCGCTTACGGAAACCGTGGCCGAACACCATGATCAGGCTGCGCAGCTGCGTGCCCGTTCCTTTTACGATGTCACCGATATATTTGAACATGGGTCAATTCCTCACTGAACCGTGCCGGCGGGCGTGTTCAACAACACGATCGCGGCGGTCACCAGCATGTTGATCAGGGTCAGTGGCAGGCAGAACTTCCAGCTGAAATCCATTACCTGGTCGTACCGAGGGCGCGGGATGGAAGCGCGCAGCAGGACGAACAGCATGATGAAGAACGCGGTTTTCAGTGCGAACCAGACGAACGACAGTTGCGGCAGAATGCCGAACGGACCGTGCCAGCCGCCGAAGAACAGCGTCACCAGCAGGGCCGAGATCAGGATGATGCCGATGTATTCACCGACGAAGAACATGCCCCATTTCATGCCGGCGTATTCGATGTGGTAGCCGTCGGCCAGTTCCTGCTCGGCCTCGGGTTGGTCGAACGGGTGGCGGTGAGTGACCGCCACGCCTGCGACGAAGAAGGTACAGAAGCCGAAGAACTGCGGAATGATGAACCACAGGTTCTGCGCCTGGTACTCGACGATGTCGCGCATGTTGAAGGAACCGGCCTGGATCACGATGCCCATCAGCGACAGGCCCATGAACACCTCGTACGACACGGTCTGCGCCGAAGCCCGCAAGCTGCCCAGCAGGGCGTACTTGTTGTTGCTCGCCCAACCGGCGAACAGCACGGCATACACCGACAGGCCGGCCATGGCAAAGAAGAACAGCAAGCCGATGTTCAGGTCGGCCACGCCCCAGGTGGGGGTGATCGGGATGATGGCGAAGGCGATCAGCAAGGCACTCATGGCCACCACCGGCGCCAGGGTGAAGATCACCTTGTCGACGAAGGGCGGGTTCCAGTCTTCCTTGAAGAACATCTTCAGCATGTCGGCGGCGATCTGGAACATGCCGAACGGACCGACCCGGTTCGGACCGTAGCGGTCCTGCCACCAGCCCAGCAGACGACGCTCGACGAAGCTGAGCAGCGCGCCGCAGATGACCACGGCCAGCATGATGACCAACGCCTTGACCACACCGATGATGATGTCGATCACTTCAGGGGTGAACCAGGTCATTGTGCTGCCTCCTGCAGGCCTTCGACGGACGCGCCGGCGAACGCCGGTGGAATGCCTGCCAGGCCAGCGGGCAAGCCCACCAGGCCTGCGCCCAGTTCCTCGCTGATGCGCAGCGGCAGACGCAGGGCCTGGCCAGCCACGGTCAGGTTGAGCAGGGCACCGTCATTGACGCCAAGGCGGTCGGCCTCGGATTTGGCCAGGGCCACGTAGGCCTGGGGGATGCGCTCCTGCACCGGTGCCGCGCGCGAAGAGGTTTCCTCGCTGCCGAACAGGTGATAGAAGGGCACGGCCTGCCAGGTACCACGTGCCGGGGAGAACGCAGCGGGTACGCTGGCGAACCAGCCCAGGCCGTCGCCGGTGCTTTCGATCAGGCGTGTGCCCGGGTCACCGGCACGCAGATGGCCCCCCACTTCGTCCTGGAACTTGTTCCAGGCCTGTGGCGAGTTCCAGCCCGGCGACCAGGCGAACGGCACCTGCTGACGCGGCTCGGCGGAACCCGAGTAGCCTTCCATGGAAAACGAGAACGCCGTGTCGGTATCTTGCGGTGTCCGCGGCTCATGCACGCTGATGTTGGCGCGCATGGCGGTACGACCGCTGTAACGCAGTGGCTCGCGCGCCAGCTTCAGGCCCTTGATACGGAACGAGGCCGACGGCGCGGCATCGACGATGCGCGCCAGTTGCGGTGCGCTGTTGGCCACCGCGGCGGTCACGTGGTCGAGCTGAGTCCAGTCCACCGGCTTGTTCAGCAGGGTGCTGCGCAGCGCGTGCAGCCAGCGCCAGCCTTCATGGATCAGGATGCTGGAATCCAGGTAGACCGGATCGAACACCTGGAAGAAACGCTGAGCGCGGCCTTCCTGGCTGACCAACGTACCGTCGCCTTCGGCGAAACTGGCGGCTGGCAATACCAAGTGGGCACGCTCCACGGTGCGGGTGTGCTGGTGATCGGCAACGATGACCATCTTGGCGGCCTTCAGTGCAGCGTCAACCTTGGCAGCATCGACACGGGTATACAGGTCGTTTTCCAGGATCACCAGTGCGTCGGCGTGGCCATCGATCACGGCTTGCAGCGCGTCGTCGACCGAGTCGCCGCCGAGCATCGCCAGGCCCATGCTGTTGGCTTCCGGCACGATCAGGCTGAGCGAGCCGGCCTTGTCGCGACCCTTCAAGGCCTTGGCGATGTTGCCTGCGGCTTCGATCAGGGCGTTGCAACCCAGCGAAGTGCCGCTGACGATCAGCGGACGCTTGGCGGCCACCAGGGCATCGGCGATACGCTGCGCCAGCTCCAGGGCTTCGCTGTCCAGACCGACCACGACCGGTGCGCTGGCATCGATCGCGTGGGCCACGGCGAAGCCGATACGTGCCAGATCTTCCGGCGCGGCGTGGACGCATTCCTCGGCGACGTCGTCGAGCTTGGTCTCGGTCAGGCTGGCGATGAACAGCGGGTTCAGCTCGTGCTGGCCGATGTTCTTCACGGCGGCGTCGAGCCAAGGCTGCACGCGCATGGCCTCGGCCATCGCCTCGGCCTTGCCTTTCACCGACTGACGCAGCGCCAGTGCCATGCGCGCTGCAGTCTGGGTCAGGTCTTCACCCAGCACGAACACCGCGTCATGGTCTTCGACCTCGCGCAGGCTGGGGATCGGCAGTGGGCTGTTCTGCAGCACTTGCAGCGCCAGACGAATGCGCGACAGTTCGCCGGCTTCGATACCGCTGTAGAAGTGCTTGGCACCGACCAGCTCGAGCAGGGCGTAGTTGCTTTCCAGGCTAGCGCGGGGCGAGCCGATGCCGACGATGTTGCGGCCGCGCAGCAGGTCAGCCGCCTTGTCCAGCGCTTCATCGAGGCTCAGCTTGCGGCTGCCTTCGGCCAGCAGCGGCTGGCGTGGACGATCGCTGCGGTTGACGTAGCCATAACCGAAGCGGCCGCGGTCGCACAGGAAATAGTGGTTCACCGAACCGTTGTAGCGGTTCTCGATACGGCGCAGCTCACCGTAGCGCTCGCCCGGGCTGATGTTGCAGCCACTGGAGCAGCCGTGGCAGATGCTTGGGGCGAACTGCATGTCCCACTTGCGGTTGTAGCGCTCGGAGTGAGTCTTGTCGGTGAACACACCGGTCGGGCAGACCTCGGTGAGGTTGCCGGAAAACTCGCTTTCCAGGGTGCCGTCTTCGACCCGTCCGAAATAGACGTTGTCGTGGGCGCCGAACACGCCCAGGTCGGTGCCGCCGGCATAGTCTTTATAGAAGCGCACGCAGCGATAGCAGGCGATGCAGCGGTTCATCTCGTGTGCGATGAACGGGCCGAGTTCCTGATTCTGGTGGGTGCGCTTGCTGAAACGATAGCGACGCTCGTTGTGACCGGTCATCACGGTCATGTCCTGCAGGTGGCAGTGACCACCTTCCTCGCACACCGGGCAGTCGTGCGGGTGGTTGGTCATCAGCCATTCGACGACACTGGCGCGGAACGCCTTGGATTCTTCGTCTTCGATGGAGATCCAGGTGTTGTCGGTGGCAGGGGTCATGCACGACATGACGATGCGACCACGGGTGTCGTTCTCGTCGGTGTATTGCTTGACTGCGCATTGGCGGCAGGCGCCGACGCTGCCCAGCGCCGGGTGCCAGCAGAAATACGGGATGTCGAGGCCCAGCGACAGACAGGCCTGTAACAGGTTGTCTGCGCCATCGACCTCGAGCGCTTTGCCGTCTACGTGGATAGTGGCCATGGTTCAAGTTCTTCGTTGGCCCGTTGTCAGCGGGCGTGGCTAATGGAAATCTTGTTATTCGCCCGGCGCAGCCAGCGATGGCGCGTCAACGGGCGATACCGGCGGCACGGGCCGCCGGGCGTGCATCGAGTCAGGCGCCGGCCATGGTGGCGGTGGCCACCTGGGTCAGGCTGCCCGGCGTGACCGGCTTGATGCCCGCCTCGAACTCGGCACGGAAATATTTGATCGCGCTGCCCAAGGGCTCCACGGCGCCGGGGGCGTGGGCACAGAAAGTCTTGCCAGGGCCGAGGAAACCGACCAGGCCCAGCAGGGTTTCGATGTCCCCTGGCTGGCCGTTGCCGGTCTCGATGGCGCGCAGCAGCTTGACGCTCCATGGCAAGCCGTCGCGGCACGGGGTGCAGAAGCCACAGGACTCGCGGGCGAAGAATTCTTCCATGTTGCGCAGCAGCGAAACCATGTTGACGCTGTCGTCCACGGCCATGGCCAGGCCGGTGCCCATCCGGGTGCCGACCTTGCCGATGCCGCCGGCGTACATTTGCGCGTCGAGATGCTCGGGCAACAGAAAACCGGTACCGGCGCCGCCTGGCTGCCAGCACTTGAGGGTGAAGCCGTCGCGCATGCCACCGGCGTAGTCCTCGAACAGCTCACGCGCGGTGATGCCGAACGGCAGCTCCCACAGGCCAGGGTTCTTGACCTTGCCGGAGAAGCCCATCAGCTTGGTGCCGTGGTCTTCGCTGCCTTCACGGGCCAGCGACTTGTACCAGTCGATGCCGTTGCCGACGATGGCCGGCACGTTGCACAGGGTTTCCACGTTGTTCACGCAGGTCGGCTTGCCCCACACGCCGACGGCGGCAGGAAAGGGCGGCTTGGAGCGCGGGTTGGCGCGACGGCCTTCCAGGGAGTTGATCAGTGCGGTTTCTTCACCGCAGATGTAGCGCCCGGCGCCGGTGTGCACGAACAGCTCGAAGTCGAAGCCCGACCCCAGGATGTTCTTGCCCAGCAGGCCGGCGGCCTTGGCTTCCTGCACCGCGCGGTTCAGGTGCTTGGCAGCCGTGGTGTACTCGCCCCGCAGGAAGATGTAGCCACGATAGGCTTTCAGCGCGCGGGCGGAAATCAGCATGCCTTCGATCAGCAGATGAGGCTGCTGCTCCATGAGCATGCGGTCTTTCCAGGTGTTGGGTTCCATTTCATCCGCATTGCACAGCAGGTAGCGGATGTTCATGGATTCGTCTTTGGGCATCAGGCCCCATTTGACGCCGGTGGGGAAGCCCGCACCGCCACGACCCTTGAGGCCCGAGTCCTTCACCGTCTGCACGATGTCGTCCTGCGACATGTCGGCGAACGCCTTGCGCGCGGCGGCGTAGCCGTCCTTGGCCTGGTACTCGTCGAGCCAGATCGGCTCGCCGTCGTCGCGCAGGCGCCAGGTCAGCGGATGGGTTTCTGCGGCGCGGGCAATGGTGTTGGCCGGGCCGAACGAGGTGAGCTTCATACGTAGCCCTCCAGCAGTTGGGCCACGCCAGCGGGCTGGACATCGCCAAAGGTATCGTCGTCGATCATCAGCGCCGGGGCCTTGTCGCAGTTGCCCAGGCAGCACACCGGCAGCAGGGTGAAGCGGCCGTCGGCGGTGGTCTGGCCCAGGCCGATGCCCAGCTTGCTCTGGATTTCGCTGACCACCGACTCGTGGCCACCGATGTAGCAGACCATCGAGTCGCACACGCGAATGATGTGACGGCCCACCGGCTGGCGGAAGATCTGGCTATAGAAGGTGGCCACGCCTTCGACGTCGCTGGCCGGAATGCCGAGCATCTCGCCGATCGCGTAGAGCGCGCCGTCCGGGACCCAGCCGCGTTCCTTCTGAACGATCTTCAAGGCTTCGATGGACGCCGCGCGCGGGTCTTCGTAGTGGTGCAGCTCGTGCTCGATGGCCGAGCGCTCGGTTTCGCTCAAGGCGAAACGGTCTGTCTGGATGAGCGTGCTGTTCATGCTTAGCGGTCCACGTCGGCCATAACGAAGTCGATACTACCCAGGTACGCGATCAAGTCCGCGACCATGCTGCCTTTGATCACCGAAGGGATCTGCTGCAGGTGCGGGTAGCTTGGGGTGCGTATGCGGGTACGGTAGCTCATGGTGCCGCCGTCGCTCGTCAGGTAATAGCTGTTGATGCCCTTGGTCGCTTCGATCATCTGGAAGGATTCGTTGGCCGGCATCACCGGGCCCCACGAGACTTGCAGGAAGTGCGTGATCAAGGTTTCGATGTGCTGCAGCGTGCGCTCCTTGGGCGGCGGCGTGGTCAGCGGGTGATCCGCCTTGTACGGGCCTTCGGGCATGTTGCGCATGCATTGTTCGATGATCTTCAGGCTCTGGCGCATCTCTTCCACGCGCACCATGCAGCGATCGTAGGCGTCACCGTTGTGCGCCAGCGGCACTTCGAACTCGAAGTTTTCGTAGCCCGAGTACGGACGCGCCTTGCGCAGGTCGAAATCGCAACCGGTCGAGCGCAGCCCGGCACCGGTGACGCCCCATTCCAGGGCTTCCTTGGTGTTGTACGCGGCGACACCGATGGTGCGGCCCTTGAGGATGCTGTTCTGCAGGGCGGCCTTGGTGTATTCGTCGAGGCGCTTGGGCATCCATTCGATGAAGTCCTTGACCAGCTTTTCCCAGCCGCGCGGCAGGTCGTGGGCGACGCCGCCGATGCGGTACCAGGCCGGATGCAGGCGGAAACCGGTGATGGCTTCGATCACCGTGTAGGCCTTCTGCCGGTCGGTGAAGGTGAAGAACACCGGGGTCATGGCGCCGACGTCCTGGATATAGGTACCCAGGAACAGCAGGTGGCTGGTGATGCGGAAGAACTCGGCCATCATGATGCGGATGGTGTCGACCTTCTGCGGCACCTTGATGCCGGCCAGCTTCTCGACCGCCAACACGTAGGGCAGGTTGTTCATCACCCCGCCCAGGTAGTCGATGCGGTCGGTGTAGGGGATGAAGCTGTGCCACGACTGGCGCTCGGCCATTTTCTCGGCACCACGGTGGTGGTAGCCGATGTCGGGCACGCAGTCGACGATCTCTTCACCGTCCAGCTGCAGAATGATGCGGAACGCACCGTGCGCCGAAGGGTGGTTCGGGCCCAGGTTGAGGAACATGTAGTCCTCGTTGGTGCCCGACCGCTTCATGCCCCAGTCCTCGGGCTTGAAACGCGCGGCTTCCTCTTCCAGCTGCTGCTTGGCCAGGGTCAGGCTGTAGGGGTCGAATTCGGTCGCCCGCGCCGGGTAGTCCTTGCGCAACGGGTGGCCTTCCCAGGTCGGCGGCATCATGATGCGCGACAGGTGCGGGTGACCGGCGAAATCGATGCCGAACATGTCCCAGACTTCACGCTCGTACCAATTGGCATTGGGCCAGATACCGGTGATGGTCGGCAGGTTCAGATCGCCTTCGTTCAAGGCCACCTTGAGCATGACGTCGCTGTTACGTTCGACCGACAGCAGGTGGTAGAACACGGTAAAGTCGCCGGCGCTGGGGATCGCGCGGCGATGGGTGCGCAGACGCTCGTCCACGGCATGCAGGTCGTACAGCATGCTGTAGGGCTTGGGCACGTTGCGCAGGAACGTGAGGATCTCGACCAGCTTGGCACGGGCTACCCACAATACAGGCATGCCGGTACGGGTTTCCTGGGCAAGAAACGCCTCGGGGCCAAAGCGCTGGTTCAGTTCGGCGACCACGTCTTGGTCGTCAGCCTTGTAGGGCGGGATATACAGAGCGGTGTCCGCTGTTGTCATGGTCTCGGTCGCTATCGGTCAACTACGGTATGAAGCCAGGGTTCTCGGCCTGTCGCTGCAGGCGTGACAAGCGCTGGATCAGACTTCGTCGGGGCTGCGCAGGTTGGTTACCGCAATACGCTGTTCGCGGCGCTGTTCCTTCTGCGACGGCATCTCGGCGCGGTACACGCCCTGATCACCGACGACCCAGGACAGCGGGCGACGCTCTTGGCCAATCGACTCCTGCAACAGCATCAGGCCTTGCAGGAAAGCTTCAGGGCGCGGCGGGCAGCCCGGCACATAGACGTCCACGGGGAGGAATTTGTCGACCCCCTGGACCACCGAGTAGATGTCGTACATGCCGCCGGAGTTGGCGCACGAACCCATGGAGATGACCCACTTGGGTTCGAGCATCTGCTCGTAGAGGCGCTGGATGATCGGCGCCATCTTGATGAAGCAGGTGCCGGCGATGACCATGAAGTCGGCCTGACGCGGCGATGCCCGGATGACTTCGGCGCCGAAGCGGGCGATGTCGTGGGGCGCCGTGAAGGCCGTGGTCATTTCCACGTAGCAGCACGAGAGACCGAAGTTGTACGGCCACAGGGAGTTCTTGCGACCCCAGTTGACCGCGCCGCTGAGGACGTCTTCGAGTTTGCCCATGAAGATGTTCTTGTGAACCTGATCTTCTAGGGGGTCGGAAACAGTTTCCCTGGTGCCGATGGGATACTGCTCGTTGGGAGCATCGGGGTCGATCCGGGTGAGATTGTATTGCATTGCCAAAGCCTCATTGTTTCAGCTTCGCCTGCCGCTTGCGACGAGCTTCCGGAGCCCAGTCAAGGGCGCCCACTCGGAACAGGTAGACAAGACCTGCCAACAGAATTGCTATGAAAACGAGAGCTTCGACGAATCCGGTCCAGCCGCTTTCGCGGACGGACACAGACCAGGCAAAGAGAAAAAGGGCTTCGATATCGAAGATCACGAACAGCATCGCGACCAGATAGAATTTGGCGGAAAGGCGCAGGCGGGCGCTGCCGACCGGCAGCATGCCGGATTCGAAAGGTTCGTTCTTGCTGCGTCCGAAGGCTTTGCTGCCCAGCAGGCTGGAGAGCCCGAGCATGAACGCGCACAGACCGGCAACACCGAGAAGGAAGATGGCAAAGCCCCAGTTGTGGGCGATGAGTCCTGTCGAATCGGGCATGCTGGTTTCCTTGGCAGGGGCCTGGGCCGCTGAATTGAATGAAGTGTCGCAGTGACGATATGTCGCAGCAGAATCGATCGCGCTGATTTTATGGGTAAAAGCCGGGCAAGTAAATTTCGGATCGCAAATTAATTCGTATCATTACGCACATAGGCTTAGTCAATGTAGCTCATGCTGGGGTTTTGGGTGGATTAATGAAGAATTATCAATGGTGACAGACTTTTACCACTGCCATACTCACACCTTAATGATAATTAATATCATTTACGGCTGAGTTCTATGGTCCAAGTTCGGATAACTAAGTCCGCAGAGTGTTTTACTGGGTTATTCGATTGCCGGCATTGCGCCAGATCAATCGATTGCAAAAAAAACCGCCGGGCTATCGCCGCGGCGGCTCCAAACCAGATAACCCTCTCTTGTGGGAGCGGGTTCTACCCGCGAAGGCCACGCTACGGTCTGGCAGTTACACCGCGCCGAACGCTTCGCGGGCAGAGCCCGCTCCCACAGAGATATCTGCCCCAGAGGGAAGCAGTCTGGCTGGGAGATCAGTGGAACTGCTCTTCCTCGGTGGAGCCGGTGAGTGCGGTGACCGATGAAGCGCCACCTTGAATCACCGTGGTCATGTCGTCGAAGTAGCCAGTGCCCACTTCCTGCTGGTGCGCCACGAAGGTGTAGCCTTTTTCGGCATCGGCAAATTCCTGCTCCTGCAGTTTCACATAGGCCGTCATATCGTTGCGCGCGTAGTCGTGGGCCAGGCTGAACATGCCGTGCCACATGTTGTGGATCCCGGCCAGGGTGATGAACTGATGCTTGTAGCCCATTGCCGACAGCTCGCGCTGGAATTTGGCGATGGTCGCGTCGTCCAGGTTCTTCTTCCAGTTGAAGGACGGCGAGCAGTTGTAAGAAAGCAGCTGGTCCGGGTACTCGCGCTTGATGGCCTCGGCGAAGCGACGTGCCTCGTCCAGATCCGGCTTGGCGGTTTCGCACCAGATGAGATCGGCATAGGGCGCGTACGCCAGGCCACGGGCGATCGCCTGGTCCAGACCTGCGCGCACTTTGTAGAAGCCCTCGGGCGTACGGGTGCCCGTTACGAACGGCTGGTCGTAGGGGTCGCAGTCCGAGGTCAGCAGGTCGGCAGCGTTCGCATCGGTGCGCGCAAGGATGATTGTCGGTACACCGGCGACGTCCGCAGCCAGGCGTGCGGCAGTCAGTTTCTGTACGGCTTCCTGGGTCGGCACCAGCACCTTGCCGCCCATGTGCCCGCACTTTTTCACGGACGCCAGCTGGTCTTCGAAGTGCACGCCTGCAGCGCCCGCTTCGATCATGTTCTTCATCAGCTCATAGGCGTTGAGTACGCCACCGAACCCGGCCTCGGCGTCGGCCACGATCGGTGCGAAGTAGTCGATGTAGCCCTGGTCGCCTGGATTCTTGCCGGCTTTCCACTGGATCTGGTCGGCGCGTCGGAACGAGTTGTTGATGCGCTTGACCACGGTGGGCACCGAGTCGACCGGGTACAGCGACTGGTCGGGGTACATCGATTCGGCGGAGTTGTTGTCCGCCGCGACCTGCCAGCCTGACAGGTAGATGGCCTGGATGCCGGCCTTGACCTGCTGAACCGCTTGGCCGCCGGTAAGCGCGCCCATGCAGTTGACGAAGTCCTTGTCGGGGCGGAATGAAGGTTTGGCGCCCTGGGTCACCAGGTTCCAGAGCTTCTCCGCACCCAGGCGAGCGAGCGTGTGTTCCGGTTGTACCGAGCCACGCAGGCGAACCACGTCGGCGGGCGAGTAGTTGCGCGTCACACCTTTCCAGCGCGGGTTTTCAGCCCAGTCTTTTGCAAGGGCCGCTTCTTGTTGTTCGCGTGTCAGTGCCATGGAGATAAACCTCGTGCATAGGTTCGATGATGGGGTTGCTGCGCCAGGCGCTGCTTGAGCCGAACACGTGATCGGTGAAGGCGAGGCCATCATGCCCCATGGATTTTCAGCACGTCAAACGTTTTGTAGTGAAAAATTAAAAGCACTACATTTCGATGAAAATGGCGACCGGCGAGTCAGTTTCCGAGGCTGCAGTCTCCGGCGCACTCGTTGAGACGGCGAGGGCTGAGATCGGCTCAATCCAAGGTATCGACCTTCACTCGCACGGTGGTGTCGTTGCGGCCCTGAGTGCTGTATTGGCGGGCTATGCCTTGCTGATTGATACTCGAATGCTGGTTCGTCCCGGCCACCGTGATCCATTCGCCCAGCCGGCCACTGAGGGTCGACTGGGTGCTTTGCAGGTTGACGACGTCGGCTCGCTCCTGGCTCGGGCGGTCGTTGTTTGTAGCGATGTTGAGATGCACTACATCGCCCGTCAGGCTGGCCGTGACGTAGAAGCCTTGAGTGACATCGCGGTAGTCGGTCTGGGCCTGCAGGCGACCGTAGGCGTCGGTGCCGGCCGTGGTCAGCGGAACGCTTTGGCCGATCTGGATGAGTGCAGGGCTGCCTTCGCTGGCCTGCACCTGCTGCACGCCGCCGCTGCGGTTGTCGGTACCGTACTGGATGATGCGCGTGGTGCCGCCACCGTTGACCCGATAACCACGCTGGTTGGCCGTGTTGCTGTCGCTGGTATCGACGCTGATGAGCAGGCGCCGTGCCGGTTTATCCAGTTGCTCGAGCAGGGCGGTAAGCTCGTCCAGCTTGTCCGGCTCGGCGTTGACCACCAATTGGTTTCCATAGGCCGCGACGGTGCCTTCACGGCCCACGAGTTGTTGGGCGATGGGCAGGATATCGGCGCTGGTGCGATAGTGAAGGGGCATGACTTGTGTAGCGGCGTTGGCCCCGGTAGCGAGGCACAACAGCAGGCTGACGAACAGAAGGTGCAGCGGCATATCCATGATCTCCGCATTGAGTGTGCGGACAAGTATGGCACGCTGGAGCGGGTGGCCGCGGTGCATCAGACAACCCGCAGCGCCTGTTCGCGGCCGATGACCGCTCCCACGAAGTCACCACCGTCTTTTGTGGGAGCGGTCCGTGGCCGCGAACGGTGCGCTACGGTCTGTCGGGCAGACCGCAGCGCGATCAATCCTGTGTGCGGACCATGTCTACATGGGGCAGGCCGGCTTCCAGGAACTCGCCGCTGACGATGCGAAATCCATGGTGTTCGTAGAACGCCGTGGCGTGCACCTGGGCACTGAGCTTCTGCTGATGCAGACCCAAAGCGTTGGCATGGGCGATGACCGCTTGCAGCAGTTTGTCGCCCACCCGCAGCCCACGCCAATCCTTGAGCACCGACACGCGGCCGATCTCACCGTCGGCGAGCAGGCGGGCCGTGCCCACCGCGTAGTCGCCTTCGACGGCCAGGAAGTGGACCGCACTCAGGTCCTCTTCATCCCACTCGAGCTCGGCAGGAATCGATTGCTCGGCGATGAACACCGCCTCGCGAATGCGCCGGATGTCTCGGTTGTCCTTGTGCCAATCGGCCACGCGCACTTCGACGCTATTCATCGATGGCGAACCCCAAGCTCCCTTGCTTCACCAGCTCGCACAGCAACGCGCGACCCTGCTCGTCGTTCATCCAGGGGCCCAGGTTGTCGATGTGCAAGGCGTCGGCCGCGCAGATCAGCTTCAGCAGGTCGCGCAGTTCGCCCGGCAACAGGCGGCTCTGGCCGCTGGCGAACAGCAGCAGGTCTTCGTCGACTTCCGACCAGGCCAGGCGCGCGCTAGGGTTACGGACCAGCAAGGCGCCCTGTTCAAGCTCGGCGAGCAGATCGGCCTCGGCCATGTCTTCGCCGGCGACCAGCTCCGGGTAACGCGGCTCGGTCATGAACTGGCCGAACCAGGTCAGCAGCAGGCGCTCATCGCTCATGTGCTCGGCCAACAGGCGCTTGAGGCGATCCAGCGCGTCGTGCTGAATCTGGTGAGGGTCGGCTGCCGGCACCGCGTCGGCATCGCTGTAGCGCTCTTCGTCCGGCAGGAACTGGCTGAGGAAGTCGGTGAAGTGGGTCAGCACCTCGGCCGCGCTCGGTGCACGGAAGCCAACCGAGTAGGTCATGCAGTCGTCCACGGCTACACCGCAGTGGGCCAGGCGTGGCGGCAGGTAGAGCATGTCGCCCGGTTCCAGGGTCCACTCTTCGCTTTGCTGGAAATCGGCCAGGATGCGCAGATCCGGATGATCGAGCAGCGGGCTCTGGGAGTCGCACATCTGCCCGACCTTCCAGTTGCGCTTGCCCAGGCCTTGCAGCAGGAATACGTCGTAGTTGTCGAAGTGTGGGCCGACTCCACCGCCTGGTGCAGCAAAGCTGATCATCACATCGTCGATACGCCAGCTCGGCAGAAAGCGGAAGTGCTCGAGCAGCTCGGCCACTTCCGGCACGAACTGGTCAACGGCCTGGACCAGCAGGGTCCATTCGGTTTCCGGCAATTTGCTGAATTCATCTTCGGCGAACGGTCCGCGACGCATTTCCCACGGCTGGGCGCCGTGCTCGATGACGATCCGCGATTCAACTTCTTCTTCCAGAGCCAGGCCGGCCAGTTCGTCGGCGCTCAACGGGTTTTCGAAATCGGTGAAAGCCTGGCGCACCAACAGAGGCTTCTTCTGCCAGTAATCGCGAAGGAATTCAGCGGCAGTCAGGCCGCCCAGGATTTGAAGTGGAGTATTAGATTTCATGTGTAACCTGCTGAATAATATTGCTTTTATAGCCGGAATAAAAACGCCCGGCTAAGCCGGGCGTCAAAGCGTCGATGGCGGGTGTCAGACGCGTTTGGCCTGAGCGGCCGCATTGCCGATGTAGTTCGCCGGCGTCAACTGCTTGAGCTCGGCCTTGGCCTGGTCGGGCATGTCCAGGCCATCGATGAAGGTCTGCAGGGCTTCGGGGCTGATGCCCTTGCCGCGGGTCAGCTCCTTGAGCTTCTCGTACGGGTTCTCGATGTCGTAGCGGCGCATGACCGTCTGGATCGGCTCGGCCAGCACTTCCCAGCAAGCATCCAGATCTTCAGCAATGCGTTGAGTATTGATCTCTAACTTGCTGATTCCCTTGAGACTTGCCTCGTAGGCAATGACGCTGTGGGCGAAACCTACGCCCAGGTTGCGCAGTACGGTGGAGTCGGTCAGGTCGCGCTGCCAGCGCGAGATTGGCAGCTTGCTGGCCAGGTGCTGGAACAGTGCGTTGGCGATGCCCAGGTTGCCTTCCGAGTTCTCGAAGTCGATCGGGTTGACCTTGTGCGGCATGGTCGAGGAACCGATTTCACCGGCAATGGTGCGCTGCTTGAAATAGCCCAGGGAGATGTAACCCCAGATATCGCGATCGAAGTCGATCAGGATGGTGTTGAAACGGGCGATCGCGTCGAACAGCTCGGCGATGTAGTCATGCGGCTCGATCTGCGTGGTGTAGGGGTTGAAGCCCAGGCCCAGCTCGTCTTCGATGAAGGCGCGTGCATTGGCCTCCCAGTCGATCTGCGGATAGGCGGACAGGTGGGCGTTGTAGTTGCCCACCGCGCCGTTGATCTTGCCCAGCAGCGGCACGGCGGCCACTTGAGCGATCTGTCGCTCGAGGCGGTACACCACGTTCGCCAGTTCCTTGCCCAGGGTGGTGGGCGAAGCCGGCTGGCCGTGGGTGCGCGAGAGCATCGGCACGTCGGCGAAGCGGTGGGCCAGCTCACGGATCGACTCGGCAATCTGGCGCATCAGCGGCAGCATGACGTCATCACGGCCTTCGCGCAGCATCAGGGCGTGGGACAGGTTGTTGATGTCCTCGCTGGTGCAGGCGAAGTGGATGAACTCGCTGACCTTGGCCAGCTCCGGGAGCTTGGCGGCCTGCTCCTTGAGCAGGTACTCGATGGCCTTGACGTCGTGGTTGGTGGTGCGCTCGATTTCCTTGACGCGCTCGGCGTGCTCCAGGGCGAAATCACTGGCCAGCACGTCCAGCACGGCGTTGGCCTCTGCCGAGAAAGCCGGTACTTCGGCGATTTGCGGATGCGCGGCCAGGCGCTGCAACCAGCGCACCTCGACCAGAGCGCGAAAGCGAATCAGGCCGTACTCGCTGAAGATGGTACGAAGGGCCTGGGTTTTGCCGGCGTAGCGGCCGTCTACAGGGGAAACCGCAGTGAGCGAAGAAAGCTGCATGGGTATTCTCGGACAGTCGGGCTTTGAAAAGGGCGCGAATTATACATGAAAAAAGCCGGTTGGGCGGCGCAGGCCGACCGTTCGGCCACTCATCCGCGCATCATGGGGTACAGCTCTCGCAACAGTTTGCGGCGGCTGATCACCAGCTGCCAGCGATGGCCGCCCAGCTGTCGCCACAGGCGCGCGGCGCGAATGCCGGCCAACAGCAGGGCGCGGATCTTCGAGGCGTTGTTGGGTTGCTGGAGGTGGCGCGTATCGCCGTGTACCTGAATGCGCTGGCGCAGGGTGCTGAGCGTGTCCTGGTAGAGCGCGCCGGTGGCCGCGATGACGTTTTCATGGCCTTGGCCGAAATGCTCGACCTGGTTCTGGATCTGCGGGATGCGCTTGCCGATGATTTCGAGCATTTCGCCGCGTTTGGCCAGTTGTCGCTCCAGGCCCAGCATCGACAGCGCATAGCGCAACGGCTCGCGCTGCAGGCTGCCAGGGTCGCGCTCCAGGGCGCTGGACAGGGCGCCATAGCCTTCGTGCAGGTGGCTGTCGTCGCCGCCGAACACCTGCAGGGTATCCTTGGGGTCGACCACCAGCAGGCTGCCCAGCAGGCAGGCGACATCGGCCTCGGCTGCTGAACCGGTCTTGGCGATGCGGTCGACCAGCACCGCAGCCTGGAACACCGCGCCCAGCGCTACCAGTTGCTCCTGCAGGTTGTTCATGACTGACTCCAGGGCTCGGCGACTTCGATAACCCCGCCGCCCAGGCAGATCTCGCCGTCGTAGAGCACTACCGACTGACCCGGCGTGACGGCCCGTTGTGGCTCGTCGAACACGGCGCGATAGCCTTGGGCAGTGTGTTCCAGCGTGCACGCCTGGTCGCCCTGGCGATAGCGGACCTTGGCCGTCAGGCGCCGCGGCTCGGCCAGGTCCACCGGGTTGACCCAGTAGATTTCCGAGGCGAGCAGGGCGCGGGAAAACAGCAGCGGGTGCGCGTTGCCCTGGCCGACGATCAGTTCGTTGTGGGTCAGGTCCTTGATCAGCACATACCAAGGGTCGTCACCGGCGTCCTTCAGGCCGCCGATCCCCAGGCCCTGGCGCTGGCCGATGGTGTGGTACATCAAGCCGTGATGGCGCCCGATGACGTCGCCCTCGGTGGTCTTGATCTCGCCTGGCTGGGCGGGCAGGTACTGCTTGAGAAAGTCGCTGAAGCGTCGCTCGCCGATAAAGCAGATGCCAGTGGAGTCCTTCTTCTTGGCGGTCGCCAGGCCATGCATCTCGGCGATCGCGCGCACTTCGGGCTTTTCCAGCTCGCCCACGGGAAACAGCGTACGGGCGATCTGCTCGCCACCCACGGCGTGCAGGAAGTAGCTCTGGTCCTTGTTTGGATCCAGACCCTTGAGCAGTTGGGTCTGCCCGTCGATGTCGCGGCGACGCACGTAGTGGCCGGTGGCGATAAGGTCGGCGCCCAGCATCAGTGCGTAATCCAGGAACGCCTTGAACTTGATCTCGCGGTTGCACAGGATATCCGGGTTCGGCGTGCGTCCGGCTTTGTACTCCTCGAGAAAGTGCTCGAAGACGTTGTCCCAGTATTCGGCCGCGAAGTTGGCGGTGTGCAGCTTGATGCCCAGCTTGTCGCAGACGGCCTGGGCGTCCGCCAGGTCCTCGCGCGCCGTGCAGTATTCGGTTCCGTCGTCTTCTTCCCAGTTCTTCATGAACAGGCCTTCCACGTGGTAACCCTGCTCCATCAGCAGAAGGGCGGACACGGACGAGTCGACGCCGCCGGACATGCCGACGATGACGCGCTGCTTTGCACAGTGGCGGGGAGCTGGCTCACGCATAGGGATTCGATGGGGTCTCTGAAAAGGACGCGATTCTAACAGGGTGCGCTGCAAAACGCTCAGGTGCGAATCAGCTCGAGGCTGTGCAACGGTCCGCTCAGGTAGTCGTCCAGGCATTGCATGACCAGCTCGCTGCGCAGTCGATGGCCTTGGGACGCCAGTTCGTCACGCGTCAGCCAGGTCGTACCGCTGATGTCCGGATCCAGCTCAAGCTCCGGGTTCAAGTGCACGGGCCGCGCGCTGAAGCAGACGCGCTGGTAGGTCACGCCGTTGCTCGGCGCGGTATAGAGGTAGATGCCGACCACACCGGTCAGCTCCACTTCCCAGGCGGTTTCCTCCAGCGTTTCACGCAGCGCTGCCTGCAGCAGAGTTTCGTCGGGTTCCAGATGGCCGGCGGGCTGGTTGAGTACCAGGCGTCCGCCTTTCATTTCCTCGACGAACAGGAAGCGCCCGTTGTCTTCGATAACGGTGGCGACGGTGATATGAGGTTGCCAGGTCATGATGGAATCTCCTATTGATGAACCCCTCGTAGGAGCGGTCCGTGGCCGCGAACCAGGCACCGCGGTGCATCAGCCAATTCGCGTTGTCCTTTTCGCGGCCGATGACCGCTCCTACGAGAGATCTCAGGTGCCAGAAAAAGTCAGCCCCGGCACGAGGCCAGGGCTGGGGGTGTTGCCGTTGCAAGCCTTACACGAGCGATGCGATCGCGGCGTTCAGGGTTTCGCTAGGCCGCATGGCCTTGCGGGTCAGCTCGGAATCGGCGTGGTAATAGCCACCGATGTCCACTGGCTTGCCCTGAACGGCGTTGAGCTCGGCGACGATCTTCGCCTCGTTCTCGGCCAGGGTCTTGGCCAGCGGTGCGAACTGCGCCTTGAGGGCGGCATCGTCGTTCTGCTCGGCCAGGGCCTGCGCCCAGTACAGTGCCAGATAGAAGTGGCTGCCGCGGTTGTCGATGTTGCCGACCTTGCGCGACGGCGACTTGTTGTTGTCGAGGAACTGGCCGGTGGCCTTGTCCAGTGTTGCAGCCAGTACCAGCGCCTTGGGGTTGTCGTAGGTGCTGCCCAGGTGCTCGAGCGAGGCGGCCAGGGCCAGGAACTCACCCAGCGAATCCCAGCGCAGGAAGTTTTCTTCGACGAGTTGCTGAACGTGCTTGGGGGCCGAGCCGCCCGCGCCGGTTTCGAACAGGCCACCGCCGTTCATCAGCGGGACGATCGACAGCATCTTGGCGCTGGTGCCCAGCTCCATGATCGGGAACAGGTCGGTCAGGTAGTCGCGCAACACGTTGCCGGTAACGGAAATGGTGTCCTGCCCGGCGCGAATGCGCTTGAGCGAGAAGGCCATGGCGTCGACCGGCGACATGATCTGGATGTCCAGGCCATTGGTGTCGTGGTCTTTCAGGTACTTCTGCACCTTTTCGATCATCACGGCGTCGTGGGCACGCGCCGGGTCGAGCCAGAACACGGCTGGGGTGCTGCTGGCACGAGCGCGGTTGACGGCGAGCTTGACCCAGTCCTGGATCGGCGCGTCCTTGGTCTGGCACATGCGGAACACGTCGCCGGCCTCGACCTTCTGCTCCATGAGCACACGGCCATTACTGTCGCTGACGCGAACCACGCCGTCGGCGGCAATCTGGAAGGTCTTGTCGTGGGAGCCGTACTCTTCGGCTTTCTGCGCCATCAGGCCGACGTTGGGAACGCTGCCCATGGTGGTCGGATCGAAGGCGCCGTGCTTCTTGCAGTCCTCGATGGCCGCCTGGTAGATGCTGGCGTAGCAACGGTCCGGAATCAGGGCCTTGGTGTCCTGCAGCACGCCTTCGGCGTTCCACATCTTGCCCGAGTCGCGGATCATGGCCGGCATCGAAGCGTCGACGATGACGTCGCTCGGCACGTGCAGGTTGGTGATGCCCTTGTCGGAGTTGACCATGGCCAGGGCAGGACGAGTGGCGTAGACGGCCTGGACGTCGGCTTCGATCTGCGCCTGCTGCTCAGCGGGCAGCGACTTGATGCGTGCGTACAGATCACCAATGCCGTTGTTCAGGTTGAAGCCAACCTGTTCCAGCACGTCGGCGTGCTTGTCCAGCGCCTGCTGATAGAACTCGGCGACGATCTGGCCGAACATGATCGGGTCGGAGACCTTCATCATGGTGGCCTTGAGGTGTACGGAGAACAGAACGCCCTGCTTCTTGGCGTCTTCGATCTCGGCGGCCACGAAGGCGCGCAGGGCTTTCTTGCTCAGTGCGGCGCAGTCGATGATCTCGCCGGCCAGGACCTTGGTCTTTTCCTTCAGGACGGTGGTGCTGCCGTCGCTGCCGACCAGTTCGATCTTGACGCTGCCGTCGGCGTCGATCAGGGCGCTTTTCTCGCTGCCGTAGAAATCACCGCTGCTCATGTGCGCGACGTGAGACTTGGAGTCGGCGGCCCAGGCGCCCATCTTGTGCGGGTGCTTGCGCGCGTAATTCTTGACCGACAGCGGTGCGCGGCGGTCGGAGTTGCCTTCGCGCAGGACCGGGTTCACGGCGCTGCCTTTGACCTTGTCGTAGCGGGCGCGGGTGTCCTTGTCGGCATCGGACTCGGCGGTGTCCGGGTAGTCGGGCAGGTCGAAGCCCTGATCCTGCAGCTCCTTGATGGCCGCCTTGAGTTGCGGCACCGAAGCGCTGATGTTCGGCAGCTTGATGATGTTGGCTTCAGGCGTGGTGGCCAGGGTGCCCAGTTCGGCGAGATCGTCCGGCACGGGTTTGCCGGCCTGCAGACGCTCGGGGAAGCTCGAAAGGATACGTGCCGCCAGGGAAATGTCGCGGGTTTCGACGGCGATGTCCGAGGAAGCGGTGAAGGCTTCGATGATCGGCAGCAGCGAATAGGTGGCCAGGGCTGGCGCTTCGTCGGTGAAGGTATAAATGATCTTTGAGCGGGTGGGCATAATCGAATTAACTCTCTTCTTTGCTGAGCGTGCACAGAATCTCGAGATGCGCAGGATAGGCGCTTTCGCCGGTTGTCATCAATGAGGCGAAACGTCGAGCATTCGTCGCGGTGATGTGGGATGCATCAGTAGAGCGTCAAGCGGTCGACCGACGACAATCGCCCCGCAAGTAGCCTGGAGACCACTCGTACGGGCGGACCGATCCGACCAGCGTGACCCTGTGGTCACTGCGGCAGTATACCACTGGTCGTGGCGATGAATACTGTGTAGGGCCTACAAAGCTGCACCGCTGGGGGCATGCCGGAAACGAGACAGGCCATCCGTTCGGATGGCCTGTCCAGGTACGACCGTGAAGCAATGACGGCGAGCAAGCGCTCATGTGACACCGGATGCACCCGAGGAACGCTTGCCTGCGATCACTGTACTGGCGCCGCGATCACGCGTCCGCAGATTCCTTGGCTGCATTGTCGACCGGTGTGACACTGGTTTCGGGTGCTTCGACCGACGCTGGCTCGATACTTACCGCATGCAGGCCTTTAGGGCCCTGGACAATATCGAAGACTACCGCCTGACCCGCCTTCAGGGTCTTGTAGCCACCCATGGTGATGGCGGAGAAATGGGCGAATAGATCTTCGGTCTGACCGTCTTCGATGATGAAGCCGTAGCCCTTGGCGTTGTTGAACCACTTGACTTTACCACTGCGCATACCCATATCCCTCTGCAAAGGACTCCAGCTCTGGAGTATCATCCACTTCATGCGCAATCAAACGATTGAAAAAATTTGGTTGACTGCGCGGACCTTTCTTCCCCAATGTGGGTTCTACTGTTTGTAACACCGTTTTGCCGATAGTCAAGGTCATGCGGCGGCCGAGTCAAAATTCGGTCACAAGGTCAACCCACCACTTCTATTCGCTCAACGATGAATCTTCTTTCCATGCATGCATTCAGTCAGATTCGACTAACCTTCAATCAAGACCGCCCGCAGTCGCACGAGGACGATTCGGCAGGCATTGCCGTCCAGGAATCCAAGCCTGCATTGCAGGCCCCACCGATGTATAAGGTGGTTCTATTCAACGACGACTACACCCCGATGGATTTCGTCGTCGAAATCCTCGAGGTTTTTTTCAATCTGAATCGTGAGCTGGCGACCAAGGTCATGCTGGCCGTCCACACCGAAGGGCGGGCAGTATGCGGATTGTTTACCCGAGACATCGCCGAAACCAAGGCCATGCAGGTCAACCAGTACGCCAGGGAAAGCCAGCATCCGCTACTCTGTGAAATCGAGAAGGACGGTTAACGCCGACCACTTGGGTATGAGGTGAAGCTATGTTAAACCGCGAGCTCGAAGTCACGCTCAATCTTGCCTTCAAGGAAGCGCGCTCCAAGCGTCATGAATTCATGACCGTGGAACACCTTCTGCTGGCGCTATTGGACAACGAGGCAGCCGCCACCGTATTGCGGGCGTGCGGCGCCAATCTCGACAAGTTAAAACACGACCTGCAGGAGTTCATCGACTCCACCACGCCGTTGATTCCCGTGCATGACGAGGATCGCGAGACCCAGCCGACCCTGGGCTTCCAGCGTGTGCTGCAGCGTGCCGTGTTCCATGTACAAAGCTCGGGCAAGTGAGAAGTCACCGGAGCCAATGTGCTGGTGGCCATCTTCAGCGAACAGGAAAGCCAGGCCGTGTTTCTGCTCAAGCAGCAGAGCGTGGCGCGAATCGATGTGGTCAACTACATCGCCCATGGCATTTCCAAGGTTCCGGGACACGGCGACAGTTCCGAAGGCGAGCAGGAGATGCAGGATGAGGAAGGTGGTGACACGTCCTCGTCGAGCAACCCGCTGGACGCCTATGCCAGCAACCTCAACGAGCTGGCTCGACAGGGCCGTATCGATCCGCTGGTAGGTCGCGAGAGCGAAGTCGAGCGCGTTGCGCAGATTCTCGCCCGTCGGCGCAAGAACAACCCGTTGCTGGTCGGTGAGGCGGGCGTGGGCAAGACGGCCATCGCCGAAGGTCTGGCCAAGCGCATCGTCGACAGTCAGGTGCCCGATCTGCTCGCCAACAGCGTCGTGTATTCCCTCGACCTGGGCGCACTGCTGGCCGGCACCAAGTACCGCGGCGATTTCGAGAAGCGCTTCAAGGCGTTGCTCGGCGAGCTGAAGAAGCGTCCGCAAGCCATTCTGTTCATCGACGAGATCCACACCATCATCGGTGCCGGTGCTGCGTCGGGTGGGGTGATGGACGCGTCCAACCTGCTCAAGCCGCTGCTGTCCTCCGGGGACATCCGTTGCATCGGTTCGACCACGTTCCAGGAATTCCGCGGCATCTTCGAGAAGGACCGTGCCCTGGCACGGCGCTTCCAGAAAGTGGATGTGTCCGAGCCCTCGGTGGAAGACACCATCGGTATCCTGCGCGGCCTCAAGGGGCGGTTCGAGCAGCACCACAATATCGAGTACAGCGACGAGGCCCTGCGAGCGGCGGCCGAGTTAGCGTCGCGCTATATCAATGACCGGCACATGCCCGACAAGGCCATCGACGTCATCGACGAAGCCGGTGCCTACCAGCGTCTGCAGCCGGAGGCCAACCGCGTCAAGCGCATCGAGGTGCCTCAGGTCGAGGACATCGTGGCCAAGATCGCGCGGATTCCGCCAAAGCACGTGACCAGCTCGGACAAGGAGCTGCTGCGTAACCTGGAGCGCGACCTCAAGCTCACGGTGTTCGGCCAGGACGCTGCCATCGATTCGCTGGCCACGGCCATCAAGCTGTCCCGTGCTGGCCTCAAGGCACCGGACAAGCCAGTCGGCTCGTTCTTGTTCGCCGGTCCCACCGGTGTGGGCAAGACCGAGGCTGCGCGGCAATTGGCCAAGGCGCTGGGTGTGGAACTGGTGCGTTTCGACATGTCCGAGTACATGGAGCGTCACACCGTTTCGCGTCTGATCGGTGCGCCGCCCGGCTACGTCGGTTTCGACCAGGGCGGTTTGCTGACCGAAGCGATCACCAAGCAACCGCACTGCGTGCTGTTGCTCGATGAAATCGAGAAGGCTCACCCCGAGGTCTTCAACCTGCTGCTGCAGGTCATGGACCACGGGACGCTGACCGACAACAACGGGCGCAAGGCAGATTTCCGCAACGTGATTCTCATCATGACCACCAACGCCGGTGCCGAAACCGCTGCGCGGGCCTCGATCGGGTTTACCCATCAGGACCACTCTTCGGACGCCATGGAAGTGATCAAGAAGAGCTTCACACCGGAATTCCGCAACCGCCTGGACACCATCATCCAGTTCGGTCGTCTGAGCCACGAAGTCATCAAGAGCGTGGTCGACAAGTTCCTCACCGAACTTCAGGCGCAGCTGGAAGACAAGCGTGTCCAGCTCGAAGTCACCGATGCGGCGCGTGGCTGGCTGGCAGCGAGCGGCTACGACGTGCAGATGGGTGCAAGGCCGATGGCGCGTTTGATCCAGGACAAGATCAAGCGGCCGTTGGCTGAAGAGATCCTGTTCGGCGAGTTGGCCGAGCACGGCGGTGTGGTGCACATCGACATCAAGGACGGCGAGCTGACCTTCGATTTCGAGACCACGGCGGAGATGGCATAACGGCCTGACGCGGCTTGCGCCGCTGCTACAAGGGCTCCAAATCCAACACAAACAAAAACGCCCGGCAATGCCGGGCGTTTTCATGTGTCTCGGTTCAACGAGCGCGGTAGGTGATGCGCCCTTTGCTCAAATCATAGGGCGTCAGTTCAACACGCACCTTGTCACCGGTCAGAATACGAATGTAGTTCTTGCGCATCTTGCCGGAGATATGCGCGGTTACGACGTGCCCGTTTTCCAACTCCACGCGAAACATGGTGTTGGGCAGGGTGTCGACGACAGTGCCTTCCATTTCGAAGCTGTCTTCTTTCGACATGCAGTAAAACCCTCGGTATCCAGTTGATGGCCCGGTGCAACTGCGCCAGGCAAAAGCGGCGTGCATTGTGCCCGAAAAAGGGGTCTCAAGCCAAGGGGTTCAGTTAAGAGTCACCCATCTCTGGTTGATAAGCAGCTCGATTGGGCGATATTGGGTCTTGTAGCTCATCTTTTGGCAGTTCTTGATCCAGTACCCCAAGTACACCGCATCCAGATTCAATCGCCGTGCTTCCTCGATCTGCCACAGGATAGCCAGGCGGCCCAGGCTGCGGCGTTCCTGGCTCAGTTCGTAGAAGGTATAGACCGCAGAAAGGCCATTGGGCAGCAGGTCGGTCACCGCCACTGCAAGCAGTTGCCCGTCCAGGCGGAATTCGTAGAAGCGCGAGAATGGAAGATCGCGGACCAGGAAGGTCGAAAACTGATCGCGACTGGGCGGGAACATGTCGCCATCGGCATGCCGCTGCTCGATGTAACGCTGGTACAGATCGAAATACTCTTCAGTGAAGCGCGGGGTGGTAGAGGTCACCTGTACGTCTTGGTTGCGCTTGAGGATGCGTTTCTGCTGGCGTGAGGGCGTGAAGCCGGCTGTCGGGATGCGCGCGGGCACGCAGGCACTGCAGCGCTGGCAATGTGGGCGGTAGAGGTGGTCGCCGCTGCGGCGGAAACCCATTTCCGAGAGGTCGGCATAGACATTCACGTCCATCGGCTGGCTCGGATCGAGAAACAAGGTCGTGGCTTGCTCGTCGGGCAAATAGCTGCACGAATGGGGTTGAGTGGCATAGAACTTCAAGCGCGCCAACTCAGTCATGATGAACCCTCGGAATGAAACCATTGCATCAAGTGTATGCCAGCGCCGGATAACTCGCCTAGCGCCGCCACGTCGCGCTGTTGGGCTGATCCAGGTATTGGCTCAGATAGCCGGCGAATTCCTCTCGGGCGATGCTGCGGGCGCCCAGGTTGTGCAGGTGCTCGGTGGGCATCTGGCAGTCGATCAGCACGAATCCGGCCTGCTGCAGGTGCTCGACCAGCGTCACGAAGCCGACCTTGGAGGCATTGTCGGCGCGGCTGAACATCGATTCGCCGAAAAACAGCCGGCCCATGGCCAAGCCGTAGAGGCCGCCCACCAGCGTGTCGGCGTCCCAGACCTCGACCGAGTGCGCGTGCCCTTGTTCATGCAGTGCAAGGTAGGCGCGCTGCATGTCGTCCGTGATCCAAGTACCGTCAGTGTAGTCGCGCGGCCCGGCGCACGCGGCGATGACGGCAGCGAAGTCATGGTCGAACGTCACGGTGAAGCGGCCTTGGCGCAGGACCTTGCGCAGACTGCGCGAAACATGCAGCTCGCAGGGCAGCAGCACGGTACGTGGGTCAGGCGACCACCACAGAATCGGCTGGCCTTGCTCGAACCAGGGAAAGCAGCCATGCCGGTAGGCCTGGACCAGGCGCTCGGGGCTGAGGTCGCCGCCAGCGGCGAGCAGGCCATTGGGTTCGCGCATGGCCTTGCTCAGCGGTGGGAAAACCAGTTCGTTTCGTTTGAGCCAAGTCAGCATGAGTGTTCGCTACGGCAGGGGAGGGCGGTACGGGTGGGCAATGGTTCATCCTGCCATGATCTGATCGGCCCGCCAATGCGTGGCAGGTGCCATGTGCCAGGGATATCCGCAGGGGGTACGAACCGATGCCGTGCAGATGGCCAGGCTTTCATGTAACTTTTCCCGGTGTTTGCAGTCGGAGGTGACTGTTCTTCAAGAACCACTCGTAAGCGCTTGTCTGCAAACACAATGCGCGATCGGATCGTCTGTGATCGTGGGTAAGCACAGCCTGGATCGTTGCCAGGTGACAAGCGCTTATATTGCGGATTCGCGAATTGCAGACAAACCCGTACAATGCGATCTTTGCAGGGCCCGTTCCCAACCGACACTGGCCATTTGCTGTATTTTTTGTCATTCATCAGTTGCGCGCTTTAGCAGGCGCAGGAAATCAAGCGTTTTGAAGAAATCCACTGCCTCGTCCGCTCCCGCACCGGTGCCCGTCTGGCGCCAGCAGATGCATTATCGTCTCAAGGAAGGTGCCCTGATCGCCATGGGCGCACTGTGCCTGTATCTGTGGATGGCGTTGTTGACCTACGACCAGGCCGACCCTGGTTGGAGCCACACCAGCAGCAACATGGACCAAGTCCAGAACGCCGCTGGCCGGGCGGGCGCATTCGCTGCCGATATCCTGTTCATGGTGCTGGGCTATTTCGCCTACATTTTCCCCCTGCTGCTGGCTGTCAAGACCTGGCAGATCTTCCGTCAGCGCCACGAGCCCTGGCAGTGGAGCGGCTGGTTGTTTTCCTGGCGCCTGATCGGCCTGGTGTTCCTGATTCTGTCGGGTGCAGCGCTGGCCCACATCCATTTCCATTCCGCTGGCAGCCTGCCGGCGTCCGCTGGAGGTGCGCTGGGCGAAAGCCTGGGCAACCTGGCGCTCAATGCCCTGAATATCCAGGGCAGTACCTTGCTGTTCATCGCGCTGTTCCTGTTTGGCCTGACCGTGTTCACAGATCTGTCCTGGTTCAAGGTGATGGACATGACCGGCAAGATCACCCTCGATCTTCTCGAGCTGATGCAGGGCTCGGCCAGCCGTTGGTGGGCAGCGCGTGCCGAGCGCAAGCAACTGGTTGCCCAGTTGCGCGAAGTGGACGAGCCAGCCTACGCCGCACCGCGGATGAGCGAGCCACGCGATGTGGCCAAGCCGAAGCCGGCGCGGCCCATGCCTGTGGAGCCGACCCTGTCGAGCCAGCCAAGCCAGCCGAGCCCGCAGCCGCGTCCCGTGGCGCCGATCATGCCTGCCGCGTCGGTCGCGGCGGCTGCCGCACCTGCCCATGTCGCGCCGAGCCAGCCCATCCGGACTGCCGTGCCGATCAAGCCGTTGAGCGAAGAAAGCAGCCTGGGGGCGTCCGACGCCAAGCCTGCGGAACAGAGCGCACGAGTGCAAAGGGAAAAACAGGCTGCGTTGTTCCTCGACAGCGCCGTGCAGGGCACCTTGCCGCCGATCTCCATTCTCGATCCCGCCGAGCAGAAGAAGGTCAACTACTCGCCCGAATCGCTGGCGGCGGTGGGGCAGTTGCTCGAGGTCAAGCTCAAGGAATTCGGCGTGGAAGTGACCGTCGATTCCATCCATCCGGGTCCGGTGATCACCCGCTACGAGATCCAGCCCGCGGCCGGCGTCAAGGTCAGCCGCATCTCCAACCTGGCCAAGGACCTGGCGCGTTCGCTGGCGGTATTGAGTGTCCGGGTGGTCGAAGTGATCCCCGGCAAGACCACCGTGGGTATCGAGATTCCCAACGAGGACCGGCAGATCGTGCGCTTCTCCGAAGTGCTGTCTTCACCGCAGTACGACCAGGCCACCTCGCCCGTGACAATGGCGCTGGGCCACGATATCGGTGGCAAGCCGGTGATCACCGACCTGGCCAAGATGCCTCACCTGCTGGTCGCCGGTACCACCGGTTCGGGTAAGTCGGTGGGCGTCAACGCAATGATTCTCTCGATCCTGTTCAAGTCGGGCCCCGAAGACGCCAAGTTGATCATGATCGACCCCAAGATGCTCGAGCTGTCGATCTACGAAGGCATTCCGCACCTGCTGTGCCCGGTGGTCACCGACATGAAGGATGCGGCCAACGCCCTGCGTTGGAGCGTTGCCGAAATGGAGCGCCGCTACAAGCTGATGGCAGCCATGGGCGTGCGCAACCTGGCGGGCTTCAACCGCAAGATCAAGGATGCCGAGGAGGCCGGTACGCCGTTGACCGACCCGCTGTACAAGCGCGAAAGCATTCACGACGAGGCGCCGCTGCTCAAGACGCTACCGACCATCGTGGTGGTGGTGGACGAGTTCGCCGACATGATGATGATCGTCGGCAAGAAGGTCGAAGAGCTGATTGCGCGTATCGCCCAGAAGGCCCGTGCTGCCGGTATCCACTTGATTCTCGCCACCCAGCGCCCATCGGTGGACGTCATCACCGGCCTGATCAAGGCCAACATCCCAACGCGGATGGCGTTTCAGGTGTCGAGCAAGATCGACTCGCGCACCATCATCGACCAAGGCGGCGCCGAGCAGCTGCTGGGCCACGGTGACATGCTCTACATGCCGCCAGGCACCAGCCTGCCGATTCGCGTGCACGGTGCCTTCGTGTCCGACGAAGAGGTGCATCGCGTGGTCGAAGCCTGGAAGCAGCGTGGCGTGCCGGATTACAACGAGGACATCCTGGCTGGCGTCGAAGAAGCCGGCAGTGGCTTCGAGGGCAGCAGCGGCGGCGGTGACGGCGACGACAGCGAAAGCGATGCGCTCTACGACGAAGCGGTGAACTTCGTGCTGGAAAGCCGTCGGGCGTCCATTTCGGCGGTGCAGCGCAAGCTCAAGATTGGATACAACCGTGCGGCGCGGATGATCGAGTCCATGGAAATGGCCGGTGTGGTTACGCCGATGAACACCAATGGCTCGCGCGAAGTGATCGCGCCGGGCCCGATGCGCGATTGATGCAACGCTCGCGCCTTACCCTAGAACGAGGATTCCCATGCGCCTGATTCGCATGCTGTTGGTTTCTGCTTTGGCCTTGTCCAGCCTGTCGGTGCATGCCGACGGCAAGGATGTGGCACGCTTGACGCAACTGCTGGAGAAATCCCAGACGCTGACGGCACGTTTTTCTCAGCTGACCCTGGACGGCAGCGGTACCCAGCTGCAGGAGACGGCCGGGCAGATGGCCTTGCAGCGCCCTGGCCTGTTCAACTGGCACACCGATGCACCCCAGGAACAGCTAATGGTCTCCGATGGCAAGAAGGTATCGCTGTGGGACCCGGACCTGGAGCAGGTCACCATCAAGACCCTCGACCAGCGTTTGACCCAGACCCCGGCACTGCTGTTGTCCGGTGACGTGTCGAAAATCAGCCAGAGCTTCGACATCAGCGCCAAGGAAGCCGGTGACGTGATCGATTTCGTGCTCAAGCCCAAGACCCGCGACACCTTGTTCGACTCGCTGCGCCTGTCGTTCCGCAAGGGCGTGATCAACGACATGCAGCTGATCGACAGCGTGGGCCAACGCACCAATATCCTGTTCATGAACGTCAAGGCCAACGAGCCGATCGCCGCAAGCACCTTCAAGTTCGACATCCCCAAAGGGGCGGACGTGATCCAGGAATAAGTCGAGGTCGATTGCCGCCCCATGGACCTGTTTCGCAGTGATCCCATTGCCCAGCCGCTCGCCGCGCGCCTGCGCGCCAGCAACTTGGACGAATACGTCGGCCAGGAGCATCTGCTCGCCCGCGGCAAGCCGCTGCGCGAAGCGTTGGAGCAGGGCGCCCTGCACTCGATGATCTTCTGGGGCCCACCGGGGGTGGGCAAGACCACCCTGGCGCGGCTGTTGGCGAAAGTCTCGGACGCGCACTTCGAAACCGTTTCGGCGGTGCTGGCCGGGGTCAAGGAGATTCGCCAGGCGGTCGAGGTGGCCAAGCAGCAGGCCGGTCAGTACGGCCGCCGCACGATTCTGTTCGTCGACGAAGTGCATCGCTTCAACAAGTCCCAGCAGGATGCGTTCCTGCCCTATGTGGAAGATGGCACGCTGATCTTCATTGGTGCCACCACTGAAAACCCTTCGTTCGAACTCAACAACGCCTTGCTTTCGCGGGCCCGGGTTTACGTGCTGAAAAGCCTGGACGAGGCGGCGCTGCGGCGCCTGGTCGACCGCGCGCTGAACGAAGAGCGCGGGCTGGGCAAGCGCCAGTTGAGCCTGGGTGACGAAGCCTTCGCGATGCTCATGGCGGCCGCCGACGGTGACGGGCGCCGGATTCTCAACCTGCTGGAGAACGCGTCGGACCTCGCCGAGGACGGCGAGGAAATCAGCACCGACCTGTTGCAAAGCCTGCTGGGCGACACCCGTCGACGTTTCGACAAGGGCGGCGAGGCGTTCTACGACCAGATATCGGCCCTGCACAAATCGGTACGCGGTTCCAACCCGGATGCGTCGCTGTACTGGTTCGCGCGCATGCTCGATGGCGGCTGCGACCCGCTCTATCTGGCGCGGCGCGTGGTGCGCATGGCCAGCGAGGACATCGGCAACGCCGATCCGCGCGCCCTGCCGTTGTGCCTGTCGGCGTGGGACGTGCAGGAACGCCTGGGCAGCCCGGAAGGCGAGCTGGCGGTGGCGCAGGCGATTGTCTACCTTGCCTGCGCACCGAAGAGCAACGCGGTATACATGGGCTTCAAGGCGGCGATGCGCGAGGCGGCCGAGCACGGCTCGCTCGAAGTGCCGCTGCATCTGCGCAATGCTCCGACCAAGTTGATGAAGCAGCTGGGCTATGGCGACGAGTATCGCTATGCCCATGACGAACCTGACGCCTACGCGGCCGGCGAAGACTATTTCCCCGAACAACTGAGCCCGCGCCACTACTACCGACCTGTGCCCCGTGGCCTGGAATTGAAGATCGGCGAGAAGCTCAAGCACCTGTCCACCCTGGACGACAACAGTCCAAGACGGCGGAGAACCGAGTGATTCCGACCCTCATCGCCGTGTCCCTGGGCGGGGTAGTCGGCACCTTGCTGCGCTTCTTCACCGCGACCTACATCAATGCGAACTGGCCACGCTTGTTCTATACCGGTACGCTGGCCGTCAATATCATCGGCTGCCTGATCATCGGCTACCTGTACGGCTTGTTCATGATTCGCCCGGACATTCCGGTCGAGGTCCGTTCGGGATTGATGGTGGGGTTCGTGGGTGGCCTGACCACTTTTTCTTCTTTCTCGCTGGACACCGTGCGCTTGCTCGAAAGCGGCCAGGGACTGGTTGCCATGGGCTACTGCGCAGTGAGCGTATTCGGTGGCCTGCTGGCCACCTGGGCCGGCCTGGCACTGACTAAAATCTGACCAATACTGATAAACGAGAGACCGACATGCTCGATTCCAAACTGTTACGTAGCCAGCCTCAGGACGTAGCGGACCGCCTTGCCAGCCGTGGCTATGTCCTGGATGTGACACGCCTCGAGGCGCTGGAAGCCCAGCGCAAGACCGTGCAGACCCGCACCGAGCAGTTGCAGGCCGAACGCAATGCGTTGTCCAAGTCCATTGGGCAGGTCATGAAGAGCGGCGGCGACGTCGACGCGCTGAAGGCGCAGGTCGAGTCCATCGCCGAGGAATTCGCGCGCGGCAAGGTCGAACTGGAGCGTCTGCAGGGCGAGCTTGAAAGTATTGCTTTGGGTATCCCCAACCTGCCCGACGTATCGGTGCCGGTCGGCGAAGACGAAGACGGCAACGTCGAGGTGCGCCGCTGGGGCACGCCGACCACGTTCGACTTTCCGGTCCAGGACCACGTGGCACTGGGTGGCAAGTCGGGTGGCCTGGATTTTGAAACGGCTGCCAAGCTATCGGGCGCACGCTTTGCCATCATGCGCGGCCCGATTGCCCGCCTGCACCGCGCCCTGGCGCAGTTCATGATCAACCTGCACGTCGGCGAGCATGGCTACGAAGAGGCCTACACGCCGTACCTGGTCCAGGCGCCCGCCTTGCAGGGTACCGGCCAGTTGCCCAAGTTCGAGGAAGACCTGTTCAAGATCAGCCGCGAGGGTGAGGCGGACCTGTACCTGATTCCCACGGCCGAAGTGTCGCTGACCAACATCGTCGCTGGCGAGATTCTCGACGCCAAGCAGCTGCCACTCAAGTTCGTCGCTCACACGCCGTGCTTCCGCAGCGAGGCCGGTGCGTCCGGGCGCGATACCCGCGGCATGATCCGTCAGCACCAGTTCGACAAGGTCGAGATGGTCCAGGTGGTCGAGCCCACCAAGTCCATGGAAGCGCTGGAAAGCCTGACCGCCAACGCCGAACGGGTGTTGCAGGCCCTGGAGCTGCCGTACCGCGTACTGGCCCTGTGCACGGGCGACATGGGCTTCAGTGCCGTGAAAACCTACGACCTGGAAGTCTGGGTGCCGAGCCAGGACAAGTACCGCGAGATTTCTTCGTGCTCCAACACCGGTGACTTCCAGGCGCGCCGCATGCAGGCCCGCTTCCGCAACCCGGAAACCGGCAAGCCTGAACTGGTGCACACCTTGAACGGCTCGGGCCTGGCGGTCGGTCGTACCCTGGTGGCGGTGCTGGAAAACTATCAGCAGGCCGACGGTACGATCCGTGTGCCGGAGGTCCTCAAGCCCTACATGGGCGGCCTCGAGGTCATCGGCTAAATGGAGTTCCTGCCGCTGTTCCACAAATTGCGCGACAGCCAGGTCCTGGTGGTGGGCGGGGGCGAGATCGCCCTGCGCAAGTCACGCCTGCTGGCCGAAGCTGGCGCGGTGCTGCGCGTGGTCGCGCCGAGCATCGATCCGCAACTCGCCGAGCTGGTGCGCGGCAGCGGTGGGGAGATGCTCGACCGGGGCTACCTGAGTCATGATCTGGACGGCTGCCAGTTGGTGATCGCCGCCACCGACGACGAACCGCTCAATGCCCAGGTGTCGGCCGACGCCCGTGCTCGCTGCGTGCCGGTCAACGTGGTCGACGCACCGGCGTTGTGTACGGTGATCTTCCCGGCCATCGTCGATCGATCGCCGCTGGTGGTGGCCGTCTCCAGCGGTGGAGATGCGCCGGTGTTGGCGCGTCTGATCCGCGCCAAGCTGGAAACCTGGATTCCGTCCACCTATGGCGAGCTGGCCGGCCTGGCGGCGCGCTTTCGGCAGAAGGTCAAGGCCCTGTATCCGGATGTCACCCAGCGCCGCGCGTTCTGGGAAGAAGTGTTCCAGGGTCCGATCGCCGATCGACAGTTGGCTGGGCAGGGTGCCGAGGCCGAGCGCATGCTCCAGGCCAAGGTCGACGGCGCTCCGCCCCATGCACCCGGTGAGGTGTACCTGGTGGGCGCCGGGCCCGGCGATCCGGACCTGCTGACCTTCCGTGCGCTGCGCTTGATGCAGCAAGCCGATGTGGTGCTCTACGACCGCCTGGTCGCGCCGGCGATTCTCGACCTGTGCCGCCGTGACGCCGAGCGCGTGTACGTCGGCAAGCGCCGCGCCGAGCACGCCTTGCCACAAGACCAGATCAACCAGCAGTTGGTGGCCCTGGCCAAGCAGGGCAAGCGCGTGCTGCGCCTGAAAGGCGGTGATCCGTTCATCTTCGGCCGGGGCGGTGAAGAGATCGAGGAGCTGGCGGCCCACGGCATTCCGTTCCAGGTAGTGCCGGGCATTACGGCAGCCAGTGGCTGTGCGGCGTATGCCGGCATTCCGCTGACCCACCGTGACTACGCGCAGTCGGTTCGCTTCGTCACCGGTCACCTCAAGAACAACACCAGCGACCTGCCCTGGCACGATCTGGTGTCACCTGGGCAGACGCTGGTGTTCTACATGGGCCTGATTGGCTTACCGATCATCTGTGAAGAGCTGATTCGCCACGGGCGTGGTGCCGACACGCCCGCAGCGTTGATCCAGCAGGGCACGACGGTGAACCAGCGTGTGTTCACTGGCACCCTGGCGGACCTGCCGCGAATGGTCGCCGAACACGAGGTGCATGCGCCGACCCTGGTGATCGTGGGTGAAGTAGTGGTGCTGCGGGAGAAACTGGCGTGGTTCGACGGTGCCCAATACCGTTGACCACCGGCCTTCACTTGGGAATGGGCTGAATATCCTGGATCACCGCGTTGCTGCGGCGGATCAGCACGAAGTTGTCGCCGATCTGCACCCACTGGCTGTCCAGGTCGGGTTGCTTGAGGCGAGCGGCTTTCCATCCGGCAAAGGCTGATTCTGGCTGGGCGTAGGTTGGCGGAACACGATCACCCTTGCCCAGCGACATCGGTTCGGCATCGTTGACGGGTGCGCGGAGCACGTCGATGGCCCGGGCTGTCGTGGAAGCGGCCGACAACAGCGCGCCGGTGATGCACAGCGAAGCGAACAGCGTGCGGCTCATGGGTAGACTCCTGGATAAGTGGCGATGGCCTTGGCGTGCCATTGTCCATCCATTCGCCACGCACGGCCAGTGCGCGGCGAACGGAAGCGGTCAGTCCCGCGCCAGGGCCAGGGCCACACCTTGCCCGCCACCGATGCAGAGGGTCGCCAGCCCCTTGCGGGCATCGCGGCGCAGCATCTCGTGCAGCAGCGTGACCAGCACACGGCAGCCCGAGGCGCCGATGGGGTGACCCAGGGCGATGGCACCGCCGTTGACGTTGACCTTGCTGGCGTCCCAGCCCAGCTCTTGGCCTACCGACAATGCCTGAGCCGCAAACGCTTCATTGGCCTCGATAAGGTCCAATTGCTCGAGGCTCCAGCCAGCTTTTTCCAGGCAGCGGCGTGTGGCCGACACCGGGGCGATGCCCATGACTGCGGGATCGACCCCGGCATTGGCATAGGCCGCAATGCGCGCCAGCACCGGCAGGCCCAGGGTCTGCGCCTTGGCTGCGCTCATGAGCATGACCGATGCCGCGCCGTCGTTCAGCGACGACGCATTGCCGGCGGTCACGCTGCCGTCGGCCTTGAAGGCCGGTTTTAGTTTGCCCAGGCTTTGCTCGGTGGTGTCGGCGCGGGGTTGCTCGTCGATCGCGAACTGCAGGGGTTCGCCTTTGCGCTGGGGCACGGCAACGGGTGTGATTTCATCGGCGAAGCGACCTGCTTCGATGGCCGCGATGGCCTTTTGCTGGGACTGCGCCGCGAATGCATCCTGGGCTGCACGGCTGATGCCGTATCGATCGGCGAGGTTTTCGGCCGTGATGCCCATGTGGTAGTCGTTGAAGGCATCCCACAGGCCGTCCTTGATCATGCTGTCGACCAGCGCTGCGTTGCCCATGCGCAACCCGGTACGGGCAGCTGGCAGTACGTAGGGCGCCAGGCTCATGTTCTCCATGCCGCCGGCGATGACCACCTCGGCGTCGCCGCAGCGGATGGCCTGGGCGGCCAGGTGGACGGCCTTGAGCCCCGAGCCGCAGACCTTGTTCAGGGTCATGGCCGGCACCGCACTCGGCAGCCCGGCGAAGATCGCCGCCTGGCGCGCCGGGTTCTGTCCGGCACCGGCCGTGAGGACCTGCCCCAGGATGACTTCGTCGACCTGCGCGGGATCCAGGCGAGTCTGCGCCAGCAATCGGCGAATGACCGTGGCACCCAGGTCGACGGCAGGCACGTTTGCCAGCGCCCCCTGGAAACTGCCAACGGCGGTGCGAGTGGCGGCAACGATAACGACGTCTTGCATGGAAAGAGTCCTCGGCAGGTGGGCCAGTGGCCTTGTTCTTGTGGGAAGCGGATGGCACCGCGAAACGTACCGGGAGCACTACGACGGCACAGGTCGATTGTCGGCCCTGTGGATTGATTTGATAAATTGCTTTTTCAAACGGGTCTATAAGAAAACCGGAACAATACCAATGATCAGCGCTGAGACTCAGCCGCCGGTCATGTTCATGAAGCGCACCACCTGCACATCATCATCGAGGCGAAAGTTGTGGCTCCATGGCTTGAGCTGCATGGCCTTGATGATTGCCTGTTCGAGCACTTCCGGCTGGCCAGGATGCTCGCGCAAAACCTGCTTGAGGTCCGCCGAATGTTCGTTACCCAGGCACAGCAGCAGGCGCCCTTCGACCGTCAGGCGTACCCGATTGCAGGTCGCGCAGAAGTTGTGGCTGTGGGGCGAGATGAAACCGATGCGCGTGCCCGGTGCCTGCGGAATGCGCCAGTAGCGCGACGGCCCCTGGGTGGAATCAGTGGAAGGTAGCAACTCGTAGCGTTCGGCCAAACGTGCACGAACCTGCTCGCTCGAGTAGAAAGACTCGGCACGGCTGTGTTCGCTGATCGTGCCCAGCGGCATCTCTTCAATGAAGGAGATGTCCAGGCCACGGTCGATGGCGAAGGCCACCAGATCGACGACTTCGTCATCGTTGCGGCCCTGCATGACCACGCAGTTGAGCTTGGTATGGCGGAAGCCAGCCGCGTTGGCCGCATCGATGCCAGCAATGACCTTGTTCAGGTCACCGGTACGGGTGAGTTCGCGAAAGCGCGCCGGATCCAGGCTGTCCAGGCTGATGTTCAAGCGCTTGAGGCCGGCGTCGAACAGCGGCTGGGCCAGCGTCGCCAGTTGCGAGCCGTTGGTGGTCATGCACAGTTCCTGCAGGCCGGGCAGGGTGGCGATGCGTCGGCACAGGTCGACGATGCCCGAACGCACCAGGGGTTCGCCTCCGGTCAGGCGGATCTTGCGCGTGCCCAGGGCGACGAAGCTGGCGGCCACCTGCTCGAGTTCTTCGAGGCTGAGAATCTGTTGGCGTGGCAGAAACGTCATGTCTTCGGCCATGCAATACACACAGCGAAAATCGCAGCGATCGGTGACCGACAGTCTCAGGTAATCGACTTTGCGGGCGAAGCCATCGTGCAGGGTACGCTCAGGGGTGTGCATCGGGGGTACCAGTAAAGGGCATGACCAGTTCGACTGCCAACGCCATGCGGCGTTGCAAAAGAATGCAGTTCTCGAAGGTACGCGCCACACCGGGGTCAAGCCAATCGCTTTTTTCAATGCGCTCATCGACAGGGTCGATGAGCGCATCGGCTGCAAGTACCGATCAAGGCATCCGTGGCAACTCGTTGGGACGCAGGTCGAAGACAAGCACCTCGGCGTTGGCACCATTGGCCAATTGCAGCACGGTTTCCTCACGCAGGCGAACGCCGTCGCCTTCGCTCAATTGCTGGCCATTGAGTTCGATGCTGCCGGTGGCGACGTGTACGTAGGCGTAGCGGTTCGCTGCCAGCGTCAGGGTCGCTTGCTCCTGACCGTCGAACAGTCCAGCGTAGACCCGCGCATCCTGCCGCACATGAAGGGAGCCTTCCGCGCCGTCGGGCGAGATGATCAACTGCAGCCGACCGCGTTTCTGTTCGGTGGAGAAGTGCTCTTGCTGATAGCGCGGCTCAGCACCCGCTTCCTGGGGCACGATCCAGATCTGCAGGAAGTGCACGGGATCGACTTCGCTGTGGTTGAACTCGCTGTGGGCGACCCCATGGCCAGCGCTCATCAGCTGTACATCGCCGGGGCGAATGACCGAACCGGTGCCCAATGTGTCCTTGTGCGCCAGCGCGCCTTCCAGCACATAGGAGAAGATCTCCATGTCGCGGTGCGGGTGCTGGCCGAAGCCCTTGCCGGCGCCGACTCGGTCGTCGTTGATCACCAGAAGGTCGGAGAAGCCCTGTTCCTGCGGGTTGCGGTAATGACCGAAGGAAAAGGTATGGAAGGATTGCAACCAGCCATGGTTGGCAAGGCCGCGGTCCGATGCTTTACGAAGTGCGAGCATGATGTTCTCCCGATCGACTGTAGGTGCACGGCGATGGATATGCGGTGCGATGGGTAAAGACTATGCGTTTGGCACATCGGGATAAATTGGCTGCCCTGGGCAGGACTGTCACCTTCAGGTTGACAGTGATCCGTCAGAGAGGAAAAACGAGTCCTGCTAGGTCAGTTATAAGCTAATGCTGCATAGTTATAATTGGCTATATCAGAAATTGTTATCCTGCCGCCCGGCTACCGCTCCCGCGATGCTGAATCTGATGTGTAGGACGTAAGAATGGAAGTAGGTACCTGGGGTTTCACCGTAGCCGGATTGGTAGTCGGCTTCATTGTCGGCATGACGGGCGTAGGCGGCGGCTCGCTGATGACGCCCATTTTGCTCTGGTTTGGCATCAATCCCGCGACAGCCGTTGGCACCGACCTGTTGTACGCCGCCATCACCAAGGCCAGTGGCGTCTGGGTCCATGGCCGCAACAAGAACATCGACTGGAAGATCACGGGATGGCTGGCGTTGGGCAGCGTGCCAGCTGCCGCGATCGTGCTTTTGTACCTGAAAAGCCTGAACGCCGAACCGCAGGCCATGGGCGCGGTGATCAAACAGGCCCTGGCGGCCGTGTTGTTCTTGACCGCAATGGCGATTCTGTTCAAGAAACGCTTGCAGGCCTTGGCCAGCCGTCATGCCGGCGATCGCTACAATCTCAGCCCCAGGACTCTCAATGGCTTGACCGTGGTGACGGGCGTGGTGCTCGGCGTGATGGTCTCGTTGACTTCCATTGGCGCCGGTGCGCTGGGGACCGTCGCGCTGTTCATGCTGTATCCGTTCCTGGCGACTCGGCGCCTGGTCGGCACCGAGATTGCCCATGCCGTGCCCTTGACCCTGGTGGCCGGCATGGGTCACGCCAGCATGGGCAACATGGACTGGTCACTGCTGGGGCACTTGCTGCTGGGCTCGCTGCCGGGCATCTACCTGGGCAGTCACCTGTCCGGGCGGGTGTCGGACGATGTCTTGCGGCCACTCCTCGCGGTCATGCTGCTGTTGATCGGTTACAAGCTTGCGTTCTGATTCCGCAGACGCAGGCCACTGTGGAGAACAGGCCCTGTGAACGCCATCGCCATACGTCCGGCAGAGCCGGGCCAGGTACCCGCCATCGTCGATTACGTCATGGCCGCACGCGCCTCGATCTTTCCGCAGCTGGATACCACTAAGGTGCCGGACGATCTGGCCCGCTTCGACGAGGTGTATCTGGGGGATGGCCGAGGGTGTTTCCTGCTCGCCTGGCAGGACAGTCAGATCGTCGGCGCCATCGGCTACTTGCCCTATGACCGGCGCTTCAGCCAGTTGCGGCTGCCGGGCACGGACACCGTCGAAGTGGTCCGGCTGTTCGTCTCGCCGAGCTGCCGGGGTGCAGGCGTGGCCAAGGCGCTGTATGCGGCGCTGCTGGCGCAGGCGCTTCGGGCGGGTGTCGGTACCCTGTACCTGCATACCCATCCGTTCCTGCCCGGCGCGATCGCGTTCTGGCAGAAACAGGGCTTCGAGGTGCTCGACATCGAGTCCGATCCCGTCTGGCAGACGACGCACATGCGCCTCGATCTCGAAGCAGCGTCGAGCCGGCCCACGCTCGCTTCAAGCTGAACCAACGGCCATGGGCGCCGGTCGGTGATAGACACACCGACAGCCAAGGAGCTCCCATGAAGCCCTATGTTATCTGCCACATGATGTCCTCCGTCGATGGTCATGCCTTGACCGACGGTTGGGCCCGGCCGTTCAAGAACGCGGCTGGCGAACTGTACGAACGCTTGGCCAAGCAATTCGACTTCGATGCCTGGGCCTGCGGGCGAGTGACGATGCAGGAAATTGCCCACGACGAAGGTTATCCGTCCGGCCTGGCCACGGGGCCTATCGCGCGGACTCACCATTTTGCCGATCGCGCGGCAAGCGCCTACGCCATTTCCATCGACCCCAAAGGCAAGGTTGGCTGGAAAACCAACATGGCCCTGGACTCGCACATCGTCGAGGTGCTCACCGAAGCGGTCAGCGACGATTACCTGGCCTATCTGCAGTCGATTCAGGTGTCCTACATTTTCGCCGGCAAGGACTCGCTCGACCTGCACCAGGTGCTCGATATTCTGAGCCGCGAGTTGGGCATCAAGCGCCTGGTGGTCGAGGGCGGGCCCCACGTCAGTGGTTCGTTCGTCAACGCAGGACTGGTCGACGAGATCAGCGTCCTGCTCTTGCCGTTGGTGGATGGCCGCGGTGAGCACCCGGCGTCGTTCGAAATCGATGCCCAGCAGTGGCAGCAGCCGACCTACCTGACACTCGACAGTGCCGAAGTCCAGGAAGGCGGCGCGGTGTGGCTGCGCTATCGGCAGCAGGCGCAGCCGACGGCCTGAGCCCGGTGCACGGGGTCAGGTGAGGGTCTGCGCCGGGACTCGCACCCAACCCTCCATCAATACCCGAGCGCTGCGGCTCATGATGGCCTTGGTCACCTGCCACTGGCCAGCGACCTCGTTGGCCTCAGCGCCCACGCGTAGGGTGCCCGAGGGATGGCCGAAGCACACCGTGTTGCGCAGGCCGCCGCCGGCCGCGCGGTTGACCAGCGTGCCGGGGATGGCTGCAGCCGTGCCGATGGCCACCGCTGCAGTGCCCATCATGGCGTGGTGCAGCTTGCCCATGGACACCGCCCGCACGGTCAAGTCGATATCGGCCGCCGCCACGGGCTTGCCACTGGAGGCAAGATAATCGGCCGGTGGTGCGACGAAGGCGACTTTGGGCGTGTGCTGGCGGGTTTGCGCCTCTTCCACACGGGTGATCAAACCCATGCGCAACGCGCCGTGGGCGCGGATGGCCTCCAGCCGTGCCAACGCCTGCGGATCGCCGTTGATTGCCTCCTGCAACTCGCAACCGCTGTAGCCCAGCGCCGCAGCGTCGATGAAGATGGTCGGGATCCCGGCATTGATCAGCGTGGCTTGGAAGCGGCCCACGCCGGGGACGTCCAACTCGTCGATGAGATTGCCGGTGGGGAACATTGCCCCGGCCGCGCCTTCGGCCTCGGCCGCTGGATCAAGAAACTCGAGTTGCACTTCGGCAGCAGGGAAGGTCACGCCGTCCAGTTCGAAATCGCCGGTCTCCTGAACCTCGCCATCGCTCATGGGCACGTGGGCGATGATGGTCTTGCCGATGTTGGCCTGCCAGACGCGCACCGTGGCGATGCCGTCGTGGGGTACGCGAGCAGGATCGATCAGGCCCTGGCTGATGGCAAACGGACCGACCGCTGCCGACAAGTTGCCGCAGTTGCCGCTCCAGTCGACGAAAGCGCTGTCGATGGAGACCTGACCGAACAGGTAGTCGATGTCATGCCCCGGCTGGCTGCTGGGGCTGACGATCACCGTCTTGCTGGTGCTCGACGTGGCGCCACCCATGCCGTCGATCTGTTTGCCATAGGGGTCGGGGCTGCCGATTACCCGCAGCAGCAGGGCATCGCGCGCCGGGCCCGGCCGGCGCGCCGGTTCGGGCAGGTTGGCAAGGTTGAAGAACACGCCTTTGCTGGTGCCACCGCGCAGGTAGGTGGCGGGGATGCGAAGCTGGGTCATGGGGCAATCCTCAGTAGGCGTCGGCCGCGGCGTGGGTGGGTGCAGTTGCCTGCAAAAAGTCCTGCGCGAAGCGTTGCAGCACGCCGCCAGCTTCGTAGATCGATACTTCTTCAGCAGTGTCCAGGCGGCAGGTCACCGGTACTTCCACACGCTCGCCGTCACGCCGTTCGATGATCAGGGTCAGGCGCGCCTGTGGCGTCAATCGACCGACCACGTCGAACACCTCGGTGCCGTCGATGCCCAGGGTCTTGCGGTCGGTGCCGGAATCGAACTGCAGCGGCAGCACGCCCATGCCCACCAGGTTGGTGCGATGGATACGCTCGAAGCCCTCGGCGGCAATGGCCTCGACCCCGGCCAGGCGCACACCTTTGGCCGCCCAGTCGCGCGATGAACCCTGGCCGTAGTCGGCGCCGGCAATGATGATCAACGGTTGCTTGCGCTGCATGTAGATCTCGATGGCTTCCCACATGCGCATGACTTGGCCCTCGGGTTCCAGGCGCGCCAGCGAGCCTTGGCGGACCTTACCGTTTTCCACCACCATTTCGTTGAACAGCTTGGGGTTGGCGAACGTCGCCCGTTGCGCGGTCAGGTGATCGCCGCGATGGGTGGCGTAGGAGTTGAAGTCTTCTTCGGGCAAGCCCATTTTCGCCAGGTACTCACCGGCGGCGCTGTCGAGCATGATCGCGTTGGACGGCGACAGGTGGTCGGTGGTGATGTTGTCCGGCAGCACGGCCAGGGGGCGCATGCCCTTGAGCGTGCGCTCGCCGGCCAGGGCGCCTTCCCAGTACGGCGGACGGCGGATGTAGGTGCTGGCCGGCCGCCAGTCATAGAGCGGTGCGACTTTCGGGCCGGTATCCTCGTGGATGGCGAACATGGGGATGTACACCTGGCGAAACTGCTCCGGCTTCACCGACGATTTGACCACCGCGTTGACTTCCTCATCGCTGGGCCAGATGTCCTTGAGACGGATGGGCTGACCCTGCGGGTCGAGGCCGAGCACGTCTTTTTCGATGTCGAAACGAATAGTGCCGGCAATCGCATACGCCACCACCAGCGGCGGCGAAGCCAGAAAGGCCTGACGCGCATAGGGGTGGATACGTCCATCGAAGTTGCGGTTGCCCGAGAGCACCGCAGTGGCGTACAGGTCACGCTGGATGATCTCTTGCTGAATCACCGGGTCAAGGGCGCCGGACATGCCGTTGCAGGTGGTGCAGGCAAACGCCACGATGCCGAAGCCCAGGGTTTCCAGCTCGTCGGTCAGACCGGCTTCGTCCAGGTACAGGGCCACGGTTTTCGAGCCGGGCGCCAAGGACGATTTGACCCAGGGCTTGCGGGTCAGGCCCAGGCGGTTGGCGTTGCGCGCCAGCAGGCCGGCAGCGATGACGTTGCGCGGGTTGCTGGTGTTGGTGCAACTGGTGATGGCCGCGATGATCACCGCGCCGTCCGGCATCTGCCCAGGCACGTCTGTCCAGGGGCCTGCGATGCCCTCGGCGGCCAGGTCGCTGGTCGCGACCCGTGCGTGCGGATTGCTGGGGCCGGCCATGTTGCGCACCACACTGGACAGATCGAAACGCAGGTCGCGTTCATAGACGACCGCGTCCAGGCTGTCGGCCCACAGGCCGGTCAGGCGTGCATAGTCTTCCACCAGTTGCACTTGCTGCTCTTCGCGACCGGTCAGGCGCAGGTAGTCGATGGTCTGCTGGTCGATCGCGAACATCGCGGCCGTGGCGCCGTATTCCGGCGCCATATTGGAGATGGTGGCGCGGTCGCCCAGGGTCAGCGCCCGCGCGCCTTCACCGAAGAACTCCAGATAGGCACCCACGACTTTCTGCTGGCGCAGGTACTGGGTCAGCGCCAGGACCATGTCAGTGGCGGTGATGCCCGGTTGCAGCTGCCCGGCCAGCTCGACCCCGACGATCTCGGGCAGGCGCATCCACGAGGCGCGGCCGAGCATCACGCTTTCGGCTTCCAGACCACCCACGCCGATGGCGACCACGCCCAGCGCGTCGACATGGGGCGTGTGGCTGTCGGTGCCGACACAGGTGTCGGGAAAGGCAACGCCTTCGCGAACCTGGATCACCGGCGACATCTTCTCCAGATTGATCTGGTGCATGATGCCGTTGCCGGGCGGGATGACGTCGACGTTCTTGAAGGCCTTGCGCGTCCAGTCGATGAAGTGGAAGCGGTCTTCGTTGCGACGGTCTTCGATGGCGCGGTTTTTCTCGAACGCCTGCGGATCGAAGCCGGCGCTTTCCACGGCCAGCGAGTGATCGACGATCAGTTGGGTGGGCACCACTGGGTTGACCAGGGCCGGGTCGCCGCCCTGGGACGCGATGGCGTCACGCAGGCCGGCCAGGTCGACCAGGGCGGTCTGGCCGAGGATGTCGTGGCACACCACCCGCGCCGGGTACCAGGGAAAGTCCAGGTCGCGTTTGCGTTCGATCAGTTGGCGCAGCGAGGCGTCCAGAGTGGCGGGGTCACAGCGGCGCACCAGGTTTTCCGCCAGTACGCGGGAAGTGTAGGGCAGGGTGGCATAGGCGCCGGGCTGGAGGGCTTCGACGGCGTCTTGGGCGTCGTAATAGTCCAGCGGCGAGTTGGGTAGCGACTTGCGGTGTTGTGTGTTCATCAGGTCGGCTCACGGTGCAAGGCAAAAGTTCGGCGGGGCGGCCTTCGCGGGTAGAACCCGCTCCCACATGGACCCGTACGTCTTGAGCACTATGGGAATGTGGGAGCGGGGCGGGCGGCGAGCCATCTGCCCGCGAAGGGGTCCGTCCGGTCAGCGGCGATCCAGGGGCACGAATGCACGCTGCTCCACGCCGACGTATTCGGCGCTGGGGCGAATGATTCGGTTGTTGGCCCGCTGCTCGAACACATGGGCTGCCCAGCCGGTCACCCGCGAGCAGACGAAAATCGGCGTGAACAGCTCGGTGGCGATGCCCATGAAGTGGTACGCCGAGGCGTGGTAGAAATCGGCGTTGGGAAACAGCTTCTTCTGCTCCCACATGGTCTTGTCGATGGCTTCGGAGACCGGATAGAGAACCTTGTCGCCGGCCTCGTCAGCCAGCTTCCTGGCCCAGCCCTTGATCACTTCGTTGCGCGGATCGTTGTCTTTGTACACGGCATGGCCGAAGCCCATGATCTTGTCCTTGCGCTCGAGCATGGCCAAGGTGCCGCGCACCGCTTCTTCGGGCGACGCGAACTTCTGGATCATGGCCATGGCCGCTTCGTTGGCCCCGCCGTGCAGCGGACCGCGCAGCGAGCCGATGGCGGCGGTCACGCAGGAGTACATGTCCGACAGGGTCGAGGCGCACACGCGGGCAGTGAAGGTCGAGGCGTTGAATTCGTGCTCGGCGTAGAGGATCAGCGAAACGTCCATCACCTTGCTGTGCAACTCGCTCGGCGATTTGCCATGCAGCAGGTACAGGAAGTGCCCGGCGAAGGTGTCTTCGTCGCTGGTGCAAGCGATCCGAACGCCGTGGTGACTGTAGCGATACCAGTAGCACATGATTGCCGGGAAGGCCGCCAGCAGGCGGTCAGTGACGTGCTCCTGCTGACCGAAGGTGCGCTCCGGCTCCAGGGTGCCGAGGAAGGAGGCGCCGGTGCGCATCACATCCATCGGGTGGGTATTGGACGGAATGCGTTCGAGCACTTCCTTCAAGGGCTGCGGAAGATCACGCAGGCTGCGCAGCTTGCCCTGGTAGGCGGCCAGCTCGTCGTGGGTGGGCAGCTCGCCGTGCAGCAGCAGGTAGGCGACTTCTTCGAACAGGGCGTGTTCGGCCAGTTCGCGTACGTCATAGCCGCGATAGGTCAGCCCGGCACCGGGCATGCCGACGGTCGACAACGCGGTTTGTCCGGCCACCTGGCCACGCAAGCCAGCGCCACTGAGTACTTTTGCTTCGGCCATGGTTTTCTCCGATCTTGGAATTGTTGTAGGAATGCAGCGATTACTTTTTCTGGGCGAACAGCGCATCGAGTTTGCGTTCGAACTCGTGGTAGTCGATGGCCTCGTACAACTCCATACGTGTCTGCATGGTGTCGACCACGTTCTGTTGGGTGCCGTCGCGGCGGATCGCCGTGTAGACATTCTCGGCGGCCTTGTTCATGGCGCGGAATGCGGAGAGTGGGTAGAGCACCAGGCCCACGCCCACGCCACCGAGCTGTTCGGTGGTGAACAGCGGGGTAGCGCCGAACTCGGTGATGTTGGCCAGAATCGGCGCTTTCACGCGGCTGGCGAACAGCTGGTACATCTGCAGTTCGGTGATGGCTTCGGGGAAGACCATGTCCGCACCTGCCTCGATGCACGCCGCAGCACGGTCCAGGGCCGACTCAAGGCCCTCCACCGCCAGGGCATCGGTACGCGCCATGATCACGAAGCTGTCATCGGTGCGGGCATCCACGGCGGCCTTGATACGGTCGACCATTTCCTGCTGGGAAACGATCTCCTTGTTCGGCCGGTGGCCGCAGCGCTTGGCGCCCACCTGGTCTTCGATGTGCATGGCCGCAGCACCGAACTTGATCATCGACTTGACGGTGCGGGCGACGTTGAAAGCCGAAGAGCCGAAGCCGGTGTCGACGTCGACCAGCAGCGGCAGTTCGCACACGTCAGTGATGCGGCGCACATCGGTCAGCACATCGTCCAGGCCGGTGATGCCCAGGTCGGGCAAGCCCAGCGAGCCAGCTGCGACGCCGCCACCGGACAGATAGATGGCCTTGAAGCCGGCCCGTTGGGCAAGCAGGGCATGGTTGGCATTGATGGTGCCGACCACCTGCAAGGGCGACTCCTCGGCGAGTGCCTGGCGAAAGCGTTGGCCGGGGCTGTGGGGCTGACTCATGGTTTGGCTCCTGGGGTGTTGTTCTGGTTGGGTTCCAGGTAGTGGCGTTCGACGTTGCGTTTGGAGGCAGCGATGTGCCTGCGCATGAGCAACTCGGCCAGTTCACCGTCGCGCTCGGCGATGGCGTCGAGGATACGGTGGTGTTCGGCGAAAGCCTGATGCGGACGATTGGGCGTGGCGGAGAACTGGATGCGATACATGCGCACCAGTTGGTACAGGTCGTCGCAGAGCATCTGCACCAGCGTGCTGTTGCCGCTGCCCTGGATGATTCGGTAGTGGAAATCGAAATCGCCTTCCTGCTGGTAGTAGCCGACGCCCGCCTGAAACGCAGCATCGCGTTCATGGGTGGCCAACACCTCGCGCAACTCGTCGATCTGCGCCTGGCTCATGCGTTCGGCGGCCAATCGACAGGCCATGCCTTCGAGAGACTCGCGGATTTCGTAGAGTTCGATGAGTTCGGCGTGGTTCAGCGATACCACCCGGGCGCCCACATGGGGGATTCGAACGAGCAGGCGCTGGCCTTCTAGACGGTGGATGGCTTCGCGCAGCGGGCCGCGGCTGATGCCATAGGTGCGCGCCAGTTCAGGTTCTGAAATCTTGCTGCCAGGGGCTATTTCACCGCTGATGATCGCCGCCTGGATACGGCGGAAGACACTTTCCGACAGCGTTTCGGTTTCGACCGGAACGGCAGTGGGCATGGACGCGAGGTCCAGATCGGAGAGGGATGAAGGCGAAACAGCGGTAAGGGACATATTGTCGACACCTGGACAGGTAGTGACAAAAAAATAGTCCTGTTCAGCGATTCAGTCAATACATGCAAACGAAAGTGTCGACAATCAGTGGTGAGATCGGGGGCGCTTGGCCCCCGGTTCCGTTTTACTTTTCTTCGGCTGTGGGGTAGTCCACATAGCCTTCTGGACCCTGGCTGTACCAGGTTTCCATGACATCCTTGTTCAACGGCAGGCCTTTGGCGAACCGATGAGGCAAATCCGGGTTGGCCAGGAACGGGCGACCGAAAGCGATCGCATCGGCTTCACCGGCGTCCAGCGCAGCCTGCGCTTTTTCGTGGGTGTAGTCGGAATTGAGCACCAGCGTACGGCTGAACGCCTTGCGGATCACCGGGTGCACCGGTGGCCGATCGGCTTTGCCGAAGGTGCCATCGAACGGCGGTTCACGCAGTTCGAGATAAGCGATGCCGATCCTGTCCAGCGCAGCCGCTGCAGCGGAGAACAGGGTTTCCGGATCACTGTCGTTGACGCCCTGCGAATCGCCGTTGGGCGATAGGCGCACACCGGTGCGTTCGGCACCGATGGTGTCGACGACCCGCTGGGTGACCTCGGTCAACAGGCGAATGCGGTTTTCCACCGAGCCACCGTAGGCGTCGTCGCGGAAGTTGCTGTTGTCGCGCAGGAACTGGTCGATCAGGTAGCCGTTGGCGGCATGGATCTGCACGCCATCGAAGCCGGCGCGCATGGCGTTTTTCGCGGCGTGCTCGTAATCGTCCAGCAGCCTTGGAATCTCGTGAATACCCAGGGGGCGCGCTTCCACGTAGGGTTGCTTGCCGTCATAGGTATGGGTGTGGCCTGGTGCAGTCGTCGCCGAAGACGACACCGGCTGTGCACCGCCGAGGAAGCTGGGGTGAACGATGCGGCCCATGTGCCAGAGCTGCAAGTCGATGCGGCCGCCGGCCTCATGTACGGCAGCGGTGATCTTCTTCCAGCCTTCGACCTGCTCATCGCTCCAGATGCCTGGCGCGTAGGGCCAACCCAGGCCTTCCTGGGTAATGCCGGTCGCTTCGGTGATGATCAGCCCAGCGCTGGCGCGCTGGGTGTAGTACTCGATCATCAGGTCGGTGGGTACGTGATTGCGAGTGGCGCGGCCGCGTGTCAGCGGGGCCATCAGCATCCGGTTGGGCAACTGCTGCTCGCCAATCTGGATCGAATCGAATAGAGAAGGCATCTAGGCTCCCTTATCTGTAAGTGGAAGGGCTGCTCAGGCTGCGCCGAGGGCCTTGATGATGGCGTCGTTGAACGCAGGGATATCGTCAGGTGTACGCGAGGTGATCAGGGTCCAGCCATTGGCACCACACTGCATGACTTCCTGGTCGACCCAGCCCGCGGCCTTGGCGTTGGTCAGGTCGAGGCTGACGCTGGGGTAGGAGGTCAGGGTCTTGCCGGGAATGACGCCGGCATTGATCAGCAGCCATGGGCCGTGGCAGATGGCAGCGACCACTTTGCCTGCATCGGCGAAGGCCTTGACCAGTTGCTGGGCATCGGTGTCCTGACGCAGGGTGTCGGCGTTGACGGTACCGCCTGGGATTACCAGTGCATCGAAGTCGCTGGCGTTGAGGCCCTGGATCTTGCCGTCGGATTCGACGGTGCGGTCTTTTTCGGTGTCCTGTTGGAAGGTCTGCACGGTGCCGCCTTCGCTGGAGGCGTGGGTCACGGTGGCGCCGGCTGCGCGCAATGCTTCAACGGGCTTGAGCAATTCGTCACGCTCGATACCGGTGTTGGCGGTGATGAACAGGACTTTCTTGCCTTGCAGTTGGGTAGCCATGTGTATTTTCCTCGGGTCAGTTAAGGCCTGGCGTGCCAGGCAATCAAAAAATCTGAGCGCGGGGGAAAATGGAAAGTTCAGGTGGATCGTTCACCGGTGGTGCGCGCGGTCAGGCCCATGCACTGGCCTGACCGCGTGTTAATAGGCTCAGTAGCCTTCGGCAAGGCCGGTGTTACGGCGTGGATCGTTGGCACCGTAGAAACGGTTGTTGGCAACGGGCTTGCCACCTAGTGAAGGCGCGCCGACCAGGATTGCGGCCAGGTGATTGGCATCCTGTGGCTCACCGAACTTGTGCCCCCAGCTTTCGAGAATCTTGCGCGTATCCGGGCTGATAGCGAAGTGTTCCAGGTTGGTGACGTCGGGCATCCACTGTTGATGGAAGCGCGGCGCATTGACCGCCTGCTGGATGTCCATGCCATAGTCGATGACGTTGAGCATGGTCAGCAAGGTCGCGGTGATGATCCGGCTGCCACCGGGCGTGCCGAGTACCATGACCGGCTTGCCGTCCTTGGTGACGATGGTCGGGCTCATGGACGACAGCGGCGTCTTGTAGGGGGCGATGGCGTTGGCTTCGCCCTGCACCAAGCCATACATGTTGGCCACGCCGACCTTTGAAGTGAAGTCGTCCATCTCGTCGTTGAGCAGGATGCCGGTGCCGCTGGCCATGACCCGCGCGCCGAACCAGCCGTTGAGGGTGTAGGTCACCGAAACGGCATTGCCCCACTGATCGACGATGGAGTAGTGAGTGGTGTTGCTGCCTTCATGGGGCGCCACGCCGGGTTTGATCTCGGCCGAAACGCCGGCCTTGTTCGGCTCGATGCTGTTGCGGATTTTGGTTGCGTAGTTAGCGTCGAGCAGGTGGGCGATGGGGTTCTTGACGAAGTCCGGGTCGCCCAGGTAGCTGTTGCGGTCCACGTAGGCGTGGCGCATGGCTTCGATCTGGTAGTGCATGCCCTGTGCCGAGCCGTAGCCCAGCTCGGCCATCGGGTAGCCCTGCAGGATGTTCATGATCTGGCAGATGACCACACCGCCCGAGCTGGGTGGTGGCGCGGAAATTACATGGTAGCCGCGGTAGTCGCACTCGATGGGGTCCAGCTCGCGAGTCTTGTACTTGTCGAGGTCGGCCTGGGTGATGATGCCCTTGCCGGCCCGGCTCGAATCGACGATGGCCTTGGCCACCCAGCCCTGATAGAAGCCGGCGTTGCCCTTGTCGGCGATTTCCCGCAGGGTGCGCGCCAGGTCTTTCTGCACCAGTTTGTCACCGGCCTTGAACGGCTGGCCCTGGTTGAGGAAGATCTTCGCCGAGTCCTGGCTGTCCTTGCGGAAGTCCTCGGTGGCGGTTTCCAGCAGATCAACGTCGCCCTGGCCAAGGGTAAAGCCCTCGTCCGCCAGCTTGATGGCCGGTGCGAGCAGGTCGGCACGCTTGAAGGTGCCGTACTTCTGCAAGGCCAGCTCCATGCCCGAGACGGTGCCTGGAATGCCCACCGACAGGTGGCCGTCGGTGCTCAGCCCTTCGATGACGTTGCCGGCCTTGTCCAGGTACATGTCCGGGGTGGCGGCCAATGGCGCCTTCTCGCGGAAGTCGAGAAAGGTCTTGCGGCCGTCGGCCATCTGCAGGGTCATGAAACCACCACCGCCGATGTTGCCCGCAGCCGGGTAGACCACGGCCAGGGCGTAGGCTACGGCCACCGCAGCGTCGACGGCATTGCCGCCGTCCTTGAGCACGTCCACGCCAATGTGGGTGGCCAGTTGCTGCGCGGTGACGACCATGCCGTTCTGGGCGGCGACGGGGGCCGGGGAGGCGGCGAATCCAACGACAGGTACCAGCGCGAAGGTGATGGCAATCAGTGACTTGGGCAGGTGTTCGAGTTTCAAGGGCAGCTCTCTTATGCGGTGGATGGGGAGCACACAGGCGAATCGCTTCGCCATCCGCAAGGATAGCCGTGTTTCTCAATCCTGCTGGCGACAGGCGGTCAAGGCCGTCAACTGCTGGCCCGCGTCGTCGAAGTTTTCCATGGCCAGCCAGCGCTCGAACGCGCCGCGCAGCGCAGGCCATTCGCCGTCGATGATGGAAAACCAGGCAGTGTCGCGGTTGCGCCCCTTGTACACCAATGCCTGACGAAAGATGCCTTCGAAGCTGAAGCCCAGTCGCTCGGCGGCCTTGCGCGACGGTGCGTTGAGGGCATCGCATTTCCATTCGTAGCGGCGGTAGCCCAGTTCGTCGAACACCAGCCGCATCAACAGGTACTGGGCCTCGGTTGAAATCGGCGTGCGTTTCATCAGCGGCGAGAACGCCACGTGGCCCACTTCGATAACGCCGTTTGTGGGGTCCATGCGCATCAACGCCAGGGTGCCCACCGCACGTTGGGTACGCAGGTCGATCACTGCCCAGTGCTGCGGGTCCTGGCTGGCTGCAGCGTTCTGCACATGCAGGCGATAGCTGTCGAGGTCGGCGAACGGGCCGACCGGCAGGTAGGTCCAGTCGCTGCCGTCGGTCTGCTGGCAATAGCCGCTGTACAAGTCTTCGGCGTGGGCGGTCGCGTTCAAGGGTTCGAGGCGGCAGTAGCGACCCTCGATGACTTCATGGGCCGGGCGAGGGCGTGCAGTCCAGTCTGGCAAGGTGTGGCCGATCGGCTGCTGGTGCGTGTTGTACTGCTGAGCCTGGCTGGGCATGGCGACTCCTGGTGAGGTGAACGATGGGGAAAGGCAAGCAGGCGCGGCAGACTCAGCGCGGATCCAGCACGATGCCGAAGCCGCTCTTGGCTTCGCTGACGATACGCAGGTGCTGGCGCTGGCCAGCGCTTGTCTGCAAGCGCAACTCGCGGTCCAGGCGGCCCTTGCTGCACAGCATGCCGCCCTGTTTGTCGGTGGTAATGCCGACGATGTGTTCGCCAGGCGGCAGGTGGAAGGTTGCGACCTCGCCCACGGCCATGAGCGCCGCAGGCTCGCGGTCGATCATCAAGGCGACGTAGCAGCCGCCGCCCATGATGCCGATGTCGCGGTCCACCACCAGCTCGCTCGAGGTCGCCAGCGTCTGTTGCCAGGCTGACAGGCGCTCGGCCGGTACCGCCTTCAGGTGTTCCGTGTCGGCGCGGAACGAAGTGCAACCCGACAAGCCCACCGCAACCAGCATTACCCAGAACACACGCATCGTTCGACTCCCGAAATGGCACTGTGCGTGCACTCTAGCTCAAGCGTGGGCCGGGACGGAACGTTCGGCCTGGTGAGCCATTTCAGAAAAGTTTTGAAACAGGTTCCCGCGCAGGTCCGGGATAGGCAAGAATGATCGGGCTGATCAGCGCAGTCGCCCTCCCATGGAAGGGGCCGCTGCCCGTACGGACTGACCTGAACCTGTGGAGGTACCGTGGCACCGAGAGACCTGATGTTGGCCCTGATCGTGATTGTCGTCTGGGGCCTGAATTTCGTGGTGATTCGCTACGGGCTGGACGGCCTGCCGCCAATGCTGCTGGGCGGCCTGCGTTTCACCTTGGTAGCGATTCCGGCAGTGTTCTTCATCCGCCGTCCGAACCTGCCGCTGCGCTGGCTGATCGCCTATGGCGCGACCATTTCCCTGGGCCAGTTCGCGTTTCTGTTCGAGGCGATGGCCAATGGTATGCCAGCAGGTCTGGCTTCGCTGGTGCTGCAGTCCCAGGCGTTTTTCACCTTGTTCTTCGCCGCGCTGTTCATTGGCGAGCGTCTGCGCGCAGCCAGTGTGGTGGGGCTGCTGGTCGCCGCCGGCGGTCTGGCGATGATCGGTTTGGAAAGCGATCAGGCGACGCCGCTGGTGGCCGTGCTGCTGACCCTGTGCGCCGCGTCGATGTGGGCGATGGGCAACATCATCACCCGTCGCTTCGGTGACATCGACCTGGTCGCGCTGGTGATCTGGGGCGCACTGATCCCGCCGTTGCCGTTCTTCGCGTTGTCGTTGTGGCTGGAAGGGCCGGCGCTGATCCAGCAGTCGCTGTTGGGCATCGGCTGGAAGTCTATCGGCAGCCTGGTCTATCTGGCGGCCGTGGCCACTGTGCTCGGCTACAGCCTGTGGAGCACGTTGCTGTCGCGCTATCCGGCCGGCAAGGTGGCGCCATTTTCGCTGCTGGTGCCGGTGGTGGGCTTGAGTTCTTCGGCGTGGATTCTTGGTGAGCGGCTGGGCGCCTTGCAGTGGTGGGGCGGCGCGCTGGTCATGATCGGGCTGTTGATCAATGTGTTCGGCAGCAGCCTGTTCGGCCGTCTGGCCCCGGCTCGCACGAGGGCCAAATCTCTGTAATGATGAGGGCATCGATACGTCAAGGAGATGGAGCATGATGATCCGGTCGCTGACCCTCGCCACACTGTTCGCATTCGCCGCGCCCCTGCTGGCCGCCGATGGCGACAGCCCACTGGCCCAGGACCGCGGGCGGCTGCGGCCGCTGGTGGTGATCGCACCGAGCTCGGTGGATCCCAACCTGCTCAAGCTGCGCAAGGCGCTGGAAGAGCCGGCCAACCGCGATGGATTCAAGCAACGCGGCATGGTGCTTTACACCGTGATCAACACCATTGGCCAGCGCGACGGCAAGGACCTCGATCCACAGGCGACCATGTCCCTGATCCGCGACCTCAAGCTGGGCGCCGGCTCCAGTCAGAAGTTCGTGCTGCTGGGCAAGGATGGCGAGAAAAAGCTCGAACAGGCGGGCTACGTGGAGCCTGCGCAGCTGTTCAGTACCATCGATCAATTGCCCGCAGCCGAGAAGGAGGCCAATGCGCCAGCCCCGGTCGCAGCCGCCGCGCAGGAGCCGACGAACAAGCCCGCCAAGGCCGCGAAACCGAGCAAGGCGCCGCAACCGCTGGACGATTGACGGCGCCTCGGTCGGCGGCACGCGGCGGCTTCAGACCATGTTGAGCCGCTGCTTGCGTTGTGGTGCCGGGTAGGCTCGATCCAACGCGGCGAAGTCTTCGGCATCGAGTTTGACGTGCAGGGCGGCGGCGTTCAGGCGCACATGTTCGGCCGTGGAGGCTTTGGGGATGGCGATCACCCCTTCACGGCGAATGACCCAGGCCAGGCAGGCTTGCGCCGGCGTGACGCCGTGGCGCTGCGCAACCTGGCGTAATGCCGGTTGGTCGAGCAAGCGGCCGCCCTGGGCAATCGGACAGTAGGCCATCACCGGCATTGCCCGCTCGGCACACCAGGGCAGCAGGTCGAACTCGATGCCGCGCTCTTCCAGGTTGTACAGCACCTGGTTGGTCGCACAGCGTTCATCGTTCAGCTCGATCATGTCATCGACATCGAAATTCGACACGCCCCAGGCGCCGATCTTGCCCTGCTCACGCAGACGCTCGAAGGCTTCCACCGTTTCGCTCAGCGGGTACTGACCACGCCAGTGCAGCAGGTACAGGTCGATGTGCTCCACCTGCATGCGCTGCAGGCTGCGCTCGCAGGCTTGCGCCACGCCCCGGAGGCTGGCGTTATGGGGGTAGACCTTGCTGACCAGCATGACCTGGTCCCGGCGGCCCTGGATGGCCTGGCCGACGATTTTCTCGGCACCGCCTTCGCCGTACATTTCAGCGGTGTCGAGCAAGGTCAGGCTCAGGTCGATGCCTTCCTGCAATGCGGCAATTTCCTGCTTGGCACGAGCCGGATCCTCGCCCATACGCCAGGTGCCCTGGCCAATCCGTGGAACCGGCCTGCCGGCGAGATCGATGCTGCTCATCACAATGCTCCTCGATGGAAAAGGAATTGAGCTCCCCTGTAGCAGCGGCGCAAGCCGCGTCCGGCCTCGACGCGGTGGGTCAGAATACCGCGGGGACCGCTGACGCGGCTTGCGCCGCTGCTACAAGGGGCCTGTGGGTTGGGCAGTGTCATCGGGCTGCGGTTCAAACCGTCGGGTGACAGGGTCATTGGCGACGGTGGGCCGTGTGCTCCAGCAGCACTTCCATCAGCGCGTGTGCGGCGGCCGAAAGCTTGTGGTCCGGCAGACGCATCAGGCCGATTCGACGCTCGACGCTGGGCGACTCCAGCGGCACGCAGCGCGCCCCCAGTTCGTGCATCTGCTCGATGCACAGGGCCGGTACCGCGCTGACGCCCAGGCCATGGGCGACCATGCGCCCGATGGTGCTCAACTGGTGACTTTCGAACGCCACCGCCAGCTTGCCGTGCTCCTCGCTGACGGCGCTTTCCAGCAGCAGGCGCACCGCTGAAGGTCGCTGCAGGGCAATGAAGTCATAGGCCAGCAGGGTCTGCCAAGTGACCGCCGCTTGCTCAGCCAGGGGCGAGTCGGCCGGCACAACGGCCACGAACCGATCGGTGTAGAAGGGCGTGAACACCAGCGAAGACGTGCTTTCAGGCTCGAAGCCGATGCCCAGTTCGACCCGGCGATGGCGAACCATCTCCACCACCTGCTCGTTGATCACATCATGCACGGCGACGTTGACCCGTGGGTAGCGGTCGCGAAAGATCCGCAGTGCCCCGGGCAACAGGTTGCCGGCGAACGACGGCATGGCCGCGATGGACACCTTGCCCAATTGCAGGGTGAAGTGCTGGCGCAGCAGCTCCTCGGTGTTGTCCCAATCCGCCAGGAGGCGCCGGGCCAGCGGCAGCAGGGCTTCGCCTTCGGGCGTGAGGCTGACGCTGCGCGTGGTACGGATCAGCAGCGCGCCGCCCAGGTCTTCTTCCAGGCCCTTGATGGTCAGGCTCAGCGCAGGCTGGGACAGGTGCAATTTTTCGCCCGCCTGGGCAAAGCTCAGGGCCTGGGCCACGGCGAGAAAGGCGCGGAGCTGTTTGACGTTCATCTATTTGGAAAACCAATCAATACCGAAGAAAAACAAAATTAACAAATTAGCCGTGCGGGGAGAAGATACCTGCACCCACGCCGTCGCGGCACGGACGGCGCCATGACAAACAATAAAAGGCGAACGATCATGGCTGGACTCGATAAGCGAGTGGCAACCTACGCACAGGCGCTCGATGGCCTGCGCGATGGCATGACGGTACTGGCCGGCGGGTTCGGCCTGTGCGGCATCCCGGAAAACCTCATTGCCGAGATCAAGCGGCTCGGCGTGCGCGACCTCACGGTGGTGTCCAACAACTGTGGCGTCGATGGCTTCGGCCTGGGCGTACTGCTCGAAGACCGGCAGATCCGCAAGATGATCGCCTCCTACGTGGGCGAAAACGCGCTGTTCGAGCGGCAGCTGCTCGATGGCGAACTCGAGGTCGAACTGACCCCCAAGGCACGTTGGCCGAGAAGATGCGCGCCGGCGGCGCTGGCATCTCCGCGTTTTTCACGGCCACCGGCTACGGCACACCGATTGCCGAAGGCAAGGAAGTGCGCGAATTCAACGGCCGCCACTACATTCTGGAGCAGGCCATCACGGGTGATTTCGCCATCGTCAAAGGCTGGAAGGCCGACCATTTCGGCAACGTCGTCTATCGTCATACCGCACAGAACTTCAACCCGCTGGCCGCGAGCGCCGGGCGCATCACCGTGGTCGAGGTCGAGGAGATCGTCGAGCCGGGTGTGCTGCTGCCAGAGCACATCCATACGCCCGGCATCTACGTTGACCGGGTGATCCAGGGCACCTTCGAGAAGCGCATCGAGAAGCGCACGCTCAAGGCCTGAATCGTCCCCATTCGCCCTGTTTCACACGAGGTTTTCATCATGGCACTGACCCGCGAACAAATGGCCCAGCGCGTAGCGCGCGAACTGCAAGACGGTTACTACGTAAACCTTGGCATCGGCATCCCGACCCTGGTGGCCAACTACGTGCCGGACGGCATCGATGTGATGCTGCAATCGGAAAATGGCCTGCTGGGCATGGGCGAATTCCCCACAGAGGAAACCGTCGATGCCGACATGATCAATGCCGGCAAGCAGACCGTGACCGCCCGCCAGGGCGCTTCTATCTTCGATTCGGCGCAGTCGTTCGCGATGATTCGCGGCGGCCACGTCGACCTCACCGTGCTCGGTGCCTTCGAGGTGGACGTGCAGGGCAACATTGCCTCGTGGATGATCCCCGGCAAGCTGGTCAAGGGCATGGGCGGGGCCATGGACCTGGTGGCGGGCGCGGAGAACATCATCGTGACCATGACTCACGCATCCAAGGACGGCGAGTCGAAACTGTTGCCCCTGTGCAGCCTGCCACTGACCGGCGCCGGCTGCATTCGCAAGGTGCTGACCGACCTGGCCTACCTGGAAATCGAGGACGGTGCGTTCATCCTCAAGGAACGGGCACCGGGCGTCAGCATCGACGAGATCAAGGCGAAGACGGCAGGCAAGTTGATCATCGCCGACGACGTGATCGAAATGCGTTTCTGACAACTTTCTGCCAACCCCTGCAGCTCTCTACCTATAACAACAAGGAAACACCACCATGTCCGCACAACTGGAAGAGAGCCGCTACGCTCGCTTCGCCCTGCGCTGTTCGGGCTGGGCCGAGCGCTGGTTCCCCGACTCCTACGTCTTCGCCGCGGTAGCGGTGTTGCTGGTGGCGCTGGGGGCGCTGGCCATCGGCGGCACTCCGACGGCCACGGCAACCGCGTTCGGCGATGGATTCTGGAGCCTGATCCCGTTCACCATGCAGATGGCGTTCGTGGTGATCGGCGGCTACGTCGTAGCCAGCTCACCGCCGGCCGTGAAGCTGATCGATCGGCTGGCGCGCATCCCGCGCAACGGTCGCTCGGCCGTTGCCTGGGTGGCGCTGATATCCATGGTCGCGTCTTTGCTCAACTGGGGGCTGTCGCTGGTGTTCGGCGGGTTGCTGGTGCGCGCACTGGCGCGGCGCACCGACCTGCGCATGGACTATCGCGCCGCCGGTGCGGCGGCTTACTTGGGGCTGGGCGCCGTATGGGCTCTGGGCCTGTCGTCTTCGGCGGCGCAGTTGCAGGCCAACCCTGCCAGCCTGCCACCGTCGATTCTCTCCATTACCGGAGTGATTCCGTTCACCCAGACGATCTTCCTCTGGCAATCGGGCGTGCTGTTGCTGGCACTGGTGCTGGTGTCCCTGGTGGTCGCCTACGCCACTGCACCAGGCCCCAACTCGGCCCGTGATGCCCAGGCCTGCGGCATCGATCCGGCCTTCAGCCTGCCGCCACTGAACAAGCGCAGCCGGCCCGGCGAGTGGCTGGAATACAGCCCGCTGATCACCATCTTCCTGGTGCTGCTGGCCGCAGGGTGGCTGTTCCACGAGTTCTCCACCAAGCCTGCCATCACCGCCATTTCGGGGCTCAATACCTATAACTTCCTGTTCATCATGCTGGGCCTGTTGCTGCACTGGCGCCCGCGCAGCTTTCTCGACGCGGTGGCCCGGGCAGTGCCAACGACCACTGGCGTGTTGATCCAGTTTCCCCTCTACGGTTCGATCGCCGCGATCATGACCACGGTCAAGGGTGGCGACGCACAGACTCTGGCCCACCATATCTCGACCTTCTTCGTACAGATCGCCTCGCACGATACTTACGCGGTACTGATGGGCGTCTATTCGGCGGTGCTGGGGTTCTTCATTCCATCGGGCGGGGGCAAATGGATCATCGAGGCGCCCTACGTCATGCAGGTCGCCAACGAACTGCAATACCACCTGGGATGGGCAGTGCAGATCTACAACGCCGCCGAGGCGCTGCCGAACCTGATCAATCCGTTCTACATGCTGCCGTTGCTGGGCGTGTTGGGGTTGAAGGCGCGGGACCTGATCGGGTTTTCGTTCGTGCAGCTGTTGGTGCACGCGCCGCTGGTACTCTTTCTGCTTTGGGCATTGGGCACGACACTGGCCTATACCCCGCCCATTGCACCCTGACCAAGCAGCCCGCGCTACGTTGATCGGGAATATCTCCCCGCCGAGCCACTGATTCAGTAGTGGCTATTGCGCAGCAACCCGCCCTCGGGGTACACATCTAGGTTGAATGGGGACAGGCTGGAAGCCCACCTATCGTGAACCGATGTAGGGAGATATTGAAATGCTTGATAACGGCGCGGGCGGCGGTCCGGACCAGAACGAACAGGTGAGTCGGGTTATCGCCGAGGAAATCCGCAATCTGCATACCGCCGCTTTCCGAGATTTGGATCAGGCAGCGGTGCAGATCATAGGGAAGGTCGAGGCCTTCAGGGAACAAGGCCTGGTCAGCTCCGAGGTCGCTCGGCAACTGATCTTCGACGTGCGCAACGAGCGCAGTCGCATCAGCCGCTGAGCGGTCTTGTTGCCGGCATTGAAATGGCGGTCAGCCGCCAGCGGTGTCGATGTCGGCGTCAGTATTTTCAGCCTCCGCAGGTGCGTCGGGGTCGACTTCTGGCTCGGACTTGAAATCCGGGCTGAAGCGATTGCCTTCGGCCGTGGTCGGGTCGTTGGCATCCGGGCTAGCCTGCGGATCCAGCGCTGGATCATTGGGCGTGGCGTTCGCGGCGTCGCCTGTATGGCGATCGACGTCGTTCGGCGCGGGTGTGTGTTCGCTCATCTCATTCTCCCGATGCTCAAGAGTGCATGACCAATCAGTGCTTGCCGCCTTCGGAGCCAGTGCCGTCACCCATGTCGTGGCTGCCCGATTCTGGCTTGGTCACTGCACCGCCCATGGAGCTGCCTTCGGGGTTGCCAGTATTCTGCGGCTTGATCTGGGTGCTGGTGCCGTCGCGCGGGGCGGCCGAGCCATCGGTGTTGCCATTGGACATGTTGGTACCGGTACCGGATGGTACGCCGACTGCCGAAGGTACGGTGCCCTTGGCGGCCGGGTTGGTCGGCCCGGTGCTGTTGTCGGCCAAGGCGGGCAGGGCGGCTGCGGCCAATAGACCTGCCAGCAGGGCGGCGTTGATGCGTTTCAGGCTTTTCATGGAGCTCTCCTTGTTCGTGAATGCTTCATGCATTGGGCTATGCGCTGCGGCCAGTGGTGCCCACGTGCCGACGAACGGTGTCTGTAAAGGATGGGCTGGGAGCGGAGAAAGGGCTGCGGTATGGGGACATACCGCAGCAGCAGGATCAGGCGAGCAGTTGCGTGCCGAGTTGGAATGCGACCCAGACTGCCAGGATGGTGGCAAAGCCCAGTGCGATGTTTTCGAACCAGTTGTTGCGGTAGTTGCCGAGCAGCTTCTTCTGGTTGGACATGATCAGCAAGCCAAGGGAGATCACTGGCAGGCCAATGATGTTCAGCGCATTCACACCGATGGTCAGGGTCACGAAGTCGGGCATGCCCGGCAGCGACCACACCAGCGGCGTGACCAGAATGAACAGCATGAACCACTTGTGCATCGGGTCATGGTGGAATTCCTTGCCATACTTCTCGCGGCGCTCGGGACGAATGTGCTGGAAGGCATCGGTGATCAGCATCGGGAACGCCGTGGTCTTGCCGGCGATACTGGCGAACAGGGTCGCGAACACGCCAACGAAGAAGATCAACCAGCCGCCGGTGCCGAAGAACATCTGCAGCGCCGCACCCAGGTCATCCAGGGTTTTCACTTCGATGCCGTTGGGACGCAGGATTTCCGCGCCGACGACCCAGATCGCCAGGTTGATGATGATACCGACGAATACTGCAAACAGCAGATCGTTACGCTGAATGCGCTTGTGCTCCGGGCCAACCCAGCCTTTCTGGCGCATGACGTAGGGATGGACGAAGTTGGCGATGGAACCGGCCACCGCACCGATCACCGACACCGCTACCAGCAGCGCACCGTGCACGCCCTCGTCAGGCGGTATGCTGAAACCGATGGTACCTGCCAGGATGCCGCCGACGTCCGGTTTGGACATGATCGCCAGTGCCATGAACGCCAGGGTCATCAAGGCCAGCAAGCCTTTCATCACGCCTTCGATCAGCGAGTAGATGTTGCGACCTACCAGCAGCCACACACCCAGCACCACGGCAAAGGAAGCCAACAGCGGATAATCGATGTGCAGCAGGGTTGCCAATGCTTCACCGGCACCTTTGATCATGTAGGCGTTGGTCAGGTGACCCATGATCAGCGCGTAGCCCAACATGAACCAGGCGAAAAAGGGATGCAGCTGCGCATAGCCCTGCAGGATGGTCATGCCTTGGTTGTTGCAGAGCTGGAAGCGGGCAATGATGTTGACGATGAGGAACCGGAGCAGCAGCGACACGGCCAGCACCCACATCATGGCGTAGCCATAGTTGGCACCGGCCACGGAGGAGGTGATCAAATCGCCGGCGCCCAGCCATGACAGGACGGCGATGATGCCCGGTCCGACGATCTTGGCGAGCCTGCCCAGGCGAGTCGTGGGGGCGGCCGCCTTCTTTTCGAGCGAGTGGGTACTCGTCATGGGTGAATTCCCTTTGTTGTTTTTGTGGATGGAACAGGGGGTTATTCAAGCATGAGTTAGGATGTCATATGACCTGACAAGTTGCAAAAGGTGTAAGTGGATGTTTCTCGCCGGGAAGGGCGTTTTGTTCCATCCCCGGCAAGCGTGCGCAATCCCTGTAGCAGCGGCGCAAGCCGCGTCGGCGATGCACGCAATGTGCCTGATGGAATGCGGTGACGCCGGACGCGGCTCGCGCCGCTGCTACAGAAAACGCACGCGGCTGAACCAACCGGGTGAATGGCCTTCTTATGAGCCTTACCGCAAAAGGAATGCAGCCATGTCGAAGATCATCGTCGATGACATAACGCCCCCGGCCAATGCCAAGGCCGACGTGCTCATGTTCGGTACCCCCAAGGACCGCCTGGATTTCTACCGCAAGGAAATCCAGTACGAAACCTCCATCCTATCCAACCGTACCGACGCCTACCTGTCCGCGCAGTCGTTTCTGGTCATCGCCTATGCCTCGTCCATGGCCAATCTCAACCCGGAGTGGGGCAAGCTGTTCACCCTGGTCGTTCCGCCGCTACTGGCGTTGTTCGGTCTGGTGAGTTCGCTGCATGCCTGGCCGGGCATCCGTTCGGCCTACGACATCATCGATCACTGGCACTTCAAGCAGAGCCAGTTGCTCGACAGCGAGCCGGCGATGGGTGCAGCCTACGATGAATCGCCGCTGTTCAGCGAGCGCGAATCGAACGAGAAGCGCTGGCGCGGAGCGTTGATGTTCTCCATGAGGTCACCGTTTCTGTTCAGTGTGCTGTGGGCGATACTCGGCGTTTTTGCGGTGTATGCGCAATACACCAATCCAGGCGGCTGAATGCAGAAGGCCCCTGCAGATGCAGGGGCCTTCGGGTGTGGCAGGTTAGCGGATCAACGTACCGAGCTCATTGCCTGCTGGCGACTGCGCTCGTATTCCTGAGAATCGACCGCCGCGGCATCGGGCTTACCCAGATCGGCCATGGGGATACGGTAGGTCTCCTTGGCGGTGAACGCTGCCAGGGCTGCGATGCAGCACACGCCCAGGGCCAGCGAACCGACGACCATCGGAATGTTGGTGGAGCCGGGCGGTGCCATGGCGGCGAACAGTGCCGGTAGCAGGGCAGTGATCAAGGTACCCACGTTCTGCGAGATGGCCATGGCCGATACGCGGTAGCGAGTTTCGAACAGCTCGGGGTAGAAGCTTGGGAACACGGCGTTGTAGCCCTGGTAGAACACGCCCCACATCAGGATCGACATACCGAAGGCCAGCGGCACGTTGTGGATGCTGATCGCATACAGGTAGAAGAACGACAGGATGCCGGAGCTGAGGGCGCCGCCGATGATCATCGGACGTCTGCCGATTCGGTCGGAGAGGTTGCCGACGAAGGGGATGATGCACACCGCTACCAGGTTGCCGACTACCGGAATCCACAGGTACACGCTCTTGGCGAAACCGACACCGTAGGCCGGTTGCACCGCGTAGGCGGCGCCGAAGATGGTGGCAACCACTGGAATCACGTTCATCAGTGCCATGCACATGACCAGGCCCATGTTGCGCCAGCTGTGCTTGAACGCTTCGAGGACCGGGGATTTCGGGATGGCAGCGCGTGCGCCCTCGGTTTCGAAGGCCGGGGTTTCGTTGACCTCGCGGCGGATGATGTAGCCGGCGATCAGCACCACGGCGCTGAGCAGGAACGGAATCCGCCAGCCCCACGAGTTGAACGCTTCTTCCGGCATGAAGTAGGCCAGTGGCAGGAAGATCGCCGCTGCGAAGATCTGCCCAGCCTGCACGCCTTGCAGGGTAAAGCTGGCGTAGTAGCCCCGTCTGCCGAAGGGCGCATGTTCAAGGATCATCGAACTGGCCCCGGAAATCTCCCCGGCCACCGCGAAGCCCTGGATCAGGCGCAGCACCACCAGCATGGCCGGTGCCCACAGGCCGACCTGGCTGTAGGTGGGCAGCAGGCCCACGGCCATGGTCGCGAAGCCCATGAGGAACATGCACAGCAGCAAGACGTTCTTGCGGCCGCGGGTGTCACCCCAGTGACCCAGGAAAAACGCACCGATGGGGCGGGCAACGTAGCCCACGCCGTAGGTGGCCAGGGAGGCGACGATGGCGACCTTGGGGTCGGTGTTGGGAAAGAATATCTGTGGGAAAATCAGCGCCGCGGCCTGGGCATAGATGAAGAAGTCGTAGTATTCCAGGGCGGAACCGACCCACCCGCTGGCGGTGGCCTTCTTGGTTTGCTTCGAGCCGTGCGATTCTGACTGAGCATGCGCCATGCTGTGTCTCCGTTGTTTTTATTATGAAGCATTGGAACCGTTGGCTTCGTTTCGACCCGTGCAGGCAAGGTTGCATGCGGGGGAGAAGAGCAAAACTAACTGGGTAGTTAATGTTTAGCAGTGGTGCTGAATCAGTGTCAATACGGACGCACAGCCGGGTTGCATGGATCACCTGGCCGTTCTGCCTGCAAGACTGCCCCAAGTGTGTTCGGGTTTCAACTGCAAGCAGCGTTCTAGAGCGGTTGCGCCGCGGCCCGTCAGGACGATACCGCTCTGCCTCATTGCCTAGCTAGCTTGCTATTCTAGCCGCTGATCGCACACATTTGTTGGAGGTCTATACGCTGCCCGGGCCGCGTCGGCGGCCAGTGCTGTGGATCAGGCCAGATCACGCACCAGATTGCCCAATGTCTGCATGGCTGCCAGCTGCACCTTGTCCATGGGCGTGCCGTAATTCAAACGAATGCAATTGCTAAAACGCCCACTGGCGGAAAAAATCGGTCCCGGCGCGATGCTGATGCCCTGCGCCAGTGCCAGGCGGAACAATTGCAGCGAATCCACGCGAGCCGGTAGCTCCAGCCACAGGAAATAACCGCCCTCGGGGCGACTCACCCGAGTCTCTTCGGGAAAACACCGCGCGATCGCTGCCATCATCGCGTGCTGTTGACCCTGCAATGCATCCCGCAGCCGATGCAGATGGCGATCGTAGCCGCCGTGCTGCAGGTAATCGGCAATCGCCGCCTGGCCGGGTACCGACGCGCAGATCGACGTCATGATCTTCAGCCGCTCGACCTTCTGCGCGAAGCGCCCGGCCGCCACCCAGCCGATGCGGTAGCCCGGTGCCAGGCTCTTGGCAAACGAGCCGCAGTGCAGCACCCAACCCTCGCTGTCGTAGGCCTTGGCCGGACGCGGCGCGTGCTGGCCGAAATACAGTTCGGCGTACACATCGTCCTCTATCAAGGGCACCTGGTGCTGGTGCAACAGCGCCACCAACTGGCGCTTGCGCGCGTCGGGCATGCTCGCACCGATCGGATTCTGAAAATTGGGCATGCACCAGCATGCCTTGATCGGTAGCCGCTGCAGCGCGTTGGCCAGCGCATCCACGTCCAGCCCGTCGCGCGGATGGGTGGGAATCTCCACCGCCTTGAGCTTGAGCCGCTCCAATACTTGCAGGCAGGCATAGAAGGCCGGCGCCTCGATGGCCACCATGTCACCCGGTTCGGTCACCGCCTGCAGGCACAGGTTCAGTGCTTCCAGCGCGCCATTGGTGATCAGCAGTTCATCGACCGGCAGGTTTACCCCGGCAATGTTGTAGCGCAAGGCGATCTGCCGACGCAGCTCGGGGCTGCCAGGAGACAGGTCGGTCACCGTCTCGCGCGGGTGCATGGCGCGGCTGGTGCTGGCCAGCGAGCGTGCCAGGCGGGGCAGGGGAAACAACTCGGGGCTGGGAAAAGCCGAACCCAGTGCTACCGTGTTGGGGTCTTTGATCGAATCGAGAATGGAGAACACCAGTTCACTGACGTCGACATCGGTCGATTCGGCCAGTGCCTGGGTTTCCACCAGAGGTTCGGCCAGCGCACGCTCGGCCAGCGCGTTGACGTAGTAACCGGAGCGCGGTCGGGCGCGGATCAAGCCACGCCGCTCCAGCAGGTAGTAGGCCTGGAACACCGTCGAGGGGCTCACGCCGTGGGTCTGGCTGGCGTGGCGCACCGAGGGGACGCGCTCATCAGGCTTGAGCACGCCGGTGCGAATGAGCTCGGCAATGTGGTGGGCAAATTTCTCGTAGCGTTTCATGACCGGCCTGGTTTCATCGGCAAGGCCTGCACTATGCCAGCCGGACCGCTTCGCGGACAGCCGACAGACCGCATGCGTGCAGTAGGCCGGCTGTGTGCGCTGCCCTCAGGCCTGGATCGGCGCCGGGTCGATGGGCGGGTCGCCCACGGGAGTGGGCGGTACCGTCGGCTGCACCGGCACACCTTCAGGTTCGTCCTGAGGCACCGGCGGTGGCAGGTTGGGCTGGTCGATGTTGGGATCCGGTGTTCCGGGTGGAAGCGGAAGGTTCATGGCGCTACCTCGGCAGGGTGGAAGACTATGAGGAAGAGTAGTGCCTGCGGTGGACAGCGCAGAAGCCCATTTGGCTCCATGAAAGGCTGTTGCACGCTGCAAAGGCATATGAACTTTCCCTGCCGCCCCGGCTCCGAACCTAAGCGATAGACAAACCCGGTTCACTTCACCGCTTGCACAAGCACAACAGCGTCCAGGTGACGCACAGGAGCGAGGCTCGATGACGGCTGATCAAACTATCCAAGCGGACCAGAACGCGACCGACGCACAGACTCCAGACCACGTGCTGAGCCTGTCCCAGGCGCTGCTGTTGCCACGGATCGTGATCGAAGACACACAGCCTGCCATCGACGGTGGCCAGTTCGCCGTCAAGGCCATCGTTGGCCAGAGCATCACGGTCAGCACCAAGGTCTATGCCGACGGCCACGACAAGATGGCCGTGGTCCTGCGCTGGCACGAGGCGGGCTCCGACACCTGGCACAGCACGAGCATGCGCGAACTGGGCAACGACAGCTGGGAAGCCGAGCTGGTCATCGACAGCGTGGGCACCCACGCCTACTGCATCGACGCCTGGATCGACCAGTTCGCCAGTTACCGCTACGAATTGGAAAAGAAGTACGCCGCTGGCGTGACCATCGAATTGGAGCTGGAAGAGGGCCGCGTTCACCTCGAACAAGCCGCCGCCCGCAGTCAGGACACCCTGGCACGGCAGCTGCGTCAGTTGCACGATGAATTGCAGGGGCTGGATCAGGACGCCAAGGTTGCGCTGCTGTTGCAGCGTGACACCCAGGCCCTGATGTCGTTGGCCGATCATCGTGCGTTTCTGTGCTCCAGCATCGAGTACGCCCTGGACGTGGAACGCGAGCTGGCCCAGTTCGCTAGTTGGTATGAGCTGTTCCCTCGCTCGATCACCGACGACAAGGCGCGCCACGGCACCTTCAATGACGTGCACAGCCGCCTGCCGATGATTCGCGACATGAATTTCGACGTGCTGTATTTCCCGCCGATCCATCCGATCGGACGGGCGCACCGCAAGGGCCCGAACAACTCCCTCACGGCAGGCCCGGACGATCCCGGCAGCCCTTACGCCATCGGCAGCGCCGAGGGTGGCCACGACGCCATTCACCCACAACTGGGCACCCGCGAGGATTTCCGCAACCTGGTGGCCGCAGCGGCCGAGCACGGTCTGGAAATCGCCCTGGATTTCGCCATCCAGTGCTCGCAGGATCACCTGTGGCTCAAGGAGCATCCGGGCTGGTTCAGCTGGCGCCCGGATGGCACCATCCGCTATGCGGAAAACCCGCCGAAGAAATACCAGGACATCGTCAACGTCGATTTCTACGCGGCCGACGCGGTGCCAGGCCTATGGACCGAGCTGCGTGACGTTGTCTGGGGTTGGGTCGAAGAGGGCGTGAAGATTTTCCGCGTCGACAATCCGCACACCAAGCCGCTGCCGTTCTGGCAATGGTTGATCGCCGATATCCGTAGCAAGGACCCCAGCGTGATGTTCCTTGCCGAAGCCTTCACCAAGCCTGCGATGATGGCGCGCTTGGGCAAGGTCGGTTACTCGCAGAGCTACACCTACTTCACCTGGCGCAACACCAAGCCTGAGCTGACCACCTATTTCACGCAGTTGAACCAGGCTCCTTGGGCACACTGCTACCGGCCGAACTTTTTCGTCAACACGCCGGACATCAACCCGTTCTTCCTGCACGACAGCGGCCGCGCCGGGTTCCTGATTCGTGCTGCGCTAGCCACCATGGGCTCTGGCCTGTGGGGTATGTATTCAGGTTTCGAACTGTGCGAATCGGCGCCCATTCCCGGCAAGGAAGAGTACCTGGACTCGGAGAAATACGAGATCCGTCCGCGGGACTACACGGCGCCGGGCAACATCATTGCCGAGATCGCCCAGCTCAATCGTATCCGTCGGCAGAACCCGGCCCTGCAAACTCATCTGGGCGTCGAGTTCTTTCAGTGCTACAACGACAACATCCTGTATTTCGGCAAGCGCACCGCCGACCGCAGCAACTATGTTCTGGTCGCGGTCAACCTGGACCCGCGCAATGTGCAGGAAGCGCATTTCGAACTGCCATTGTGGGAGCTGGGCCTGGATGACGATGCCGCTACCAATGGCGAGGACCTGATGACCGGGCACCGCTGGACGTGGCACGGCAAGACCCAGTTCATGCGTATCGACCCGGGTTACCAACCGTTCGGCATCTGGAGGATCACCCGCGTACAACCCTAGCGCAGGGCTCTGCCCTGTGCGCTACACCACTACGCTGCACACCACGTCGTACCTGCACTCAATGTTGCCTAGCCGCTCAAGACAAGGAAACGACAATGGCGAAAAAGCCCCGGTCACAAGCGTTCATCGATGACCCGCTCTGGTACAAGGACGCGGTGATCTACCAAGTCCACGTCAAGTCGTTCTTTGACTCCGACAACGACGGGATCGGTGACTTTCCGGGGTTGATCGCCAAACTCGACTACATTGCCGACCTGGGCGTGAATACCATTTGGCTGTTGCCGTTCTATCCCTCGCCGCGTCGCGACGACGGCTACGACATTGCCGAGTACAAGGCGGTACATCCCGACTACGGGACATTGGCCGATGCCCGGCGCTTCATCAACGAAGCGCACAAGCGTGGCCTGCGGGTGATCACCGAACTGGTGATCAACCACACCTCCGACCAGCACCCCTGGTTTCAGCGGGCGCGCAAAGCCAAGAAAGGCTCCAAGGCGCGCGATTTCTACGTGTGGTCCGACACCGACGAGAAGTACGACGGCACACGGATCATTTTCCTCGACACCGAGAAATCCAACTGGACCTGGGACCCGGTGGCCGGCCAGTATTTCTGGCACCGTTTCTATTCCCACCAGCCCGACCTGAATTTCGATAACCCGCAGGTGATGAAGGCGGTCATCGATGTCATGCGCTATTGGCTGGACATGGGCATCGACGGCCTGCGCCTGGACGCCATTCCGTACCTGATCGAACGCGACGGCACCAACAACGAGAACCTGACCGAGACGCACCAGGTGCTCAAGCAGATCCGTGCCGAGATCGATGCCAACTACCCGGACCGCATGCTGTTGGCCGAAGCCAACCAATGGCCCGAGGACACCCAGCTGTATTTCGGCGATGCCAAGGGCGACAACGGCGACGAATGCCACATGGCCTTCCACTTCCCGTTGATGCCGCGCATGTACATGGCACTGGCCCAGGAAGACCGCTTCCCGGTCACCGACATCCTGCGCCAGACCCCGGCGATCCCGGCCAATTGCCAGTGGGCGATCTTTCTGCGCAACCACGATGAACTGACCCTGGAAATGGTCACCGACCGTGAGCGCGATTACCTGTGGAATTACTACGCCGCCGACAGCCGCGCGCGCATCAACCTCGGCATTCGTCGCCGCCTGGCGCCGCTGCTCGAGCGCGACCGTCGCCGGGTCGAGCTGCTGAACAGCCTGCTGTTGTCCATGCCCGGTACACCGACCCTGTATTACGGTGACGAGATCGGCATGGGCGACAACATCTACCTGGGCGACCGCGACGGCGTACGCACGCCCATGCAGTGGTCGATCGACCGCAACGGCGGCTTTTCTCGCGCCGACCCAGCCAGCCTGGTGCTGCCGCCGATCATGGATCCGCTGTACGGCTACCAATCGGTCAACGTCGAGACCCAGGCCAACGACCCGCACTCGCTGCTCAACTGGACCCGGCGCATGCTCGCCGTGCGTCGCCAGCAGAAGGCCTTCGGCCGCGGCAGCCTGACCATGCTCACGCCGACCAACCGGCGCATTCTGGCCTATGTGCGCGAATACACCGGTAGCGATGGCAAGACCGAGATCGTGTTGTGTGTCGCCAACGTCTCGCGTGCCGCCCAAGCGGCTGAATTGGATCTGTCCCCGTACGCCGGCATGGTGCCGGTGGAAATGCTCGGCGGCAGCGCCTTCCCACCCATCGGTCAGCTGAATTTTCTGCTGACCCTGCCTCCTTACGGCTTCTATTGGTTCCTGCTCGCCAGTGAAACCCAGATGCCGAGTTGGCACGTCGAACCGGCCCAAAGCATGCCTGACTTCCAGACCCTGGTTTTGAAACAACGGATGGAGGAGCTGCTCGACGAGCCGTCGCGCAGCACTCTGGAACACACTTCCCTGATGCAGTACCTGCCCAAGCGGCGATGGTTCGGCGGCAAGGACGTAGCCATCGACAACCTGCGTATCGCCTATGGCGTGCGCTTCGGCACGAAGACGAACCCGGTGCTGCTCAGCGAGCTGGAAGTCACGGCCGGTGGGCAGACCAGCCGCTACCAGTTCCCGTTCGGCTTCATCCCCGAAGAACACAGCGGTTCGCCGCTGCCCTTGCAGCTGGCACTGTCACGGGTCCGACGTGGTCGTGAAGTCGGCCTGATCACCGATGCCTTCGTGCTGGAAAGCTTCATCCACTCGGTCATCGATGGCCTGCAGGCCGACCAGACTCTGGCAACGGGTGAAGGTGAGATCCATTTCAAGGCCACCGATCATCTGGCTGGCTTGAACCTGAACGAGACCTCGGTCATCCGCTACCTGTCGGCCGAGCAGTCCAACAGCTCGGTCGTGATCGGCGGCAGCCTGGTACTAAAAATGATTCGCCGGGTCAGTGGCGGGATTCACCCGGAGCTGGAAATGGGGGCTTACCTGACCGCGGCTGGTTACGCCAACATTTCGCCGCTGATGGGCTCGGTCAGCCGCGTGGATGCCAGTGGCACGCCTCATCTGCTGATGATCGCCCAGGGCTACCTGAACAATCAGGGCGATGCCTGGGAGTGGACCCAGAACAACCTCGAGCGCGCCATTCGCGATGAAATGGCGTTCGCCCATTCCGAACAGGGCCAGCGCTACGACGCCCTGGGTGAACTGGCTGACTTTGCCGGTATGCTCGGCCAGCGGCTGGGCGAAATGCATGTGGCCCTGGCCGCGCCGGGTGCGCAGGCCGACTTCCTGGCTCGCGTCAGCACCGAGAAAGACGCCCAAGCCTGGACCGACAGCATCTGCAGCCAGGTCGAGCGGGCCCTGGGCCTGCTCGAGCAGCGCCGCGCCGATTTCGCCGAGCAGGACCAGGCGCTGGTTGCCGAACTGCTCAGCGAGCGTGACACGCTGCTGGCCCATGTCGAGCAGTTGAGCAAACAGGCGGTCGGTGGCTTGATCATGCGTGTGCACGGCGACCTGCACCTGGGCCAGATGCTGGTGGTGCAAGGCGATGCCTACCTGATCGATTTCGAGGGCGAGCCTGCAAGGCCCCTCGAAGAGCGCCGGGCCAAATACAGCCCCTACAAAGACGTCGGCGGGGTGCTGCGCTCGTTCGATTACGCGGCCGCCATGGCGGTCCGCAATGTGCAAAGCACCGATGCATCCGAAGAAGCGACGGCGGCGCGCCAGCGCGTGGCCAAGCGTTACCTGGCGCAAGCCCGGCAGGCTTTCATCACGGCGTATGACCTGGCGACCCAGGCCGTGCCCCATCAGTGGCAGGCCGCCGACGGCGCCCGCGCTGCACTGGATCTGTTCAGCCTGGAAAAGGCTGCCTACGAGATTGCTTATGAAGCGGAGAATCGCCCGAGCTGGTTGGCCGTGCCCTTGCACGGACTGTTCGGGCTCTTGAGTACGAGGGAGAATAAACAATGAGTGCGCACAGCGAACAGGGCAAGCGTGATTCCGGCGCGTTGCTGGCAAAAGCCGATATCGAGGCGCTGGTCCGTGCCGACCATGCCGATCCGTTCTCGGTTCTGGGCGCCCACAGCGACGGTGGCACGGGCAGCTATATCCGCGCCTATCTGCCGACGGCTTTGAGCGTGCAGGTATTGGCCAAGGACGGGGGCCATCCCTTGACCATGCTGGACCAGGGTGACGTACCCGGGATATTTACCGGCCACATCGAGCAAGCGCAACCTTATCTGCTGCGTGTGCAGTGGGCCGGTGGCGTTCAGGTCAGCGAAGACCCCTACAGCTACGGCAACCTGCTGGGCGAAACGGACATCTACCTGTTCGCCGAGGGCAAGCATCGCAACCTCGGCACCGTCTTCGGTGCACAGTTCATCGAGATGGAAGGCGTACAAGGTACGCGTTTTGCGGTCTGGGCGCCCAACGCCAAACGCGTTTCGGTGGTCGGCGATTTCAACGTCTGGGACGGCCGTCGTCACCCCATGCGTCACCGTACTCCTTCCGGTGTCTGGGAGCTGTTCATTCCCGGCCTGCAGCCCGGTGAACCCTACAAGTACGAAATTCTTGGTCAGCACGGCATCCTGCCACTGAAGGCCGACCCCATCGCCCTGTGCACCGAACTGCCGCCTTCTACTGCTTCGCGCGTGGCCAAGCCCATGCAGTTCGCCTGGGACGACGATGCCTGGTTGAACACCCGCGGCGAGCGTCACGCCGTCGGTGCACCGCAATCGATCTACGAGCTGCACGCCGGTTCGTGGATGTGCGAGTTGGACGAAGCAGGTGAAGTCGTTCGCCCGTACAACTGGCACGAGCTGGCCGAGCGCCTGATCCCCTACGTGCAGAAGATGGGCTTCACCCACATCGAGCTGCTGCCGATCATGGAACACCCCTTCGGTGGTTCGTGGGGCTACCAGCCGCTGTCGCAGTTCGCGCCATCGGCTCGCTATGGCACGCCGGAAGACTTCGCGGCGTTCGTCAATGCCTGCCACAAAGCCAATATCGGTGTGATCCTGGATTGGGTGCCTGCGCATTTCCCGACCGATGAGCACGGCTTGGCGAACTTCGACGGCACAGCGCTGTACGAGTACCACAACCCACTGGAAGGCTTTCACCAGGACTGGAACACCTTGATCTACAACCTGGGCCGCACCGAGGTGCACGGCTTCATGATTGCCTCCGCTGTGCACTGGCTCAAGCAGTTCCACATCGATGGCCTGCGTGTGGATGCCGTGGCCTCGATGCTGTACCGCGACTATTCGCGCAAGGCTGGCGAATGGGTGCCTAACGAGTACGGTGGCAGAGAGAACCTGGAAACCATCGCGTTCCTGCGTCACCTCAACGACGTAGTGAAACAGGAAGCACCGGGGGCCATGGTCATCGCCGAGGAATCCACTGCCTGGCCGGGCGTGACCCAGCCTACGCAGGAAGGCGGCCTGGGCTTCGACTACAAGTGGAACATGGGCTGGATGCACGACACCCTCAACTACATCCAGAATGACCCGATCCATCGCAATCATCACCACAGCGAACTCAGCTTCGGTCTGGTGTACGCCTATTCCGAAAACTTCGTCCTGCCGATTTCCCACGACGAAGTGGTGCACGGCAAGCACTCGCTGATCGACAAGATGCCGGGTGACCGCTGGCAGCAATTCGCCAACCTGCGTGCCTACCTGACCTTCATGTGGACGCATCCAGGTAAGAAGCTGCTGTTCATGGGCTGCGAGTTCGGCCAGTGGCGCGAGTGGAACCACGACCATCAGTTGGATTGGTACCTGACGCAGTACTCCGAACACTCGGGCGTGCAGCAATTGGTCGCCGACTTGAACCGCCTGTACCGAGACGTGCCGGCCTTGCATCAACAGGACTGCCAGCCCGAAGGCTTCCAGTGGGTAATCGGTGACGACGCCACCAACAGCGTGTTCGCCTGGCTGCGCTGGAGCGCTGATAACGAGCCGGTGCTGGTGGTTGCCAACTTCACACCGGTGCCACGCGAGGCTTACACCGTCGGCGTGCCGTTCGGTGGTGAGTGGGAAGAGCTGCTCAACAGCGACGCCGAGCAGTATGCGGGCTCCAACTTCGGTAACGGCGGCAAGGTGTTTGCCAGCGAGGAGGGCAGCCACGGCCAGCCGCACGCTATCAACCTCAACCTGCCACCTCTGGGTGTGCTGATTCTGCGTCCTACCCGGGCCGATACCCAGGGCTGATATCCCTGAGCTTGCGCCAACAAAAAAGGGCTCCTTCGTGGAGCCCCTTTTTTTACCCTTCACATGGCGCCGATCAGTGCAGCCCTTCGTGCTGAGCGACCGTCGTCGGCTCGCGGCTCCACAGTTCCAGCAGAAAATCACCTTCCCTGTGCTCCACCAGTTTGTGCATGCCCAGTTCCGCTTGCAGCTGCGCATGCACCTGTTCAGCCGTCTGCGGTGCGCCGTCGATGGTGGCCAGCCAATGACAGGCCACCAATTGGCCGCCCGAATTCAGGGACAGGCGCACATGTTCGATGACTTTGCTGAAGTCAGCTCGATTCAGGTAATAACCCAGTTCGTTGAGCACGATCAGGTCGAAGCGCTCGCTTGGCCAGTCGGCGGGCAAGGCAGCCTGCCGCGCCTGGGCGTGGGCGATCTCGCTCAGGCGCGCCTGGGTCAGGCCGACTGCGCGGCTGTTCATGTCACAGCTGAGCAAAGCGTCGCAGCGCGTGGCCAGGGCCAGGCTGGTTTCGCCGTTGGCACATCCCGGCTCGAAGATGGAGCCATAGTGCTCCTGGGGCAGGCACGCCAGCAGCAAGGCGCGCTTGCGTCGCTCGTACCAGCGATGACGCATGGCCCAGGGGTCGTCGTTACCTTCGTAAAGCTTGTCGAAGTACTGATTGTCGACGCTTTGTCCGCTCATAGAAAAACGACCTCGAACGGCTGCAGCAGCCGTTCCAATACATAGGGGGGCAGTACGGGCGCCAGACCGATCTGAGGGTCACCTTCCAGCTGGCTGGCGAAGGCGTGCACGGCGTGGCTCTTGCGCGCCACCATGGCCTTGTCCAGCGGCAGCTTGCGTGCGCGTTCCCAAGGGATTCGGTCGTCTTCGGGCGTTGCCCAGTGCCAGGTCCAGATCGGCAACTCATGGTGCGTCGCACCGGCCGCTGCAGCTGCGCTGGCGCCCGCGCGACCCACGGCTTCGTGGTCGGTATGGCCGTCGTTGCTCCAGGTGCTGAACACCACATCGGTGGGCTTGAGGTAGCGCTGGATGAACTCGGTCAGCCGGTGTTCCTGGTTGGCCACGCCGCTGTCGGCAAAACCGCCACGAATCCACTGCAGGCTGTGCAGTGGCAGACCCAGCCGGTGCAAGGCTTCGGCGCTTTCCTGTGGACGCACCGCGCTCAGGCGTTCGGCCGGCCAGGTCTGCGACCCTGGATGACTGGCGCTGCCGTCGGTTACGGAAATGATCAGGATCTGTCGATCCAGCCCTGCAAGCAACTGCAGCAATCCGCCACAGCCGAGCACTTCATCGTCTGGATGCGGGGCGATGATCACCGCTCGCGAACCGGTGGGCACCAGTGTCTGAGCTTCGATCAACGGCAGCTCGGCAAGGCGCCGTGAGCCGCGCCAGGCCTGCAGGGGCGTACCCTGGCCTACGATGGGATTTTCTTTCATAAACTCCAGGTCCGCGTGGTGGGGGCGCCCAGAAGTTGGCCAAGCGCGGCAAGGTCGCGCTCGGCGTGGCTCTGTCGCAGGTACACCGGCAGATCGGCGATCAACCGGGCGAAGTGGGGGTCTTTGCAATAGGGGCCAGCGCCCAACGCACGGCCGACGTGACTGATGACGGTTTCAGCGGTCTCTTCGGCCACCGCACGGCACAGCCGCGCCGAGTGTTCGAACGGGCCGTCGGGCTGTTGATCTGCCGCGCTGGCCGCCTGGCGCAGCACGGCCATGCAGGCGCCGAGTGCCCGGTCCACTCCGCCCAGGTGAGCCAAGGCGTGGGCTTCGGGCCGGTTATGGCAGTGCTGGGCCAGATGGCGGCCAAGCTCGCGAGCAGCGCCGAACCAGCAGGCGGCGATACCGATGCCGCCCAGCCAGAAACCCGGACGGCTCAAGTAACCGCCCGCCGGTCCGACGTACCAGCCTTCAGCGTTCTCCAGCAAGATTTCGACGCTGCCAGTGTTAGCCATGCCCACCGCATTCCAGCCGTCATCGGTAACGCACAGGTTGGGCTGGTCCATCGGCACGGCGACCAGCTGCTGTTCGCCATCGTCATCCCAGGCGGTCAGCAGGCCATGGGTGACCACGCTGGCGCCCGAGCACCAGGCCTTGCGACCGCTGAGCACCGCCCGGCCGCCTTCCATGCGCACCATGACCCTCGCCTGGGGTGGCTCGGAGGCCCAGGTGCCCCAGATCGAGCCTTGCGGCACCGGCCCGGCGTTCAGCTCCTGCATGATCGCCAGGGCATCGGTGTGCCCCTCGTAGAGCTTGCACAGGCCCAGATCGTGCCCGGCCACGGCGGCCAGGCACTGCCAGCGTTGCAAGGTGTCGCCACCGGCCGGCAGCGGCAGGCTGTCCAGGCCGGCTGCACACAGCCGACGCAGCTCCTTGCCCAGGGCCGCCGTGTCGGCGTAGCCCGGCGCCGGCCAGGTCAGCGCTTCGGTCAGTGTTGGTTTCATTCTTCGACATCCCGGTGCAGTTCGAACATCAGCATCGAGCGGCCGGTCACCAGGAACTCGCTACCGAATTCCAGGCGCTCATGCTCACCCAGTTCTGGACGGTTGGTGTCGATGCGACAGTTCCAGTACTCGCCCTCCGGCACCTCGGGCAAGGTGAAATTGACCACGTCGTGGTGGGCATTGACGATCAGCAGCAAGGTGGCATCGGCCCCTGGCTTGCGAATGCCGCTGGGTTGCGCACGGCCATCGAGCATCATGCCCAGGCAGCGACCGTTGGCGTCTTCCCACTGCTCGGCGGTCATCTCGTTGCCCAGCGGGTCAAGCCAGGTGACATCCTTGACGCCGATGGCCTCGTTGTACTCGCCGACCAGAAAACGATTGCGGCGCAGGATCGGGTAGCTGTTGCGCAGCTTCACCAGGCGCTTGACGAAACGCAGCAGGCCTTTGCCTTCCTCGTCGAGTTCCCAGTTGATCCAGCCGATCTCGCTGTCCTGGCAGTAGGCGTTGTTGTTGCCGCCCTGGGTGCGCGAAAATTCGTCGCCGGCGACGATCATCGGCGTGCCCTGGGAGAACAGCAGGGTGGTGAAGAAGTTGCGCATCTGGCGCAGCCGCAGCTCGATGATTTCCGGATCGTCACTGGGGCCTTCGACACCGTGGTTCCAGGAGACGTTGTTGCTGGTGCCGTCCTGGTTGTCTTCTTCGTTCTCTTCGTTGTGCTTGTCGTTGTACGACACCAGGTCGCGCAAGGTGAAGCCGTCATGTGCGGTGATGAAGTTCACCGAGGAATACGGCCGGCGGCCACGCTGGTTGAACATGTCGCCCGAGCCGGTCATCCGTGCGGCGAAGTCGGCCAACTGACCGTCGTCGCCTTTCCAGAAGGCCCGCACGGTATCGCGGAAGCGATCGTTCCATTCAGCCCAGCCAGGGGCGAAACCGCCGACTTGATAGCCGCCGGGGCCGCAGTCCCAGGGTTCGGCGATGAGTTTGACCGTGCGCAGCACCGGGTCCTGACGGCAGGCGACCAGGAAGCTGTGGCGTTCCGAAAAGCCGTCGTGGTAACGGCCGAGGATGGTTGCCAGGTCGAAGCGGAAACCATCGACGTGCATTTCCGAAGCCCAGTAGCGCAGCGAATCGGTGACCATCTGCAGCACGCAGGGGTGGCTCAGGTCCAGGGTGTTGCCGGTGCCGGAGTCATTGATGTAGTAGCGCTTGTTCTCCGGCATCAGGCGATAGTAGGAGGCGTTGTCGATGCCGCGCATCGACAGCGTCGGGCCTTGCTCGTTGCCTTCGGCGGTGTGGTTGTAGACCACGTCGAGGATCACTTCCAGGCCCGCGTCGTGCAGGTGCGCGATCATCTCCTTGAACTCGGCGATCTTGCCGCTGGCGATGTAGCGCGAATGCGGGGCGAAAAAGGCAATGCTGTTGTAGCCCCAATAGTTGTTGAGGCCTTTCTGCAGCAGATGCTGGTCGTTGACGAATCCGTGGATGGGCAGCAGCTCGATCGAGGTGACGCCCAGCTTTTTCAGATGCTCGACCACTTCCGGCACGGCAAGACCGGCAAAGGTCCCACGCAATGCTTCAGGGACGGCCGGGTGTTGCATGGTCAGGCCGCGGACGTGGGCCTCATAGAAAATGGTCTTGTCCCACGGCACGCTGACGCGATGATCTCGGCCCCAGGTGTAGGCCGGGTCGATGACCTTGCTCTTGGGCACGAAAGGCGCGCTGTCGCGTTCGTCGAAACTGAGGTCGCCGTCGGGGTGGCCGATGGTGTAGCCGAACAAGGCTTCGGACCACTTCAGCTCCCCCACCAATTGCTTGGCATAGGGGTCGATCAGCAACTTGTGGTGGTTGAAGCGGTGGCCGTTCTCCGGGTCGTAGGGGCCATACACACGGTAGCCGTAGATCAGCCCTGGATGGGCGTCGGGCAAGTAGCCGTGGTAGATCTCATCGGTGTATTCGGGTAACTCGATGCGCTCGATTTCCTCTTCGCCACTGGCATCGAAGATGCACAGCTCGACCTTGGTGGCGTTGGCCGAAAACAAGGCAAAGTTGACGCCCAGTCCATCCCAGGTCGCACCCAGTGGGAAGGGCAGGCCTTCACGGATGCGCGACGGTTCGGTGGGTTCTGGCGCGGGTGCAGCTTTTTTTTGCGGACTCATGGTCGATCCTTGCTCTTGGTTTGCACGCGTAGGGCGCAGGCAGATGTCACGGCATCTTCGGTGTCTACAGAGTCGGGTCTACAGGGGGCTGTAACGGGTAGGTCAACACGCTGGCCGGTTGACGAGCGCGTGAGCATGGGCAAACGCAGTAATCCAGCCATAGGGCTGGATCTGGAAAATGTGAGCCCGCGTGCCATGTAAGGGTGGTACGCGGGCGGGTGTCACTTTGCAGCAGGCTTTTTCGGCGCACGAGGTTTTTTCGGTGCCGGCGCCGCAGGCTTGCCGTCGGCGTTGGCCTTGTCGGCTGAATCGGGCGCTGCAGCGGCCTTGTCGGCAGCCTTGCCAGGGGCCTTGGGCTTGGCAGCGGGGCCAGCGTCTGCAGGCTTGGGCTTGGGCTGGGCGGCTGCCTTTGGCTTGGCAGGTGCCTTGCCCTTGGCCGGCTTGGAAGGCGCCAGCGCTTCGGCTTCGGCCAACTTGCGCGCCATTTCCCAGTGGCGCTCACCCTGGCCGTCGGGCTGGCCTTCGGATTCCCAGATCTGATAGGCGAATTCGCGAACTCGTTTGTCGTCGGCACTCATTTCAACGCTCCTTAATTACAGCTCACTTTGTAGGAAGAGATTGACGGGAAACTCTTTCAGCGCAGTGCTCACCAGCAATTCCTTCTCTGCTATGACTGCGTGGTCGGAGAAAAGTCCCTTCAATGTAGTCCCGGATTTTGCCGACGGCAAAACGACGCGGGTATCGCCCCAGGCGCTGGCGTCGATCAACGGCGTCTGTGCATCGGCCAGCAGTCCGCTGGCCAGACGCGGCACGATGACCACGGCCGTCGTGCCATCCAGTACGCGGGCGAACGCATGAATGCGATCGGCCTGTGCGCCCCGGACCTCGAGTTTGTCGTAGCTACCTTCGCGGAACAGCTGTGGATGGGCGGCACGCGCTTGGAGCGTGCGCTGGATCATGGCTTGCTTGATGCGACCATCGTGCCAGTTGTGCACAAGCTCGGTGACGGCGGGGCTAGCATCGAGCGATCGCTCCCTGGCGGCGTAGTCGACTGGACGGCGGTTGTCCGGATCGACCAGGCTGAAATCCCAGTACTCGGCACCCTGGTACAGGTCGGGGATGCCGGGCACGGTCATGCGCAGCAGCGTCTGCACCAGGCTGTCCAAGGCGCCGCTGGGCGCAATGGCACGGCTGGCCGAGGCGATGGCATCGCGCAGCGGGCGGCCCTGTTCGCTCAACAGCAGTTGCTCGAGGAACTCGCGGCAGGCTTTTTCGTACGCTTCGTTCGGCGCGCTCCAGCTGCTGATCAGCTTGGCTTCACGCAAGGCTTTTTGCTGCCACTGGTACAAACGCTCGGCGTAGGCAGTGAGGCCTTCGACGTCGTCGCTGCGCAAGTCCAATGGCCAGCTGCCGAGCAGCGCCTGATACAGCATCAGCTCGTCGCCACCGGTCGGTGCATGGCCGTCGCCGAAGGCACTGCGCAGGGGCGCGGCCAGCTCCAGCCACTGTTCGACCTGCTCGACATACCACGACGCGCGCTCGCTGAGCACGGCCAGACGGGTACGGGTGTCTTCGCCCCGCTTGTGGTCGTGGGTCGCGGTGGCCAGCAGGTTGTCCGGGAAGTGCTTCAGGCGCTGTTGGCAAGCCTCGTCGAACGCTTGCGGGGTGCCGGCGAACAGTTCGGTCTCAAAGCCCACGTCGTTGCGCGAGAGCAGCACGGCAGAGCGGTAGAACGCGGTGTCTTCTACGGCCTTCGCCGCCGACGGCGAAGTCAGCTGTTGGAAGCGCACGCAGGCATGACGGATCAGCTTGCGCGGGCGTCCCAGCGGCAGGGCACGCCACGATTGGCCGCCCAACCAGCGCTCCAGGTAGTCGAGCACCGGCCAATCGGCTTCACCCAGAGTACTGCGAGCACCTTCCATGGCTTTCTGGAAGAAGGCCTCGTCTTCGGCAGGACGCCCGCACGGGTTGATGTAGGTACGGTACACCGGGAAATGCACGATCAGCTCCTGAAGTGCCCGGCGGATGGCGCCCAGGGTCAGGTCGCGGCTCATCAGATCACCTCGGGCCACCTGCAGCAGGGCCTGGGCGACGGACTCGAAGTCACCGGCCAGCGAGCCATTGAGCACCAGGTTGCGGGCCACGTGGGCCTCTTCGATGAACTCGCTGGGGCGTCCGCTGATACGGCTCCAGAGTTCGCCCAGCGGCTGCTCGCCGGCTGGATCGTGCTGGAGCAGCGACACCTGGTTCATGAATTCATAACCGGTGGTGCCGTCGACCTGCCAGTCACGGTGCAGCGATTCGCCCGCGCCGAGGATCTTCTCGACATAGATCGGCACATGATCGATGCGCGCCGATTCAGGACGTTGCTGCAACAGGCCTTCGACGCGGCGCCGCAGTTTACGCGAGTAACCGCGCGGATCGGCCAGGCCGTCGATGTGGTCGATACGCAGACCATCCACCAGGCCCGCTGCGATCAACTCGAATATCTTCGCGTGGGTGGCTTCGAACACGGCAGGGCGTTCGACGCGCAGGCCGCCAAGCTCGTTAACGTCGAAGAATCGCCGCCAGTTGATGTCGTCGCCAGCGGTGCGCCAGCTGGCCAGGCGGTAGGACTGGCGCTCCAGCAGCTCATGCAGGCGCTTGAAGCCTTCATCGTTGGTGGCGTCGAACTGCGCAAGCGAGGCCTGGATGGCGTCGTTCAAACCGGTGCCGGCGGCATGAGCGGCCAGGTCGGTTTGCAGCGCTCGCGCCTGGGCGTAGGCATCGTCGCTGCCGTGCAGATTGGCAAAGCGTGCGCCCAGTTCGCTGACTGGCGCATTGCCCGAGGCCGCCAGGATGTGCGGGTAATCGATAGGGCAGATCGGGAAACGGTGCTCGTAGTGCTCGACATAGAAGCTGCCCTGGTCGGCATCGAACTTGAGCACCAACTCACCGCCCTGCAAGGCCGCGCCATAGTCGCTGCCCAGAAATGGCAGCAGCAGCTGGCCTTCGAGCAACGGGTCCGGGGAGTGCCACTGAATATCGAAGAACTCCGAGTACGGGCTGCGACGGCCCCATTCGAGCAGGTCCAGCCACCAGGGGTTGTGCGCGCCGCCCACAGCCATGTGGTTGGAGACAATGTCCAGGATGAAGCCCATGTCATGCTCGCGCAAGGCCGCAATCAATCGCTCGAGTGCAGGCTGGCCACCCAGTTCGGGGTTGACCTGGGTAGGATCGACCACGTCGTAGCCGTGCATGGAGCCGGGCCGTGCCTTGAGGATGGGCGATGCGTACACATGACTGATGCCGAGCCGGGAAAAATAAGGCACGAGGCGAGCGGCATCATCCAGGGTGAAATCTTTGTGCAACTGCAGCCGAACGCTGGCCGTCATTTTTTTCATCGGTAACGCTCACTGGCTTGTTGGCGGGCGCAGGCCAGCAGCTCTAGGCGTCTGGCAGCGTCTTCATCGTCGAGAAGATTCTGGGCATGGGCGCTGTAGCGACGGCGCCAATTGGGATGGCTGTCTATGGTGCCCGGCAGGTTGGCCTGCTCTTCGATGCCCAGGGCATCGTCGATGGGCAGCAACACCAGCGGGGCAGGGGTCAGGCCAAGGAAACGCGTGCTTGCGTCGATGATGGCGTCGATATCCTCGATGCCTTCACTCTCGCTGTGTTGCAATTCGGGGGAGAGCACCTTGCGAAGTGCGCGACGTTCGTGCTCACGGGTCACACGCCACTGTTTCTCGGTCGGCTCGTCGATCAGCTCCAGGTCGCGATTCCAGTCGATGTCGCGCCCATGCCACCAGCCGTTGAGGGTTGGCAGGTCGTGGGTGGTGGAAGTCGCAAGGGCGTTGTCCGGCCACGCTTGATGGTCGGTAAATTCCCCGTCGTTCTGCTCGAACAGCAATACGCGCATACCGAGCATCTGCTTGGCCGCCAGTTTCTCGCGCAGTCCATCGGGCACTGTGCCAAGGTCTTCGCCGAGCACCACTGCCTGGTGGCGATGGGATTCAAGGGCGAGCAGGCGCAGCATGTCGTCGATGGGGAACTGCAGGTAGGCGCCTTCGCCAGGCTTGGCATCGGCTGGAATCAGCCACAGGCGTTGCAGGCCCATGATGTGGTCGATACGCAGGCCACCGGCGTGAGCGAAGTTGGCCCGCAGCATTTCAATGAATGCCCGAAAGCCGTTGCGCTTCAAGCCCTCGGGGGAGAATGCCGAGATGCCCCAGCTCTGCCCCGAGCGGTTGAGGATGTCCGGTGGCGCGCCCACGGTCAGGTCGGCGAGCAATTCGTCCTGGCGACTCCAGGCCTGGCTGCCGGCACCGTCGGCGCCCACCGCGAGGTCGGCGATCAGGCCGATTTTCATGCCGCTGTCACGCGCCGATTTCTGCACCTTGGCCAGGCACCGGTCGATCAGCCACTGGCAGAATGCATGAAAGGCGATCTCTTCTGCCTGGGCTTCGGCGAACTCGGCGACGGCGCTGCCGCGCGGGTCGTGCCATTGCTGGGGCCATTGGCGCCAGTCCAGGCTCTCACCACGGGCCTTGAAGTCTGCCTGCAGGGCTTCGTAGCGGCAGTGGTTTTCCAGGGCTTCCCCACCGGCGTGGCGGAATGCGCTGAAATCCCCATTGAGTGCATGTTCGGTCTGACGAAAGTTGTCGTACAGCGCACGCATCAGGCGCTGCTTGGCGCCAGCAGCAGCGGGCCAGTCGACCAGGGGCAGCGCTTCCAGCGATTGCAGGGTCTCGCTCAGCCCCGAATCCTCGATGGCCGTGCGTACGGTATCTTCACCCAGTACCGCGGCAGGTGCTGCGTACAAGCTGTTGAGGAAAAGCCGGCTCGACGGCGAATAGGGACTGTAGCGCGTGTTGTCACTGCTGCTCATGGCATGCATCGGGCTGATGGCCAATGCATCGGCACCGCGCTCGCCGGCGCTGCGCACCAGCGTTTCCAGGGCCTGGGTATCGCCGAAACCGCCGTCGCCGCTGCGGCGCACCGCGTACAACTGGACGCCCAACCCCCAGGCATGGGCGGTTTCCTGGCCATAGGCATCTGCCACGCTGTAGCAACGTTGCGGCGCCACGGCCAAGGTGAAGTGCTGTTGCTGAATGTGCACGTCCTGATAGCCCACGGGCAAGAGGCCGGGCAAGGCTGCGTGCTTGTCCAGGCTGATGGACAGCGTACTGCCGTCCTCCAGCTGGACCTCGCAGGCCGTGCCGGGCTCGAAGAACTTGCCAAGATCCAGCGGCTGACCGTGCTCGACCGTCAGCAACGGGGGCAGGCGATGGGACTGCGCCGCCTTGCCCACGGCGTCCAGGCTTTCTTCAAGCTCTTCGGCCGTGTCGGCCGGGTGGCCGAGGCCGCGCAGCACTTTGCGCAAGACGCTGTCGGATACCGTCTGCGGCTTGCCGTTGGCATCGGTCCAATCGACGGCAATACCGGCCTGCTCGGCAAGCTCGTGCAGTTTTGCTTCACTCATGCCGGTTTCTCCGCAGCACCTGCCGGGGTCAGGCTGACCAGAGCGGTCAGGGCAGGCAATCCTTGGCTCAGAGCTGCTTTGTCACCGTGTGGACGACTGTCGAACAACAGGTGCTCGGTAGGCACTTGAACGGGCACCGTGGCCTCGCTCAGGTTCAAGTCGATGCGCAGGACACTGCCGTCGCTCATGCGCCACTTGGCCGTTACCGCCTTTTCCGCCAGCACATGAGCACCCAACGACTGGGCGCCATCGAGGCGCGGTACGATTTCGGCGCTGCGCAAGGCCAACAGTTGGCGATACAGCTGCACCCAGGCACCGTCCTTGCGGAACTCGAACTCAGCAAAATTTGGGCATGACGATTCGAACGTGCTTGCCGCATTCGGGTCGGGAATCTTGGCGCGGGTCGCTTCGTTGGCAAACGAGTCGAAGGCGGCAAATTCAGCTCGACGGCCTTCACGAACCGCTTCGGCCAGCTCACCGTGATGGTCGGTGAAGAACAGGAAGGGCTCGTCAGCGGCCCACTCATCGCCCATGAACAGCATCGGGATCATTGGCGACAGCAACAGCAACACCGTCGCAGCCCGCAGCGCCGGCTCGCTACACAGCAGATTCAGACGCTCGCCCATGGCGCGGTTGCCGATCTGGTCGTGATTCTGCAGGAACAGCACGAACGCGCTGGGCGGCAAATGACCGCTCGGCTCACCGCGCGATTCGCCTTTCTGGTTAGTATCGCCCTGATAGATGAAGCCCTGGCTGAGGCAACGCGCCAGTTTTTCGGTGGACTGTTCACTGAAGTCGGCGTAGTACGCTTCGCTTTCACCGGTCAGCAGCGCGTGCAGGACGTTGTGGCCATCGTCGTTCCACTGGGCATCGTAGCCCTGCTCGAGCAGGTGAGCCTGGTTGTGCTCGTTCTCAAGCATCAGCCATACGTGCCGATCGGCACCGACCTGCTTGCGCAGAGTGGCAGCCATCTCTTGCAAGAACGTCGGATCCTGAATCGCATGCACGGCGTCGAAACGCAGGCCGTCGAAGCGGTACTCGAGCAACCACATTGCTGCGTTGTCGATGAAGAAGCTGCGCACTTCATCGCGGCGGAAGTCGATCGCGTCGCCCCAAGGGGTTTTCTTGTCGTGACGGAAGAAACCCTTGGCGTAGCGGCCAAGGTAGTTACCGTCCGGGCCGAAGTGGTTGTAGACCACGTCGAGGATCACCATCAGGCCATGACCGTGGGCGCAGTCGATCAGGTGCTTGAGCTGCTCGGGCGTGCCATAGGACGCTTCAGGGGCATAAGGCAGGACACCGTCATAGCCCCAGTTGCGCTCACCGGGGAACTCGGCGATCGGCATCAGCTCGATGGCCGTGACGCCCAGGCCAGCCAAGCGGGCCAGATGGGATTCGACACCCGCGTAGCCGCCCAGAGCACCAACGTGCAGTTCATAGATAACGGCCTGGGACCAGGGACGGCCCAGCCAACGGGTGTTCTGCCACTCGTAGGCCAGCGGATCGACCACTACGCTTGGCGAATGCACGTCCTGCTGCTGAGCGCGGGACGCGGGGTCCGGCACGGCCAGTTCGCCATCGATATCGAAACGGTAGGCCGTGCCCGCTGGGCACTTGTGCTCCAACGTGAACCAGCCATCGTTGCGAGCGACCATCGGCAGAGACGCGTCGTCAGCGATCTGCAACCCAACCGAAAAAGCGTCCGGGGCCCATAGTGCAAAGTGGGTGAGCCCGGAGTCCTGCATTACCGCACCGTGGGACCAGGTTTCAGTTTTCCGTGAAGGCATCGATGAAACCTCTTCCGTTATCGTGATGATTGATTGCCGTTATTGATGAGTTGCCGAGCGCTTGCTGCCTTGCACCAGCGTCTTGTACAGGTCGGCATAGGGCTCGACCGCTTCGCTCCAGTTGAATGGCTGAGTCATGGCGCGGCAGCGCATGGCGTTCAACAGATCGGGCTTGCTGAACACATAGAAGGCGCGCGCCAACGCAGCCTGGTAGCTTTCGATGGTGGATTCGCCGAACAGGAAGCCGGTCACGCCGTCTTCGATGGTGTCGGCCAGGCCACCGGTATTGCGGGCCACCGGCAGTGAACCGAAACGCTGTGCATACATCTGGCTCAGACCGCAGGGTTCGTAGCGCGATGGCATCAGCAGGAAATCGCTGCCGGCGAACATGCGCCGTGCGTCGGTCTCGTTGAAGCCGATGCGTACGCCCACCCGGCCAGGGAAGCGCAGGGCCAGCTCGCGCATGGCTTGCTCTTCTTCAGGCTCACCGCGACCGATGATGATGACCTGGCCACCGTTCTCCACGATGAACTGGGTAACACCCTCGGTGAGATCGAGGCCTTTCTGGTACACCAAGCGGGACACGACGGCGAACAGCGGGCCCTCGGATTCGTCGATTTCGAACAGCTTGCGTACATGGGCGGCATTGACCGCCTTGCCTTCCCAGTCGTTCAGGCTGAACGGGCACACCAGGTGCGGATCGGTGGCCGATTCCCAGCTGGCGTCGATGCCATTGGGAATGCCGCTGAGTTTGCCTTGTTGCGCCTTGCTGCTGAGAAAGCCTTCCAGACCGCAACCAAATTCCGGCGTGGTGATTTCTTCGGCGTAGGTCGCACTCACCGTGGTGATGTGGTTCGCGTAGGCCATGCCGGCCTTGAGAAACGACAGCTTGCCAAAAAACTCCATGCCATCCTGCTGCATCGCGTGGCTGGGAACGCCCAGCTCGGGGCAGCAACCACGGCTGAACACACCCTGGTAAGCCAGGTTGTGGATGGTGAACAGGGTAGGTGTACGCAGCCCGCGCCAATGCATGTAGGCAGGCGCCAGGCCAGCAGGCCAGTCGTGGGCGTGAACCAGGTCGGGCTTCCAGTGGACCATGCCCTGGCCTGCGGCGATGTCCGCAGCGGCCAGGCCCAGGCGGGCGAAGCGAATATGGTTGTCCGGCCAGTCGCGGCCGTTGTTGGCGCCGTAGGGGGTGCCGTCGCGTTCGTACAGTTCGGGGCACAGCAGCACATAGATGACCAGCCCGTCGGGCATGTCCATACGCCCGATCTTGCAGGGTGGCAGGGCGGCATGGCCGCCGAGCTCACCGACGACATGAATCGGGTTGTCACTGTTGAGCACTTGCGGATAACCAGGAATGAGCACACGGACGTCGTGTACCTGGCTCATGGCGCGTGGCAGCGCAGCCGACACGTCACCCAGCCCACCGGTCTTGACCAGGTCGGCAATTTCCGAGGTCACGAAAAGAACTTTTTGCTTGTTGACGCCAGACGGCATCTGCAGTGCTTTGCTGGTAGGCGTGGGAACCTGCAAGTGGGCGGGTTCCGCCGCTTGCCTGTTGAAACGCTCTCCGTGGTTTTCGACAGCGGCACTGATCATTGTTCTCTCCCGTGCATTACGTACTTGTATGGCAGATCCTGACTCTGAAAAAGCGCTGATCGATTAGCGCTTCCCGCTGACACACGCACAGGCGCTGCAGACTCCGGCTATCCTGCCGCAGGCTGCAATGATTCACGGGATAGCAGGTTTGGCGGACAAGAAACATCAAATAACCTGCTCCCTATCCTGACCTGTCTGATTTGCAAAAAGTTCGAGTTTTTTGCGTCCAATTTCCAAGCGATACATCGCCTGTGGCTTGAGTGTAGGAGATCCGCCATTTTTTTGGGGCAGGCGCGCGACTGACGGCCGATTATTATTGGCACACGCGTACTACAGGCCTTGCCCGCAGCGGCCTCTGGCCGATTGGCCGGTGGCTGGAGGTCGCTTCATGGGCTGTGAGTCGCACCCGAACAAAACCGTTGCGATTTGTGTCCCCGCTCGGATGCTGTCCTTGATGAAATCGGTAAAAATCCAAGTTTTTTGGCCAGCGCCGCGACCGACCAAAGGTATACTCGGAAACTTACCGGTATCGTCCGGGACTAACTTGGAAGCTGGTTCGGGCAATATCCCCACAGGCTTTCTGGACAACACCGTTCAAGAAATACCTTCTTCAAGCAACATAGAGTGGAGCTCTCGCATGCAACTGGGAATCATTGGGCTGGGCCGCATGGGCGGTAACATCGCCAGAAGGCTGATGCGCGCTGGTCATCAAGCGGTGGTCTTCGATCGCAATCAGGATTCGGTGCATGGCCTGGCCGGTGAGGGCGCTGTCGGTGCCGCCGATCTCGCCGATCTGGTCAGCAAGATGGACACGCCGCGCGCGGTCTGGGTCATGCTCCCCGCCGGTGCGCCAACCGAGGCGACCATTGCTCAGCTCAGTGAGCTGCTCGAACCCGACGATGTGATCATCGATGGCGGCAATACCTTCTACAAGGACGACATTCGCCGTGCCCGCGACCTGGCTGCGCGCCAGTTGCACTACGTCGACGTCGGCACCTCCGGCGGCGTGTGGGGCCTGGACCGCGGCTATTGCATGATGATCGGCGGCGAGCGGGAGATCTTCGAGCGCCTTGACCCGTTGTTCGACTGCCTGGCGCCCGGCATGGGCGATATCCCGCGCACCCGCGACCGCAACAGCGCGGACGATCGTGCCGAGCGTGGCTACATCCACGCAGGCCCGGCCGGTTCCGGCCACTTCGTCAAGATGATCCACAACGGCATCGAGTACGGCATGATGCAGGCCTTCGCCGAAGGCTTCGACATCCTCAAGACCAAATCCAGCAGCGAGCTGCCCGAAGACCAGCGTTTCGACCTGAATCTGGCCGACATCGCCGAAGTCTGGCGTCGTGGCAGCGTGGTCTCGTCCTGGCTGCTCGACCTCACGGCCGATGCCTTGGCCAGCGACCAGCAGCTGACCCAGTACTCCGGTGTGGTCTCCGATAGCGGTGAAGGCCGCTGGACCATCGACGCTGCCGTCGAGCAGGCGGTACCGGTGCCGGTATTGTCCAGCGCACTGTTTGCCCGCTTCCGCTCCCGTCAGGACGCCACCTACGGCGACAAGATCCTCTCGGCGATGCGCTTCGGCTTCGGCGGCCACGTCGAGGTTCCCAAATGAGTAGAGCGACCTCGAAAGTAGATGCCGCTCCACCGTCAACACTGTTCCTGTTCGGCGCCCATGGCGACCTTGTCAAACGCTTGCTGATGCCGGCCTTGTACAACCTGAGCCGGGACGGACTGCTGGACAACGGCCTGCACATCGTCGGGGTCGACCATAACGAAGTCAGCGATGCGGACTTCGCCGCCAAGCTCGAAGCGTTCATCATCGAGCAGGCCCGTGCCAAGGGTGTGGACGAGCCGGAAAAAGTGCTCGATCCCGCGCTTTGGGCCAAGTTGCGCAAGCGCATCAGCTACATTTCCGGAGACTTCCTCGACGATGCCACCTACCAGGCCATCGCCGAGCGTATCGAGGTCAACGGTACCGGCAATGCAATGTTCTACCTGGCCACTTCGCCGCGCTTCTTCAGTGAAGTGGCGCAGCGGCTGGGCAGCAGCGGGTTGCTCAAGGAGCAGCCCGACGCCTTCCGCCGTGTGGTGATCGAAAAACCTTTCGGTCACGACCTGGCCTCCGCCGAAGCGCTCAACGCCTGCCTCTTGGGCGTGATGAGCGAGAAGCAGATCTACCGCATCGACCATTACCTGGGCAAGGAGACGGTGCAGAACATTCTGGTCAGCCGTTTCTCCAACGGGATCTTCGAGGCGTTCTGGAACAACCACTACATCGACCACGTGCAGATCACCGCCGCCGAAACGGTGGGGGTCGAGACGCGTGGCAACTTCTATGACCAGACCGGCGCTTTGCGCGACATGGTGCCCAATCACCTGTTCCAGCTGCTGGCCATGATCGCCATGGAACCGCCTGCGGCGTTCGGCGCGGACGCGGTTCGCGGCGAGAAGGCCAAGGTCATCGGTGCCATCCGCCCCTGGTCCAAGGCCGATGCCCTGAAGAATTCGGTGCGCGGCCAATACACCGCAGGGCAGGGCGACAAGCCTGGCTATCGCGAAGAACCCAAGGTCGACCCGCAGAGCACTACCGAAACCTACGTGGCGCTCAAGGTGATGGTCGACAATTGGCGTTGGGTCGGTGTGCCGTTCTACCTGCGTACCGGCAAGCGCATGAGCGTGCGCGACACCGAGATCGCCATCTGCTTCAAGCCGGCGCCCTACGCGCAGTTCCGTGACACCGAAGTGGACCGGCTCAAGTCCAACTACCTGAAGATCCAGATCCAGCCCGACGAGGGCATGTGGTTCGACCTGCAGGCCAAGCGTCCCGGGCCGGCCATGGAACTGGAAAACGTCAAGCTGGGCTTCGCCTACAAGGACTTCTTTCAGATGCAGCCGTCCACGGGTTATGAAACCCTGATCTACGATTGCCTGATCGGCGACCAGACCCTGTTCCAGCGGGCCGACAACATCGAGAACGGCTGGCGCGCCGTGCAACCATTCCTCGATGCCTGGCGCGAAGGTGGCAGCATCGCCACCTACGCAGCGGGTGAGGACGGCCCGGAAGCGGCCGACGAGCTGTTGGCGCGCGATGGTCATCACTGGCATCGGCTCGGATGAGTAGCGCCTCGAATCACCTCATCCAATTCGTCCTCAGCGACATGGACGGTACCCTGTTGATGCCCGACCACAGCTTGAGTCCTGCGGTCATCGAGGCGGTTGCGCAACTTCGCGCGGCCGGGGTTCAGTTCACCCTGGCCAGCAGTCGTCCGCCGCGAGCCATGCGTCAGCAGATCCAGACCCTGGGCATCGATCTGCCGACCGCCGCGTTCAACGGCGGTGTGCTGATCAATGCCGATGGCAGCGAACTGCAATCCCACTGGGTCGACCGCGAGGCCGTCGACATCTGCCTGGCGTTGTTTGCCGAACACGAGCTGGACGTCTGGGTATTCGCCGACGATCAATGGCTCGCTCGTGACCGTGAAGCTCACTATTTTGCGAAAGAATTGCACGCGCTGGGCTATGAACCGCTGATCGTCGATGACTTTGCCCCGTATCTGGATCGCGTGCACAAGATGGTCGCCACGTCCGCCGACTTCCCATTGCTGATCGATCTCGAACAGCAGCTACAAGGGCCGTTGCATGGCAAGGCCATCGCGGCCCGCTCGCAGCAGTACTACCTGGACATCACCGCAGTGCTGGCCAACAAGGGTGAAGCGTTGGCGACCCTGGCCGGTCGCCTGGGCATCGATCTGGCCAACACGGCGGTGCTGGGCGACGGTGGCAACGACGTGGCGATGTTCAAACGTGCGGGGTTTTCCGTGGCCATGGGCCAGGGCGAGCAGGTCGTGCGCGACCAGGCCGACGCGGTCACCGCCAGCAATGCGGCGGATGGGGTGGCTCAGGCCATTCACGAGCTGATCCTGCCGCGCGCACAACGTTGATGTAGATTCCAGGCGCGGCACCGCTACCGGTCCGCGCCAGTGGTCATGAGGGTTCCATGCCGGCGCTGATCGAAGACTACGCCCTGTTGGGCAACTGCCGTACCGCTGCCTTGGTCGACCGGTCCGGATCACTGGACTGGCTGTGCTTTCCCCGATTCGATTCCCCCGCCTGCTTCTCCGCCTTGCTGGGCAGCAGCGACAACGGCCGCTGGCGTATCTGTCCCAGCCAGCCGTTGACCGGCACCGAGCGACGTTACCGCGACAGCACGATGATCCTGGAGACGGTGTTCCATACCGAGCAGGGCAGCGCCATGCTCGTCGACTGGATGCCGGTCGGCGAGCAGGATTGCGTGGTGCGCACGGTGGTCGGCCTGAGCGGACAGGTCGAGTTCGACATGGAACTGGTCATGCGCTTCGACTATGGCAGCAGTGTTCCTTGGGTCGAGCAGGCCCAGCCTCGTACGCTGACCGCCGTGGCCGGTCCCGACATGCTGGTGCTTCGCAGTGCCACCGACCTGCACGCGGTCGACCATCGCACCGGCAGCCGCTTCACGGTGAAGGCCGGCGAGCGTCTTTGCTACCGGCTGAGCTTCCAGCCTTCCCATCTGCCGTTGCAGCCTGCCGTGGATGCCGAACTATCGCTGGCCGAAACGGAACATTACTGGCGCACCTTCGCCGAGCGTTGCCCGGACGTGGGGGGCTGGACGCCGCTGGTCAAGCGTTCGCTGCTGACCCTCAAGGCCATGACCTACGCGCCCACCGGCGGTATCGTCGCCGCCGTCACCACCTCGCTCCCCGAACAATTGGGCGGCGAGCGCAACTGGGATTATCGCTACTGCTGGCTGCGCGATGCGACCATGACCTTGCTGGCCTTCATGAACCTGGGCTATTACGAGGAAGCCGCGGCCTGGCGCAAGTGGCTGATGCGCTCGGTGGCCGGCAATCCCGAGCAGATGCAGATCATGTACGGGCTGGCCGGCGAACGACGCTTGCCCGAGCAGACCTTGCCCTGGCTGACAGGCTATGAAGGTTCGGCCCCGGTGCGCATCGGCAACGGCGCCGCAACCCAGCGCCAGCTGGATGTCTACGGCGAAGTTGCCGATGCCATGAGCCAGGCCATTCGCGCCGGCCTGCCACGTCATCCGCGCGGTGCCGCGATCTTTCGGGTCATCCTGCCGTACCTGGAAAGCATCTGGGAGCAGCCGGACGAAGGCATCTGGGAAATTCGCGGCGAACCGCAGCATTTCACGCACTCCAAGGTTATGGCCTGGGTGGCTTTCGATCGCGCGGCAACCCTCGCCGAGCCGACCGAAGAGGGCCGGGCGCAGGCCCAGCACTATCGCGCCGTGGCCGATAGGATTCACGCTCAGGTCTGCAGCCGGGGTATCGACACCGAGCACGGCCATTTCGTCCAGGCCTATGGCTCGACCCACACCGACGCCAGCTTGCTGCAGATCGCCCTGACCGGGTTCCTGCCACCCGACGACCCACGTGTGGTGGCGACCGTGGCCCGTATCGAAAGCACCTTGATGCGCGACGGTCTGCTGCTGCGTTACGACACGGCGCATGGCGTCGATGGCCTCGACCCTGGCGAAGGGACTTTTCTGGTGTGCTCTTTCTGGCTCGCCGATGTCTATGTGCTACAAGGCCGCATGGCTGACGCTCAACGCCTGTTCGAGCGGTTGGCCGGCCTGTGCAACGACGTCGGCCTATTGGCCGAGCAGTACGACCCACAGGCTGGGCGCATGCTGGGCAATTTTCCCCAGGCGTTCAGTCAATTGGGCATCATCAACACCGCGCTCAATCTGTACCGCGCGCAGAACCCCGCCCAGGCCCGCGCTACCGCCGTGGCGGGCACGTGCGTGGAATGATGGAGCGGCCGTGGCCGAACGAGGATTGGATTCGATGAGTGAACGCTGGACTACAGCGGTGCTCGATACCGCGCTACCGGGTGGCTGGGCCGTTGCACGCAGCAGCCAGGGATTTCTCTGCAACGCGCAAGGCGTGCTGTTCGAGCGCGACTGGCTCAAGCAGCAACCCCTGGATGTGCTGGCCGAACATGGCATCGGTCATTTCGATGGCCAGCCCGTGTACCTGCTCGAATTGCGCAGCCCCGACACCCCCGATGACTGCCGCTGGCAAGGCTTGCGTCAGTTCATGCTCGAAGGCGACTTTCAGGTCTATCGCATGCTCGGCTATGCGGCGCAGATCGGCACCTGGGCGCGCGAGCATCGGTTCTGCGGCAGTTGTGGCGGTGCCATGCAGCAAGTTCATGGCGAGCGTGCCATGCACTGCGCGCGTTGCGAGCTGCGCAGCTATCCGCGTATTTCGCCGAGCATGATCGTCTTGGTTACCCGTGGCGACGAAGTACTGCTGGCGCGTTCGCCGCGGTTCGTGCCGGGGGTCTACAGCACCCTCGCAGGCTTTGCCGAGCCGGGCGAATCGGCCGAGGATTGCCTGCGCCGCGAAGTGATGGAAGAGGTGCAGGTCAGTGTGCGCAATATCCAGTACATCGGCAGCCAGTGCTGGCCGTTTCCCCACTCGATGATGCTCGGCTTCCACGCCGAATACGCCTCCGGCGACATCGTCCCGCAACTGGACGAGATCGAGGACGCGCAGTGGTTCCACATCGACGCGCTGCCGGCCCTTCCCGCCGGGCGTTCGATTGCCCGGCACCTGATCGATCTGTACGTGGCGCGCCGTTCAGGCCTGCCCGAACCAGTGCTGCCAGGCTAGGCGCACGGTCAGCGCCAGGACGATGGTAATGAACACCGGACGAATGAACCTGGCGCCGCCGCCAATCGCCGTGCGTGCGCCGAAGAAGGCACCGACCATGACTGCCAGGCCCATGCTTAGGCCGATCAACCAGTCGACCTGGCCGCTGGCGATGAACACGGTCAGCGCGGCGATGTTGCTGACGAAGTTCATGCTGCGTGCCACGCCGCTGGCACGCACCAGGTCCAGCGGGTACAGCAGCAATGTGCTGACGGTCCAGAAGGCGCCGGTACCGGGGCCCGCCACGCCGTCGTAGAAACCCAGCGTCAGACCTTGACGCAGTTGCCATTTGCGCTTGATCGGTGCATGGCTGTCCAGCGGCGCCTTGGGTGTACCACCGAACAGCAGGTACAAACCACAGGCGAAGACGATCACTGGCAGCATTTTGTTGAGCCACTCGGCCGGCATGTAGTGCGCCGCCCCGGCACCGGCGAAGGCGCCGACCAAGGTGCCCAGCAGGGCATTTTTCCACTGGCGAGGGTGAAACAGCTTACGGCGATAGAACGTATAGCCTGCGGTTGCGGAGCCGAACGTGGAACTGAGCTTGTTGGTGCCCAGCACCAGGTGGGGCGGCAGGCCGGCAGTGAGCAGGGCAGGGGTAGTGAGCAGGCCGCCACCGCCAGCGATGGCATCGATGAAGCCGGCGACGAACGCCACCAGCACAAGAATAAGCAGAACGCTCGGCGTGACGCTGAGGTTGGACAGCAGGTCGAAGGGCATGTCGTCGGCTTCACGGCAGGGTGCGTACGAAGAGCGCACGCGAAAGCCGTCATTTTAGCCGCCGCGTGCGACACCGCAAACCGTATTCGGCCCTGTGTCGATCAATCAGTTACACCGCACACACCGCCGACGCGGCTCGCGCCGCTGCTACGAAGGCCGCACCGCATTCATCCGGGCACGTTGCAAAGCCCCTGTAGCAGCGGCGCGAGCCGCGTCCGGCCACGCCGCATTCATCCAGGCAGACCGCATCCACCGCCGGCGCGGCTCGCGCCGCTGCTACAACGACCGTTTAGCCTATCTGCTGCTTGGCCAGCTTGACGACGTTGTCCACGGTAAAGCCGAACTTGGCCTGCAACTTGTCGATCGGTGCAGAGGCACCGAAGCTGTTCATGACCACCTTCGCCCCTGTCGAGCCCACGTAGCGATCCCATCCCAGTGGGCCGGCCTGCTCGATGGCCACGCGCGAGGTCACGGCCGCAGGCAGCACCTGCTCGCGGTACTCGGCATCCTGCTCTTCGAACAGCTCCCAGCACGGCAGGCTGACGACACGGGCCGCGATACCTTCCTGCTGCAACTGCTCGTAGGCCTGAACCGCCAAGCCGACCTCGCTGCCCGTGGCGATCAGGATCACCTCAGGATCTTTGCTGTCAGCCAGCACATACCCACCCCGTGCCACACCTTCGGCACTGCCAAACCGCTCGCGGTCCAGAGTCGCCATGGGCTGGCGCGACAACACGATGCACGATGGCCGATCCGTCTGGGCCAAGGCAATCTTCCAGGCCTGGGTGGTTTCGTTGGCGTCGCCCGGACGCAGCGTCAGCAGCCCTGGCGTGGCACGCAACTGGGTCAGGTGCTCGATGGGTTGATGAGTGGGGCCGTCTTCGCCCACGCCGATCGAGTCGTGGGTGAACACGAACACCACCGGCAGCTCCATGATCGATGCCAGGCGAATCGGCGGCTTCATGTAATCGCTGAACACCAGGAAGGTCGAGGTGTAGGGGCGGATGTAGCACAATGCCAAGCCGTTGGCGATGGCGCCCATGGCATGTTCGCGGATACCGAAGTGCAGGTTGCGACCACCGTAGTCAGCGGCCGAAAAGCTGCCAGCCCCATCGAAGGTCAGATTGGTCTTGGTCGACGGCGACAAGTCGGCCGAGCCGCCCAGCAGCCAGGGGATCTTCTTGGCAAAGGCGTTCAGCACCTTGCCACCGGCAGCCCGTGTCGCCAGCCCCTTGGCATCGGTGTCGAAAGCTTCCAGTTCGGCTTCCCAGTCTTCTGGCATTTCGCCGGCGCGCATGCGCCGCAATTGTTCGGCAAGTTCCGGTTCGCGTTCGGTGAGAGTCTGCAGCTGGCGTTGCCACTGCTCATAGCGCTCGCCGTGACTGCTCAACAGCGTATCGCGCAGATGATGAGCGGCAGCCTCGGGTACCGAGAAGCTGCTGTTTTCGTCCCAGCCGTAGGCTTTCTTGGCCAGCTTGATCTCATCGTCCCCCAGTGCTTCACCGTGGGCAGCCGCCGTGTTCTGCTTGTTCGGCGCGCCGTAGCCGATCACGCTGTCGACCATGATCAGAGTGGGCGCGTCGCGGGTCTGGGTGAATTGCTCGAAGGCCTTGGCCAGCGCCTGAGTGTCGTTGGCGTCGGTGACGTGCAGGGTGTTCCAGCCGTAGCCCTTGAAGCGGGTCATGACGTCTTCGCTGAAAGCCAGCTCGGTGTGACCTTCGATGCTGATGGTGTTGTTGTCGTAGATCCAGCACAGGTTCGACAGCTTCAGGTGCCCGGCCATGGACGCCGCTTCACTGCTGACGCCTTCCATCATGTCGCCGTCGCCGCAGATCGCATAAACGTTGTAGTCGAACAGCTTCAGGTCGTCGCGGTTGAAGCGCGAGGCCAGCCAATGCTGAGCCATGGCCATGCCCACGCTGTTGGCGCAGCCTTGCCCCAATGGCCCGGTGGTCGTCTCGACACCCGTTGTGAAGCGATACTCGGGATGCCCCGGGGTCTTGGATTCCATCTGGCGAAACTGCTTGATGTCGTCGAGGCTGACCGCAGGCTGGCCGGTCTTGGTCCCGTTCTCGTCGATTTCCTCGACACCGGCCAGGTGCAGCAGGCCGTAGAGCAGCATGGACGCGTGCCCGGCGGAGAGCACGAAGCGGTCGCGGTTGGGCCAGTCGGGGTGCTGGGGGTGGTAGCGCAGGAAGCGGCTCCACAGGGTGTAGCCGACTGGCGCCAGGGCCATGGGCGTGCCCGGATGGCCCGAATTGGCTTTCTGCACCGCATCCATGGCCAGGGTGCGCAGGGTATTGATGCACAACTGATCGGTGGCATTGGAGACGGCTGGATTGGAAACTTGATTAGGCATATCGATTCGATCCCACATTGAGTTCGCGAGGAAATCGCGGTGAAGATGTCGTCAGGGTTGACCCTCCTGCGGCTGAGTAAGTTGCGTTGCAAGCATGCCTGGCCTCGTGTTCAAGCATTCCTCGAGCCGCAATTGTTACCCGGCATGCAACGCAGCTTTATCGAAATCCGGTTTGCCCCGCGCCAGCGTCCCGGCCTAAGCTTGGCCGTTCGATGCCGTATGCCCTTACCAGTGGAATCCATGATGCCCAGCCAGTTTCCTTCCGCCAGGCCACGCCGCCTGCGCCGCAACGCTTCTTTCCGCGATCTGTTTCAGGAAGCCGAATTCAATCTAGGCGACCTGGTGCTGCCGATTTTCGTCGAAGAAGAGATCGATGATTTCGTCCCGATCAACAGCATGCCGGGAGTCATGCGCATTCCCGAGTCGAAGCTGGCCGGCGAGATCGAGCGCTACGCCCGCGCCGGTATCAAGTCGGTGATGACCTTCGGCGTGTCCCACCATCTGGACGCCGACGGCAGCGATACCTGGAACGAAAACGGCCTGGTGTCGCGTATCGCACGCATCTGCAAGGACACCGTCCCGGAAATGGTGGTCATGGCCGACACCTGTTTCTGCGAATACACGTCCCATGGGCACTGCGGGGTCCTGCACGGCGATCACGTCGACAACGATGCCACATTGATCAACCTGGGCAAGCAGGCCGTGGTCGCGGCCCGGGCCGGTGCCGACTTCATTTCGCCGTCAGCGGCCATGGACGGTCAGGTGCAGGCGATTCGTGGCGCGCTGGACGAAGCCGGCTTCTTCGATACCTCGATCATGGCTTATTCGACCAAGTTCGCCTCCTCGTTCTACGGGCCGTTCCGCGAGGCCGGTGGCACTGCGCTCAAGGGCGACCGCAAGACCTATCAGATGAACCCCATGAACCGCCGCGAGGCCGTGCGTGAATCGCTGCTCGACGAGCAGGAGGGTGCGGATGCCTTGATGGTCAAACCGGCAGGGGCCTACCTGGACATCATCCGCGATATCCGCGAAGCGTCGCGACTGCCCTTGGCGGCCTACCAGGTCAGTGGCGAATACGCCATGATCAAGTTCGCAGGCCAGGCGGGCGCAGTGGATGAGCAGCGCATCGTTCGTGAAAGCCTGGGTGCGATCAAACGTGCCGGCGCCGACCTGATCTTCACCTACTTCGCCATGGACATCGCCCGCGAAGGTATCTGAGGCCTCGGTTCACTGGCCTTGGCGCATGGGCATGCGGTCGATGGTGGTGAACAGTGCGTGAGGATCGACCGGCCCCGGCTGGTCCACCTTGATCCCACCGTCCTTGCCCACCAGTACCACTCGAGGCCCAGCGTCGGCCGAATGCCCGACCGCTTGCAACAGCGCCGCACTGGCACCGGCATCCAGCGGCTGGCCATTGCGGCTCGCTTGGCCTGCAATGACCTCGTAGAGCACCATCTCCCGTTCGACAAATGCTTCGCGGCTGCCCGGTGCGGCCAACGCCGTGCGCAGGCCCAGCAGTGTGCTGTCCTGAGCGTCAGGGACGATGACGATCAAAGGCCGGCTCTGCCAGCGTTCGGCGAGCAAGGGGTTACCGTCACTGGCTTGGGCACTCGACAGACCCAAACCCAGGCTCAGTGCAGCGATCAAGGCATTCATATCCGGTCTCCTTCCAATAAGCAGATTTCGCCAGGCAGTGACGTTCTGGGTAGAACTTGCGCACGGCCGGTGGGTTCAAAGCTTGACCGCTTCTTCGCAATGGGTCATGCAATGCCACTCAGAATTCAGCAACAAGACATCGAACGAGCGAACCTGCGCACCGTCAGCGAAATCTGGCTGGCAGGTCCAGCCTGCACATATGACGTCGAAAGCGAGGTCGATACCCTGTGCTTTTGGCGCGGACGGCCCGCCGTCAGTCACGACATGCTCAGTGAGGGTACCCACGAGCAGAATGTACAAAGGTTATGGCTGGTGGTGAACGATGTTACCGATGACGTCGAGGTAAGGGCTGCCGAAGGATTGCTACGTGCCGCGCTGGAGAAACAGAACATGGAAGGGGAGTTCTATCCGGCCGAGCAGAAAAACACCACTGCGCCCTAATGACTGTGTCGGAATAGTCAACGCAATTTGAGTTTCAAAACAATGCACAAAGCCCGGTCGTCTTTTGACGGATCGGGCATATTGCATGAGTCTGCTTCTAGCTTTCGCATTCAATTCTTTGATTTCAAACGTAGTTTTTTATTGGGATCATGGCATGCCGTGTGCACCGTCAACCTGGCAAGCATTACGTGAGCGATCACAAACGTTGAACCTGCTAGGAGCACGACAATAATGATGACACCTGCCGATCACCTACCTCCTGCCGCGCCATCCGCTTCTGCGGACAGCTCCAATCACTCCGGCGTCTCCTGGGCGGCGATCTTCGCTGGCGCCGCGGGCGCTGCCGCGTTGTCCATGATTCTTGTAGTGCTGGGCTTCGGCCTTGGCTTCTCAGCCGTATCGCCGTGGGCAGACAAGGGCGTGAGTGCCACGACTCTTGGGGTTTCCACGGTCCTGTGGCTCACCTTCACGCAAATCGTCGCCTCGGGCATGGGTGGCTACCTCGCCGGTCGCCTGCGGGTCAAATGGGCCAACATGCATGGCGACGAAGTGTATTTTCGCGACACCGCTCATGGCTTCCTGGCGTGGGCCGTGGCGTCGCTGGTCACTGCCATGCTGGTCCTGGGCTCATTGGGTAGCGCGATTGGCAGTGGCGTCCAGGCCGGTGCCAGTGTGACTTCCGGCGCAGCTGTGGCGGCCGCGACGTCCAGCAATGACAACGCCAGCGATCCCTATGGCTATTTCGTCGACATGCTGTTTCGCGACAATCGCCCGGTGGCGGTCAGCGATGACGCAGCCCATGCCGTGGTCACGCGGATTTTTGCCCGTACCGTGAGCAACGACGGTCAACTGGCCGGCGAAGACCGCGCCTACCTGGCGCAATTGGTCAGTCAGCGTACCAACCTGACTCAGGCCCAGGCCGAACAGCGTGTCGATCAGGTCTATGGTCAGGCGTTGAAATCGGTCGAAGATGCCGAGATGGCCGCACGTCAAGCTGCCGATACCGCCAAGAAAGTCGCTGCCGCGACCGCTCTGTGGACCTTCGTGGCCCTGCTGTGCGGTGCATTCTTCGCCAGCTTCGCCGCAACCTTCGGTGGCCGTAGCCGCGATGCCGTGGTCTGGCACGAGCGCGACCGTACCCGCACCCATGCACCCACTTCGATTCGCTGATCAAGGAGTACTACCATGCGCTCGATTCTCTTGTTTTTCCTCGGCGTGCCGATCCCGATCATCATCCTGATCGCGTTGTTCATGCACTGAGTTTTGATGCAGCGATCACCTGAAACGGTCGCTTTGCAATCCCACGCCCCCGGCGCAATTCCATTGCCCGGGGGCGTGTCGTTTGTGCGGTGCTCCCTGCCTGTCCCGCTGCAAATTGTTGTCCTCATGTTTCATTTGCCACCTTCAGGGCCACGAGTCGCACAGGCTTGGCCATACTGGGTTCTGCCTAGGGTTGCCTAGAGGCGTCATCCGTAAGAAATGTCTTCCAGGCTCGTGTGAATCACCGTGAGGAATCGCTCCATGCCGACCCGCCGCCAGTTCGTCCAATACACCGCCATGCTCGGCGCTGCAGCCAGCTGTGGTTCGCTCATGGCCCCACTGGCGTTAGCCGCACAGCCCTTGCTGCAGCGCAAGATCCCGGCAACGGGCGAGCTGCTGCCAGTGATCGGTCTGGGCACTTCGCAGACATTCGACGTGGACCCTGCCTCGACCGACATGGCGCCATTGTACGAGGTGCTCAAGGCATTCGTCGAAGGCGGCGCCAAGCTCATCGACACCGCGCCCAGTTACCGTCGGGCCGAGCGGGTGACGGGTGATCTGGTCAGCCAGGCCGGCGCACATGGCAAGGTGTTCCTGGCAACGAAGGTGTCGTCGACCGGTCGTGAAGCCGGCATGAGCCAGATCGAAGCCAGCTTCAAGGCGTTGCGCACCGATACCATCGATCTGATTCAGGTCCATAACCTTCAGGACACCCACACCCAGCTGGCATTGCTGCGTGAGCTCAAGGCGCAGGGACGCATCCGCTACATCGGCGTGACGCACTATGTAGAGTCGGCCCACGACGAATTGCTGGCGGTGCTGAAGAAGGAGCCGGTGGACTTCGTCCAGGTCAACTACTCGATCGGCGCGCGCAACGCCGAACGCAGCCTGCTGCCGTACTGCGCCGAACACGGTATTGCCACCCTGATCAATCGCACGTTCGAGGCGGGTCGGTTGTTCGCCAAGGTCAAGGGCCGCGCGGTGCCCGAATGGGCGACCGCCGAGCTCGACGCCACCTCCTGGGCCCAGTTGATGCTCAAGTTCGTTCTCGCCAACCCGGCGGTGACCACCGTGATTCCTGCGACCTCGCAGCCGCGCTACATGCTCGACAATCTGCTGGCTGGCCAGGGCCGCTTGCCCGATGCCCGGCAACTCGAGCGCATCGCCGCCGAGTTCGCCTGAGGTGCGCCGCCCATGACCGGCGTCGGTGCGCGCCTGAGCCGGGCGATCAACGCCCGGCCTGGGGAGGGGCGGGCGGCGCTGAACGGATTTGCGTTGTTCTTCTGCCTGTTCTGCGGCTACTTCATGTTGCGGCCCATCCGCGAGTCCATGGGTATCCAGGGCGGCGTGGAGAATCTGCAATGGCTGTTCACTGCCACGTTCGTCGCCATGCTGGTGGCCGTGCCGTTGTTCGCTTGGCTCAACTCCAAAGTGGCCCGGCTGCACTATATCGATTGGGTCTATGGCTTCTTCGGCTGCAACCTGCTGGCATTCGCTGCCGCCTTTGCCGCCGCCGAACAGGGCATCTGGCTGGCGCGCGTCTTCTACGTGTGGATCTCGGTCTACAACCTGTTCGTCATTTCGGTCGCCTGGAGCTTGATGGCCGACGTCTTCGACGGCGCCCAGGCCAAGCGCCTGTTCGCCTTCATTGCGGCTGGGGCCAGTGTCGGCGGCCTCGCCGGTCCGGCGCTGAGTGCGGTGCTGGTCGGCACCCTGGGTGCCAGTGGGCTGGCGATACTGGCGGCGGCTTTGCTCGGCATCGCCATTTTCCTCAAGCACCGTTTGATGGGCTGGCGTGAGGTGCATGGAGCAGGGCGGCCGGGTGCCGTGCGCACCGAAAATCCACGTCGACCGGTGGCGGGCAATCCGTTCAGCGGGCTGACTCGGGTTCTTCACTCGCGCTATCTGCTGGGTATCTGCGCCTTCGTCGTATTGTTGGCCACGGTCAGCACCTTCCTGTATTTCGAGCAGGCTCGCCTGGTGGCCGAACGGTTCCCCAGTCGCGAGGAACAGGTACGCGTATTCGGCATCATCGACTTCGTCGTGCAGGCCGGCGCGCTGACCGCCCAGCTGTTCATCACCGGCCGGCTGGCCCAGCGGCTGGGGGTGAAGACCTTGCTGGCGCTGGTGCCGGCACTGGTCTGCCTGGGTTTCATCGGGCTGGCCCTGGCGCCGAGCTTCGCCATGCTGGCGGGGCTGATGATCGCCCGGCGGATTGGTGAATATGCTTTCGTGCGTCCGGGCCGCGAGATGCTGTTCGCGCCGCTGGACGCTGAAACCAAGTACAAGGCGAAGAACTTCATCGATACCGTGGTCTACCGCGGCGGCGACGCCTTCAGCGGCTGGGTCAAGAGCCTGCTCGACCTGCTGGGCCAGGGCGTGGTGTTGATCGCGCTGGTGGGCGCGGCGTGCGCAGCCCTGTGGGGGGCGGTAGGTTGGTACCTGGGTGGCAGAGCCGATGCGGCCAGCGCCCGGCACGTCGAGCCGCGCAAATAATCCGCCTCGACGGCCTGCGCTTGGCTACAGTAAAACCAAGTTCGGCCGACAACCTCTGATTGCACCTATATGTTCGGACACGATGTCTACGACCAGACGCTATTCCTGCACCGGCCTGTTCGCTCTGATCAAACGGCTGTGCAGCGTACCTCAGGGCAATTCCCGTTTGCTCGCGGCCCAGTACAAGGCGCTGGCCAGGCAGATCCCCTTGATGTACTTCATCCTGCTGATCAACAGCTGGGCGTTGGCCTTCACCCACATGGCCAGCTCGCCGGTGTGGATGACCGTGCACATCCCCCTGGTTTTGACCATCATCAGCCTGGTACGGGCCGTGGCCTGGCGGCGCGGCTGGCAGCAGCAGCCCGACGATATCGAAGTCGCCCAGGCGCTTGCGCGCACCAACCGCATCTGCTGCGTCGTGGCCGTCGGTTTCACCGTCTGGGCCCTGGCGCTGTTCCCCTACGGCGATAGTTATGCCAAGGCGCACGTCGCCTTCTACATGGCCATCACGGTGATCGGCTGCATCTTCTGCTTGATGCACCTGCGCTCCGCCGCGCTGATGACGGCCGTAGTGGTCAACGTCGCCTTCGTCGCTTTCTTTGCGTCCACCGACAACCCGACCTTCATCGCCACCAGCATCAACGTGTTGCTGGTCACGGGCATCATGCTGGTGGTGCTGCAGAACAACTACCGCAACTTCACCGGGCTGGTGAACGCCCAGGCGCGCAGTGAAGCCCTGAGCGACGAGAACCTGCTGCTGGCCAACAAGGACAGCCTGACCGGGCTGCCCAATCGCCGCTGGTTCTTCAACTGCCTGGATACCTGCCTGGCCGAGGCGGGTGAGGGGGAGCGGCGGCTGGGTGTCGGTATTCTCGACCTCGACGGCTTCAAGCCGGTCAACGACCTGTACGGGCATAGCGTTGGCGACCGCCTGCTGGCCGAAGTCGGTGCCCGCCTGGCCACGTTGCTTCCCGACACCGTTCACCTTGCCCGCCTGGGTGGCGACGAATTTGCCTTGATCCTGCCCGACTGTGGCGACAACCTGCAGGTCTCCCTGTTCGCCGAACGCATCTGCGTGGAGCTGAGCAAGCCTTACCTGCTGGTCGACGTGCCGATCCAGGTCGGCGCCTCGATGGGCCTGGCGACCTTTCCCGACCTGGCCCGCGATGCCCACGAATTGTTCGAGTACGCCGATTACGCGCTGTACCAAAGCAAACACCATTTCGTTGGCCATATGTCGCTGTTCTCGGCGGTGCACAGAAAGCAGCTGCAGAGCGCGGTCCTGACCGAACAGGCGTTGCGCCGGGCGGATCTGGAGCGCGAGTTTCATGTCGTTTTCCAGCCCATCGTCGAGCTGCAGACCGGCGCCACCGTGGCGTTCGAAGCCCTGGCTCGCTGGCAGAGCGTGGAGTTGGGGCCGGTGCCGCCGGGTCAGTTCATTCCCGTTGCCGAGCGCAGTGGCATGATCAACCGCCTGACCCTGCCACTGCTGGGCAAAGCCTTGCAGGGTGCGGCCGCCTGGCCGGCGCCGATCCGCCTGTCGTTCAACCTCTCGGCCCACGATTGCGGTTCTCCCGAGGCCGTGCAGGCCATCGTCAAGCTGCTGGCGAGCGGTGTGTTCGACCCGAGCCGGGTCGACCTGGAAATCACCGAGACGGCCACCCTCCAGGATCTGGATCTGGTCCAGGAAGCTATCGCCACCCTGCGCGCGCTGGGCTGCGGTATCTCCCTCGACGATTTCGGAACCGGCTATTCGAGCCTCACCCACCTGCATGCGCTGGCATTGACCAAACTCAAGGTCGACCGCAGCTTCGTCGCTCGCCTGCACGAAAAACCGGCCAGCTACAAGATCGTCAAATCCCTGCTCGCATTGACCCAGGACATGGACCTGGACTGCATCTTCGAAGGCGTGGAAACGTTGGAGGAGGCGCAGGCGCTCGTGGCTCTCGGCTGCCGTTTCGTGCAGGGTTACTACTTCGCCCGCCCCATGTCCGCAGGGGATACGCAGAGCTGGCTGGCGCTGGACCATACGTCAGTGAAATAAGCTGCCAAGGCCGCATTTGCGCCCCGTTGCTCGAGTAACCCTTTGCTTTCCTTGCACAATCTTGGACAATCACGCCCCTTTTCAAGGCCGGGGCGCTGCCAGCTGCACGTTTTTCCCGCTTCCGGCCATCGATTGAACGCAGGCACGCGGAGATTCGAACGAATGAACGAGCAGGCCAACAGCCTTGACCCACGATACGCCGAGGCGCCCGCCACGCTGACGCCCTGGAACCGCCACGACACCACGTGGATGCTGGGCCTGTTCGGCACCGCAATCGGCGCAGGCACGCTGTTTCTGCCGATCAACGCGGGCCTGGGCGGCTTCTGGCCGCTGATGATTCTCGCGGCGCTGGCGTTTCCCATGACCTATTACGCGCACCAGGGCCTGACCCGCTTCGTGCTTTCCGGTCGTGCGGGTACCGACATCACCGACGTAGTGGAAGAGCATTTCGGTATCAAGGCCGGGGCCTTGATCACGCTGCTCTACTTCTTTGCGATTTTCCCGATCCTGTTGATCTACAGCGTGGGCTTGACCAACACCGTGGGCAGTTTCATGGAACATCAACTGGGCATGCAGACCCCGCCCCGGGCGGTGCTGGCGCTGGTGCTGATCCTGGGCCTGTTGATCGTGGTGCGGTGTGGCGAGCAGTTCATCGTCAAGGCAATGAGCCTGATGGTCTATCCATTCATCGTCGCGCTGGTGCTGCTGGCGCTGTACCTGATTCCCCACTGGAACGGCGGCATCCTGGCCACCGCAGGCGATGTGCCCGCGCCCAGTGCGTTGATCCATACCCTGTGGCTGGCCATTCCGGTGATGGTGTTCTCGTTCAACCATTCACCGATCATCTCGGCCTTCGCCGTGGACCAGAAGCGTCGCTACGGCGAGTACGCCGACCAGCGCAGCAGCCAGATCCTGGCACGCGCCCACGGCTTGATGGTGGTGCTGGTGCTGTTCTTCGTGTTCAGCTGCGTATTGACGTTGTCGCCCGAGCAACTGGCCGAGGCCAAGGCGCAGAACCTGTCGATCCTGTCCTACCTGGCCAACCACTTCAGCAACCCGGTGATCGCCTTTGCCGCGCCGCTGATCGCGATCGTGGCCATCGCCAAGTCGTTCCTGGGGCACTACATCGGTGCCAGCGAAGGCATCAAGGGCCTGATCCTGAAGTCCGGTCGCCGCCCCAACGCCAAGGCCCTGGACCGCTTCACGGCGCTGTTCATGCTGCTGGTGTGCTGGCTGGTCGCCACGCTGAACCCGAACATCGTCCGCATGATCGAGAGCTTCGGCGGGCCGGTCATCGCCGCCTTGCTGTTCCTCATGCCGATGTACGCGATCCGTCGCGTGCCGGCCATGCGCAAGTATGCCGGGCACATGTCCAACGTATTCGTGACGCTGGTCGGCCTGGTGGCCATTTCGGCGATCGTCTATTCGCTGAGCGCTTGAGCAAGCCTGTTACACTGGCCGTCGATGCCCGATCTGCGGCCGCCGATTTGCGGCATGCCCAGTCCGGGCGCGCACCGAGGTGGTCGCGATGGATGAAGTACAGCAACTGGCTGACATGCTCCAGCAACATGCTGCAACCCAGCAACGCCTGCAACAGTCGTTCAAGGACCAGTGCCAGCATTGGCAAGACAGCATCCAGACGCTGTTCGGTCAGATCGAGACCTGGCTGGCGGCGCTCACCGAACGACAACTGCTGGCGATCGAGCGTTCGCCCTGGGTAGCCACCAGCAGCACCTACCCCAGCGAGCATTCGCCGTTCATCAGTGAATCCCTGGCGATCATCCTGGCTCAGCGCCGAGTGGAGCTGGTGCCGCAGGTCATGGGGCAGGGTGGGGCGATGGTCATCGCCGTGGCGGGCCTGACCTCGGATCGTCACGGCAGTATCTCCATCGTCAAGGACTCGACCGATGGCGCCTGGTACTGGCGCAAGGAGCGCGGCAGCAAGGATCCTGAATCCACCGTACTGGACGCTCACTTCTTCGCTCAGCAGCTGCAGGGGCTGATTCCCAAGTCGCGCGACTGATCGCGTGTGCACCGTTAAAAGGAACGTTGTACAGGTCCTGCGGTGCTGAAACGCTTCTTCCGACATTCTGTACAACTGTCGTATCTCTTGGCTTTTCATAGGCTTACAGGGCTTTTTCGGCACGATGCAAACTTCCATTGCACGTGCCATCGGGCGGGTATATACCTTGAAGTGCGAACCGTTCTGAACTGATTCGAACCGTTCCGGACTGTCGCGCATCGTGCTGCCACGTTCTGCAGTCCCGACGCCCAGGCGTTCCGGGTAGGACGCCGATCAAAGGCCCTACAGGAGATACACCATGCTTCCCCCCGGACTCAGCGCACTGGAACTGCGCAGCATCGTCGAACAGGCGTTTCTGCCGCAGAAATGCGTGTGCACGTTGACCAGCGATCAATCGCTGTGCGTGAAGCTCTTGAATCTGCAGACCGACGAGGTCGAGTTGTTCAAGGCGGACATCCCGCTCGACCGTGTGACCAGCGCGCGGGAACGCGCCAGGCTGGTGCTGGAGCTGCGAGGGCAGCAGCCAACGGCTGCGCGAGAGACGCAGGCCAGAGCCGGTTGAGGGGTTTTCATAGCCGGCCTGAACCTGAGCCTGAGTCGAGCACTTATTTTTCGCCGACGCATAGGCCGTATGCCTTGTTTCATGCTTAACTTTGCCCTTTCTCAATCCGATGAAGGACAAGGCTCATGGCTCAAGTGACGCATAAAGGCAACGCGATCAAGGTCGATGGCGAGCTTCCTCAGGTTGGTGCCCAGGGCCCGGCGTTCACGCTGGTCGGCGCGGGTCTGGCCGAGGTATCGCTGCAAAGCCTGGCCGGCAAGCGCAAGGTGCTGAACATTTTCCCGAGCATCGACACCCCGACTTGCGCCACTTCCGTACGCAAGTTCAATGCCCAGGCCAACGACGTGGCCAATACCGCCATCCTGTGCATCTCCGCCGACCTGCCGTTCGCCCAGGCCCGTTTCTGCGGCGCCGAAGGCCTGGAGAACGTGCAGAACCTGTCGACCTTCCGTGCCCATGATTTCCACCGCGCCTACGGCGTCGACATCGCCGAAGGCGCGCTCAAGGGCCTGACGGCGCGCGCCGTGGTCGTCCTCGACGAGCACGATAAAGTGCTGCACAGCGAACTGGTTCCGGAAATCGGCCAGGAACCCGACTACGCCGCTGCCCTCGCTGTCCTCAAGTAACCTCTCCCCGTCGCAGCGGCGCGCGCCCCATGACGCGGCTCGCGCCGCTGCTACAAGGGTATGATATCTATGTAGCAGCGGCGCAAGCCGCGTCCGGGGCGCCGTGTGTTGTCAGATACTCCGCGGTGCCTCGTGACGCGGCTCGCGCCGCTGCTACAGGTCGATCGTGTAGAACATCCGCTTGATCCCCGGCCAAGGTAAATTGCCCGTAAAGGCGCTTTGCTTATGCCTGCCGACTCCTTATCGTTCAGCCTCCTCAAAGTAGAAGCTCACCCGCACAATGGTCGATCATTCAATGCAGTCCCCAGGTCCCCGTAAATCGCGTCGCTGGCTGTTCGGCCTGTTGATGGTGCTGGTTGTCGCCGTGTTGTGCTGGTGGTTCTGGCCTGCCAAGAAAACCGCGGAAAACGGTGCCTCTGCACCCGCCACCGCTGGGCGCAACGCAGGCTCGGCGCGCCCCGGCTTCGGCGGTTCGGCCGAGCCTACGCCGGTCCGGGTGGCTGATGTGGTCACCGGTGACTTCCCGGTGTACTACAAGGCCCTGGGCACGGTGACGGCGACCAACACCGTGAATGTGCGCAGCCGGGTGGCCGGTGAACTGATCAAGGTCAATTTCCAGGAGGGACAACGGGTCAAGGCTGGCGACCTGCTGGCGGAAATCGACCCGCGCACCTACGAAATCGCCTTGCAGCAGGCTCAAGGCACGCTGGCGCAGAACCAGGCACAGCTGAAGAACGCCCAGCTCGACCTGCAGCGCTACAAAGGCCTGTTCGCCGAAGACAGCATCGCCCGCCAGACCCTGGACACCCAGCAGGCGCTGGTAGGGCAGTACCAAGGCACCATCCAGACCAACCAGGCCGCTGTCAACGACGCCAAGCTCAACCTGGACTTCACCCGCATCCGCGCACCCATTGCCGGACGCCTCGGCCTGCGCCAGCTGGACATCGGCAACCTGGTGGCTGCCAACGACACCAGCGCGCTGGTGGTGATCACCCAGGTGCAGCCGATCACCGTGGCCTTCACCCTGCCCGAGAGCGAACTCACGCCGGTACTGGCGCGCTACCGCAGCGGCGCCAAGCTGACCGTGGAAGCCTGGGACCGAGGCGATACGCGCAAGCAGGCCACCGGTGTGCTGGGCAGCCTGGACAACCAGATCGACACCACTACCGGCACCCTGAAGTTCAAGGCACGCTTCGAAAACCAGGACGAAGCGCTGTTCCCCAATCAGTTCGTCAACGTGCGCCTGCTCTCGGACACGCTCAAGGGTGTGGTGCTGGTGCCCTCGGCCGCCGTTCAGTATGGCGTCGACGGTACGTTCGTCTACGCGATGGACGGCACCGACAAGGTCAAGATCCGTCAGCTCAAGGTCGGCGCCACCGACGGCAGCCGGACGGTCGTCGAGCAGGGCCTGACTCAGGGTGATCGGGTCGTGCTCGAAGGCACCGACCGCCTGCGCGACGGCAGCCGGGTCGAAGTGGTCGAGGACAGCGCCAAGGTGCCGACCACGCCTGGGCAACACCTGCAGGGCCAGGAGGGTGCCAGTGTGCCCGGTGAGACGGGCAAGAACGGCGCATGAATATCTCGCGGCTGTTCATCCTGCGCCCTGTCGCAACGACGCTGACCATGCTCGCGATCGTTCTGGCGGGCGTGCTCGCCTATCGATTGCTGCCGGTCTCGGCGCTGCCGCAGGTCGACTATCCGACGATCCGGGTGATGACGCTGTACCCCGGCGCCAGCCCCCAGGTGATGACCAGCGCGGTGACCGCACCCCTGGAGCGCCAGTTCGGGCAGATGCCGGGGCTGACCCAGATGGCCTCGACCAGTTCGGGCGGCGCCTCGGTGTTGACGCTGCGCTTCAGCCTCGAGATCAACATGGACGTCGCCGAGCAGCAGGTGCAGGCGGCGATCAATGCCGCCAGCAACCTGCTGCCCTCGGACCTGCCCGCGCCGCCGGTGTACAACAAGGTCAATCCGGCCGACACCCCGGTGCTGACCATCGCCATCAGCTCCAAAACCATGCCGCTGCCCAAGCTCAATGACCTAGTCGACACGCGCATGGCGCAAAAGCTCGCCCAGATCAGCGGCGTGGGCATGGTCAGCATCGCCGGCGGTCAGCGCCAGGCCGTGCGCATCAAGGTCAACCCCGAAGCGCTGGCCGCCAATGGCCTGAACCTGTCCGATGTGCGCACCTTGATCGGCGCGTCCAACGTCAACCAGCCCAAGGGCAACTTCGACGGCCCCACGCGGGTGTCGATGCTCGACGCCAACGACCAGCTGCGTTCTCCCGAGGAATACGCCAACCTGATTCTGGCGTACAACAACGGCGGGCCGCTGCGCCTGCGCGACGTTGCACAGATCGTCGACGGCGCGGAGAACGAGCGTCTGGCGGCCTGGGCCAACCAGAACCAGGCAGTGTTGCTCAATATCCAACGCCAGCCGGGCGCCAACGTCATCGACGTGGTCGACAGGATCAAGGCGCTGCTGCCCTCGATTACCGACACCATGCCGGCCGGGCTCGACGTCACGGTGCTGACCGACCGCACCCAGACCATCCGCGCCTCGGTAACCGACGTCCAGCACGAACTGCTGATCGCCATCGCCCTGGTGGTCATGGTCACGTTCCTGTTCCTGCGTCGCTTCAGCGCCACCCTGATTCCGTCCATCGCGGTACCGCTGTCGCTGGTGGGCACTTTCGGCGTCATGTACCTGGCCGGTTTTTCGATCAATAACCTGACCTTGATGGCCCTAACCGTGGCCACCGGTTTCGTGGTCGACGACGCCATCGTCATGCTGGAGAACATCTCGCGGCACATCGAGGAAGGGGAGACGCCGATGCAGGCCGCGCTCAAGGGCGCGCGGCAGATCAGCTTCACCCTGCTGTCGCTGACCTTCTCGCTGATCGCGGTGTTGATCCCGTTGCTGTTCATGGCCGACGTGGTCGGCCGCCTGTTCCGCGAGTTCGCCATCACACTGGCGGTGGCCATCCTCATTTCGCTGGTGGTCTCGCTGACCCTGACCCCGATGATGTGCGCACGCCTGCTCAAGCGCGAACCCAAGGAAGAAGAGCAGGGCCGTTTCTACAAGGCCAGTGGCGCCTGGATCGACTGGCTGATCGAGCGCTACGGCGGCGGCCTGCGCTGGGTGCTGCGCCACCAGCCGCTGACCCTGCTGGTCGCCGTCGCCACCCTGGGCCTGACCGTGCTGCTATACCTGGTAGTGCCCAAAGGCTTCTTCCCGGTGCAGGATACTGGGGTCATCCAGGGCATTTCCGAAGCGCCGCAGTCGATTTCCTTCAAGGCCATGAGCGAGCGACAGCAGGCTCTGGCGAAGATCATCCTGCAGGATCCAGCGGTCTCCAGCCTGTCTTCGTACATCGGCGTGGACGGTGACAACGCCACGCTCAACAGTGGCCGGCTGCTGATCAACCTCAAGCCCCACAGCGAACGCGACCTCACCGCCAGCCAGATCATTGCCCGGCTGCAGCCGGAGGTCGACAAGCTGCTGGGTATGCGCCTGTTCATGCAGCCCGTGCAGGACCTGACCATCGAGGACCGGGTCAGCCGTACCCAGTACCAGTTCAGCCTGTCGTCGCCGGATGCGGACCTGCTCGCCACCTGGAGCGCTCGCTTGGTGGACGCTCTGAAGCAACGCCCCGAACTCACCGATGTGGCCAGCGACCTGCAGGACAAGGGCCTGCAGGTGTACCTGGTGATCGATCGCGATGCGGCCAAGCGGGTCGGGGTGGATGTCGCCGACATTACCGATGCGCTGTACGACGCCTTCGGCCAGCGGCAGATCTCCACCATCTACACCCAGTCCAGCCAGTACCGAGTGGTGCTGCAAGCCACCGACGTCAGCACCCTGGGGCCGCAGGCGCTGGAACAGATCTACGTCAAGGCCAGCGTCAACGGCACGGGCACCACCAATCAGACGGCCGACAGCGACACCACCGCCACCAGTGGCACCCAGGTGCGCCTGTCGAGCCTGGCCCACATCGAGCAACGCCAGGCGCAGTTGGCGATTGCCCACATCGGCCAGTTTCCGGCGGTGATGATGTCGTTCAACCTGGCCGATGGGGTGGCGCTGGGCAAGGCAGTCGATGTCATCGAGCAGGTGCAGCGCGACATCGGCATGCCGCTGGGCGTGCAGACCCAATTCCAGGGTGCGGCGGAGGCCTTCCAGGCGTCGTTGCAAAGCACCTTGCTGCTGGTGCTCGCGGCGATCGTCACCATGTACATCGTGCTGGGCGTTCTGTACGAGAGCTATATCCACCCCATCACCATTCTCTCGACCTTGCCCTCGGCGGCGGTGGGGGCCTTGCTGGCGCTGCTGATCAGCGGCAACGACCTGGGCATGATCGCGATCATCGGCATCATCCTGTTGATCGGTATCGTCAAGAAGAACGCGATCATGATGATCGACTTCGCCCTGGAGGCCGAGCGCAACCAGGGCCTGGACCCCGAGACGGCGATCTACCAGGCGGCGCTGCTGCGTTTCCGGCCGATCCTGATGACCACCATGGCCGCGCTGTTCGGCGCGGTGCCGCTGATGCTTGCCAGCGGCTCGGGCGCGGAACTGCGCCAGCCGCTGGGCCTGGTGATGGTTGGCGGGCTGCTGGTGAGCCAGGTGCTGACGCTGTTCACCACGCCAGTCATCTACCTGTACTTCGACCGCCTGGGCCGACGCTGGGGGCGCCAACCAGCCGCCGTGGAACAGGCTGAATCATGAACCTGTCCGGACCTTTCATCCGTCGCCCGGTGGCGACCTTCCTGATGAGCGTGGCGATCATGCTGCTGGGCGGGGTCAGTTTCAGCCTGCTGCCGGTGTCGCCGCTGCCCAGCATGGATTTTCCGGTGATCGTGGTGTCGGCCAACCTCTCTGGGGCCAGCCCCGAGGTCATGGCCTCGACCGTGGCCACGCCGCTGGAGCGATCGTTCGGCGCCATTCCGGGCGTGACCACCATGAGCAGCCGTTCCAGCCAGGGCTCGACCAGGGTCATTTTGCAGTTCGACCTGGACCGCGACATCAACGGTGCGGCCCGCGAGGTACAGGCGGCGATCAACGCATCGCGCAACCTGCTGCCCAGCGGCATGCGCAGCATGCCGACCTACAAGAAGATCAACCCCTCCCAGGCCCCGGTGATGGTCCTGTCGCTGACCTCCGAGGTGCTGGAAAAGGGCCAGCTGTACGATTTGGCCTCGACCATCCTGTCGCAGAGCCTGTCCCAGGTGCCGGGGGTGGGCGAAGTGCAGATCGGCGGCAGCTCCCTGCCAGCGGTGCGCATCGAACTCGAGCCGCAGTTGCTCAACCAGTACAACGTGTCGCTCGACGACGTGCGCACCACCATCGACGGCACCAACGTGCGGCGGCCCATCGGTTTCGTCGAGGACGGCGAGCGCCAGTGGCAGGTGCAGGCCAACGACCAGCTGGACAAGGCCGACGACTACAAGCCGCTGATCATCCGCTATCAGGACGGCTCGGTACTGCGCCTGAGTGACGTCGCCAAGGTCACCGACGGGGTGGAAGACCGCTACAACAGCGGCTTCTACAACGACAACTCGGCCGTGCTGCTGGTGATCAACCGCCAGGCCGGGGCCAACATCATCCAGACTGTCAGCCAGATCAAGGAACAACTGCCGGCCCTGGAAGCACTGCTGCCGGCCAGTGTCGAGCTGAACATCGCCATGGACCGCTCACCGGTGATCACCGCCACCCTGCACGAGGCCGAGATGACGCTGCTCATCGCCGTGGTGCTGGTGGTGCTGGTGGTTTTCCTGTTCCTCGGCAATTTCCGCGCATCGCTGATTCCCACCCTGGCCGTGCCGGTGTCGCTGGTGGGGACGTTCGCGATCATGTACCTGTGGGGGTTCTCGCTCAACAACCTGTCGCTGATGGCGCTGATCCTGGCGACCGGGCTGGTGGTGGACGATGCCATCGTGGTGCTGGAGAACATTTCCCGGCACATCGACAACGGTGTGCCGCCCCTGCGCGCTGCGTACCTGGGCACCCAGGAGGTCGGCTTCACCCTGCTGTCGATGAACGTCTCGCTGGTGGCGGTGTTCCTTTCGATCCTGTTCATCGGCGGCATCATCGAAAGCCTGTTCCGTGAATTTTCGATCACGCTGGCGGTGGCCATCGTCGTCTCGCTGTTCGTCTCGCTGACCCTGACGCCCATGCTCTGCGCGCGCTGGCTGACGCCGCATCGGCCCGAACAGGACAACCGCCTGCAACGCTTCAGTCACAGCGTCAATCAGCGCATGGTCGCAGCCTACGACCGTAGCCTGGGCTGGGTCCTGCGGCATCGCCGGCTAACCCTGCTCAGCCTGTTGCTGACCATCGTCGGCAACGTGGCGCTGTACGTGGTCGTGCCCAAGACCTTCATGCCGCAGCAGGACACCGGCCAGTTGATCGGCTTCGTGCGCGGCGACGACGGCCTGTCGTTCTCGGTCATGCAGCCGAAGATGGAAACCTATCGGCGCGCGCTGCTCGCCGACCCGGCGGTCGACAGCGTGGCCGGCTTCATCGGCGGCAACAACGGCAGCAACAACGCGACCATCCTGGTGCGCTTGAAGCCCATCGAAGAACGCAAGATCAACGCGCAGCAGGTGATCGAACGGCTGCGCAAGGAACTGCCCAAGGTACCCGGCGGCCGCCTGATGCTGATGGCCGACCAGGACCTGCAATTCGGCGGCGCACGCGAGCAGAGCACTGCGCAATATTCGTACATCATCCAGAGCGGCGATCTATCGGCCTTGCGCACCTGGTACCCGAAAATCGTCGCGGCGTTCCGCGCGCTGCCGGAACTGACCGCCATCGATGCCCGCGAAGGTCGCGGCGCCGCGCAGGTGACCTTGATCGTCGACCGCGACAAGGCCAAGCGCCTGGGCATCGACATGAGCACCGTGACCTCGGTGCTCAACAACGCCTACAGCCAGCGGCAGATTTCCACCATCTACGACAGCCTCAACCAATACAAGGTGGTGATGGAGATCAACCCCCGGTATGCCCAGGACCCGATCACCCTTGAGCAGGTCCAGGTGATCACCATGGACGACAAGCGTGTGCCGCTGTCGAGCATCGCGCATTACGAGAACAGCCTGGCCGACGACAGCGTCAGCCACGAGGGCCAGTTCGCCTCCGAATCCATTTCCTTCGACCTGGCCACTGGCGTGACCCTGGACGTGGCTACGCCGCTGATCGAGCGAGCGCTGGTGCGGGTCGGCCTGCCGGAAGACATCATCGTCAAGGTGGCCGGTACCGGCGACGCCTTCGCGGCGGCGCAGAAGAGCCAGCCATTTATGATACTCGGTGCGCTGGTGGCGGTTTACCTGGTGCTGGGGATTCTCTATGAAAGCTACATTCACCCGCTTACCATTCTCTCGACCTTGCCGTCGGCCGGCGTAGGGGCCTTGCTGAGCATCTACCTGACCGGTGGCCAGTTCAGCCTGATCTCGCTGCTGGGCCTGTTTCTGCTGATTGGGGTGGTGAAAAAGAACGCGATCATGATGATCGACCTGGCGCTGCAACTCGAACGCAATGAAGGGCTGGGCCCGACCGAATCCATTCGGCAGGCCTGTCTGTTGCGCTTGCGGCCCATCCTGATGACCACCATGGCGGCCATCCTGGGTGCGCTGCCGTTGATGTTCAGTACCGCCGCAGGCGCCGAGATGCGCCGCCCGCTGGGCCTAACCATCATTGGCGGGTTGGTGTTCAGCCAGATCCTCACGCTCTACACCACCCCGGTGGTTTACCTCTATCTGGACCGCCTGCGCCACCGTTTCAATAAATGGCGCGGCGTGCGTACCGATGCCGCTCTGGACACTGCGCTATGACCGATTCCGTTTTACCCCGCGCTTCGCGCCTGGCCAGCCTGGCGTTGTGCAGCCTGATGCTGGGTGCCTGTACCCTGGGCCCGGACTACCAGCGTCCGACGATCGCCACGCCGGTGCAATTCAAGCAGGCCGAGGGCTGGCGCCAAGCCAACCCCAGCGACGCCTTGGCGCGCGGCGCCTGGTGGGAGCTGTACGGCGACCGCCAGCTCGACGCCCTGGTGCTCAGGCTCAACCGGTCCAACCAGACCGTCGCCCAGTACGAAGCGCAGTACCGGCAGGCCCAGGCACTGGTGCGCAGCACCCGCGGCGCGCTCTTTCCGACTGTCGATCTGAGCGCTGGCAAGACCCGCTCCAGCCAGGGCACCGGCAGCAGCGGTTCGAGCCTGAGCCAATCCAGCAGTGGCATACGCGACACCTACAACACGCAGCTGGGCGTGAGCTGGGAAGCCGATATCTGGGGCAAGCTGCGCCGTGGGCTTGAGGCGGATCGCGCCAGTGCGCAGGCGAGCCTGGCGGATTTGGCGGCGATGCGCCTGAGCCTGCAATCGGAGCTGGTGCAGAACTATCTGCAACTGCGGGTGATCGACGAGCAGAAGCGCCTCCTCGAAGCGACCGTCCAGGCCTATCAGCGCTCGCTCGACCTGACCCAGAATCAGTACCGCGCGGGCATTTCCGGCAAGGATGCGGTGTTCCTGGCGCAGACCCAGTTGAAGACCACCCAGGCCGACCTGATCGATCTGGTCTGGCAGCGGGCGCAGCTGGAAAATGCCATCGCCGTGCTCATTGGCATGGCACCGGCCGAATTCAGCCTGGCCGCCAGCACCGAGATTCCGGCGTTGCCGGCAATCCCTCTGGCGGTGCCTTCGCAATTGCTCGAGCGACGACCCGACATCGCCGCCGCCGAACGCTCGATGATGGCCGCCAACGCGGAAATCGGCGTGGCCAAGACAGCCTATTATCCCGACCTGACCTTGAGCCTGGCCGGCGGCTACAGCAGTAGCAGTTTCAGCAATTGGGTGTCGTTGCCCAACCGTTTCTGGTCGGTTGGCCCGCAGTTGGCGATGACCCTGTTCGATGGCGGCCAGCGCGCCGCTGAAGTGGACCGCAGTGAAGCGGCTTACGACCAGACCGTCGCGCAGTATCGTCAGACCGTGCTCGACGGGTTCCGTGAAGTCGAAGACTACATGAGCCAGTTGAAGGTGTTCGACGAGGAAGCGTTGGTGCGCAACGAGGCGCTGCAGGCGGCCCGCGAGTCGTTGCGCCTCACGTCCAACCAATACAAGGCCGGGCTTATTGGCTATCTTGACGTGGTCAACGTGCAGGCAACGGCGTTGAGCAACGAGCGCAGCGTGTTGACCCTGATGCAGAGTCGCCTGGTCGCCAGCGTGCAGTTGATCGCGGCGCTGGGCGGCGGCTGGCAGGAACCGGCACAATAGGCCAGCCGCGTCGGCAACCGTGTTTCGTACCACCTCTGAAACCCCGCACGCCCTGGTCAAGATATCGATGCTGATTGGTACCTATTCCTCCGCCCTCGTGGCCGTATCGCTGTGTGTCGCCATCCTGGCGTCCTATACCGCACTCGATCTGGTCGGGCGCATCGCTACGGCGCAGGGCCGGGCGATCTATCTGTGGATGAGCGGCGGTGCGCTGGCCTTGGGTATCGGCGTGTGGTCGATGCACTTCATCGGCATGCTCGCCTTCGAACTGCCTATACAACTGGGCTATGACCTGGGCCTGACCGCCGCTTCGCTGCTCATCGCCGTCCTGAGCTCAGGGTTTGCCCTGTGGCTGGTCAGCCAGCCGCTGCTGCCTTGGCCGCAATTGGCCGGGGGCGCGGTGATCATGGGCGCAGGCATCGGCAGCATGCACTACACCGGCATGGCGGCGTTGGAGATGCAGCCTGGCATCGTCTACGACCCCGTGCTGTTCGTCGCCTCTCTGGCCATCGCCGGGGGCGCTTCCGGCGCAGCGCTGTGGATCGCCTTCCGCCTGCGGCGCAACCGGCCGAACGTGCGACTGGCCCGAGCCGGCGCGTCGGTGCTGATGGGCCTGGCCATCGTCGGCATGCACTACACCGGCATGGCCGCGGCCAAATTTCCCGAGGGCAGCGTGTGTGGTGGCGCCCTCGACGGCCTTACCGGGGATGGTCTCGATTACCTGGTGCTGGTCACGACCCTGGCGGTGCTGGGCATGACCTTGCTGACGTCGGTGCTCGATGCGCGCCTGGAGTCGCGCACCGCGGCGCTGGCCAATTCATTGACCCTGGCCAACCAGGAGCTGACTCAACTGGCCCTGCACGACAACCTGACCGGCTTGCCCAACCGTATTCTCCTGGCCGACCGCATCGGCCAGGCGATCAGCCAGATCGATGCGGTCGGCGGTTGTCTGGCGGTGATGTTCATCGATCTGGATGGTTTCAAGCCGGTCAACGACGCCTTTGGCCATCACATGGGCGACCAGCTGCTGCGCGCCGTCGCCTCGCGCCTGCGCACCAGCCTGCACGGCCAGGACACCCTGGCCCGAATCGGTGGCGACGAGTTCGTCCTGCTGGTAAGCCTCGAAGCAGCGGCCTACGCCAAGGGTATCGCCGCGCGCCAGGTTCACCTGATCGGCCAGACGTTCGAAGTCGCCGGACACAGCCTGCATATTTCCGCCAGCATCGGTATCGCCCTGTACCCTGGCAACGGCATCGATCAGAACGAGCTGCTGATGAATGCCGATGCGGCCATGTACCATGCCAAGAGCATTGGCAAGAACGGCTACAGCTTCTTCGAAAGCTCGATGAACACCAATGCCCGCAAGCGCTTGCAGCTTCTGCAGGAATTGCGTCTGGCGGTGGCCGAGCGCCAGTTGCGCCTGTTCTACCAGCCCAAGTTCGATGCCCGCAGCGGTAAACCGGTCGGCGCCGAGGCGCTGTTGCGCTGGGAGCACCCACGCATGGGCCTGCTGGCGCCTGCGGCGTTCATCGACCTGGCGGAGACGACCGGGTTGATCATCGACATCGGCCACTGGGTGCTTGACGAGGCCTGTCGGCAGATGCGCGAGTGGGTCGAGATGGGCTTCCATGACTGGCGCGTAGCGGTCAACCTGTCGGCCTTGCAGTTCGGCCACGCCGCACTGGTGCGCAGCGTGGCCGTCACACTGGCGCGGCACGGGCTGGCGGCTGCCAACCTGACCCTGGAAATCACCGAGAGCACCGCCATGAGCGACGCCGATGCCAGCATGACGGTGCTGCAGCAGCTGTCGGACATGGGCGTCGATCTGTCCATCGACGATTTCGGTACAGGCTATTCCAGCCTCATGTACCTCAAGCGCCTGCCGGCCAACGAGCTGAAGATCGATCGCGGCTTCGTTCGCGACCTGGAGCAGGACGGTGACGACGCTGCGATCGTCTCGGCGATCGTCGCGCTGGGTCAGGCACTGGGTTTGCGGATCGTCGCCGAGGGTGTGGAAACCAGCAACCAGCAGGCCTTCCTGACTCGGCTGGGATGCGATTCCCTGCAAGGCTACCTGCTCGGGCATCCACTGCCGGCCGAGCGATTCATGCATGACATACAGGCGGCCAGGCACACCAAGAGCGTCAGCCCGGCCTGAATCCGATGATTTCCATTCATCGCACGGCGCCCAGGAGGGACGACCGCAGCGCCTGTCCTCCTGTAGGAGCGGTCATCGGCCGCGAAAGGGTCGACGCGGTAGGCAGGGGGATTGCGACACAAGGGTTTGACGTAAGCGTCAGGGCTGCTCACAGGGCTTGCCATTAGATGGCCATAAGCTCGAAGATGGAGGCCGTTGGTTTTCTGGCATGGAGCGTCTATGAGTTCCGATCCCCCGACCTTTGCCAAGTTCGGCAAGGGCTCTACGCCCGTGCTTGATGCCGCCTCGCTGGAAGCGATTCTGCTGCAGGCCCGTGAATGGCCGCACAGCACCGCCTGGGCGTGGTACCGGGCCGGTGAGCAGTTGCATCTGGAAGGCCAGGGCGACCTTCAGCGCCACTGGCCGCTGGTGTTGGCCAACCACGAGCTGGAGCGGTTCTGCGAGAGCTGCGGACTGCAGTTCTGGCCAACCGGGCAGGGCGAAGCGGTACTTGGCTGGCTGATGGCACCGGTACATGTTCCCCACGACGGCGCTCTGGCGGACCTTGCCGCCGCCATCGGTCGTCAGGTCCAGACCGACGCCCTGGCCCGTGCGCAGATCACGCAACGCGTGCTGTACGAAATTACCTACCTGGCCAGTTCCACCCGCGACCGCGGCGTGTTCCTCGTGGGCGTACACAAACTCCTGGCCACCCTGATCGACGCGGAAAACTTCTACCTGGCGCTCTACGATGCGCAAAGCGGCAAGATCACCTACCCCTATTACGTCGACGTCATCGACGTCGAGGCCTTGGAAGCGGAAAACTACGAGTATCTGACTCCCGAGCACCTGTCGCTGACCGGTCAGGTGCTGACCAGTGGCCAGCCCCTGCTGATCGACGCCAAGGGCATCGCCCTGGCGGGGCGGCAGGGGCGTTTCCATTGCGTCGGGCACATTCCCGAATTCTGGATGGGTTCGCCGCTCAAGAACGCCCGCGACGAGGTGTTCGGCATGATTGCCATGCAGGTCTACGACGTGGAGCGCGCCTACAGCGCCGAAGACCGTGCCCTGTTCCTGGTTGTCGCCCGGCACGTGGCCATGGCCCTGGACCGCATCCTGCACCGCGCCGACCTGGAAGAGACGGTGTCGCGTCGCACGCAGGAGCTGTCCCAGCTCAACGCCGCGCTACGCCTGGAAGTCTCCGAGCGCAAGCGCGCCGAGCACCTGCAAGTGGCACTGTTCCAGATTGCCGAGTTGTCGAGCAAGCCCGGCGAACTCGATGGCCTCTATCACAGCCTGCACGTGATCGTCGGCGATCTGCTGTACGCGCGTAATTTCTATATCGCGATCTTCGACGGCGCCAGCGGCGAGGTCAGCTTTCCCTATTACGTCGATGAACAACTCACCGGCCGCCCGCAACCGCGCCGTGGTCGGCGTGGCCTGACCGAGTACGTGATTCGCCAGCGTGCTGCCTGCCTGATCGACTTCGATGCCGCCACGCGGCTGATGATCCAAGGCGAAATCGACGACAGCCGCGAGCCGATCCGCTCGCAATCCTGGCTCGGCGTGCCCTTGTTCGATGACGACCGCGTGCGCGGCGTGCTGGTGGTACAGAGCTACGCCAGCGACGTGCACTACACCCTGCGCGACCAGGACCTGCTGACCTTCGTCTCGCGTCACATCGACACCGCGCTGTCGCGTCGCAGCGCTGCCGAAGCCATCTACGAAGCCAACCTGCGCCTGGAAGCGCGCGTACAGAGTCGAACGCGCGAACTCGACCACGCCAACGCCAAGCTGCAATACGAGAACGCCCACGACGCACTGACGGCGTTACCCAATCGCATCCACCTGCAGCAGCGTCTGGCCCACGCCTGGAGCCAGTACCAGACCGACGGTCGCGAACTGGTGGTGATGTTCATCGATCTGGACCGCTTCAAGATGGTCAACGACAGTTTTGGCCATCACTTCGGCGACCAATTGCTCATGGAGGCAGGAGCCCGTCTGCGTAGCTGTCTGCGCGAGGACGATCTGTTGGCGCGCCTGGGCGGCGACGAGTTTGCCGTGCTGGCTCCGGGTTCAAGCCTGGAGGCGGCGGTGGAGATCGCCGAACGCATTCTTGTGGCGTTCGACCGGCCGTTTTTCATCAACGGCCATGAAGTGTTTTCCTCGTGCAGCATCGGCATCGTCGGCGCCGACAGCCAGTTCCACAGCGAACCAGCCGACCTGTTGCGCGATGCCGACAAGGCCATGTACCGGGTCAAGAGTGCCGGTCGCGACAGCTATGCGGTGTTCAACCAGGCGCTGCGCCGCGAGGTGTCCGACCAGGTCGAGCAGGAAGGCGCGCTGCGCAATGCGCTCAAGCGCAGCGATGAGCTGCTGCCGTACTTCCAGCCGATCGTCGATGTGCAGAGCGGCGAGGTGCTGGCGTTGGAGGCGTTGATCCGCTGGCACCAACCGGACGGGCGCATCGTCGCGCCTGGGCACTTTTTGCCTGCGCTCGAAGGCCTGCGCCTGATCGGACGCCTGGACCTCTACATGCTGACCCATGTCGCGCAGATTCTGGCCCAGCCGGCCCACGCGCACTGGCCGCCGGTGCATGTGAACTGCTCCAGCTACAGCATCACCCGCAGCGGTTTCGCCGATGAAGTGCTCGCCGTGCTGGCACGCCATCAGGTGGCAGCCTCGCGGATCTGCCTGGAATTGACCGAAGGCGCGCTGGTCGCCGAGCCGGCGATGGCCCAGCGGACCATGCAGCAGTTGGCCGAGCACGGCATGAGCGTGGTGCTGGACGACTTCGGTGCAGGCTTCTCATCGCTCAGCTACGTACACCAGTACCAGTTCAACGGCTTGAAGATCGACAAGTCGTTCATTCTTGAATTGACCAGCAGCGCCCGCAGCCGGGCCATCGTCCGCGCCATCGTGCGCATGGCCGAATCGCTGGGTTTGACCGTCGTCGCCGAAGGTGTGGAAGATCTCGCCACGTTGCAGCTGTTGCGCGAGATGGGTGCGTCCCAGGCCCAGGGCTATTACTTTGCCAAGCCCGCTGCGCTGCAGGATCTGGATCTGAGCGGCTGCCGCAATGTGGTGACGGCATCGCAACGGCCCGGCGCGCTGCATGACGTATGATCGACGAAACCGTCCTTGAGAAATCAGCCATGACCGATGTTGTTTTCAGGCACGCCGACATAGTGATCATCGGTGGCGGCTTGAGCGGAACCCTGCTGGCCGTGCAATTGCTCAAGCAGCCCCACCCGCGGCGGATCGCCATCATCGAACCGCGCGCGGAACTTGGCCGCGGCGAAGCCTACAGCGCCACCGAACTGGGCCATACCCTCAATGGCAACGCGGCGCGCATGAGCGTCGACCCCGACAATGCCGACGACTTGACCCAGTGGCTTACCCAGTTCATCGACAATGGCGGTTGGCCTGAGTCGGCCGAGCAGTCCCTGCCGGTGGCCGAGCTGTTCCCGCCGCGCGGCATCTTCGGCCTCTATGCCCAGCAACGCCTGGCCGAAGCACGTGCCCTGGGTGCGCGCTTCGGGTCCACGGCGGAGCACGTGCGCGCCGAAGCGGTCGACCTGCAAACCCATGACGAGCACGTCGAAGTCACCCTGAGCGATGGCCAAAGGTGGTCCGCGCGTCAGGCGGTGCTCGCCACCGGCATGTTTCCCGCAGCACGCACCGCCGTGAAAGCGCCCGGCGGATTGAACGCTGCGGCCATCGACCCCTGGGACGTGCAGGCCATGCGTGGCCTCGATCCCCAGGCCCGGGTGCTCATCATCGGCTCGGGACTGACCATGGTCGATGCAGTGGTTTCCCTCGATCGGGCCGGTCACCGTGGGCCGATCACGGTCATCTCGCGGCACGGGCTGTGGCCCCATGTGCGCCGCCAGCCGCCGAGCTGGCCAGACTTTCTGGCGACGGCGAGCGAGCTGCGCAGCCCCCGCGAACTCATGGCCGAGGTGCGCAGTCAATGCCGCCAGGCCATGGGGGAAGGGGTGGACTGGCAGGCGCCACTGGACACCGTGCGAGTTCACATCGCACGGCTCTGGAGCCAGGCCAGCGAGCGGCAGAAACGGCAGTTCGTTCGCCATGTTCGTCCCTGGTGGGAAAGCCATCACCACCGCTCACCACCCCCCAGTGACGCGCTGCTGCAAAAAGCGATCGCCGAAGGCCGGCTCACTCTGCAGGCTGCCTGTTATCAGAGCGCCGAAGGCACGACCCTGACCATCCGTCGCCGGGGCGAATCAGTGCCTGTGCAGCTGCAGGGTGACGTCCTGATCAATTCCAGCGGCATCGAATACGACTGGCGACGTGTCGACAAGCCACTGCCGCGCCAACTCCTGGCGTGCGGACTGATCACGCCAGGGCCGCTGGCGTTGGGTCTGCAAGCCGACGCCGACGGCGCGCTGATCGATGCGGACGGTGTCACCGCACAGCGATTGTTCGCCATGGGGCCGCCGTTGCGGGGGATGTGGTGGGAAAGCACCGCGGTCACCGACGTTGCCGCCCAAGCGAAGCGCCTGGCAGCAACGCTGGCCCAGCACGCCTGAGCGCCTGGACAGCAGCGCATGCGGTGGTGCCTGGCGCCACCGCATCAGGCGACCCTCAGTCGTTGGGTTCGGTGGTGTTGACGTACGGCGGCACCTTGGCCAGTGGCAACTGACGTGCCTGGTCGGCCTGGATCCCCTTGCGCGGAGGTAGCGGGTCCAGTGTCTGCACCTCGCCGGTTTGCAGCGAGCGCTCGATGGCTGCCAGCACCCGCACGTCGCGCCAACCTTCGTCGCCGTCGGCCTCTGGTTGGCGATCTTCCAGAATGCACTGGGAGAAGTATTCGGTTTCACCACCGAACTGATCGACGACCGGAAATGTGTGCTCCTGTTCTTCACCGTCGATGATCGAGCGATAGGCGATGGCGACGCCCTCGCCGAATCCAAAACACGGCGATGCTTCGAACTCACCTTGGGTGCCGATCAACTGAAAGCGCTCGGTTGCCGGCAGGCTGAAGCTGACTGTGAAGGTGGCCTGGCGCTGCTCGGCGAAACGCAACGTCACACTGACCGTGTCCGGCGTATTGATGGGTCGGCCGGGCGTCTGTGCGCCCACGGCGTGTACTTCCAACGGCTCGCCGCCGAACAGGTTGCGCACGGCATTGAGCGGGTAGGGGCCCATGTCCGCTGCGGGACCGGCCCAGAACCCACTTTTCATCCGATGATTTTCGGCGTCGGTGTGCTGGGTGAAGGTGGCGGTGAACAAGCGAGGCTCGCCTACGTCACCTTTGCGCACGCGCTGGACCATTTCCACGGTGCCCGGCTCGCAGTGCAGGCGGTAGGCAATCATCAGCTTGGCATTGCCCCGCTCGGCGGCGGCGTTGATGGCCAGGCAGTCCTCTTCGCTGGCCGCCATGGGTTTCTCCAGCAGCACATGGATGCCGGCTTCCAGCGCGGGGACGGCGAATTCACGATGGCGGAAATTGGGCGTGGCCAGGTAGATCGCGTCGATCTCGCCGGACGCCAGCAATTCGGGGAACTGTTCGTAGCTGTAGCTCTTGAGATCGTACAGCGCAGCCAATTCATCGGCCTTGATTGGGTCACCGGTCACCAGTGCGGTCATTACCGAATTGCTGGTCTGATCCACACCGGGCATGAATGCGCCTTGCGAAATCCAGCCACCGGCAACTACGGCGTAACGAATCTTACCCTGAGCATCAGGCATGGGTTGGGCCTCCTTGTGTCACCAGGCGAAGTGCGTGGCGTATAGGAAGTCGGCAAGCTGAGGGGGCAGGAGTTCCCGAAGATTGGGAAGGGAAGGCAGATGGGAGTGGTGCGAGGTGCGGGAATCGAACCCGCACAACCAAAGGTCGTCAGATTTTAAGTCTGATGCGTCTACCAATTTCGCCAACCTCGCATAGTCGCGCATCATACTGATATGGCTGAGAAATGTCATGTGCTAATGGCTTGTGGGCAATGCCGGTTGCAACGGCTTCAGAGGGAGCTGATCAATTTGCCATTATTACTGAACAACCCCCCGGAACTCTTACTTCTTTGCTAAAGTGGTCGCCGATTGAAAGTCGTTTTTCATATGCCACGGTTGGCGACCATGCACTGGCTTGCAGCGCTGCGCTGATGGCCGCCAGGAGATACTCTGTGACATCAGGCCAGACCTCTGTTCTGCTCGCCGCGGCGCTCGAGCAATGCGCGCGTGAACCCATCCGTACACCCGGCAGCATCCAGCCGCAAGGCTTCATGATGGTACTCGATGCTGCTGCCCAGCGCGTGCTGCAGGTCAGCGACAACGTACGTCACTGGCTGCAAGTCGAGCCTGCACAGGTGCTGGAAACCCCCGTGGCCAGTTTGCTCGAGCAGGGCGACAACCTCTCCGCACGCCTGGCTGCCTGGCCCGGCGAGGAGCGACAGCCGTTCCATTTCGCCGATGTCCGCTTTGCGCAAGGCGGCCACAAGAGCAGCATGGCGATGATGGTGCATCGCGCCGACGGCGTAATCATCGCCGAGTTCGAGCCCGCCGCCGACGACACGCATGCCTATGGCGCGCTGTACCCGCTGGTGCGGACGTTCATCAGCCAACTGCACAATGCTGCAGACATCATCGAGCTCTGCCAGCGCTCGGTGATCGAGGTCAAGCGCGTAACGGGCTTCGGTCGGGTCAAAGCCTACAGCTTCGATGCCCTCGGCAATGGCACGGTGCTGGCCGAAGTACGGGATGACGGCTACCCCAGCTACCTGGGTCTGTGCTTCCCGGCCTCCGATATTCCGGCCCAGGCCCGAGAGTTGTACTGCAGCAACCGCATTCGGGTGATCGAAGATGCGAACTACCAGGCCTCGGCCCTGGTGCCAGCCCACAACCCCGTCACCGGCGCGCCGCTGGACCTGAGCCTGGCTGCCCTGCGCAGCGTCTCCCCGGTGCATCTGCAATACATGCGCAACATGCAGACGATGGCGTCGATGTCGATTTCCATCGTGGTCGATGGTCATCTCTGGGGCCTCATTTCCTGTCACCACGACCAGCCCCACGCGGTGGGTTTCCAGACCCGTACGGCTTGCGAGTTGCTGGGCAGTGTGTTGTCCCTGCAGATCGAAACCAAAACCGCCCATGCGCAGAACGAGCGCATGCTCGAATTGCGTCGGCACATCGTCCAGCTGCTGTCGGCCATGGCCGACAGTGACAGCGTGCGCGCCGGCCTGCTCAGGCTACCCGACACCTTCCTGGGTTTTGCCCGTGCCAGCGGTGCGGCGATCATTGCCGAAGCTCGTTGCGAGCTGCTCGGCGACACGCCGCCGCAAGCGGTGGTCGACGCCCTGGCATTGTGGCTGGCCGAGCGCGGTGGCCAGGAAATCTTCCACAGCGACAACGTTGGCCGTGACCTGGCAGAACTGCCGGAGCTGGCTCGCTACTGCGGCGGTGTGCTGGCCGTGGCCATTTCCGAAATCCATTCCCACTACCTCATCTGGTTCAAGCCCGAGCAATCCCGCACGGTGACCTGGGCGGGGCGAGCGGAAAAGAGCCTGGACAGTTCGGGGGTGCTCAACCCGCGGGCCAGTTTCGAAAGCTGGCAGCAGGAAGTCAGTGGTTTTTCCAGCCCTTGGGATGCACTCGAAATCGAAGGCGTGCACGAGCTGCGTACCGCCGTGCTGGGCATCGTCCTGCGCAAGGCCGAAGAGTTGGCGCAGCTGGCTGGTGAACTGAAGAAGTCCAACAAGGAGCTCGAAGCTTTCTCCTACAGTGTGTCCCATGACCTGCGCGCGCCCCTGCGGCATATCGCCGGCTACGCTGAACTGTTGACCGACTTCGAAGGGCCCAAGCTGTCCGAACGAGGCCTGCGCTTTCTCGAGCACATCGGCGAGTCGGCGCGCTTTGCCGGTACGCTGGTGGACAACCTGCTGAGCTTCTCCCAGATGGGCCGTTCAGCCCTGCGCTTCACCGATGTCGACCTCAGTGCGCTGGTGGAGTCAATCCGTCTGGAAATGCAGCCTGACTACGAGGGCCGCGAACTGCACTGGCAAGTCGGGCCATTGCCGCGGCTGGTGGCGGACGCGGCCTTCGTGCACCTGGCGCTGCGCAACCTGTTGTCCAACGCCATCAAATACAGCCGCACCCGCGAGCACGCCGTGATCGAAGTGGGCGCCTACCAGCAGGACGCCGAAACGATCATATTCGTGCGCGACAATGGCGTTGGCTTCGACATGGCCTACGCCGGCAAGCTGTTCGGGGTATTCCAGCGCCTGCACCGGATGGAAGAGTTCGAGGGCACCGGCATCGGCCTGGCCAGCGTGCGCCGCATCATCGAACGGCATGACGGCCGAGTCTGGGCCGAAGGCGCCGTGGACCAGGGTGCCACCTTTTATATGGCGTTGCCCAAGCGCGCACATTCCGCCAGTACGAATCTTTCGAGGTAAGCAATGCTCAAACCCATTCTTCTGGTCGAAGACAATCCCAAAGACCTGGAGCTGACACTGGTGGCGCTGGAGCGCAGCCAGCTGGCGAACGAAGTGATCGTCATGCGTGACGGCGCCGAAGCGCTGGACTATCTGCTGCGCCGCGGTACTCATGCCGCGCGCGCAGAAGGCAACCCGGCGGTCTTGCTGCTAGACCTGAAGTTGCCGAAGGTCGACGGCCTGGAAGTGCTCAAGGTGGTACGCGAGACCAACGAGTTGCGCAGTATCCCCACGGTCATGCTGACCTCGTCCAAGGAAGAACCCGATCTTGAGCGCGCCTACTCATTGGGAGTGAACGCTTACGTGGTCAAGCCGGTCGAATTCAAGGAATTTGTTTCTGCCATTTCCGATCTGGGGATTTTCTGGGCGGTCTTGAACGAGCCACCACCGGGCTCGTCGCGCATCGTTCGTCGTCCCGGCTCCTGAGTTCGGCCTGCGTTGCGTGACGGCCCCGACCTACCGCACGCAGCGCACTCACGGCGCACGGACGGCGCAGAGCGCATCACACTCCAGTCACGTTTTCGGAATTCTATGCCGCCCAAGCCCTTGCAATTGCTGTTCGTGGAAGACAGTACCCTCGATGCCGAACTGGCGCTGCTGACGCTAGAGCGTGCCGGCCTGGCCGTCGAGTCGACGCTGGTGTTCAACCATCAAGGCGTGGAGAAGGCGCTGGCTGGTGGCGCCTTCGACCTGATTCTGTGTGACTACATGCTGCCGGGCTCGTCGGGGCCGCTGGTGCTGCAAGCGGCGCAGCGCCTGGCGCCGCTGACGCCGTTCATCTTCCTTTCCGGCGTCTACGGTGAAGAGCACGCGGTCGAGATGATGCGCCAAGGCGCCATCGACTACGTGCTCAAGCAGAACCTGAGCCTGCTGCCCCGCGCCGTTCAGCGCGCGATGGACGAGGTCCACGAACGTCGGCGCCGACGCAACGCCGAGCGGTCGTTGCAGCACGCCGAAGTGCGCGCACATATCGCGACCAATGCTGCGCGCATGGGCGTCTGGGACTACGCGCCGCTCAGCGGAACGCTGCTGTGGGACGAGCGTTGCCGGGAGCTGTACGAGTTGCAACCCGACACCGAGGTCAACCTCCAGTTGTTCCTCGACCACTGCCACCGCGACGACCTGCCGCTGGTGCAGGAGCGCATGGCCGCCGCCCTTGGGGTGGACGACGGACACCGGTTTCAGATCGAGTATCGCGTGCTGTTGGCCAGTGGGGTCCTGCGCTGGATCGCCAGCCATGGCCAGGCCTTCTTCGAAGACGGCGTGTGCGTGCGGTTCACCGGCGTCATTCACGATATCACCGAGCAGAAGCAAGCGACCCAGGCGCTCGAACAGCTCAACGAGATGCTCGGCGAACGCGTGGTCAAGCGCACCCGCGAGCGCGACCGCACCTGGGAGCTGTCTCGCGAGTTGCTGGGGGTAATGCGCTTCGACATGTCGCCGGTATCGCTCAACCCGGCGTGGGAGTCGACGCTGGGCTGGACCCGTGAGCAACTGGGCAACATGCAGTTGTGGGAGATCATCCACCCGGACGATCTGGCTGCAACCCGCCGCGAAACCGACAACATCGCCAACGGCAACGTCTCGACGCGCTTCGTCAACCGCATGCGTCATGCCGATGGTGACTACCGCTGGTTGTCGTGGACCATCGTGCCGGACGAGGGGCTGATGTACGCGGCCGTGCGTGACATCACCGGCGAGCGAGAGGTACTGGACGAACTGGCCGGTGCCAACCACCAGCTGCGCGAACAGATCGCCGAGCGCCAGCGCATCGAGGCCACGCTGCACCAGTTGCAGCGCCTGGAAGCGGTGGGCCAGCTGACGGCCGGTGTCGCGCACGACTTCAACAACCTTTTGACGGTGATCCTGGCCAGCACTACGTTCATTGCCAGAGATTTCGAGAAGGGCAAGACCGAGCGCATTCAAGGCCGCCTGCAGAACATCAAGGAAGCGGGCGAGCGCGGCGCCAAGCTCACCGGTCAGTTGCTGGCGTTCTCACGTCGACAGCGGCTGGAGCCGGTTGCGGTGAACCTCAACGGCACCGTGGAAGGCATGATCGAACTGTTGCAGCGCACGCTGGGCGGCAGCATCTGGATCGAGACCGACACCGCGCCGGATTTGTGGAACGCTTTGGTGGACCCGACCCAGACCGAGATGATCATCCTCAACCTGGCCATCAATTCGCGCGATGCCATGCCCGGCGGCGGCACCTTGCGCCTGTCCACGGCCAACGAAACGGTCAGCATGGCGGCGCAGCGTCCGGAAGACCCGGAGCCTGGCGACTATGTGGTGCTGTCGATCCAGGATTCGGGAACGGGCATGAGCCAGCAGGTACTGGCCAAGGCCTTTGAGCCGTTCTTCACCACCAAGGAGGTGGGCAAGGGGTCGGGCCTGGGCCTGGCGCAGGTGTTCGGGTTCGCCAAGCAGTCGGGCGGGGGCGTGGCCATCATGACTTCGCCTGGGTACGGCACCACTGTCAAGGTCTACCTGCCAGGCGTGCCGGATCGACCGCTCGCAGACAAGGACGAGCCAGCCTACATCGCGGCCGCTCAAGCCGAAGGTGAGCGGCCTACCATTTTGTTGGTGGACGACGACCATGACGTGCGCGAAGTGACGGCTACCATGCTGCAAGGCCTGGGCTACAGCGTGGTCGAGGCCGACAGTGCCGAGCAGGCGCTGAACAAGCTGGACCCCAGCGTCGACCTGGTGCTGACCGACTTCGCGATGCCTGGCACCAGCGGCGGTGAGCTTGCGCACATGATCCGTCGCCGTCACCCGCGTTTGCCGATCGTGTTCATCAGCGGCTACGCCGAACTGGACGGCCTGGATTCCGAGCACTACCTGCTGGTCAAGAAACCTTTCCGCGAGCAGGATCTCGCCAGCAAGCTCAACGCTGCCTTTGGGGTTTGATGACCAAGGTACGCCGGCGCTGTGCTCAGCGGCCATGCGTCTAAGGTAGTCCGGTGGCCTTTGGCACCAACGGCACACCTGCCTTGATGCGCTCGTAGATTTCCTGCCGATGCACGGCGACATGCCGAGGCGCATCGATGCCCAGACGGACCTGGCCGCCTTTGATATCGATGATGGTGATACGGATATCTTCTTCAATCACGATGCTTTCATCGGTGTTGCGGGTCAGAATCAGCATGATGGTGTCCTTGTGCTCGAGTGCAAGGCATGTCTGATTAGTGACGTATAGTCTGTAGGAATAATTCCTTTTAATAGCCGATCGACAGTCGTGGCCTTTCTTTCAGCAGCGTCGTACTGAACCACGCCGCCGCGAGAAGGTCGGTTACATAAGGCATCGCCTTAATTACCCACCAGAGGTAGGCATATGACAGACGTAGAATTGGAAACCACTGCTCGCTTCAAAGAGTGGGACAAATCATCAGAGAATTTTCTGGACGAGCAAGCCCGCCATGAGGAAACCCTCAAGAACGGCTGCCACATCGTTGCTCGCGCACGCAAGATCGCTGACGACAAGGTATCGGTGTTCTTCGGGACGTACGGGGTAGACGGGGGTGTGATCAAGGAACAGACCGAGATACGCGACGGGCTGACCTGCGCTAAAGACGCTCTGGACTTCGCCATCGACAAGGCGAAACGTCATGCAGGCGGTGGGGCAGGGGCTCCGGATGACAATCATCACCAGGCAACACCCATCTAACGGTCGATTCTGACTTTGCGCCACGGTGCGGGCTGGCTTGGGCCAGACGCAACGCGGCGCTCACAAGACGGCGGCAGGTGGCCTGTCAGGCCTTGCCATCTCCCTTCTCCGGTGCAGGGCTACCTGCCTGGATGCGCTTGAAGATTTCTTCGCGGTGTACCTGTACGTCCTTCGGCGCATCGATGCCGATTCGCACCTGCATCCCTTTCACGCCAAGGATAGTGATCTTGATGTCGTCATGAATGACGATGCTTTCGCCTACCTTGCGGGTGAGTATCAGCATGAACGGCTCCTTGATTCCCTTGCTTAGAATTTATCCGGTGTTTGAAGTGTGTCCATTGCTACCTGAATAGGAGCGCAACATGACAAATTTAATTCCCTCGAAGCGCCGGGTTTATTGATACCCGGCAGCCACGGCGCAACGAGTGGTAACAGGCGTCAGTATGGCGTGGTTCTCAACGGGCGCCTAGCAGATTGGCATTACGTTTGGTTTATGGAGGTGATAGTGGCACTCTTGCCACTATCCCCTGCGGATCGTGCTACGGTTGCCATTGTGTGCGCTGACCACTCAGCTTCCGATCAAGAAAGCTGGCGGCGCTGATCAGTGCCAAATGGCTCAATCCCTGCGGAGTATTGCCCAAGTGATGGCCATGCCGGTCGAACTCCTCGGCGAACAAGCCCAGAGGGTTGGCGTAACGCAGCAATTGCTGGAATTCCAGGTGCGCTTTTTCCACTTGGCCGGCCCGGGCCAGGCATTCCACGTACCAGAACGAACAGGCCGTAAAGGCACCTTCATCGCCCGGCAAACCGTCATCCTGGCGGTAGCGATAGACCATGCCATCACGCACCAGAGTGCGCTCGATCGCTTCCAGCGTGCTCAGCCATTGTGGGTCGCTGGCACCGACGAAGCGCACCAGTGGCATCAGCAGCATCGAGCCGTCAAGTTCCACGCTGCCCAATTTCTGCACGAAGTGCCCGGCCTCGGCGTTCCAGAAGTTGTCCCAGATATCATCGTGGATCGCCTGGCGCTCGCGGTCCCAGCGTTCGAACGGGGCCGGCAGCGAACGTTTCTCGGCCAGACGCAGGGCACGGTCGATGGCCACCCAGCACATCAGTCGCGAATGCAGGTAGTGCTCGGGCGGGTTGCGCATTTCCCAGATACCGACGTCTTTCTGATGCCAACTGCTGCACACCTTGTCGACGATATGGGTGACGTGTTTCCAGCCTTCGCGAGAAATGGCCTCGCCGTACTTGTTGGCCAGGTACACCGCGTCCAGCAGCTCACCTTAGATGTCTAGCTGGACCTGATCGTGGGCGCCGTTGCCCACCAGCACGGGACGCGCGCCGCCGTGCCCGCTCAAGTGGTCGAGCTCCGATTCCGGCAATTCTTCGCGGCCGTCCAGGCCATACACCACGCCCAGTCGAGCGGGCTCGTCGCAGCATTCGCCTACCCGATCGCGGACCCAACGCATGTAGTCGTTGGCTTCGGTGGTGAACCCCAGCCGCATGAACGCATACACGGTGAACGATGCATCGCGAATCCAGGTGTAGCGGTAGTCCCAGTTGCGCACGCCACCCGGTGCTTCCGGCAGGCCGAAGGTGGCGGCGGCGATGATCCCGCCGTGGCGGCGCGATGTCAGCAGCTTCAAGGCCAGCGCCGAGCGGTCGACCATTTCCCGCCAGCGGCCCTTGTAGTTGGAATGGCCGATCCAGTTGCGCCAGAACGCCAAGGTTTCTTCCAGGCACGTCTGGCCTGCGCCTGCACGCACCATGGGGTCTTCGTCGCCACCCAGGATGAACTCGGCGCATTCGCCTTCCTTGAGTTCGAATACGGCAACTGCGCTGTGCGTATCGATGTCCATCGCCTGGGTCGCCGACAACCGCAGGGTGGGTTGTCCTTCGGCTTTGAAGCAGACGTCCTCGCCACTGGCGTAGGCTTGGGTGTCGGCGCGGCTGTAGTCATGGCGGACCCGGCAGCGCAGGCGAATGGTCGCCGTGCCGTTGCGCATCTCGACCCGGCGGATGAGCCGGGGCAGGGCATCGGCGGCTGCGGCTACGGGCATCAGATCGGTGATCTCAACCACGGCGTCATGGTCGATCCAGCGAGTCTGCAACACGTTGCTGTCGGGCAGGTAGATCTGCTGGCGGCGCGCGCTGGGCAGGTCGGGTGCCAGTTCGAAGACACCTGCGCGGTCGCAGTCGAGCAGTGCGGTGAATATGGAAGGGCTGTCGAATTCGGGCCAGCAACAGAAATCGATACTGCCGTTGTCGGCGATCAAGGCAGCGCTGCGCATGTCACCGATGATGCCGTGGGCTTCGATAGGGCTTTGCGAGGTACTGCAGACGTCTTCAGCCATTGTCTCGGAACCCCGGATACAAGCTCATGCCGCCATCGATGAACAGCGTGGTGCCATGCACGTAATCACTCAGATCGGACGCCAGCCAGACCACCGCATTGGCGACATCGTCCGCTTCGCCGACGCGGCCATAGGGGATCAACTCGAGCAATTTCTTCTCGGCGTCGCCCTGGGTGTTCTCTTCGTTGATGGCGGTGCGGATGGCACCCGGCGCGATGGAGTTGACGCGAATGCGCTGCTCACCCACCTCCTGGGCGATGCTGCGCATCAGCAGGTCGATACCGCCTTTGGAAGCGGCATAGTTGACGTGGCCGGCCCACGGAATCAGCTGGTGCACGGAACTCATGTGGATGATCTTGCCGACCGCCCGCGACACTTCGGATCGCGAGGCTTGCTCGCGGAACTGTCGCAGCGCAGCGCGGGCGCAGAGGAACTGGCCGGTGAGGTTGACCTCGATGACTTTGTTCCAGTCGGCCAGGGTCATGTCGACCGTGGCGGCATCGCGCTGCAGGCCCGAGTTGGCGACCAGGATGTCCAGTGCGCCATAGGTATCGATCGCGGCGGCGAACAAACGCTCGACGTCGTCTTCCTTCGATACGTCAGCGCCCACCGCAATGGCCTGACCACCTGCTTCACGGATCTGTGCCACCAACTGCTCGGCAGGCTCGGCGTGGGAATTGTAGTTGACCACGACGCTGGCACCCGCTGCGGCCAGAGCCTTCGCGGCTGCGGCACCCAGTCCAGAACTGGCGCCAGTGACCAGGGCAACCTGTTTATCCAGTGAAATCTGCATTCGGGATGATCCTCCGATAATGGCGTTTCAATGCTGACTGGCAACCCAGTGTGGGAGTTCAGCCTGGAAACGTTTGGGCACGAATGCCGAAGCGGGATGCCTAACCAGCATGACGGCCCAATGCGCCGTTCGAGCACTGCCAGGAGAACACCGTGGACAAAGAATCCGATCGTGAAGACCTCGACCACAAGCCGGAGAACGCCGGCAAGGTCGGTGAAGAGCACAAGCGCGCCAATCAGCAGGGAGAAAAGGAGCGCACCCCATCCGACGAAGGCCAGAGTAAGCCCGTCGGTTGAGCGGTGATCAAGCGGCCCCGGTACGCCCGGGCCGCTTGCGCGCGTGCTACACAGTTTCCGCCAGGGCGCTCTGCAGATAGGCCGCAGTACGGCTGGCGCTGACCTTGGCTACATCTTCGGGCCGTCCGGCCGCCACGACCTTGCCACCCTGATCCCCAGCCTTGGGTCCGATGTCGATGACCCAGTCGGCCTGGGCTACCACGCGCATGTCGTGTTCCACCACGACCACGCTGTTGCCGGCGTCGACCAGATGGTTGAGTTGCTGCATCAGCCGATCGACGTCGCTGGGGTGCAGCCCGGTGGTCGGCTCATCGAGCACGTACAGGGTAGCGCCGCGCTGAGTGCGTTGCAGCTCGGTGGCCAGCTTGATGCGTTGCGCTTCGCCGCCCGACAGCTCGGTGGCCGGCTGGCCCAGGCGCAGGTAGCCCAAGCCGATGTCGCGCAGTACGGTGAGTGGGCGCAGGATCGCCGTTTGCTCGGTGAACACGTCGCAGGCCTCGGCCACCGTCAGCTGCAACACCTCGGCGATGGTCCGGCCCTGCCATTTCACTGTCAGGGTCTTGGGGCTGTAGCGTGCGCCGTGACATGTCGGGCACGGGCTGAACACGCTGGGCATGAACAGCAGTTCGACGCTGACGAAGCCTTCGCCTTCACATTCGGGGCAGCGACCCTTGGCCACGTTGAAGGAAAACTGACCGGCGTCGAAACCGTGGCGCCGTGCATCGGCGGTGGCCGCGAACAGTTTACGTACGTGGTCGAACAGGCCGGTGTAGGTGGCCAGGTTGGAGCGCGGCGTGCGTCCGATGGGCTTCTGGTCGACTTGCACCAGGCGCTTGATGCTGTCCATGCCTTCGGCGATATGCCCTGACTCGGTCTGCGGCGCGACGTCTTCCAGCACGTCCTCGACCTCTTCCCGTGCCTGTCCCAGGTGCTCGCCCACCAGTTCCAGCAGCACCTGGCTGACCAGGCTCGATTTACCCGAACCAGAAATGCCGGTGACCGCCGTGAAGCATTGCAGCGGGAAGTCTGCCGCAACCTTGTGCAGGTTGTTGCGGGTGACGTCGGCCAGCTTGAGCCAACGGGCGGTCTCACGGCGCGGACGTGGCAGAGGTACGGCGCCGCCATACAGATAGGCGCGGGTCTGCGAAGCGTCGATTTTGGCCAGGCCCTGGGGCGGCCCGCTGTACAGCACCTGGCCACCTTGTTCGCCGGCCAGCGGCCCGACATCGACGACCCAGTCCGCGCGGCCCATGGTGTCCAGATCATGCTCGACGACGAACAGGGAATTGCCAGCCGCCTTCAAGCCTTGCAGCGCCGCGTGCAACGATTCGCCATCGGCCGGATGCAAGCCTGCGGTCGGCTCGTCCAGCACATAGACGACGCCGAACAGCTGCGAGCCCAGTTGCGTCGCCAGGCGCAGGCGTTGCAGTTCACCGGACGACAACGTCGGCGTGCTGCGCTCCAGGGACAGATAACCCAGGCCCAGATCGATCAGGGTGTGCAAGCGGCCCAGCAGGTTTTGCGCGAGTTGCTGGGCGGCCAGGCGTTTTTCTTCGCTGAGCTTCTTGCCCACCTGCTTGCCCTCGGCAACAGGCTTGAGCTTTTCTGCCAATTGGTTGAGCGGCAACTGGGAGAATTCGCCGATGTCCAGGCCGGCGAACGTAACGCTCAGCGCTTCGCGCTTGAGCCGCTTGCCAGCACAGACTTCACACGCCGCGCCGATCATGAACTGGCTGACGCGCTTTTTCATCAACGCGCTTTGCGAGTGGGTAAAGGTGTGCAGTACATAGCGGCGGGCGCCAGTGAAGGTACCCTGATAGCTGGGCTCCAGCTTGCGCTTGAGCGCGTCGCGGGTCTGCGCCGGCGTAAACCCGCCGTAGACCGGCACGGTCGGCGTCTCTTCGGTGAACAGTATCCAGTCCCGTTGCTTTTTCGGCAGGTCACGCCAGGGCACGTCGACGTCGTAACCCAGGGTGACGAGGATGTCGCGCTGGTTCTGGCCCTGCCATGCCGGCGGCCAGGAGGCCACGGCGCGTTGGCGAATGGTCAGGCTGTCGTCGGGCACCATGGTTTTCTCGGTGACCTCGTACACCCGGCCCAGGCCATGGCAGTGGGGACAAGCGCCTTGCGGAGTATTGGGCGAAAAGTCTTCGGCGTAGAGCATGGCCTGGCCCGGCGGGTAGGCACCTGCCCGGGAGTAGAGCATACGCACCAGGCTACCCAGGGTGGTGACGCTGCCCACCGACGACCGCGTGCTGGGGGTGCCGCGTTGCTGTTGCAGCGCCACGGCAGGTGGCAACCCTTCGATGCTGTCGACATCGGGCACGCCGACCTGGTCGATCAAGCGCCGGGCGTAGGGTGCGACCGATTCGAAATAGCGCCGTTGCGCCTCGGCGTACAGGGTGCCGAATGCCAATGATGACTTGCCCGAACCCGATACCCCGGTGAACACCACCAGGGCATCGCGTGGGATATCGACATCGACGTTCTTCAGGTTGTGTTCGCGTGCGCCGCGCACCTGGACGAAGCCGCTGGGAGCGGTAGGTTTCATGAAAAGCCTTGGAATGGATGAACAGTGCTATAACCGACCGCACTCGTTACGTACAATTCAGACCAGCCTCGTCATGTCTTCTCGGTCGCCGCTACCAGACGCTCGAGAAACGTCGCCAGAGCGACTTCTTCCAGGCGCAGCCCCTTGCGCTGACGTGGCTTGGGCAGCTTGGCCAACTCGCCCATCACGAAGTGCTCCAGCACTTTGGGGTGGATGTAGCATTTGCGGCATACCGTCGGAGTATTGCCCAACTGCTTGGCCACGGCCTTGACCATGTTGACGATGTGCTGCTTGGCGTCGGGTTCGGGCTGCCAGTGCAGCTCGCGGAGCATCGCCAGGGCCAGCGCGCTGCCGGCCCAGGTGCGGTAGTCCTTGGCGGTGAAATGCGCGCCGGTGATCTGGTGCAGGTAGGCGTTCACGTCGTGGGAGCTGACGCTGTGGCGTTCGCCGTCTTCATCCAGGTACTGGAACAGGTTTTGCCCCGGCAACTCCATGCAGCGCTTGACGATGGTCGCCAGCCGGCGGTCCTTGACCGTTACCGCGTGCTCGACACCGCTCTTGCCGCGGAACTGGAAGGCGATGGTATGTCCCTTGACCTCGACGTGCTTGTTGCGCAGCGTCGTCAGCCCGTAGGACTTGTTGTCGCGGGCGTACTGGGTGTTGCCGACCCGAATCAGCGTGTTGTCGAGCAACGAGACCACCGCCGCCATCACCTTGTTGCGGTCCAGCCCAGGCGCGGCCAGGTGGGCTTCGAGTTGCCGACGCACCTTGGGCAGCATCTTGCCGAATTCGATCATGCGCGAATACTTGTCTTCGTCCCGCACCTCCCGCCAGCGCGGATGATAGCGGTACTGCTTGCGCCCGCGAGCATCACGCCCGGTGGCCTGCAGATGACCCTGCGGATCGGCGCAGATCCACACGTCGGTGTAGGCCGGCGGAATCACCAGCGCATTGATGCGCTTGATTTGTGCCTCGTCGCGAATGCGCTCGCCATCGGCCGTGAAATAGGCGAAGTGGCCACGCACTTTCTTGCGGCGCAAGCCGGGCAGGGTGTCGTCAACGTAATGCAGATCGGCGGGGAGTTCGATTTCGAGAAGGTCGGACATTTGCGCAAAAACCATGGCCTGTGTCTGCAATGGACCACGGCTGCACGCGGAAGTCCCGTTCGCCACATTCACGCAGGTGCTTGCAAGAATTCGTAGGAGTTTTCGCGGAAAGCTTGGGAATTATCCGGCTTCCGTGTCAGCCCGTCGCGGCAATACTGACGCCGCCGGACAAGGGGGACTTTATGGGCATAGGCGTCCTACATAGCACGGGAAAATTTCACTCAACTATCCCGGAATCTTCCCATAGCGAAATCGGAATAAGGCGACCGACGTCGACCGCTGTTTGCGGAACACTCCTACGGCAGGTGGCCTCGTCCTGCGCTTGACCGCTGTTCCCTGATCCAGAACCAACAGAGGCGATGCAGAACGCTGCAAAGGAAGCCCGCGCCGGGCATGCAAGCGCCGTCCGGCATTCGCGCAATCAGGAGATAGACATGCGTACAGCACTGATCATCGACGATCACCCGTTCATTCGGTCCAGCGTCAAACTGTTGCTCAAGCAGGAAAGATTCAGCGTGGTGGCGGAGGCGCAGGACGGTATCGATGGAGTCTTGATGGCCAAGACTCACCAGCCCGACCTGATCGTCCTCGACATTTCCCTGCCCGGGCTTGACGGCATGAGCGTCATCGCCCGGATCAAGGAACTGGGCACCGGGAGCCGGATCGTGATCCTCACGTCCCAGGCCGCCGAGCATTTTTCCCTGCGCTGCATGAAGCTGGGCGCCATGGGCTATGTGTCCAAGCGCGATGACCTCAACGAGCTGCGCAAGGCGGTAACCGCCATCGGCACCGGGTTCACCTATTTCCCGGTGGTGGCCTTCAGCTCGGTGCGCAACAGCGATGGTCTGATCAGCGAGGCCGAATCCATTGCTCGCCTGACCAACCGCGAGCTGACCATTCTCCAGCACCTGGCCCGTGGGTTGAGCAACAAGGCCATCGGTGAGCTGATGCTGCTGAGCAACAAGACCGTGAGTACCTACAAGTTTCGGCTGATGGACAAGCTGCAGATGGGCTCGCTGGTGGAACTGGCCGAGCTCGCCAAACGCAACTTCCTGGTGTGATGGGCCTGCAGGCAATAATCGGCCACTGTGTTCGCTGGATGCTCCTGTGGCTGGCCTGTACCGCGCTGGCTGACGCCCAGACCCTGCCATTGCACGGCCGCTCGCAGCCCGAGCCTGCCTGGTCCGAGCGCCTGCAGATGCAGCTGGCAGACCGCGACCGGCAGTGGCTGCGCGCGCGGCGCGTATTGAGGGTCGGCGTGAGCCGTCCGGACTACGCGCCTTTCGACCTGTCCGCCAATGGCGGGACCTACGAGGGCATCAGCGCCGATTACCTGGCTCTGCTGGCGCGGCTGCTTGAGCTGGAGGTCCAGGTACAGGCCTATCCTTCCCGCGAACTGGCGGTTGCCGCGCTCAAGGCCGGCGAGGTGCAGATGCTCGGCACGACCAGTCGCCGGGACGCGTTGCGCCATGGGTTGCTGCTCTCTGCGCCCTATGTGCAGGATCGTCCAGTGCTGGCCATGCGTCGCGACCCGCCGCTGGATGTGGATTCGGCCGTGCCTCGGCGCATCGCTCTGGTGCGAGACCATATCCCGGCCAGCGAGGTGCGGGAACGCTTCCCTGGGGCCCAGCTGCAATTTCACCCCACCCCCTTGAACGCCATGGCGGCGGTGGCTTACCAGCAGGCGGACCTGTTCGTCGGCGGCGCGCTGGCGGTGTTCTATCAGGCCGACGGCAGTCAGTTGCCTGCGCTGCGCCTGCAGGCGGTCGAAAGCATGGACGGCCATGGCTTCGGCTTTGCCGTCGATCCCCGCGATGCGCGCCTGTTGCGATTGATCGACAAGGCCCTGGCAGTGGTGCCCGAGGAGGCCCGAGCGGCGATCCTGCGGCGTTGGAGCATCGAGCGTCCGGACGTGGCGGAACCTGCCGCATTGCCGTTGACCGACATCCAGCGCCAGTGGCTGGCCGGGCGCAGCGAACTGCGGGTGCATATGGATCCGCGGTTCGTGCCGGTCAGCTACCGCGACGATCAAGGCCGCTTCGCCGGAGTGGCCGCCGACGTCCTGCAACAGATCGCGCGACGGACCGGGCTGGGCATCGAGGTGATCGAGGCCACTTCGCTGGCGCGGATGAGCGAGATGATCGAGCGCGGCGAGGCCGATCTGATCGCGGCGATGATTCCCAGCGCCGAGCGGCAGACGCGCCTGGCGTTCAGCCGTGGCTTTCTCAGCAGCTCGCCGGTGCTGGTCACGCGCGAGGGCGGGCGGGAGCGGTTTTCACTGGAACAGTCCAGCGGCAAGCGCGTGGTGTTGGTACAGGGCAGCCGAGTGCATGAGTGGCTGCAGGAGCATTACCCCTCGATCACCCGCCTGGAGGCGGCGAGTTCCGCCCAAGCCCTGGACATGCTCGACCGCGGCCAGGCCGACGCGGCGGTGCTGCCGCTGATTGCCGCGCGCTACATGATCGCGCGACAGTACCGTGGGCGGCTGCGCATCAGTGTGGCGCTACCGCTGGCCCCGGTGCATTTCGCTTTCGCCGTCGCACCCCAGGCGCAGGTGTTGCAATCGATCCTGGACAGTGCCCTGCAGGACATTCCGCCGTCGCACATGAGTGAGCTGACGCGTCATTGGCGCACCGAAATGATGGTCGCCGATGGCCTGTGGCAACGCTACCGCTGGGCCATCATGCAGGGGTTCGCTGCGGCCATGCTGTTGTTGCTGCTGGCGCTGGGGTGGATCAGCTACCTCAAGCGTCTGATCCGCCAGCGCGCGTTTGCCGAGCAAGCCCTGACCACCCAGCTGGAGTTCATGCGGGTGATGATCGACGGTACTCCCCATCCGATCTACATCCGCGACCGCAAGGCGCGCCTGATCAACTGCAACACCAGCTACCTGCAGGCCTTGGGCGTAACCCGCGAAGCCATCCTGAACAAGCCGCTGACCGGTTACGGCCTGCTCGAGGAAGCGCACGCGCAGGTGGCTCAGGACACCTACCTGCAAGTCATGGAGTGCGGCAAGCCTGTGGTCGAGGATCGCACGCTGCGCCTGCAGTCGGGCGAGGTACTGACCATTCATCACTGGATGCTGCCTTACCGGGGCGTCGACGGTTGCATCCAGGGCCTGATTGCGGGGTGGGTCGACATCACCGAGCGTCAGCGCCTGTGCGAGGCGTACCGCGATGCACAGGCCCAGGCAGAAGCAGCCAACCAGGCCAAGACCACTTTTCTGGCCACCATGAGCCACGAGATCCGCACACCCATGAACGCCGTGCTGGGCATGCTCGAGCTGGCCTTGAAAAAGGCCGAGCAGGGCATGCTCGACAAGCCGGCCCTGGAAGTCGCCTCGCAGTCGGCCAACGGTCTGCTGGCGCTGATCGGCGATATTCTCGACGTCACCCGCATCGAGGCCGGCCGGCTCGAACTGCAGCCGGCGCCATGCCAGTTGGGACAGCTGGCGAGCGAAACCGTCGGGTTGTTCCAGGCCCAGGCCCGGGAGAAGCACCTGCGGCTCAAGCTGGAAGTGCTCGGTGCGCCCGACACCTGGCTGAGCGTCGACCCCGTGCGCTTCAAGCAGGTCATCGCCAATTTGCTCAGCAATGCCATCAAGTTCACCCGCGAGGGCCAGGTCACCGTGGTGCTCGGGGTCTGGCCGCAGTTGCGTGGCGCGCGGGTCGAGTTGAGCGTGGAAGACACCGGGCAGGGCATCGCCCAGGCCGATCTGGATCGTCTGGGCGCCCCGTATCGGCAGGCCGCCGGAGGGCGTGGCAGCCGTGTCGGCGCCGGCCTGGGCTTGAGCATCTGCCGCAGCCTGGCCGACTTGATGGGCGGCACGCTCGATCTGCACAGCGTGCTGGGCTGCGGCACGCGGGTGCAGGTGCAGTTCGAATCCGTACCCGGGGCGGTCGCCCCGTTGAAGACCGTTCGCGAGGCTTCGCGCCGCACCCTGCCGGCCCTGCAGGTGCTGGTGGTCGACGACTATCCGGCCAACCGCGTGCTGCTGGAGCGCCAGCTGACCTTTCTCGGCCACCGCGTGACCGTGGCCGAACACGGCGCCGCTGGGCTGCGCGCCTGGTTGCGCGGGGCGTACGACGTGGTGATCAGCGACTGCAACATGCCGGGTATCAACGGTTACCAGTTGGTCAAGGCGGTGCGCGAGCACGAACGGCGCAAGCACCTTGAGCCGTGCCTGTTCCTCGGCTGCACGGCGAACGCGCAGATCCAGGAGCGCCGTCGTTGCCTGCAGCAGGGCATGGACGACTGCCTGTTCAAGCCACTGAGCCTGGAAAGCCTGGCGCTGCACCTTGACCCGCGCAGCGCCCGGCGCGTGCTCGAGACCCAGGACGACGAAGTCGACCTGGGCAGCCTCGACCAACTGACCGGCGGTGATGCGAGTTCCCTGGCGCGCCTGCTCGACGATCTGGCCGACAGCAACCTGCAAGACCTCAAGCGCCTGCACGCGCTGTCGCAACCCTACGTGACCAGCGAAGTGGCCGACCTGGTGCACCGGATCAAGGGCGGCGCCCGCATCGTCCGCGCCCGGCGCCTGCTCGCGGCCTGCGAAGCGCTTGAACACGCCTGCACGGCAAACCCTTCGACCGAGAGGATGCGCCGTGGAGTCGACGACCTGGCAGCCGCCATGGTCAGTCTGGACGAGTACCTGGTACGGCATGACAGATCCGGCGAGGCGTAGGAATTTTCCGGTACGTATTAGGAAATTGCCTGCATCCCGATCATGGCACGGAGTTGAACATAGGCATGAAGAAACAGGGGAAGTAATCGTGTCAGACATCAAGCCAACGGTGTTACTTGTCGAAAGTCATGGGTTCCAGCGTGCGATCGCCGTGCAGATGCTCAGCCAGCTGGGTTGCTCGTGCGTGTATCAGGCGCAGACCAGCGAGCAGGCAGTGCAATTGCTGCGCGAGCACCAGCCCATCGATGTGCTGGTGTGCAACGTCGATGTCCTGGGTGTGGGCGCGTTGAGGATCATCCAGGAGGCGGTCACCCGCAAGCGCGTGCGCGCCGTGCTGATCGGTGGCGGACTGGATCCGGAAGTGCGCACCGGGCTGTACCAGTGGGTATCGATGCTGGGCCTGGAATATCTGGTGGACGCTGGCAGCCCGTTGGACTTCGACAGGCTGCAACGTTTTTTCGAGGCGTTGAACACGCCTCGTGAGGCGACCGTGTCGATGCCCGGGACGGTGCGCATCGGCCGCGCCGAAGTGCAGGCGGGGATCGCCGACGGTCAGTTCGACACCCGCTTCCTGCCACGCTGCACAGTGGCCGACGGGCGTATCCGCAGCGTCGACGCTCAGTTGAGCTGGCAGCACCCACGGCACGGTCTGCTGGCGATGCAGCAGTTCTGCCCGGCGGTGGAGCGGGCCGGGCTGGGCAATGCGCTGCTGCTGTACATGGCCGAGCAGGCGGTCGACGTGCAGCAGCAACTTGCCCGTGCCGGGTTGCAGGTGGGCCTGAGCCTGGGCATACGGCTCGAACAGCTTGGGCATGGACCGCTGATGAACGAGCTGCTCGGCATCTTGCGCGGGCACCTGTCGGGCAAGCACCGGGTGGCGCTGGAGCTCAGCCATGTCGGCCTGGCCCGGCCCAAGGCCGAATACCTGGAAACCCTGTTGCGGGTTCGGCTGATGGGTTGTGACTTGGGCATGCAGGGTTTCGGTTTCGGCGGGGCGTCGTTGCAGCGGCTGTGTCAGTGGCCGATCAACCAGTTGCGCCTGGCCTCGCCCTTTCTGCTCGAAGCGCCGCATCAGTCGCGTCACCTGGCCGTGGTCCAGCACATGTCGGTGGCGGCGCGCACCTTGGGTATCGAGCTGACCGTGACCGGGGTGCAAAGCGCCGTGCACCATCTGCTGCTGTTCGACCTGGGTTGCCTGCGCGGGCAGGGCGACTACTTCGCCGCGCCCATGAGCGCCGAAGCGCTCCACGCGCGGCTCAAGCAACCCAAGGCGCTGCAACCGATACGCCGGGACTAGCCGCGTATGACAGACACCCGGCGGTGCACCCGGACGCGGCTCGCGCCGCTGCTACAGGGGCTTGCGTGAGCGCTCGTCGATCGCACACCAGGCACCGCGCCGCGCCCGGACGCGGCTTCTGGTGGCAGCGGTCATCGGACGTGGTAAACACACCGTGGTGCGCCCAGGCGGGGCCCGTGGGAGCGGTCATCGACCGCGAAGGACGCACCGGGGCGCAGCCGAACGCGGCCCGTGGGTGGGCGGGGATTGGACGCGGTAAATCCACCGCGGTGCGTCCAGGCGCGACCCGTGGGAGCGGTCATCGGCCGCGAAGGACGCACCGCGGTGTTCGAGCCGGATCGGGATTCCTGTAGCAGCGGCGCGAGCCGCGTCGGCGGGCATTGCGATTTCCCAGGCACCCCGCGGTGCTTTCCATGCCTGTACTAGGCCAATACCGCGACCGCCTTGATCTGCGCCCAGGCCTGCAAACCCGCCGCCACGCCCAACTGATCCGCCGAGAAACGCGTGATACGCGCCAGGATCAGCGTCTCTCCCGCGCGCAGGCTGAGCTGCACATGGGCCGGATGGTGCGCCGCCGACACCTGCTCGACGGTGACGGCGAAGCGATTGAGAATGCTGCTGGTGTCGTCCTGGCTCAGGCTGAGGCTGACATCCCGGGCCTGGATCTTGATCCGCACTTCGTCGCCAACCGCCCGCAGGCCATGGGCAACGCGCAAGGGCTCGACCGCACCGGGCAATTGCAGCGACAGCAGCTGGTAAGCAGGATCGTAGCCCTCGACCCTGGCCTGCACCACGACGCCGGCGTCGGCTTCCAACGCCATGGGCAGATCCAGCCGCGCCAGGGTCGGCCCCAATGGACCGCTGGCCAGCACCCGACCGTGTTCCAGCACCACCAGATGGTCGGCCAGGCGCGCCACCTCGTCCTGGGCATGGCTGACGTACACGACTGGAATCTCCAGCTCGTCGTGCAGTCTTTCCAGGTACGGCAGGATCTCGTCCTTGCGCCGGCTGTCCAGCGCGGCCAGTGGTTCGTCCATCAGCAGCAGCCCGGGGCTGGTCAACAGCGCCCGAGCAATGCCGACCCGCTGGCGTTCACCGCCGGACAAGTGCGCCGGCTGGCGCTCCAGCAGATGTTCGATGCCCAGCAGGCTGCATGCGTGATCCAGCGCGACCTTGCGCCGCGCAGCCGGAATCCGGCGCCACCCGTATTCGAGATTGCCGCGTACCGAAAGATGCGCGAACAAGCTCGCCTCCTGAAAAACATAGCCCAGCGCGCGCTGGTGCGGCGCCACGAAAATCCCCCGCGCGCTGTCCTGCCAGACCTCGCCGTTGACTTCGATGTAGGCGTTCGGTGCCTTCGAAAGCCCTGCCAGGCAGCGCAGGCAGGTGGTCTTGCCGGAGCCGGAATCGCCGAACAGCGCACTGACCCCGCGCCCCGGCAGTTGCAGATCGACGTCCAGCGAGAACGCTTCGTAGGTCATGTCGATACGGGCACGGATCATTCCATCAGCTCCACGTCGAGCGCGTCTGGCGGCTGCGGTACAGCAACAGCAGCACCATGAAGGAAAACACCACCATGGCCCCGGCAAGCCAATGGGCCTGGGCGTATTCCATGGCTTCGACGTGATCGAAGATCTGCACCGACACCACCCGCGTCTTGTCCGGTATGTTGCCGCCGATCATCAGCACCACGCCGAATTCACCCACCGTGTGGGCGAACCCCAGGATGCTGGCCGTCACGAATCCAGGTTTGGCCTGGGGCAGTACGACGCTGAAAAAACAGTCCCAGGGGCTGGCGCGCAGGGTCGCCGCGACTTCCAGAGGTCGTTCGCCAATGGCGTTGAACGCGTTCTGCAGGGGCTGCACCACGAACGGCATGGAGTAGATCACCGAGCCGATCACCAGCCCGCTGAAACTGAACACCACCGAGCCCAGGCCCAGGGCCTGCGTCGCCTGGCCGATGAAACCGTGGGGCCCGAGCGCCAGCAACAGATAGAAGCCGATCACCGTGGGCGGCAGCACCAGGGGCAGGGCGACCACGGCACCGACAGGGCCACGCCAGGGTGAAGCGGTGCGTGCCAGCCACCAGGCGATCGGTGTGCCGATCAGCAACAGAATCAGCGTGGTCAGGCCGGCCAGCTTGATGGTCAGCCAGATCGCGCTGAGGTCGCTGGCATCCAGCGGCATCAGATCTGGTAGCCGTACGATTTGATGATGGCGGCAGCAGCCGGGCTTTTCAGGTACTGCATCAGCGCCTTGGCGGCTTCACTGTCACGGCCTTTGTTGAGGATGACCGCGTCCTGCTTGATCGGATCGTGCAGCTGCGCCGGAACGATCCAAGCTGACCCGCTGGACACCTTGCCATCCTTGTAGATCTGCGACAGCGCCACGAAGCCCAGCTCGGCATTGCCGGTGGAGACGAACTGGAACGCCTGGGTGATGTTCTGGCCTTCGACCAGCTTGGCCTGAGTGGCCTGGGTCAGGCCCAACTTGTCCAGCACCTGGGTAGCCGCCAGGCCATAGGGCGCTGCCTTAGGATTGGCGATCGACAGATGCTGGTACTCGTTTTTCTTGAGCACCGCGCCGTTGGCGTCAACGTAGCTGGGCTTGGCCGACCACAGCGCCAGGGTGCCGGTGGCGTAGGTAAAGCGTGAACCGGCTACGGTTTCTTTCTCGCTTTCCAGCTTGGCCGGTGTGGTGTCGTCGGCGGCCAGGAACACTTCGAACGGCGCACCGTTCTTGATCTGGGTGTAGAACTGGCCGGTCGACCCGTAGGCGGCCACCAGCTTGTGCCCTGTGTCGGTTTCGAATGCCTTGGCGATGGCCTGGATCGGTGCGGTGAAGTTGGCCGCGACAGCCACCTGCACTTCATCGGCCTGCGCAGTGTTGAAGGCCAGGGCGGCGCCGAGGGCGAGCAGGGTAGGGATGAACTTCATGGAATGGACTCTGATGAACGAACGATACCGTCGTATAGCAAAATATATAGCGCAGCGCCAGCAGGCCGTCGGACTTCGCTTCAGGGCGAGGGTTGGTGGAGCTTGCGCTCACGCTCGAGCAGCTCGCGTTTGCGCTCGATGCCCCAACGGTATCCAGAAAGCCCGCCGTCGGTGCGCACCACGCGGTGACAGGGCACCGCTACCGCCAAGGCATTCGCTGCGCAAGCTCCAGCCACCGCGCGTACCGCATTGGGCGCGCCGATGCTGGCCGCAACCTGGGCGTAGCTGGCCGTGGTGCCCGGTTCGATCTTGCCCAGCGCCTGCCACACCCGCTGCTGGAACACCGTGCCGCGGATGTCCAGCGGCAGATCGAGGCCCGACCCGGGCGATTCGATGAAGCCGAGCACTTTGGCCACGATGGCCTCGAAATCCGCGTCGGCGCCAACCAGCGCGGCCTTGGGGAAGCGTCGCTGCAGATCGTCGAGCAAGGCCTGAGGCTCGTCACCCAACAGGATCGCGCACACGCCGCGTTCGCTGCAGGCCACCAGCACCGCGCCAAGGCTGCACTGGGCGAGGGCGAAGTGTATCGAGGCACGGCTGCCCCCTTCGCGGAAGGCCGCCGGGGTCATGCCGAGCATGCCGTCGGCCGCCTCGTAGAAGCGCCCGGACGAATTGAATCCACTGGCGTACAGCGTATCGGTGACGGATTTGCCTTGATGAAGCTGGGCGCGCACTTTTTCCGCTCGCCGGGCGCTGGCATAGCCGCGCGGGGTCAGGCCGGTCACGGCCTTGAAGACGCGGTGAAAGTGCCATGGGCTCAGGCCGGCGTGCTCGGCCAGTTCGCCCAGTTCGGGCAGCCCATCGCTGGCTTCGATCCGGCGGCAGGCGGCGGCAACCATTTGGATGTGCTGGGCAGTTTGGCTGGGCATGGCGCGATTCCATCGATCGTCGAGGCGGCCATGTTAGCCCCTGATGCGAGCACTGGCACTCCGTTGCTTGCGCTCAGCCAGCCTTGCGCAGGGTGAAGTTGATCCGTTGCGGCCCCATCACTGGGTGCATGCCTTCCTTGAGCGGCAACACGCCGTGAAATCGCAGCCGATCGACGCCGCCCCAGACCATCACATCCCCGTGCAGCAAGGGCACGCGCAGCGGTCGGTCGCTGCGCTGCAGACCACCGAGCTGGAACATCGCCGCAAGGCCCAGGGAAACCGAAACGATGGGCGCACCGTAGTCGCGCTCGTCGCGGTCCTGATGCAGGGACATCTTGGCGCCAGGCACGTAGCGGTTGAGCAGGCAGGCATCGGGTACGAAATCATCGAAACCGGCAGCCGCCGCGGCTTCCCGCGCCAGTGTCAGCAGGACCTCGGGCAGCGCTGGCCAGGGTTGGCCGGTAAGGGGGTCGTCGCTCACGTAGCGATAGCCCCGTGTGTCGGTGCTCCAGCCGAACTGCCCGCAGTTGCTCAGGGCGACCGACATGGTGTGTCCACCGGGCGTCTGCATGCGCCGGAACGGGGCCGCCTTGAGCACTTCGCGCAGGGCCGGCAGGATGTCGTCCAGCCAGCGCAAGGCGAACCCGCGCAGGACGAAGGTCTGCTCCCCCAGTGCCTCGCGGCGGTTGGGCTGTTGTGGCTCATCGAACAACGAGGACTGCATCGCGCTCAGCCTTCGCCGCGCTGCCAGACGCCCTTGCCCTCGAGGCGCTCTCGGTCATGGGCGGCGTCGAAGTCCTGCAACGGCCCCTTGGGTACGATGCCAGTCGGGTTGATGGTCGGGTGGCTGGTGTAGTAATGGCCCTTGATGTGCTGGAAGTCGACCGTCTGAGCGATCCCGGGCCACTGATACAGCTCACGCAGCCAATTGGACAGGTTAGGATAGTCCACGATGCGTCGCAGGTTGCACTTGAAATGCCCGTGGTAGACGGCGTCGAAACGGATCAGGCTGGTGAACAGCCGCCAATCGGCTTCGGTCAGGTACTCGCCGGTCAGGTAGCGCTGGGTGTCGAGCGTTGCTTCAAGGCGGTCGAGTTCGGCGAAGACATCGTCGAAGGCACTTGCGTAGGCCTGCTGCGAGGTGGCGAAACCGGCGCGGTAGACGCCGTTGTTCACGTTCGGGTAGACCGCTTCGTTGATGCGGTCGATGGCCGAGTGCAGGGGCTGGGGGTAAAGGTCCAGGCGGTTGCCGGTGATGGCATCGAAGGCGGTGTTGAACATGCGAATGATCTCGGCCGACTCGTTGCTGACGATGCGGTTCTGCTGCTTGTCCCACAGCACCGGCACCGTGACTCGGCCGGTGTAGCGGGGATCGTCGCGGGTGTAGCGTTCGTGCAGGTACTGCAGCGGGTCCAGGTGATCGCCGCTCGAACCGGTCTGGGTGTCGAACGTCCAGCCGTGCTCGCCCATGTGCCAGCTCACCACCGACATGTCGATCAGCTGTTCCAGCCCCTTGAGTTTGCGCACGATCAAGGTTCGGTGAGCCCATGGGCACGCCAGCGATACGTACAGGTGATAGCGACCCGCTTCGGCTTTGAAACCGCCGTCACCGGAAGGCCCCGGTGAACCATCGGCCGTGACCCAACTGCGGCGTTGCGAGTCTTCGCGCTGAAAGGCGCCGTCCTCGCTGCTTTCATACCACTGGTCATGCCAGCGCCCTTCGATCAGCAACCCCATGTTCGTCTCCCGATGCGTGTCGACGAACTGTATCACGCTGTCCCGTAGCAGCGGCGCGAGCCGCGTCCGGCTCCGACGCGTTCATCCAGGCAGGCCGCATGCACCGCCGACGCGGCTCGCGCCGCTGCTACAGGCGGTGTAATGCCCTGTCGATGTTCTGTGGGAGCGGTCTTTGGCCGCGAACTGGGCACCACGGTACGTCAGTCAATCCGCGGAGGCCTTTTCGCGGCCGCTGACCGCTCCCACGGTATTGGTTTCGCGGCTACGGACGGGGCGGGGTACAGGCTGCCAGGTCGCGCGAGGCCCAGAGGGCGCGGGCTTCGTCGAAGGCTTGCTCGCGGGTGCTGCCCAATCCGCGCAAAGCCAGGGCCATGGTGGAGATCAGCGCCAGTTCGCCGTAGCTGTCCTGGCGCTCGCCCTGCCAGAATTCGACCAGGTGCCCAGGCTCAAGACTGGGCGGTTTGACGTGGCGCTGGGCGGCGAGGGCGGGCCACTCTTCGTCCCAGGGCAGGTGGTCGCGGGTGCCGTACAAGTGGCTGGCGCTGTCCGGGTTGATCTCGATCTCGCCCCCGTCGCCCTTGACCACGATGGCAACGTCGCCAAGCAGCCCGCTGGCGTCGCGGTGCACGGCCTGGTAACCGGGATGGAAGATACTCTGCAGGCCGCAACGGGCGCCGAGCGGGTTGAGAATCCGCGCCAGCGAATGGATGGGCGAGCGTAGCCCCAGAATGTTGCGCAGGTCGATCATGCGTTGCAGCGGCGCGGCCCAGTCCACCAGTGGCGAAAACGCCAGCCCTTGTCGCTCGAGTGCCTCGCCGACGGCATTCCAGTCCCGGCACAGGGCAATGTTCAAGGTGCCGAGCAATTGCTCGCTGTACAGTCGTCCGGCGGTATGGGCGCCAGCGCCATGCATGAAGATGCGCCGCCCGCTGCCGCCCAGGCATTTGGCCGCGAGCAGGTACCAGGGCAGGTGACGCTTCTTGCCGGCATAGGTCGGCCAGTCCAGGTCGACGGCCAGCGCCGGCGCCTGCAGCCGATCGCGCAGGGCAAGGGTGAAACCGGCCAATTCTTCGGGGCTTTCTTCCTTGTGCCGCAGCAGCATGAGGAACGCGCCCAGTTGCGCTTCTTCCACGCGGCCGTCGAGCAACATGCCCATGGCTTCGCGGGCTTCCTCGGCAGTGAGGTTGCGCGCACCGCGCTTGCCTTTGCCCAGCGCCCGCACGAACTGGGCGAACGGGTGCTCTTCGGGTGTTTCGAGCGTCAGTGCAGGGTAGTGGGTCATATGCAATTGGTCGGTTTGGGCAGGCCCGCCAGCTTGGCAGCGAGTTTGGCAGGAGTGCCGTTGAACAGGCGATTGAGATGCAGACTGTTGCCCTTGTCGGCGCCCAGTTGCTGCGCGACGTATTTGATCAGCGGCCGGGTGGCAGGCGAAAGCTGGTACTGCGCATGGAAACGGCGCAGCAGCTCGATGATCTGCCAGTGGTCGGCGGTCAGCGCAAGGCCTTCGGCGGCGGCCAGGGCATCAGCGACTTCCGGGCTCCAGTCGTCGAGCGACTGCAGGTAGCCGTCTGCATCCAGCGCAATGTCGCGCTCGGCGACGATCAGCGTATTCATAACCAGCTGTTGACCTTGTCGTAGGCCAGGGTCAACTCGACGAAGGCCGGGTAGTCGAGCAGTTCCACCGCAGGGTTGCTGGGCAGGGCGCGCGCCTGGGCGTCTTCGAACAAGGCGAAAACGGCAACCCCGGCGCTGGCCAGGGACGCCCAAGGCTGGCTGCCAGGGGTAAGGGCATAGACCGCATCGCCGCTGAGCACGATGGCGTCGTCGCTGCCCAACAGGCGCAGGCAGCTGTGCAGCCGCTGGTCGCTGAACGGCGAATGGGACAGTACGTGAAGGGTACTCATTACAGGGTCACCACAAGGTCGAAGCGCGGCAGCAGCTCGCGCAATTGCGCGTCCGTCAGTGGCTGCGCGGCGATTGCCAGGCTGGCGTCGGCCAAGCCACGCAGGGCCAGACTGGTCGTGCAGACGAACAGCTCATCGACACCGAACAACGGCAGGGCCTGCAGGTTGGCGGCGAGGTTCTTCTGCTGCACGGCGTCTGGTGCCTGGGCGTCCAGCAACTGGTAGACACCGTCATCGAGAAACAGCATGGCCACCGGCAGGTCGTAGGCACCGCCGGCGAGGGCGATGTCCAGCGCCTCGCGTGCGGCAGGGCCGGCCCACGGCGGTTGGCGGCTGACGATCAACATGGATTTGGCCATCTCAGTGACCTCCGAAGCTGACGAGCCGGTCGGCTTGCTGGGCGGCTTCGTGCAACTGGCCCAGGCCGGACAGTTGCCAAGGCTCGGTCAGGTTGGCAGCCGGGCGTTGGTAGCGGCGCGCTTCTTCATCGTTCAGAACCCCGCGGCGCAGGGCGGCGGCGATGCAGACCACGGCGTCCACCTGGTGCTCGACGATGAAAGCGCGCCACTGAGCGGCCGTGTCGGTTTCGTCCTGGGCGGTAACGACATTGCTCGAGGCGGTATGCACGCCGTCCTGATAAAAGAACACCCGCAGCAGTTGATGGCCCTGGGCCAAGACGGCTTGGGCGAACAGCAATGCGCGCCGTGAGGCCGGCGAGTGAGCGGGCGAGTAGACAGCGATGGCAAACTTCATGGGCGGCTCTGGTCTGGAACTGTGGCCATGATAAAGGCTGCTTCGGCAAAAAGCCTAGTCGCACGCGCCGTGCGGGGTATCAAGGAGTGCGCGACCCCCCGGATCTTGAGGGAGGTCCTGTAAGGCCAGAGGAATTCGTGGAAACGACCGTGTGGGAGCGGGCTCTGCCCGCGAATGGGGCAATGCAGTGTATCTGCCATTGCACGAGGCCTTCGGAGCGCCTTCGCGGGCAGAGCCCGCTCCCACAGGTGGCTGTGGCTCCAGCAGCGGTGTGACAGCGTGCCGCAGCCACGCCACGCGATGCTCTGGGCCGCGTGATTGCGCGCTTTCGCAGGTGAAGTTGTCATACCTCTGCGCTGTAGCAAGGTTTACAGCGTTCGCCAAGCTACCTAAAATTCACCGCAAGCGTGGCGATCGGTCCGGTCAGCAGCACGCTATTTATAAGAAAAGCCCGTCAAAGACGGGCTTTTTGCGTTTCTGGCGTGCGCCTTTCGCCACCCGCTATCCATTCGAGGCCTTATTTCCATGCTGCGCCTGTTTCTGTTGTTGCTGTCCTATTGCTACAAACGCGTCACCACCAGCCTGGCGTCCATGCGCGACCAGCGCATCGACAATGGTTATTCCACTTTCGATGAAGCCGAGGAAGGCGGACGCTGGTCGTGGCTGACGTTGCTGACCATCGCCGTATTGAGCTTCTATATCCTTGGCAGTCTGGGTTTCTACGCCAAGGTGCACATCTGGGACACGCTGTCCGAAGACCAGAAGAGCATGGTCATCGAATCGATGGCCGCCAACCAACAGATGCTCTGAAGCCGGATCAGGCCTCCACCCTGAGCGGTTGCAAGGGGTAGACACGGTTGCGACCCGAGGTCTTGGCCCGGTAAAGCGCCTGGTCTGCGGCCTCGATCAGGCTTTGCGCGCGTACGTCCGGGTCGCTGTTGCGCCACACATGCACGCCGGCGCTGATGGTCACGATGCCCAGGTCGCTGCCGGCATGGGCAATGGCCGGCGCGCGCACCGCCAGCAATACCTTGTCGGCAACCTGCCATGCCCCGGTTTCGTCGCTCTCGGGCAACAGCACCAGAATTTCCTCGCCCCCATAGCGCACGACCAGATCTCCGGAGCGGCCTACGCAGCCCAGTACCGCCAGGCCCACCGCCTTGATGCAGTCATCCCCCGCGGGGTGGCCATAGAGGTCGTTGAAGCGTTTGAAATAGTCGATGTCGAGCATGATCACGCCAAGCGGGCGCGCGTTGCGCCGTGCCCGACCGATCTCGTCGGGCAGCGCCGCGTCCAGTTGGCGCCGGTTGGCCAGCCCGGTCAAGCCGTCCTGCATCGCCAGTTTCTGCAGCGCGGCGTGGGCATTGCGCAACTCCGCTTCGGTGCGCAGGCCATGACGGATCTGCCGAATCAGGGTCATCGCACACAGCCCCAGCGCCACGCCTACCACCAGCACGAAAGCCATGGAACGCAGCAGGTTCTCGTACCAGCTCGCCAAAAGCGATGCCTTCGATTCGGCGGTTTCCAGCACCAGCGGGTAATTGCCCAGGGCATGGTAGCTGTACATGCGCTCGACATCGTCGACCAGCGAGCGCTGCATCAGGGTGCCGTGCTCGGCCTGAGGCAACATCTCGCTGAAGATCTTGCCCTTGGCGACGCTGCTGCCGATCACGTTTTCATCGAACGGTCGCCGCAGCAGGAGGGTACCGTCCCTGAGCAGCAAGGCGATCACGCCGTGCTCATCCAGGTCGAAGCCGGCGTAGAACCGGTTGAAGTAGTCCACTTTCAAAGTGGCCAGCACGACGCCGGCGAAGCGGCCATCGGCCCCGGTCAGGCGCCTGGACACGGGAATCACCAAAGCGTTGGTGGAACGGCTGCGGATCACCGGCCCGACATGCACGCCAGCGTCCGGGCTGTTGCGGTGGTAGCGGAAGTACTCGCGGTCGGCATTGTTGACCCCTGGCGGGTCGATGGCATTGGAACTGGCTACCCAGCGTCCTTGGCTGTCGTAGATGAACAAGCCTTGCAACTGCTCCATGGAGCGTGTCCAGCCCTGCATCAGGTTGCGCAGGCGCTGCACCTCGGGCGGTGCAGTGCCGTCGACCTGGATGCGTTCGATAAGGCCCAGCAATACGGTGTCCGACTGCTTGATGGTGTCTTCGGCATGCTGGGCCAGCGAGCGGGCCAGGTTGGAGGTGGTAATCTCACTGACCCGCATCGCTTGTGCGCGCGCCGTCAGCGTTTGCCAGACATCCAGTACGATGAGTGATAACACCACCAGGGCCACGAACAGAATAGCCATGCGCTGAGCCGAGCTGTCGGACTTCAAGGCGGTTCGATACTGTGCGTCGTCTGCCATTGGCGGCTTCTTCGTCGGCGTGTAGGTGCAGTCTAGTGGGTTACGCTCAGCATACAACCGCCGTCTGCGTCGCAGGCCAGTGGTTGTCAGTGCGCGGAAGCAAGTTGTACGATGACTTCGAGCAGTAATGCGACTGGCTGCGTGGCGTCGTTGTGCCACGGGGCGTTACGATAACAATACCAACGATGCAAACAGGAGGTTTCATGACACAGCCATCGACCCGCGACGTATCCGTCTTGATCATCGGGGCACTGCTGCCCAGCCTGCAGGAGGCCGTGGAAACCCATTTCGATGCCACCCGTTTCTGGGAGCTGCCGGATCAGAACGCCTGGCTGGCGCAGCACGGCGACCGCATCAAGGCCATCGTCACATCGGGTGCCCTGGGCGCCAGCAGCGAAGTCATCGGCAAACTGCCCAACCTGGAAGCGATTTTCAGCTTCGGCGTCGGCTACGACTCGATCGCCGTGGACGCCGCCCGTGACCGTGGCATCGTCGTCACCAATACCCCAGCGGTGCTGGACGATTGCGTCGCCGATACCGCCATGGCACTGACCCTGGATGTCATGCGTCGCTACAGCGAAGCTGATCGCTTCGTGCGCGCAGGCAAGTGGACCCAAGGCAAGTTTCCCCTCGCCAGCAAGATTGGCGGCAAGAAGATCGGTATCGTCGGCCTGGGCAACATCGGCGAGTCCATTGCCAAGCGCGCCGCTGCGTTCGACATGCACGTGCTTTACCACAACCGCAAACCCAAGCCCGGCGTCGCCTACCAGTACTACGCCGACCTGGATGCGATGATCACCGACTGCGACGTGCTGGTACTGGCCGTACCCGGTGGCAAGTCGACGGAAGGGCTGATCGATGCCAAGCGCATCGACTTGCTGGGCAGCAAGGGTTTCCTGGTCAATATCGCCCGTGGCAGTGTGGTCGATCAGTCGGCCTTGATCCAAGCGCTAAGCGACGGCCGCATTGCCGGTGCCGGTCTGGATGTCTACGAGGACGAGCCCAACGTGCCACAGGCACTGATCGACCTGCACAACGTGGTGCTGCTGCCCCATCTGGCCAGCGGTACCCATGAGACGCGTCAGGCCATGGGCGACCTGGTGTGGAGCAACATTCAGGCCTACTTCCACGACAGCCGCAAGGTGCTGACGCCCGTAGGCTGAGACTCACCCCGAACGCACCGGCAGGCACGCAACGTTACCTGCCGCAACATGCTTGTGCTCGACGCAGGCCCCCGTACTCGGCGCCTGCGTCGAGCGCGGCGGCAGATCAGGCGGCGCCTGCCGTCTCGGTCGGCTTGCTCGCCGCACGGCGCAAGGCAATCGGCGCGCTGGGCAGATGAATGTCCGGATTGGCCACGCCACTGGGTGACAATTCGTGAGTCATCTCGAACTCCGCCCGCACCGACCAGCCGCAGATTTCGTTCGTGCATTGCAGGTAGGCCACGCGCAGGAACACATGCGTGCCCTCGCTGGTGCGTATGCGCATTCTGTTCTTGCAGTGAGGGCATACCATCTTGTAAGTGCTCATTCTTCAAACCTTATGACCCGTGCCGTGCTCGTGACACTGAGACACCGGGGGTCAACTACAAAATTTTAAGTAAGTCTTCCTTGAGTGCATTGCTATTGCTGCCTGCGTCTTGCCTCTGCACAGTCAGCGGATAAAAGGACTGGGTCCAGGTACCTGCGCTGTGTAGGAAAATTCGTTACGATGGATGTAAGTTGTAGGACTGCATCTTGGATATCCTTGATTTATGAACTAGGGTTAATATTTATATGCATTTCGAATAAATTAATACACTCAAATTGAGTGGGTCAAGCGGAAGTTCCCTACGTGCGTACCTCAGAAGCAACTGAAGTCCTGGATCGGCTCAAACAATTATTGGCAGCGCCCAATGACGCCGCGTTGGCCAAGGCACTGGGCATCAGCCCGCAAACCCTGGGCAGCTGGCGTGCTCGCGCCAGCATTCCCTATGGCCTGTGCATGAACCTGGCCCGCACCGACGGCATTTCCCTGGACTGGCTGCTACTGGGTCGCGGTGCCATGCTTCCCGAACCTCATGCATTACTGGCCGATGAGTCGGTCGTTGCCATCCTGGCGACGCTGCAAGGGCTCGATGCCAAAGATCAGGAGCATGTTCATCGTGTTGCACTGGATCGAAAGTTGCTGCGCGAACTTCAGCAAGAAGTTGTCCGTCTGCGTACACCCAATTAAATGACTCAGGGGCCCCTGAAGCGGCGCAGGATCTGTTCGATGTCCAGTTGCCCCACCCAGTTTCTCAACTTCATGCTCAGTGGAATCACCAGCAATGCGCATCCAAAGGCGGCAATGCCGTGGGTAAGTTGGGGTAACTGGGCCTCCGCCATTGGCGCAAAAAGCAGGCCCACACCGATGGCCAGCAACAGATTGCACAACTTGCGGCCGTTATTGCGCGCCGGCCGCTGGCTCACTACCAGGCAGGCACCCAGTACTGCGCCGACCAGGTCACCGTACGTCAGCCAGGATGCGCCGAGGGCGAGGTCCGACACCGCCGCGGCGCCGGCGGCCAGCGTCTCATGATTCATGATCCGACCGCTCGCGCGTCGAGCCTTCGGGCCGATGACCCATGGCAATGGAACGTTCCGTATTCTTCAAGCGCATGGCACCTCTCCCAGGTCTCGAGCCGCGAACGGCGGCACTGAAACCATCGTCACTCGGCGACTCTCAAGGCTCAAGGGTGAGGCCTTGTAGGAAAGCCGGACAGAGGCGCCCGCGGTGTACTCAGGCGATGGTGACGGCCGCGTGGGCCTTTTCCAGCAGGCGTTGGTTGCGCGCAGACAATTGGCGAAGTTGCAGCTGCTTGCCGAACTTGCCGTAGCGCGCGGCGAGGTTTTCCAGGGCGGCGATGGCCGAATGATCGACCATGTGCAGGTACCGGCAGTCGATGTAGACCTGGTCAGGATCGTTCTGCGGATCGAACAGCGCCTGGAAATGCGTGGTCGAGGCGAAGAACAGCGTGCCATGGGGGGTGTACACGCGTGCCTCGTCGCTGTCGTGGACATCGCTGCGCATGTCGCGCGAATGCTGCCAGGCGAACGCCAGCGCGGCGATGAGGATGCCGCAGAACACGGCGGTGGCCAGGTCGGTGAACACGGTGATGACAGTCACCGCGACGATCACCACGGCATCGTTGCCGGGCACCTTGCCCAGTACCCGCACCGAGCCCCAGGCGAAGGTCTGCTGGGCCACCACGAACATCACCCCGGCCAGCGCAGCCAGCGGAATGCGCTCGATCAGCGGTGACAGGAACAGGATGAACAGCAGGATCATCACCCCGCTGACCACCCCGGACAGCCGTCCACGGCCACCGGAGCTCAGGTTGATCACGGTCTGCCCGATCATTGCGCAACCACCCATGCCACCGAACAGGCCCGAAGTGATATTGGCCACGCCCAGCGCCACGCACTCGCGGTTGGGCTGACCACGGGTCTCGGTGATCTCGTCGGTGAGGTTGAAAGTCAGCAAGGTTTCCAGCAGCCCGACCATGGCCATCAGCGCCGCATAGGGCGCGATGATTTTCAGCGTCGCCAGGTCCAGCGGCACGCTTGGCCACGCGAAGCTGGGCAAGCCGCCGGCGATGGCCGCCATGTCGGCCAGGGTGCGCGTGGGCAGGTGCAGCCACTGCACCAGCACGCTGACCCCGATGATCGCCACCAATGCGCCAGGCACCGCCTTGGTCAGGCGCGGCAGCAGGTAAACCACGGCCATGGTCAGTAGCACCAGCGCAACCATGATGCTCAGTTCATCCAATGGCAGCCACTGGCCGTCGTGGGTCTTGAAGTGTTCGAGCTGGGACAGGGCGATGACGATCGCCAGGCCGTTGACGAAGCCGAGCATGACCGGATGCGGCACCATGCGCACCAGCTTGCCGAGACGCAGCAGGCCGAAGATCGCCATGATCAGGCCACTGAGCACCACGGTGGCCAACAGGTATTGCACACCGTGCTGCACCACCAGCGCGATGATGACCACGGCCATCGAGCCGGCCGCGCCGGAAATCATTGCTGGCCGACCTCCCAGCAAAGCGGTGAGGGTGCAGATGATGAACGCGCCATACAAGCCCATCAATGGGTTGACCTGGGCCACCAGGGCAAAGGCGATGCACTCGGGCACCAGCGCGAAAGATGACGTCAGGCCAGCCAGAACGTTACGGCGTATATCGGTTACGGACATGCAATACCTATCAGCACAAAAACACCCCGCGGCAGGTGAGCCGTGGGGTGCATCTATCGATTTTTTGGAAGGTCTACAGTTTAACAGGTGTTGCGAAGTGTGTCTGTCATGCACCCATGTCGAAGGTTTCAGGGTTGGGCCCCAGGCGGCCGGTTTGTGGGATATGGGCAATGGCCTGCAGATCCTGGTCATCCAGAACGAAATCGAACACGTCGAGATTCTGCGCGATACGCTCCGGATTGCTCGAACGCGGAATCACCACGTGCTGATTCTGGATGTGCCAGCGCAGGATGACCTGAGCCGCGCTCTTGCCGTGCTTTTCGGCGATCTGCGACAGCACGGGCTGGGACAGCAGGGCGCCGCCTTGACCCAGCGGGCTCCACGACTCGGTAACGATGTTCAGGCCTTTGCAGAACTTGGCCAGCTCGACCTGGGCGAAATCGGGGTGCAGTTCGATCTGGTTCACCGACGGCGTAACACCGGTTTCGTCGATGATGTGCTGTAGGTGATCGGCATGGAAGTTGGACACGCCGATGGAACGCACGCGGCCTTCTTCCTGCAAACGCACGAAGGCCTTCCAGGTCTCACGGTAGGCGTTTTTCTTGGGCAGTGCCCAGTGGATCAGGTACAGGTCGAGCTGCTCAAGGCCCAATTTGGCCATGCTCGCGTCGAACGCGCGCAGGGTGCTGTCATAGCCCTGGTCGGTGTTCCACAGCTTGGTGGTGATGAAGATTTCGTCGCGTGCCAGCTCGCTTTCGGCCACGGCGCGGCCCACGCCGGCTTCGTTGCCGTAGATCATGGCGGTGTCGATGTGGCGGTAGCCGGCCTTGAGTGCGGCGACGCTGGAAGCATAGGCCTGGTCGTCGTCGAGCTGCCAGACGCCCAGACCCAGTTGCGGGATCTGGATGCCGTCGTTGAGGGTGATCAATGGCGCGTGTGGCATGGGGTAGCTCCTGGTGGCAATGAGGCGATAGGGATGTCGACCCACCGCCGCCAGGCATAGTTCAGACCAGCGCAGTCAGACGAAAAGCATCGCCGGTTGCTCCAGCAGGCGCTTGACCGCCTGGATGAAGCGCGCCGCGTCCATGCCGTCGACCACGCGGTGATCGAACGAGCTGGAGAGGTTCATCATCTGTCGAATCACGATCTGCCCGTTGACCACCATCGGCCGTTCGACCACGCGGTTGACGCCAACGATGGCGACCTCGGGGCGGTTGATCACTGGCGTGGAGGCGATGCCGCCCAGCGCGCCCAGGCTGGTCAAGGTGATGGTCGAACCCGACAGCTCGTTGCGCGCCGCCTTGCCGGTGCGTGCAGCGTGCGCCAGGCGGTTGATCTCACCTGCCGTGAACCACAGGTCAGCCGCTTCGGCATGGCGCAGCACTGGCACCATCAAGCCGTTGTCGCTCTGGGTCGCAACCCCCATGTGCACGGCACCGTAGCGAGTCACCACCTGCTGTTGATCGTCGTAGTGAGCGTTGATCTGCGGGAACTCGCGCAGCGCCACCACCAGCGCACGGATCAGCAAGGGCAGCAGCGTAAGTTTGCCTCGGCTCTCGCCGAACTGGGCATTGAGGTCAGCGCGCAGCGACAGCAGGGCAGTGACGTCGATTTCTTCCACATAGCTGAAATGGGCGACCTGCCGCGTGGCTTCCTGCATGCGTTGGGCAATCTTGCGACGCAGGCCGATGACCGGGATGCGTTCCTCGTCGATACGCGGCGTGCCCATGGTCGCCGCCTGTGGCGTGCGGCTGCCGCTGAGGAAAGCGTCCAGGTCGGCATGACGGATGCGCCCGCTCGGGCCGGTGCCACGCAGCGCGGCCAGGTCGATGCCTTCGTCCCGTGCCCGTTGGCGCACGGCCGGCGAGGCCAATGGGCGCGTGCCGGCGTCACTCGTCGACGCGTGCACCGCGGCTGTCGCCACCGGTGCGGATTTCGCTGGGGCGTTGACCGAAGGCGCCGAGGGCACGCTCGCAACGTCGTCGACGTCGTCGACGTCGTCCACCGTCACCGGCGTTTCGGCAGCATGATGATTGCCGGTGCCTTGCACTTCGATGCGGATCAGCTCCGCACCCACCGCCATCACCTCACCCGGCATGCCGCCCAGGGCGACCACAGTGCCGGCCACGGCGCTTGGAATCTCAACCGTGGCTTTGTCGGTCATCACATCGGCCAGGACCTGGTCTTCACTGACGACATCACCGACCTTGACGAACCACTCCACCAGCTCCACCTGCGCAATGCCTTCGCCGATGTCCGGCATACGAATCACATGCGTGCCCATTCAGACCTCCATCACACGGTGCAAGGCAGCGCCGACACGCGTCGGGCCAGGGAAGTACGCCCATTCCTGGGCATGCGGGTAGGGTGTATCCCAGCCGGTGACGCGCTCGATGGGCGCCTCCAGATGGTGGAAACAGTGCTCCTGCACCAGCGCCACCAATTCGGCGCCGAAGCCACAGGTGCGCGTCGCTTCATGGACCACCACACAGCGCCCGGTCTTCTTCACCGATTCGACGATGGTGTCCAGGTCCAGCGGCCACAGGCTGCGCAGGTCGATCACCTCGGCATCGATCCCGGTTTCCTCGGCGGCGGTGACCGCCACGTAGACGGTGGTGCCGTAGGTGAGCACGGTAACGTCACTGCCTGGCCGCACGATGGCGGCGCTGTCCAGCGGTACGGTGTAGTAGCCCTCGGGCACGGCGCTGGCCGCATGCTTGGACCACGGCGTCACCGGCCGGTCGTGATGACCGTCGAAGGGGCCGTTGTAAAGGCGCTTGGGCTCCAGGAATATCACGGGATCATCGTTTTCGATGGCGGCGATCAACAGGCCCTTGGCGTCGTAGGGGTTGGACGGCATCACCGTGCGCAGGCCGCAGACCTGGGTGAAGATGGCCTCGGGGCTCTGGCTGTGTGTCTGTCCACCGTAGATCCCGCCACCGCAGGGCATGCGTACGGTCATCGGTGCGCTGAACTGTCCGGCCGAGCGAAAGCGCAGTCGGGCGGCTTCCGATGCCAGTTGGTCATAGGCCGGGTAGACGTAGTCGGCGAACTGGATTTCCGCCACCGGGCGCAAGCCGTAGGCACCCATGCCGACGGCGATGCCGACGATGCCGCTTTCGGAAATGGGCGTATCGAACACCCGCGAGCGGCCGTACTTGGCTTGCAGCCCTTCGGTGCAGCGGAACACCCCGCCGAAGTAGCCAATGTCCTGGCCGAAGGCGACCACCTTCGGGTCGCGTTCGAGCATGACGTCCATGGCTGACCGGATGGCCTGCACCATGCTCATGATGGCCGTGCTGTTCTGGTTCTCGACCAATGTTTCTGTAGGCATGTTCATGGCATCAGGCTCCCATCTGCTGACGTTGCCGACGCAGGTGCTCGGGCATGTCCTTGTAGACGTCTTCGAAAATGGTCGCGGCGCTGGCGACCCGACCGCTGACCAGCGTGCCGAATTGCTCGGCAGCCTTGAGTGCGGCAATGACCTGGGCTTCGATCTCGCTTTCCAGGGCAGCGTGCTGCTCCTCGCTCCACACGCCGCTGACGATCAGGTGCTGCTTGAGGCGCGCGATCGGATCGCCCAGCGGAAAGTGCTGGCCGTCGTCGGCAGGGCGGTACTTGGACGGATCGTCGGAGGTCGAGTGCGGGCCGGCGCGGTAGGTGACCCACTCGATCAGGGTCGGGCCGTGGTTGCGCCGGGCGCGCTCGGCGGCCCAGCGCGAGGCGGCGAACACGGCCAGAAAATCGTTGCCGTCGACGCGCAGCGAGGCGATCCCGCAGCCCACCCCGCGCCCGGCGAACGTGGTCGCTTCACCACCGGCGATCCCCTGGAAGGACGAGATTGCCCACTGGTTGTTGACCACGTTGAGAATCACCGGCGCGCGGTACACGTGGGCGAAGGTCAGTGCGGTATGGAAGTCGGCCTCGGCGGTGGAGCCGTCCCCGATCCAGGCCGATGCGATGCGCGTGTCGCCCTGGATGGCCGAGGCCATGGCCCAGCCCACCGCCTGCACGAACTGGGTCGCCAGGTTGCCGGAGATGCTGAAGAAGCCTTCGTCCTTGTAGGAGTACATGACCGGCAGCTGGCGGCCCTTGAGCGGGTCCTTCTCGTTGGAGAACAGCTGGCAGATCATGTCGACCAGCGGCAGCTTGCGCGCCATCAGGATGCTTTGCTGGCGGTAGGTGGGGAAGCACATGTCGTCGCCGCGCAGCGCCAGGGCATGGGCGCTGCCGATAGCCTCCTCGCCCAGGCTCTGTATATAGAAGGACATTTTCTTCTGGCGCTGGGCGGTGACCATCCGCGTGTCGTAGATGCGCGTGGTCAGCATGGCGCGCAGGCCGTCGTGCAACACCTGCGCGGGAATGTCCTCGGCCCATGGGCCCTGTGCGTGACCCTGTTCGTCGAGCACCCGCACCAGGCTGGCCGCCAGGTCGGCGGTGGCCTGGGGGTCGACGTCGACGGCAGGCTTGCGTACCGCGCCCGCAGCACTGAGTTGCAGGTAGGAAAAATCGGTCTTGCAGCCGGGACGGCCGCTGGGTTCAGGCACATGAAGCCTGAGGGGAAGATAGTCATTCACGTCGTCACTACCCTTGATCTTGTTGTTGTGGGTGCAGCGCTAGGGTTGAGTCTAGTCGGCCATGACGGGCCGCTCGGAACTTATGCTACGGCGCGCCGACGGCGAAATCATGTCCAAAACGGGCTACGGCAATCGCGGTTTTGCATGAATCATGCGCTCCCGCTCGGATTTGACCGGTATTCATGCACTGTTTGGACATCTATTCGGCGAGCCCTGAAAACGCAAAAACCCGCCGAGGCGGGTTCTTGTGGTGCAGCGGGCAGGGCGTCAGGCCAGAACGGCTTCCACACCCGTGAACAACGGCTGTGCAGCGGAGCGGCCGGTCACCAGGGACAGGTCGTCGACCAGGATGCGGGTACCCTTGCGTTGCTGCAGGACGATGTCCAGCGCGCGGCTAGGTTGCAGGTCGACGTCGTCGAAGGTGATCATCTGGCCCGGTTCCACGGCGCGCTTCATGATGGCATGGCTCATCAGACCGATCGGAACGTGGTCCTCGTGACGGTCGATGATCACACTCTCGCCGCGCAGCTGGAAGCCGCCGATACCACGGCTGATCCGCTCGCCTGCCGGCATCGCATGCTTGGCGATGGCCGCCACGCCCACGGTGGGGTTGGTCGAGTTGTTCAGCAGGATGCCGCCACCGTTGAGCACGCGACGCAGAGTCTTGCCCACTTCCAGCGAACACAGGTGGAAAGGGCGCAGCAGTGCGTAGTAGGGACCAGCGCCCAGTTTCAGGTACTGCAGGGCCTGGCTCTGCACGCGGTCGTGGCGACCGACCAGGAACACGCCGCCGGCGGCATAGCCACTGGGGATCACGTAGTCGACGATCGACTGGCCGAGGCCGTCGGCGAGGGCGCCCAATATGGCTGCGCTTTCGTCCAGGTTGGTCGACGGCAAGCCTTCCATACCTTGGCGGGTGATGGTCGCGCCGAAACCGTTGGCGACCAGAGCCTGTTCGATCTGCACCTTGGTGCCGTCGGTGAAAGAGGTGGTCTGCTCGATGCTGATACCCTGACGGGACGACCAGTAGGCCATGTCCTCGTGGGTAGGGTTATGGTTCAGGTAACCCTTCATGTTGCCGTACACCAGCGGCTCGAAGCCCATCATGATGGCTTCTTCACGCAGCGCGGCCAGGGAGCCTGGCTGATCGCCTTCGGCTTCGGTGAGGAAGCCCTGGCCTGCCAGGTACGAACCGGTGGTCACCTGCAGTTCGGCGTTGACGGTGATCACGCGCAGACCGGCGCTGAAGGCACGCTCGATCACCACGGTACCGTGACACACGTCGCCGCTGCACTCGATTACCAGGTCGCTGTGGTCGATCAAGTCATCGAGCGAGTTGGTCAGGACGCCGTCCAACGGAAAATTCGCCAACTCCCGCACCGGGCGACGGGTCAGTACCCGCGTCACCTGTACGTCCTTGTAATGCTTGGCCAGAAGCAATACCAGCGCGCGTGCAATCATGCCGGTGCCGCTCACACCAATCCGGGTAACAGTTGTCTTGTCCATGGGGCGCACTCTCGAAAAGTTGAACTGCAGGAAACAGCTAGGCACAGCAGGCCGTCCGCGATCCTTGGTCAGGGACGGCGCCTGGGTTGTGCAGGTCCATCAGGGCACAGCAAAATCGGGGTAGAGCATCATCAGCGCAGCGGGAACGTCGAACTCATGCCCAGCTTCGAGTTCTCGCCGTCGTGAATGGCTCGCTGCAGCAGCGCCAAGCGATCCTGGGCATTGCGACGGCGAGCGAAATAAGTCAGTAGTGAATTGAAGATCTTGCGGTTGAGGCGGTACATCAACGGCGAGGCCAGCCATACATGCTTGTCGAACCAGGCCTGGTTGCGCGCCGAGTAGTAGGCGCGAAAGTCCGAATTGCCCAGCAGGAACGACTCGTAGATGTTGCGAGTGTTGGCCTTGTTGTTCCAGGAATCTTCCAGCTCGTCGATCACCGCGTCGGTCAGTAGGTAGAGGTGACCACCGTTGGCGGTAATGCGCCGGGTGTACTCGGTGTCGTCTACATACAGCACCAGCTCGCGACGCGGCACGCCGATGCTTTCGTACAGGCTGCGGTGGCCGAGCATGCCGCCGTAGGGCGCAAACGGCAGGCTGAGCATGGCGGCCGGTTTGCTGCCGCGCTTGCCCCAGGGGCGACGACGCCACAGCTTGTAGGGGATCTGCGCTACATGGAAACCGAAGTAGCTCGAAGGCCGCTGCGTGGCGAAACGCAGGGGCACGCCCTGGGCGATGTCTTCCTGCTGGCCCGGGCGGAAACCCAGTACCGCCACCTGGTTGCTGCCGTGCACGCCTTCCAAGCGCTTGAGTTCAGCGTGCAGCAACTGCACGGCAGCCGGCGTCGGGGTGTTGTCGTCGTCCATCATCCAGATGTACTCGGCACCATTGGCCAGCGCGGCTTCTATGCCCACTGCATAACCATTGGCCGAACCGCTGTTTTCCGCCAGCTGGATCACCCGCACGCGGCCAGGCCAGCGCTCGGCCAATTCATCCACAGGGGCGGTTGCAGCATTGCTGACGATCAACACCTCATCGATTTCAGCGAAGCTCAAGGCATCGGCAACCAGTTGCTCCAGATAGCCCAGGCGATCGCCATAGGTCACCGTGACGATGGTCGTTCCTTCTTTAGGGCGCTTTTCCTCCCCCGAGAACACCTCGAGGTAGGAGTAGCCGTCAATCAGGATTGTCGAATGTTGTTGACGTGTATCGACCATGTGGATGCCTTCGCTTGAAAAGAGGAGGGGGTTTGCACCGCCTTTGGGTTAACGCTGTTTTCCACGTGCTGCGGCGGAGCGCATTGAAACGCATTTCAAGCGAGGCAATAACACTGCATGTTCCGTATTTGTACTCGACCACACTTGCATCTAATAAATCTGTGCCCGGCCTGGCCGGGCTCACGCTGCCCGTCCGCCCAACTTTGGCGGTTGAAACGCGCGTCACTTAAAAAGCGGAGCCTGTTAAACAGCATCGTCGGTTGCACGCTAACGCTACCGCCGGTCCGTGCAGTGCAGTGGACTCACTATTTAATAGGCTTTTACGGCGCTTTCGCCAGAACGGGCTAGACGCTCTTGTTGCCGTCAGAAAGTCTCGGGAGCGAGGTTTCATGGGCGTTGGAGTGAATTTAAGGTGGGCTTGGCATGTAAGTCAATGCAGCGAATCACGATTTTTGACAAAAATTTTACATTTGCCTCCTGTTTTACGTAAGTCATTGATTTTATTGGCAGTCAATGTTTTGTCGTGTCCATATGTCAAGAATCCGCGCGCCAAATCAGGCGCGTCAAAAAACTAATTGGCTGTATTTCAATGGTTTTAACAGAGCTCAATGGCGAAACAACTATCTTCGTAGGCGACGACTTGCACGGCGTTTAAGTTTGCGACATCCTCCTGTCCATTCGTCCGGGACAGTGAACTTTCTTCACTCGCCTCTTCGTACCGGGCTTTTCCCTACCACTTCTTCGTGACTATGCCATTGGCAATTCATGAGTGAGGTGCCCGGTCGTGTGCATGTTCGGGCGACTGCCTTGTTCAAAAAACGTATCCATGTCGCGCCACGTCGCGGGGTAATACCGATGTTGTTCAACTCGATGGTATTCATTGCCGGGTTTTTACCGGTGGTCTTGCTGGGTTTCTTCCTGCTCGCCGCAACCGGGCGCAAGCGTCTGGCGGCCGTGTGGCTGACGCTGGCGTCGCTGGTATTCTACGGCTGGTGGAACCCGGCCAACGTACCTTTGCTGCTGGGCAGCATCGTCTTCAACTATGTTCTGGCCGGGCAACTGTTGCGCACGCGTTCAAAGGCACTCTTGATTTTCGGTGTGGCCGCCAATCTGTCGCTGTTGTTGTACTTCAAATACACCGGTTTTCTGTTCGGCAACATCAACGAGGCGTTTGGTCTGGGCTGGACGCTGCAGAACATCACCCTGCCGTTGGCGATCTCCTTCTTCACTTTTCAGCAGATTGCCTATCTGGTCGACACCCATGACGGTGAGGTGGTAGAGCACGACTTCGTCAACTACTGCCTGTTCATCACCTTTTTTCCACACCTCATAGCCGGGCCCATTACCCACCACCGAGAAATGCTCGAGCAGTTTCGTCATGGCGACAACTTCCGTCCGCAGTTGGTCAACCTGTCGATTGGCGCCAGCATTTTTTTCATGGGTTTGTTCAAGAAAGTCATCATGGCCGACCCCATGGGCGAGAAGGCCGCCCCGGTCTTCGCCATGGCAGCGGACGGCACGATGCCGGCTCTGCACGAGGCCTGGATTGGTGCATTGAGCTACACCCTGCAAATCTACTTCGATTTTTCTGGCTACACCGACATGGCCATCGGCCTGGGGTTGCTGTTCGGCATCAGCCTGCCGGCCAACTTCAATAGCCCGTTCAAGGCGCGCAACGTCATCGACTATTGGTCGCGCTGGCACATGACCCTGACCCGCTTTCTCACCAGCTATATCTATAACCCGATCGTGCTGCGCATCACCCGTCGGCGCATGGCCGCCGGTTTGCCGATGCCCAAGCGCGGCAAGATGAGCCTGGGTACGTTTTGCACCGTGGTGGCTTATCCAACCGTGCTGACCATGTTCATTTCCGGCGTGTGGCACGGCGCGGGCTGGCAGTTCGTGGCCTTTGGCCTGGTGCACGGCTTCTACCTGGTGGTAGCCCATGGCTGGCGCGCCTGGAAAGCGCGCCGTGGCTGGACGGTGGACAGCGATCGCTGGGTTCATCGGGTACCGGCCGTACTGCTGACGTTCACTTGCGTGGTGGTGGCCATGGTGCTTTTCCGCGCGCCGAGCCTGACCGGCGCCCTGGCGGTACTGGGCGGCATGTTCGGCTCGAGCGAACTGCCCACCCAGTTGGCAGCCCAGCACTTGCGCAGCTTGACGATGATTGCGGCCTTGCTGGCGTTCGTCTGGTCGCTGCCCAACATCCAGCAATGGATGGGCCATTTCCGCACCGCGCTCAATGCCAAGCCGGATCTGCATTGGCTGCAGCGCCGGCTGCCGGCCAGTGCCTGGCAGCCCAGCGCCGTCATGGGGATGGGCATCGGCGTGCTGGGCTTTTTCGCACTGGCCACCGCCTTTTCGGTCGCGCCCAGTGAGTTTCTCTACTTTCAGTTCTGATCGATCAAGGTACGGACAATGGAACAGTTAGCCTGGCTTGCACAACACCCGAACCTGGGCGCGGCGATCTCGACCGCCAAGTCCTTGAGCGATCCTGTGGCGCGGCTGCACGAGACGGCGCGCTTGGCCGCCTACCGTCGCGATTTCACCCTGACATTGCGTCTGGATCGCCTGGCGCAGCTAGGTATCGACCTGCTTGCCCGTCAAGGGCAGCAGGCGGTACCGGGCTTCACATCGTTGCGCATGGCCGTGCTGGCCTCGCACACCGTCGACCATCTGCTGCCGGGCATCCGCGTTGCCGCGCTGCAACGCCAGGTCGGCATGTCGCTGTACCTGGCGCCCTACGGCTTGTATCGGCAAGCCTTGCTGGGCGACGATCCAGCGCTGAAGGCGTTTGCCCCGCAGGTGATCCTGCTGGCCCTGGATGCCCTGGATTCACCGCCCAGTTGCGCCCTGTACGCCAGCGCCGGAGAAGCCGAGCACGCCGTGCAGGCGCGCGTGGAAGAGCTGCGCCTGCTCTGGCGTCAGGCCCGCGAGCGCTACGGTGCCCAAGTCATCCAGCAGACTCTGGTGCCCGCCGGCCCGGCGCTGTTCGGCCATTTCGACGCCTTGGTACCCGGCTCCCCACGGGCCCTGCTCGAGCGCCTCAACGCCGAAATTCGCCGCGCCGCGCGCGAGGACGGCGTGCTGCTCATGGACCTGGCCTGGAGCGCCGCGAGCGGTCAGTACGGCGATGGCCTGGCCGATCCGGTTCGCTGGCATCAGGCCAAGCAATTGGTCAGTCCGATCTGGGCACCGCTGTATGGCGAGCACGTGGCGCGCATTGCGGCGGCCGTGGTCGGTCGTTCGCGCAAGTGCCTGGTGCTGGACCTGGACAACACCCTGTGGGGCGGCGTGGTCGGCGACGACGGCGTGGATGGCCTGTACCTGGGGCAGGGCAGTGCCACCGGTGAAGCCTTCCTGGCGTTTCAGCGCTATGCGGCGCAACTGGCGCGCCGTGGGGTGATTCTGGCGGTGTGCAGCAAGAACGATATCCAGGTCGCCGAGGCGGCCTTTGAGCATCCGGAAATGGCCCTCGAGCGCAGCGACATCGCCGTGTTCATGGCCAACTGGGAAGACAAGGCCAGCAATCTGCGACGCATCGCCGAGCAACTGAACATCGGCCTGGACAGCCTGGTGTTCGTCGACGACAACCCTGCCGAACGCGACATCGTGCGCCGGGAACTGCCCCAGGTCGCTGTGCCGGAATTGCCCGACGACGTCGCCGACTACCCGGCGCGGGTGGCTGCAGGGGGGTACTTCGAGGCCATTGCCTTCACCGCCGACGACAGTGCCCGGGTCCAGACCTACCGGGCCAACAGCGAACGCCAGGCGGCGCTGGGCCAGGCCACCGACATGGCCGGCTACCTCAAGGGCCTGCAGATGGTCATGCAGGCACGCCCCATCGGCGCTGCGGAACTGGCGCGGGCGACCCAACTGATCAACAAGACCAATCAATTCAACCTCAGCACCCGGCGCTACAGCGAGGTGCAGGTGCAACAGCTCGCCAACACCCCGGGCGCGGTTGCCCTGAGTCTGCGTCTTACCGACAAATTCGGCGACAACGGCTTGATCAGTGTCGTGCTCGCACGCCCCGATGCGGCCTGCGCCAGCGACGAGCTGTTCATCGACACCTGGCTGATGAGCTGCCGCGTGCTGGGGCGCCAGGCTGAGCAGGCCGCCTTGCAGGTGCTCGCCCGCCATGCCGCGGACGCCGGCTACAGCGCGTTGATCGGCGAGTACCGCCCCAGCGAGCGCAACGCCATGGTGGCCGAGCATTACCCGCAGCTGGGTTTTGCCCAGGCGCCGAACCCCGATCCTGCTTCGACCGCCACCCTGTGGCGCTACCCGCTGGCAGCGCCATCCGACTTCAACCACCACATCGAGATCCGTCATGACTGAGACCACCACCGTATTGCAGGAACTGACCGAGCTGTTCCGTGACCTGTTCGACGACGAAAGCCTGGTGCTGAACGACGACACCACGGCCGACCAGGTCGAGGGCTGGGACAGCCAGATGCACGTGATGCTGATCGTCGCCGCGGAGCAGCGCTTCGGCATCAAGTTCCGCACGGCGGAGCTGGAGTCGTTGCGCAACGTTGGCCAGTTCATCCAGCTTATCGACAGCAAACGTTCCGGGAGTTGACCCATGCAACCGACCGCACAGCCTCACGCCTCGCAGCCCGGTAGGGCGGCCATGGGTCCTGCTTACCTGATCTGGATAGGTGTCGGGCTGTTCGGCAGTCTGGCCCTGTTCGCCAGCCTGATTCTCGGGCTGCGGGCCACTGGCAACCTGCCGCCACCGGCTTTTTCCAACAGCTTGTGCGCGGACGAGAAGCTGGCGTTCATGCGCGACCATCCGGTGCCGGCGCCGAACCTGCTGGTGGTTGGCTCTTCGGTGGCCTGGCGTCATTTCGACGGGCAGACCGTGGCTGAGCAGGCACCCGGTGTACGGCCACTCAACGGCGCGTTCTGCGGGCTGCACGCCAACCAGTCGGTGTACGTCGCCAACTGGCTGCTGGACCGCGAAACCACGGTCAAGCAGGTGCTGATGATCGTCGATCCGCTGGATTTCGCAGGCTGCAGCACCGTCGCCACAGCTGTTTTCGATCGCCGCGACGCCGATGCCTATGTGTATGGACAAGGCTCGGCGTGGCTGCCCTACATGCGTTATTTCACCCCCGGCTCATTGTTGCGCAACGCCCGCACGGTCAAGGCCCAGCGCGCCGGGCAGGTCGAATTCGATCCACTGGTGTTCAACCGCTACGGCGACGGTCCGCTGGACACCGAAAATTCCCGCGGTTTGCTGTACGGCCAGCCCGAACCGCTCGACCCGACCTGCTTTGCTGCACTCGACAGCCTGGCCCAGCGCCTCGCGCGCGAAGGGCGCCAGTTGACCGTGGTGGCGACCCCGCTGCACCCGCAGTGGAAAGCCGACCACGATAGCCAGGGGCGCTTGCTCGCTCAATTCGACAGCGCACTGCGCCTGACCCTCGAGCGCAACGGTGCGCAGTTCTGGAACGCCGATACCGATCACCGGATGAGCCCCAGTGCCTTCGTCGACGCCATCCACTTGCGCTGGAGCGCTGCCCAGGCGCTGTCCATCGACCTCGCAGCGCGCCTGGCGCCAGTGTCCGAGATGGCTGTGGTGCAGCGTCAATAGCCTTTCCCGCGACCCGTCAGAACGGCATTCATGCGCTTGAAAATAACCGTTCAGGCGCATGCCAAACGTTAAAAACCTGTCACGGTTCGGCGCTGCTAGTCTGCCCCTACGTACCCCACGGGCAGCTGCACTATGAAGGCTTGGCTCATTTTCCTGATTGCGCTGTGCTGCAGCGCCTCGCTCGACGCGCATTCGCTGCCGTTGAACGACATGGAGCGGGCCTGGATCCGCGACAACCCGGTGGTGGAGTACGCGGTCGATCCTTACTGGCCCATCGAGTACGTGGAAAATGGTCAGCACCGGGGGCTGACCCGCGACTACATCGATCACATCCAGCGCACCACCGGCCTGCGCCTGGTCCGCGTGCCCAGCCCCGACTGGCAGGCGACCCAGCAGGCCCTGGCCACGGGCCGTTTGATGCTGGCTTCGGCCGTGTCCGAACGATTGCTCAGCGCCCAGCCGCGCAGCCAGTTGCTGTTGAGCCAGCCGTATTTCTTCGGCGCGACGGTGGCGATCACCCGCGCTGGCAGGCCGATGCTGTTCACTGCCAGCCGCCTGGCAGGGCAGACGGTTGCCGTAAAAGGCGGTGGCGGCTACGAAAACTACCTTCGCCAGCACCATCCCGAGGTGCGTCTGCTGTTGATCGGCGACGCCGAGCAGGCCCTCGCGGCGGTGGCCGAACAGCGCGCCGACGTGGCCATCGGCCTGGACGCGGTGCTGCAACCGGTGTTGCGCCGCAAGTACGCCGGGCGCCTGCACCTGGCCGGCGTGGTCGCCGACATGCCGGTGGTGCTGGCCATGGGCGTGACACCGAGCGAACCGCTGTTGCTGGCCATCGTCGACAAGGCGTTGGACAGCCTCACTTCCAAGGCGACCGACGACATCTATGACCGCTGGCTGGTGCAGACCGATTTCGGCGCGCCCACCTGGCAGACCCTGGCGCAGTACTACTGGCAGGAAATCGTCGCCAGCATCGCGCTGCTCGTGCTGCTCGCCACCTTGGCCCGCCGTGCCCGTGTGGCGCAACGGCGCGCGCAGCGCAGCGAACGGCGCATGGCGCGCTTCCTGGCCATGATCAGCCACGAGATACGCACGCCGATGAACGCGGTGCTGTCGGCCATCGAACTGTTGTCGCGCAGCCCCCTAGGCGCCCGCGAGCAACAGTGGGTCGGGCTGGCCAACGACTCGGCGGTGAACCTTCTGGAACTGCTCGACGACGTTCTCGAGATCACCCGTCTGGATGCTGGCGCGGTGCAGCTGGATCCGCAAGCCACCGATATGGTCGCATTGGCTCGCAGCGTCGCCGAACTGTACCGCCTCGAGGCCGAGCGCAAGGGTCTGGCCCTGGATTACCGCACGCAGGGGCTCGACGACAGGTCAGTCATGATCGATCGGCTGCGGGTGCGGCAGATCCTGTCCAACCTGCTGTCCAACGCGGTCAAGTTCACCCATCACGGCCAGGTCGGCCTGGCCCTTGAATGCCAGCCGCTGGACGACGGCGCAAGCGGCTGGCTCGACATCCGGGTCAGCGACAGCGGTGTCGGCATCGCCCCGGATCGTCAGGCCGAGGTGTTCGATGCCTTCACTCAGGCTCACGGCAGCACGGCCGAGCGCTATGGCGGCAGCGGCCTGGGCCTGGCCATCTGTCGTGAGCTGGTGCATCGCATGGGTGGCCACATCGCTCTGCGCAGCGAAGTGGGCCGTGGCACCGAGATCACGTGCCGGTTGCCGGTCGAGCTGCGGGCGTCTGCACCGCAACTACCGGCAGCATCGTTGCCAGCATCGACGGCGTTGGTGGTGCTGAGCAAGACGATTTTGGTGGTGGAAGACCATGTACTCAACCGACAGGTCATTGCCCAGCAACTGGAAGTGCTGGGCCACCGTTGCGAAGTGGTCGGCAGCGGCGCACAGGCGCTTGGGGCCGTGACCCAGCACGATTCCCTGGGCCTGGTCTTGCTCGATTGCCAGTTGCCAGACATCGACGGCTACACCGTGGCTCGGCGGATCCGGCAATTGCCAGGGGGCAGGGCGCATGTGCCCATCGTTGCCATTTCCGGCGCCAGCGATCCCGAGCACGTGCAACTTTGCTACGCCAGCGGCATGAACGATGTGCTGCTCAAGCCCTTGCAGTTGGCGGCATTGGCCCGGGTGTGCAGCCAATTCCTCGAAGTCGAGGACTGGCAGGAGCCGCCCGTGCCGGCCCTCGATGCGGGAACCCGACAGGCACTGGACCAGCTGTTGGTTGCGACCTGCCGGGACGATCTGCGTGAGCTCGCCCTGGCCTTGGCGCATCGGCAGCTGCCAGATGCTATTGCCTTGGCCCATCGCATGGAAGGCGCTGCGCGCATGGCCGGCGCACTGACCTTGGCCGACGTCATGCAGCGCCTGCAGCAGCACCTGGGGGCGGTACCATTGCCCGCCGAGGGCTGGCAGGCCTGGGTGGACGACGTGTATCGAGCACTGGAAAACCATGAACAGCAGATTGGCTCTGTAGACCTATAGGTGTTATCGTTGCGTCTATAGATCAATAGAGGGCTGGATCATGAACGCCTCGCTGCAGACCGTCGAGTTCACCCGCGACCAATGTGTGGCCGGTCTGCGCACCGCCTTGCGTATCCTGGATAAGTGGAATGCCTCGGGCGAGCAGGCCTGCAGGATCCTGCGCATCTCGCGCAGCACCTACACCCGCGGCCGACAAGGGGATGCCCAATGGTCGGTGAGCCTGGACATGGACCAAATGCACCGTATCAGCTTCGTCCTCAACATCCATGCCGCCCTGCGCACGATTTTCGACAACCCGGAAAACGTCTACGGCTTTCCGGGCATGGAGAACGCCAACGCCTTCTTCAATGGGCGCACACCGCTCGACGTCATGGCCCAGGGGGATTTCATCTCGCTGTACGAAACCTTTCGCCGTGTGGACGCGTTGCGTGGCGCACAATGGTGACGGCAGCGCGCTTGCCCATCTTGCCTGGTACGCAGGTGCAGGCTCATCGCCTGGTCAATTCGAGGTTTCCACCCATCGCGCTGTTCGACGATGTTGCCGACGCCGACGAATTCGAGATGCTCTACCGACTCCAGGCCTTGACCAATCCCCGGCTGCAAAACGAGATCGGTGCCCTGCAACTGATCGCCCTCGAACAGATTCCGTTCGGCATCGTAGGCTGTTCCTATGCCACCGCGCCGTTCACCCACGTCAACCCGGACGGCTCGCGCTTCAGTGACGGCAGCTACGGCGTGCTGTACCTGGCCGACACGGTCGAGACGGCGATTGCCGAGGTTCACCATCACCAGAACCGTTATTGGGCGAAGGTCGCTGGCTTGAACTACGAGCGGTTCGTATTCCGCAGCCTGGTTTGCGCATTCACTGACAGCGGCTGCCGGGATGCCACCCAGCTGTCGCCTCGCGACGCTATCTATGCGCCAGACGACTATAGCACCGCCAATGCCTTGGGTGCGCAGCTTCGGCAACTGGGCGCGGCAGGCCTGCTCTACCATTCGGTCCGCTCGCCGGGCAACCGCTGCTGGGCATTGATGACCCCCCGGCATGTCGGCTCGATCATCCAGAGCGCTCATTACGAAATGATCTGGAACGGTGGCATCACCAGCGTCAACCGGATTTCCAATCCCTAACAGCGCACTTCCCGTACGCGAGCGTAAGCAGTCAAGTTGAACCCGTGCCCAGCCACGGTCTCTGAACAGACACTGTTTCCAATCCCACGGGTGATGCATGATCGAAATCAACAGCTACACCACTGTCAAACGTCGACCACGGGTACCGCACGACATATTCGCCCACTACTGGCGCGATGTGCACGGTCCGCTGTGCGCGCGGCTTCCCGGATTGGGTCTGTACATCCAGCACCACCTTTCACGGGAGCAGGATGCGCACCTGTGGCCCCTGGCCGAAGGCATTCAGGAAATCAGCGACTACGAACTCGACGGCGGCGTGGAAATCGGTTTTCTGTCCGCAGCCGATCAAAAGCAGTTTCAGGACGCCAGCTCGCTGCTGTTCAGCGACGAGCAGAACATGTTCGAAGAAACCCTGGCCTACGATCTGCCCGAAGGTTCGATCAACCTGGTCAACCGCACCGGCGACGAGGTGATGAACGGCCTCGATCAAGCCGACCGCATCCATTTGCACCTGAGTCCGCGCGGCACGCTGGAAAGTCTGCATCAATACCTGCGCGACGAGCTGGGCCCATTGCTGGCGGCCAGCGAGGCGGTGCTCAAAGTGCGCCTGCACTTGTGCGCGCCTTTCGACAACGACGGCATGCATCCGCCTGCGCCGGACGTCGCGCACACTGCCACGCCGGTACGTGCGCAACTGGCCGTGCTGGAAATTGCGTTTGTCAGTCCGCTGGCGCGTCGGAAGTTTTTCCAGAGCGATGCGTTCCAGCAGTCTCAGGCAGCACAAGCCCGGCATATCGCCCAGCTCAAGGCATTCGCCGTGTCGGGTGTGTACACCTATGTTTATGACGGTGAAATCACCACGGCCGGCCTGCGCGGCAGTCGCGCTGCCGAGCTGATCGATTACCTGGGTGCCAATAACCAGATCACGGCGGATGTCGAGGTGCTGTTTACCCGGCAATCAAACTGAGCCATCAGCGTCCCCTGTAAAAACGCCTCTGGCCGCCGTACGGCGAGCAGGGGCGTTTTGCTTCATCGGGTTGCCAGCGCGAAGGCGACGATCAACTGATCGTTGGTTGTTCCTGAGCCGGGCTGGCGTCGACTTTGTCGTTGACCAACAACATGCTCTGCGGTGCCGACAGCGCCACGCCCATGGTGCGCAGGCGGTCGAGAATGGTGAACAGCAGGTCGCTGCGAACGCCGCCAACCGAGCGCGGGCTGTTGACGAAACCGCTGACGCTGATCAGCAGGCCCGCATTGGTCAGGTCCTTGAACGTCACCGAGGGTGCCGGCTCGCTCAGCACGGCCTCGTGCTCGGCATAGGCGGTCATCAACAGGTCGCGAATCTTCAGTACGTCGGTGTCCAGCGGCAGGGTGAGGGTGATGCCTACCACGCCCAGCGCGTTGCCCATGGTGACGTTGCGCACGTTCTGCGTGATGAACTGCGAGTTGGGCACGATCACCGTGGAACGGTCACCCATCTGAATTTCCGTGGCGCGCACATTGATGCGGCGGATGTCGCCTTCCACGCCGGCCAGGCTGACCCAGTCGCCGACCTTGACCGGCCGCTCGGTGAGCAGGATCAGACCGGAGATGAAGTTCTGCACGATTGCCTGCAAGCCAAAGCCGATACCGACCGACAACGCACTGACCACCCAGGTCAGGTTGGTCAGGCTGATGCGCAGCGTCGACAGCACGGCGATACCCAACAGCACGAAGCCGATGTAGCCGACCAGGGTCACCAGCGAGGCGCGCATGCCGGCGTCCATGTTGGTTTCCGGCAGCAGGCGGTCACCCAGCCAGTTCTTCAGGATACGAATGCTCAGCAGCCCGCCGACCAGCAATACCACCGCCAGCAGGATATCGCCCGGGACGATATTCAAGGCACCGAGGGATTTGCTGCCCACGTCCAGCCGGGCGAAGCTTGCCAGCAGTTCGCTGGGGTTCGATCCCGAGGGCATGAAGACCAGGATCAGCGCGATGCACAACAGCACGGTTCGGCCGATGCCGGCGAGCAACGTGCTGGCCTGGGCCTGGTGCCGTGGCGACAGGCCCAGCATCGCGCCCAGTGCCTGGCCACCGGCCTGTTTGGGCGAAAGCAGGGTTTCGCAGACGTCCACGAAGAACGTGGTCAGCAGGTAGGCAGTGGAGGTCACCAGGCTGATCCACAGCAGCTTGACCGTCAGTACATAGGCCAGCGTCAGGTAACCGCTCAACAGCCCGAGCAGGATGATGCCGACCCACACCGCCAGAATGAACGGGATCAGCCCGACCAGGCCGGCGGTCCGTTCGAGGGCGAGGCGGCGGCGGGTCTGACGTACGCGCACCAGGCCGTAGACCAGGATCAAGGAGACCACCAGTGCAGTCAGGCCGTTGACCGCGACGGACAGCGCCAGGCTGCTGGCGATCACACTGTTGATGCGTTCGAAAGTGCCGATCGCCATCAAGGCGAGTGCCAGCACCGCAGGCAGGACGCCGATGGCGGTGGCCACCGGGTCGGGAATGGTCGGCAGGCGCCAGGACGGGTTGGGCAGCATCAGCAGGGCGCGGCCCATGCCGACGATGAAGGCGCAGAACAGGATCAGCGTCTGCACCTGGTCGATCAGGTTGAGCACATTGGCGCTGGGTTGGGAGTGGCTGACGATGCCCCATTGCAGCAGCGAGGTCGCCGCGCTGATGGTCAGCACCGTGGTCAGGCCGGTGGCCAGGGCCAGTGTGCTACGGCGCAGGCGGCCTTCGGGGAACCAGCGAATCATCGCCCGCACCAGCAGCCGCTCGATCAAGCGCCTGGCTACCACCCACACCAGCAGGGCGCACACCAGCACGCCGATGAACGTGCCGCGCGAACCAGGCGCCATGGCGGTGGCGAAGACCTGGGAAACGTCTTGCCACAAGCCACCGAGCTTTCTCACGTCGTCGTCGGTGGGTTGAACCAGGCTGGACCAGAACGCGGAACTTAACGGGCTGGCCGAGCGTGTGCTGATCTGCGTGTCCAGCAGGTTGCGGCGCACGTTCAGAATCTGTGCCGCCAGGTCGCCCGCCGAAGTACTCAGCGCCGTGGTGTCGGTCTGGTCGGTGGTCAACGCCTTCTTCTGGTTGGCCAGGGTCCGGCGCTGGGTGGTCAGGGCCTGCGGCTCGTCGGGCTGAGCGGCGCCAAGCACATTGAGCTGGTCATCCAGATGGCCCATGTCCACACCCTGGCGGGCAAGCAGGGCGTCGGCCTGACGCTGCACCTGCAAAGCGGCCTGACGCAGGCTGGCGAGCAGGTCGTCATTGGCTGCCGTCGAGACCTTCTGCCGGATCTGGTCGAGCTGGTCGCTGAGCTGTGCCGGGGTGGCCAGGACTTCGGCCGGCGCGCTGGCGGTATTGGCCGCGGGTGCCGGGGCGGGTTCGGCATGGGCGGGCACGGTTGCCCAAAGGCACAGGGCCAGCAAGCCCATACACCAACGATTGATCATGGAATGCCGCATGTTCGGATTCTCTGTAAGCGGCGGTCCGCGCCCGCGAACCACCAAAGCGTATAAACGATGAATGCCCCTGCCTGCGCACTGGCGAGGCTCAGACAATAGCGGGGCGAGGTTACAACATGTTGCTGCAGTTGACGCGTCCGGTGTGCGCGAATTCAACCAAGCCAGTCGTCGGATTCATCAAACCGTAACAAAAGCTGTGCACAGTTCCGTTGCCCTTTATCTCAGTGAGTTTCTTTGATGAAAAGTTTGATGAAGTCTGCCGCGCTCGCCGTTGCCGTCTCGCTCAGCGCCAGCTCCATGGCCTTCGCTGCTGAAAGCGTCCGGCTGACCGGCTCCGGCGCCAGCTTTCCAGCCCCGATCTACCTCACCTGGTTCAAGGACTTCAGCAAGAAAACCGCTGGCGTCACTGTCGACTACCAGTCCAAGGGGAGCGGTGCAGGCGTACAGGACTTTTTGAACAAGACCGTCGATTTCGCCGCCAGCGACTCGGCCATGAAAGATGAAGACATCGCCAAGGTCGCCGAAGGCGCCCAGCTGCTGCCGATGACCGCAGGCGAAATCGTCCTGGCCTACAACCTGCCAGGCAGCCCCAAGGGCCTGAAACTGCCGCGCGACGTCTACTCCAACATCTTCCTTGGCAAGATCACCAAGTGGAACGATCCGCAGATCGTGGCTGCCAACCCGGACCTGAAACTCACCGACATGCCGATCACCGTGGTCGTGCGTGCCGACTCCAGCGGCACCACGGCGGTGTTCACTAAGCACCTGGCCACCATCAACCCGGCGTTCAAGGCTGACCTGGGCGAGGGCAATACCGTCAACTGGCCGGCCAGTGACAAGTTCATCAAGTCGCCCAAGAACGACGGCGTGACCGCCACCGTTCGCCAGACTCCGGGTGCGATCGGCTACATCGAGTACGGCTTCGCCAAACTGGCCAAGGTCGACTTCGCCGTGCTGCAGAACAAGGCTGGCAAGTACGTGGTACCCAACGCCGAAAGCGGTGCCGAGGCCCTGGCCGCAGTGAAGATGCCGGAAAACCTGGTGGCTTGGCTGCCGGACCCCGAAGGCGAGAAATCCTACCCGATCACCACCTACACCTGGATGATCTTCCGCAAGCAGAACGATGACCCGGCCAAGGCCAAGGCCATGCGCGACATGATCGAGTACAGCCTGACCGAAGGCCAGAAGATCGCTGACTCGATGGGCTACATCCCGCTGCCACCGTCGGTTGTCGAGCAGGTTCGCAAAGCCAGCGCCAACATTCAGTGACAGACGCGGGACCTTGCCCGGCAACGGCTTGACTGCCCTGCCGGGCGGGGTCTTCTTCCACACCCCGGAACTCATCAATGAACAGCCCTTTCGTTGTACCGGATAACCCGGACTCAGCCTGCAAGCCGCCTTCGACGAAGGACTTCCTGGTCGATCGCACGTTTCGTGCGCTTGCGCGCGTCGGTGTGGTACTGATTCTGGCCGTGGTATTTGCCCTGATTTTCGAAGTAGGGCGCAAGGCACTACCGGGCATGGAAAAACACGGCTTCGACATGCTGTTCGGCACCGTGTGGGACGTGAACCAGGGCAAGTACGGCATCCTGCCGGCCATTTGGGGCACGCTCTACAGCGCCTTCATCGCGCTGGTCATCGCCGGTTTCTTCGGCATCAGCATGGCGATCTTCCTGACCCAGGATTTTCTGCCCGCCAAGCTCGCTGCCGTGTTTCGCACCATCGTCGAACTGCTCGCCGCCATTCCCAGCGTGGTCTACGGCCTGTGGGGCATCTATGTGGTGATCCCGGCTATTCGCCCGCTGACGACCTGGCTGCACACCGAACTGAGCTGGATCCCCTTTTTCGGCACATCACTGAGCGGGCCTGGGCTGCTGCCGGCCGCACTGGTGCTGGCCATCATGATTCTGCCAACCATCGCCGCGGTGTCTCAGGACGCCCTGACCGCCGTGCCGATGAAAACCAAGCAAGCGGCCTATGGCATGGGCACCACCCACTGGGAAGCGATTCTCAAGGTCATGGTGCCGTCGGCCGCCACCGGCATCTTCGGCTCGCTGGTGCTGGGCCTGGGCCGGGCACTGGGTGAAACCATGGCCCTGGCCATGCTGGTGGGTAACGCCAACAATATCTCGCTGTCGCTGTTCGCGCCGGCCAACACACTGGCGGCGTTGCTGGCGCTGAACTTCCCGGAAGCAGGGCCCAGCGAGATCGAAGTGCTGATGTACGCGGCCCTGGTGCTGATGCTGATCACCCTGATCGTCAATGTCATCGGTTCCATGCTCATGGTCTACGCACAACGGGGGACTAAATGATGACCAGCCTGAGCGCTCCTACCGCCGCGTTGCCCAGCCTGCAGCGCAAGTTCGAAGGCCGCGCCCTGCGTAGCCTGGTGCTGACCACCTTGGTCTGGACCGGTGCGCTGATCGCCAGCGTACCGCTGTTGTCGGTGCTGTACATGTTGATCACCCGTGGTGGGGCGCGTTTGAGCCTCGAGGTGTTCACCGAGCTGCCACCGACCGGTTTCGAGACCGGTGGCGGCTTCGGCAACGCCATGGCCGGCACCTTCGTGATGGTCGGCATCGCCGCAGCCATCGCGGTACCGGTCGGCATCATGGCAGCGGTGTTCCTCGCCGAACTGGGCCCGGACAGCAAGCTGGCGAACGCCGCGCGGTTCGCCGCGAAGATGCTTACCGGGCTGCCGTCGATCCTGGCCGGCGTATTCGCCTACGCGCTGGTGGTGATGACCACCGGAACCTATTCGGCGCCTGCCGGCGGCGTGGCCCTGGCCGTGCTGATGCTGCCGATCGTCGTGCTGACCGCCGAAGAGTCGATGAAGATGGTCCCCAAGGTCATGAAGGACGCCGCCTATGGCATGGGCTGCACGCGCTCCCAGGTGATCTGGAAGATCATCCTGCCCACCGGCATGCCGGCGATCCTCACTGGCGTCATGCTCGCCGTGGCGCGCGCCGCAGGTGAAACCGCGCCGCTGTTGTTCACCGCGCTGTTCAGCAACTACTGGATCTACCACGAAGGCAGCCTGGCGGTCATGAACCCCACCGCATCGCTGGCCGTGCTGATCTACAACTTTTCCGGCATGCCCTTCGACAACCAGCTGGAGCTCGCCTGGGCGGCCTCCCTCGTGTTGGTGATGATCGTGCTGTTTGTGAACATTGTCAGTCGTGTTTTCGGCAAGCCCAAGTTCTGAGAATGGGAGCACCTATACTGTGAGTGTACTATCCGTGCAAAAAGCCGTCCCGTTCGCGACCCAGGCACCTGTGGTCATGGATTGCAAGCTCGACAAGATTTTCTACGGCAACTTCATGGCCGTGCGTGACAGCCACGTACCGATCGAGAAAAACAAGATCACCGGCTTCATCGGCCCGTCGGGTTGCGGCAAGAGCACCGTGCTGCGCAGCCTGAACCGCATGAACGACCTGGTGAAGGGCTTTCGTTTCGAAGGCCACGTGCACTTCCTGGGTCAGGACGTGTACGGCAAGGGCGTGGACCCGGTGGTCGTACGTCGCTACATCGGCATGGTCTTCCAGCAGCCCAACCCGTTTTCCATGAGCATCTTCGACAACGTTGCCTTCGGCCTGCGCCTGAACCGCTACAAGGGTGACCTGGGTGATCGGGTCAAGCACGCACTGCAAGGCGCCGCGCTGTGGGACGAGGTCAAGGACAAGCTCAAGGTCAGCGGCCTGTCGCTCTCCGGTGGCCAGCAGCAACGCCTGTGCATCGCCCGCGCCATTGCCACCGAGCCCGAAGTGTTGCTGCTCGACGAGCCGTGCTCGGCGCTCGATCCAATCGCCACACGCCGGGTCGAGGAGCTGATGGTGGAGCTCAAGAAGGACTACACCATCGCCCTGGTGACCCATAACATGCAGCAGGCGATCCGTGTTGCCGACACCACCGCGTTCTTCTCGGTGGACATTTCCCAGGGCACCCGTACCGGTTACCTGGTGGAGATGGGCCCGACCGCGCAGATCTTCGAGAACCCGCGCGAACAGATGACCGGCGACTACATCAGCGGCAAGTTCAGCTAATCAATGGCAGGAAGCCATTGCTTTGTCTCACCCACCACGGATTCAGGATCATTCATGTCGGTAACGCAGCGTCTAGATTTGCCCGCGATCGAACGTGCCCTGCGCGAAGTGCAGAGCCGCTTCGCCCAGCTCAGCGAGCACTTCACCGAACAGCGTGATCCCTTGACCGACGAGGTGGTGGAGAACGTCCTGGCGGGCTACGCCCTGGTCGACGAATACGTGGCTGAAGGGGTCGACCTGTTCGATCTGCAACAGGTCAACCTCATGCTGGAAATCAATGCCACCGTCCTGTGCGGGCGCGATCCGGCGCGGCGGGTGGAATTCGCCCAGCACCTGGTCGCCACCGAAGAGCACTTCTTCAACAATACCGAAGGCGGCATCAAGGACCTGTACAACTGGTATTGCACCTACCGCAGCGAGTCGGTGTGGAAGCGCGCCGCCGGTGTCTATGTGCGCATCCTGAGCAAACCGCAGCTGTTCATCGAAGGCAACAACCGCACCGGTTCGCTGATCGTCAGCTATCTGCTGATCCGCGCCGGGCTACCGCCCTTCGTGCTTTCGTTGGATAATGCGCAGGGCTATTTCAACCCTTCGTCGGTGATCCGCAACTCCGCCAAGCATGGCGTCAAGGCGCTCTACGAATTGCCCAAGATCAAGAAGAAATACGCCGCCTTCCTCGAAGAGCAGGCGCCGGACCCGAAGAAGTTTTTCCTCAGCCACAAGCAGGTGGCGTTGCACGAGGGCCGGGGACGATGAACCAGTCACCAAAACACACGTTGCCCGCCAAGATGCGGCAAGCGATCACAGGTCTTATTGCGATGAATCCGTTCAACCGTCCGCGCGTGCGTATTTCATTCGACATCGACGACACCCTGGCGTGCCTGCCCCATCACAGTGACGTCGAAAGCAGCTGGCTGCCGGGCTTCGTGCACCGCTGGCTTGGCGAGCCACTGCGCATCGGCACCCGTTCGTTGACTCGCGAACTGCGCCGCCAGGGCTGCAGCATCTGGGTATACACCTCGTCGGGCCGAACGCCGGCCTATATCAAGCGCTGGCTGCTGCTGCACGGCATCCGCGTGGATGGCGTGGTCAACAGCGAAGTCCACAGTCGGGCCCTGGCCAGCCATGGCATGAGCCTTTCGCCCTCGAAGTTTCCGCCTGCCTTCGATATCGACCTGCACGTCGATGACTCCGAAGGCGTGGAAAGCGAAGGCCACGAGCACGGCTTTCGCGTGGTCGTGGTGCGTCCGGACGACAACAGCTGGACTCACCGTGTGCTGGAAGCGGTTGCCGTGGTCCAAGCGCAGCTGGCGCGGCAGCAGCCGCTGCGATACGCCCAGCCGGTCCGTCAGCGTGCCCAGGCCTACTCTTGACCTTTGGCAGCATCCATCCCGGTTGAATCTCAGCGTGCAACCGATGGACCCTGAGGCCGGTGGAAACGAGCCGCGGTGAACGCATCCGGGTCGAGGTCCTGATATTTCTTCATCCGCCGCCAGAGGGTCGTGGTACTGATCTGCAGCAGGCGTGCGGCCTGTTCGCGGTTACCACGCACGCTGCGCAAGGCTTCGAGCAGCATGGCCTGTTCGCCACAGGCAAGTGCAGGAAGGGACTGAGCCGAGGCGGACAGGTCTTCCAGTGCTTCTTGCACCCACGCACCGCTCATTTCGCGACCTTGGCCCATGACCGCCAGGCGCTCGACGATGTTGCCCAGTTGACGAATGTTGCCTGGCCAGTCGTGGGCGCTCAGCCGTGCCAGCAAGTCTGGCCCAGGCGGCGCGGTCGGGATGCCGAAACTGGCCAGCAGGTGCGAGACCAGTTCCGGGATGTCCTGACGGCGCTCGCGCAGGGCAGGCAATTGCAGTTTAAGCACGCAGATGCGGTAGAAGAAATCCTCACGAAACAATCCTTGCGCCACGAGCTGCGGCAGGCGCTTGTTGCTGGCCGTGATGATGCGGATGTCCACCGGCGTGACCTTGTCGTCGCCAATGCGCACCACCTTGCGCTCCTGCAAGGTGCGCAGCAGCTTGAGCTGGATTTCCGCCGAGGTTTCGCTGATCTCGTCAAGAAAGATCGTGCCGGTGTGGGCCAGCTCGAACACGCCGGCCTTGCCCTCGGCCAACGCGCCGGTGAACGCACCTTTCACGTAGCCGAACAGCTCGCTCTCCAGCACGCCGGGCGCGAACGCTGCGCAGTTTATCGCCACGAACGGGCCGTGGCGGCGTTTCGATGCGTTGTGGATGCCTTGGGCGAACAGCTCCTTGCCAGTGCCGGTCTCACCTTCGATCATCACCGTGCTGTCCACCGCCGCGAAGGTCTGCGCCAGGCGCTTGGCCTTGGCCAGTGCCGGACTGCTGCCGATGATCGAGGCGAAGGTGTTCTCGGCCACGTGCTGGCGCGCCAGTTGCCGGCGCATTTTCTGCTCGATGGCTTTGATTTCGGTCTGCTTCTGCAGGGTTGCGACTGCGCCGATTACCTGTTCGCCCAGGGTGATCGGCGCGATGCTCAGGGTCAGTGACAGGCGCCCCAGGTTGATCAAGGCGCCCCGTACCGCCTCCCCCTTTCCCAGCACCCGGGCAAAATAACCCTGTGGCAGCAGGCCGGCCACATTGTCGCCACACTTCACACTGCCCAGGTACTGGGTGGCGACATTGTTCATGTTGGTGATCACGCCCTGGCTGTCGATGCTGAAAATGCCTTCGGACACACAATCGAGGATGGAGCGAATCATCTCGTAGCGGCCCTGCAGTTCCAGGCGCTTGTGCAGCCGCTCCTGCTCGATGCGCAGCAGGTGCAAGGCTTCGTCGATGGCATCAAAGGCGGCGTCGGCATCGGCCTCGGACATGATATAGCGCAGGCCGCGCGCCTTGACGGCTTGCTCCAGCGACAGGCCACCGATGGCCACCTCGATGCCCTCGGCCTGCAGACGGTTAAGTTGGGCGTCGGTGCTCTGCGCGCTGCCGAACGGGTCGATCGGGCAGATGGTCACTGCCGGCATGAAGGGCCGGGCTTTTTCCAGAATGGCCGCGTAACCGTCGGACGTGGCCAGGAACGCGATTCGCTCCGACACCTGCAGCGCCTTGTGGTAGGCATTGATGCAGTCGAAAAACGTGTGGCGCACTTCCACAATCGGCACCTGGAAGTGCTCGCGCAGCACGCTCGCGGTCTTGCCACGGCTGATGAGCACGCTGGCGCCGTCGTCGAGCGCCTGTTGCGCCATCACTATTGCCTGGTGCTGCGCAGCTTCCACCACCGCAACGCTCAGGCCTCGTCGGGCCAGTACCTGGTTCATCACGGCAGTCAGGGTAGTGGAAGGGGAGATCACTGCAAGTTTTCCCAACACGGGCAGGTCCTTTTTATTTTCTGTCGATGCCAAGCTTTGCAAATTAGAAGAGGCTGAAAGGTTTTGCAATCGAATGAAAGGAAACCCGTGCATTGCAGTTGTCCATCAGCTGTGAGGGTTTTCCATAACCTCTTGATTTCAATAGACCCTTAGCAACGATCCTCGAGTTGGCATATGCCTTGCTCCCGTCAAGTCAATAACAATACAAAAAAGGAACACGTTGATGGAATTGGTCTTCATCGGTTTTGGCGAAGCCGCCTACCACCTTGCCACCGGCTTGCGCAGCCAAGGCGATCTGCAACTCGGCGCCTTCGATGCCAACGCAGGCGACCCCCAACGAGGCGCGGCGATCCGCCAGCGCGCTGAAAGCACCCAGGTCACACTCTTCGACTCACTGGAAGCCGCTTGCCAGGGCGCGCGTTTCATCGTCTGCCTGACCAGCGCCAGCAGTGCATTGGCAGTCGCCGAGCGCATTGTGCCGCTGCTCGTCGCCGGGCAGAGCTACGTCGACATGAACTCGGCTGCACCCACCGTCAAGCAGGCCATCGATGCACTGCCCAGGGCCGAAGGCGTGGCCTTCTGCGACGCTGCGGTCATGGGCACCGTGCCCGGCAACAACCACCGGGTGCCCATGTTGCTGGCAGGCGAGGGCGCGCAGGCCTTCGCCGATGCCTTCACCCCCTACGGCATGCGCCTGACCGTGCTCGACGCCAAGCCGGGCGCCGCGTCAGCGATCAAGATGCTGAAAAGCGTGGTCATGAAAGGGCTGCCGCAACTGCTGATCGAAGCGTTCCAGGCGGGAGAGAAGTTCGGCGTGCTCGATACCCTCGTCGAGTCGTTAGGCGAATCACTCAACGGTAAGACGGTCGAGCAGTTGGCCAACACCTTCACCGCCCGCACCCTGATCCATGCCAAGCGCCGCAGCGCCGAGATGGACGACGTGGTCGCCACCCTCGAAGACGCCGGGGTCGACGCCACCATGTCCCGGGCCAGCCATCGCCAGCTGGAAAAGCTCGCCGCCACCGACTGGCACAAGCAACTGGGCGAGAACGGCAGCGAACTGGACTACCGCGCCGCCATTCGCCACCTGGTCAACCATCGCTGAGGACAACCCCATGAATACCGAACACTATCTGCCCCTGCCTGAACGGATCCCTCAAGACCTGCTCGACCGATTCCGCAAGCTCAGTCCCGCCCAGTTGTGCGATGGCATGGCCAAGCTGGGCATCGCCCGCAACGGCGCCATGGACGCCGACCTGATGCCGCTCGACGAGCGCAAGATCATGCTCGGTACCGCGTACACCGTCGACACTGAAGACGGCGACAACTTCCCGATTCACGTGGCCGTGTATCAAGGCCAGCCAGGTTACGTACTGGTGGTGGCCGGCAAGGGCTATCCGGGGCGTGCCTACATCGGCGACCTGATGGCGGGCGCGGCGCAGGCCGTCGGGTTGACCGGCCTGGTCATCGATGGCTGCGTGCGCGACAAGCTGCCGTTGGCCGAACTCGATATTCCCGTCTATGCCAAGGGCTTCATGCAGCGCAGCCCCGGTAAGCAGGGGCCCGGCAAGATCAACACCACCGTGACCTGCGCCGGGGTCGAAGTGGCTGCCGGCGACCTGGTATTTGGCGACTACGACGGCGTTACCGTGGTGCCGCGGGCGCGTCTGCTGGAAGTGCTCGAAGCATCGGAAAAGAAGGGTGCCTACGAAGAGCAACGTCGCGAGGTGATCGACGAGTACGTCCGCTGCCGCGACAACGGCGAGCCGCTGCCCGAGCTGGCACCCGACTGGGTCACTCAGTTGCTGCAGGGCCGCTGAGGCCCGTCAGGCTCGGCGGCCAAGACCGGGCCTGCGCAATAAACGCTGCTTCTCACGATAAAAATAATAGGTGGAGACGTTCGGATGCTGACCATTCTGGGCTATACGTTGATCACGTCGTTCCTGCTGCTGGTGATCAGGCAGAAACTTTCGCCCTTCACTGGCTTGATCGTCGTGTCACTTGCGGTCGGGGTGCTGGTGTGCCTGCTCAGCGGTGTGCCGCTGGAGATGATCATCAAGTGGATCAGGGAGGGCCTGTTCTATTCCCAGGGCGCAGACGGCAAAGTCTCTCTGGGCACCGTGAACCCGACGGTGATGATTCTGTTCGCCGTGCTGTATTTCAGCCTGATGATGAACGTGGGGCTGTTCGACCCACTGTGTACCTATCTGATCCGCAAGGCCAACGGCGACCCGCTGAAGATCATCCTGGTGACGGCATTCACGTCCTCGGTGGTGACCCTGGACGGTGACGGCACCACCACCATCCTGATCATCACCACCGCGTTCCTGCCGCTGTACAAGCAGATGGGCATGAAGCTGTCCAACCTGGCCATGCTGATCATCCTGCCGTGCGGGCTGGGTAACTGCCTGCCCTGGGGCGGTCCGTTGGCACGGGCGGCGGCGGTGCTCAACCTGGAGGTCAACACGCTGTTCGTGGCGATCCTGCCGATTCTGGGGGTGTCGTTCATCTACGTGTTCGGCATGGCGTACCTGATGGGGATCAAGGAGCGTAAACGCCTGGGCTTCGTTGCCGGTGAAAAGGTCATTGTCACCGCCGAGCAGATAGCCGACATGGTCACGGTCATCGAAGACCACGACAAGGAACTGAAGCGGCCCAAGCTGTTTCTGTTCAACCTGGCACTGACGGTGGCCATGCTGGTGATCCTCATCGCCGGCTGGGCCAGTGGCGCGGTGGTGTTCATGCTGGGCACGGCGCTGGCACTGACCGTCAACTACACCGCCGTGGAGCAGCGCGAGCGCATCACCGCCAACGGCGGCGATGCGGTGGCGGTGGCATCGATCATTCTGGCCGCGGGCTGTTTCCTCGGCATCTTCAACGGCAGCGGCATGGCCGGCGCGGTGGCCGAGCACATGGCCAGCCTGATCCCCGAATCGATGGGCAGCCACACGGCGCTGATCTTCGCTTTCCTCGGCGCGCTGGCCTGCTACGCACTGCCGGTGGACGCCTACTATTTCGGCATCCTGCCGGTGGTCGCGCCGATCGCGTACAGCTTCGGCATCACCCCCACCGAAATCGGCGTCGCTTCGTTCATGGGCCAGGCGCTGCGCTACGCCAGCCCCACCGTGGCCTGGCTGTTCCTGCTGATGAATCGCACCGAGATGACCTTCGGTGAATACCAGAAGGAGTTCTTCAAGTGGTCGTTGCCGATGTTCGGGATCTTTCTGGTCACGGCAATCGTGACCGGCGAACTGCCGATCGGTTGAGTTCAGTGGTTGGCGTTCATCGTGCCTGCGGTGAATTCCGATCAAACGGCTGAGGGGCACGCCGGTCTATCCCTGTACAGCGAGTGCGGGGATATCCCCTGCGCCATCGTCGAGGGCAAAACATGAACCCTGTGTTCGATCAGGTCGCTTTCCTGGGTTTCGACGTATTCGGTACCGTCGTCGACTGGCGTACCAGCGTGGCACGGGAGGTGGAACCCTTTCTGGCGCGTCATGCCATTTCAGTCGATCCGTTGCAGTTCGCCAGCGATTGGCGCGGGCTGTATCAGCCCTCGATGGAGGAGGTGAGGTCGGGGCGGCGGCAATACGTGACATTGGATGTGCTCAATCGCGAGAACCTGGACACGGTGCTGACGCGACATGGCGTGGACCTGGCCGCTATCCCGGTCCAGCAGCGCGACGAGCTGACCAAGGCATGGGAACGCCTCGACCCGTGGCCCGATTCCGTGGCAGGGCTCACCCGACTCAAGCGCAGGTTCGCCATCGGCGCGCTGTCCAACGGGCACATCGCCGGCATGCTCAACCTGGCTCGGTACGCTGGTCTGCCATGGGACGTGATTGGCGGTGCAGAGCTGAGTCGCTCCTATAAGCCGCAGGCGGTGACCTATCAACGGACCATCGCCGCTGTGGGCCGTTTGTCCGAAGAAACTGCGATGGTCGCTGCGCACAACGACGACTTGGTCGCGGCGCGCGAAAACGGCATGCGCACGGTGTTCGTTTGCCGACCTACCGAGTATGGCGCCCAGCAGACCAAGGACCTTGCGCCGATCCAGGACTGGGATATCGTCGTTACTTCCCTCACCGAAGCTGCCGAGGCGCTGGATTGCTGAATAGACGGCGTCGCCTTCTTCGCGGCCACGGACCGCTCCCACAGAGGCGCTGCGTACTGTCGTGGGAGCGGTCATCGGCCGCGAAGGGCTTAACGCAGTTCTCTTGAACGAGCGAGGAGCTGCTCGACTTCTTGCCGGCTCGGCGCGTAAGCACCGGCATTCGCGCAGGACACCGATGCGCACGCCGCAGAAAACGCCAGGCGTGCCTGGGGTTCGTCGATACCCAACAGGCCCGAAGCCAGCCAGCCCGCCATGCTCGCGTCGCCAGCACCCACGGTATCGGCCACCTCGACGGCGATGGCCGCTTGCTCGACTTTGCTGCCCAAGGTGAACAACACCATGCCCTCGGCGCCACGGGTGAACAGTACCTGAGCGTTCGCGTTCATCTCGCGCAGCTGCTGCAAGGCCTGTTCTTCGCTCGAGCCGGGGTAGATCTGACGTAAGTCTTCATCGGACAACTTGATGATGTCCGCCAGTTCCACCATCGCCGGAAAGGTCACCTCGCGGTAACGGCTGTCCATCAGATTGCGCCAGTTGGGGTCGTAGCTGATCAGCTTGCCGTGTCGCTTCACCTGCCGAGCCACCTCCACCAGCCTGTCACCCAGTGGCTGGCGCACCAGGCTGATGCAGCTGAAGTGGCAGAGCTGCGCAGCGTCCAGCCAGCCCGCCGGCAGAAGCCGAACGTCGAAATGCAGGTCCGCCTCGCCGGCGAAAAAATAGCGGGGAGGGTGGCTGGAGGGCACGATGGCCACCAGCGGGTCGGCGTCGACGCGTTGCAAGTAGCGCAGATCCAGGCCCGCGGCTTCGGATTGCCGGTACAGCTCATCGCCCAGCGAGTCGGTACTGATCGACCCCGCGAACGCCGTCGGCACGCCCAGGCGGCTCATCGCTCGCGCCACGTTCCACGGCGCACCGCCCGGATAGCCTTGCCAACGACCGGGTGTGTGTTGAACCAGATCGGTAAGTGCTTCACCGAACACCACCACTGAAGGTAACTGCATGTCGATCCTTGCTCCTGTATGGGTCAAATGGCTGTGCTGCGTCGGTATTCACTGGGTGTCTGCTGCATTTCATGGCGGAAATGCCGGTTGAAGTTCGACAGGTTCTCGTAGCCCACCTCGAAGCAGATATCAGCCACCGAATGCTGGGTCTGCGCCAGCAATCGACACGCGCGCTGCACCCGCAGCTTGCGCATCAGGTCGATGAAACCGTGGCCGGTCATGCGTTTGAAAAACCGCGAGAAGCCTGCTTCGCTCATGCCGACCTGCGCCGCGATGACCGACAGACGCACGTCGGCGGTCAGCTCGCGGGTCAGGTAATCGAATGCCTGGTTGATGCGCTGCGCACTGAGTGCGTCCAGGGAAGGGGCGTAGCCGGCACTGGCCAGCACCCGCAGCTCGGTTTCCGGTGCGCTGGCCAGGGTTTCCACAAGTTGCAGAAACAGCGCCAGCCGTTTCAGGCCGCGCGCCCGGCCAATGCTTTCCAGCAATGCAGCCGCTTCGACCGCCGTAGCACCGCTGAACTCGATCCCGCGGTGGGCGCGCTCGAACAGCCTGTGCAACTCGGCCAGTTCGGGCAACGTGCTGCGCAGGGCGAGCAGGGCAGCGCCGTCGAACTGCAATACGACGTCACGCCCTGCCAGTTGCTCACCTGCAGGCATTTCACCCAGCCAGTCGTGGGGCAGTCCGGGGCCGATCAGGGCGACATGACCGGGGCCGAAGGGCCCCATGTAATCGCCCGCCAACAGCTTGCCGTTACCGCGGCGGATCAGATGAATTTCGAATTCGGGATGATGGTTCCAGCGCGCGAGGGCATAGGGATAGTCATGCTCGTACCAGCGAAAGCTCTGGTCTGGCTGGGCCAGAATGACCTCCAGGTCAGGCTGACGGTACTCGAACATGGCGGCGCGGCGATCAGGCATCGAGTGCCCCTTTTATCGTTGTTTTGGTGTTGTTCGGCGGTTCGATGTCGCCAACCTTACTCTGAAAACCGTCCATATCGGTAGCCTGTAAAGCACCCCCCTCCGATACTTTTTTGCTGTATCACCCGGTGCGCGTTCGGGATCAAAAAAGTATCGACGTCGGGTTCGTCGAGCGTTTGAGCGCCCATTGCACAGCTGCTCTAATCGACTCGTCGCTGACTCGAACGCTCAGCGATCCACAACAAAAACAAAAGCTCCGGTCAACGCGGCTCGGAGCGGAGAGCCCCATGAAGATTACCCATGCGCTGATCCTTTCTGCTGGTCTGTCATTCACCCTCGCCAGCCATGCCGCCGAGACATTGACCATCGCCACCGTCAACAACGGCGACATGATCCGAATGCAGCGGCTGTCCAAAGTCTTCGAGCAACAGCACCCCGACATCAAACTCAACTGGGTCGTGCTCGAAGAGAACGTACTGCGGCAACGCCTGACCACCGACATCGCTACCCAGGGCGGTCAGTTCGACGTACTCACCATCGGCACCTACGAAACACCGCTATGGGGGGCGAAGAACTGGCTGGAGCCAATGACTGACCTGCCCGCCGACTACGACGTCGCGGACATCTTTCCTGCCGTGCGCCAGGGCCTTTCGGTCAACGATACCCTGTACGCGCTGCCGTTCTACGGTGAAAGCACCGTCACCTACTACCGCACCGACCTGTTCAAGGCGGCAGGGCTGAGCATGCCGCCCAACCCGACCTGGTCGCAGCTGGGCGAGTTCGCTGCCAAACTCACCGATTCAGCCAAGGGCCAGTACGGCATGTGCCTGCGCGGCAAGGCCGGCTGGGGCGAGAACATGGCCTTGCTCAGCACCATGGCCAATGCCTTTGGCGCGCGCTGGTTCGACGAACAGTGGCGGCCGCAACTCGACAGCCCTGAATGGAAAGCCGCCGCCACCTTCTATGTCGACACCCTGAAGAAATACGGTCCGCCTGGCGCTTCGAGCAATGGCTTCAACGAAACTCTGGCGCTGTTCAACAGCGGCAAGTGTGCGCTCTGGGTCGATGCCAGCGTGGCCGGCTCCTTCACCACCGACAAGGCACAGAGCAGGGTGGTGGACAGTGTCGGTTTCGCGCCGGCACCCACCGAGGTGACCGATAAGGGTTCGTCATGGCTGTATGCCTGGTCGCTGGCCATTCCCGCGACGTCCAAGCACAAGGCTGCCGCCAAGTCGTTCATCACCTGGGCAACGTCCAAGCAATACATCCAGCTGGTGACCGAACAGGACGGCATCACCAACGTGCCGCCCGGTACCCGCATGTCGACCTACAGCGATGCCTACCTGGCTGCCGCGCCCTTTGCCCAGGTGACGCTGCGGATGATGAAACACGCCGACCCCTCGCAACCGTCCGCGCAGCCGGTGCCATATGTCGGCATCCAGTACGTGGTGATACCCGAGTTCCAGTCGATAGGCACGTCGGTGGGCAAGCTGCTTTCCGCCGCGCTGACCGGTCAGATGACCGTCGATCAGGCGCTGGCCTCCGCCCAGTCCACCACCGAGCGCGACATGAAGCGAGCCGGTTACCCCAAGCAGTGAAGCTGCCCTTCATCCCGAATTCCAAAGGTAGATCTAATGAACCGTCTACAAGGTAAAAGTGCACTGATCACCGGCTCGGCCCGGGGCATCGGTCGGGCGTTCGCACAGGCGTACCTGGGTGAGGGCGCCACCGTTGCCATCGCCGACATCGACCTGGCTCGCGCCCAGGCAACGGCGGCCGAACTCGGCCCGGCGGCGTACGCCGTCGAAATGGACGTGACCGACCAGGTGTCCATCGACCGGGCGATAGCCCAGGTGGTCGCCCACGCCGGAAAGCTGGACATCCTGATCAACAATGCGGCGTTGTTCGACCTGGCGCCCATTACCGAGATCACCCGTCCCAGCTACGACAAGCTGTTCGCAATCAATGTCGGCGGCACGCTGTTCACTCTGCAGGCCGCTGCCAGGCAAATGATCAGCCAAGGCCATGGCGGCAAGATCATCAACATGGCGAGCCAGGCAGGGCGACGGGGTGAGGCGCTGGTGGGCGTTTACTGCGCGACCAAAGCCGCCGTGATCAGCCTCACCCAATCCGCAGGGCTCAACCTCATCAAGGAGCGGATCAACGTCAATGCCATCGCGCCGGGGGTGGTCGATGGCGAGCACTGGGACGGCGTCGATGCGATGTTCGCCCGTCACGAAAATCGCCCGCTGGGCGAGAAGAAACGCCTGGTCGGCCTGGAAGTCCCGTTCGGCCGCATGGGTACGGCCGAAGACCTGGTGGGCATGGCGATCTTTTTGGCCAGCACTGAAAGCGACTACATCGTGGCGCAGACCTACAACGTCGATGGCGGCAACTGGATGAGTTGAAGCGGCAACCCGCCAGCGCCGTTCAACGCCTCAGAAGGTATACGCAACGCCCGCCTGAACCGCGCGCGGCGCGCCGGGGTAGGCATAGGTGTTGAACGCGCCTTCGTCGTAGCCTTCGTCGAACACGTTCTGTAACTCCAGGTTCAGGCGGACATGCTTGTTCAGCTGGTAGAAACCGAGCAGGTCGACCACCGTGTAGCGGTCCATGGTGTAGGTTTGCGCCGCGGTCTGTCCGACGCGGTCGTCTACGTACTTCACGCCCATCCCCACACCAAGGCCCTTGGCTGCGCCGTCCTGGAACTCGTAGGTGTTGAGCAGGCTGAAGCTGTTGCGCGGAATATTGGCGAGACGCGTGCCATTGGGAAGGCTGTTGTCCTGGGTCACGCGCGCATCGACGTAGGCATAGCCACCGATCATGCGCCACTGCGGGGTCAGGTTGCCGGCGACGGTGATGTCCAGGCCACGGCTGGTGACTTCGCCGGCCGCCACGCTGTAGGTTGGATCGATGGGATCGCGGGTCAGCACGTTTTTCTTGACGATGTGGTAGACGGCGCTGTCGACGCTCAGTTGTCGATCCAGGGCTTCCCACTTCAAGCCCAGCTCGTACGATTTGCCTTCTTCCGGATCGAAGCCGCTGCCATCGCGGCTCGCACCGCTATTAGGCTTGAAGGAACGCGCAGTGTTGGCGTACAGCGCGAGCGTATCGGTGAGGTCATAGATCACGCCGACCCGCGGCGTTGCGCTGGTCTGTGCAGCGCTCCAGTCTACCGAGCCAGGCAAGCGGTTGTCGTAATCCTGTTCGAAGCGCTCAAGGCGCACGCCGGCCAGCACCTTGAAGCGCTCGGTCAGGGCGACCTGGTCCTGAATGAACGCTGCCCAGGTCTTCAGGTTTTCCTTGTCGTGGGTAGTGGTGCGGGTGAGGGCAGGGCGCGGCTGGCCCAGCACTGGGGTGTAGAGGTCGATGGCATAGGTGCCCGCTGCCGCCGACGAGCGCTGGATGATCGAGCGGTAGTCGTAATCCTCGTACTCCACGCCGGTCAGCAAGGTGTGCGAGAAGCCGGCGGTGTCGAAATGGCCGGTCAGGTTCAACTGATAATCGCGGTCGGTCCATTCCAGCTTGCGGTAGTTGAAATTGCGTTGCAGGGTGCGGCCATCCGCAGGCGCGCCGTTGGCCTCCACCGCATTGCCCTTGAGGCTGCCGTCCAGCCACTGCATGCCGCCGGCCAGGGTCCAGTCGTCGTTGAGCTGATGCTCGAACCTGAGCTGGGCCATGTCGTTGTCGTTGTGCAGCAGGTTGTCGCTGCCTTTCTCCCAGACGTTGGTGTCGCGCGACGCACTGCCACGCTGGGTGGCATAACGCGTCAGGCCGCGGTCCAGCGGGTGGTTGTTGCGCATGAAATCGCCTTCGAAGACGATTTTGGTGCTGTCGTTGGCTTGCCAGCTCAGCACGGGGGCAACGTCGTAACGCTCGGTCTCCACGTCGTCGCGAAAACTGTCGCCGCCTTCGCCCAACACGTTCAGCCGATAGGCCAGGCGCCCGTCCTCGCTGAGCGGTCCGCCGGCGTCCAGTGTGGCGCGGTGCATGCCTTGGTCATTCAACTCGCTGCCCACCGTCACCTTGCGTTCGGTCAGCGGTTGCTTGCTGACCACGTTGAAGGTGCCGCCCGGGTCGCCGCGGCCGTACAAACTGGTCGCAGGGCCACGGATCACTTCCAGCCGTTCCACGGTATTGGCGTCCGGTGCATTGGGATAGCCGCGGTTTATCGGAAAGCCATTGCGGTAGAACTCGCCGGTGGTGAAGCCACGCACCGTGAAGGTCGTCAACCCTTGGCCACCGAAGTTGTTGGCACGGCCTACGCCGCCTGCGTAATCGAGCGCGTCTTGCAAGCGCGTGGCAGCCGTGTCTTCCAGAACATCACGAGGCACCACGCTGATCGACTGCGGGGTTTCGTGCAGCGCAGTGTCGGTGCGAGTCGCGCTCTTCGAGCGCGTGGCCCTGTAGCCGGAGACTGGGCCGTCCGCTCGTTCAAAGTCGCTGTCGGCGTCGATGTTCACCGCTTCGAGTTGGATGTTGCCTGGCACTTCAACGGGCGATAACGCCCAGGCGGGCATCGAGGCAGTTTGCAGCAGGCACAGCGAAAGTAGCGTGCGACGCATGGGTCATCGATCCAGGCAGGAGAAGGGAAAAGGGCAGCGGATTCTATCCGCAAACGATTCCCATTAACAGTTGCCTGTATGATTTTGTATGAGTGCCCTCACTGCGGTTTGGAAGGAGAAAATGCTGCGTGCCCTGTTGTTGCAGCGCACTCACATCTCGCCAAGCAGCGTCGCCAGCCGAGCAAGCTCCCAAGTGCTCAATAGCTCGATAGGGTCGGTGCCGTAACGCTGGGAAGAATCGAACGCATAGACGCGTCCGTCCAAGCTTTCACAGCGCTCGCAGTGAAAGCGACCGTCTTCGTGGATGCGAAGGGTGATGATCCAGCCATCGGCGCCAACGACCATCGTCGCGCCCAGCGCGTCGGCCCAGGGTGTTTCATCCAGATTCCGAAGGGTACGAATCCCCAGAGCGATGTCGCGAAACAATTGGCACGTTTCACGGGAAGAGAGGGGGGCGGCTGACACCTGATGGCTACCTGGGCAAACAGAGAGTTCGCATTTTATAGGAGATTTACGGGTGCGGCAGTGCTGACGCAACAGCTGGGAGATACTTGGTAATAACATCATGACAAGGAATGTAGTCAGCACGTTCAACACAGGTCTGAAGAGGACGGCAACGGCCGCGAAAAGCTCAATAGCACGAGCCCCTGGAGGAATAGGATTAATAGCATAGATCGCAATGATAACATCATGACATCTGCCGTGATTGCAGTAACCTCTCGACCGTGTTCACAGCATAGTGATTACAGAGGGGAGGGCGGTTGTACGCGCGGGTTCTACTTCGTTTCATGAATTTACGCGTGAGAGAGGATGAGTGGCGCACAACACCCTGCCGTATCATGATGTTATTAATGCGTAGTTCTATCTACATCACCTGTAGCCACTTAGATCATTGATCCTGCCTTGCTACTGGCTTCTTCTGCACAGCCCCATATTCACGATGAGTCTCCTTGTAGCGATACAGATTCATCGCCTCGACATAAGGGTCATCTTCGAGCAACGCCAAGCGAGTGTTTTTCTTGACCAGGACCTTGGGTTCATAAGATGGCAGAGGTTTGATCTTTGGCACGGGATGGCCTAGCTCATACACGAAGGGCACGGGCGCAATGATTGGCTTCACCTTGGCGTCACCATTCCTGACGCGCGCTCGGATATGAGGCTGCACCAAGCGACGAATCGCCACCTGCTCGTTGGGGTCCAACTTGGCCAACATATCGATGCCATAGAGCAGGGCATTTTCAGCGGACGCTTCGGAGGAGTGGTGCACCGTTGCTTCTTTATCGTGATATTGCTCGAGCAACTCCTTCCACTCTTCGAGAAGATCACCCGCCATCTTGCGCGCGCCCGAGGAGCCGGTGTCATCCCAGTAGAAGTTGATGTGCAACGGGTCGCTGAGCACATTGGTCAGCCGCAGCGCTTGCTTGGGAACGATACCGTTGCCACTGCCCTTGAATCTGCCCCAGACGTTACGCCGATCGTTGGTCTTTTCGATCGCACTAATTAACCGTATCAATTCGCCGCGGGTGGCATTGGTCTGCAGGATCTTGTCGATTGCGGCTTGGGGCAGGGCGATAGCACCCGGTACGCGCAAGGTTTCCCTCGGGTGCTGGCCGATTTTGACCCAGATGCTGGTCAATGCCTCGAACGCCGCCTGCACCGCGTCTTCCCCGTGCAATACGCGCACTTCAATCGGCTCGCTGCGAACTGCGTCCTCGGGGCGGAAATCCAGGGCAAACATGGCATCCACACGTACCTGATCTACCGATGCGCGCAGCACTTCGCTCAAGTCGGTCAATTCGGACTGGAGTCGTCTGACCATGGCGATGGCCGCACTGGTTTGGCTAAGATGAAGTTCCATTCTTTTGTCCAGGTGAAGGGCAGGTGTGCCATTCTAACGAGGGGCTGTATCTTTATACAGTCCCAAGTCATTTCAGCGTTCAGCAAAGATGCAGGCATTGCCTGGGGAGAGTCATTGAAGAAAAGTGAGCTACCGGTAAAACAATGCGTTACCTGCGGCCTTCCGTTCACCTGGCGCAAGAAATGGGCACGCTGCTGGGATGAAGTCCGGTACTGCTCGGAACGCTGCCGGCGTCAGAAAAAATGAGTCTTCTCCGAGCGGTGCAGCGGATCAGCCTGCAATGCGGGCGGTGCTTTGTCGAACCGTAAGCTGGTACGGCAGCGTCACGTGACGTGCCGCGAGCGGTCGCTTTTCAATGAGTTCGATCAACATGCTCACCGCCTGTTCACCAAAGGATTCGGCGGGCTGGGCGATGGTGGTCAAGGGCGGATCGCAATAGGCAGCCAGCTCGATGTCGTCGAAACCCGCCAGCGAAACGTCTTCGGGCACCCGCAAGCCCATTTCCTTGATGCGCTTCAAGGCGCCAATGGCCATCTCGTCACTTTCACAGAATAACGCGGTAGGACGGTCAGCACTGTCGAGCAGTTGCAAGGCGCCGTCATAGCCCGCTTTCAGGCTGAAATCCCCTGGGCAGATCAACGCAGCGTCCACCGCGACACCGGCTTGCTGCAGGGCAGCTTCATAACCGGCTCGTCGGTAGCGGGTCAGCGGGCTGTCGCCCGGCCCATTGATCAAGCCTATTCGCCGATGACCCAAGGCCAGCAAATGCTCGGTAAGCGCCTTGGCCGCGCGATGGTTATCCAGGCTGACGGTGGGGTGACGGCCGCTTTCCAGCACTTCGCAGGCATTGACCATGGGCGGAAGATGACCTGTGTCCTTGATCGACTCGAACGGATCGTAGGCACGCAGTTGCAGCACTCCATCGGCTTGATGGGCATGGACCAGATCGGCGTATTCGCGCTCGGTCGCTTCGCAACCCAAGGTGTCGCACAGCAGCACGCGGTAGCCGGCAGCATGGGCCGCTCTCTGCGCACCGCTGATGACGCGGGCAAAAAAACTGTTGGCAATGTGCGGCACGAGGACGACCAGATTGAATGTGCGTCGCGAACGGAACTGCACGGCCAGCAGATTGGGCCTGTAGCCGGCCTGTTCAACGGCAACCTGGACCCGCTCGCGCGTCTCGGGCAGCACGCGCTCGGGCGACTTCAGCGCCCGCGACACCGTGGCCACTGAAACGCCTGCCAGGCGTGCCACTTCACGAATATTCGACAAACCCACCTCGGTGCCTGGTAATTCCAACGCTGAGCTTACCTCAGTTCGACGCGTGCGCTTACGCTTGAATACTCACCGTTAGCGTTTGACAGCTCGCAGCCCAAGGTCTAGATTCAATCCACAAATGTAACCGGTTACATCGATAATTCACTTACGCGGTTCAGTCTGTGTTTACCGATTCAGCCCATGAGGTTGGGTACCATGCACAAGGTCAGGATGGGCTTCGTCGGTGGCGGCGAAGGGTCTTTCATTGCCAAGGCGCATCGCCAGGCAGCGGCGTTGGATGGACGTTTCGAACTGGTGTGCGGCGCCTTCAGCCGCGACCCGCAAAACAACCAGCGCACGGGCGCCTCATTGGACCTGCCCGAAGCGCGCATCTACAGCGACTGGCGGCAGATGATCGAGACCGAATCACGCCTGCCCAGTGACCAGCGCATGCAACTGGTGGTGAACGTCACACCGAATCATCTTCATGCCCGGTCGCTCGGCAGGCCATTCAGGCAGGCTTTCACGTGTTCAGCGAAAAACCCGCCGCCTTGAACCTGGCCGAGTTGCAGGGCCTCGATCGCGTGCTGCTCGGCAGCGATCGCCTGTACGGTCTGGCCCACGTTTACCTGGGCTACCCCATGGTCTGGGAAGCCCGTGAGTTGGTGCGCAACGGCCTGATCGGCAAGGTGCGCAAAGTCATCGTCGAATACCCCCAAGGTTGGCTGAGCCAAGATATTGCCCGCGATGGCAACAAACAGGCCGACTGGCGTGACAACCCGGAACAGTCCGGCATCGGCGGCTGCATCGGCGACATCGGCACCCATGCGTTCAGTCTTGCCGAGTTCATCGCCGATCAGCAGGTGCAATCCCTGAATGCCATGCTCGGCTCCCATATCGAGGGCCGCCGGCTGGACGACGATGCCAGCATGCTGTTCAAGATGAACGACGGTGCGAGCGGCGTACTCATCGCCAGCCAGGTCTGCGCCGGCGAGGAAAACCCGCTGAAAATTCGCATCTACGGCGAGCGGGGCGGACTGGAGTGGCGTCAGGAAGAGCCGTCCAACCTGATCCATCGCTCGCTGGATCAGCCCATGCGTGTCCTGCGCTCGGGCCTCGGGCAGCCGTGGCTCAGCGCGGCTGCCACACGACGGATGCGTCTGCCGGCCGGTCATCCCGAGGGTTACCTGGAGGCGATGGCCAATCTCTACGTGGATTTCGCCGATGCCATCCAGGCCGGTGGCGGCGGCAACCAGGCGCCGGGCGTGCCGGGCATGGAGGTGGGTCTGCGTGGAATGGCCTTCATCGAAACCGCCATCGCCAGCCACCGCAGCGATGCCAAGTGGACCGAGTTGGTCTGTCCTCTGCACTCACGGAGCCTTTCATGATGAACGTTGCAACCGAACACGGACTGCGTGGACCGGGCATATTTCTGGCCCAGTTCATGTCCGACCAAGCGCCTTTCGACAGCTTGGCCAACATCGCCAGCTGGGCCGCCTCCCAGGGGTACAAGGCCATTCAATTGCCCACGCTGGGCACCCGATACATCGATCTGGAAAGAGCGGCGCACAGTCAGACGTACTGCGACGAACTCAATGCCATTTGCGCAAACGCAGGCGTGCAGATCAGCGAGCTGTCCACCCACCTGCAAGGTCAACTGGTGGCGGTGCATCCGGCTTTCGATGCGGTGTTCGACGAGTTTGCGCCGGTCCACGTGCGCGGTCGGCCCCAGGCCCGAACGCAATGGGCCAGCGACCAGCTCAAGCTTGCCGCCCGCGCCAGCCAGCGGCTGGGTCTGAAAGCCCACGCGACCTTTTCCGGTGCGCTGCTGTGGCCTTATGTCTATCCGTGGCCGCAGCGGCCAAAGGGTCTGGTCGAACAAGGGTTCGGCGAACTCGCCAGGCGCTGGCTGCCCATCCTCGATTGCTTCGAAGACGCTGGCGTCGACCTGTGCTACGAGATCCACCCCGGCGAAGATCTGCACGATGGCGCTTCGTTCGAGCGTTTTCTGCAGGCGGTGGACCACCATCCGCGGGCCGCAATTCTCTACGACCCCAGCCACCTGCTGCTGCAGCAGATGGACTATCTGGGTTTCATCGACCGCTATCACGCGCGCATCCGCATGTTCCATGTCAAGGATGCCGAGTTTCGTCCCGACTCCCGGGCGGGTGTCTACGGGGGTTATCAGGATTGGGTCGACCGGCCTGGACGCTTCCGCTCCCTGGGCGACGGTCAGGTGGATTTCAAATCGATCTTCAGCAAATTGACCCAATACGGATTCAACGGCTGGGCCGTGCTGGAGTGGGAATGCTGCCTGAAGGATTCGGCGCAAGGCGCGGGTGAGGGGGCCGTGTTCATCGAGCGCCACATGATCACACGCACCCAACGGGCCTTCGACGATTTCGCCGGGGTGTCTGCCGATGTTCATTCCAACCGGCGATTACTGGGCCTGCCTGAAGACTGAAATCTGCGAGCCTTCGACCGACACCTGCCATAACAATAAAACGGTGAGTGCAATGAAAACCATGAACGCGCGATTGAGCGTGATGATGTTCCTGCAGTTCTTCATCTGGGGCGGCTGGTTCGTCACCCTGGGTACCTTCCTGGCGACGGGACTGGGGGCAAGCGGCGGCCAGATCGGCCTGGCGTTCTCGACGCAGTCATGGGGAGCGATCATTGCGCCTTTTGTCATTGGCTTGATCGCCGACCGCTGGTTCAACGCCGAACGTATCCTCGCCGTGCTTCACCTGCTGGGCGCAGTGCTGTTGTACCAGCTGTATCGAGCGCCGGACTTCGCCGCCTTCTACCCGTACGTGCTGGCCTACATGGTGGCTTACATGCCGACCCTGGCCCTGGTGAACTCGGTCGCGTTCCGCCAGATGCAGGACCCGGCCCGCGAGTTTTCCCGCATTCGCGTGTGGGGCACCATTGGCTGGATCGTCGCCGGCGTGGTGATCAGCATGGTCTTCGCCTGGGATTCCGCCCAAGGCATCGCCGGCGGCGCACTGCGCAATACCTTCCTGATGTCGGCCATCGCGTCGCTGCTGCTAGGTCTCTACAGCTTTACACTGCCCGCCACGGCGCCCGTGCAAGCCAGCGGCGAGCGCCAGGGGCTGCGCCAGGTGTTGGGCCTGGACGCACTCGGATTGCTAAAAGATCGCAGCTATCTGATTTTCTTCCTGGCCTCGATCCTGATCTGCATTCCACTGGCCTTCTATTACCAGAACGCCAACCCGTTCCTGGCCGAGATCGGTGTTGCCAATCCCACGGCGAAAATGGCGATCGGGCAGGTGTCCGAAGTGCTGTTCATGCTTCTGCTGCCGCTGTTCATTGCCCGTTTCGGGATCAAGATCGCGCTACTGGTCGGCATGCTCGCCTGGGTGCTGCGCTACGTGCTGTTCGCCTACGGCAGTGGCGGCGAGCAAGTCGCTATGCTGCTGATCGGCATCGCGCTGCATGGCGTCTGCTACGACTTTTTCTTCGTCTGCGGGCAGATCTACACCGACGCCAAAACCCCCGAGCGCTTTCGCAGCTCGGCACAGGGGTTGATCACGCTGGCCACCTATGGGCTGGGCATGTTGATCGGGTTCTGGGTGGCGGGGAAGGTGACCGATCACTACGCATCGGCAATGCTGCATGACTGGCAGAGTATCTGGCTGTTTCCGGCCGGGTTCGCGGCGGTAGTGCTTGTAGGGTTTTGCTTGATGTTCCGGCCCGAGCCGCCTGTGCCAGCGGCTATGAACGGCAGGGAGCAGCCACGCTGAACCGTCAAGTCACCCGGCCCTCTGCATCAGCCAGTCCTGCCGCATCTGCGGCACGGCTTCGACCAGGCGCCGGGTGTAGTCGTCCAGAGGTGCGCTGAGCGCTTCAGCCGTACGGCCATGCCGAACGATGCCTCCGTCGCGTAGCACGGCGACCTCATGGGCAATTTCCCTGGCGACGTGCAGGTCATGGGTGATGAACAGATAGGACACGCCCGTTTCAGTCTGCAGCCGTCGCAGCAATGCCAACACGTCGATGGCAACCAGTGGGTCGAGGGCCGAGGTCGGTTCATCGCAGATGATCAGAGCGGGTTCTGCGGCCAGAGCCCGGGCGATGCAAACGCGTTGTTTCTGCCCACCGGAAAGGGTGTGCGGAAGTCGCTTCGCAATGCCGGCATGTAGACCGACCTGTTCAAGCAGTTCGGCCACGCGCCGTTGCCTTAGCGGTCGGCTGAGCCCGGTGAATATCTGCACGGCGCGCTCCAGTTGATCGCCAATGCAGAGTCTGGGGTTCAGTGCGTTGTCTGGAATCTGATGGACCATCTGGATCTGCTGCAGATGGTCACGGCTTCGCCGACGCAGGTCAAAGGGCAGCGTCGCGCCGTTGAGCGTCATCGAACCGCCCACGTCGCCGAGCAGGCCACAGATAGCTCTGCCCAAGGTCGACTTGCCCGATCCGGATTCACCGATCAGCGCCAGCGTGCGTCCTTTGCATAGACGCAGTGAGAGATCGTTGAGCACCGGTCGCTGCCGGTAGCTTGCGGTCAGCGAGCGGATGACCAGCAGCTCAGAGGCTGCGGCATCTGTGCTACCCAACATACGGCCCGCGCGCCCGGCATTGAGCAGATCCCGGGTGTAGCCCTGCGCCGGACGCTGGAGGATCTGCTCGGTGGTGCCATGTTCCACGCATCGCCCATGACGCAGCACCATGATCTGGTCAGCCAGTTGTGCGACCACCGCCAGATCGTGGCTGATATAGATCGCCGCAACACCTGCCTGGCGAATCACTTGAGCGATCGCTTGCAGAATCCCCAGTTGGGTGACGACGTCCAGTGCGGTGGTCGGTTCGTCGAAAACGATCAACTGCGGCGAACTGCACAGGGCCATGGCGATCATCGCGCGTTGCAGTTGCCCGCCCGAGACCTGGTGCGGATAGCGTGAAAAGAACGCCTCAGGCTGCGGCAGCGAGAACTGGGCGAACAGCTCCAGTGCCCGCGCCTTGGCGGTTTGAGCGTCCATCAGCCCGTGCAGTTGCGCGGCCTCGATCACCTGGTCTCCGATGGTAAGGGCTGGATTGAACGCCGATCCGGCGGATTGAGCGACGTAGGCAATGCGCTTGCCGCGAATTCGGCGCAACTCGGGTTCCGACAGGTGCAGAAGGTCGCGCCCTTCGAACAGGATACGTCCGCCAGCAACTGCCATCCCTTCGCGCAAATGACCCAGCAGGGCCTGCCCAATGGTCGACTTGCCCGCCCCCGATTCGCCAATCAAGCCAAGCACTTCGCCTGCCTCGAGGCTGAAGCAGACGTCGTCGACCAACAGCCGACCAGGCTCGCCCCTGGCAGCGATGCGCAGCTGCTCGACACGCAACAGCGGCGCCGTTGCGACGGGTGGGAAATTAACCATGCTTGCGAGCTCCCCATTGCCTGGTGTTGCTCCCCAGCAGCCAGTCGGCCAGGGTATTGATGCACAGCGCCAACGCGGCGATCGCCGCACCCGGCACCAGCGCTGCCCAGACCCCGAACAGGACACCGTCCTTGTTGTCCCGGGCCAGGCCGCCCCAATCGGCAGTGGGAGGTTGGATACCAAGACCCAGGAACGACAGCGCGGAAAGAAACAGCAGAATGAGCACGAACCGCAGGGCGAACTCTGCAATCAGGATCGGCAACGCATTGGGCAGGATCTCCCGCAACAGAATCCAGCCCAGGCGCTCACCGCGCATGCGCGCTACATCGATGAACTCCATGGCGGCGATGTCCACGGCGACGGCGCGGGCCACGCGCAGGATACGGGTGGCCTCCAGCACCCCGAGCACCAGAATGATCACACCCAGGGTCTTGGGCAGCGTTGCCAGAATGACCAACGCCAGAATCAACGTGGGTATGGCCATGAGCACATCGTTGACCCGCGAGATTAGTTGGTCGATCCAGCCACCTGCAGCGCCGGCGATGAAACCCAGCGTCGTGCCACACACGAAGGCCACCACCGCCGCGGCGGCGGTCACCGACAATGAAGTGCGCGTACCCCAGATCAACCGTGACAGCAGGTCGCGACCTAGGTTGTCGGTGCCCAGGGGTGCAAGAGCCGACGGCAGGTCCCATGCGGAGCCGATCACCTGATCGGGGGAGTGAGGCGCCAGCCAGGGTGCGAGGAGGGCAATGGCCACGAACAGGATCAGACCGACGATGCCGGGCACGTGAATGATTCTTGGAGCGGGCATGGACTAGTTTCCGTGGCGTAGGCGGGGATTGGTCAACAGCGCGACCACATCGGCGAACAGGTTGAGCAGGATGTAGAGGGCAGCCAGGACCAACGCACAGCCCTGTACGACCGGCACGTCGCGCTTGGCGATGCTGTCGACGAGGTATTGGCCCAAGCCGGGATACACGAAAACGTTTTCCACGATCACCACACCGACCATCAGGTACGCCAGATTCAGCACGATGACATTGATGATCGGTCCCCAGGCGTTGGGCAGCACATGGCGCCACAACACCCGCATAGGCGAGAGGCCCTTGAGCACGGCGGTGTCGACATAGCTGCTGCGCTGGGCGCTGAGCAATGCTGCGCGGGTCATGTTGCTCATGTGGCCGAGCACGGCCAGCACCAGCGTGGCCCCAGGCAGCACGATCGCCAGCAACCGCTCCGACAGCGGCATGCCCACCTGCACGCTGCTGTTGCTGGGCAGCCAGGCAAGGGTCATGGAGAAGACGAAAATCAGCAGATAGCCCGAGAAAAACTCCGGCAAGGCCACGGTCATCCGGCTCAACAGGTTCAGCAGCCCGTCGATCCAGCCGCCGTGAAAACGGACCGAAACCAGACCCATGAGCAGCGCCAGGGGCACCGCCACCAGCGCCGTGCTGCCGGCGAGGAACAAGGTGTTCTGCAGCCGTTGCGAGAGCGCAACGGAAATGTTTTCCCGTGAAGTCAGGCTGATGCCGAAGTCGCCCTGCAGGATTCCGCCCAGCCAGTGCAGATACCGCCAGCCCGCCGGCTGATCCAGCCCCAGTTGCAGCTTTAGCGTCTGGATCGCCGCAGGTGTCGCGGACTGACCGAGGATCGCGGTGGCGGTGTCGCCGGGCAGCAGGTTCAGGCCGATGAAGATCAACAGCGAGGTGGCCAGCAGCATGACCAAGCCGGCCACCAGCCGTCGCGCGATCATGCTCGCCAGCACGCTTTGCCCCTTTGCGCCTGCAGTAATGGGCAATGTTGCAGACATGGTGTCTATCCTTCCAGCCAGACTTTTTCGGCGGCGCGGTTGCCGCTCAGCGGCACACCAGGCACCGAACTGAAACCTTTCACATTGCTGCGTGTGGCCGCCAGCGCGTCGGCGTACAGCGGGATGATTTCACTGCTTTGGTCCACTAGCATCAGCTGGATGTCGTGGTAGATCTGGCGACGTTTGTCTTCATCGGTTTCGCCGCGCGCAGCCTTGACCAGCTGATCGAACGCCGGGACCCGCCAGGCCGATTCGTTCCACGGCGCATTGCTGGTGAACACCATGGACAGCAGCGCATCGGCAGTGGGCCGCGCGCCCCAGTTGGAGGTGCAGAATGGCTTCTTCAGCCAGGTATCGGTCCAGAAGGCGTCGTTGGGTACGCGCTCGATGGCCAGGGGAATACCGGCTTTCTGCGCCGACTGTTGATACAACTGAGCGGCATCTACGGCGCCCGGAAAACCGGCATCCGCCGCGTGGAGCGTGAGCGGGCCGGAGAAGCCCGCCTTTTGCCAGTGAAAGCGCGCGCGATCGGGATCGTAGAGCCGTTGCGGAATGTCCTTGGCGAAATACCGGTTCGAGGGGAAAACCGGGTTGTCGTTGCCCAACGAGCCATAACCGCCCAACACCGTATAGATCAACTGCTGCCGATCCACGGCGTACTTGAGCGCCAGCCGCCCATCAAGGGAATCGAACGGTGCGACATTGGCCAGGCCCGGCAGCGTGAAGATCTGACTGTCCTTGTCGCGGATCAGCTGGATCGATGGCATCTTTTCGATGCGACCGACAATGCGTGGGTTGACGCGATTGATGATCTGCACCGAACCGCTGACCAGCGCCGCCACCCTCGCGGTCGAATCATTCATGGCCAGGGTTTCGACCGAATCGACGTGGCCGCGGGAAGGGTTCCAGTGATTGGGGTTGCGCTTGACCAGCATGCGCACGCCCGGCTGGAAGTTTTCCAGGATGAAGGCCCCGGTACCGATGGCTTTTTCGAAGGGTTCGTTTTCGGCAGTGATCACGAAATGGACCGCCGAAAGCAATGCGATGAACTCGACGTTCGGATCTGCCAGCGTGATGGTGACTTCGTGCTCGGCGCTGGCCCGCAAGTCCGTGACCGGCTCCAGATACACCTTGACGGGCGACGACGATTTCTCGTCGCGGTGGTGATTGAGCGACCACACGACGTCTTTTGCGCTCAGCGACCGGCCATCGTGGAATTGCACGCCTTGGCGAATGTTCAGCACCCACTTGCGACCACCATCGGCGCTGGACCAGGATTCGGCGAGTGAGGGAACGATGGCTCCGGTGTCATCGACTTCCACCAGTGCGTTGAACAACTGGCTGCCGGTGACGTACATCCAGCTTTCGAACCAGAAGGCAGGGTCGAGGCGGTCGGTGGTGGAGGCGTTGTCCAACCCGACAACCAGATGCCCGCCTTTTTTCGGTTCCAGGCTGTCCTGTGCGAAGGAACGCAACGGCCAGGCAGAGGCCATCGCCGCCGTCATGGCCGCCGCGCTGGTGCCCTTGATGAAAGAACGACGATCAAACATGCAAGGCATCCTGTGCAGCGGGGGCAAGGTCAGCGTCGACCAGGGCGGTCGATAGCGCGTGAATGTGTTCCGGGCCGATGCCACAGCAGCCGCCGACGATACTGGCCCCTTGGGCGACCCACTCCTGAGCCCAGCGTAGATAGTTGTTCGGCTCGGTGTCCCGCCGCATTGCACTGAGGCCGACGTTGGCTCCACGTTTCTGATCCGACGGTTCGAAGGCGTTGGCATAGATACCCAACGCAGGCCTACTTTGGGCGCCCGCTTCGAGCAGGGCCGCACTCATGACTTCGGGCGGGCTGCAGTTGAACAGAATGGCCGCCGCGTCCAGCTGCGTCGCAGCGGCTACGGCTGCAGTGATGCTTTCCCCGGAGCGCAGTTGAGCCTTACCCTGAGCATTGAGTGCATCATCCAGCGTGAAGGAAAACCAGCGCGGACGTGGGTCGTCCTTGAGCAACTCGGCGACCAGCCGCACCTCGGCAATGGAGCTCTGGGTCTCGGCCAGCCACAGATCGACCTGGTCACTCAAGGCATCAATCAGCACCTGAAGAATTCTGGCTGCCTGCACGGGCTCGAACAAATCCGGACGATACGAACCGAGCGCAGGAGGCAACGACCCTGCAACCCGAACGCTGTGTGCAGTGGCATCGGCAGCGTCACGGGCAATCGTGCCCGCCAGACGCGCCAGTGCTGCACCGTCGCGTTCGAAGCGCACATCGCCGACGTGAAAGGGCACCACGGCGTAGCTGTTGGTCGTGATGATCTGCGCACCGGCCTCGATGAAAGCATCGTGGGCCTGCCGCACATATTCAGGTGCCTCGATCAGCGCCAGCGCTGACCATTCCGGCTGCCGAAACGGTGCGCCATTGCGCGACAACTCACGGCCCATACCGCCGTCGAGAATTTGAAGCTGTTTGGCCATGGTTGGTATCCGAGATCCAGATAAGAGGTAGGTCGGCCCTGCAGCACTGAAAGATAAGTGCTGTATTAGCGCGCAGGGATCTGACACAAAGAGCAGCGATAGTTTGTTGAAGCCCCCGCCATACATGGCGTGCTTAGATTGAATAGAAATATAAATGCTGCTGCAACTTCCATGGTGGAATAGCGAGCTGAGTTTTAGCTATATATTGAAGTACTGTTTGCTGCGCAACAGTGATTCAACACTTTGCGATGTAGCGGATCATACTTTCGCTATTGACGATTCGCTTCCGCCCACTGCGCTATCCCGCCCAGGCTCTTCCGAAAACCGTACGACCAGGAAGTCCAGCATCGCACGCAATACCGCCGATACGTGCCTGCGAGATACATACACGGCATGGCAAGCTTGTGACGTAATCCCGCGATTAGGCTTATTTCCTGAAACAAATATGCTGCAAATCTACTGTTTTCGAGCGATAAATCTCATCTAACCTCCATCCACCTTAACCCTCGAGATGGAATTTCCATGATCCGATTCATCGCACGACGTGTGTTTGCCAGCCTGATCCTGCTGGGGGGCGCAGGCGCGGCCCTGGCCGCAGAACCTCTGCGCGTAGAGGTCTACAATCCGGGCCCGGAGGCGATTTTTCCGGTGTCTTCGGTACTCGTCACCGGCGAGAAGGAGGCGGTGCTGGTCGACGCACAATTTGCCCGGCCGCAGGCCGAAGAACTGCTCAAACGCATCCACCAGAGCGGGAAAACACTGACTGCCATCTACATCAGTCACGGCGATCCCGATTACTACTTCGGCCTGCAAACCATCACCGAGGCCTTTCCCAAGGCAAAAGTGCTAGCGACCGCGCAGACCGTCGCGCACATCAAGCAAACCAAGGACAGCAAGCTGGCCTATTGGGGGCCCCAAATGGGCGACGGTGGTCCAGGCAAACTCATCGTGCCGCAGGTGCTGGAAGGCAACCGTCTCGAACTGGAAGGCCGACAGCTGCAGATCATCGGCCTGGACGGCCCGCAACCCGAGCGTACCTTCGTCTGGATACCGTCAACCAAAACGGTACTTGGCGGCGTCGTGCTTTCTAACAACATCCACGTCTGGATGGCCGACACACAAAGTGCGAAATCCCACGCCGACTGGCTGGCCACGCTGGCCCATATCGAGAAACTCAAGCCTGTGACCATCATCCCCGGCCACTTTCTGCCCGGTGAACGCAACGCAATCGACGCGGCACGCTTCACGGCGGACTACATAAAAACCTTCGATGCCGAGACAGTCAAAGCCAAGGACTCGACCGCGTTGGTCGCGGCGATGAAGGCACACTATCCGGCGTTGGGCGATGAGTCGTCACTGGAACTCAGTGCCAAGGTCGCAAAAGGTGAGATGAAATGGTAGTAGGCGAGCCGATCTAGTAACTCCAAAGCAAGTTGATCAGCCTGGGTGTTTCGAAGAGAGCAAAGTGTGAGTCGGACATGGCGCCTGATCTCTGGCTCACTCGCCACCGTCCGTATCCACCCGCATCTCCACCGACATCCCCGGACGCAAACGCTCGAACAGCGGCTGATCACGGTCGATGGCAATGCGTACGCCCAAGCGCTGGGGCACCTTGACGAAGTTACCGGTGCCGTTGTCGGCAGTCATTGCCGAGAATTCCAGGCCGGTAGCCGGGGCCATCCGCTCAACGATGCCGGTGAACGTCGTGCCGGGAAGGGCATCGACCTCGAAGTGCGCGGTCTGGCCGAGGGTGATGCCATGGGTCTGCGCTTCCTTGTAATCGGCAATTACCCAGCGGTCCGTTTCGACCAGGCTGAACAGTGCAGTACCGGCGCCGACGTAGCGGCCGACATGGGATTCGACACGGCCGAGCTGACCGTCAGCCGGCGCCACGATTCGTGTCCTGGAGAGCTGTATCCGGGCCGAGTCCAGCGCCGCTTTGGCCTGCTGCACTTTGGCATTCAACCCCTGTGCCGCCACCTCTTGGGTACGCACGTCGGCGCGCGCCACCTTGATATTGGCCTGCGCTTCGGCGAGCGCGCCTTTGGCACTGCGCAACGCCGCCAGCGCGGTGTCCCTTTCCTGGATGGACACCCCACCTTCCTTGACCAGCGCTTCGCTGCGGGCGTAATCCCCTTGGGCGCGAAGCAATTCTGCATTGGCGGTGCCGAGTGCCGCCTGGCGTGCACTCAAGGTCGCCACGGCGGACGCTTGAGACTGAGCGTTATTGGCCAGGTCGCTCTTGGCGGCGTCGAGGTCGGCGACCGCCTGCTCGACACTGGCGGCGTAACTGGCGGGGTCGATCTGCGCCAGCAGCTGGCCTTCGTGGACGGTTTCATAGTCCTTGACCAGCACGTTGGTGAGGTGCCCTGAGACCTCCGGTGCGAGAGTCGTGACATAGCCACGCACGTAAGCGTTATCGGTATAGGGACCGTCATCGCTGAAGGGAAAGAAACGCCATATGTAAAGCACCAACGTCACCGCCAGCAACGCAACCAGGGCAATTGCACCGAGCTGGATCAGGCTGGGCTTGGCAGGCTTCCAGGTATCGTCAGACGACTCGGACGGTGACGACTCGGAAGGAGAGTCCTTGCTCACGTGGGTTTCCTCTTTGGATGGCGATTGGAGTAGCTGGAATAAGCCGCGGCGGCCAGCACCACCAGTGTGGCGGCCAGTGCAATCACCAATACCAGGCGAAAGCTATTGAGGTAGCCGATCACACTGGCCTGTCGGCTCACCTGGCTGCTGAGCGTTGAAAGCGCCGACGGATCGATGCGCGGATCGGTTGCGCTCAGGCGATTGGCATAACCGGAGATCGCATAGCGTTGCGTTGCGTACTGGACGCTGTTCAGCAGGGCCGAGCCAATCACACTGCCCAGGTTCTGCGTGGCGGCGAAAATCAACACGGTCGGCACCAGTACCTGCGGACCCTGTTTCAGCACCTGCGAGACGCTGTAGAGCAGCGCTGGGCCGACGAACAGCGTGGCACCGAAGCCGATCAGGCACTGGGACACGATCAGATCCTGCGGGCGAACCGAACCGTTGCTGAAGCACGCCAGCAGCGCGCCCATGGCAATGCAGCCCAGCGCGGCGACCATCTGATACAGCAACGAACGCGGGTTCAACGTCGCCAGCATGATCACGATGCCTGCCAGCATCGCCACGGACACCCAGCCAAACAGGGCATGGTACTGATCGTTGTTGAGGCTGCGCAGTGCGAACAGGCCGGGCACACTGCTGGTCTGCACGGCCAGCGATACACGTTCCAGCAGCGCGATACCCATGAACGTACAAATATGGCGATTGCTCAACCAGCCGATGTCGATCTCGGGACGCTTGCGGCACGCCTCGACCAGCAGGGCTGCACCGATGGTCAACACAGCGCCCAGCATCAGCTCGCCAACGAATGGTGCGTCGTTCCACCAATAGGTGGACGCGGTAGCCAGCCCACATCCCAACATGACGGCGCCACACGCCACGAACACACCCGTGATCAGATCCACCCACTCGAAGGTCTTGATGCGGTAGGTAGGTGGTAGTGGATTCAGGGCCAGGATCACGATCTGCAGGACAGGTATCAGCAGCACCAACAGACGCAGAGTGGTGTTGCCGTCGGCAATGAGAAAGTCGACCGGCACCAGGCGCGCCAGTGGCTGAGCCAACTGGACACAGGCGATAGGCGTCGCCACCGCCAGAATCCGTTTGCTCTGGGGCAGCGCCGACATGAGGTAATAGACACTTGAAGCCACCGCCGTCGAGGTGGCCAGCCCGTTCGCAGCGCGGGACAGTATCGCGGTGGTCAGATTGGCGAACAGCACATCCGCCGCTGCCGCCAGAGCGTAGAGCCCCAAGGCGCCGAACAGCATGAGCGGCAACCCGAACTGCTGCCGCCCCTTGATCACGAACAGGTTGCTGCAGGCACCCACGCCGACGAACACCCCGGTGAGCCAGACCATCTCGGCCGAATACGCCGAATAGCCCCCGGCCAGTTGCGCCAGGTTTTCGGTGATCAAGCTGTTGCCGAACGTACCCGACAGGCTCATCAGCAGCGCGACGATCACATAGGCCACCCGACGGCCAAGGGTGTGCGGCGGAAGATAGGGCGCACCGGCAACGTTCGGACGTTGGTCCTCGGTGAAATGGTAAGCGTGGTCAGTGGACATGCAGGTGGGCTTCGGGAACTGGAACAATCTGGGCTTTGGTTAAGCTGAAACGATTTAGTTCGAAACGACAGTGCTGCGAATGGCGCGGCGGATCGTCGCGTGCCTTGTGGCAAGCGCGTACGCCTACGGTGCGGATGGCCCATGGCAAATTGGCTGAAACGGTTCTTCCTGTCAGGGGTCACTTGGGTAACTGGCAATTCGGAATCCGTCTAATGAAAAGTACACCGCTGAACAGTTTGCACCCCACTAGCTCTGCCGATGCCCAAGCCTTACGCGCGCAGGCTCAGCGTCTGGTCGCCGAAATGAGCGAGGACGAGAAGTTTTCCTGGTTGTCCGGCCCGATGGCCATTCCCGTTGGGGATACGCCGAAACCGGAAGGTGCCATTGGCTCCGCCGCTTATTACCCTGGCATCCCGCGCCTGGGTATTCCGGCGATGCAGCAGGCTGACGCGAGCCTTGGTATCAGTAACATCGGCAACGTGCGTCCGGGCGATCACGCCACAGGCCTGCCCAGTTCCCTGGCCTTGGGCGCTTCTTTCAACACCCGACTGGCCTACGAAAGTGGCGCCCTGGTCGGTCGCGAAGCACGCGCCAAAGGCTTCAACGTGCAGTTGGCCGGCGGCATCAACCTGGTTCGCGAACCACGCTGTGGCCGAAACTTCGAATACGTCTCCGAGGATCCAGTGCTTTCCGGTGTGATGGGTGGCCACTCGGTTGCCGGCATCCAGGCGCAGGGCGTGGTGTCCACGGTCAAGCACTTCATCGCCAACGGCCAGGAGACGGGACGGGTGATGGTGAGCTCCAATCTGTCGGAGCCTGCCATGCGCGAATCGGACCTTCTTGCGTTTCAGATCGCCATCGAATTGGGCAGCCCTGGGGCAGTGATGCCGGGGTACAACCTGATCAATGGCGACTACGCGTCGGAAAATGATTTTCTTCTCAATCACGTACTGAAGGGGCAGTGGCGTTACCCAGGCTGGGTCATGTCCGACTGGGGCGCGACCCATTCCACGGTCAAGGCGGCGCTGGCCGGACTCGACGTGCAATCGGGCGCCAACCTGGACGACCAGCAATACTTCGGTCAGGCCCTGCGCGACGCGGTCAAGGACGGCCGGGTGCCGCAATCGCGCATCGACGACATGGTCACCCGGATCCTCACCAGCCTGCTGGCAGTGGGTATTCTTGACCAGGACGCGACTGAGTCTAAGCCCCAGCCGATCGATTTCAGCGCTCACAAGCTGATCGCGCAACGTCAGGCCGAAGAAGGCATCGTGTTACTGAAGAACGATGCCGGACGCTTGCCGATCCTGCAGAAGCGCAAACGGATACTGGTCATCGGCGAGCACGCTGACCATGGCGTACTGTGTGGCGGCGGATCTTCGGCCGTCACGCCGCTGGGCAGCCTGAAGAAGGAAGGCACTACGATCATGGGCGTTGGTGTGGACAAGGTCTATCAACCTGCGCCCTTGGTCACAGCCATTGCCGAGGAGAGTTCAGCCCAAGAGGTGAGCTTCATCGACGGCAGCGACATCGATCTAGCGGCGTTCGAAGCCGGGCGCAGCGACGTGGTGATCGTGTTTGCTCAGGAGTGGCGTTCCGAAGGCCTTGATGCCGTAGGCCTTGGGCTGCCAGGCAATCAGGACGCACTGATAAGCGCGGTCGCGGCGGCCAACAGCGTAACCGTTGTGGCCATACAGTCAGGCGGTCCAGTCCTGATGCCCTGGAAGGATGAGGTGGGTGCGATCCTGGCGGTCTGGTACCCAGGTTCCGGCGCCGCTGCAGCGATCGCCGGCGTGCTGTTCGGCAGGGTCAATCCATCCGGCCATTTGCCGCTGACGTTCCCGGCCAGCGAAGCGCAATTGCCCAGACCCGAGCAGATAGACCCCGAAACCACCACGTCCAATCCCGGCATGCCGCGCAAAGGCGGCATTATCCCAATTGACTACGACATCGAGGGCTCAGACGTCGGCTATCGCTGGTTCGAGCGCGAGCAGCTCAAGCCATTGTTCCCATTCGGCTTTGGCCTGTCCTACACACAGTATGAGATTTCCAGTCTGAACGTCGCGTACGGTGACCAGATCAAGGCCTCGGTGCAGGTCATGAACAGCGGCAAACGGGCGGGCAAGTTGGTCGTGCAGTGCTACGTGGCCAAATTGGGCGATAGCGGTTTCGTCCGCAGGTTGGCGGGCTTCGTGAAAGTCGACTTGGAGGCCGGGCAGCACAGTATCGTCGAGCTGGAGTTGGAGCCTCAAGTGTTTGCGCGCTATGAGGAAGGGCCTGCAGAGGGTTGCTTCAAAATAGGCAAGGGTACTTATCGGGTATGGGCTGCACAGCATGCCGAGGCTGAGGATTCGTACACCGATGTTGTTGTACAACAGGATCGGTTGATCGCGCCGTGAGGCACTACGCCTAGGTGTCGACCGGTATTCACGTAAAGCCAGTCACTCCGTTTTTGATGAAAACCGCCTGAGCAGGCGGTTTTCAGGACGGTCATCCGCCGCACTGCGCTTTCACGAACGCCAGCATCAACGTCGCCAGCGCCTGAGGCGTCTGCATCGGCATCAGATGGCCCGCGTTGGGAATGACTTCCAACGTACTGTGGGTAAAGGCTGCCAGCGTCGTCCGGCGCTGCTCTTCAGGCCCCGGCACCTGCTCATCGAGCTCGCCACAGACCAGAAGAACCGGATAATCGATCGTCCCCAATCGGGCACTCCAATCTTCGCGACTGCCGTGATCGACCCAGGCGCGCCAGGCATCGAGGTTTACGCGCTGGGCATCGGCGATAGCGACTTCCCGGACATCGTCGGGCAAACGCAACGTGCTGGACTCATCGACGAATTCTTCGGCCTCGGCGCGTGTCTTTGCGTAAGCGCGTTGCTCGTCTCGGTCTTTATCCGTCATCGGCTGGGGGCCGGGAGGCGAGGGCGCGACCAGTACCAGCCCGTTCAGATAATCAGGCCGGCGTGACGCCAAAACAACGGCGACCTTGCCTGTCATCGAATGGCCTACCAATACACAGTTCGTTAGGCCCAGCTCACGGATGCACTGGTCCACATGCTCGACCATCGCGTCGACGCTGTAACCCTCGACGTGCGCCGCATCGCCGAATCCCGGCGTATCGATCGCCACGCAATGATGTTCATCGTCCAGATAGGGAAGAGTAGGAAACCAGGTACGGTGGGACCCACCCAGGTAGTGCATCAGCACGAAGGTGGGCGCCCCGTGGCCTTGTCTGCTGTGTGGAAGCATGGATATGACTCGTCAGGGTTTGACGATTGAGAGGGACGATGAAAGCAAAGTTCAGTTGGATTGCGAGGGCAAGAGGGGCTCCACGACGGCAGCTTGCGAGGGTCACTGGAAATGTTGCCTGAACCAACGAATCGCTCTTGCCTGACTTGCTGCAATCAATCGCAACGAGACGGGCGTATCGAAGTACTCAGCGCGGGCACCGATCTGGGTACGGGCACCTACACGATCCTCGCTCAGACCGCAGCGGAGGTACTCGACGTACCCACAAGTTCGGTCAAGGTCAGTCTGGGGGATACCGACCTGCAAGCCAGCGCCTTGGGTGGCAAGGCGGTCGGCGAGCTAGGGATCGTGGGTGTGGCCGCGGCCATTGGCAATGCGGTGTATCACGCCACCGGGAAGCGGATCCGCGATCTGCCGTTCACCATGGACAAGCTGTTGACCTGAGTGAAGCGCGCAGCGTGCGGCAGCGTGGTTGAAGCCGCACGCTCCTGCCCACTCAGGCCGACCAGTTCTGCAGCCAGAATGCATAGGGCGTGGGCAGCACCGCTTCGGGTTTCTCTATCCCCAGCTCCCGAGCAGCGTGGAAGGGCCAGTGTGGGTTGGCCAATAGCGTACGAGCGAAGAACACCAGGTCCAGCTTGTGCTCACGCACAAAAGCGTCAGCCTCTTTCGGGTCCGTGATCATCCAGCTCGTCGCAACCAGCAAGCCTGTCTCCAGCCGCACGCGTTCAGCGTACGGAACCATGAAGTTAGGGCCCCAAGGTACCGGATCATTGGCGCAGGCGAGGGCCAGCCCTACGTCGACCAGGTCCAACCCCGCTTCCTTTGCCCACTTCAGAAGCTGCAGGGATTCGGAAAACGAGTGATGTGTGTTTTCGCCGAATTCGGTCACGCCCAGGCGCATGGTCAATGGCAGATGCTCCGGCCACACCTCCCGCACCGCTTTCAGGGTTTCGAGCAGAAATCGAGCACGGTTTTCCAACGGACCGCCGTACTGATCCTCACGGACGTTCGATTGCGGTGACAGAAACGTTTGCCCGAGAAAGCCGTGTGCGAAGTGCAGTTCAAGCCACTCGAAACCGGCTTGTCGTGCACGAATGGCCGCGTCGACGAAGTCTTGTTGAGTCACCAGGATCTGATCTTGAGTCAGTTCCGCCGGTACGTAATCCGAGCCAGGCACATAGGGCAGGGGGCTGGGGGCTACCGGTGTCCATGCCTGCGGATCGAAGCGTTCCAGCGGCGCGCCTCCTTCCCAGGGCGGTGTGCAGCCTGCCTTGCGGCCTGCATGCCCAATCTGAATGCCGGGAACGCTGCCAGCCGCCTTGATCGACGCGGCAACGGCTGCAAAACCAGGTACGTGTTCGTTGCTCCACAAGCCTGCATCGCCTGGCGTGATTCGACCTTCGGGTGCTACGGCGGTGGCTTCGACGATCACCAGCCCCGCACCGCCACGTGCCAGCAGGGTGTAGTGGGCCTGGTGCCATTCGTTGAGCAGTCCATCCCGTGCCTGGTACTGGCACATGGGCGAGGCGACGATACGGTTACGCAGCGTGACGCCTTTTACGGCGAGCGGATCAAAAAGTGAGGCCATGACAGGGGCTCCGATAAAGGGGTGGCCCACGTTAAAAGGAAACACGAAATCGGGCTTGCCCTATTCAGGGTCATGATTGCCTAAAACGATTTATTTCGATTCATGAACTTATTGAACCCGCATGCGCTTGATATCGCGCTGCGGTGGATGGCCGAACAGGCGGCTGTATTCGCGACTGAATTGGGAAGAACTTTCATAGCCCACCAGACCGCCTGCGCTACTGGCATCGATGTTTTCGCTGTACATCAACTGGCGTGCAGCCTGCAGACGCAGTTGTTTCTGATACTGCAAGGGGCTCATTCCCGTGACGGTACGAAAGTGCTGTCGGAAAGTGGAAGGGCTCATATGGGCAATGGTCGCCAGATCATCCATGCGCAGCGCCTCGTTGTAATGAAGTTTGAGCCAGGCGACGGCTTTGTCGATGTTCTGCCTGGGCGACCCCGCGCTGACGACATGAAGCATATGAGGCCCGTGAGCGCCATTCATCAGCCTGATGATGATCTCTTCCTTGATCAACGGCGCCAGTGATTTAAGCAGTTCGGGGTGATCGAACAAGGCAATCAGACGTTCGAGCGCCTCCAGCACCCCGCTGTCCAGATCATTTACGGACAAGGGTTTGAAGGTTTCGTCCTTGAGCCTCTGCGACAACTGCAGCCGCTCGGCGATTTCGACGACCAGCGCATTCTCGAAGGTCAACATCATGCCCAGAAAAGGCTGTGCAACGCTGGCCTGGATGACATTGGAAATCACCGGCATATCGATGCTGGTGACCATCGATTGCCCCGGCCCATAGGTCATCAGCTCTTCGCCGACAATCACCTGTTTGCGCCCTTGCACGGTCAGGCCCAGGCCCAGACCGTAGATACAGTGCAGGGGCATGGTGAGTTTATGGCGGCGGTGCAGCGTGAGGCCAGGTACGGGCGTTTCGTGGTCACCGTCGCTGCGTGCCCACCGGCTCAGGGCCTGGGCCAGCCTGCGGGTATCATTGGTCACGAGCGGCTCGGCATTGCCGGAGGAGCTGCTTTGCAGCTCGATAGAATCGGTGGGGTGTACAAGGTGAGCCACAAGCTCTTCCTCCATGCTTGGTCTGGAAAGAGGCTGAAGAAAGTGCCAGAACGCCCTAGTCAGCGCAGCTGTTTCAAGAACATCCAAACGGATCAGGCCCACGCTGCACGACTGGGTTTCATCGACGCCAGTATTGCAGGGCAATCGAGGGGCAAATTGCCTGAACAAACGTCTTTATTGCCTATTCCGAGCATAGACCGGAATAGTAAAGCCGACCCACCGAGGTGTCAGCTCAGACCCAAGGTCCCAAGGAATAGGCAAGAACCCGCGTAGATCAGGCAATTCTGCGAGGCGACCAGCCGTCATACTAAACCGGGTAATTACGCCCCATTCGCCAGGGGATGTTGCCAACCCAGCGGACCGTAACCCCCATGAACAGTCTCGACCTCCAAGTCGTCCAGCAAGCGCAGCAATGGCTTGAGCAGGGACAATCCGTGTGCCTGTGTACCGTTCTGTCGACCTATGGCTCCGCGCCACGCGGGCCCGGTGCGATGCTGGTTGCCTTGGCAGATGGGCGTTTCTGCGGATCGCTGTCCGGCGGGTGCGTGGAAGATGATTTCCTGGAACGTCTTGGCCGTAACGAATTCGGGCCTGACAACCAGGTCGTTCGCTATGGGGAAGGGGGCTTGGCGCCGTCTTTGAAACTGCCCTGCGGTGGCGTCCTGGACGTCTTGGTTGAGCAGTTCGTCCCTGGCTGTGAGGCACTCGAACATTTTTCCCTGATGTTGCAGGCGCTCCAAGGCCAGCAGCGGATCATCCGCACGGTTTCTCTGGACACCCTTAACCGGACACTCGACGTCTGCTCTACACAGGATTCGACGGTCCATGTGTCCGATCGACAAATCATGATTCGCATCGGCGCAGCGCGGCGGCTATTGATAGCGGGGCTCTCGCCCGTCGCAGAGTTCTGCGCAAGCTTTGCCGTGTCTCTGGGTTATGAAGTGATCATCTGTGACCCTCGCCCCGAGTTGCTTGCTGGCTTTAACCTTGAAGGAGTCAAGGTCATCGAGCAACTACCGGCGACTTTCATCGCCAATGGCGGTTGCCACGCCAGTACCGCCGTCGTCGCGCTGACCCATGATCCTCGCCTGGACGACCTGACTCTACTTGAGGCGGTGAGAACGCCGGCGTTCTACATCGGCGCCATGGGATCGCAGCGCACCAGCGAGAAACGCCTGGAACGCGTGCGCCGCATCGGCGGACTGGATGATGAGACGATTGGGCGGATCAGCGCGCCCGTGGGCTTGCGGCTGGGCAGCAAAACCCCGGCGGAAATTGCCCTGGCCGTGATGGCTGACATTGTTCGGGTGGGTAATGGGGTGGGTCGAGGCGCGCTGTAGCGGATGAGCGTGGCGTGTGCTCATCGAGTGAACGCGCCTACAGCCTAGCGCTAGCTTGAAGCGCGCTTTCCTGGGCTATCCCGGTTGTAAAAGCACGGACACCATCGGCCAGGGCTTGACGATTGGCATGAGGATCGCAACTAACGTTCCGGCGCTGGCTGCAATCGGCTAAATTCTGCGGTCTGCTGAATACTCGGTTTGCGCACTTTGATGAACGGTTTTTCCACCCCGTTGAATGTGAAGTAGGACACCACCGCTACGGTAAGCAATATCGCAGGCAAGTAGACGACAAAATCCGTCAGCTCGGTGTTTTCGAACGAATACAAATGCAGTGTTGAAAACGCGATGTACAGCACCGCGCCATGGGTCAGGTACAAGCTGTAGCTCACCTCGCCCAGGGATTTCAAGCCCCGGCTGGCCAGTAGGCCGAACACATCGTTGCCTAGCGCCAGGATCAGGAAAGGCACGGCCAACGTGGCGATCTGAAGTACCGAATAGGCTTCCAGCGTCATCGCATAGGCCATCAACAACACGGCAGCAACTGAGACCAGCGGGTGAGCCAGGTAAGCGATGCCTTGGGGGAAATGACGCTTGATGAGTACCGGAATGAAACCGGCAACGAAAAGCAGCAGCAAGGCGGGTTTGACGACGCCGAACATCATCCCGACACCGATGACAACGAACACCAACAGCGAGGCCAGCGAATACTGGCCGTACCAGACCTTGTTCACCAGCGCGGCGATGATCGGTAGCGTCAGATAGAACAGCCACTCGTAGCGCAATGTCCAGTGGACCCCTGCGGTCATGATGTTGCTATGAATGAAACCGTTGAACGAGCCGCCGGAAAACACCAGCCACTTGAAAACTTCCTTACCCAGTTCCTTCAGGGTGATGATGGCAAAGCCCGTTTCGAACAGGCTCAATAGAACCACGAATATCAGCACGAACACGTAGAGCGGCATGATTCGCAGCACTCGCGATTTGAAGATATCCAGAAAATCTGGCTGACGCTGATATATTTTTCCGAAAAACAGAAAACCGGTAATCATGAAGAACAGCGATACCGGTACAGCACCGAGATTGTTGAGCACGGCACTCTCAGGAGGGATCCAGCTACCCGTTGTTTTCCAGAAATAAGTGACTACGAAGTGATGGCAGATAACCGCCGTCGCCAAGATGCCACGCAAGGCATCAAGTGGTGAAGAACGGGCCGCGGTGGAGGCAGTGAGCACTGGCAGGCGAGAGAACAGCAGGCTCACAATAAAAAGGGAAACGCAGTAAACAAGCAAGATGACCGTGGTGGCATCCATTCGATAGTCCTTTCGTCGATGGTTGTAGCATCCATGTGTCAGCAGCTGAACTCAAAGCAGGGGAGCGGGGCATGCAGTCCGAAAATGGGAGAATGCTGGAGTATTGCAAAACGAACCGACTTGTAACGGACTCAAGCTCTCACGTCAACAGAATGGCGAATATCAGTTGCAATCTTTACAGGTTTATCCATTTGACGTAATTCTGGCGCTGTTATTTTCGAAGGTTTAAATGAGAACTATGGCTAAGTTGCAGCCTCAGTGGCGCGGTTCTGCATTCCGTCATTTACAAGACCAATGCATAGCGAAACGCCTAGTCAAGAAATGCTCATGGCGCATCTTTGGTAATAGGATTATGCGCATTGGGTATTTCACGGCTTGCCCGCGCGTCTCTATCTTGTCGCAGCGTCCACAGGAATTCTCCTTTCGAAGCACTGACGGCTTCGCTGCCGACTACACCTAAATTTCCCCGAGACCGCACGCGCGGATCGGTCCTCACTGCCCTGAATGGGCTTTGGAGACAACCGTGCGTTACCTGAAAAAACTGGCGATCGGCGTGGCCACTTCCTTGCTCTGCCTCTCGGCGAGCGCGCAGACGCTGGTGGTGGGAGACCAGAGCTATAACGCACAGGCCGTCATGGAAGCGGCAGGCGTGCTGAATGACCTGCCTTACACCCTCGAGTGGAAACAATTCACTGCAGGGTCGCCCGTTGCGGAGGCCCTGAACGTCGGCAGTCTGGATATCGGCTTGCTCGGTGACGCGCCCGCTCTTTTTCTCGGCGCCCTGGGCGCCCCGATCAAGGTCATTGCAGTAGGTCGCCAGAGCCTGGATGGCGTTGCCATTCTGGTAAGCAAAAACTCACCGATACGCAGCATCGAAGATCTCAAAGGCAAGCGCGCTGCGGTCTGGAAAGGATCGTGGAGTCAGCAATTGTTATTCACTGCGCTGGACAAGGCGGGCGTTCCCAGAGACTCGCTTGACCTGCGCTATCTCAGTGCCCTGGATGCCTCCCATGCCTTGGAGGGTGGCTCAGTGGACGTAATCGCCACTTGGGAACCTTACGTTACCCAACAGGAAAGGCAGGGCGCCCGGGTCCTGGCAACGGCAGACGGGCTAATTCCTGCGCAAAGCTTCATCGCCGCCAATTCCAAAGCCATTGATCCCAAGCGTGCACTGATCAGCGATTTCTTGCAGCGATTGAAGAAGGCTCGCGACTGGACTCTGCAGAGCCCTGCCAACACGGACGCCTATGCCGACGCCTGGGCAAAGCGTACCCGCGCGGACGCCGACATCTCACGAGCCTGGTTCGCCCGTGCGCGAACCACCGTCGAGCCGCTGAGCCCACAAGCCCCCATCCAGGCCCAGAAGACCGTGGACTTCTTCGCCAGCCTGGGTCTGGTCAAGGCCTACCCTGCGGCGAGTCTGTTCGACGATTCCTTCGCAGCGTCGCTCCAGCCCGCTGTGGCAAAAGCTCAACCCTGAATCGGCTGACAGCACTCAAGGCTTTTACCTACTCGCAAGGAACACGATCAACATGACGTCACGAAAGCTCAAACTCGGTGCCCTGACAATGGGCTGCGGCGGCCCAGGGCGGCATAACCTCTGGCTCGACCCCGAGTTGCCGGCTGATGCAAGTGTGAACGTCGACTGGTACATCGACATCGCGCAGCAAGCAGAGGCCGCGCTGTTTGACCTGATGTTCATCGTCGACAGCCAGTTCATCACGCCAGGCTCCCCCTCACACTATCTCAACCGTCTGGAACCGCTGACGCTGCTATCCGCGCTCGCGGTCACCACCCGACATCTGGGGTTGGTGGGCACGCTCACCACCTCCTACAACTCACCTTACAATGTCGCGCGCCGACTCGCGTCGCTCGACCTGATCAGCAAAGGGCGGGCAGGGTGGAACGTGGTCACCAGTGGCGACGCAGGGACCGCAGGAAACTACAGTCGCGACGAGCATTTCGACTACGACACCCGATACGGCCGAGCTGCAGAGCATGTGCAGGTCGTCCAGGGCCTGTGGAATTCCTACGAGGAAGATGCCTTCGTACGGGATCGGCAGACTGGACAGTTTCTCGATGCGAGCAAGCTGCATGCGCTAAACCATACGGGTGAACATTTTTCCGTGGTCGGCCCGTTGAACATCCAGCGCTCCCCGCAGGGGCAGCCCGTCATATTCCAGGCAGGCGATTCCGAGCAGGGCCGAGAACTGGGCGCCGCCACCGCCGATGTCGTGTTCACCCACGCGGCCAGCATCGAGCAGGGCCAGACGTTCTACCGCGATATCAAGGGGAGGGCGGCACGCCTTGGGCGAGATCCCGAGCAGCTATTGGTCATGCCAGGTGCCGAGATCCATGTAGGGGACACCGACGAGCACGCGCGTGAAATCGAGCGGCACTATCATGAGGTCGATCACAGTTTCGAGCTCGCACTCAAGGAGTTCGGTCGCAACTTCGGCTGGCACGACTTCAGCCAATACGATCTTGACGCACCTTTCCCCCAGGAAAGCCTCGAAGCCGCGCGCAGCAGCTTCTTCACGGCCGCCAAGCGGATCGCCAATCAAGCACAAGAAAAAGGATTCACGCTGCGCCAGGCCGTGGAATTCGGCCGGCAGTTGCGGCCGGGTGCATTCGTGGGATCAGCGGAAACGGTCGCTCGAAAGATGGCGGACTGGTTCGAGACGCGGGCGGTGGATGGGTTTAATATTTACATTGGGCATCCCTCGCAGTTCAAGCGGTTCACTCAGGAGGTTGTTCCGTTGCTGCAAGAGCGCGGGGTATACCGTACGGCTTACGAGGGGACGACGTTGCGGGAGAGTTTGGGGTTGGGGATTCCGGGGTTTGTTCGAACAGCCTGACTTGGTGGAGCGGCAAAAATTGGGGCCGGCCGCATTATTTCAACCTAGGCTTGGCGCCTGCAGGTGGCGAGGAAAAACTTAACGCAGTGTCCGGGGTTGGTTGACCACTACATTAAGGCGTTTGTCAGAGGCGCATTGGGGACCGCACCAAGCATCGGCCAGAGTAGCTAGCTAGCTGAGGCACTCAAATCTGAGCTGGTCATCACCGCCATACATTCGCGTGGTGGTGATGACGGATGCCGCAGCGAATGGAGGGTTGTTACGTTTGGAGGCTTGTGAAGGAGTGATTTCCTGATACCCTTCGCTGATCGTATCGCACCAATAATTGCCAGCCGCTACGAGCGATCTGGCGATTGGCCATGCTCGCTTGTATGCTGAGCCACTTAACTTTGGAAACGGAATCCAAGATGAAATTCAGCGCTCGACTTGTCCTGCTGTCCATCACAGCCATCTCTGGTTGTGTACAAACTGCCTATAGCAAAAGCATCCCGGTCACCAAAGATGCAAAAGGCCAGATCGCTCAAACGGTTGAGACTGAAACCGTTACGTAGCCTGGTTAGGGCTACCAAATAAAACTTGGGAAAATCAAAGGTGTTCAGCCCTAATAAGCTGCCTGAGCGCGATAATGATCACGAGGCGTTCAATAAGTTATTTGTCGGCCCTCCTTTGAATCACCCATACCCTCAACCAACGTAGTGCTGTAGGAACACTTGTTCCTATAGAAGGGACGATCTCACATGGAACTCATTGCCCTCATTGCCCTCATTGCAGGCATAGCCGCGGTCGTGCTTTTGATTAGAAGCACCAAGGCCAATGGCAAGGTAGCTCAACTGACTCTTGAGCTTAATGCCAGGAAAAACGACCTCGACAAAACTGAGGACGAGGTCAGCGAACTTCGGAAACAGCTTCAGCTACGAACCCGGGAGCTTGAACGCTTCAAAGATATCGTTGATGTTGAGGCAGAGGCCGCACGGCTTTCAGCTGAAGCTAGCTTTGAGCGTAGCCGCCTGCTTCAGCTTGCCCAGTCCCGAGTCGATCAGGCCGAGACTCGCTTGGCTAAAGCTATCGCTGACGCCGACAAAATTGTAGCGACGGCGAACGAGCGTGCTCAGGAAATCGCCGGCGATGCTATGGAGGCTATGGGTAAAGCAAAGCAATATGCCAATGCTGCTAAGGCCATGAAGAACATCATCGAAGGCTATGGTGATGCCTACATTGTCCCTACCTACCACCTCCTGGACGACCTAGCTGAGGAGTTCGGATTCGTTGAGGCTGGGCAGAAGCTCAAAGAAGCCCGCGAACTCACCAAGGTTTTGGTGAAGACGGGCAGGGCGGCCAGCTGTGATTACGCCGAAGCGAATCGCCGTGAAACGGCGATTCGCTTTGTGGCCGATGCCTTTAACGGCAAGGTTGATTCTATTCTGTCTCGCTCCAAATCAGACAACCACGGCAAGCTTGAACAGGAAATCCTCGACGCAGCCGCAGTGGTCAACCAGTTAGGCGCTCCGTTCCGAAATGCCCGAGTGAATGATGAGTACCTCAAAGCACGCCTTGAAGAGCTGCGTTGGGGAGTGACCGCCAAGCTTTTGAAAGATCAGGAGCGCGAAGAGCAGCGACAGATACGCGAACAAATGCGTGAAGAAGAGAAGGCCCGTCGTGAATATGAACGTGCCATTAAAGACGCTGCCAAGGAAGAAACGACACTGCGTAGTGCTTTGGAAAAGGCCCAAGAGCAGGTAGCCGCAGCTAACGCTGCAGAACGCGCCAAGTTTGAAGCACGCCTAGCTTTGCTCCAAGACCAACTGAAAGCTGCTGAAGAGAAAAACAAACGCGCTCTGTCGATGGCCCAGCAAACGCGGGCAGGCCACGTGTACGTGATCTCCAATACAGGATCGTTCGGAGAGGAGATATTCAAGATTGGTATGACTCGCCGTCTCGAACCACTAGATCGTGTTCGTGAGCTTGGCGACGCCAGCGTCCCATTCGAGTTTGATATACATGCGATGATTTTCAGTGATGATGCACCAGGCTTGGAAAAGCAGCTGCATCGCCATTTCCTGCGGGAGCAAGTCAACAAAGTGAATCCTCGCAAGGAGTTTTTCCGGATTGACCTACCGTCGATTCGCAAAGAGCTTGAATCACTAAAGGTCGAAACTCAGTGGACGATGGTTGCCCAGGCACTCGAATATCGCGAAACCCTGCGGATCGAAGAACAGATTCGTGAAAACCCAGCGGTCGCTGCTGAGTGGACGCGACATCAGTTGGCTGTAGAAGAAACCATTGCTCAGGAAGAAGAGGCAGCATTGGAGGCTGTGTGAGCAAGCGTTCAGACTCCACAACACGGGTATTCATACCTTCGTGTACAACGGCTCCGGGCGGAACACCGCGAAGATAATCTACAGCGCGGCTACCAAGAATCTCCGCTGGATGCGGATCGGTGGAGTCGCTGGATGCCATTATTCGCAGCACGGCTGCGACTGAGCGCGCAGGCGGTGAAGCCGAAGGCAGGAGTATTATAGGTGGGTGAAAGCGGCTAGGTACTGATGGACATATCTAGCATAGTACATGATTTAACATAATATACATTATACGTAACTCCATATTGCCGCACTGGATGGCAGGGATGCCCCTGGTCGCTAGCGTTATCCTGCCACCAGGCCATTTCCACCATTCCGGCGTCCACACGCTCATTAGCATCATCCTTGCCATTCATTCATAGCTCTCTGTACCCGAGCGGTTCGCGAACGCATCTGCTGAACCGTTTTCCATCTCACCGCAAGCGATCGAGCTGCCGGTAACGTCAGCGAAGTCGTAAAAGCTGTCTGCCGTCCTCTTCAATGTTCATGTCTTCCAGCCAGCGCTCGAATTGCTGGCCAACCATTCAAGAATTGGTCACGCCTCAAGAACTGATCACGGCAGCGACCTTAGATGACTTGAGCGTGATGGCGCACACTAGCAAACGCAGTCGATCCGTGAACCCGAACATCTGACGAGAGCATGTGATCAGCTATCAGATCCTGATTTTTGATCCGTTAGAGTCTTCACCACAAACAATCGGTCGGCTATCTGTCGACCTCGGGCCAGTCCCTCATCTGTCACCCAGATCGATTTGTTCTTGTTGACAGGATCACTGATGAACCCATGCTCATGCAGTCGGTTCATGATTTCGAAAGTGCTTAAAAACTTTCAACTGACACTGCGTAGCTACTGCACACCCGTATCCCAGAAATACGCAGCTCCACGGCAACACCTTTGAGCGAAGCGACACGTATTGAAGGCTCCGCAGCACATCGCCAGCAATCCAAGCATTACAATGCAAGGGCGTTAATCCTGCGCCAAATGTGCCGTAATTTTCGGCGAAAACACGATAACTCTACTAAATAAGCATTTAGTAGAGTTACTGATGAGGATGGGCTGGACCCCCCCACTAGCAGGCCCTTTCAACGCCTCCTTCACCGAATCTCGTTCACATACATGAAGTGCTCAGTGCTCGCCCTTTGGTGGGTCATCATCACCGGCGTTGCCGTCTGGTCGAAGGATATGGCATCGATGATCATCACGGCATGGGGCGCGTCTAGCTTGAGCAACGCACAGTCCTCCTGCGTGGCCAGGCCAGCAGTGAGTTGTTCACGCACCGCTGCTACCCGTATCCCGTAGTGCTCGAGCAGATGGCGATACAGCAACTCTGGGAACGCATCCGGCCCGGGAAAGTCCGGGACTTTGCTGGCCACTACCGTGAAATGCTCGTGCATGGCAGCAACGCCGTCGATGGTGCGCAACCGATGCAGGCGATAAACAGGGCTGGCGGGATCGATCAGTAGTTTGTCGGCCTCCTCCGCTGTCGCTTCACCTGCCTGGTAGTCGAGCAAGGAGGTGCTCGATTTGAGCAGCGCACCGTCCTTGTTGTGCAAGCGGAAATACTGGAAGAAATAGCGCAGGTTGTGCAGCGGCGCCCAGCCGGTCACTACGGTGCCGGTCTTGCGGCGGCGCATCAGCATGCCCTCTGTCACCAGCTCGGCCAGGGCGCGGCGCACGGTGCCGACCGATACGCCGAAATCTGCAGCCAGCGCGTTCTCGCTGGGGATCACCGTACCACTGGCCCACTCCCCCAGCAGGATCGCCTCTGACACACGGCGCTTTACCACTTCATATAAAGGTGCGCTGTCCTGTTCGCTCAATCGGGCAAAGCTGGCAGCGGCCGGTGCGTTGCTGTTGGTCATCGTTTTTCCTTGACGGGCCGTGCGTTGGTGTTTAACTATAAACTATATAGAAATACGGTGAGACCTGAATGATGACGAATGCAGCGCTGGAGCAGGCACTCGATTCGATCGAAGCGGATCATGCTGGGCTGATCGATGATCTGCAACGCATGATCGCCGTCGACACCAGCTTTCCGCCCGGTGCGGGCTACGGTGCCTTTGCAGACTTGATGGAAACGCTCACGGCGCCGCTTGGCTTGCATGCGACTCGGGTCACCGTGCCCGAAGCGCTCTGGCAAACGCGCAGTGGCGAGGCCTTTGGCGAGCGTGTCAATCTGATTACCCGCTATCCGGGCGATCAGGAAGTGTGCAGCCTGTACTTTCATGTCGACACGGTGCCGCCCGGTGATGGCTGGAACCACCCTCCTCTGCAGTTGACCGAAGCTGACGGCAAGTTGATCGGCCGCGGCACGGCTGATATGAAAGGCAGCATCGCCGCCACCTTGAGTGCCTTGCGTGCAGCAGCACGTTTCAACCTGCCGCTGCGCTACTGCCCTTCCCTGCTGCTGTGCACCGATGAAGAAGGCGGTTTTTATCCTGGTATCCGCTACCTGGCCGAACAACAGCTGGTCGAGGGTCATATCCTGAGTTTCAACGGCGGCGCCGCGCCGCGGATCTGGGCCGGGTGCTTTGGCAGTGTCGACCTGAAGATCACAGTCAAGGGCCGCTCTTCGCACTCCGGTGAGCCGGTAGATGCCATCAATGCCATCGAGCAGAGCTTGCCCCTGCTCAATGCCCTGCACGCACTCAAGCAGCAGGTGGAACGACGTGCCTGGCCGATGCCGGCGCCGCCTCACTACAACGGCGCGCCGTTGATCTCGCACATGACATTGGCAGCCGCCCATGGTGGGAGCAAGGGCTCTACCGTGCCGGCGCAGTTCGAAATCATCATCAATCGTCGCTACGCGCCGGAAGAACCCTACGATCAGGTACTGGGCGAGCTACACCATTGCATTGACGCTGCCATGGCTGACAGCGAAGCACTCGCGGTAGAGGCCGAAGTGATCGGGCACCTTGCGCCGGTTGCGGACCCTACCGGCCCCCACTGGCCGCGCTGGCAGGCGGCGCTGGGCGTGGGTTTTGGTTTTACCGCCGAACAATTTCAGTGCTACGGCTCTAGTAGCAGTTCCGACATGGGCTGGGTGCAACAGGCCGGTATCCAGGAGATTTTGTTGGGCGGCCTGATTCGTCCGCACAGTCGCATCCACGCCAGCGATGAATACACCACCCGCGAAGATCTGGTCGCACTGGCCAAGTCGATTCTGGCCTACCTGGCTGCAGACTTCGTACCTGGGGCCGCCGCGACAGGCTAAGCCCAAGCGACCACCGAAGACTGGCATCAAGATCGGTCATCGGCACTTTTTACCTAGCTGCCCCATAACTCTTTGCTAAGTGAAGTATCGCCATGACTACAGTTTTCCGGCTCAATCGTCGCCGCTTTCTTGCAACCACGGCCATCGTTACTGGCGCTGCCATGTTGCCGTTTTCGAGCACGTTGTGGGCTGCTAGCGCCGCGCGCAAAGGCGGCACGCTGCGCATCAGTGTCGACCAGGCGGTGGGCATGCTCAATCCGCTGCTGGCTCGGGTCAACCCCGAGTACCTGCTCAGTGAACTGCTCTACAACGGACTCACACGCCTGAGTCAGGATATGCAGGCCGAACCTGATCTGGCCGCGTCCTGGAGCCACAACGAAGCGCTCACCGAGTGGACCTTCAGCCTGCGCGACAACCTGCTGTTCCATGATGGCAGCCGCTGCACAGCCAAAGATGTCGTCGCCAGCCTGCAGACCATCCTCGATCCCAAGACCGCATCGCCTGGCCTGCGCAACATTGGCCCGATCAAGTCCGTGGAAGCGATCGACGAGCTGCACGTCAAGCTGACCACCACCATGCCCTACGCAGACCTGCCCATCAGCCTGGCCTACCCGGACGCCAAGATCGTGCCGGCGGCAATCATCCAGGGGGATATGGCCCGCCTGACGCGCGAAGCCGTGGGCACAGGGCCGTTCAAGCTGACCTCGTTCGAGCCCGAGCGGCTGGTCGTGGTCACTCGCAACGAACAGTTCCATGACCCCGAGCGTCCATTTCTGGACCGCGTCGAGATCCGCGTGTATCCCGACCCGACTGCGGAAAGCTCAGCGCTGATGTCCGGCGACATCGACCTTATGCTCTCGGCCCAGGCCACCGAGTTCAGCCGCCTTGGCCAGGCCAGCGGCGTGACCGGCCTGCGTGCACCTTCCGGGCAGTTCCTCAACATCAACATGGCCTGCGACCAGAAGCCGTTCAACGATGTGCGCGTGCGCCAGGCGCTTTCGCTCTGCGTCGATCGCGCCGCGCTGGTGGACTTCGTGGCAGAAGGTTTCGGCACGCCCGGCAACGATACACCGCTCAATGCTGCCTACCGCTACCACGCCGATATCGAACTGCGTCAGACCGATATCGCCAAGGCCAGGCAGCTGTTGGCCGACGCCGGCTATCCCGATGGCCTGGACATCACCTTGGTGGCCTCCGATAAGCCCTCCACGCGCACCCAGTTGGGCATCGCCGTACGGGAAATGGCCAAGCCAGCCGGGTTCAACATCAAGGTCGAGACCATGGCCAACAGTACCTACCTGGACCAGGTCTGGAAGAAAGGCAATTTCTACGTCGGTTTCTACAACATGCAACCTTCGGCCGACGCGGTGTTTTCCCTGCTGTACACCTCGGATGCGGCCTGGAACGAAACCCGTTGGAACAACAGCGAGTTCGATGCCGCCGTGGCCGCTGCACGCGGCACCGACGATCCGGTCAAGCGCGCCGCGCTGTACGGTACGGCGCAGCGACTGATGCATGAACAAGTGCCGTCGCTGATTCCGACCTTCTTCGATGTGCTGGCTGCCCAGCGCAACTACGTTCAGGGCTACCAGCTGCACCCTCGCGGAGCCGTATTCCGCCTGGATCAGGCCTGGTTGGACGAAGGCGCCCCCAAGCGCGGATGAATCGAGGGTAACCCTGTGACTGCTGCCTACCTGACCAAGCGTTTGCTTCTGGTCGTCTATACCCTGCTGATCGTTTCGCTGCTGGTGTTCGCCATCACCCAGTTGCTGCCGGCCGATGCCGCAGTGACGCTGCTGGGCCAGAACGCCACGCCTGAAGCGCTCGCCGCCCTGCGCGCCAAGCTGGGGCTGGACCAACCGGCGTGGCTGCAATTCGGCCACTGGCTGATGGCCGTGCTGCAAGGCGATCTCGGCCTGTCGATGCTCAACGGCCAACCGGTACTGGGTTCATTGTTGGACGCCCTAGGCCGCTCCTTATTGCTGGCGGGATGTTCTCTGCTGCTGATGCTGGCCGTGGCCATTCCGCTGGGCATCCTTGCTGCCGTACGGCGCGGGCGACCGGTGGACCTGATCATTGCCCTGTTCTCCTATATCGGTGTTTCGCTGCCAGAGTTCGTCACGGCCACCCTGTTGGTGCTGCTGTTCGCCGATGTCTGGCAGTTGCTGCCGGCCACCGGTTACGTGCCGCTTTCGGAAAACTTCGGCGAGGGCCTGCGGCACTTGATCCTGCCGACGCTCACGGTGTCGATGATCATGGTCGCTCACGTGTCGCGGATGGTGCGCTCCGAGATGATCGACGTGCTCGAGACCGACTACATCCGTGCGGCGCGGCTCAAGGGACTGTCTCGGCGCCGTGTGCTGTTGCGTCATGCGCTGCGCAACGGCCTGCTGCCGACCATCACCATCGTCGCGCTGGACGTGGGCTATCTGCTGGGCGGCATCGTCGTGGTGGAAGAAATCTTCAACATTCCAGGCATCGGCCGGGAACTGCTGGTGGCAGTCGCGGCCCGCGATCTGCCGGCCATTCAGGGCGGTGTGCTGATCCTCGCCGCGACCTATTGCGTGGTCAACTTCATCGCTGACCTGACCTATGCCTACCTCGATCGGCGGATTCAATATGCGTGATATTTTCTACCGACTGCTGAGCTCGCCGCAGGGTCTGGTGGGCAGCCTGATCCTGCTGCTGGCGATCGTGCTGGTCTGCGCCGGGCCAGCGCTGGCCCCTTACGACCCGGAAGCAATCTCCATCCTGGCCCGGTACAAGGCACCCAGCCTGATGCATTGGCTGGGCACCGATCAACTGGGCCGGGATATCTTTAGCCGCCTGCTCATCGGGGCCCGCGCGACCATTTCGCTGTCGGTGCTGGCCACGGCGATGGCCATGCTGGTGGGCGCGCTGCTCGGCACAGCCAGCGGCTACCTGGGCGGGCGCATCGACGAAGCGCTGATGCGCACGCTGGACGCGGTGATGTCGATCCCCAGCCTGCTGTTCGCGCTGCTGATCGTCAGCACTCTGGGCAAGAGCGACTTCAATGCCGTGCTGGCGATCACCATCGCCTTCGTCCCTGGCATGGCGCGGATCGCGCGCAGTGTCGCCCTCGCCGCGCGCCGACAGGACTACGTGAACGCGGCCATCGCACGCGGCGAATCGACCGCCTACATCGTGGTGCGGGAAATGCTGCCCAACATCGTCGCACCGATCATCGTCGAGGCAACCATTCGGGTCGCGTTCGCCATCATGCTGTTCGCCACCCTCAGTTTCCTCGGCCTGGGCGCGCAACCGCCGCAGCCTGAATGGGGCCTGATGGTGGCCGAGGCCAGACGTTATTTCTTTCAGGCACCGTGGATGATGCTCATGCCCGGCCTGGCCATCGCCATCATCGCGATTGGTTTCAATCTACTGGGCGATGGCTTGCGCGATGCCCTCAATCCCAAGGGGCACCGCCAATGACTGCTGTGTTGCAAGTGGCTGACTACAGCCTCGACTATCAACTGCCGGGCGGCCCGCTCCACGTCTTGCAGAACATCGAATTTGAGGTCGGCGCCGGCGAGGTGCTGGGTCTGGTCGGCGAATCCGGATCGGGCAAGACTACGCTGGGCTTCGCCATCATGCGCTACCTGGCCAGCAATGCTCACGACGTGGGCGGCAGCATTATTTTGCACGGTGAAGACCTGCTGCAGATGCCGCAACGCCAGGTCGAGCAGTTGCGCGGCGGACGCCTGGGGATGATCTTCCAGGACCCGAGCGCGTCGCTCAACCCGACCCTGAGCCTGGGCGAACAGGTGGTGGAAGTGCTGACCCGCCATCGCGACCTGAGCTATCGGGACGCCTGGGCGCTGGGTGAGCAACTGCTCGCCGGCGTCGACCTCAAGGACCCGGCGGCAATGATGAAGCGCTTTCCCCACGAAGCTTCCGGTGGCGAGAAACAGCGCGTGCTGATCGCCACAGCGTTCGCCTGCCGGCCGCAATGCCTGATCTTCGACGAGCCGACTACCGCACTGGATGTGATCAGCTCTGCGCAGATCCTGCAGCTGTTCCGGCGTCTGCGCGAGGAAACCGGGGTGGCCTCGCTGTACATTTCACACGACCTGGCGCTGGTGTCGCGGGTGGCCGATCGGGTTTGCGTGCTGAACAAGGGCCGCATTGTCGAGCAGGCACCGGGTGGGCGAATTTTCAGCGCTCCCAGCGATGCCTATACGCAACGTCTGGTGGCTGCCGTGCCGGCGGCCGACAAGCGCCTGTTGGACGAACCCGTCGCAGACGGCAAACCCTTGCTGCAAGTCAGTGGCCTCAACGTGCGCTACGGTCGCCCTGGCTTGCTCGACAGCCTGCTGCGGCGCACGACCAAGCCCTCCATGGGGGCACGCGACATGCACCTGGACATGGCGCGTGGCGAGATCCTCGGCATCATCGGCGAATCCGGTTCGGGCAAGTCGACCCTGGCCAAGGCGTTGACCGGTCTTACCCCATTCACCGGGCAGGTGCGGTTCGACGGTGTCGACATCGGTGGCCCGGCCGACATGAGCCGGGACTACCGGCGCAAGGTGCAGATCATCTTTCAGCACCCGGATGCCTCGCTCAACCCACGCCAGACCATTGGCCAGATCCTCGCCCGCCCGCTGCGGCTCTACGGCCTGCCCGCAGGCGAAACCGAGCGCCAGGCCGTCGCCCGACTGCTGCGCGAGGTGCGCCTGCCCGAGGACTTCGCCGATCGCTATCCCCATGCGCTGTCAGGCGGTCAGAAGCAACGTGTGGCGATTGCCCGTGCGTTCGCCGCGCGGCCGGAGCTGGTGATCTGCGACGAGATCACCGCTGCCCTGGACGTGTCGGTGCAGGCCACGGTGATCGAGCTGTTGCTGGAGCTGCGCCGCAAGCACGGCACCGCCTATTTGTTCATCACCCATGACCTGAACCTGATCCGCCAGATCGCTCATCGCATCGCCGTGATGTACCGCGGCGATCTGCTGGAAATCCTGCCCGCGCAGGACATGGCCGAGCAGTCCCGGCATCCCTACACCCGTGCCCTGCTCCAGGCAGTGCCGCAGCCCCTCACCGAAATGGAGCAACTCGATGACGCCTGATGCGCTGATCCACAGCATCGATGAGGCCTACTGCCTCGACTTTCTTGCGCGCATGGTGCAGCACAAGAGCTACAGCGCCACGGCCGAGGAACGTCGCTTGGCCGAATACATGGCCGGGCAGATGAGCGAGCTGGGGTTGCACAGCGAACTCATGCCCGTGCCCGGCGAACGCCTCAATGCCATCGGCACGCTCAAGGGCCAAGGCGGTGGTGGCCACAGTCTTTTGTTCAACGGACACCTGGACACCAACCCCGTTACCGAAGGCTGGACCGTGGACCCGTGGGCCGGCAAGGTCGATGACGAGTTCATCTACGGCATCGGTGTCTCCAACATGAAGGCCGGTGATGCCGCCTACTTCTGCGCGCTGAAAACCCTGATAGACGCCGGGGTGAAGCTCAAGGGCGACGTGATCCTGACCTATGTGGTCGGCGAGCTGCAAGGCGGGATCGGCACCATCGCGGCGATCGAACAGGGCGTGAAAGCCGATTACTTCATCAACTGCGAGCCTACCGACCTGCAGGCGGTGACCTTGCACGTGGGCTCGCTGATGTTCGTCATCGAGCTGACCGGTGATACCCGTCATCTGTCCAAGCGTGAAGAAGCAGTGGACGTCATCACTGCGGCGGTACAACTCATTCCGCAAATCAACGGCATCACCTTCAGTGGTGCCCGCACGCCTGAGCACGAACAGGTCAACCGCGGCCACATTGGTGTGGTCCACGGTGCCCTGGGTCGCGACCTGGAAGAGTGGCGTCCGCCGCAGGTCGCCGACTTCCTGCGCCTGCGCGGCTCGGCCCGCTACACCCCTGGGCAGACCGTGGAGTCGGTGCTCGCCGACCTGCAAGGCTTGCTTGATCGCCTGTGCGAACAGTTCCCGGGGCTGCAGGCCAAGCTGATCAACGACAGCGACAACCAGCCGCTGATGCCGCCCTTCGAAGTGGCACTCGATTCACCGATCGTAAAGGCGGTGAATGCGGCCTACCAACAGGTGCGCGGCGAACCGCAGCCCACGGGAATCATCACCCCACCGGCGTACTTCGGTACCGATGCCGCGCATTTCTATCAGCGCCTGGGTATGCAGGGCGTGGTCTGCGGGCCGGGCGGCAAGTTCAACACGATGCCGGACGAGCGTGTTCACAAGCGCGATTACCTGGACATGGTCCGCGTCTACATCCTGGCCATTCTGAGCATCTGCGAGGTGGCCGAAAGTACCTGATTCACCGCTGCAGGGCATGGACGCCCCATAACAATAATCTTGCTTCAAGACTTCGCCATCTGCTGATTATTCTCGATAAGGGTCAACACCATGCGGTCAGCTTTAATGCTTGGCAGTGCGACACTGTGCGCGGCCATTTCCCCTGCGGCTTTTGCCGACGATGTGCTCGACAACCCGTTCTTCAAAGACAGCAGCACGCAAGTCATGGCTCGTAACTTCTACTTGAACCGTGATTTCCACAACAACGGCCCGAACACCCAAAGCTATCGCGAAGAGTGGGCTCAAGGCTTCATCGCGACTTTCACCTCGGGCTTCACCCCAGGCACCCTGGGCCTGGGTATAGACGCCATAGGCCTCTATGGCATGAAGCTCGACAGCAGCTCGGACCGTATCGGTACGGGCTTGCTGCCCAGCAGCGGCAGGCACACGCCAGGAGTCGACAAGGCTGAAGACGACTATTCGCGAGTTGCCGCAGCGGTCAAGCTCAAACTGTCGAAGACAGTCCTCAAGTACGGCGAAATGACCCTCAACCTGCCGGTCTATTCCACGGGCGACAGCCGCTTGTTGCCCGAAACGACCGAAGGGTTCTACCTGAGCAGCAACGAAATCGACAACCTGCGGATCGATGTCGCCCACCTGACCTCGCTCAGCACCTACGCCCAGAGTGGTCACAACGCGGGCGGCATGACCCGTGCGGATGTCTATGGCGCCACCTACAACTTCACACCGGCCTTGACCGGTGCGCTGTATGCCTCGGACGTGGAGGATTTGTGGAAGAAGAAATACGCCGGGTTGAGCTGGGTCAAACCTATCGACGACACGCAGGCGTTTTCCGCTGACTTCAGGTTCTATAACCAGAAGAGTACGGGCGCCGAACGCGGTGGTGACATCGACAGCAATTCGTTCAGCTTCAAGACGGCCTACAGCTATGGCGCGCACAAGCTGACCCTGGCTTATCAGGCCATCACCGGCAAGGGTGGCTACGTCTTCTACACCGACGGCGGCAACACCAACTACCTGGCCAACTACGTGCAGTACGCCGAATTCACCCGCGAGGATGAACGCTCGTGGCAGGCACGCTACGATTTCAACTTTGCAGGCCTGGGTGTGCCGGGCCTCAATGTATTCGCGCGCTACCTGCGCGGCGACAACATCACCCTGGCCAACGGTTCCACCGGCCAGACCGAATGGGAGCGTGACCTGGAAGCGGCCTACACGGTACAAAGCGGCCCGCTCAAAGACCTGACTTTCCGCGTCCGCCAGGCCACCTACCGCAACTCGTTCAGCGGCGATCTGGATGACGTCAGGTTCATCACCCAGTATCCGATCAACCTCTAGCCCCCTCTGTATCCAACCTGCCCGGTGACTCACCGCACCGGGCATCTCCCCACCTACACACTCAACCGACGACTGAACTTGGTTTCCATCACGATGTGCGAGGCCGTATGCGCCACGCCCTTGATCATGTTGATCCGGGTCAGCTCGGCGTTGAGTTCACCCAGCGTGCCGGTGGCCAGGTGGATGATGAAGTCCGACTCCCCGGACACCGCGTACACCGCCTGCACGGCGTCGATCTTGCGTAGCGTGGTCATGACGTCGGTGTAGCTCTTGTTGGTGCACGAGGTCATGGTGAAGCAGTTGATGGTCGGCTGTATCCGGTCGTGGTCGATGCGTACGCTGTAGCCGGTGATGACGCCGGCTTTCTCCAGCCGCTGAATGCGTTCCTGCACCGAGGAACGCGACACGCCCAGCTTGCGCGCCAGCGAAGCAGTCGGTTCGCGGGCGTTGGCTTGCAGCAGCGCCAGCAGTTGCCGGTCGTTCTCGGTGAGGTTGAACAATGTGCTCGGGGAATGTGCGTCCATGCCGTGTCGACCTTGCGTCTGGAGGGGTTAGCGCGGCCCTGCGCCGGCGTGTCGTTCCTGGAACCTGTCCATCATCTTCAACCCGGTATACACCAATTGCGCCGCCGGCGGACCGAACGGACCACCGTTCCACTGCAACCCATAGCGGTCGAACAGGCGGTAGCGATCCGATTCGCCGCAGATGGCTTCGGCGATCACCCTCCCCCCGGCCGGCGCGGTGTTCATGCCGTGCCCTCCGAAGGAAGCGCAGGACCACAGCCCCGGGCCGATTGGGCCGATGTGGGGCATTTTGTGCCGCGCGTAGCCCATCAGTCCAGACCAGGCCTTGTCGATCTTCAGCCCTTGCAACTGCGGGTAGACGTCGAGGATGTCGGCAGTGAGCAGTTGTGCCAGGCGCTGTTCGTCCTGCAGGTTGTGGGTGGTGATGTGGCCGCCCCAAAGCAACCGATCGCCGTCGACGATACGGTAATAGTCCGAAGCGCGGCGGGAATCGCCGACGGCTTCTGAAGTGCGCACCGCCTGCTGCAGACGCGCGCCCAGCGGTTCGGTGAGGACCACGTAGGTGGCGATGGGCAGGAAGGCGCGGTGCAGCTTGCCGAATTCCGGGCCGCCGTAGCCGCCGCAGCAGTACACCACGTCAGCGCAATCGACACTGCCGTGGGCGGTCGACACCTGTGAGCGCCCTGCCCGGCTGGCGACCTCGAGCATGGCGCACTGCTCGTGAATCACCCCGCCCTTCTGCTCGATCAACTCGGCCAGGCCCAGGCAGTAATTCAGCGGATGGAAATGGAAACCGTGGGTATCACGCAGCCCCTGGTGATAACGCTCGGTGTTAAGCAGGGTGCGCAAGGTGGCGCGGTCGAGGTAGTCGAGGGTAAAGCCGAAGTCGCGGTCCATGCGCTCGCTGAAGCGCTTGAGGCTGTCGGCGTTGTCGAAGCGGCTGACACTCAGCTTGCCCCGACTGGGCGCGCAGCCGGGCAACTGGTGCCCGGTAATGGTCTCGCGCACACTGTCCACGCCCTCCAGGGACAGTTTGAACAGGGCCGCAGCGGTGTCCTTGCCGCAGCGCTGCTCGATGGCCGACAGGCCTTCGGACCACCCCTGCAACACGAACCCGCCATTGCGACCCGACGCCCCCCAGGCGACCCGCGCCGCCTCCAGCAGCACCACGGACTTGCCCCGCGACACCAGCTCCCATGCCGTGCTCAGCCCCGCCAGGCCACCGCCCACGATGCACACGTCGACGCTGACCTGGCCAGTGAGCGGCGGGCGCACGGGGGCCGCGCGCATGGTCGCGGTGTAATAGTTGTCGATATAGCTGAACATGAAGACATCGTCCTTCGTCGGGCGTGTGCCTGGCGCGTGCCGGAGCAAGGGGCACGCGCAGGGCCGGGGGTCACTGCACCTGGGTGAGGTCGGCGCCGTACCATTTTTCGGACAGCTGCTTGAGGGTACCGTCGGCTTTCATCTCGCCGACGACCTTGGTCAGCGCCGCGTTGAAGGCGTCGTCGCCCTTGTCCACGGCGATCGCCAGCGGCTCGTAGTAGGCCGGCTTACCCTCGACCTGGACGATCGGGTAGCCGTTCTTGATGGCAGCGGTGATGGTCGGCAACGCCGACAGGGTTGCGTTCAGACGCACACCGTTGCCCATGCGCAGGTCATCCAGCGGGCCCATGCTGTCGCCGTAGGTTTTAACCTCGCCCGGCTCCACGTCATAGGTGAAGGACGGCACGTCGGCCGCATCGATGGTCAGTCGACGATTGATGTAGTCCTCCGACGTGGTGCCGGCCTCGACGCCGATGATCTTGCCATTGAGGTCTGCGGTCTTGGTACCGGCCGCGGCCTTGTGCACGGCGAATACATACGGCGTGTAGTAATAGACCGCCGGGAAATCCAGAACCCGGCCGCGCTCGCGGGTCGGGGTCATGGAGCCTACTGAGATGTCCCAGCGGTTCGACCAGTGCCCGGCAGTGATGATGCCGTACTCGGGCGTGACGAACGCCACCTTGCTGCCCAGCCGCTTGCCGATCTCGGTGGCCACGTCGATATCGAAGCCCTGCAGGGCGTTGTCCGGCCCCAGGAACGATTGCGGTGGCCAGTTGGCTGCCGTGGCCACTTTCATGACCTTGGTCGAAGTGATGCGGTCCAGGGTGGTGCCTGCCCAGGCAACCCCGGCCCCGGCCGTGAACACACCGGCCAGTGCGACAACGGTGAACAAGCGGGTCAGCGACGTCATGGTGAACCTCCAGAGAGCGGCGATACGCGGTTATCGTTCTTGTGGCGTGTGCAGCGTGGGTGAATCGGTAATCGGCACTGGTGAGCGGGCGACCGGCTCAGCGGCTGAGAATCTGCGAGAGAAACTCCCGCGCCCGTTCGTGCTGGGGATGATCGAAGAAGTCCTGTGGCTTGGCCTCTTCGACGATGCAGCCCCGGTCCATGAAGATGATCCGGTCGGCAACCCGGCGGGCAAAGCCCATTTCATGGGTCACGCAGAGCATGGTGATGCCGTCCTTGGCCAACTCGCCCATGACATCAAGCACCTCCTTGACCATCTCCGGGTCGAGCGCCGAGGTCGGTTCATCGAAGAGCATGATCCGCGGGCGCATGCACAACGCTCGGGCGATCGCCACGCGTTGCTGCTGGCCACCGGACAGCTGCCCTGGATACTTGTCGGCCTGGTTACCGATGCGCACCCGTTCCAGGTATTCGTGGGCCAGCGCCCGCGCTTCGGCATCGCTGAGGCGGCTGACCAGACGCGGCCCGAGCATGAGGTTGTCAAGCACGGTCAGGTGCGGAAACAGGTTGAACTGCTGAAAGACCATGCCCACCTGACGGCGCATGCCGGCCACGCAGGCGGCGCTGCGGGTCAGCGGCGTATCGCCGATGATCACCTCGCCCTGCTGAAAGTCTTCGAGCAGGTTCAGGCAGCGGATCAGCGTGGACTTGCCGGAGCCCGACGGCCCGCAGATGACCACGATCTCGCCACTGGCAATGTGCAGGTCGATGTCCTTGAGCACATGGAATTCGCCGTACCACTTGTTCAGTTTGCGCACGCGGACACCCGCTTGCTGGCTGGCCACGTCGGAAACCCTCGAATGATTCATGTCACTCTCCCTGGCCGTTCAACGATGGGCGCGATTGAAGTGCTTTTCCAGGCGTGCCTGGACCGTTTCCAGCACGATCGACAGCACCCAGTACAGCACCGCTGCGGTAATCAGCATTTCCAGGTGGCGGAACTCCGCGCGGCCCTGGGTGCGCGCCAGGAACATCAACTCCCAGACGCCGATCACCGACACCAGCGAACTGTCCTTGAGCATGGAGATGAACTGGTTGCCGGTGGGCGGAATGATCAGCCGCATGGACTGTGGCAGCACCACCCGCATCATGGTCTGCAGCGGCGACAGCCCAATGGCTCGCGACGCCTCCCATTGCCCGCGCGGAATGCTGCTGATGCCCGCACGGAAGATCTCCGTCATATACGCGCCGTAGCACAGCGACAGGGCCAGGATGCCTGCGGGCACGGCACCGACCACATAGCCCAGTTGCGGAATACCCAGGTAGATGAGGTAGATCTGGATCAGCAATGGCACGCCACGGAAGAACGAGGTGTAGAAACTCGCGATGGCGATGGCGAAACCGTTCGACGACAAGCGCGCGGTGGCGCCCAGCAGAGCAAGCACGAAGGCGATGGCGATGGAAATCGCCGACACGTACACGGTCGTGAATACCCCTTGGGTAATCATGAAGCCGACCTTGGTGGCGATGAACGAGTAAGACAGATCGAAGGTGTCGAAGAACAGCAGGAACATCAACAGCAGTTCGCACCACACCGTGACGATCTGCGCCCGCAAGGGGAACCGCCCGAGCACGAACAGATTGAGGACCAGCGTCAGGGTGAAAGTGACCGCTACGGCAATGTCCCGGGCCAGGGGTGCCTGCAGGTCCAGCAGTATCGGCGCCATCAGCCGCGCCAGGCCGCTCTCGCCCAGGCCGGCGAACAGGGTGACGGCGAAGGTGACGGCGGCCACCGTACCCATGAAGGCCGGGCTGTCGGTTGCGCGGGGCTTGACGATGTGGTCCTTGAACATGGCATGGACACCTTTGTTGTTGTGTTTTCATTATGGGCGCGCAAAACGCCGGCCGGCACCCTGCGTTGTGCGGCGATTCGAGGTTTGATCGGACAGATTCACTGGCTGGCCCCTGACAACTGCCGTTCAGGGCTTGCGATTCGCCGCTACCTAGGCATTTCGGGCATCGTTAATTCTGGCGGGCACCCTGTGAATCGCCTGCGTCGAGAATGAGGCTGCGATAGTGGCCGGGGCTGGCGCCGGTCCATTTGCGAAACGCCTTGTAAAACGAGCTGGCGTCGGCAAAACCCAAGCGCTCGGCGATGTCTTCGAAAGTCGCCTGGGGCTCGGCCAGCCAGAGCACCGCGCGCTCCCGGCGCACACTGTCCTTGAGCACCTGGTAACCGGCGCCCTCCTCGGCCAGGCGCCGACGCAGCGTGGCCACCGAGACCCCGCAATGGCTTGCCATGGCTTCGATCGGCGGAAACTGCGCCGCCGGCAGGTTGCGCAGGTGTTGCCGAATGCGCCAGCCGAGGCTCTCCGGATCGCGGTAGCGCACCAGGATGTTGGCCGGGGCACGGGCGAGGAAGCGCCGAAGCTCCGTTGCGCTGCGTCGTACAGGAATGTTCAGGTGCTCGGCAGCGAAAATGAGCCGAGTGCGTGGCCGGTCGAAGCGCAGGTTGGCCGAGAACATCACCTGGTAATCGCCTAAGTACGCAGGTGCAGGTCCGCGCAGCTCCATCGCCAGGATCGGGATGCGCCGACCCGCCAGCCAGCAGGCGATGCCGTGCACGATCATCCAGTAGGTGAAACAGGAAAACGCCCGCTTGGGCTCGGCGCCGCGCTCGCGTATGACAATCTCCGCCAGCGATTGCTGGGTCGCCAGGCGTGCGTCGTAGTCGGCGAGCATCAGCCCGAGAAACTCCAGGGCCCGCTTGAGCGCGTCAGCCACGGTGGGCTGATGCATGCAGGCCTGGCACAGGAAAGCAAAGCTGCCGCGGCGCAAGGGCCGCGCGTCCATGCCGAAGAATTCGTCGTCGAGCGCGCGGGCCAACTGGCGCCAGAGCCGAGCGTAGCTGCTGACCGGCACCCGGGCCTGCTCATCGAGCAGCAGCGCACCGTCGATGCCTACCGTTTGAAGGATAGGACCGACGTCGACATGGCTGTCGCGCACGGCCTCGCGTACCAGGTGGATCGAAATCGTATCGCGCAGCGACGAAGCGTCGAGCGGGTGTCGGGGCAGGTTCACTCATCCTCGCTAACCGCTTCTGCGCGAAACGGACCAGATAGGCCAGGGCAATCGTTGCTCCGGCCTTGCGGTCGTCAGTTCTAATCCATCCGTTCGCGCCGGGCAAGCCTCCGGGCCATCGAGACGCTCAATACAGGCACTCCACCGCAATGGCCGTCGCTTCGCCGCCGCCGATACAGATCGCGGCGATGCCACGGCGCAGGTTGCGTTGCCGCAGGGCCGCCAGCAAGGTCACCACGATGCGCGCGCCAGAGGCGCCAATCGGGTGGCCCAAGGCGCAGGCACCGCCGTTGACGTTGACCTTGTCCGCCGGCAAGTCGAGCGCCTGCATGGCGGCCAGGGTGACCACGGCGAATGCTTCGTTGATCTCGAACAGGTCGACGTCTGGCAACGCCCACCCGGTGGTTTCCACCAGCTTGCGAATGGCGCCAATGGGCGCTACGGGGAACAGGTGCGGCGCGTCGGCAAAGGCCGTGTGCCCATGAATGACCGCCAGCGGTGCGAGTCCGCGAGCCTGAGCTTCGCTACGACGCATCAACAGCAAGGCGGCAGCCCCATCGGAAATGGAGCTGGAGTTGGCCGCCGTCACCGTGCCGCCCTCGCGAAAGGCCGGTTTCAGCGTGGGGATCTTGTCCGGATTGGCCTTGGGTGGCTGCTCGTCGTCACTGATGGTTAGCGTTTGCTTGTTGCGCGTGACCTGCACCGGCACGATCTGCGAGGTGAAACTGCCGTCGCTGATGGCCTGGCGTGCGCGGCTCAGCGAGGCCAGGGCGAATTCGTCCTGCGTCTGACGGCTGAAACCGTGCCCCTGGGCGCAGTCCTCGGCAAAGGTGCCCATCAACCGGCCGGGTTCGTAAGCGTCTTCCAGACCATCGAGGAACATGTGGTCGAGTACCCGACCGTGGCCCATGCGATAACCGTCGCGGGCGCGGTCCAGCAGGTACGGCGCGTTGGACATGCTTTCCATACCGCCGGCAACCACCACACGGGCACTGCCCGCCAGCAGCGCATCATGGCCCATGAGCATGGCTTGCATGCCCGAGCCGCACATCTTGTTCAGGGTGGTGCAGGTGGTTGCATAGGGCAGCCCGGCACCCAGTGCCGCCTGCCGCGCCGGGGCTTGGCCCAGCCCGGCTGGCAGCACGCAGCCGAACAGCACCTGGTCGACGCTGCCAGCCTCGACACCGGCACGCTCGACGGCTGCGGCGATGGCGGCTGCGCCCAGCTGCGGCGCCGTCAGGCTGCGCAGGTCGCCCTGAAAGCCACCCATGGGTGTGCGCACGGCACTGACGATAACGATCGGATCTTCATTCATCTGCGGTCTCCCTTGTTATCTGGCCGCCATGCGCAGGGCGCCGTCGAGACGGATCACCTCGCCATTGAGCATGCTGTTTTCGATGATGTGGCGCACCAGTGCCGCATATTCCTCGGGCTTGCCCAGGCGTGGTGGAAAGGGTACGTCGGCGCTCAAGGCAGCGCGCACCTCATCGGTCATGCCGGCCATCATCGGTGTTTCGAAGATGCCCGGCGCGATGGTCATTACGCGAATGCCGTAGCGGGCCAGCTCGCGCGCCGCCGGCAGGGTCATGCTGGCCACCGCGCCCTTGGACGCCGCATACGCCGCCTGACCTACCTGGCCGTCGAAAGCAGCCACCGAAGCGGTATTGATGATCACCCCGCGCTCGCCTTCGGCATTCGCGGTGCTTTTGGAAATGGCTTCGGCAGCCAGACGCAGCAGATTGAAGGTGCCGATCAGGTTGATATTGATAATCCGGCTGAAGCTGTCCAGTGAGTGCGCGCCCTGCTTGCCGAGGATCTTTTCGCCGGCGACCACGCCGGCGCAATTGACCAGGCCGTGCAGTTCGCCAAAGCTGTGCAGGGCCATGTCCACGGCGGCCTGGGCCGCATCGGCCTGGGTGATGTCGGCCACTGCGTAACCTGCTTCCAGCTCAGTGGCCTGCGCCTGCAACGCCTCGGCATTGAGGTCTACCAGCATCAGGCGCGCACCGGCCTGGGCCAGCATCCGCGCGGTAGCGGCGCCCAGCCCGGAGGCGGCGCCACTGACCATGAACACTTTGTCTTTGACATGCATGAAACGGTCTCCTGGTCAGGCGCTGGGCGCCTGCTGCTTGGCGATTTCCTGGTTGCGTAAGATGAAGCGCTGCAATTTACCGCTGGGTGTCTTGGGGAGCTGCTCGACGAATTCGATCTCGCGCGGATACGCATGGGCGGCCAGACGCTGACGCACATGCAGGCGCAGGGTTTCGGCCAGCTCGGGGCCGGCCTGGAAACCGGCTTGCAGCACCACGAACGCCTTGATCACTTCGGTGCGTTCGGGATCGGGCTTGCCCACTACAGCGGCCTCGACCACCGCCGGGTGCTCGATCAACGCGCTCTCCACGTCGAAAGGTCCTACGCGGTAACCCGAAGTGGTGATGACATCGTCGTTACGCCCGACGAAGCTGATGCTGCCGTCCACATTGAGCTCGACGGTGTCGCCGCTCAGGTAGTACTTGCCCTTGAAGGCCTTGGTCGGCATGCCTAGGTAACCGCCGAACCAGCACAGCGGCGAGCGCTCGCGGTCCACCGCCAGCACACCCGGCTGACCGGCGGGCAGCTCCTGCAACTGCGCGTCGAGCACGACGATACGGTGGCCCGGCACGGCAAAACCGGCAGAGCCTTCATGCACCGGATGGTCGAGCCCATGGTGGTTGCACAGCACCATGCCCAGCTCGGTCTGGCCGTAGTGGTCATGGACCACGACACCCAAGTGTTCGGCGAACCAGCGAATGACCTGCGGGTTGAGCGGCTCTCCAGCGCTGCTGGCAATACGCAGGCGTCCGCGCACACCGGCAGCGAAACGGTCACCGGCCGCGATCAGCATGCGATAGGCCGTCGGTGAGCCTGCAAGGTTGGTGATCGCGTACTTGTCGATCACCCGGCACGTACTGTCGACCGTAAAGCCGCCGTCGTAGAACAGCGTGGCATGCCCCAGCGCCAGCGGACCGGCGACGGCGTAATAAAGGCCGTAGGCCCAGCCGGGATCGGCCAGGTTCCAGAAGCGATCTTCGGCGCGCAGCTGCACGGCATCGCGCAGGTAACCCTTGAACGCCAGCAATGCGCGCAGCGGGACTTCCAGGGGTTTTGCCGGCCCGGTGGTACCGGAGGTGCACATGAGCATGAAGGGTGCGTTGCCATCGAGCATGACGGGATCGCATTCGCGGCTCTGCCCTTGCAGCACGGTCCAGAAATCATGTTCGTTGGCGCTTGCTGCGGTGCAGCCCACGGTCAACACATTCGGGCGCTGTTCCAGCTCGTCGAGCTTCGGGCGATTGTGCAGGTCGGTCACCACCCAGTTCGCCTGGGAGCAGTGCAGGCGTTGCTCGATGGCCTTGGGCCCGAACGCGGTGAACAGCGGCTGGTAGACCGCGCCGATGCGCCAGGTACCGAGTATGGCGATCAGCAATTCCACGGTCCGCGGCATCAATCCGGCCACGCGATCGCCAGGCTTTACGCCCTGTGTGAGCAGGAAATTGCCGAACTGCGCGGCGTACGCGTGCAACTGCTCGAAGGTGTACTGCGTGGCGACGCCCTGCTGCGATTCGCAATACAGGGCCACGGCGGGCTTTCCAGAGTGACGGGTATCAAGGTGACGGTCGCAGCATTCGACACAGGCGTTGAGCTGCTCGAGGGTGCCGTGCAGATCCTGCGCGGAGGTTTGCGAATAATCGAAAGCCTGGGCGGTGCTGAAGTAATCGCGCATACATGACCCTGCTTCTGTTAGTGGATCTTGTTGTTATGGGATTTGCGACCTGAGAAGGCACCTGCCGATAGTGATCCGCCGCAGGCCTGGCGGCAATGTTGTCAGCGCTCAGGCTGTGTGAGCGGTTTAGCCAGTGCGAGCGTTGCGCGGCTCACTCGGTCTTTCGGCTGCGTGGCTTGCGTGGCGGTGGCAGGCGTAGCAGCGCAAGTTGCGCGTCCAGGGTTTCGGCCCGTGCCTGCTGGGCTGCGGCGGCTTGCTGCGCTGAGGCCTGGGCTTGTTGCGCGCTAAGCAGCTGCGCTTCGAGTTGCTGCCGAGCGTGCTCGCCCTGCTCGATGGCCAACGCTGAACGGGCGTCCATGGCCGCCGCCTGGAGTTGCGCCTCGCCCAACTCGATTCGGGCCTGCTCCAGACGCTTGTGCAACGTTTCGATCTGTTTCTGCTGCTCGCGGGCCTCCAGGTTGCGCGCCTTGAGGTCCTCACGGGCGCGATCGACCTCGCGGTGCGAGCGCTCCTCCACTGCGCGCACGTACGCCTCCTGAGCCAGGCGGCTGTGCTCGGCCTGATGTTGTTGATCGCGCAGCGTCTGTTGCAGCGCCACGAGATCAGCCTGGAGCTCGCCCCGCGCATGCTGCAGTTCGATCCGCTGCTGTTGCAGGTCGTCGATCTGCACCTGGCGCTGGGCCAGAAGCTTTTCCAGATCGGCCAGTCGGGTTTCGGCATTGATGCGTGCCGTATCCGCCTCGGCTGCCTGGCGCCGGGCCTGCGCGGTGTCGCGGCGGGCCTGGTCCTCTAGGGCCGCAACGCGCTCGTGTTCAGCCGCCAGCACCTCGCGTTGGTTAGCGAGCGACTGTTCGACCACACCCTGGGCCAGGGTGGTTGCCTGTTGCCAGATCGCCACGAATGCCTGCGCCACTTCAGCCGGAAGCCCCGGCAGGCGGGTTTCTCCGCGCAGCCGCTCGGCCAGGCGCTCCCACCATTGATCGAGCAGCGCGCCGACCCTGGCCGGGCTGCCTCGGCCCAGCTCCAGACGCACGCGCTCGACCGTTGGCCGCTCACCGCGAGCCAGCACCGCATCGGCTGCGGCAAATACGTCTGTTTCCGGTACACCTACTGCCATGCCCTGCTCTCCGTTGGATTAGGTATGATAATGAAAGATTATCCGACCCTAAAATCATCAATCCTAATTTATGATACGTAGAACGTAATGAAAAATACAGTTGGCATCGCTCTGGTCGAAATCAGGCCACTGAATCTGCACTCGCTGGCGGAAACCACCGCCCAGGCGGCTGAGGCGTTCGTTGCTGCCGGCACCGCGGCCAACACCGTGCGCAGCTATCGCAGCGCCCTGGCGTATTGGTCCGCCTGGCTGAAACTGCGTTACAGCCGAGAGCTGGGCGACGGTGCGTTGCCTGTGGCCGTGGCGATTCAGTTCGTCCTCGATCACCTGGCGCGACCCATGGATGACGGCAACTGGAATCACCTGTTGCCGAAGGCCGTCGATCAGGCCTTGGTCGAAGCCGGCGCCAAATCGCGCCCCGGCCCGCTGGCCTACAGCACGGTGCAGCATCGTTTGGCGGTGCTGGGCAAATGGCATCGGGTCAAAGGCTGGGACAGTCCGATCGACGCCCCTGCGCTGAAGACCCTGCTGCGTAGCGCGCAGAAGGCACAAGTGCGCCAGGGCGTGACCGTGCGCAAGAAAACGGCCATGGCCCTGGAGCCGTTGCAGGCCATGCTGGCAACCTGCACCGACGGACTGCGTGGCACGCGTGACCGTGCCCTGCTACTGCTGGCCTGGAGCGGCGGCGGTCGGCGCCGCTCGGAAGTGGTCGGGTTGCAAGTGGGCGACGTGCGTCGTCTGGACGCCGACACCTGGGTCTACAGTCTCGGCGCTACCAAGACCGACACTGCCGGGGCGCGACGGGAGAAGCCATTGCGCGGCCCGGCCGCCCATGCGTTGGCCGCCTGGCTAGCCGCTGCGCCAGCCAGCACGGGCCCGTTGTTTCGCCGGCTGTACCGTGGTGACAAGGTGTCGAGCCACGGCATTGGCGGTGACCAGGTGGCCCGCATCGTCCAACGCCGGGCCCAACTGGCCGGCCTGGAGGGTGACTGGGCCGCCCACAGCCTGCGCTCGGGTTTCGTGACCGAGGCCGGGCGACAGGGCGTGCCCCTGGGGGACGTGATGGCGATGACCGAGCACCGCAGCGTGGCGACGGTCATGGGCTACTTCCAGGCGGGGTCGCTGCTGGGCAGCACGGCCACCCAACTACTGAAGAGCGAGGATTAGAACCCTGCGATAGGGAGGCTGTTGAAACTTGCACGGAAACATCGGCTCCGGTGCTGGTCAATAGCATGTCGACGCTGACGCCCCGGCGTATCACGTTGCCCTATTCGATCATCAAGGATAACCATCATGACCACTTCCAAGCTGCTGCCCCGCCTCGCGCTCGCTACCCTTTGCGCCCTGAGCGTGCCCGCTTTCGCAGCCGACGTCGGCGATAAAGACCAGAGCGTTACGTTGGACCGTCCGGGCACCGAGCCGCACGAATTCGAAAAAGGCGACAAGGTGCCCGATTCCTACAAGCGCAAGGAGCTGGCGGTCAACCCGGCCCAGAAGGGTCTGGCGCAGCCTGAAGAGAACGAGCAGTGGGTGGAGATCAAAGACAAGTTCGTGCGCGTGAACATTCCGAACGGCACCATCGTGGAAATGATCGACAAGACTTCGGTCAAGAAGAAGTAATGCTGCGGTAACTACCTACAGCCATGAATTTATACATAGCTAGCATCACAACCCTGTAGGAGCGGTCCGTGGCCGCGAAAAAGATCACTGCGGTGCGCCAGCTGCTACGCGGTGTTCCCTTCGCGGCCGATGACCGCTCCCACATGCGTAAACTGCTACATAGGCGGCGTAGGCAGCGTAATCTTGTGGGAGCGGTCTGTGGCCGCGAAGAGGTCGCCGCGGTGTAACAGATGCTACGCGGTGCTCCCTTCGCGGCCGATGACCGCTCCTACGTATGTGCCATGACGCAATCTTGTGGGAGCGGTCTGTGGCCGCGAAGAGGTCGCCGCGGTGTAACAGATGCTACGCGGTGCTCCCTTCGCGGCCGGTGACCGCTCCTACAGAGCTACGTGCGTTTTGCGTATTGCAGGGGCAGCACGGTGGTCGACTTGATGCGCTCCATGGCGAACGTCGAGCTGATGTCGGTTATCCCCTCTACCTGGATCAGCCGCTTGTACACCGCGTCATAGCCGGCTATGTCCGGCACCACGATGCGCAGCATGTAGTCCGTGTCCCCCGCCATTCGATAACACTCCACTACTTCGGGTAATGCGCCGATCACGGTGTGGAAGTCCGCCAGCCACTGCGCGTTGTGCCGCTGCGTGCGCAACTCGGCGAACACTGTCACCGCGACATTCAGCTCGCGTGCATCGAGCAGTGCGACCCGCTGGGTGATCACGCCCTGTTGTTCGAGCTTCTGAATGCGTCGCCAGCACGCCGTGCCACCCAGGCCGATCTGCTCGGCGATATCAGCCAGCGGGCGGGTGCAATCGGCCTGAAGGATCTCGAGGATTGCCACGTCGAACTTGTCCATGAAAAAAGCGCGCCTGAGTGGATGATTGAGGACTGACAAGATTGATCGCAATATTATTCCCTCGATTACACTGTGCGAGCAAAATCTTTGCACATAACGTCGCAATGGCTTTTCAGATATCAAATTTTTTCACCGCGCCTACCGCTAGCATGATCAGCACGAAATCAGCACTGGTCGAGACGCTATGCCTACCCTTCCCGCTTATCTGGATTACGCCGCCACTACCCCCATCGACGACCAGGTCATCAAGGCCATGCTCGCCTGCATGGGCCGCGATGCCGTGTTCGGCAACCCGGCTTCGAGCGGTCACGCTTTTGGCCAGCAAGCGCGCCAAGCGGTCGAATTGGCCAGACGGCAAGTGGCGGAGCTGCTCCATGCGCCGGCCGACGACATCGTCTGGACTTCGGGGGCTACCGAGTCCAACAACCTGGCGATCAAGGGCTGCACCCGGCCGGGAGATCACATTGTCAGCAGTGTGCTGGAGCACAAGGCGGTCATCGATACCGTTCGCGAGCAACAGGCTGCCGGCTGCGAAGTCACCTGGCTCAGCCCGGACGCCCACGGCCTCATCCAGCCGGAGGCCGTGAGGCTGGCGCTGCGACCCAACACGCGGCTGGTGTCGCTGATGTGGGTCAACAATGAACTGGGCACACTGACCGACATCGTCGAAATTGGCCGGCTGGTCAACGCCCATGGCGCACTGCTGCACGTGGACGCGGCGCAAGCGGCCGGCAAGGTTGACATCGACCTGTCCCATGGCGTGATCGACCTGTTGTCGCTGTCTGCGCACAAGGTGTATGGCCCCAAGGGCATTGGCGCCCTGTACGTCGGGCCGCGGGCGCGACCTGTGTTGCGCGCACAGATGCATGGCGGCGGCCATGAGCAGGGACTGCGCTCGGGCACGCTGGCAACCCACCAGATCGTTGGAATGGGCGCGGCATTCGCCTTGGCATCCGCGCAGATGCACGAAGATAACCAGCACATCGCAGCATTGGCCGCACGCTTGCGCGAAGGCTTGCTGGCACTGCCGGGCGTCTCACTCACGGGATGCGCCGAGTGGCGAATTCCTCATACCCTCAACGTGTGCATTGCCAGTGGCTCTTTTTCCACGCAAGCGGTCGCTGCGCGCATCGCGGTGTCTTCGACCTCGGCGTGCAACTCGGCGAGCGCTGCTGCCTCGCATGTGTTGCTGGCTTTGGGTTTGAGTGAGGCCCAGGCGTCGAGCAGTTTACGGGTGAGCCTGGGCCGATACAGCACAAAAGAGGATATCGAGATCGCCATCACCACGATCAAGAACGCACTGCAGGCTCCTGCACCCTTCTGGTAACCCAAGCCCTGTAGCAGCGGCGCGAGCCGCGTCCGACGTCACCGTGTTGTATCCGGTAGACCGCGTGTACCGCCGACGCGGCTCCCGCCGCTGCTACAGGGGCGGTTGTGCAGGGACGCGCCGTGTTGTATCGGCAAACTGCAGGGTTTGCCGACGCGGCCATATACTACCGTTTGTCGGGTTTATGGCACCGACGCTGGATGTCTGGTGCCCAAATTGCGTACCGATTCCTATAACGGAGAAATACCATGGTCACTCGCACGATTACTCGCCTTGCCCTCGTTGGCCTGCTGTCCGCCACCAGTATGTATGCGTTGGCCGGTTCGGTGCCCCCAGGCAAGGAACCAAGCCCGTCGAGCCCAACGACTAGCTCGGATACCCGCACTGGCAACCAGATGGGCAGCGGTCGTACCAACGACGCCAACAGCAGCAGCGGCAGCACTACTTCGGGCGCCCCGACTGGCCAAGGCACGTTCAGCAATGGCACCGGCAACAGCAGCGGCGCCAACAGCGGCACCATGGGCAGCGGCACCGGCAACGGCGCGAGCTCCGGCAAAGGTGCAGGCAGCGGCGCTGGTGGTACTAGCGGCAACTGATCTCCAGGCGGACGGGGCGCAACGCGCCTGTGGTTCGAGCGAGATAGAAAGCGGGTGGATGTCGAAAAGCGCGATTGATTGCGCGATGACAGACCACCCGTTTTCACATCCGTCACTTTTCTCGTTTTTTTTGGGTATTCTTCCGGTCTCATTGCCACAGCGCGGCGCCCTGCCCGCTTGGTTCATCACTGCCGACCAGGAAACCCCATGTCACAGATCATCCTCGTACTCAATGGCCCCAACCTCAACATGCTGGGTTTGCGCGAGCCTGCCGTCTATGGCCATGAAACCCTGGCCGACGTCGAAGCCATGGCGGTGGAGAGCGGGCAGGAGCTGGGCTTTGCGGTCGAATGCAAGCAAACCAACCACGAAGGCCAGATGATCGACTGGATTCACCAGGCACGTCAGCGTGTGGCCGGCATCGTGATCAATCCAGGCGCCTGGACCCATACCTCGATCGCCATTCACGATGCATTGATCGCTTGTGAGGTGCCCGTGCTGGAGGTCCATATCTCCAACGTTCACCGCCGCGAAGAGTTCCGTCACCACTCATTCGTCTCGAAAGTGGCAGTGGGCGTGATTGCAGGGTTCGGTACCCATGGCTACAAGCTGGCCATCGCGCACTTCGCCAAGCTACTGAATGGCAAGTTCGCGATCTGATCCGGTTTTTTCAGCGCTTTCTGAATCTGTTTTCATTTGCCGATAACGTCCATAGTCACCTGAACGAAATTTCATTTCCTGGAGGTGTGTCATGGACGGTGTGATCATGTTGACCATCATAACGGCGACGCTGGGTTCGTTCGGTTATGTCATGTACCTGATTCACAAGGAAAGCAAAGAGAACAAATAGACCGCCAAGCCTGGCTCGGCGGCCTGATCAGGCTTACTTGATGAAATTGTCGACCAGCATGTGCGCAACGTCGTCGGCGCGACCGTTGAGCATGGCCTTGGCCGAATACAGGGCCATGTTGGACACCTGTGAAAACTCGATCTTGGGCGGCATCACCAGCTCTTCCGGGTTGACCTTCACGTCCAGCAGTGCAGGACCTGGGTGATTCAGGAAGCGCTGCACCGCCCGCTCCAGGCTGGCGCCGTCCGATACCTGTTCGCCGTAGAAACCCATCACCTCGGCCAGCTTGGCGAAATCCGGGTTGTGCAGGCTGGTGAAGTTGTCCAGCAAGCCTTCGACCTTCTGCTCGATCTGCACGAAGTTCAGTGAACTGTTGTTGAACACCACCACCTTGATCGGCAGCTTTTCCTGCACGGCGGTGAGCAGATCGCCCATCAGCATGGCCAAGCCACCGTCACCAGACAGCGAGATGACCTGACGCTGCGGATACGCCTTCTGCAGACCCAACGCCTGCGGCATGGCATTGGCCATGGTGCCGTGGCGCAGGCTGGTAAGGGTGCGGCGCTGCCCGTTGGTATTGATGTGCCGCAAGATCCACACCATGGGCGAACCGCCATCGGCCGTGAACAAGGCATCTTCGGTCGCGTGCTTGTCCAGCAGGTGGGTCAGGTATTGAGGATGGATCAGGTGCCCGTCGGTGTGACGCTGGTCGTGAGCCAGGGTCTTCAAGGTCTTCTGCCGCACCTTCAGGCAATCTTCCAGGAAGCTGTGTTCGGTACGCTCGGCCACCAGAGGCAGCAGCGCCTGCAGGGTCGGCAGCACATCACCGACCACGCCCAGGTCGATGGGATGGCGACGGCCCAGGTGGGCGCCCTTGCGGTCCACCTGGATGACCTTGGCGTTTTGCGGGTAGAACTGACCCCAGGCGAAGTCGGCACCGAGCAAGAGCAAGGTGTCGCACTCCATCATGGCGTGGTAGCCGGATTCCACACCGAACACGCCGGTCATGCCCATGTTGTAGGGGTTGTCGTATTCGACGAAGTCCTTGGCCCGCGAGGTGTGGGCGATGGGCGCTTTCAAGCGCTGCGCCAATTCGATCAATTCGTCATGGGCGCCTTCGCAGCCAAAGCCCGCATAGATCGCGATCTTCTTGCCCTGGGCGAGCATGTCGGCAATGCCTGCCAGCTCGTCAGGGCTGGGTTGCAGCACGGGCCGCGGCTGGTGAACGCTGAAGGGACGGTCATTCTTGACTTCGGCCGAACTGATGTCCGAAGGCAGGATGATCACGGCCACCCCGCCTTCATTGAGTGCCGTCTGGGCCGCCAGGGTGGTGACCCGGCGCGCTTGCTCAGGGGTATAGACCTGCTCGCAGAACACCGTGCAGCTGCCATAGATGGCTTTGAAATCCACTTCCTGCGGGAAGTCCATGCCCAGCTCGCTAGTGACGATCTGGCTGGCGATCAGCACCATGGGCGCGCTGTTGCGCTGCGCCTCGAAGATACCGTTGATGAAATGCAGCCCGCCCGGGCCGCAGGATCCGGCACAGGCCGTCAAGCGACCGCTGATGAACGACTCGGCGCCGGCGGCGAAGGCTGCGGCTTCTTCATGGCGTACGTGGACCCATTCGATCTCGCTGCGCGAAATCGCATCGGTCACGTGGTTCAGCGTGTCGCCGACGATGCCGTAACAGTTGCGCACACCCGCTTCCTGCAAGGTCTGAATGACGATATCGGCTACTTTTTTGCTGGCCATGAAGGCCTCCTGGTCAATGAGTCATGCAGGTTAGGCTGGAGGAGCCTTGGGGAGTTCAGCCCGGCTGGCGGCTCGGGTCGGCCTTGGCCATAAAGTAGGCATGGGGTTGGGCGGCGTTGCCCAAGCGCCCGGATCATGCTTTATTGGCGGCCTTTTTCAGTGTTCAAGGCCATTGCCATGTCCGTCCGCACGTTGCTCAGCGCTGCCCTGCTCGTTCTCGTCTCGCCGCTAGCCCTGGCTCATGCCCACCTGACTCACCCGGTGCCTGCCGCCGATGCTTCCGTTGCTGCACCTGCGCAATTGAGCCTGGGGTTTTCCGAAGCCATCGAGCTGGGCTTCAGCAAGGTCACCCTGACTGCTTCTGGCGGTGATCCAGTGGCTCTGCAGCCATTGGCCAGTGCCACCAACGATCGTAAGACTTTGGTGGTCAAGCCTGCTGCTCCATTGGCCGCCGGCCAGTACACCGTGCATTGGCAAGTAGTGTCGGTAGACACGCACAAAAGCGCGGGCGAATACCGCTTCACCGTGAGTCCTTGAGCATGAGCGTGTTGATCGTTCTGCGTTTTCTGCATTTCACCAGCCTGATGCTGGTGTTCGGCGCGTGCATGTTCCGTCCGCTGCTGCTCGACCAACCAGGCCAGCAAGGGCGGTTGCGCAACCTGATCGATCCACTGGTGTGCCTGCTTGCGGCACTGGCCTTGATCAGCGGCGTGGCCTGGCTGTTCGCCGTGGCCTTCGAGATGGGCGGTTCGCTGGACATGGCGCTGGTGCGCCGGGTCCTGAGTGAAACCTTTTTCGGCAAGGTCTGGACCCTGCACCTGTTCGCTTGCGTGGCCGTGCTGGTATGCCTGCGTATTCCCAACCCGAAATTGCAGGTGGTGGCCAGGCCGTTGAGCGCACTGGCCTTGGCAACCCTGGCGCCGGTAGGCCACGCGGCGATGCTCGAAGGTGCGGCCGGCACCTGGCTGGTGGTCAATCAACTGATCCACCTGCTGTGCGTCGGCGCCTGGCTGGGTGGTCTGATGCTGTTGATGTTCGTGCTGGCACGTCCCGGCGAGCAGGATCTGCGCGTGGTGCTGGGCCGCTTCAGCGGCGTGGGCTGCGTGCTGGTGGCAGGGCTGCTGGTGACCGGACTGATCAACACGCGGGTGCTGACCGGATCGTTCCTGCCGATGCCTGGCGAATCCGGCTTCGCCACGGTGTTGGCGGTCAAGCTGGCGCTGGTGCTGGCCATGCTCGGGCTGGCGCTGTGGCACCGCCGCCAACTGGCGCAAGGCCCGGTAGATGTGCAGTCGTTCAAGCGCACGGTCACCCTGGAATGGGCCTGCGGACTGGGCGCCGTGGCTGCAGTCGCCTTGCTCGGTACCTTGGCGCCGACCCCGCTGGGCTGACCTTCATCGCGGAAAACCGGGGCGTATAAAAAAAGGGCCGTGCTCCCCTGCAAGAGCACGACCCTCAAGATCTTTCCGGCTTCAAACGTGACAAGACACCAACGTCGTCAAACGCGGGTTCTACGGCAGTATGGGACCTGTTTGTTACAGTTTGGCGATGGACACTTCGGTGGACTTCACGAAAGCGATGACTTCGCTGCCGATCTGCAATTCCAGCTCGTGCACCGAGCGGGTGGTGATGACCGACGTCACGATGCCGGCCGGCGTCTGCACATCGATCTCCGATACCACTGGACCTTCGATGATTTCCTTCACGGTACCCTTGAACTGGTTGCGTACGTTGATCGCTTTGATGGTCATGCAGTCATCCTCGTTAGACATTCGGTCGCACCGCAGTGCGTGAGGTGGAGATTGCACCCTGGGCCGACAATTTAAAAAGAATAAATAATGCTTTTTATATGTCTTTTGGAGATATGCACCGTCTGCTGCCGATGCCTGCTACAGGTCTTGACCCGTGTGCCTACTCATCCTTGGCAAAGCGCAGTCCCTGACGAATGCCCACTACTTCAGCTTCCAACTGCGGGTAACCTACGGCGGACCCTGCATAGCTGAAGCCGTAGGCCATGCCCGGCTGCACGGCGGCGACCAGCGTCTGGGTGATGGCCAGCGTGCCGTTACGCGTGACCTTGCAGGTGGTCTGCGCCGCCGGCAGATTGCCCAATGTCGTCGGTTTGACCTTGGTGCAGACGCTCTGGTAGCCAGAGCGGGAAAAGTTGATCTGGATCGCCTTGCGCATTTCCAGCAACACCGCCTCCAGGTTCACCGCATGGTCCTGGGCCAGCGCGCCACGGGTCATTTCGACGATCATCAACGGATCACCATTGGCGTCGGTCTTGGTCGCGCGCTGGCGGCTGCCGCTGGGCTGGCCCTGGGCGTCGGACGCATCGGGCAGGATCTGCACGTCCCAATCGGCCGGCCAGACGATCACGCTGTCGTCGGCCCATGCCGGCAAGCCGATCAGCCAGCACAGCAGCAGGCAAGGTGCGTGTCGCAGGTAAGGCATGAAGGCGTCCTCCGCAGGAAAAGGCCGTCAGTCTCGCAGACCCACGGGTGCAGCACTACGGTAATATCTGCAGCGACAGACGGCAATCCAGAGAGCAGGCAGCAATGACGCAACGGATCTTCAGCGGCGCTGGGCAAAGCAAGAACCTGCTGTACCTCGCCTCGGCCAACCAGGGTTTGCGCAACGGCGGCCAGGCCAGCCCGCGCGTAGGTTTCGTGCTGCTGGAGCACTTTTCCCTGGCGGCCTTCACCGCCAGCCTGGACACCTTGGTCACAGCCAACCTGATCAGTCCCGGCGCCTATACGCTTCGTTCCTACGGGCTGGCGCCAGGCCAGGTCATTAGTGACCTGGGCATCCAACTGCAGCCAGACGCGCCGCTGATACCCGGCGTGCATGACGAACTGGACATGCTGGTCATCTGTGGTGGGTTCCGCACGCCGCTGCGCGCCTCCCTGTTGCTCAGCCGGGTGCTGGCGGACTGCGCGCGACGTGGCATCAAGTTGGGCGGGTTGTGGAACGGCGCCTGGTTTCTCGGCCAGGCTGGCCTGCTCGATGGCTATCGCTGTGCGGTGCACCCGGAGAACCGCGCATCGCTCGCCGAGCTCAGCCCGCAGATCACCGTGACCCCGGCCAGCCAGGTCATCGACCGTAACCGCATCACGGCCGCCAGCCCCAATGGCAGCTTCAGCATGATGATGGCACTGATCCGCGAACAACGCGGCGACACTCTGGCCAGTGGCGTCGAGCATATCCTGGCCTTCGAAGGTCTGCGTTTTCGCCGCACCGGCGCCCAGCCCAACGGCAAGCTCACCCCGCCGCTGCGCAACATCATCGACCTGATGGAGACCAACCTGGAGGAGCCGCTGTCGCTGGACCAATTGGCCGAGTTCGTCGGTCGCTCGCGTCGTCAGATCGACCGGTTGTTCCAGGACCAGCTCGGCACCTCGCCCCATCGTTACTACATGGAGCTGCGCGTGACCGAAGCCCGCCGCCTGCTGCAGCATTCGCAGTTGTCGATCCTGGAGGTGGCGATCGCCTGTGGGTTCGTCTCGGTGAGCCATTTCAGCAAGTGCTACAGCGGCTACTTTGGCCACTCGCCATCGCGTGAAACCCGCTTGGCAGACTGATCGGCTGCCCATCGAGGGGAACCGTGGCGGCATCTGTCGGTCGACTCCAGTTCATGCCACAGCGAGCCTTCGACCCATGGAATATGCCCTTCCCGAATCCTTGCTGGCCCGCGTGCCCCTGCCCTGGCTCAGCACGCTGATTGCCGCCGCCCTGGCCGTGTGCATTATCCTGCTGATCCGCTGGGTCGGCTTGATCATCCTGCGGCGGGTCTCCAAGTCCTTCGTGCTGGCCCAGCAACTGATCACCCGTGCCGAACAGCCGACCCTGTGGCTGATGCCACTCATGGGCCTGCAGGCGGTCTGGACCTCGGCGCCCGACGACTTGCTGATGATCAACACCGTGCGCCACCTCAATGGCATGCTGGTCACGGCCTGCCTGACCTGGCTGGGGTTGCGCTGCGTCAAGGCCGTGGCCACCACCATGACCATCAAGCACCCGCTGGACATCGAAGACAACCTCGCAGCGCGGCGCATCCAGACCCAGGTACGCGTGCTGGTACAGTGCCTCAACGTGTTGGTGCTGATCTTCGGCATTGCCCTGATCCTGATGACGTTCCCGGCCGTGCGGCAGATCGGCACCAGCCTGCTGGCGTCTGCCGGCCTGGCGGGATTGGCGGCCGGTTTCGCTGCCAAACCGGTGTTGGGCAACCTGATCGCCGGCCTGCAGATCGCCATTTCCCAGCCGATTCGCATCGACGATGTGGTCATCGTCGAAGGCGAATGGGGCCGCATCGAAGAAATCACCGGTACTTACGTCGTGGTGAAGATCTGGGACGAGCGGCGCATGGTCGTGCCCCTGCAATACTTCATCGAAAAGCCCTTCCAGAACTGGACCCGCAGCACGTCCAGCATCATCGGATCGGTGTTTCTCTGGGTGGACTACTCAGTGCCCCTGGAGGCATTGCGTGTGGAGACCAAGCGCCTGTGCGAAGAAATCCCGCACCTCTGGGACGGCCGCGTGGCGGTGTTGCAGGTGACCGACACCAGCGACAAGGCCATGCAGCTGCGGATTCTGCTGAGCTCGCTGGACTCGTCGCGCAACTGGGATGCACGCTGCTACGTGCGCGAGCGGCTGATCACCTTCGTCAACAACCGCTACCCTGAATGCCTGCCGCAACTGCGCGCCGAAATGTCGAGCCGCACACTGCACCCGGCCAACGAGGAAGGACCCACCGACGTCGTCCGCCAGCCGCCGGTTTGATTCTCCAACCCTGAGCCTCAGCGGCGCGGTGCGCCCTTGGCGGCAGCCTTCTCGTCCTGGCGATCGGATTCGAACAGCCGGGCCAGTTCCGCACGGGCTTCCTGGGCGGTTTGCATGACCTTGGCTTCATCGTCGTAGATGGCGTGCTGGGCTTGCAGCACTTGCTCGTCGTGACGCTTGAAGCGGTTGATGCGCGCATCGGCCTGGGACTGGCTCAAGCCCAGGCCAACCAACGTGCGCCGGGTGATTTCCAGGCTCGAGTAATAGGTTTCGCGAACCGCCTGTGCGCCGTGGTCGACCAACCGGTGTACATGCTGGCGGTTACGCGCGCGGGCGATGATCTTCACGTGCGGGTACAGCCGGTGGACGAGTTCGGCGGTCTTGATGTTGATCTCCGGATCGTCCGTGGCAATGACGAAATACTCGGCCTGCTCGACCTTGGCTGCGCGCAGGATTTCCGGGCGCAGCGGGTCGCCGTAGAACACGGGTAGATGGCCAAAGCTGCGCGAGAACTCGATGGACTCCACCGAGGTGTCCAACGCCACGAAGCTGATTTTCTGCGCACGCAGGATACGCGCCACGATCTGCCCCATCCGGCCCATGCCGGCGATCACCACGCGGGGCGCGTCGCTGTCGATCTCGCGGTATTCCTCGGGCACTTCCACGGGCGGCGTCTTGGTGCGCAACAGCCGTGCGCACAGCAGCAACAGCAAGGGCGTGAGCGCCATGGACAAGGTGATGGTCAGCAGCAGTGTGTCGTACAGGCGTGCGTCGAACAGGCCTTGGTCGCGGCCTATCTTGAACACCACGAAAGCGAACTCACCACCAGCGGCCAGCACGATACCCAGACGCACGGCGCTGAGCCGGCCAAGGCCGCCTGCCAGGCGACCGATCAGCATCAGCAGCGGCAACTTGATGCCGATCAGCAGCACGGTCAAGCCCAGCACCAGCGCGGGGTTTTCCAGCAGCAGGCTCAGGTTGGCGCCCATGCCGACGCTGATGAAGAACAGGCCCAGCAACAGCCCCTTGAACGGTTCGATCTGCGATTCCAGCTCGTGCCGGTATTCCGAATCGGCCAGCAGCAAACCTGCGAGGAAGGCGCCCAGGGCCATGGAAACGCCGGCCAGTTCCATCAGCCAGGCGGTGCCGATCACCACCAGCAGCGCCGTGGCGGTGGAGACTTCCTGCAAGCCGGTCCGCGCGACGATGCGAAACACCGGGCGCAACAGATAGCGTCCGCCGATCACTACCACGGCGATGCTGCCCAGTACCCGCAGGCTGTGATCCAGGGTACTGCCCTCGCCGGCATCGCCACCACCGCCGGCCAGCAGCGGGACCATGGCGATCAATGGGATCGCGGCGATGTCTTGGAACAGCAGGATGGCGAATGCCAAGCGGCCGTGTGGGCTGTTCAGTTCCTTGCGTTCGGCCAGGCTCTGCAAGCCGAACGCGGTCGACGACAGCGCCAGGCCCAGGCCCAGCACCACGGCGCTGTTCAGCGGCTGGCCGAAGCCGAGCAGCGCCACCGCGCCGATCACCACGGCGGTCAACAGCACCTGCGCCAGCCCGACCCCGAACACCGCCTTACGCATGACCCACAGGCGCTTGGGCGACAGTTCCAGGCCAATGATGAACAACAGCAGCACCACGCCCAGTTCGGAGATGTGACTGACGCTTTGCGGGTCGCCGACCCAGCCCAGCACTTGCGGGCCGATGACCACGCCGGCGAACAGATAGCCGAGCACGGCACCCAGTTGCAGGCGCTTGGCCAGCGGCACGGCGATCACCGCTGCCAGCAGGAACACCACGGCAGCTTGTAGCATGTTGCCTTCTTCGGGCATGGGGGAACTCCATTTCGTAGGGAGAAAGCGCGGACGGCGAGCGCATTCTACAGCGCTCGGCGCATTGACGATGCTGCGTCGGCATGATTTGCTAGGCGCCATCGTTTGGGTGCCCTTCACAGGGTGAAACGGGAAACCGGTGCGTGCCAACCTCGAGAGGCGTTGGTACAAGTCCGGTGCTGCCCCCGCAACGGTAAGCGAGAGAAGTGTCAGATCCACTGTGCTCCTGGGCATGGGAAGGCGACGCTTTCAAGGCTGGCTCATGCCGCCCCTCGCAAGCCCGGAGACCGGCCCAGACAGTCTTTGCTCGACAACTCCGCGGTGGGCGGGCGCTGTTGCAAGCATGGCGCGCCTGCGCCCGGCTTTCTTCGTGCGCGTGCCCGATCGTTGGTGCCACATACCGTGGACCATCGCCACCGGGACCACAAGAGGGAACGCCATGTCTACCACCGCCTCCACCCCCGAACACGTCCTGCCGTCCGCCGGCACCCTGGCGCAGCGCATCGCCCTGGCGATCGGCACCTTTCTGCTGGGCTGCTGCCTGGTAGGCTTCGCCGGCTTCTCGCACATCGAGGCGGTGCACAACGCCGCGCACGATACCCGGCACAGCGCCGCCTTTCCGTGCCATTGAGGAGCGCCGAGATGATCAGGCATATCGCACGAACCGCTGGTTTCAGCGGATTGTTGGCCGCCCTGCTGCTGACAGTGCTGCAGAGCTTGTGGGTCTCGCCGCTGATTCTTCAGGGCGAGACCTATGAAACCGCCTCTGCCCAGCACGAGCATGACGAGGCTTCCGCTGCCGGGCACGAACACGCCGAGGCCTGGGAGCCGGAAGACGGCTGGCAGCGCGTGCTATCCACCGCCGGAGGCAATCTGGTGGTCGCCGTGGGGTTCGCCCTGATGCTGGTGGCGTTGTATACGCTGCGCGCTCCTGGGCGCACTGCTCAGGGACTGTTGTGGGGACTGGGCGGATTCGCGGTGTTCTGTCTGGCGCCGAACCTGGGCCTGCCGCCGGAACTGCCCGGCACCCAGGCAGCGGACCTGATGCTGCGCCAGACCTGGTGGATAGGTACCGCGGCGTCCACCGCGGCAGGCCTGGCATTGCTGGTGTTCGGCCGTGGCACGCTGCTCAAAGCCCTGGGACTGGCCATCGTGTTGGTACCGCACCTGATCGGCGCGCCGCAACCCGAGCATCATTCGAGCCTGGCACCGCAGGCCCTGGAGCAGCAGTTCATCGTCGCCTCGCTGGTGACCAACGCCGTGTTCTGGCTGGCGCTGGGGCTTATCAGCGCCTGGTTGTTCCGCCGAGCCGGTCGCTGAAGCCGATGACAGCGCTGTGGGTCGGGTTCGGCTGTCGTGCGGGGTGCAGCGCGCAAGCGTTGCACGATCTGCTGGAGCAAACCCTGCTCGAACATGACCTGCCCTGGGCTGACGTGCGTGGCATTGCCAGCATTGATATGAAGGCGCATGAACCGGGGCTGGTGGCGCTGGCCGAACGTCTCGGTTTGCCGTTTGCCACCTATAGCCCCGAGGCCCTGGCACCTTATCAGGACCGCCTCAGCCATCATTCCGCTCGCTCATTCGCCGCCACTGGTTGCTTGGGCGTGTCGGAAAGTGCCGCGCTGGCCATGGCCGAGGATGGCATCCAGTGCGCCTCGATGCTGCGCGTCAGCCGACGGCATTCGGCGGTGGCAACCCTCGCCATCGCCTGCACTGAACCTCACCGTGGCTGCACACAGCGCTCAACTTGAATATCATTCACACCTTCGTTCATCAGGAATACCCATGACCGTTTACTTCATCGGCGCCGGACCGGGTGATCCGGAGCTGATCACCGTCAAGGGTCAGCGTCTGATCCGCCAATGCCCGGTGATCATCTTCGCCGGCTCGCTGGTGCCCGAAGCCGTGCTCGATGGGCACACTGCGCATCAGGTGCACAACAGTGCCGAGCTGCACCTGCAACAGATCATCGAAATCATCCAGCAGGCCCACGCCCATGGCGAGGATGTGGCGCGAGTGCACAGTGGCGATCCCGGGCTGTACGGCGCCATCGGCGAGCAGATCCGCTGCCTGCGCGAGCACGGCATCGACTATCAGATCATTCCGGGCGTTACCGCGACCGCGGCCTGTGCCGCGTTGCTTGGGGTGGAACTGACATTGCCCGACGTTGCACAGACGGTGATCCTCACTCGCTACGGCGACAAGTCGCCGATGCCGCCGGGAGAAAGCCTGGCCAGCCTGGCCCAGCACGGCGCTACTCTGGCCATTCATCTGGGGCTGAAAAACCTGGGCAAGATCGTCGCCGAGCTACTGCCCAGCTACGGCGCCGAGTGCCCGGTGGCCGTGATCCACAAGGCCAGCTGGCCGGACCAGGACTTCGTCCTGGGCACCCTGGCGGACATCCAGGACAAGGTCGCAGCCAAGGACTTTCGTCGCAGTGCGCTCATTCTCGTGGGCCACGTGCTGCAAACGGACAGCTTCGCCGATTCGGCGCTGTACCGCGCTGGCCATGCGCACCTGTATCGCTCCTGAACGCAACGGACTGCGAGGTTGCCCCCATGAAAGTGATCGCTTGCCTGATCTACCCCGGCGTGATGAGCCTGGACGTTACCGGCCCGATGCAGGTGTTCGCCTCGGCCAACGTCGAGCTGGTCCGTCAGGGCCTGGCGCCTTTGTACGAGCTGCAACTGCTGGGCGAAACATCCGGGCCCGTGGCGACTTCCGCCGGGCTGAAGCTGCACGCCGATGCCAGTTGGCTATCGACCGACTGCGCCACCCTGGATACGGTGTTGCTTCCCGGGGGCAGCAGCGATGCCGAGCAATGCGCCAACACTGCCCTGCTCACGTGGCTACGCGGCGCCGAGCCGCAGGTGCGCCGGCTGGGCTCGGTGTGTTCAGGCGCGCTGATGCTCGCCAGCGCCGGCCTGCTGGACGGCTTGATCGCCACTACCCACTGGGACGACGTCGAGGCCCTGCAGGGCTTCGCCAACGTACAGGTGCAGGGTGATCGGCTGCACACCTACGACCCCTCGGACAAGGATGGCCACAGCCACATCTTCACCTCGGCCGGTGTCACCGCCGGGATCGACCTGGCACTGGCCTTGATCGAGGCGGATCTGGGGCGACCCTTAGCCCTGGCCGTCGCCCGCCGCCTGGTGTTGTTCCTCAGGCGTTCGGGTGGGCAGACCCAGTTCAGTCCGCACCTGGCGCGGTGCAACGGGCCCACCTCGAGGCTTACCGAGTTGCTGGAGTGGATCGCGCTGAATCTGAGCGAGGACCTGTCCCTGGAAGCGCTTGCACAAAGATCTCACATGACGCCGCGCACGCTGTACCGGGTGTTCTTCGCCGAACTCAAGATCACCCCGGCGCGGCACATCGAACGGGTTCGCCTGGAAGCGGCACGGGCGATGATCCAGGGCGGACAGTTGTCGTTGCAGAGTGTGGCGCGACTGTGCGGCTACGGGCACGCAGAGAACCTGCGCCGCAGCTTTCAGAAAGTGCTCGGGGTGAGCCCCCAGGGGTATGCGCAACGCTTCGGCCAATAAGGGCCAGCACCGACGCTGCACAGGGGCAGCAAGTCGATGCTTTGCTTTAGCAACGCCAATCAGTAGTAGGCGTTTTCTTTCTGGGTGTGGTCGGTGACATCACGAACGCCCTTGAGCTCCGGGATGCGCTCGAGCAAGGTGCGCTCGATGCCGTCCTTGAGCGTGACGTCGGCTTGACCGCAGCCCTGGCAGCCGCCACCGAACTGCAGCACGGCGATACCGTCCTCGACCACGTCGATCAGGCTGACCTGCCCGCCGTGGCTGGCCAGGCCGGGATTGATCTCGGTCTGCAGGTAGTAGTTGATGCGTTCATTGACCGGGCTGTCGGCGTTGACCATCGGCACCTTGGCGTTGGGCGCCTTGATGGTCAGCTGGCCGCCCATGCGGTCGGTGGCGTAATCGACCACGGCATCGTCGAGAAAGGCTTCGCTCACCGAGTCGATCCAGGCGGTGAAGCTTTTCAGGCCCAGTGCGGTGTCTTCCGGTTTTTCTTCACCTGGCTTGCAGTAGGCAATGCACGTCTCTGCGTACTGGGTGCCTGGCTGGGTGATGAACACGCGAATGCCGATCCCGGGGGTGTTCTGCTTGCTCAGCAGATCGGCCAGGTAATCGTGCGCAGCGTCGGTAATCGTTATAGCGCTCATAGTGGTTCCTCACAGACTTGGCAGGAGTTTACGCGAATCCGGCGACGCTGACAAAGCCTGACTGTTTTGGTCGGGAATCAACCGGTGTGTGCCACCGCGCTGGAATCCAGGCGCGCGTCGGTCCACTGCTTGACCCGCTGGTACAGGCGCTTTTCGATCCACACGTAGCTGGCCCACGACACCAGGGCGATGGTTGGAATGCAAAACGCGAAGACCCAGTACGGGTTCAGGTGCCAGTGAACGCTCGCCAGCCAGCCGCCATAGAGCACCAGTACGTGCACCAGGTACACCGAATAGGAACAGTCGCCCAAGGTCTTGAGTACCCGGCTGCCACGGAAATGCGGCTCCATGGCCACGCAGGCGAGAACGATCAGTGCGCTTGGCAAGCCCCAGTGCAACAGCCGGTCGCTCGAATCCAGGTGGTAGATCAGCAGGACCGACACGATCACCACGGCCAACGGCAGCCAGAGACCCTGGGCGATCCAGCCGCGGCGATAGAGCATGCCGATCCCGATGCCGAGCAGGAACTCATAGATGATGTTGTTCTGATAGAAGCGGCTGACCACCCCGTACCGGCCCAGCACTTCGCTGACGGCGACCAGGGCGGCTGCCACGATCAACGGGCGGAAGCGTTGTGGCACGGTGAACACCAGCGAGAACAACAGGTAGAAGAACATCTCGTAGTTGAGTGTCCAACCCACGTTCAGCGTCGGGTACAGGCCATAGCCACCAGGGTTTTCCGAGGGAATGAAGAGCAGCGACAGGACGAAGTGCGGCAGGTCGATCGCAGCGTGCGGCAGCCATTGCCCCAGGCTGACCAGCATCAGCCCCATCAGCGCGGTGTACAGCCAATAGGCCGGGACGATGCGGATGATGCGGTTGAGCAGGAAGCGACCGGCCGGCATCTGCTTGCCTTGGGTGGACAGGTAGATGACCAACCCACTGATGACGAAGAAGATGTCGACACCTACTGCGCCTCGATCGGTGAAGAACTGGCCGACCGGGCCTGATGCGTGGAAGTCGAAGAATATCTGCATGAAGTGATGGCAAACCACGATCCAGGCAGCCAGGGCCCGTAGAGCTTGAAGCGAGATCAGCATGCGTACCGCCTTTTGCAACGAGAATTCGCGCCCCTTTTCGGGGCATTCCGGGGGGTGGGACTGCAAAAAACCGAAAAAGATCGCGCATTTCGTCGAGGGCCTGGCAGATACGCTTCCTCATTCAGCCCTCAGCCAGTGGGTCATGGCCAAGTATTAACGCATACTGGCAACATGAGCGAAATTCATGGCCCTACCCTTCGTGATCAAATAGCGCACAGGTTTGCTATCATCCGCCCCCTGTCGCAATGTCCGAATTTTCTGAAAGAGTGGTTCCCATGTCCGACCGCAGTGCTCGCCTTCAAGCCCTCCAGCAAGCCCTCAAAGAGCGCATCCTGATTCTCGACGGCGGCATGGGCACGATGATCCAGAGCTACAAGCTCGAGGAAGAGGATTACCGCGGTGAGCGCTTCGCCGACTGGCCCAGCGACGTCAAGGGCAACAACGATCTGCTGCTGCTCAGCCGCCCGGACGTGATCGCCGCCATAGAGAAGGCTTACCTGGACGCCGGTGCGGACATTCTGGAAACCAACACCTTCAACGCCACCCAGGTGTCCCAGGCCGACTACGGCATGGAATCGCTGGTGTACGAGTTGAACGTAGAAGGTGCGCGTGTGGCGCGCCAGGTCGCCGATGCGAAGACCCTGGAAACCCCGGACAAGCCACGCTTCGTGGCCGGCGTGCTGGGCCCGACCAGCCGCACCTGCTCGCTGTCCCCGGACGTCAACAACCCCGGCTACCGCAACGTCACCTTCGACGAACTGGTGGAGAACTACACCGAAGCCACCAAGGGCCTGATCGAGGGCGGCGCCGACCTGATCCTGATCGAGACCATCTTCGACACGCTCAACGCCAAGGCGGCGATCTTCGCCGTGCAGGGCGTGTACGAAGAGCTGGGCTTCGAGCTGCCGATCATGATCTCCGGGACCATCACCGATGCCTCGGGCCGGACCTTGTCCGGGCAGACCACCGAAGCCTTCTGGAACTCGGTGAGCCATGCCAAGCCCATTTCGGTGGGCCTCAACTGCGCGCTGGGCGCCAGCGAGCTGCGTCCGTACCTGGAAGAGTTGTCGAACAAGGCCGGCACGCATGTGTCCGCCCACCCCAACGCCGGCTTGCCCAATGCCTTCGGCGAATACGACGAATTGCCGTCGGAAACCGCGAAAATCATCGAAGAATTCGCCCAGAGCGGCTTCCTCAATATCGTCGGCGGCTGCTGCGGCACCACGCCCGGACATATCGAAGCCATCGCCAAGGCCGTGGCCGGCTACCCACCGCGGGCAATTCCGGGGATCCCCAAGGCGTGCCGCCTGTCGGGCCTGGAGCCGTTCACCATCGATCGCCAGTCTTTGTTCGTCAACGTCGGCGAGCGCACCAACATCACCGGTTCGGCGCGCTTCGCCCGCTTGATCCGCGAGGAGAACTACACCGAGGCCCTGGAAGTCGCCCTGCAGCAGGTGGAAGCCGGCGCTCAGGTGATCGACATCAACATGGACGAGGGGATGCTCGACTCGCAGAAGGCCATGGTCACCTTCCTCAACCTGATCGCGGGCGAGCCGGACATCTCTCGGGTGCCGATCATGATCGACTCCTCCAAGTGGGAAGTGATCGAAGCCGGGCTCAAGTGCATCCAAGGCAAGGGCATCGTCAACTCGATCAGCATGAAGGAAGGTGTCGACGCGTTCATTCACCACGCCAAATTATGCAAGCGCTATGGCGCTGCGGTGGTGGTGATGGCCTTCGACGAGGCCGGCCAGGCGGATACCGAAGCGCGCAAGAAGGAGATCTGCAAGCGCTCCTACGACATCCTGGTGGACCAGGTCGGCTTTCCGCCGGAAGACATCATCTTCGATCCGAACATCTTCGCCGTGGCCACCGGTATCGAGGAGCACAACAACTACGCCGTCGATTTCATCAATGCCTGCGCGTACATCCGCGATGAGCTGCCCCACGCCTTGACCAGCGGTGGCGTGTCCAACGTGTCGTTCTCGTTCCGTGGCAACAACCCGGTGCGTGAGGCGATTCACTCCGTGTTCCTGCTGCACGCCATCCGCAACGGTCTGACCATGGGCATCGTCAACGCCGGCCAGCTGGAGATCTACGACCAGATCCCGGCCGAGCTGCGTGACCGTGTCGAAGACGTGGTGCTCAACCGTACACCCGAAGGCACCGACGCCCTGCTCGCCATCGCCGACAAGTTCAAGGGCGATGGCAGCGTCAAGGAAGCCGAGACCGAGGAATGGCGTGGCTGGCCGGTCAACCAGCGCCTGGAGCATGCGCTGGTCAAGGGCATCACCACCCACATCGTCGAGGACACCGAGGAATCTCGGCAGTCGTTCAAGCGTCCGATCGAGGTCATCGAAGGCCCGCTGATGTCGGGCATGAACATCGTTGGCGACCTGTTCGGCTCCGGCAAGATGTTCCTGCCCCAGGTGGTCAAGTCGGCGCGGGTGATGAAACAGGCCGTGGCCCACCTGATTCCGTTCATCGAGGAAGAAAAAGGCGACAAACCCGAGGCCAAGGGCAAGATCCTGATGGCCACGGTCAAGGGCGACGTACACGATATCGGCAAGAACATCGTCGGCGTAGTGCTGGGCTGCAACGGCTACGACATCGTCGACCTGGGCGTCATGGTGCCGGCCGACAAGATCCTCCAGGTTGCCCGCGAACAGAAGTGCGACATCATCGGCTTGTCCGGCCTGATCACCCCGTCGCTGGACGAGATGGTGCATGTCGCCCGGGAAATGCAGCGCCAGGATTTCCACCTGCCCTTGATGATCGGCGGCGCGACCACGTCGAAGGCGCACACTGCGGTCAAGATCGAACCCAAGTACAGCAACGACGCGGTCATCTATGTCACCGACGCCTCGCGCGCGGTCGGCGTTGCCACCCAGTTGCTGTCCAAGGAGCTCAAGCCGGCGTTCGTCGAGAAGACCCGCCTGGAGTACATCGACGTTCGCGAGCGCACCGCCAACCGCAGCGCGCGCACCGAGCGCCTGAGCTATGCCCAGGCCGTCGCGGCCAAGGCCAGCTTCGACTGGAGCACCTACGCTCCAGTACAGCCGACGTTTACCGGCGCGAAGGTGTTGGACGATATCGACTTGAACGTGCTGGCCGAGTACATCGACTGGACGCCGTTCTTCATCTCCTGGGACCTGGCCGGCAAGTACCCGCGCATTCTCACCGACGAAGTCGTAGGCGAAGCGGCCACTGCCTTGTTCGAAGATGCCAAGGTGATGCTGCGCAAGCTGATCGACGAGAAGCTGATCCGTGCTCGCGCAGTGTTCGGCTTCTGGCCGGCCAACCAGGTGGACGATGACGACATCGAGGTGTACGGCGACGACGGCCAGCCGCTGGCCCGTCTGCACCACCTGCGCCAGCAGATCATCAAGACCGACGGCAAGCCGAACTTCTCCCTGGCCGACTTCGTGGCGCCCAAGGACAGCGGCGTGACGGATTACGTGGGTGGCTTCATCACCACGGCGGGCATTGGTGCCGAAGAGGTGGCCAAGGCCTATCAGGACAACGGCGACGACTACAACTCGATCATGGTCAAGGCCCTGGCCGACCGCCTGGCCGAGGCGTGTGCAGAGTGGCTGCACCAGCAGGTGCGCAAGGAGCACTGGGGTTACGACGCCGAGGAAACCTTGGACAACGAGGCGCTTATCAAGGAGCAGTACAAGGGCATCCGCCCTGCCCCTGGTTACCCGGCCTGCCCGGACCATACCGAAAAAGGCACGTTGTTCGACCTGCTCGACCACAACGGGCAGAGCGGCGTGACGCTCACCGAGCACTACGCGATGTTCCCGGCGGCGGCGGTTAGCGGCTGGTATTTCGCTCACCCCCAGGCGCAATACTTTGCCGTGGGCAAGATCGATCGCGACCAGGTGCAGAGCTACACGGCGCGCAAGCAACAGGATCTGACAGTCAGCGAGCGCTGGTTGGCGCCGAATCTGGGCTACGACAACTGAGTCACGCCTTGCAGGTACCGGTTCAGTTACGGCTGAACCAGTACACCGCAGTCGCCACCACGACCACCATCATGAAGGCTATGGCCCACGCATCGACATGACTGTCGCTCTTACGGGTCTTCACGGAATTGCTCATCGGCATCGTCTCTTGTGATTGTATTGGACGCTGGTTCCAGTAAAGATCAACAAAGGCCTTTCCACAAGTAGGGCTAAATGGACGAAGCTTGGGCGGAACTCGACGCGTGCTCAGCGGCCAGACATCCAAAGAGCCGCCTGTGGAGCCATGCCATGAACGATACCTTCGATCTCAACCGCTTCATCGACGCCCAGCGCGCGGTGTACCCCGATGTCCTCGAAGAGCTGCGCAGTGGCCGCAAACGCAGCCACTGGATGTGGTTCATCTTTCCGCAGCTGGCTGGCCTCGGTCATAGCGAGACGGCGCGCTTCTATGCGATCAGCGGCGCGGCAGAGGCGACGGCTTATCTGAACAATCCATTATTGGGTGCGCGCTTGCTGGAATGCACGCGCACGGTGCTGGAGCATTCCGGCCAGAGCGCCAAGGCGATGTTCGGCACCCCCGATGACATGAAGCTGCGCTCGTGCACGACCCTGTTTGCCAATGTTGCGCCGGAGCAAATGTGCTTTCAGCAGGTGCTTGATCGGTTTTTCCACGGCGACAGCGATGAGAAAACCATCGCGTTGCTGGAACACCCCCTGTAGCAGCGGCGCGAGCCGCGTCATGAGCCACGCGGCGTGCCTGATGCAAAGCGGTGAGGCTGGACGCGGCTTGCGCCGCTGCTAGAAAGGCGCGTTGTGTTGAGGTTGCAAATAATCGATAGCCTGCTTTGCTTTAACCAACGTCCCTTGTCCAAGGGGACCTCAACCGCACGCCTGCGAACGAGCTCATGACTGATTCTGCCCAACCCGTGTCGCCACCTGCCTCTATCACCCTGCAAATCATCTCCATCGTTTTCTATACCTTCATTGCCTTCATCTCCATCGGGCTGCCCATCGCGGTGCTGCCAGGCTACGTTCACGACCAGCTGGGGTTCAGCGCCGTGGCCGCAGGTGTGGTGATCGGCGCGCAATACCTGGCAACCTTGCTCAGCCGCCCCAGCGCCGGGCGCATGGCCGATGCCCTGGGCACCAAGCGCACCATCGTCTATGGGCTGATCGGTATCGGCATCAGCGGTGCGCTGACGTTCGCCTCGGTGTTCCTGCACAGCGTGCCGCAGTGGAGCCTGGGGGTGCTGATCGCCGGGCGTGTGGTCCTGGGCCTGGCCCAGGGCGCCATCGGGGTGGGCACCAGCAGTTGGGGCATCAGCCGGGTCGGCGCCGAACACATGGCCAAGGTCATTTCGTGGAACGGCATCGCATCCTACGGCGCAATCGCGATTGGCGCGCCCCTGGGCGTGTTGATGGTTGCCTTCGCCGGTTTCTGGAGCCTGGGCATTGCCTTGATGGCGTTGAGCGCCCTGGGCCTGTGGATGATTCGCAGTACGCCGGCCTCCCCCGTGGTGCGCGGCGAGCGCATGCCGTTCTGGTCTGCTTTCGGTCGGGTCGCCCCCCACGGCATGAGCCTGATGCTGGCATCGATCGGCTACGGTACGCTCACGACGTTCATCACCCTGTATTACGTGGAACGCGGCTGGGAAGGCGCGGCGTGGTGCCTGACGGCTTTCGGCATCAGCTTCATCGCGGCCCGGCTGGTGTTCATCAACAGCATCAACCATCTGGGCGGGTCTACCGTGGCCATGGCCTGCATCGCCACCGAAGTGGTCGGGCTGTGCCTGCTGTGGCTGGCGCCCTCGCCGGTGTTCACCCTGGCAGGTGCGGCGCTGGCGGGGTTGGGGTTGTCACTGGTCTATCCGGCGCTTGGCGTGCTGGCCATCCACAAGGTGCCTGGCACCAGCCGGGGCGCTGGGCTGAGTGCGTTCGCGGTGTTCTTCGACCTGGCCCTGGCGATTGCGGGGCCGGTGATGGGCGCCGTGGCGGCCGGGTTCGGTTATGGCTCGATCTTCGCCCTCGCGGCCGGACTTTCCCTGGTCGCTTTGGGCCTGACCGTGTGGCTCTCGCGGCAGGATCAGTGATCGGCGGTCTGCAGGCCTGCGCGTGAAGGCCGGCCGAGGGTATGGGTAAAGAATTTGCCGGCTTCGTGGATCAGGTCGCGGTGGATGCCTTCGCGGTCCACGCCATCGGCATCGGTACACAGTGCCGGCGAGGCGCTGCGTTGTTCGTCGCTGCAAGGAGCCATGAAGACGAAATGACCGGCACCGGGCAGCAGGCGATAGTCCGTGTTGCCGGGCAGTTTGCGCGCCAGCGCGTCGGCATTCTTGTCGATGGCTACCAACTGATCGTTGTCGCCGCTGTAGATAAGCGTTGGCAGGTGGACCTCGGCCAGGGTCTGGCGACCGAACATCAGGCTCAGCGGCGCCATCAATAACAGGGCGCGCACCCGTGGGTCTGCCTCGGGGGTGAGGTCGTCGCGGTCGGCTTCCAGTTCACCACGCGTCTGGCAGGCGTCGGCGTCGAACGGGCGCTCTTCGCAGTACTTGCGCAGGCGTTGCAGGTCGGGACGTGCGCCGGACAGGATCAGCGCCGTTTCGCCGCCCGCCGAGTAGCCGATCACGCCGACCGCATTGGCGTTGACGAACGGTGACAACATCGAATCGCCCAGCGCGGCGGTAATCGCCTGGGAAATCTGCAGCGGCCGACCGTAGAGGTTGCTCAGTTTACCCAGTCGACTGTGATCCTGCGCATTGTCGCCCGGGTGCACCACGGCCACGACGACGAAGCCTTTGCGCGTCAGCGCCGTGATCAAGTCATGCAAGGCCAACGGCGTGCCAGTGTTGCCGTGGGACAACATCAACAGCGGGAAACGACCGATCGCCACGGGCGCATCCTGCAGCGCGTCGATGCTGTAGCTGCCCAGGCGTGCGGGCCGCGTATGCCCTTGAGTCGGATAGAAGGCGTAGGCCTGCATCGGCTGCTCGTCGAGCGGATCGTTGAAGGTCAGCAGGTGGTAGCCCACGTTCCAGCGGGCATGGGGGTTCGCTTGAGCCTGCACCGAAAGCAGGCTCAACAGCAGCAGAGAAACGAGTACTGCACAACGACGGACCATCGCGGCGCTCTTCCTTGGCAAAACCTCGGGGGTAGGTTCTGACACAGCATAGGATGGGCCAAGTCACACCCCGGTTCCGTGAAATATTGCGCAGCCAGGCGCGCACCCCTCGGATGGCTTGCCTTGCCCGGCTGAACCCTGATCAAACCTGTCGTTCTATGAAGGTGCCCTGCGCAGTTTCGCATGCCCCTTCGACCGGGCCTGCACTGCGCTCACCTCACTGAAAAGGATTCCAGCATGAGCGCTCGCTCTCTCTTTGCATTGCGCACTCCACTGTTGTGTCTGGCGGCCTTGACCGTTGCCGGCTGTGCCGGCAACAACAGCCAGTCCAAGGTCGACGCGCCCGGCGCCCCGACCACGGCCTTGACCAAGACCCTCGATGCCGGCGCCAACGCTTTGCAGTCACGTCCTCCGATCAACGAATTGAACGCCTACCTGGACGGCTTTCACTTCTACAACGGTCACCCCGGTGCGCAGATGGAAGCTCATCATTACTGCGCCATCCTCAATGAAGAAGTCATTCAATGCGTCATCTACGACGGCAACGTCAAGGATGCCAAACTGATGGGCGTCGAATACATCATCAGCGCCGGCCTTTACGCCAAGCTACCCAAGGCGGAAAAAGCGTTGTGGCATAGCCACGTCCATGAGGTGAAGTCCGGCCAACTCATAGCTCCGGGCATTCCGGCGCCTGCCGAGCATGCCCTGATGGAGAAACTGGTGAACACCTACGGCAAGACCTGGCACACCTGGCACACCGACCTGGACAAGCAACTGCCGCTGGGCGTGCCTCAGTTGATGATGGGCTTCACGGGTGACGGACAGATCGACCCTGCCCTGGTGCGCGAGCGAGATAAACGCTTCGGCATCGACAGCACCGAGAAAAAACGCCAGCGCGCCGACATTCCCGCGCCGCCGATAGACCCTGGCGCCGATGCCTGGAGCAAGGGCCGAGTGATTCAGATCCAGGACCCTACGGGCAGCCAACACGCTCATTGAGGCCAAACGGGCGCCATCCACCGATCGAATGGAACTTGCCGAGCAGGCTGACCCTCCCCTGTAGGACACACACTGATCAGCGAGCCTACTCATGGAAACTTCGATTTTCTGGACCGCTGCGGCGATCATCGTGCTACTGCTCGACCTCTGGGCCTTGGCCAGCGTCTGGAGAAGCACCAAGAGCTCGGGCACCAAGATCGGCTGGACCGTGCTGATTTTCGTCTTTCCACTGGTTGGGCTGGCGATCTGGGGCTTTGCCGGACCACGAGGCGTTGCCATTGCGCCGACCTCGGACGAACACAGCAAAGGCTGAGCCACTGCCAACCATCACACGAACGTACATCCGATGAAACTGCCAAGGACTGACAGCAGTCACAGTTTCACGGCCTGCAACGCTCAGTCCGTCTCAGACTCTACACAAGGAATTGACCATGAAATCCAAATTCTACGCCGCTGCCCTCGCCCTTTCTGTCTCGCTCGCCAGCCACGGTGCCTTCGCGGCCTCCGATGATTTTGTCGAAGATGCATCGGCCAAAGGCGTTGCCGAAGTCGAAGCAGGCAAGCTGGCTCAGGAAAAAGGCACCGCTGCGGACGTGAAGACCTTCGCCGACATGATGGTCAAGGACCACACTGCGGCCAACCAGAAGCTGAAGGCGCTGGCCGACAAGAAGAACATCGACGTATCCGATGACGCCGAGCTGCTGGACAAGGCCAAGGCGATGATTCTGGAACTGCGTTCGGCCAAGTCGTTCGACCAGGCCTATGCCAACAACCAGGTCAAGGCGCACGAAGCGACCATCGAGATCTTCGAAGACGAAATCAAGAGTGGTGAAGATGCCGAGCTCAAGGCGTTCGCCACTGAAACCCTGCCCAAGCTGAAGGCGCATCTGGAAGCTGCCAAGAAACTGGCCGCTGCCCACGGTGGCGCTGCTGCGCAGTAAGGCTTAGCGCCGCTGCCTGCAACACCCGATGCCCCCGCATCCTGTGCGGGGGCATTTTTCATGGGCGCTTTTTAAGCATCATCAAAACGTGATGCCCAGGTGTTGCCCGGCAAAGATGACCTGGTCGAACCAGAACGCTTGATGCAGCGCGACAATCATCCAGAAAACCAGTTGGTAGGAGACCTTGCGTGTCTTGTGCCGGAACAATTGCTGGGCCACCAGCGCGCCAGGCCAGCCGCCCAATAGCTCGACACCGTGCAGGAGCTTCTCAGGGGTGCGCTGGCCTTGCGAGGTCGCCCGCCGCTTGTCATGCCAGTACAGCCCCGCCGTCAGCAAACTCATCAGCCCATAGATCGCCAGCACCGAAGGATGGCCGGCCATGGCCAGGCGCAGTGTCCCCAGAAAGGGCAGCAGGCAGAGCAGCACGAACACCGTGAGCTTCAGCGCCATGAACTGCACCGGTCGCTGTGCCCGACCGCGGCCTTGGTCCTGCGCCCGTTTGGGCGCCGGCTCAGCCTTGCGCACTGGACCAGTCGATCCAACCGAATTGCCAGGTGGCCAGGATGACCAGGCCGAAGGCAATGCGGTACCAGGCGAACACGGCATAGCTGTGGGTGGCGATGAACTTCAGCAGGCCGCGTACTGCGATCATGGCGAAGATGAACGACACCACGAAACCCAACGCGAATACCGGGAAATCCGCGGGCTGGAACAGGTGGTGGAACTTGTAGCCCGAGTACACCGCGGCACCGACCATGGTCGGCATGGCGAGGAAGAACGAGAATTCGGTTGCCGTTTTGCGCGACAGACCGAACAGCAGGCCACCGATGATGGTCGAGCCGGAGCGCGACGTTCCTGGAATCATTGCCAGGCACTGGGCGAAGCCGACTTTCAGGGCATCGGTCCAGTGCATGTCGTCGACGTGGTGCACGCGTACGGCGTGTTCGCGTTTCTCGGCCCACAGCATGATGAAACCGCCTATCACCAGCGCCACCGCCACGGTGATCGGGTTGAACAGGTATTCGTGGATCTTGTCGGCGAATATCACTCCCAGCACCACTGCGGGCAGGAAGCCGATCAGCAGGTTGATGGTGAAGCGCTGCGCATTGCGCTGGGTCGGCAAGCCGGTGACCACTTCGAGGATCTTGCGACGAAATTCCCACACCACCGCCAATATCGCACCCAGCTGGATGATGATATTGAAGGCCATGGCCCGTTCGCCGCCGAAGCCGATCAGATCGGCCACGATGATCTGGTGGCCGGTGCTGGAGATGGGCAGGAACTCGGTCAAGCCTTCCACGATGCCCAGAATCAGCGCCTGCATGGCGGTCCAAAAATCCATCATTCCCCCAATTGGACCCGCGCCTGGCGAGGTCCTGTCTGTTTAATAGAACTCATTGCCGTCGGGCCCCGCGATGCTATCAGAGCAGCTCGTGCAAATCCGCATGCGGGCGTCGGTGAGTGTTGACTGAGTTGAAGTTTCATCTTTGCAACCTGCGCGCGGCGAGCGACGCGCGCGGCACCGGTGGCGCAGGTTACAATCCCCGCCTTCGATGCATTGCATGCACCTGCCAGGGATTGTCCATGTCGCCTTTGGAATTGTTCGCCGCCACGCTGGGCGTGATCGCGGTGTGGTTGACCGTCAAGCAGAATTGGCTGTGCTGGCCGATCGGTCTGGTCATGGTCCTGATCTATTCGTATGTTTTCTACGACTACAAGCTGTACTCCAACATGCTGTTGCAGGTGGTGTACGCCGGCGTCCAGGTGTATGGCTGGTGGCAGTGGACCCGAGGCGACGCCACGGCCACGGGTGGAGCGGTCATCCGCCTGACACCGGCGCCTCTGCTTGGCGGTCTGGCCATTGGCTTGGTTGCAGGACTCGCGCTGGGTGCGGCGATGGCCACCTGGAGCGATGCCAGCCAGCCGTGGCTGGACGCCCTGCTCACCGGCTTCAGCCTGGTGGCGCAGTGGTGGATGGCCAACAAGCGCGAGCAATGCTGGCCGCTGTGGATCGTGCTGGATGCAATCTTCGTCGGTTTGTTCGTTGATCAGGGGCTGTACCTGACGGCCGCGCTGTATGGCCTGTTCCTGATGCTGGCCGTTCACGGCTGGCACCAGTGGCGCAAAAGCGCAGCGGTGTCTGCATGAAAGTGGTGGTACTGTGCGGGCCGGAATCCTCGGGCAAGAGCTGGCTGGCCGAACGCCTGCGCGTGCGCCTGGGCGCCGTGGTGGTGGGCGAATACGTGCGCCACTTCATCGACCGCGAACAGCGCGACACCTGCTATGCCGACATCGACACCATCGCCCGTGGCCAATTGGCCTGGGAAGATGCCGCTCGGCGCACGCAACCGGCGCTGCTGGTACTCGACACCCATCTGTTGAGCAATCTGTTGTGGAGCCGCACGCTGTTCGGTGACTGCCCTGCGTGGCTGGAAACGGCGCTGCTGCAGCGCCATTACGATGCCCACCTGTTGCTCTCGCCCGAAGGCGTCGACTGGTCCGCCGATGGCCAGCGCTGCCAGCCCGACCTGGCCCAGCGCCAGGCTTTCTTTGCGCAAAGCCAAGCCTGGCTGCTGGCGCACGGGCTGCCCTGCACGGTGATAGGCGGCGACTGGCTGGCGCGCGAAGCGCAGGTGCTGGCGAGCGTTCGACATGTTCTGGATCAACCCTAGGCTGCGGTCAGCGCATCTGATGCTTGTGCAACAGGCGATACAGCGTTGGGCGCGACACCCCGAGCACCCTGGCCGCCGTGCTCAGGTTGCCGCCATGGCGCAGCAGCACGTCACCCAGCGCCTGGCGCTCGGCGCGGTGTTTGTAATCGTGCAGCGTGCCCATGGGCGCAGTGACCAGCGTTTCGATGCCCAAACCCAAGTCTATGGCTTCGATCCGATTGCCTTGGGCGAGCGCCTGAGCCTGGCGAACCCGGTTCGCCAGCTCGCGGACGTTGCCCGGCCAGTCATGCTCGCCCATGGCGATCAGCGCCTCCTGGCTGAATGGCCGCTCGCGTCTGCCGTTCTCGCGGCTGTAGCGTTGCGCGAAATGATTCGCGAGCATGGCCAGGTCGCCAAAGCGCTCGCGCAACGGCGCGGCAATGATCTGCAGCACATTGAGCCGGTAGTAGAGGTCCTCGCGCAGTTGCCCGCGGCTGATGGCCAGTGCCAGATCGACGTTGCTGGTGGCCAGGACCCGCACATCCACATCGCCCGGGGTCTTGCGCTGGAGAAACCGCAGCAGTTGCTCCTGGATGTCCAGGGGCAAGCCTTGCACTTGCTCGAGCAGCAGGGTCCCGCGATTGGCGGCCTGCAGCACGCTACCGGACAATGGGTGCACGTTGGTTTCGCCACAACCCGGCGCGAACAGCGGCGTCTGGCCTGGCCGCTGTGCGCGGGCCTGGCAGTCGAAAACGATGAAGGGCTGCTGTCGGCGTTGCGACTGCTGGTGCAGTGCACGGGCGATCAACTGTTTACCGGTACCGGCTTCACCCTGGATCAGTACCGGCGAGTCGGTCGCCGAGAACTTGGTGATGAGCTTGTACAGGTCGCGCATGGGCAGACTATCGCCCAACAGTCCGCAAGGCTCGCAGGGGTAGGCATTAGGATTCACGGGCATGGCCTTTCCTGGATGGGACATGCTCGGGAAAATACATCAAAAACAGCGGGTTGCAACTTACGTCAAAATGGTAACGGAAAATTGACGTTTCAACCCCTTTCCAGCCGTCAGCGACGGCCTTCACGGCTCCAAGGCGCGTCAGCGATACGTCTTATCGGCGCAATCAGGTTCAGTAGGCCTTGGAAAACCGTGCGCACATCCGGGCTAGGCCCGTGGCAGATCTTCCAGATGTTGATACTCGGCGCCCAGGGCAGCCGCCAGGGTACGGGCGCGGCCCAGTCGGATCGGGCTCATTTCCATGTCCAGCAATAACGCCGGGCAGGCCAGCGGGGCTACGCCTTCAAGGGACTTCAGACGCCCGTCGGTGAACACCAGGCAGCGCTGTGCCTCCTGCGGATAGCGCCGCGCGCGTTGCCTGAGCCAATCGTCGGCCTCGGCCAATGCCGCCAGCAATGGCGTACCGCCCCCTGCGCCCAGTGCCTCGAGCCAGGGCTGCAGTGCTGCCGAGGCTTTCAGGCCGTGGCATTGCCAGATCGGTCCGCTGCCACTGGCGGTCAACAACGCCAGCCGTGCGCGTTGCCGGTAGGCATCGTCGAAGACCTGCGCCAGCACGCCCTTGGCCTCGGCCAGAGCGCCGTGACGGTGCGTCGAGGCAGAAGCGTCGACCACCACCAGCCACAGTTGCTGCGCCGCGCTGCGACGTTGCTGCCAGCGCAGGTCATCGCGCTGACGCGGTCGTCCTTGCAGCAGGGTCGCCGGCCAGTCGAGCGTACCGCTCGACGCCGCACGCGCCGCGCCTTGTCGCCCTTGTTCGAGGTTGCCCTGGCCGGGCCGAGCATCCGCTGGGCGCGGACGGATGCTCAGGGCTTTTTTGGCCAGCTCGGCACGCTGCGGCGGTCACCTACCGGAACGGCCTGAGCGGGCATGTCGCCCCACTGGCCCTGACCCGGATCAGAGGGTTGCGCGGCGCTCTCAGCGGGGGGCGGTGGCGCCGGCTTCGATTCTCGCTGGGGCTGCGGCTTGCGTGGTGCCTGGCGACGGTGGCGCAAGGCGAACTCGGCCACCGCTTCAACGTCTTCCTCCAGAATATCGTCGCCGCCGCGCCACGCTGCGTGCGCCCGTGCCGCGCGCAGCCACACCAGATCGGCACGCAGGCCGTCCACGCCTTCGGCGAAACAGCGGGTGGTAATGGCTTCCAGGGCCTGGTCGCTCAGCGGGATCGATTCGAGGCGTTCCCGTGCCTGTTGGCAACGCAACCGCAGCGCTGCCTGGGCCGGGGCCCATTGCTCGCAGAAGCCCTGGGGGTCGCTGTCGAACGCCAGGCGGCGGCGAATGATCTGGCCGCGTTCGGCCGGGGCCGGCTGGCCATCCAGGGCGATGTTCAGACCGAACCGGTCGAGCAGCTGCGGGCGCAACTCGCCTTCCTCGGGATTCATGGTGCCGATCAGTACGAAGCGCGCTGGATGAGCATGGGAAATACCGTCACGCTCGATGCGGTTGACGCCACTGGCGGCAACGTCCAGCAGCAGGTCCACCAAATGGTCGGCGAGCAGGTTGACCTCATCCACATACAGCACCCCGCCGTCGGCCCTGGCCAGCACACCGGGCGAAAAGCGTGCCCGCCCCTCGCCCAGTGCGGCCTCCAGGTCCAGCGTGCCGACCAGACGGTCTTCGCTGGCACCCAGTGGCAAGGTCACCAACTGGCCATCGGCAAGCAGGTCGGCCAGCCCCCGCGCCAGCGTGCTCTTGGCCATGCCCCGCGGCCCTTCGATCAACACCCCACCGATGCGCGGGTCGATGGCTGCCAGACACAGCGCCAGCTTCAGCGAATCGGCGGCCACCACAGCGGCCAGCGGAAAGTGCACGGTGTCGGTCATTGCAGGGTTCTCTTCAGGCATCTTCTTCGGTATCCAGCAGCAGGTCTTCCACGGCCTGACGGTAGTCACCGGGCTCGGCCCACAGGCCACGTTGCTGAGCCTCGAGCAGGCGTTCGGCCATGTCGCGCAGGGCCGCAGGGTTGTGCTCCTGCAGGAAGCCACGGGTGTCCGGGTCGAGCAGGTAGGCATCGGTGAGCAAGGCGTACTGGTGATCGTCGATCAGGTGGGTGGTGGCATCGAAGGCAAACAGGTTATCGACCGTCGCGGCCAGTTCGAAGGCGCCCTTGTAGCCGTGCCGCTTGACCCCTTCGATCCATTTCGGGTTGGCCGCGCGGGCCCGCACCACCCGGTTCAGCTCTTCCTTCAGGGTGCGCACGCGCGGCACGTCAGGCTGGCTGTGGTCGCCATGGTAGCTGGCGGTGGTCTGCCCGCTGAGGGTTTCCACGGCAGCGAGCATGCCGCCCTGGAACTGGTAGTAGTCGTTGGAATCGAGCAGGTCGTGCTCGCGGTTGTCCTGGTTCTGCAGCACTGCCTGGACCTGGCCCAGGCGACGCGCGAACGGCGCGCGTGCGGCGGTGCCTTCGTCATCCGCGCCATAGGCATAGGCACCCCAGTTCAGATAAGCCTCGGCAAGGTCCTCACGGGTCTGCCACAGGCGACCGTCGATGGCCCCCTGGACACCGGCCCCGTAGGCACCCGGCTTGGCGCCGAAGATGCGCCAGCCGGCTTCGCGTGCAGCCTGCTCCGCCGAGACACCCTCGGCCAGCAACTGACCCTGTTCGCTGCGCACCTTGGCCGCTAGCGGGTTGAGGTCCTCCGGCTCGTCGAGCGCAGCCACCGCCTGCACCGCTGCATCGAACAGGCGCAGCAGATTGGAGAAGGCATCGCGGAAGAAGCCGGACACTCGCAGGGTCACGTCCACCCGTGGGCGATCGAGGAGACTCAGCGGCAGAATCTCGAAATCGTCCACGCGCTGGCTGCCGGTGGCCCACACCGGGCGTACACCCATCAGCGCCATGGCTTGGGCAATGTCGTCGCCACCGGTGCGCATGGTCGCCGTGCCCCAGACCGACAGGCCCAGCTGGCGCAGGTGATCGCCATGGTCCTGCAGGTGCCGCTCCAGGATCAGGTTGGCCGAGGCGAAGCCGATCCGCCAAGCGGTGGTGGTCGGCAGGTTGCGCACGTCCACGGAAAAGAAATTGCGACCCGTGGGCAGCACGTCGAGACGCCCACGGCTGGGCGCCCCGCTCGGCCCGGCGGGCACGAAACGGCCTGCCAGGGCGGCCAGCAGGCCGTGCATCTCGGCCGGTCCGCAGGCATCCAGGCGCGGCGCCACGGTGTCGCGCAGGTGCTCCAGGATGAGCTGAACGGCATCGAAGCCTTCGCCCAGGGTTACCGGGCCGCTCAGTGCTTGCTCGATCAACTGGGCGGCGTACAGTTCGAGACGCTCTCGGCTGTCGCCGGCGCTGCGCCACGGTTCGGTGGTCAGTTCGGCCAAGGCTGCGGGCCGCGGCCCGCTCCAGGGGGCCCCGAGGTCGCAGTCGAGCGGATCGAAGCCCAACTCGAAGGCTTTGGCCAGCGCGCGCACCAAGCTGGCCTCGGCATCGCGCCCATCGCCGCGAGGAATGCGCAGCAGCGCCAACAGGGTATCGGCGCGCAACCGGCCCTGGGGCGATTCGCCGAACACGTGCAGGCCGTCGCGAATCTGCGATTCCTTCAAGTCGCACAGGTAGGTGTCCAGGCGCGGCAGCCACACCGCCGCCTCGGCCCCTTCGGCCATTTGCAGCTCATGGTCGATACGAGTCTCGCGGACCAGCGCCAGAATGTCCTTTTCCAGGGCCTGGGCGCGGCGCGGATCGAGCAGTTGCGCGTCGTAATACTCGTCGGCCAGCAGTTCCAGATCGCGCAGCGGTCCGTAGGTTTCGGCACGGGTCAACGGCGGCATCAGGTGGTCGATGATCACCGCCTGGGTGCGGCGCTTGGCCTGTGCGCCCTCCCCTGGATCGTTGACGATGAACGGATAGATGTTGGGCATCGGCCCCAGTATCGCGTCGGGCCAGCACTGTTCGGACAGGCCCACGCCCTTGCCTGGCAGCCACTCCAGGTTGCCGTGCTTGCCCACGTGGATGAGCGCATCAGCGCCATAGGTGTGGCGCAACCAGAAATAGAACGCCAGGTAGCCATGGGGCGGCACCAGGTCGGGGTCGTGATAGACCGCGCTGACGTCCACCTGGTAGCCACGGGCCGGTTGGATGCCGACGAAGGTCAGGCCCATGCGCAGGCCAGCGATCATCATCCGGCCATTGCGCAGCATCGGATCGGCTTCCGGCTCGCCCCAACGCTCACGGACCGCGGCCTGATTGGCCTGGGGCAGCAAGGCGAACGCGGCGAGGTAGTCGTCCAGCGCCATGCTCTGGGCACAGGGACGCAGGTCCAGCTGTTCCAGGTCATTGGTCACACCGCCGAGCAAGGCATGGATCAACGCCGTGCCGCTGTCGGGCAGATCGGCCACCGGATAGCCCTGCTGCTGCATTGCTCGCAGGATGTTCAGCGCCGCTGCCGGAGTGTCCAGGCCGACGCCGTTGCCGATTCGGCCATCGCGGGTCGGGTAGTTGGCCAGCACCAGCGCGACACGTTTGTCGGCATTGGGCAGGCGCGCCAGGTCGGCCCATTTGCGTGCCAGCTCGGCGACGAAATCCATGCGCTCGACGTGCGCCGTGTAGCACACTACGTCGCTCTGGCTGCGCTCGTTGTGCCAGGCCAGGTCCTTGAAACTGATGGCGCGGCTGATGATGCGTCCGTCCAGCTCCGGCAAGGCGATGTGCATGGCCAGGTCGCGGGCGCCCAGGCCTTGCTCGCTGGCCTGCCACAACGCCTGGTTGTCTTGCGCGCAGATGGCCTGGATCACCGGGATGTCGCGACGAAACGGTCGCAGGTGCGGTGCTTCCGGGCTGGACTGGGCAAAGCCGGTGGTGTTGAGGATGACTGCAGCGCCCGCCTCGTCCATCCACGCCTGGACCTGCTCCAGACAGGCAGCCTCCTTGAGGCTGGCCACGGCCATCGGCAGCGGGTTGAGCCCGGCTGCCTGCAACCTGGCGCAGAAGGTGTCGACGAAACCGGTGTTGGCCGCCTGCAGGTGCGAGCGATAGAACAGCAGCGCTACCACCGGCGACTGCGGCTGCCATTGCGCTTGCCAGTCGGCCAGCTCGGCGGTGGGCCGCGTTGGATGGTAGATGACCGTGCGCGGCAGTGCCCGAGGCGCTTCGCAGCGCTCGGTGCGGCCGAACCAGGTATTGCCGAGATAGCCGAACAGATTGCGGGCGTTCTCCATGCCGCCTTGGCGCAGGTACTGCCACAGCTGCTCGGCCTGCTCGGGCAGTACCGTGCAGCGCTCGGCCAGTTCGGGATCGGGGCGATCGCAGCCCGGCACCAGGATGACCTGCACGCCCCGCTCGGCCAGCTGCATCAACTGCTCGACGCCGTAGCGCCAGTAGCCAATGCCGCCATGCAGGGAAATCAGGATGACCTTGGCGTGGCGCAGCACCTGGTCAACGTAAAGGTCCACCGAGGAATGGTTCTGCACCTGCATGGGGTTGGCCAGGCGCAGGCTCGGATAGTCGGCGGGCAGTTGCCCGCAGGCCTCGGCGAGCAACGCCAGGTGCGAGTCGCCACTGCACAGAATCACCAGCTCGGCAGGCGTCTGCCCGAGGTCGGCGATGCTGTCGTCCGGCACGAAGCCACCGGGCTGGGTCCTCAGCAGGTGCATCGGTCAGGCTTCCAGCGCAGCGCGCAGTTGGGCTTGCAGCGAGGATGCATCGAGCTCCTGACCGATCAGCACCAGGCGCGTGCTGCGCGCTTCGTCGGTGCCCCAGGCGCGATCGAAGTGTTTGTCGAAACGGGTGCCCACACCCTGGATCTGCAGCCGCATCGGCTTGCCCGGAATGGCCGCGAAACCCTTGACGCGCAGGATGCCGTGCTGGACCACGGCGGCGTTGAGCGCCTGCAACAGCTTGGCTTCCTCGGCCTGGGGCAGCTCGATGGAGATCGAGTCGAAGGCATCGTGGTTGTGATCGTCGTGATCGTCGTGATCGTCACCTTCGTGATGGTCGTGATGGGTCTTGCGCCCGTCGATGTGTTGCTCGGACTCGGCGCCCAGGCCCAGCAGCACGGCCAGTGGCAAACGACCACTGCTGGCCTCGACCACCTTGACCGCTGCCGGCAGTTCCTCGGCAACCTCGGCGCGTACCGCCGCCAAAGCCTCGGCATCGATCAGGTCGGCCTTGTTGAGAATGACCAGGTCGGCGCTGGCCAGTTGGTCGGCGAACAGCTCGTGCAGCGGCGACTCATGGTCCAGGTTGGGGTCGAGCTTGCGCTGGGCGTCGACCTGGTCGGGGAATGCGGCAAAGGTACCGGCCGCCACCGCTGGGCTGTCGACCACGGTGATGACCGCATCGACCGTGCAGGCACTGCGAATTTCCGGCCACTGGAAGGCCTGCACCAGCGGCTTGGGCAAGGCCAGGCCGCTGGTTTCGATCAGAATATGGTCGAGGTCGGCGCGCCGGGCGACCAGCTCGCGCATGACCGGGAAGAACTCTTCCTGCACGGTGCAGCACAGGCAGCCGTTGGCCAGCTCGTAGACGCGGCCGTTCGCCTCTTCCTCGGTGCAGCCGATGGTGCATTGCTTGAGGATCTCGCCGTCGATGCCCAGCTCGCCGAATTCGTTGACGATCACGGCGATGCGCCGGCCTTGGGCGTTATCGAGCATGTGCCGCAGCAAGGTGGTCTTGCCCGAGCCCAGGAAGCCGGTGACGATGGTGACGGGTAGTTTGGACAGCGTTTTCATCGGGTCGCCCTGATTGCGCGGCAGGGCACGAGACGAGCACCGCAACGGCAGGCGCCAGCATTCGTCACCGGATCACCCCGCCCGGTTGAATAGGAAAGAACGGCTGAGGCAGGTCTCCTGGCTCGTGATGCCGACCGTGCTGGCCGAGGCTGCGGCGCCTTCCCGCGAACACTCGCAGTGGCCTTGGCGCAGCCTTCATCACTTACAGTTGCGGGGGCAGCCGCGGCTTGGACCGCGTTCCCATCTTAGCTCTGCAGGGCAGAGAACCTCGAACGCGCAAGGCTACCACAGGGCACGGGATGTGTCAGTGACACGGCTCAGACCCGATAGCGCACATGGGGACGGTCGCCGGCCAGGCTGACCTCGGCCTGCACCCCGTAGACCTCGGCAATCAGGCGCTCGGTGAGCACCTGCGCCGGTGCACCGCTGGCCACCTGGCGTCCATCCTTGAGCACCACCAGCACGTCACAGAACATCGCCGCCAGGTTCAGGTCGTGGATCGCCATCACGCAGGTCAATGGCAGGTCCTGGATCAGTTGCAGCAGTTCCAGCTGGTGCTGGATGTCGAGGTGGTTGGTGGGCTCGTCGAGCAGCAGTTCGCTGGGTTGCTGGGCCAGGGCGCGGGCGATCTGCACCCGCTGTCGCTCGCCACCGGACAAGGTGTGCCAGCGGCGCTGCGCATGGCCGCCGAGGTTGACCTGGGCCAGCGCCTGGGCAATGGCCAAGTCGTCTTCGCGCAGCCACGGCGCGAACGGCGAGCGGTGCGGCGTACGCCCCAGGCGTACGACCTCCTCCACGCGAATGTCCACGTCGGTGCTGGCGTGCTGTTCCACCATCGCCACCTGCCGGGCGATCGCACGCCGCGGCAACCCCGTCAGGGGCTGCTCGTCGAGGGTGACCTGGCCCTGGCTGGGACGGTCCAGCCCGGCCAGCAGGCGCAGCAGCGACGACTTGCCCGAGCCGTTCGGACCGATCAGGCCGACCATGCTGCCAGGGGCGATGGCCAGGCTGACGTCGTCGAGAATCAGCAGCCCGCCCGCCTTCCAGCTGACCCGGTGCAGTTGCAGGCTCATGCTCGACGCCTCGCGCGGTACAGGATCAAGGCGAAGGCCGGGGCGCCGACCAGCGCCGTGACCACACCGATGGGCAAGACCTGGCCCGGCACGATGATGCGCGCAACGATGTCGGCCAGCACCATGAAATTGGCGCCGATCAGCACCGAGGCGAGCAACAGGCGAACGTGGCTGGGACCGACCAGAAACCGCGCGATGTGCGGCACCACCAGCCCGACGAAGCCCACCGCGCCGACGATGCTGACCATGGTGGCGGTGATCAGCGCAGTGGTGGCGAACAGCACCAGGCGCACCGCGACCACCGGCACGCCCAGGGTGGCGGCAGCGTCTTCGCCGAACACGAAGGCATCCAGCGCCCGCGCGAAGTACAGGCACAACAACAAGCCTGCACCCACCACTGCCGCCGCAAGGCCGACGTCGGGCCAGCGCACTCCGCCGAGGCTGCCGAGCAGCCAGAACATCACGCTGCGCGCCTGCTCGGCGTTGGCCGAGGTCGAGACGATGTAGGCAGTCAGCGCATTGAACAGCTGAGAGCCGGCCACGCCGGCCAGGATCACCTGCGCCGGACCGCTGCTGGCGCCTGCGGCGAGCAGCAGCACCAGGCCGAAAGCCAGTGCCGCGCCAAGAAAAGCCCCCAGGGAAATACCGATCACGCCGCCGCCCAGTCCCAGCAACATCACCACCACCGCGCCGGTAGACGCGCCTGCGGAGATACCCAGCACATAGGGTTCGGCCAGCACGTTGCGCAACAGCGCCTGCAACACCGCACCACAGATCGCCAGGCCCGCGCCACAGCACGCGGCCACCAGCGCACGGCTCAGGCGGTACTCCCAGATGATGCCCTGGACGATACGCGGCACCGCGTAGTCGCCCAGGCCCAGGCCGTTGAGCAGCGCCTTGCCGACCGTGGACAGGGCGATACCCATTTCCCCCACCGACACCGCCAGAGCGATGGACACACTCAAGGTGGCCAGGGCCAGCACCGCCAGCAGGCAGCGCCAGACCCAGCCGTCTTCACGGGCCAGGCGCTGGATCAAGGCTGGGCCCGTGTGCGTTCCAGGCCAGCGGCGATGTCTTCCACCGCGCGCACCACATCCATGGAGGGATTGAGCGACTGCGCGTCGACCACGATGATGCGGTTGTGGCGCACGGCATCCAGTTCACGGGTGACCGGATCGCTGCGCAGGAAGGCCAGCTTCTTCTCGACATCGTCGGCCGGATACAGGCGGCGCTGCATGCGCGCAACGACGATCACATCGGGGTTGCTGGCGGCGATGCTTTCCCAACTTACCCCAGGCCACTCCTCGTCGCTGTCGACGGTGTTACGCAGGCCCAGCAAGCGGTTGATATAGCCCGGTGCGCCGCTCTTGCCGGCTACCCAGGGATCACCTTCCAGGCGCGTGCTGGAGAACCAGTACACCACCGACAAGGGCTTTTGCTCGGCGCTCGAAGCGCGCTCGATGGCCGCCTGGATGCGCGCCTGCAACTGGGCGGTCAAATGCTCCCCGGCCGACTCGACGTCGAAGATGCTCGCCAGTTCGCGAATCTCCTTGTTCACCAGCTCCATGGAGAACACCTGGCTACGGCTGCCGTCGGCGTTGGAAGTGGCGGTCACTTCCTTGCCGTCGCAATCGCTGGGCGACACGTAGGAAGGAATGCCCAGACTGGCAAGCTGCTCGGGCTTGGCGACTTCGCCGTTGGGGCCGACGTGGTAGGTGTACTGCGCCACCACGATGTCGGGCGCGGTATTGGCCACGGCCTCGAAGCTGGGGGCATTGTCGGCCAGGCGCGGCACCTTGGCATTGGCATCGCGCAGGTATTCGGGCAGCGGCCCGAACCATACGCCGGTACCGACCATGCGCGGTGCCAGGCCCAGCGACAGGAGAATCTCCGTGCTCGCCTGACCGAGGCTGACCGCGCGCTGCGGTGCCGCCTGGATGATGACGGGTGCGCCACAGTTGGCCAGGGTCAATGGATAGTGGGTAGCGGCGAGGCTGGCACCGGCGGCGAAAAGACCGACGGCAGCGACGCTGGCGCGAGCGAATACGGTAGCAAAACTCATGACAACTCCTTGGATGGCGCGTCCAACAGATCGAAGAAAACCCGGGGGCAAGGTCTGGCTGACGACATGCAACATGTCGATCACAGTGGCGCGACCGCGCCGGATTCGAACCGGCTTCCTGCACTGGGCGATGACAAGCGGCGCAGACGGTAGGCGACCCGTCGGCAAAGATCAAATGGTTTAGGCGCGGCAACCCACCGTCGGCGCCCCCTCCGCAGGCTAGGGCATGTCGTCACTGGGCGCATCGGTGCGGTCCTGCTCGACCACATAGCCGGTGTCGATGCTGACCACCACCGACATGCCGGGGCGCAGGCGTCGTGCCGCGGCCTGGTCCGGGTCTACGGTGATACGCACGGGGATGCGCTGGGCGATCTTGACGAAATTGCCGGTGGCATTGTCGGCCTGCAGCAAGCTGAACTCCGAACCCGTGGCCGGCGAGATGCGCTGCACATGCCCGCGCAACCGCAGGTGATTGAGTGCATCGACGGTGAAGGTCACCGGCTGGCCGATGCGCACGTCGGCCATCTGGGTCTCCTTCATGTTGGCCATGACCCACAGCGTGTCGGGCACCAGTGCCATCAACTGCGCGCCGGAATTGACGTAAGCGCCCAGACGCACGCCGATCTGCCCCAACTGGCCGTCGCGCGGCGCCAGGATGCGGGTGTTGTCCAGGTCGATGCGGGCCAGTTCCACCGCCGCCTCGGCATTGGTCACGTTGGCGGCCAGCGAGTCGCGGTTGACGATGACCGTCTGCAGATCTTCGCGAGCGATCGCCAATGCAGCCTTGGCCTGCGCCACCGACGCCAGCGCCTGGGCGTTGGCGGCGCGGGTCACATCCAGCTCGCGACGCGACACCGAGCCATCGCTGATCAGGTCCTGGTTGCGGCGCAGGTCGGCCGCGCCCTTGCGCGCCTGGGCTTCGCTGTCTGCGACCGCCGCCTGGCGCTGGGTGATGGTCGCTTCAGCACTGCGACGCTGCTGCAGATTGTTGGCGAGTGCGGTTTTCTGCACCTGCACCTGAGCCAAAGCCTGGTTCAAGCGCTGTTTGTAAATACGGTCGTCCAGGCGGACCAGCAGGTCGCCGGCCTTGACGAACTGGAAGTCCTGTACGGGCACCTCGAACACGTAGCCTGCCAGCTGTGGCCCGATGATCGTCACCTGGCCCCGCACCAGGGCGTTCTCGGTGCTTTCGATACGGCTACTGAACGGCGGTAGCTGCCAGGCGTAGAGCACGATCGCCACCCCCACCAACGCCACGCTGGCGAAAATCAGGCTGGAGAGTAGTCGTACCCGCCGCGAGCGCGGCTCGGTGGCCGCCGGATTGGGCGGCGGAGTCTGGCCTTCCGGGGTGGCGGCGATGGCGTTGGTGGTCGTGGACGTCGGTTCGGTCATGAAGTGCTGGCGCCGCTGGTGGATACGGTAGGTGTCGCGGTGGTCTGAACCGCCCGCGTGGTGCTCATCAGCCACAGGCTGCGCACGAAGATCCACAGCATGGTCAGGACGGCGATGATGCAGATCAGCATGAAGACATCGTTGTAGGCCATGACGTTCGCCTCGCGCGTGGCTGCGGTGGCCAGGGCGCGGGTACCCAGCGTGGCCCGCAATGCAGGGTCGGCGACACTGGAGAGGTAACTGGCGGCCGCGCTGCTGACCCGCGCCTGGACCAGCGGGTCCATCAGGGTCAGGTGTTCGACGATCATGCTCGAATGGTATTTCTCCCGCACGATCTGGAACGTGCCCAGCAACGCCGCGCCGATCAATCCGCCGAGGTTGTTGCAGATACCGAACAACACCGAGAAGCTCACCAGGTTGCGTGGATTGGTCAACACGTGACGCATGCCCAGCACCATGGTCGGCCCGAGGAAAAACGTACCGCCGAACCCCAGCAGGAATTGGCTCAGGTACATGTTGGCCGGACGCGTCAGGTTACTGGAGAAACTGTCCATCGCCGAGCCGACGGCCATCAGCGCCAGGGCAATGATCAGCGGCATGAACAGATGCTCGGGGTTGATGGTCCAGGCGCTCACGGCCAAGCCTGCCACTGCGCCGCACAGCATCACCACATAAAGAGTGCGCATCTGTTCCTGGCCCATGTTCAGCACTTGAAGCAGCCCGACCGCCCCGGTGGACTGCTCCGACAGCACCATGCGCGTCAGAATCACCGCCAGGGCCAAGCGTATGGCAACCCCACTGCCCAGCCAGCGGGTCATCAGCATCGGGTTGCTGCGATTGTGTTCCACCGCCAGTCCACCGAGGATCAACACGATGGCGCCTGCCGACGCCCAGCCGATCCAATCCGCTTCCAGCCACCAGTCGATCCGACCCAGGGACAACACGGCGCAGAGCAACGCGATGCCCGTGGCCAGAATGGCGAAAATCAGAAAATCCAGGGGCTCGAAGGTCTTGAAGCGGTCGCCCGGCGGCAGCTTGAGCATGAACACGCAGCCCAGTGTGAGCAGCGCCATGCCCAGTTCGAACAGGTACAACCCGCGCCATTCGGCGATCTGCAGCAGGTCCTCGGAAAACACTCGGGCCAGCGGCAGCGCCAGTTGCGAAGTACCCAACCCCAGCACCAGGGCCTTGAGCCGCCACTTGGCCGGGAAGGCCTGGATCATGTAGTACAGGCCCAGCGAACTCAACGCCGCTCCGACCATGCCGTGGGCCGCGCGCACGGCAATGGCCGAGCCCAGGTCGTTGACGAACAGGTGGCCGAAGGTGACCAGGGCGTACAGCACCAGGAACAGCTCGGTGAAGGTGCGCAGCCCGAACTGCTGGCGAAACTTGACCAGCAGCAGGTTCATCGACACGTTGGTCATCACGTAGGCGGCCGGCAACCAGGCCATCTCCGCTGCCGTAGCCCCCAGCGATCCCTGCAGGAATTGCAGATTGGCCACCACCAGCGAGTTGCCCAGGCCGCCGGTCAGCGCCACCAGCAGGCCGACGATGCCGAACGCCAGGCGCTTGGGTGTCGGATGCAAGGGTGTCGAGGGTGAGCCCGGCAGGTTCGGCTTTTCATGGGGCAGCCACTCGCGGCTCGTGTAGCGGGACATGCGGTGGCCTTGGCGGATGGAGACGAAGATGGCAGAAAGGGTGCGCTAGTAAACCTCACCGGCAGGTGGCTTGCCAATGGTCGCGGCTGCATCGATTTGACTGAGCCTGGACTGTGACCCAAGCTGAATGCCCTGGCCAAGCCTGCGCTTTTTCGGATACCTGCATGTTCAAACGCGTTCGCCTTTCGCTGATCGTTATCCTTGTGACACTGCTGCTGGCGGCGCTCTGGTATGCCTGGCGCCCGGCTGCCACGCCTGCCCCTGTCGCACCGCAGCAGGGTTACAGCAACGCATTGAGTCAAGCCCGCAACGGTCAGCCTGGCGCCGCGCGGGTGCTCTATCAGCAGCTGGCGCGCAGCGACCTGAGCGCCGAGCGCCGCGCCGCGCTGTACGCGCAACTGCCCAACTACCCAAGCCCCCAGGCCCTAAAGCTGGCCACCGCCGACCTGCACGACGATGTCGCCGAGGTGCGCCACGCAGCGATCGACGCCGTGATCGGCCTGGTGCCCGAGAGCCAGCGCAGCGTGTTGCTGGGCCCATTGCTGGAGGATCGCGACGAGGCAATCCGCTTTCATGCCGTTCGTGGGTTGCTCGGCTTGCCGGCTGATGAGCTGGGCCTGTATTTCGCGCACCTGGACAAGGCCGTGAACGCCTACATCACTGCCCTTCAAGGCCAAACGGACGACGCCGCCGCGCAGCTGGAACTGGCCCGACTGTATCTGCACGACGCCGCTCACGATCAAGCCGAACAGGCCTTGGCTCGCTATCGCCTGCTCGAACCCGATGACCTGGACGCCATCGCCGTGCAGGTGGAACTGCTCGAGCGCCAGGGCAAAAGCGATCAGGCTCGTCGCCTGCTTGCCGAACAGCTGCTGGCTCATCCGCAATCGGCCCTCTTGCAGCAGCAGTTGGGCCTGTGGCTGATGGCCCATGACGAAGACGAATACGCCCTGCTCGCCCTGGCCCGTGCGGTGGAACTGGCGCCGGACAACAACGACTACCGCTATGTGCTGGCCACCAACCTGCACGATCTGCAGCAGGTCGAGGCGGCCCAGAAGCAGCTCGAGGAGATTCTGCGGCGCGATCCGGCCAACCGCCGCGCCCGGGTGCTGTTGATCCAGTACTGGAAGGAAACCGGTCAGTTGCAGAATGTCCAGGTGCTGCTGGCTGAACTGGAACAGCAGAATGCCGACGATCCCAGCTTGCAGCAGGGGCTGTAGAAGCCCGAGAATCGAAATCTTCAAAGCTCGGAACCCCCCTAATGGCGGCGGTGTCCAGTATCATGCTGTAACAGCTTCCGCCCCCCTCCGCCCTTTCCGCTACCCGAGGACACATTTTTGACGACGGCCAAAGCAGCCACCGGTATCGCCGGGCTGGACGACATCTTGGGCGGAGGTCTGACCCGCAGCCATATTTTCCTGCTCGAAGGCCAGCCAGGCGCGGGCAAGACGACGGTCGCCCTGCAGTTTCTGCTCGAAGGGGTGGCGCAGGACGAAACCTGTCTCTACATCACACTGTCCGAGACCGCCAAAGAGCTGCGCGAAGGTGCCCGCTCCCACGGCTGGGAACTGGACGAACGGGTGACGGTATTCGAGTTGACCCCGCCGGAACTGGTGCTCGACCTGCAACAGCAGCAAAGCCTGCTGTACAGCAGCGACCTGGAGCTGGGCGAGGCGACTCGGCAGATCTTCGATGAAGTGGAACGGGTGAAGCCCTCGCGAGTGGTGCTCGACAGCCTCTCCGAGGTGCGCCTGCTGGCACAGGGCTCGCTGCGTTACCGCCGGCAGATCCTGGCCATCAAGCACTACTTCGCGCGTTTCCATGCCACGGTCCTGCTGCTGGACGACATGACCAGCGAGCCGCTGGACAAGACCCTGCACAGCATTGCCCACGGCGTGATTCGCCTGGAAGAAACGGCGCCGGACTACGGCGCAGAACGGCGGCGGTTGCGCATCATGAAATTTCGCGGGCAGAAATACCGCGGTGGCTACCACGATTTCACCATCCAGTCCGGCGGCATTCACGTCTACCCACGCCTGGTGGCAGCCGAGCACCGCGCGACGTATGAACGCACTCAGCTGACCTCCGGCATCACGGAACTGGACGCGTTGCTGGGAGGCGGCGTCGAGAACGGTTCGAGCACCCTGATCATTGGCCCCGCCGGTACCGGCAAATCGCTGATCTCCATGGTCTTCGCCGCGGCGGCGGTGGCCCGCGGTGAAAAAGTCGCGCTGTTCATCTTCGACGAGGAACTCAGCCTGCTGTTCGAACGCATGAAGAAGCTGGGCATCGACTTGCCGGCTTACCAGCAGCGAGGCGAGATGGTCATCCATCAGGTGGACGCAGCCGAGCAGTCGCCCGGCGAGTTCGCCCACATGGTGCGCAACAGCGTCAATTTGCACGGCATCAAGACGGTGGTGATCGACAGCATCAATGGTTATCACGCGGCCATGATGGGTGAGAAAACGCCGGTGCTGCACATCCACGAACTGCTGCTCTATCTCAACCGCCTGGGCGCCTCGACATTCATGACGGTGGCCCAGCAAGGCGTGGTCGGCGACATGAAGGCGCCCGTGGACATCACCTACCTGGCCGATACCGTGATTCTGTTGCGCTACTTCGAAGCCCTTGGCAATGTGCGCCGCGCCGTGTCGGTGATCAAGAAGCGCTTCGGCGGGCATGAAAATACCATCCGTGAATACACCATCGGCGGCCAGGGCCTGACGCTTGGCGGTCCCCTCAGCGCGTTCCAGGGGGTGTTGCGCGGGGTGCCGACCTACGTCGGTGAGGCACGGCCCCTGCTCGATGCAGATGATCAGTGAAGATGACGATTCCTACATCGGAGCGTGTGCTGGTCCTTGCGCCTCTGGGCCGCGACAGTCAGGTCGCCTTGCAGATCCTTGGGCAGGCCGGTATCCAGGGCATTGCCGTGGGCGACGTCGACGAGCTTTGCGCCCATCTGCAGCGTGAAGGCGCGGGCATGTGCATCGTCGCCAACGAAGCGCTCTCCGAACCCAAGATGCAGCCGCTGCTGGTGTACCTGAGCCAGCAACCGGCCTGGTCCGACCTGCCGATCGTCCTGATGACCCATCAGCGCGCGGCCGATCAGGCGCAATCCATGCTGTTGGCTGCGCGCCTGGGCAACGTCACCTTCGTGGAGCGTCCTTTTCACCCAATGACGCTGGTGAGCCTGGCCAAGACCGCCATCCGTGGGCGCCGCCGGCAGTACGAAGCCCGTGACCGCCTGCTTGACCTCGGCGAGAACGAGCAACGCTTGCAGCATGCCATGAGCGCCGGGCGCCTGGGCGCGTGGGAGTTGACCCGCAGCCCGCTGCAGTTGAACTGCTCGAACCGAACCCGCGCCCATTACGGCATCGAGGCCGATGCCCATTTCGACTACTCCGACTGGCTCCTGTGCGTTCACCCCGGCGATCAGGCAATGATGCAAGAAGCGCTGATCAACAGCCTGCAACTGGGTGCCGATTTCGCTCTGCAGTTTCGTAATCGCTGGCCCGATGGTTCAGTGCATTGGGTCGACGTGCGGGCCAGGGCGATTCCTGACGCGAAGGGCTTGATCCAGGGGTTGGTCGGGGTTACCACCGACATCACCGAGCAAAAAGCCGCCGAGCAGCAGTTGCGCGAGCTCAACGGCAACCTCGAACAACAGGTCGAAGAACGCACTGCACAAGTCAGGGTCAATGAAGAGGCCCTGCGCCAGGCGCAGAAAATGGAAGCCGTGGGCCAGTTGACGGGAGGCATTGCCCACGACTTCAACAACATGCTCACCGGCATCATCGGCAGTCTGGAACTGATGCGCCGGCGCATGCACCGCGGCCAGTTCGACGATCTGCCGAAATTGATCGACATGGGCATCAGTTCGGCCAACCGCGCCGCCTCCCTCACCCACCGCTTGCTGGCATTCTCCCGCCGTCAGTCCTTGGACTCCAAACCGGTTCAGGTGAATGAACTGGTTCACTCCATGGAAGAGCTGCTGCACCGCAGCCTGAACGAAAGCATCAGCTTGCACATGCGCCTGGAGCCGAACCTGTGGATTGCCGAGGCCGACCCTCATCAACTGGAAAGCGCCCTGCTCAACCTGGTGATCAATGCCCGCGACGCCATGCCCGGCGCTGGCGAGGTGACCGTAGAGACAGCCAATCGGCATCTGGATGAACGCTTCACCAGTGCGCAGCAGAACCTGGAGCCTGGCGACTACATCATGCTCAGCGTCAGCGATACCGGAATGGGCATGGACCCGGCCGTGGTCGATCGCGCCTTCGATCCGTTTTTCACCACCAAACCCATCGGCCAGGGCACCGGCCTGGGCCTGTCGATGATCTACGGCTTCAGCAAGCAATCGCGTGGCCACGTGGCCATCCACAGCACGCCTGGCGAAGGCACCACGGTATCCTTGTACTTGCCGCGTTGTTACGCCTCGCAGTTGCCGCCCAGTCTGGTACCGGTAATCGAGTCACCCATGGCCAGCAACGGTGAAACGGTACTGATCGTCGAAGACGACCAGGCAGTGCGCACACTGGTGTGCGAGGTCCTGCGCGAATTGGGCTACCGCTATCTGGAAGCTGCCGACGCCAGCGAAGCGCAGCCGATCCTCAAGTCTGCGCAGCGCATCGACCTGTTGATCAGCGATGTGGGCTTGCCGGGCATGAATGGCCGGCAACTGGCCGAAGTGGCGCGCAACCTGCGGCCCGGCCTCAAGGTGCTGTTCATCACCGGCTATGCCCAGCATGCCGAAGTGCGCGCCGGCTTCCTGGATGACGGCATGCAGATGATCACCAAGCCGTTTGCCTTCGACGTGCTCACGGCCAAGGTCCGGGAAATGTCCCAGGCTTGAGTCAGCGCCTGGGCTTGACCCGCAGGTCGCTGAAGCACGGCAGGCTGGCTTCGATGCGATCCGAGGCGCGAGCGCCTGGCTTGGTGGCGCTTTCCACGTACCAGTAGCAGCTGTGGATGGCACGGGTGATACCCACATAGGCCAGGCGCAGCGCTTCTTCGTGCTGGGCACTGTCGTAACCGTCGGCCTGTCCCGCTTGCGCCAGCCCTGCCAGGGCATAGACCTGATTCTTGTAGGGCGAGCGACTGGCGTACTGGCAGTCGCCCAGCAAAAACACCGCGTCGGCCTGCAACCCTTTGGCACTGTGGAAGGTAAGTTGGCGCAAGCGGCGCTGCTCCAGCGGCAATGCCTGGTCGATCTGGATCAACCCCTGGATATGCTCGGCCAGCGCCTGACGGTCGCTGTTGCGACGATAGAGCACGAGGATCGAATCCCCGGCCGCATGATGCTCGGCAGCGCGCCGCGCCAGGTCGGCGAGATCCCGACTCAGCACGGTGACCGGCACCGGCTCGCGGGTGAACGCCGTGCGCGCCTGGGCCTTCTTGCCCGGTATGGCGGGGGCCGATGCAACGATGTGTTCGGCGGCATCGATGATCGCTTGATGGCTGCGGTAGTTGTCGATCAGCAGGACGCGGGTGTGCTTGTGCGCACCGAACGTTCGATTGAACTGCATGAAATAGCTGGGCGTGCTGCCGCGCCAGCCATAAATGGACTGCCAGTCATCGCCAACACACATCAGCGAGCTGTTTTGCGCCTTGCGATCAGTAGCCAGCGCCGGGCCACGGCGCAGTATTTCCGTCAGGCATGCCCGCAGCCAGCCAACGATTTGCGCGGAAATGTCCTGGAACTCATCGACCAACAGGTGGGACATGGGACGCAGTGCATCATCGGGCAGCTCGCCAACCCGCGAATCTGCGCCTTCGCCCAGCAGCGCGAACATGCGGTTGAACAGCATCACCGGTGGCTTCTGCTGTTGCAGATGCGCTTCGAACGCTGGCCAGTAGGTCCGCAGCGCCGCGAAGAAGCCGGCCTCTGGATCTTCTGCGTCCCAGGTCATGCGATCGATGGCATCGGGCACCTGCAATCCCAGGTTCTCGATGAAGGTTGCTGCAGCCACGAAACAATCGAGCAAGGGAGCCGGAGCGAGTTCGCCCGGCAGCTGATATTCGAACCCAGGGCCGGAAAGGGCCTTGCTGTTCAATGCGCTCAGAACTTTCTTGGCATCAGATGGGTTATCGAGCCATATCAATGGTTTATCGCAGAAAGCTTGAAACAGGGTGCGCTTGACCGCCCATTCACCCCACACGGGTATCTTGGCTGTGGGCCGGGTCAACTGCGCGTCGGTCGCGGCGTCGAACCCCAGCACGACCCACGTGTTCAGCTTGGCGATATACCCGTGCGTCGTAAATTTAAATCCTTTTATATCAATAGCTTGCCGATCTATCTTAATCCCTTTTATAGGCCAAGATCCTGCTACCTGCCAATACTCTTCGATCAGGTCACACAGTTCTGCGTCGCGGGCACTGGCCAGGCTCAGCGCTTTCAAGCGCTTCTGAACGTCAGGATCCTGTGGGTCCAACTTGCGCAGTTGCGCGGCGCCTCGGCGCAGGCTGGCAATGTGACCCGCGAAGACTGGATCGTTGCCCATGAGGCTGCGATAGCACTCGTTCATCAGTTGACGCTGAGTGTCATTGAGACGGAGTTGGAACGGATTGGCGTCGTCAGTGCCTGACCCGGCGGCGCCTAGGTTCTCGAACGCACGCACGTCGGCCAGGCCGGGCAATGCATGAATCAGGGGAAGTGCTAACGAATGATAGGTCCGGACAACCTCACGTAGTTTCTCGAATACGTAGGATATTTCCCATTTATCAAAAATTTGGCAAAGCTTCTTGATAAAGTCTCGACGTGATTCTCGCGTGAACGTCACTACGCTCAGGCTGTCCAGCTCGTAGCGCAGGTAGTGATGTAGCACCAGAACGCGCAATACCAACGAAGTGGATTTTCCCGCACCTGCGCCGGCAACTACGCACGTGGCCGGTGTAGTGCTGAAAATCATCTTCCACTGTGCAGCGCTAGGCTGGGCATGCTCGGGCAAGCGTGCAGCAACGTCGGCCTTGATGGTTTTTTTCAGCGCAGGCGTCAGCTCCAGTTGCCAGGGTGCGAACAGCAACGGCTGAGGTGCCTGAAGTGCAACGGGTTTTTTGGGCTTTTGTCGCGGACGGCTTTCCTGGGATTTGGCGAGGTCAGCGGACGGGGTGGTCGTTGGCGCGTCAACCAGTGAGGTGTGAAACCAGGCTTCGCGCTGCTGCGAGCGCAGCCAACGCCAGCCCCGGGCGATCAAGCCCTGGGCCTGACGGTCTTTATCGGTAGGTTGCGATGACACAAAAGCTCCTGGGCACGTCGCGAGGACCGCAATATACCAAAGATCCCGTCAGCGCCTCACCCCTGCTATCGCAGCGCCCATGACGCGGCTTGCGCCGCTGGTACACATACCCCGCTCCCCGTAGCAGCGGCGCAAGCCGCGTCCAGCAGCACCGCAGTGCATCAGACACACCGCAACCACCGCCGACGCGGCTTGCGCCGCTGCTACGCGGGCCGTCACGTGGGGTCAACCGATCGCCGAATCCACCAACACCTGGGCTTCGGCCACGAGGCGTTGCAGGTGGGCTTCGTCGATGAAGCTTTCGGCGTAGATCTTGTAGATGTCCTCGGTGCCCGATGGGCGCGCCGCGAACCAACCGTTGGCGGTGATGACTTTCAAGCCACCGATGGCTTGGCCGTTACCCGGCGCATGGCTGAGAATCTGCTCGATCGGCTCGCCGGCCAGCTCGGTCGACTTGACCTGCTCGGGCGACAGCTTGCTCAGGGCCGCCTTCTGCTGCGGGTTGGCCTTGGCCTCTACACGCGTGGAGAACGGCTCGCCCAGGCTCTGGGTGAGGGCCTCATACGCCTGGCTCGGATCGCGACCCGTGCGGGCTGTCATCTCGGCGGCCAGCAGTGCTGGAATCAGACCATCCTTGTCGGTGGTCCACACAGTGCCATCCTTGCGCAGGAACGACGCCCCAGCGCTCTCTTCGCCGCCAAAACCCAGCGAGCCATCGAACAGCCCATCGGCGAAATACTTGAAACCTACCGGCACTTCGTGCAGACGACGTCCCAGGCGTGCCGTCACGCGGTCGATCAAGCCGCTGCTGACCACGGTCTTGCCCACGGCGGCATCGGCGCGCCACTGCGGACGGTTCTGGAACAGGTAGTCGATGGCCACCGCCAGGTAGTTGTTCGGCGCCAGCAACCCGCCTGTAGGGGTAACGATGCCATGACGGTCGTGGTCGGGGTCGCAAGCGAAAGCTACATCGAAGCGATCCTTCAGGCCGATCAGCCCCTGCATGGCATGGCTGGACGACGGATCCATACGAATCTGTCCATCCCAATCGACGCACATGAAGCGGAACGTGGAATCGACTTCGGTGTTCACCACCTCGAGATCCAACTGATAGTGCTCGGCAATCGCCGACCAGTAGCGCACACCTGCCCCGCCCAGCGGATCCACGCCCAGGCGCAGGCCGGCTTTGCGAATCACGTCGAAGTCGATCACGTTGACCAGGTCGGCCACGTAATGATGGATGTAGTCGTGACGGTGTGTGGTCGCAGCCTTCAGCGCCTGCTCATGGGGCATGCGCTTCACATCGCGCAGGCCGTCGGCAAGCAATTCATTGGCCTTGGATTCGATCCACTTGGTGACGTCGCCGTCGGCGGGCCCGCCATTGGGTGGGTTGTACTTGAAGCCACCGCTCTGCGGCGGGTTATGCGACGGGGTGATGACCACGCCGTCGGCCAGGCCGCTGCTACGCCCGCGGTTGTGGCAGATGATCGCGTGGGACACGGCCGGCGTTGGGGTGTATTCGTCGTCCTTGGACAGCATCACCTGCACGCCATTGGCCGCGAAGACTTCCAGGGCGCTGGCACCGGCTGGCGTCGACAGCGCATGGGTATCGATACCGACGAACAGCGGGCCGTCGATGCCCTTGCTCGCGCGGTACAAGCAGATCGCCTGGCTGATAGCCAGCACATGGCCCTCGTTGAAGCTCAGGTCGAACGAGCTGCCACGGTGCCCCGAGGTGCCGAAAGCCACACGCTGGGTGGGCTCGCTCGCATCCGGCTGGCCGGTGTAATAAGCCGTGACCAGACGCGGGATGTCGATCAGCAATTGGGCTGGTGCAGGTTTGCCCGCAAACGGACTGAGCTTCATGCGAAAACCTCTAGTGTAGGTACCGAAACGGTGAATGACAGTTTAGTGGCACTTCGACACTGGAGGTAGCTATTTGATTCCCTTTTTTGACGCTTCTTTTGTTCACCCGCACGACAGCCACCCGCGGCAGCGGATTGCCCGCTGCCCTTTCCTGCCATCAGGGGCGCTCGATCAGGTGATCGGCGCGGGGTTGAACAGGGTGATGTCGTTGTGCAGGCGATAGCGCTCAGCCCAGGTCTGCTTCTCACCGCTGGCCACCGCCAGATAGTAGTGGAACAACTCCCAGCCCAGCTCCTCTATGGTTGCCCGCCCGGTGGCGATACGCCCGGCGTCGATATCGATCAGGTCTGGCCAGCGCTCGGCTAGTTCGGTACGGGTGGACACCTTGACCACCGGCGTCATCGCCAGGCCGTAGGGCGTGCCGCGCCCGGTGGTGAATACGTGCAGGTTCATGCCCGCAGCCAGTTGCAGCGTGCCACAAACGAAGTCGCTGGCCGGCGTGGCGCAGTAGATCAGACCCTTGCGATTGACCCGCTCGCCCGGACCCAGTACGCCGTTGATGGCGCTGCTCCCCGATTTGACGATCGAACCCAGGGATTTCTCGACGATGTTGGACAATCCGCCTTTCTTGTTGCCCGGCGTGGTGTTGGCACTACGGTCCGCCGCGCCGCGCTCCAGGTAGTTGTCGTACCAGTCCATCTCGCGCACCAGCTCGGTCGCCACTTCGTGGGTCTCTGCCCGCGAGGTCAGCATGTAGATCGCATCGCGAACCTCAGTCACCTCGGAAAACATCACCGTGGCACCGGCCCGGATCAGCAGGTCCGAAGCAAAGCCCAACGCCGGATTGGCCGTGATCCCGGAGAACGCATCGCTGCCACCGCACTGCATGCCCAGAATCAGCTCGCTGGCAGGCACGGTTTCGCGACGACGCAGGTCGAGCTTGGCCAGGCGCGTTTCGGCCAGGGCCATGATCTGTTCGACCATTTCACCGAAACCGTGACCCGAATCCTGCAGGCGGTACAGCCACGGCTCGCTGAGGTCTACCGAAGGGTCGTCCTCGTGCATCACCTGCCCGGCCTGCAATTTCTCGCAACCCAGGCCGATCACCAGCGCTTCGCCACCCAGGTTGGGGTTGCGCGCCAGATTGCGCACCGTACGAATCGGAATATAAGCGTCGCGCGCGTTGATGGCGACGCCGCAGCCATAGCTATGGGTCAGGGCCACGACGTCGTCGACGTTCGGATACTTGGGCAGCAACTCCTCACGAATGCGCTTCACGGCGTGGTCCAGCACCCCGGTGACGCATTGCACGGTGGTGGTGATCCCCAGGATATTGCGGGTACCCACGGTGCCGTCGGCGTTGCGGTAGCCTTGGAAGGTGAACCCTTCCAGAGGCGGCAGCGCGGGCGGCACTGCGTCGGACATTGGCAGGCTGTCCAGGGGCGGCGCCGACGGCATCGCCAGTTGGCTCTCCTTGACCCAACTGCCTTGACGGATCGGTTCCAGCGCGTAGCCGATGATCTGCCCATAGCGCACCACCGTGCCGCCTTCGGCGATGTCAACGGTAGCCACCTTGTGACTTTGCGGCACGCCTTCGATGACTGTCAGGCCATCGGGAAAGCGACTGCCTTCGGCCACGCCCTGATCGTTGACCACGACCACGACGTTATCGGCCGCGTGCAGGCGCACGTAGCGGGGAGAATCGGAATGTTCGATCAATTGCATGGCTTGGCCCTTCCAATCAACTCAGGCTGAATCGAGAGCCGCGTGCCGGCCTTGCCGGCCGCGGTCTTGTCGTTGGCTGCAAGCGCCTCAGGGACGAGCGCTGGACAGCTGCGGTGCGTCGTCGACGATCGGATCGCCGTTCTCTTCGCGCAATACCACACGCTTGATGGGACCGACGATCACCAGGTAGCTGAACACCGCCACCAGGGCATTGGCACCCACATAGACCAGCGCGTATTTGAACGAGCCGGTGGCGCTGATGATGTAGCCGATCACGATCGGTGTGGTGATGGACGCCACGTTGCCGAACATGTTGAACAGGCCACCGCTGATCCCGGCGATCTGCTTGGGCGAGGTGTCGGACACCACAGCCCAGCCCAGGGCACCCACGCCCTTGCCGAAGAACGCCAGGGCCATGAACGCCACCACCATCCATTCAGCCTGCACATAGTTGCAGATGACCATGGTGGTCGACAGCATCAAGCCGCAGACGATCGGGGTCTTGCGAGCGAAGGTCAGCGAATGGCCACGACGCAGCAGGCTGTCCGAGATGACCCCGCCCAGCACACCGCCGATGAATCCGCAGATCGCTGGCAGTGAGGCGATGAAGCCCGCCTTGAGAATGGTCATGCCGCGTTCCTGCACCAGGTACACCGGAAACCAGGTCAGGAAGAAGTAGGTGATGCCGTTGATGCAGAACTGGCCCAGGTACACACCCAGCATCATGCGGGTGGTGAGCAGTTGACGAATGTAGCCCCATTTTGGCTTGGACTTGGCGCCCTTGGCCTGGTCCATGTCGACCAGCCCGCCGTTTTGCTCGATGAAGTCCAGTTCTTCGGCGCTGACGCTCGGGTGTTCCTTGGGGTTGTGGATGTACTTGAGCCACACGCCGGAGAACAGGATACCCAGGCCGCCCATGACCACGAACACATGTTCCCAGCCAAAGGAATGGACGATCCAGCCCATCAGCGGCGCGAACAGCACCGTGGCGAAGTACTGCGCCGAGTTGAAGATCGCCGACGCAGTACCGCGCTCAGCGGTCGGGAACCAGGCCGCGACGATGCGCGCGTTACCAGGGAAGGACGGCGCCTCGGCCGCACCCACCAGAAAGCGCAGCATGAACAGCGCGATCACCGCGTTGGCCATCGGCAGGTAACCGACGAACCCCTGCATCACCGTGAACAACGACCAGAGGAAGATGCTCCAGGCATAGACTTTCTTCGAACCGAAACGGTCGAGCAGCCAGCCACCGGGGATCTGCAGCAGGACGTAAGCCCAGCCGAATGCGGAAAAGATATAGCCGAGGGTCACGGCGTCGATGCCCAGGTCTTTCTGCAGACTGGCACCGGCGATGGAAATGGTGGCGCGATCCGCGTAGTTCAGGGTGGTCACCACGAACAACAGGAACAGGATCATATAGCGCACATGCGTCTTCTTCGTCGCTGGCATGCGAAGGTACTCCCACGAGTTATTTTTATGCGGGTAGAAAGTAGGTAACCGGGTTTTTCAGGTGTTACGCAGTCAACACGTGCGTGAACTGTGCGCCTGAGGAACGAAGGAGGTCGGACAACAGCGGAGAGAGATCGCGCGGATAATCATGGTTGCAGCACCCTGGACGTTGGAATTATTAGGGGACACCGGTCTGTGCCGGTACTGCAGTTACGTTATCGTACAACGCTGAGGATATCCATACCTCGGACGTGAATTATTTCCAAAGATGTCGTCAGAAGTGGACAGAGTCATCGTACTACGTACGGCAGGCTTGTCAGATCGACAAGTCCTCGTGTGCCTTGACCACGCGCGCACGGCTGTTGGCCAGGTGGATGCGCATGGCCGCACGGGATGCGTCATAGTCGCAACGGGCAACTGCTTCGAAGATGTGGGCATGTTCGCGCACCAGGCGCTCATGCTTCTGCTGCCGATCCAGGCGGGCAATGGCCACGGTGTCGAGGCGCGCACGGGGAAACATGCTGGTGCCGAAGTGGGTGATGATGTCGGCGAAGTAGCGGTTGTTGGAGGCCTGGGCGATCTGCAGGTGGAACTGGAAGTCGGAAACGATGGAGCCGCTGGTATCGGACGCGTGCTCGAAGCGTTTAAGCGCCTCTTCGATGCTTGCCAACTGCGCATCGCTGCGGCGCAATGCCGCCAGGCCCGCTGCCTCGATCTCGAAGCTGATACGCACATCGAGAATCGCAATCACGTCCTGCAGGGTGACGATGGTGGCAGGATCCAGGCGCGACACGGTGGAGCCGGGAACGTTGAGCACGAAGGTGCCGATCCCGCGGCGGGTTTCGACGATGCCCGACACCTGCAGCCGCGACAGCGCCTCACGCACCGTGGCCCTACTCACCCCACCCACGGCCATCAATTCAAGCTCGGTGGGCAGCTTGTCGCCGGGCCTGACCACGCCTTGGCTGATCATCCTGCAGACATCGTCCACCAGGCTCTGGGCCAGGTTGCCCGGCCTGCGGCGGGTGATGTCGGCGGTGACGAGGTCGTTGCTCATGGAGGGGCAATCGTGGCGGCAAATGGAAAACCGATCATATATCAGGGTGTTGTGCGATGACAGCGCGAACATGCCGTCTCCGGGCGGCGTTTTCCAGCAGCCTGGCGCCGTGAAATATACCTGGCAGACCCCCTTCCCAACCGCCGCCGCAAGCCTAGAATGGCGGCGTGGTCGCGGTCCCCAATAATGCTGTTGCCCCCCCTCCCGAGCCAACATGAGCAAACCCAACCCTTGCCTTGAGTGCGGCGCCTGCTGCGCGTATTTCCGTGTGTCCTTCTATTGGGGTGAATGCCAGTCTGCAGGCGGGCTAGTGCCCGACGAGCGCGTCATCCAGGTCACCCACAACCGGGTGGCGATGATCGGCACCGACGCCTCGCCTGCGCGCTGCACCGCCCTTGCCGGCGAAGTGGGCAAGGCCGGCGTGAGCTGTTCGATGTACGCTCAGCGCTCCAGCACCTGTCGCGAGTTCGATGCCTCGTGGGAGCATGGCGAGCACAGTCCGGCCTGCGACAAGGCGCGGGCGGCCCATGGCCTGCCGCCACTGCCGGCACCACTGATCACCTCGCTGGCCGCCGAGTCGATCCTGCAATCGGCCCTGGCCCCGGGCGCGGTTTTATAAGCGCCCGCTATTGCTCATCGACGAGGTAGGGCGTTTAGCAGATAATCGCCATCATTACGCTATCTTGCCCTATCTCTGTACAGGAGTTCCTGCATGGCCGCGCTGAACACGCAAACCGTTGACGCTTTCAAATCTCAACAAAATGCCATCGTCGAGCAATGGCTCGCCGGCCTCGAAGCCAGCGGTGCGACGCGCAACATCAAGGAAGCCGAGCTGCAACAACAGAGCAGCGAGCTGCTCAACCAGTTGATCATCGCCCTGGAGACCTGCCAGACCCACAACATTGCCGGCAGCCAGTGGGCCGACGTCCGTCAGGTACTGGAGAAGCTGTCCCACAGCCGTGCGCTGCTGGGTCACGACTCGCACCAGACTGCACACTTCATCTTCGCCTTGAAGCGTCCGTTGTTCGCCGTGCTACAGGCAGCGTACGCCAGCCAGCCTGCCGAGCTTGCCGAGCAACTGCTGCTGGTCTCCGACCTGCTGGACGGGCTGGGCATGCACACCATTCGCACCTTCCAGAAGTCCCGCGAGATGGTCATCAAGCGTCAGCAGGAAGAACTGCTCGAACTCTCCACCCCGGTGGTCAAACTGTGGGAAGGCGTACTGGCATTGCCGATGATCGGCACGCTGGACTCACAGCGCACTCAAGTCGTGATGGAGTCGCTGTTGCAGCGCATCGTCGACACCGGCTCGGAAATCGCCATCATCGACATCACCGGCGTGCCAACGGTCGACACCCTGGTTGCTCAGCATCTGCTCAAGACGGTCACCGCCATTCGCCTGATGGGCGCCGACTGCATCATCAGCGGCGTGCGACCGCAGATCGCCCAGACCATCGTCCATCTGGGCCTTGACCTGCAAGGCGTGGTGACCAAAGCCAACCTCGCGGATGCGCTGGCCTTGGCTTTGCGCCGTCTGAACCTGACCGTCAGCAAGGCAGACTGACGCCATGGAACGCATCCCTATATTGCAGATGGGCCCTTACCTGCTGGTGACCATTCAGGTCGACATGCACGATCAGCTCGCGCTCAGGCTGCAGGATGACCTGGCCGAGAAGATCAGCAAGACGTCCGCACGTGGCGTGCTGATCGATATCTCGGCGCTGGACATGGTCGATTCGTTCATCGGCCGGATGATCGGCACCATCTCTGGCTTGTCCCGCATCATGGACGCCCAGACCGTCCTGGTCGGCATGCAGCCGGCGGTGGCCATCACTCTGGTCGAACTGGGCATGAACTTGCCCGGCGTCAGCACTGCATTGAACGTGGAGCGTGGCATGCGCCTGCTGCAGGCACGGGTGGATGGCTCATGAACATCGAGAGCAGCGGCAGCCAACCGGTACGCCTTGAACAGGACGTGGTGCTGGCCCGCCAGACCGCGCGCAAGCTGGCCCAGGACTGCGGCATGCGTCTGATCGACCTGACCAAGCTGGTCACTGCGGTCAGCGAGCTGGCGCGCAACACCGTGGTCTATGGCGGGGGTGGCGACATGGACTGGCAGGTGCTCGACGACGGCGTGCGCAAGGGCTTGCGCCTCACGTTTCGTGACGAGGGGCCCGGCATCCCCGACCTCAAGCTGGCGCTGACCGACGGCTGGACCTCGGGCAACGGGCTGGGGCTGGGTCTGACCGGCGCACGCCGCCTGGTCGAGGAATTCGAGCTGGACACCGCACCTGGCCAAGGCACTCGTGTGACGATCACCCGATGGACCTGACTTTGCACAGTGTCATCACTCGCGTGATTGCACTGCAGGATGCCAGCCAGGTAGGCGAAGCCCGGCGTGCCGCGCAGCAGATGGCCCAGGCACAGGGCCTGGACGAAACCGACTGCGGCCGCGTGGCGCTGGTCGCCACCGAGTTGGCCAGCAATGTCCTCAAGCATGCAGGCCATGGCGAGTTGCACCTGCGCGCCCTGCCCCATCCGACTTCGCCGGGCGTGGAACTGCTGGCGCTGGATCGCGGCACCGGCTTCGAACTGCACGAGTGCCTGGCCGACGGCTATTCCACCAGCGGTACCCAAGGTATCGGCCTGGGCGCCCTGGCGCGGCAATCGGAAGTCTTCGACGTCTACAGTGACGCACGCGGCTCAGTGGTGCTGGCACGGCTCTACCGCAAGCGCGACACCCAAGCCGACTTGCGCCTGGGCGTGACCCAGCGTTCGTTGCACGACGACCCGGCCTGCGGCGATGCCTGGCAGGTAGCGTTTACCGCCGAGGGTATCAGCGCGCTGGTGGTCGATGGCCTGGGCCATGGCGAAGAAGCCGAAAAAGCTGCGCGCGCCGGTTGCCGGGCCTTCGCCGATGCGCCGTTCGCACGGCCCGAACACGTGCTCGACGCCATGCATCAGGCCATGAACGGCACTCGCGGTGGCGCAGTGGCCGTGGCCCAGTTCGATTACGATTCCGGTCAGTTGCGTTTCGCCGGTATCGGCAACATCGGCGCTTCGCTGATAGCGCCGGGCAAGAGCCGCGGGCTGGCTTCGCATCCGGGGATCGTCGGTGGCCAGTTCCGCCGCGTGCAGACGTTCACCTTCGATGACGCGAGCGGACAGTTGCTGATTCTGTACAGCGACGGCCTGCAGTCGCGCTGGAACATGGTCGACTACCCCGGCCTGGTCCACCTACACCCCGCACTCATTGCGTCGGTGCTGTACCGCGACTTCTGTCGCGGTCGCGACGACATCACCGTATTGGTCATCGCCCTGGAGCCCGCCCATGTCTGAACCCCTCGAGCTGGACGCCCAGGCCAGCGCGGCACTGATCGCTCAGTTGCGCGCCGAGGCGCAAGCACTGCGCGACGAACTGGATGAAACCAACCAAGGCGTGCTGGCGCTGTATGGCGAGCTTGACGGCCAGGCCGAGGAACTGCGCCAGGCCTCGGACCTCAAGAGCCGGTTCCTGTCCTACATGAGCCACGAGTTCCGCACCCCGCTGGGCTCGATCCTGAGCATCACCGGCCTGCTCGCCGATGAACTGGACGGTCCGTTGGCCCCGGAGCAGCAAAAGCAGGTGAGTTTCATCACCAACGCGGCGCAGGAACTGAGCGACATGGTCGATGACCTGCTCGACCTGGCCAAGATCGAAGCCGGACGGATCACCATCTCGCCCGCCTGGTTCGACATGTTCGACCTGTTCGCGGCGCTGCGCGGCATGTTCCGCCCGATCGTCAACGCCAGCGCCGTGGACCTGATTTTCGAAGAGCCTGCCGGTCTGCCAAGGCTGTACACCGATGACAAGAAGCTGGCGCAGATCCTGCGCAACTTCATTTCCAACTCGCTCAAGTTCACCCTTGCAGGCGAGGTACGGGTGTCGGCCAGCCTCGAGTCGCCGTCGCAGATCCGTTTCGCGGTGACCGACACCGGTATCGGCATTCCCGCAGAACTGCATGGCACCCTGTTCGAGGATTTCGCCCAGATCGATTCGCCGGTGCAGAAGCGCCTGCGCGGCACCGGCCTGGGCCTGTCGCTGTGCAAACGCTTCGCCGAGCTGCTGGGTGGCACGGTGGGCGTGCAGAGCAGCCCGGGCGTGGGTTCGACATTCTTTGTGATCATTCCGTTGGCCATTGCGCCGGAGCCTGGCCATGACGCCTGAAGTGCGCGTACTCATCGTCGACGACAACAGCGCCACGCGCTACGCCTTGCGGCGCCGATTGGAACAGCACGGCATCACCATTCTGGAAGCCGGTACCGGAGGCGACGGCCTGGCGCTGATCGCCAGCGAACCGCTGGACGCGTTGATTCTGGACGTCAACCTGCCGGACATGAGCGGCTTCGACATCGTCCGCCTGCTGCGCGCCAAACCCGCCACGGCGTTGCTGCCGATCATCCATGTGTCGGCGGCGTCGATACAGACCGGCGACATCATCACCGGCCTTGAAGCCGGTGCCGACGCCTACCTGATCCACCCAGTGGACGCCGACGTCTTGCTGGCGACCTTGCGTACGCTGTTGCGCGTGCGCGATACGGAGAATGCCTTGCGCGAAAGCGAAGCACGCTTTCGCGAGATTTTCGCCAACATCGCCGCGCCCATTGCCGTGATCGACGAGCAGCTGCAGGTGATCGAATGCAACCATGCCTTCTCGCAGCTGCTGCCCACGCCGGTGTCCCTGAGTAGTCTGCAAGCTCATCTGGCAGCTGGGCAGGAAACCGTGCTGGAGGATTTGCAGGTGCGCCTGAGCAAGGGCGAGCGCTGGCGCGGCAATCTTTCCATCAGGGTCGATGAACAATTGCGTGAGACCGAGTGGCAGGTGTCGCCGTACCGCGCACCCGGGCACAGCCTGGTATTCATCGAGGATGTGACGGAGCATCGTCTGCGCGAGCGCCAGCAACAGATCCAGCTGGCCGACGCCCAGACATTGCTGGCCCAGGAAGTGGCCGAACGCGCGCGCACCGAGACGCAGTTGCTGCAGGTGCAGAAAATGGACGCCCTGGGCAAGCTCACCGGGGGTATCGCCCACGACTTCAACAACCTGCTGACCGGGATCATTACGGCGCTGGAGCTGATCAAGAAACGGGTCGAGCCCGCAGGGGCCACAGCCAGCGTCGACAGGACCGTGTCGCGTTACGCCGACGCTGCGTTGCAGTCGGCGACCAACGCGGCCGCCCTCACCCATCGCATGCTGGCCTTTGCCCGCCAGCAACCGCTGGACACGCGGCCGATCGCGATCAACCAGCATGTGCACTCGCTGGAGGATCTGATGCGCCGCACCATCGGCGAACGGATCACCCTGAGCCTGGACCTGACCGACAGCGCGGCGATCGCCATGGTCGATCCGATCCAGTTCGAGAATGCCGTGCTGAACCTGGTGATAAACGCCCGCGACGCATTGCCCGAGGGCGGCAACATTCGCCTGTCGACCTTCGCCGCCTATTCGAAAGGTGACACACGCCTGGCCGATGGCGATTACGTGGTGCTTTCGGTGCGCGACGACGGCACCGGCATCGACCACAGCATCATCGACAAGGTCTTCGATCCGTTCTTCACCACCAAGGCGGTCGGCAAAGGCACGGGGCTGGGCCTGTCGACGATCTATGGCTTCGCTCGACAGTCCGGCGGTGATGTCAGGATTCGCAGCCTGCTGGGCCATGGCACCGAGGTGACCCTGATGTTGCCGGCTGGCCTGGCGCTGCTGCCGCAGCCCAGCGAGTCGGTGCAGGTGGAGAATCGCGGCAGCGGCGAGCATTTGCTGGTCGTGGAAGACATGGCGTCGGTGCGCATGTTCGTGGTCGAGGCATTGACCGATGCGGGATACCGCTGCACCGAGGTGGACAGTGCGCTGGACGCGCTGGAGACCTTGCGCAACGACGCGTCGATCCAACTGCTGCTGACCGATGTGGGCCTGCCGCAGATGAACGGCCGCGTCCTGGCCGACGCCGCCCGCGCCTTGCGTCCCGAACTGCCGGTGCTGTTCATGACCGGCTACGCCGAAAACGCCCTGGACCTGCAGACCTTCCTCGCCGAGGGCATGGACATGGTGATCAAGCCCTTCCGCATGGGCGACCTGATCAGCCGCATCGGCCACCTGCTCGACAACGACTGTGCCGCCCCCTGATCTGCGCAAATCCCGTAGCAGCGGCGCACTCGAAGCAAGCCAGTAATCTTTGCCGAATCAGTCCAGGTCTCAGAACCCCGAGCCGGCCCGGTCCAGGCAGGCATCGACTTCATCGTCGGTGGGATGGCGAAGGATCTGCAGCGAGTCGCGAGACCATCTCATCAGCCCCCGTTCGGCGAACTCCGTCAGCCAGCCCTCCATGGGCCACTGCTGCCAGCGGAGATAAAACCTCTGCGCGTTGGTCACGATGGCGTCGAAGTGGTTGAGCGGCGGACGCCATGTGGGATGGTATTGATGAAAAGCCAGGGCCGCCGCCGTTCTCAGCTCGACACCCTGCCGACGCGCGCTGAAGGCGAAATCGGTGTCTTCGCCGCCGTAGCCCACATACCCCTCGTCGAAGCCGCCGATGCGCTCGAACACCTCACGGGTGCAGGCAAAATTGAGTGACCAGAACAGATGATGCGCAAGCACCGAGCCCGGTTCGCCACGGTACTGGCTCAACGGATGGGCGACTCCATCGCGCGCCAGCGTGGCATGGGTCCAACCTTCCATCTGCGCCGTGCTGGGCAGATAGCGCACTTCGCCCAGGTGCAACGCCTCGGGCCGGTTGCGCAGCGCATCGGCGTAGTCCGCCAGCAAGGTCTGACCGGGGATGCAGTCCACGTCCAGGAACACCCATTGCTCACCCTCGCATTGGCGAACGGCATTGCGCGCCCTGGCCAGCGGCAGGCCATGGGAGCCATCGTCGATGACACGGCAATGGATAGGAAACAGCTCGCTGTGCAGATTGCGCGCTGGCTGGTTCATGAACACCACCCAGAATGCGTCCGGCAGCACACTGCCCTGCTCCAGCCCACGGATGACATTGTCCAGCTGCCGTTCGCGGCCGTGTACCAGCGTGATTACATTTAGCATGTCAGAACTTCACCATGTCTTCAGAACCCACTCGCCCTGCTCAGGGCCGGAAGTCGTGCCGGCTCGCCGTAGCCACTGCCCACTACTGCGCAGCGTCTGACGCGCACCGAACCACTCCAGGCGATACGTCGCCCGTTGGCCTCTACCCGACGAATCAGTTGCATCTCGTCCTGGCCAGTCACTGCGCTGAGGCCGCCGGCATCCATGTAAGCGACGGTGCTGATACCCAGATTCGCCCCATGGACACCAGGCCGCAATTCGTCCAGGGCAATGGAACGGCGTCGCCGCTGACCCGGAACGCCCTTCCGCGCGCCAGGTTCGGCATCCACCCGCCCGCAAACCGCGTCGACCTGATACGCCAACTGCGCGGCCAGCCAATCATCGGGTACCCGAACGTCTGCCTCGGTCAGTGCCAACCAGCGAGCGCCGGCGTGAACCAGATGATCAGCGCCCGCGGCTCTTGCCGCCAACGGGTTGCCGGCAGTGATGTCGATCAGTCGCACCGGATAGCGTTGGGCGATATCCCGCGAATGATCGCTGCAGTCATCGAGCACCACGACGATGCGGACCAGCTCGGTGCACAAGGTGCCATGCTCCGCGGCCTGCATGACCGACTGCAGGCACCGGTCGAGACTGGCCTGCTCGTTATGCACAGGTATGATGACACCGATCATGCTGAACCTCTTGAGAACGCGGAATGGTCGAAGCCATGATGGCCATTGACCACCAATCGACTCGAAGATGACCAAGAGGTTTCACTCAATCGATCAAACGTACCCACTCATTCCAGGCCGATCTTCAACAATTCCCCGTTGTCGTCATCGGTCAGCACATACAAATAGCCATCCGGGCCTTGGCGCACATCACGGATACGTTCGCCGCGCTCGCCCAGCAACCGCTCTTCGTGTACCACCTTGTCGCCTTCGAACTGCAAACGGATGAGGTCTTCGGAAGCCAGCGCACCAATGAACAGGTTGTGGTTCCAGCGCTTGAACTTGTCATTGTCATAGAAGGCCATGCCGCTGATGGCGGGCGACTTCTCCCAGACGTGGAAAGGGTCGGTGATGCCTGGGCCGGTTTTGCCTTTGGCTTCGGGAATCGGTTCGCCGGAATAGTTGATGCCGTGGGTGTACAGCGGCCAGCCGTAATTGGCACCACGCTCGATGATATTGAGCTCGTCGCCACCCTTGGCGCCATGCTCATGGGTCCACAGCGTCCCCGTCCATGGATTCAAGGCGGCGCCCTGCTGGTTGCGATGACCGAACGACCAGATTTCCGGGCGCACGCCTTTCTTGCCTACGAACGGGTTGTCCTTCGGTATCTTGCCGTCGGGGAAGATTCGCACCACCTTGCCCTGTAGTTTGTCCAGGTCCTGGGACGTCGAGCGCTGGTTGTTTTCGCCCAGGGCAATGAACAGGTAGCCGTCACGGTCGAACACCAGGCGCGAGCCGAAGTGGTTGCCCACCGACAGCTTGGGCTCCTGACGGAAGATCGTGGTGAAATTTTCCAGATGGGTCAGATCTTCAGACAAACGCCCGCGGCCCACGGCGGTACCACCCTTGCCATCTTCGCCCTGTTCGGCATACGACAGGTAGACCATGCGGTCAGCCTTGAAATCGGGCGACAGCACCACGTCGAGCAGGCCACCCTGGTTCTTCGCCCACACTTGCGGCACACCGCTGATGGGTGACGAGATCTTGCCCTCGCCGCTGATCACACGCAGATCACCTGGTTTCTCGGTGACCAACATGCCCTTGTTGTCGGGCAGGAAAGCCAGGCCCCACGGGTATTTGAGGCCTTCGGCCACGGTGGTCACGGTCACCTGGCCCAGTTCGCTCTGGTAAGTGGTGACCGTGGCGGCCGAAGCTGCCATTCCATACAGGGCAAGGCCAGCACAGGCTGAGGCCAAAAGGGTCTTCTGCAACATAGGGCTTATCCTTCAGCGAGAAAAAGTGGGATCACCGCGTGCCAGGGGCGGTGCGGGGTTGCTGGGTACCATTGACCGGACGGCGCAGATTTTCGCCGTTACCGATACCACGGTTCTCGAGCGTCGGCGGCCGTGGGTTGTCGGTGCGCGGCGTGGGCTGGCGTAATTGCGGATTGGGCGCGGTGGTGCCCTGCCGACTGTTCGGATTGATGCGTCGTGTAGGGCTGTTGTAGGGGTTCGAGGTGTCGTTCGCAGCCAGGTTGATGACCTGCTGCGGCGGTTTCTGCACAGTAGCCTCGAAGGCCAGTGCCGAATGGGACAGCGCCGCGCCCAGCAGCACGGTCGCCAGTAGGGACAACTTCATGGGTAGCGTGTCCTCGATCACAATGGGTTCAGGCGTTGGAGGATGAATCGCCTCAGGCGTTCGCTGCACCATGACCTGGCAGACCCGCGCAGGTAATTCACCATGTTTCCAAGGCAGCACTGCCGCTCAATCCTGGGTCAGGCCAAGCCGTTCGTGCCATTGGGCGAGTGATTCTTCCGGGTACTTCTGGAACTGCAGGTCGTTCTTGCCCGCATTGACCTCCACCCATCCCGCCTTCGAATCGAGCAACAGATGGGTATGCTCAGGCGGCACGGGCAGTTCGCTGTCGATAGCGCTGGCGAACGGGTGTACCAGCTCAGGCCATGCAGGGTCGAACAGCCACAGCGCGCTGCCGCACAGATGGCAAAAATGCCGCTCGGCGCTGCTAGGGTGCGAGCCCGTACCGTCTTCGTCAGGAAGGCGCGCATGGTAGACGGTAATGTGGCTGCGCCCTTGAACGTTGAGGCTCGCAGCCTCGCCACCGAGGTTGATCGCGTAGCCACCGCCACCCTGGGTCTTGCGGCAAATCGAACAGTAGCAACGCTGATAGGGATAAGGGTGCGCGCTGTGCAGGCTGAAGGTGACGGCACCGCAGTGACAGGATCCGTGCAATTGCATGGCTGAACTCCGTATCGAGTGACGATGGAAAGTCTACTGGTGAGCGTACAGCGTAGACCCCCGCACGGACCGTTCAGTTTCGCAGGTAGCGCCCGCTGGCGGCGACGAACAGCAGCAGCACGATCAGCACGCCCAGCGCGATCGACAGGCTGCTGCCGTGGGCGACGAAACCGATGAATGCTGGCCCCACCAGAATACCCGCATACCCCAGCGAGGTCATGGCCGGGATGGCGGCGCTCTGCGGCATGGTGGTCTGGCGCCCGACGGCGGTGAACAACACCGGCACGATATTCGAGCAACCGGCGCCGATCAGGGCGTAGCCCAGCAGAGCGGCGGGCCATGCCGGAACGGCGAGCGACAAGGCCAGCCCGGCCGCTGCGCACAACCCACCGAACAACGTGACGCGGGCACCACCGACGCGGGCGACGATGGCATCGCCGGTCAGTCGGCCGATGGTCATGGTGGTGGCGAACGCTGCATAGCCCAGGCCGGCGTACGCCGGTTCCATGCCCCGCTCGGACACCAGAAACACCGCGCTCCAGTCGAGCATCGCACCTTCGGTGAGGAAGACGATGAAGCACAGCGCGCCGAGAAACAGCACGATGCCGCGCGGGACGGCGAACAGCGGGCCGTCGCTTTCATTGCCGTAAGGCAGCAGGTTCGGCGCCGCCTTGATGACGGCGGCAAGGGTCACCGCCACCACACAGAGCGCTGCCAGCGTCGGTGTCAGGCCCAGTGCCAGCAAGGCGGTCATGCCCCCTGCGCCGAGGATGCCACCGACACTGAACAAGCCGTGGAAACCGGACATCATCGGCCGCCCACTGGCCTTCTCGACCAGCACGGCCTGAATGTTCATGGCGCAGTCGATGGCCCCCATCCCGGCGCCGAACAACAGCACGGCGGCGATCAATAGCGGCAGGGTCGAGGCGCTGGCCAGCAGCGGCAGCATCAGGCAGATCAGCACGCTGGCACCGACGATGACCCGCCGGCAACCCCACCGTGCGCACAGGTAACCGGCCAACGGCATGGCCAGAATCGAGCCGGCACCCAGGCCCAGCAATAGCAGGCCCAGGCTACCTTCACTCAGCTGCGCCCGAGCCTTGGCCAGCGGCACCAGCGGGGCCCAGGCGGCCATGGCGAAACCGGCGATGAAGAAGGCAATACGGGTGGAAATCTGCGCTTGCCGACCCGGCGACGCGGTGGCGAAGGTACTGCTCGACGACATGATCAAAGCCTTGAATGAGAACCCGCGAACAGCAGCAACACGACCGCAACGGCACGCGGCTGCTTGATGCGCAAGACCGACGACCTCAGCAAAGGCCTCGGATCGTCGAGCTTGCCGGGTCCGATTCAATCAGTGACAGATGCACCGATCAATAGAGCGACCCGCATTGAGTTCGGTTTCCAGGCAAAAACCACGCGACACTTGGTATCAACTGCCCTCGCCGCCGTGCGCTTCTTCAAAGAAATAGTCTTTCCAGCTCTGCGCCTTGTTCTTCAGCACACCCAGCTCATGCAGGCGCTCGGCGTAGATGAAGGTGCGTTGCGGCACTACGGTGAAGTCGATCTCCGGGTCCTTGACGATCTTCTCCACGAAGGCTTCGCTCAGGGTGGATTTCTCGACCCGGATGTAGGTCTTGGCTGCAGCCACCTTGTCGGCCTTGACGATCTGCGCCGCTTCCACCAACGCGTCATAGAAGGCCTTGTAGGTCTTGGGGTTGTCGTCGTGGAATTTCTGGGTGGTGTACAGCACATTGAAGGTGGCCGGCCCACCGAGAATGTCATAGCTGCTCAGCACCTTGTGCACCTTGGGGTTTTCCAGGGCCTGGTACTGGAATGGGGGGCTGGAGAAATGCGCGCTGATTTCCGAACCGCCGGCGATCAATGCCGAGGTCGCGTCCGGATGGGGAATGCTCACCGAGATGTTGTCGAATTTCTTGAATTCCTTGTCGCCATACAGTTTGGCCGTTTCCAGTTGCAAGGTGCGCGACTGGAAACCGACGCCAGCGGCGGGCACCGCGATGCGGTCCTTGTCGGTGAAGTCTTTCAGGGTCTTCACGTCGGGGTTGTTGCTGAGCAAGTAGTTGGGCATCGAACCCAACGAAGCGATGGCCTTGACGTTCTGCCGGCCTTTGGTCCGGTCCCACACGGTGAGCATCGGTGGCACCCCAGCCGAGACCACATCCAGAGCACCGGCGAGCAACGCCTCGTTCATGGCAGTGGCCCCGGATATGCTGTTCCAGTCCACTTCGATGTCCACGCCCTGCTCTTTGCCGTGTTTCTCGATCAACTGCTGGTCACGCACCACATCAAGGATGAGGTAGCCGATGCCGAACTGCTGGGCGATGCTGATCTTGCCTTCGGCGCTGGCGCCGCCGGCCAACACCGCGGCAGCGAGCCCGCAGGCCAGGGAAAGCTTGTTTGCAAATACCATGTTGAATGCTCTGGACAGGGATGGATGGACTCAGCGCTGCATGCCCCAGCGCTTGATGGTGAGACGTTCGAAGGTGTTGAACAGCAGGTTTTCCACCAGCAAACCGATCAGGATCACGGCGGCCAGGCCGGCGAAGACCTTGTCGGTGTACAGCTCGTTGCGGTTCTGGAAGATGTACCAGCCCAGGCCGCCCTTGCCCGAAGACGCACCGAACACCAGTTCGGCGGCGATCAGGGTGCGCCAGGCGAATGCCCAGCCGATCTTCAGGCCCGCCAGGATCGACGGCAGTGCCGCCGGAATCAGGATGTGCCAGACGAAGCGCAAGCCACGCAGGCCATAGTTGCGCCCGGCCATGCGCTGGGTTTCGGATACCCCGAGAAAGCCGGCGTAGGTGTTCAGCGCCAGGGCCCAGAGCACCGAATGCACCAGTACGAAGATCAGGCTGTTCTCGCCCAGGCCGAACCACAGCAACGACAGCGGCAACAGCGCGATGGCTGGCAGCGGGTTGAACATGGCGGTCAAGGTGCTGAGCAGGTCGCGCCCCAACTGGGTCGAGACTGCCAAGGTGGTCAGACCGAACGCCAGGACGATGCCGATCAGGTAGCCCTTGATCAGCACGGTCAGGGAGATCCACACCTTGCTCAGCAATTCGCCACTGGCAACTCCCTCGATGAACGCATTGGCGGTCTGCAGAAAGCTGGGCAGCAGGAGGTCATTGTTCTGCCAACGGGCAGCGAGTTCCCATAGCACGGCCAGGGCCAACAGGATCACGCCCTTGCGTACCCAGGCCTGCTGCCAGATGCGACGGGGCAGGGAAATGTCGCGAACCAGTTCGGATTGAGTGAACGGCTCAAGCGTCACTTCATACTCTTGACGCACGGGTGGGGAAAGGCTCATGGGTTTGCTCCGAATGCGGCGGGGTCAACGCAGCGAGGTCAATAGGCGATGCGCAGGTGCTGGAAATCCACGGGAAGGTCCATCGACGGCTCCTCGCCTTCGTCGAACAGCAACCGGTGAATGCGCTGCGCACTGGCCTGGAAGTCCACGCCGCCCAGGCTGCCCAGGTCGAACTGGTGGCTGTTGATCTCGGCCCGAACCCGGCCGGGATGAGGTGAGAGCAGCAGAATGCGATTGCCCACCACCAAGGCTTCCTCGATGGAATGGGTGACGAACAGCAGGGTGAAGCGCACTTCCTGCCACAGCTCCAGCAGCTCTTCCTGCATCTTGCGCCGCGTTAGCGCATCGAGCGCAGCGAACGGCTCGTCCATGAGCAGGATCTTCGGCTGCATGGCTAACGCGCGTGCGATTGCCACGCGGGCTTTCATGCCGCCGGAGAGGGTGTGTGGGTAGGCATCGGCAAAGGCACTCAGGCCGACCTTCTCCAGGTAGTGACGGGCCCGCTCGTTGGCTTCGGCGCGCTGGAGCGTGCGCGATGCCAGCAACGGAAACGTCACGTTCTCGATCACGGTTTTCCAGGCCGGAAGCTGGTCGAACTCCTGAAACACCACGATCCGGTCGGGGCCAGGCTCTTCGATCCGCTCACCCGCGAGGCGGATCTGACCTTCACTGGGCTTGATGAAACCCGCCACAGCCTTGAGCAACGTGGACTTGCCGCACCCGGAAGGCCCGAGCAGGACGAATCGATCGGCCCGATCGACTTCGAAGCTGACCTGATGCGTGGCCCGCACCACCCGTTCGGAGGTGCGGTATTCGAGGCTGACGTTCTCCACCTGCAGCAGGGTTTCGGGAGTCGCCCGTTGCCCGGTTGCCGAATCGGTCCCAGCGCTGGCCGTGTGGCCTGGCAGTGCAGCGTTCATGCAAGACTCCCTATCAAAACGGCGCGTCGCCCTGGATGGTGGTGCGGTAGAGCTTGCGCCGCAGGTGGTCCGGGCAGCCGGCCGCGAGGTGAATCAGCGAGCGGTTGTCCCAGAAGACCATGTCGTGGGCTTGCCAGGAATGCCGATAGACGTTCTCTGCGCGCACGCTGTGGGCATAGAGCTGCTGCAGAAGATCCCGACTTTCATCTTCAGGGATGCCTACGATGTGCGTGGTGAATCCCTCACTGACGAACAGGGCCTTGCGGCCGTTTTCAGGATGGGTACGGACCACCGGATGGGTCACGGTCACCACTTGGGTCAACTGCTCCGCCGTCAAGGTCGGCCGCCAATTGGCCGCGTTCTTGCCCTCGCTGTAGCGCGCGGTGTATGAGTGCACGGCCTGCTTGCCTTCGACTGCCTCGCGCAATGCAGACGGCAGCGTGTCCCAGGCCCTGTGCATGTCGGCGAACAAGGTATCGCCGCCCTCGCTGGGCAACTCCTGGGCATGCAGCATCGAGCCCAGGCTCGGCAATTCTTTGTAGGACAGGTCCGAGTGCCAGTACTTGCCTGCGTCACCCAACCCGACCGGCTGGCCATTCTCGACGATATTGGAAACGATGAGGATTTCCGGGTGCCCTGCCAATAGAAACTGCTTGAGCACATGGATCTGCAGCACCCCGAAACGGCGGCTGAAGTCGATCTGCTGTTGCGGGGTGATGCGCTGGTCATGAAAGACCACGACATGATGGTCCAGATGCGCCCGGTGGATGCTGGCGAAATCCTGATCGTTGAGCGGCAAGCGCAAGTCCAGGCCGATGATTTCGGCCCCGACATGGCCGGCCAACGGACGGATCTTGAAGGACTGACGAGGGATCTCTGAAAGGGCGACGGCCATGTTGTGCTCCGACTCTGGCTATTGAGTACGAGGGAATGGCCAAACTGTAGAGGTATAAGAACGTAATTTTAAATATCGTTATTGCATAACGATATCACTGCCAGGACTTTCGATTCGCCACGTCGTGTCGGATGTCTCTGATCGGATTCAAGTTTTTTTGTCAACCGGGAAGAAAATTCGCGAATCCGCTGTCAGAACCCCGCTATTTACCTAGGGCTATTGCGAAACGTCCTACAGTCAAATACTGTACGCACGTACAGCCCCTCAAGGAAACGCGTCGTGACCACTGCCACCCCCGCCGCGCCGAGCGCCTATGAACGTCTAGGCGTGCGCATCCAGAAGATCATCAACTCGCCCACCGCGCAGAAATCCCGTGCCGCGCTGATCTTTCGGCTCGAGCACGAAAGCGAGGAGGACTGGGCGCAAATGCTCGAGGAAATCGCCGAGAACGACAATGTCACCCTCGCCCACCGCGACGACGGTGGCGTGCAGATTTTCTGGGTCGTACCGAAGGAAGATTGATTCAATGATGGTTCGCAGTTTGTTCGTCAGTTTGATGCTGTCCAGTTTCATCGCCCACGCCGATGCCCCACGTACCTTCAGCGAAGCCAAGAAAGTCGCCTGGAAGTTGTACGCCCCCCAGTCCACCGAGTTCTACTGCGGCTGCAAGTACACCGGCAACCGAGTCAACCTGGCGGCGTGTGGTTATGTGCCGCGCAAGAATGCCAACCGCGCTGCGCGCATCGAGTGGGAACACATCGTCCCCGCCTGGCAGATTGGTCACCAGCGCCAGTGCTGGCAGAACGGCGGGCGTAAAAACTGTACCCGCAACGACAAGGTCTATCAGACCGCCGAAGCCGACCTGCACAACCTGGTGCCCAGCATTGGCGAGGTGAACGGCGACCGCAGCAATTTCAGCTTCGGCTGGCTGCCCGAACAACGCGGGCAATACGGTTCGTGCCTGACTCAGGTCGACTTCAAGGCCAAGAAGGTCATGCCCCGGCCTTCGATCCGCGGGATGATCGCGCGCACCTACATGTACATGAGCAAGCAGTACGGGCTGCGCCTGTCGCGCCAGGACACCCAGCTGTACCAGGCCTGGGACAAGACCTACCCGGTGCAGGTCTGGGAGCGCCAGCGCAACCAGCAGGTGGCGTGCGTGATGGGACACGGCAACGCTTTCGTCGGGCCGGTCGACCTCAAGGCCTGCGGCTGAAGCCGCTGCCCTGAAGCGTACCCACGCCTCAGGGCTTGTCCGCTTCGCTGAACGGCATCACCACCGACTCGATCCCGCGTGATCCCATGAGCCGGGCCCGTTCCTTGTCGGCCTCGGCCTTGCTGTCGAACGGCCCCAGGTAGACGATGGTCTGGCCGTCACGCTGGACGAAACTGGCCACGAAGCCGTTTTCCACCAAACGTGCCGCCATGTCGGTGACCGAGCCCATGTTGCGGCCCGAGACGATCCGCACTTCCCAGCGCTGTCCCGGCTCGGCTGCATCGACTGCAGGCAGCAACTCCTCGGCGCTGCCGCACACTTCGCGCACGCGCGGATCGTTGCCATCCTTGTCGATGACAACTTCAAATCGATCGCCGTGGGGAATCGCCGCGTAGCTGCGGTAAGGGCCGTAGACGCCCTGGGCGTCCTTGCCCTTCACCTGGCCACAGTAGTTGCCCTGGTCGGTGGTGCGTACGTTGGTGAAACGCGCCGTCTTGGGATTCTCCAACAACTGCGACACCGCCTCGTGGGCTTTTTCGAACGCGGTTCCGCAGCCGGCCAACGTCAGCATCGCCATCACCATCATCAACTTGCGCACACGCCTACCTCCAGAATTCGAGGGGCGGATTTTATCACTATCTATCCTTCCAGCGCCCGCACGGGCGATGACCGACGCTGACGTCACTGCCCTGCCATGGCATCATGAGCGCTTTATTTCGAACAGCCGGCAGGGCCTAGACATGATCGCCAAAGAAGACCGTAACCAAGCCGCACTGGCGATATTTCTCGACGCGCACCCCCAGTTGCGCGAGGAAATTCAGGTGCTGGACAGCCGCGAGCAAGCACAACAAGTGCAGTGGGCGTTCGAGGACGAAGCCCAGGCTCAGGGCCTCGAGCCTTGGGAGCTGGCCTTGCAGCTGATTGCGCAGAGCCCGGAAGAGCTCAAGGCCATGCGCCTTGAGGTCCATCAAGAGGTGGCCGACGCGCTGGGCTTGAGTTGGGAGGACTACTGCGAATTCAACGCGATCGAGTTGTGACATGACCGACGGTTGCAGATCGGACAGAACCTGAGCTGCCAGGCATATCTCGAATGCATGACACCCACGTCAACTTGCGAGGCATGCCATGACCAACGATCTTGATCCCATCCCGCTTATCGGCCAAACCGAGGCCGATCCGCTGGCAGATGACCTGACCAGCGATGGCGCCGCCCTCAACGATGCCGACGATGGCGAGCCGGAGGTGCTGCCGGACGATCCGGACATCGACGGTGCCGACGCATCGACCGAACCGAGCTGATACGCCCAAGGCCGATCCTACCGATGGTAGGATTTTGCCATCATTGCGGAACTGGCTAATGGCCTGCATGTCAGATGCCCGGTAACACGGGAGCAATATATGACAAGCCGGTTCACGGACTACGAGATTCGCTACGTTCTCAATGGTGAAGCTCGGCGCTTTCAGCAACGAGATACCCACATGAGCGACTCCGACGCCTGGTATTACGCCGCCCTGCATTCGGGTATCGGGTTGGTCTACGGCGGAACCAATCCGGCGGAGCATGCCGAGCAGTTGAGAAGACACGTCGAACGCCGGGGTCTGCGTGATGTGCAGTGGCGGCCGCTGAACTGAACTCGCTCTGCAAGGCATCACCAGGCGGCTGTGACACGCATGAGGGGGAGCCGCGATGTTCGAGCATGACCTGCTGGCGCTGCACCTGATGCGCCTTCAGCAGCATCAACAAGCGTACGCAGGTGCTCTGGACGACGTCAGACGCTGTCTTCATCGGTCTGACGCAGGCGCAGAAGTTCTTCAACGCCTCGCGGAGATCGAATCTTGCAGCGCGCAGCTTGCCACCCTGGTCGAACGGCTCAAGCAAACTACGGATCGGTAGACGCAAAAAAGGCGACCCTTTCGGATCGCCTTTCCAGACCGCCCAGCAGAGCGGATTTTGTTTGGTAGGCGCGATTGGACTCGAACCAACGACCCCCACCATGTCAAGGTGGTGCTCTAACCAACTGAGCTACGTGCCTGCTGTGAGGCGGCATTCTACGGAATCGGCATGACCTGTCAACTCATTTTTACGCGCTAAGCCTATGAATTGCGGAATTATTTTCAGCGCGTTCAATTTCTGCGCGCTGGTGAGCCGGGCCCAACTGCGCTAGCATCCGAAGACAGGTGAATTCCACCGCGCCGAGGTTGCCGGATGTCCAGCATGCAGTATCCACCCTCCTTCTACGCCGCGTCTGCCAACGCGGCGCCGCCTCGCCCTGCCCTTCAAGGTGAGATCGAAACGGATGTGTGCATCATCGGTGCAGGTTATACCGGCCTGTCCAGTGCGCTGTTTCTGCTGGAGCGTGGTTTCAGCGTGTGTGTGCTGGAAGCGGCCAAGGTCGGTTTCGGTGCTTCGGGACGCAATGGCGGGCAGATCGTCAACAGTTACAGCCGTGACCTGGATGTGATCGAGCGCAGTGTCGGCGCCGAACAGGCGCGGCTGCTCGGCGACATGGCCTTCGAGGGCGCGCGGATCATTCGCGAACGGGTGACGCGCTACGGCATCAATTGTGATTTGAAGAATGGCGGTGTCTTCGCCGCAATTACGGCCAAGCAACTCAAGCACCTCGAGTCCCAGCAACGTTTATGGGAGCGCTACGGCCATACCCAGCTGGAGCTGATGGACCAGGCCCGCATTCGCCAGGTTGTGGACTGCGACCAGTATGTCGGCGGCTTGCTGGACGTCAGTGGCGGTCATATCCATCCGCTGAACCTGGCGTTGGGCGAAGCAGCGGCGGTCGAGTCGCTGGGCGGCCGCATTCATGAGCAATCGCCGGCCATTCGCATCGAGCGCGGCCCGAGCCCTGTGGTGCATACCGCTCACGGCAAGGTGCGGGCCAAGTTTGTGATCGTCGCCGGCAACGCCTATCTGGGCGAGCTGGTGCCGGAATTGGCGGCCAAGTCCATGCCCTGTGGCACTCAGGTGATTGCGACCGAGCCGTTGGGCGAGGAACTGGCGCGCAGGCTGTTGCCGCAGGATTACTGCGTGGAAGACTGCAACTACCTGCTCGATTACTACCGCCTGACGGCGGACAAGCGTTTGATCTTCGGCGGTGGCGTGGTGTACGGCGCGCGAGATCCGGCCAACATCGAGGCGATCATTCGGCCGAAAATGCTCAAGGCGTTTCCGCAATTGGCGCAGGTGAAGATCGACTATGCCTGGACCGGCAACTTCCTGCTGACGTTGTCGCGCCTGCCGCAGATGGGGCGCCTGGGCGACAACATCTATTATTCACAGGGTTGCAGTGGGCATGGGGTGACGTACACCCACCTGGCGGGCAAGGTGCTTGCCGAGGCCTTGAGCGGCCAGGCCGAGCGCTTCGATGCATTCGCCGATCTGCCTCACTACCCTTTTCCTGGCGGGCGAGCCCTGGGCGCGCCGCTGACCCAGCTGGGCGCCTGGTATTACAGCCTGCGTGATCGCCTCGGGTTTTGACCCGGATACGCCAAACCTGACACACCGCTGTGCTCCCGGACGCGGCTTGCGCCGCTGCTACAGAAATCGAATTGCCCTGTAGCAGCGGCGCGAGCCGCGTCAGGGGTGCATACAGTTATGCCTGATACGGCGCGGTGCTTTCTTCGCGGCCGATGACTGCTCCCACGGGCGGGTGGTTATGCGCCGACTGCCTTGCGGGCGCGGGCGGCGGCGGGTTCCTGGCCGGCGGCGGCGGTTTCGCGGGCGGCGTCCAGCCAGCGCTGGCGGTCGAGCTGGGCAGGCAGTTGATTGGGCTGTTGAACCAGGATGGCCCATGACCCTGCACTTTTCCACGCCGAGCTGAAACTGCCGAAATCCATCTGCAGGCGTCGGTTCATACCCGAACGCAGCAACACGTGCCGCTTGAATCGATCATAACCCACCAGCAACGCATAGCGCGGCTGCGACCAGAACGCCGAGCCTTCGCTGTAGCGCAGCATTACCGGATTGCCCGCCGACACTTGGGCCAGCAACGCATTGAGTTCCGGATCCAGCGGATACACCAGCAGGCCATATTCACGGGCCACCTGTGCAATGTTCTGCTGCAGGCGATCGGTCTCACCGGGTAGTTTCAAGGCTGGGTCGAGCAGCCCGGGTGTAATGGTAATGCCTTGTTGCGAGAGCATGCTGGCGAGCACCATCGAACCGCTTTGATTGGCGTTGCCCCGGAAGAACGGCACACCGTTGAGCTCCACCCGATCCGCCAGGCCGGGCAATGCCGGGCCATTGCTGCTGGTACAGGCGGCCACGCCAGCCAGCAGGCTGCAGACCAGCAGCGTTCTGGCCATGACGTTCATTTTCGGCAGCATGGTGTTCCCCGTTCCATGGCGGCGCACAACGTACCGCCTGAGCGGCCATCATAGATTTCCCGCAGCCAGTGGTACAGCGACTCGCTACGGGACATCGCACCAACGAGTTCAACCCACGCAAATGACCTTTCGTCAATAGGTTGAAACGCCGGCAAACCCTCAGGGTCATCTATTACGTGACCGAGAAGACGCGAAAGCAATGGAGGTAGTGATGAGCCTTGCAATGACAATCTTCAGCCTGATTGCCGGCTGGATGGCCGTGGCAGCTGCCATGCTTTGGGGTGTACTGCGTATTGCGCGTCGCCATCAGCACCACGAGCCGCAGATCCGGCAACCAGCCAAACCAAAAAGCGCTGTAGCGCTGCGCCGCACCACCACGCCGCAACACATCTGAACCCACCCAAACAAAGCATCAGGCGAAAAAAAAAGGGGGCATCCATGCCCCCTCGCTTTGCTTGTCGCCTTTACGCCTCGCGACTGGCCGCTATCTTGCGCTGCTTGGCCCTGCGCGACAGCATGTTCAAGCCCTCGATGGTGGCAGAGAACGCCATGGCTGCGTAGATGTAGCCTTTAGGCACGTGGGCACCGAAGCCTTCGGCGATCAGCGTCATGCCGATCATGATCAGGAAGCCCAGGGCCAGCATGACGACCGTCGGGTTGTCGTTGATGAACTTGGCCAGAGGTTCCGCTGCTACCAGCATCACGATGACGGCGCTGACCACGGCAATGATCATGATCGGCAAGTGCTCGGTCATGCCCACGGCGGTGATGATGCTGTCGATGGAGAACACCAGGTCCAGTACCAGGATCTGACCGATCGCCGAGGCGAAGCTCATGCTCACCTTGTCGCCGATCTTGGCTTCTTCCTGTTCGACCGGGTCCACGGTGTGGTGGATTTCCTTGGTCGCTTTCCACAGCAGGAACAGACCACCGGCGATCAGGATCACGTCTTTCCACGAGAACCAGTGATCCAGCACGGAGAACACCGGCTCGGTCAGCTGAACGATGTAGGCCACGGTGCTCAACAGACCCAGGCGCAGGATCAGCGCCATGCTGATACCGATACGGCGTGCCTTGGCTTGAATCTCCTTGGGCAGCTTGTTGGTCAGGATGGAGATGAATATGAGGTTGTCGATACCCAGCACGACCTCCATGATCACCAGGGTAATCAACGCCACCCAGGCGGTGGGGCTTGAAGCCAGTTCCAGTAGGTATTCCATGTATCGTTCCTGCCCTTATCACGGTTCGCTGAATGTCTGGGGAGGCTCGGCAGATGCCGCGCATCAGATCTCTAGCCCTAACTACTGGCTCATTGCTAGCGAGGCATTCTAGAGAGGCGGATACTTCTGGAAAATTCGTATTTTTACCAGATACACTTCGGTTTTTACGAAGTGAACATACCCGTGCTCAATTATCGTCAGCTTCACTATTTCTGGGTCGTTGCACGCACGGGAAGCATCGTGCGTGCCAGTGAGCAACTCAACCTCACCGCACAAACCATCAGCGGTCAGATCAGCCTGCTCGAAGAAACGTTCTGCGTAAAATTGTTTCGGCGTGTTGGCAGACATCTTGAGCTGACCGAAGCCGGTCGCCAGGCGCTGCCTTATGCCGAACGCATGTTCCAGATTGGCGGCGAGCTGGAGGCCGTGCTGCGCACCCAGCCCGACGAGGAACAGATCCCCTTTCGGGTAGGCGTGGCCGATGTGGTGCCCAAGTCGATCGTCTACCGGCTGATCGCGCCAACCATGGAATTGAGTGAACCGTTGCGCATCACCTGCCGCGAAGACAAGCTGGAGCGGCTGCTGGCCGACCTGGCGATCCAGCGGCTGGACATGGTCATTTCCGACAGCCCCATGCCGTCGCACCTGGACATCAAGGGCTACAGCCAGAAACTGGGTGAGTGCGGCATCAGTTTCTTCGCCACCGAGCAACTTGCGGCCCGCCACGGCGGCGATTTTCCGCAGTGCCTGCACGGGGCGCCGCTGCTCATTCCTGGGCAGGAAAGCGTGCTACGCAGCCGCTTGATGCGCTGGTTCGGCGATCAGGGCCTGCTGCCACGGGTGGTCGGTGAGTTCGACGACAGCGCCTTGATGCAGGCTTTCGGCCAATCGGGCAGCGGCATCTTCATTGCACCCAGTGTCATCGCCGATGAGATCATGACCCAGTATCGCGTTCGCTTGATCGGTCAGACCGAAGCGGTCACCGAGTCGTTCTACGTGATTTCAGTCGAGCGCAAGGTCAAGCATCCCGGCATCGTGGCCATCACCGAGGGCGCCCGCCGCGAGTTGTTCACGGCACCCGTGTGAAGGTTTTCCGAGCATGGCGGACAACTATGGCACCATGGACCATCGGCACCCAGAAAGGAGGATTTCCCATGAAAATCATCAACGCCCGGTTGCGCAAGACCGATGGACTGCACACCGTTGCCTGCAATGGCGCCACCATTGCATCGCTGCAAGCTCAGCACGGCATCGTGCAGCCCGAGGGTGGCGACATCGATGCACAGGGCCAACTGCTGATAGCGCCACTGGTCGAGCCGCACATCCATCTGGACGCCACGCTCACTGCGGGCGATCCGCAGTGGAACATGAGTGGCACCCTGTTCGAAGGCATTGAGCGCTGGGGCCAGCGCAAGGCCAGCATCACCCACGAAGACACCAAGCAGCGGGCCCTCACCACCATCGGCATGCTGGCCGAGCACGGCATCCAGCATGTGCGCACGCACATCGACGTCACCGACCCTACCTTGGGTGCGCTCAAGGCCATGTTGGAAGTACGCGAGGAAGCACGTCACCTGATCGATCTGCAGATCGTGGCGTTTCCCCAGGAAGGCATCGAGTCCTATCCCGACGGCCGTCAGCTAATGGAGCGCGCGGTTGCCATGGGCGCCGACGTGGTCGGTGGCATTCCGCATTTCGAGAACACTCGGGAGCAAGGTGTCAGCTCCATCGGCTTCCTCATGGACCTGGCCGAGCGCACCGGCTGCTTGGTGGACGTGCACTGCGACGAGACCGATGATCCGCATTCGCGGTTTCTCGAAGTGCTTGCCGAGCAGGCCCGCGTGCGCGGCATGGGCAGCCGTGTCACCGCCAGCCACACCACGGCGATGGGCTCCTACGACAACGCCTATTGCTCGAAACTGTTCCGCCTGCTCAAGCAGTCGGGGATCAGCTTCGTTTCCTGCCCCACCGAGAGCATTCACCTACAGGGCCGTTTCGATACCTTTCCCAAGCGCCGTGGCGTGACGCGGGTGGCCGAGCTGGATCGAGCCGGCATGAATGTCTGCTTCGGCCAGGACTCCATCAAGGACCCGTGGTACCCGCTGGGCAACGGCAACATCCTGCGAGTACTGGATGCCGGCCTGCACATCTGTCACATGATGGGCTTCGAGGACCTGCAGCGCTCGCTCGACCTGGTCACCGACAACAGTGCTCGGGCGCTGAACCTGGGCGAGCGCTATGGGATCGTCGTCGGACGCCCGGCGAACATGGTGATCCTGGGCGCCGAGAGCGACTATGAGGCAGTGCGCCAGCAAGCCAAGGCGCGGGTGTCGATTCGCGGCGGGCGGGTGCTGATGAACCGTATCCCCGAACGCGTGGAGTTCAGCCTGCCCTGACATGCAGGATTCTCGGCCAAGTGCCCGTCCCGCGTGGACGGGTACAGGTTGCCCGCCGGCTGTGCATCTGACAGACACGTCCTACATCACGAGGACCATTCCTACACTCATTACCGTGCCTCGCTTCTCTCTAGAGTGGCCCCCGGCGGATTCGTCCAGCCGTTTGCCAACACCCCATAGCCCCAGAGAGGAGCATCTTCGTGCAACAGACAGTCTTCAAGCATCCTTCCTTTACCCGACACACACTAGGCCTGGCCATCTCGGCCGTCCTGCTGGCCACGCTGGAACCTGCTTTTGCAGAGGGACTGGTCGCGGTCGATGGACCGATGGGCATGGCAATCGTCGACAGCCAGGCGCACGCACCAATCATCGATATCGTTGCGCCCAATGCCCAGGGCTTGTCCCACAACCAGTGGCAGGACTACAACGTCGGCACCGCCGGCGTGGTGCTGAACAACAGCCTGGCGGCCGGGCAGGCAGAGGTCGGCGGGCAGCAACTCGCGGTCGGTGCCAACAGCCAGTTCGCAGGCACAGCTGCCAGCACCATTCTCAACGAAGTGGTAGGCACGCGCGGTTCAGAGATCAACGGCGAGCAAGTCATCTTCGGCCAAGCCGCCGACTACGTGTTGAGCAACCCCAACGGCATCATGCTCAACGGCGCTCGCATGACTTTGGATCAGCCCAACGCCGCGACTTATGTGGTGGGCACAGCCGAACTGGAGGATGGCCGTATCGCCCGTTACGACACGCGCACGGCGCAGCAGTCGCTGGAGGTCGGCCAAGGCGGCGTGGCGGTTGGCGCCGGTTCCGTGCAGTTGATCGCGCCCACCGTGCAAGTCGACGGCGACATCAGCGCAGGTGGCGACTTGAGCCTGCTGCTGGGGCAGCATCGGGTCGATGCGCGAACGTTGGCGATCGCCGAAGTAGCCCAGACTGCTACAGCGGTCGATGCCAAGCTGCTGGGGGCCATGCAGGCCCGGCGCATCAAGATCGTCAGCACCCAGAACGGCGCTGGCGTAAACATGGGCGTTACCCGACTGAGCGCCGAGCAAGGTATCGAGATCGCCTCCGCCGGGGCACTGGCGATCGGCTCTTCAACCACTCGCAATGGGCGGCATGCGCGAGCTTCGATCGATGCCAAGGCAGAAGATGTGAAGCTGTCCGCCGCAGGCGACATGACGCTGACATCCCTGGCACTCGCCGGGCGCCATATCGACGCGCGGTCAGGTGGCCGGCTGAAACTCGACGCGTTGAGCAACGAAACCCAGACGCAGCGACAGGCGACGGCTGCCGACACCTGGTTCACCCTGGCGCAAGGCGAAACGGATGCCCAGATCGAAGAGCGCTCGGTGCGCCATGTGGGCAATACCCTGATTGCCACCGGCACGGTGAGGCTGGACGGTCGCGACGGTATCGAGATGGCGGCGACCCGTGTCGAAGGCCCGGAATTCGTGGGCATGTACACCGTGCGTGGAGGCCTGCAAGCCGGTGCCAAGGTGGACAAACAATGGCGCACGGTTCGACTCGCCTCGTCCGATGCTCCCGAAGACAGTGCCTCCACGTATTTTGAAAGCGCTCAGGCCAGCCATATCAAAGGCGGTTCAGTCGATCTGCCCACTGGCAAGTTGGTAGGTGCCAGGATCGACGCAGCTCATTCGGTCAGCATGAACGGGCCAGGAGCTATCGTGATCAGCGGGTTGGATCTCAAGAGCAGCTTCACCCAGGGCACCGGCACGCGGCGCGTCACCTTGTCCAAAAGCCTGGCGCACGAGGCTTACCGCGAGCACACGTATCAGCAGCCGACACGAATGAAAGCGCGCGGTGGCCACCTGTCGATAACGGGCAAGGATATCCGCATCGATGGCGGCCAGCTTTCTGGAACGAAGGTCAGTCTCCATAGCGAAGGCGATATCGCCATCGCAGGTTCAAGCAAGCGCGTGCGTATCGACGGCGCCCGCCCGAGCGCCGACCAGGAACTGCGCAGCTTCGACCGTACCTTTGAGGTGTCCATGCCTACCCTGGTGAAGGCCAGTGATACGCTGTCCGTGCGAGCGGGTCGTTCGGCTTTTCGAAACGGCAATGTGTCCGTCGCCGGCTCACATCTGCTGGCGAACAATGCCTTGACATTCATTGCCCAGGGTAATGTGTGGGTCAGCGGTATGGCTCAGAAAGAAGGTTTCAACCTGAGCGGGTCGCAGTGGGGACCGGTGGCTGGCGAGCTGCCGCAAGGCCAGTGGCGCCGCGAAGGGTACCAGGTGTCACAAGCACGCAGCACGATTGCCGGGGGCTCCTTGCACATGGAGGCAGGTGCGATGCTCGATGTGGCCGGCTCGGCGCTGGAAAGCGAGGGTGACATCAAGCTGCGGGCCAGCGACATTCAGCTCACCGGGAGCCTGGAAGCCACGGGACCGCGTAACAAGGCGGTGTGGCTGGAGAATGACATTCCCGATCACTACTTCAGTCCGGCAGACGATGACGGACAGGCACACATGACAGAACGCACCCACAACGGGTTTTCGATGAAAGCCGGAGGTGACATCGATATTTCGGCAGCGCGTCTGGCCACCCATGCTGCCTCGGTGGAGGCGAAAGGTCGGTTGACGGTGCCGAGCACCCTGGCGTTGTTCAAGGACACGCCCGTGGAAGACGGCGATGCAATCCGCAAGTACTACCATGGCCATGTTCCGCCGCGGCAGTCGAGCTGGCAGGCGTTGGCAGGCTTGCCCCTCGCGTCGCTGGATACGCCGTTGCCAGCCAACAACGGGACGACCCGTGAGTCCTCGTTCGTGGCAGGCGAAGTCGATGCCGATACCGCCCAGCGCATCAAGGACCTGAACATCCCGCTGACCCTGCGCTGACCCCCGCTTCCCCGTAGCAGCGGCGCGAGCCGCGTCCGGGGGCGCCGCGTTCGTTCAGACACACCGCGTCCGGGGAATCACGGGCGGTCGCTGTTCTGGACCAGTAGCATGATGGCGTCGCGTTTTTCCAACAGGTGTTGGCGCAGGATCGTGCTCAGGCGTTTGCCGTCCCGGGCCTGCAGGGCTTCGATCATGTGTTCGTGGTCGTGCAGGGCCCGGTCCCATTTCGGCGCTTGCTGGTTGGAAAGGAAACGCAACGCCTGCAAACGACGATTCACCGTGAGGTACATTTGGCGCAACGCCGAATTGCGCGAGGCCAGGTTGATCAGGTCATGGATCGCACGGTTGCGTTGGTAGTAGCCCACCAAGTCGTGCTGGCTCTTGCTCACCACCATGGCGTTGTGCAACGCCTTGATCTCGTCGAGTTCAGCGTCGGTAATGCGCTCGCACGCCAACTCCCCAGCGAACGCTTCCAGACCGCTCATCAGTTCGAACGCCTCTCGAATCTCCAATTCGCTCATGCGCGCCACGCTGGCACCCCGGTTCGGATTGATCTCGATCAAGCCCTCCCCGGCCAGCACCTTCAACGCTTCACGCAGGGGCGTGCGTGAAATGCCTAGGGTTTCGCACAGCTCACGCTCGTTCAGCTTGGTGCCGGGCGGTAGCACCCCCTCGGTGATGAACCCGCGCAGGTGCTCTACCACGGTGTCGTGCAGGCGCTGACGTTCAAGACGGGGCAACTGCAAGGCAGGCGCAGCGCTGGAGGCCATTGGCGAAGACTGCATGCAAACTCCTTGTATCAATGGATTAACGCGAGCTTTTCTTATTCTAAAAAGCACGAATATGGGTCGATATTAGCGCAATTGAGTGGTTTGACACAGGGCGCTCAGCTGCTAATGTAATTTTGCATTCAAAATACAACAACAAAGGGTCAACCCATGCTCAAGCTCGATTTCCATCCTGCCGGCCGTCACTTCCTGCAGATCCCTGGCCCCAGCCCGGTGCCGGATCGCATCCTTCGGGCCATGAGCTATCCCACCATCGATCACCGCGGCCCCGAGTTCGGTGAACTGGGCCTGAGAGTCCTCGAAGGCATCCAGCGGATTTTCAAGACCCGCCACCCGGTGATCATCTACCCCGCCTCCGGTACCGGGGCCTGGGAAGCAGCGCTGTGCAATACCCTGAGTGCGGGCGACCAGGTGTTGATGTTCGAAACCGGCCATTTCGCCAGCCTATGGCAGAAGATGGCCATCAGCCTGGGGCTCAAGCCTGAATTCATCGGGCTTCCCGGGATAGAGGGCTGGCGCGGAGGCGTGCGCGCCGACATGATCCAGGCACGGCTGGAACAGGACAGCGGGCATCAGATCAAGGCGGTGTGCGTGGTGCACAACGAAACCAGTACCGGCGTCACCTCCGACATACCCGCCGTGCGCAGGGCCATCGATGCTGCCGGTCACCCGGCCCTGCTGTTGGTGGACACCATCTCCGGGCTGGCTTCGGCGGACTACCGTCACGACGAGTGGGGCGTGGACGTGACCATCTCCGGCTCGCAGAAGGGCTTGATGCTGCCCCCTGGCATCAGCTTCAACGCGCTCTCGCCCAAGGCCATCGAAGCCAGCCAGCGTGGCGGGCTGCCGCGCAGCTTCTGGGCCTGGGATGAAATCATCGAGATGAATAAGACCGGCTATTGGCCCTACACCCCCAATACCAACCTCTTGTACGGGCTGTCCGAAGCCTTGGACATGATCCTCGGCGAAGGCCTGGACAACGTCTTCGCCCGCCATCAACGCCTCGCCCACGCCTGCCGTACCGCCGTGCAAGCCTGGGGCCTGCCCATCCAATGCGCCGACCCCAGCGTCTACAGCCCGGTGCTCACCGGCGTGATGACGCCCGAAGGTATCGACGCCGACGCCGTGCGCAAGACCATCTACGAACGCTTCGACATGTCGCTGGGCACAGGCCTGGGCAAGCTCAAGGGGCGCATGTTCCGCATCGGTCACCTGGGCGACTGCAACGACCTGACCTTGATGGCCACGTTGAGCGGCTGCGAAATGGGCCTGCAGATGGCGGGGGTGAAGCTCGAGGCCAGCGGCGTGCTGGCCGCGATGGATTACCTGGGCGGACAACACGTGCCCCTGCGCCGCGAGTGAAATCAACGGCGCCGCCGCCCTTGGCTGGCGCTCGATGCGACTGACTATCCCGACTCAACGCCTCCCGGCGTAAACAATAAGAAACTGGAGATAGAACATGAAGCGGTTATATCTGCGCCCTACTACCATGGTGCTGGTCATGCTGTGCGCCATGTATTTCATCACGTACCTGGACCGGGTCAATGTCAGCACCGCTGCGGTCGGTTTCGGCAAGGAATTCAACCTCACCAAGACCGAGATCGGCATCGTCTTCTCGGCTTTCGCCTATCCCTACCTGGTGTTCCAGATCATCGGCGGCTGGGTCAGCGACCGTTTCGGCGCCAAGCGCACGCTCGTGGTGTGCGGGCTGATCTGGGCCAGCGCCACGGTGCTCACCGGCATGGCCGGTGGGTTCGTCTCGCTGATCGTCGCTCGGGTGTTGCTGGGCCTGGGGGAAGGCGCGACCTTCCCCGCGGCCACGGCGGCCATGTCGCGCTGGGTCGGCAAGGAGAACCGTGGTTTCGCCCAAGGCATCACCCACGCCTTTGCGCGCCTGGGCAATGCACTGGCGCCGGCGGCCATGGTGGCGGTGATGGCGGCCTATGGCTGGCGCGAGTCGTTCTATGTCTGTGCCGGCATCAGTTTCGTCTGGGTGGTGCTATGGGCGCTGGTGTTCACCGAGCAACCCAAGGATCACCCACGCATCACCCAGCAGGAGCTCGACGCACTCCCCCCGCCCAAGCCCAAGAACACCATCAAGCTGCCCTGGGGACGACTGTTTCGGCGCATGGCGCCGGTCACCATCGTCTACTTCTGCTACGGCTGGACGCTGTGGCTGCTGCTGAGCTGGGTGCCGATGTACTTCATGAACATGGGCCTGGACCTGAAGAACACCGCCATCTTCGCCTCCACCGTGTTCTTCGGTGGGGTGGTCGGCGACACCCTGGGTGGTATCGTCAGCGACCGCATCTACAAGCGCACCGGCAATCTCAACAAGGCGCGCAGTCTGATGGTCGCGATCTGCCTGTCACTGACCCTGGTCGCCCTGCTGCCGCTGATGTTCACCCACGACATGTACGTGTCCCTGGCCTGCCTGGCCATCGCGTTCTTCTTTTCGGAGATGACCATCGGCCCGATGTGGGCCATCCCCATGGACATCGCCCCGGACCACTGCGGCACCGCCAGCGGGATGATGAATACGGGATCGGCCATGGCCGCGATCATCAGCCCGGTAGCAGCGGGGCTTTTGATCGACAAGTTCGGCAACTGGCAGCTGCCGTTCATGGTCAGCATCGTGCTGTTGGCCATCGGTGTGGTGCTGTCGTTCCGCATGCGTCCGCAGAACCGCTTCGTCTACGACCTGCCGGCCAACCCCGTCACCGCCGCCGTGGTGATGCCCAAATGATCCGATGATGCCCAGGTAGGCGTAGGATGGCATCGATGTGCGCGGTGACACGCCAGGACGGTCACCGCGTTCCCTGACAGAAGGAGCCTGCCATGCCGCGTTTGTGCGCCAACCTTTCCATGCTGTTCACCGAGCATCAGTTCCTGCAACGCTTTGCCCACGCTGCCAAGGCAGGGTTCAGAGGCGTTGAATTCCTGTTTCCGTACGACTTCGACAGCGCCGAGATCAAGGCACGTTTGCAGCAGCACGGCCTGACCCAGGTGCTGTTCAACCTGCCACCCGGCGACTGGGACAACGGCGAGCGCGGCATTGCCTGTTTGCCGGATCGGCGTGACGAGTTTCGCGCAGGCGTCGCCACAGCCATCGAGTACGCGAAAGTCCTGGGCAATACGCGCATCAACTGCCTGGCTGGGATCGCTCCGCTCGACGCCGATCCACGGCAGGTGCAGCAGACCCTGGTCGACAATCTGCGCTACGCCAGCGTAGCACTGGCGGCTCACGGTATTCGCCTGGTCATGGAAATGATCAACACTCGCGACATGCCCGGTTTCTATCTGAATGGCACCCAGCAAGCGCTGGCGATTCGGGAACAGGTGGGCCACGAGAATCTGTTGCTGCAGTACGACATCTACCATATGCAGGTCATGGAGGGGGATCTGGCGCGCACACTGCAGGCGCATTTGCCTGCCATCGGTCATGTGCAGCTGGCAGACAATCCGGGCCGGCACGAGCCGGGCACCGGGGAAATCAACTTCCGCTTTTTGTTTCAGCACCTGGACCGGATCGGCTACCAGGGCTGGGTCGGTTGCGAGTACAAACCGTTGAGCGGCACCGAGGCCGGGTTGGGCTGGATGAAGAGCCACAACCTGGCCTGAGCCGTCAGTGCTTTATAGAGGCTGGCGCTCGTAGGCGCGGTATTCCGGTTTCCAGAAGTGCACCTCGATGGCCTCGCGCAACGCGGCCTCATCCATGGGCGCCGCCACACCGTCCTTCTGCGCGGCCAGGCCCACGGCCAGGGCGATACGCTTGCTGACTGCCTGCACGTCGCGCAGCGGTGGCAGCATCTGGCCTGGTGCCGCACTGTCGGCCAGCGCCTGGGCCGAGGCCATGAGCATGCCGTCGGTGATGCGCGTGGCCCGACTGGCAATGGCGCCCAACCCTACACCGGGGAAGATGTAGGAGTTGTTGCACTGTGCGATGGGGAAGGTCCGGCCCAGCACTTCGATTGGCAGGAATGGGCTGCCGGTGGCCACCAGTGCATTGCCCTCGGTCCACTGCAGGATGTCCTTGGGATGGGCTTCGATCTGCGAGGTCGGGTTGGACAACGGCATGACGATCGGCTTGGAGCAATGCTGGTAGAGCGTCTTGACCACCTCTTCGGTGAACAAGCCGGCCTTGCCGGAGACGCCGATCAGCACGCTCGGCTTGGCGTTGCTCACCACTTCCAGCAGGGTTGGCCACTGCCCAGCGAACGACCAGGACGTCAGGCTCTCGCTGTCGTGGGCCAGGCGTTGCTGGAAGTCGTACAGGTCGGGCTGGCGGTCGGTCAGCAGGCCCTTGCTGTTGAGCAGATAGACGCGGCTGCGCGCTTCGCTGTCGCTCAAGCCTTCCAGCTGCATGGCGGTGATGATCTGCTCGGCGATGCCACAGCCAGCGGAGCCGGCACCGACGAAGGCCACTGTCTGTTCGGAAAGTTTCTGGCCCTTGACCTTGCACGCGGCCAGCAAGGTGCCCACGGTGACCGCGGCGGTGCCTTGGATGTCGTCGTTGAAGCAGCACAGCTGATCGCGAAAACGCTCCAGCAGCGGCATGGCATTGCTCAGGGCGAAATCCTCGAATTGCAGGATCGCCTCGGGCCAGCGGCGTTGCACGCCCTCGACGAATGCCTGCACGAAGGCCTCGTAGCGTTCGCCGCGTACACGCTCTTCGCGGCGCCCGAAATACAGCGGGTCGGCGAGCCGCTCGGGGTTGTTGGTGCCCACGTCCAGCACGACTGGCAAGGTATAGGCCGGGCTGATACCACCGCACGCGGTGTACAGCGACAGCTTGCCGATAGGGATACCCATGCCGCCCACGCCCTGGTCGCCCAGGCCGAGGATACGTTCGCAGTCGCTGACGACGATGACCTTGACGTTGTCCTTGGTCACGTTGTTGAGAATCTCGTCCATGCGCTCGACGTCATCGATGCTGATGAACAAACCGCGGTGGCTGCGGTAGATGCGTGAAAATTCCTGGCAGGCCTTGCCGACGGTGGGGGTGTAGATGATCGGCAGCATCTCGTCGATGTGGGCATCGACCAAGCGGTAGAACAGGGTTTCGTTGGAATCCTGGATCGAGCGCAGCAGCACGTGGCGTTCCAGATCGGTCGAGCAGGCCTGGAACTGGTGATAGGCGCGCTCGCATTGCTGGTCGATGGTTTCGATCTGTTGCGGCAGCAGGCCTTGCAGATGCAGGACGTCGCGTTCCTGAGCGGTGAAGGCGGTGCCCTTGTTGAGCAACGGCGTGGCAAGCAGTGCCGGGCCGGTGAACGGGACCTTTACAGGGCGTTTGGCGGAGCTGGTCATGCTGTTTCTCCCTTGCTTATTGTATTTTGCATTCAAAATAGACGCCTTTGCCAAAGGGTGCCATCGGTTTTAGCGCAATCGTCGCCGTGGCGCCAGCGCTGGCCGCTCTGCTCGCGCAGTTCATGGGTGCCGAAAGGGCTTGGATTCGGCGGCTCGGAAAGCTCTTCGAACCTTTGCCAACCGGTCGCCGTCGTAAATGCAGGCCTGATTCATCCAGGCTTCCACAGCCAAGGACCACGACCATGCAAATCATTCATCCCAAAGCGCGCTATCAGCCCTACACCTCGTCCTCCGGAGGCTGGGGATCGGCGTTTTCGGTGATGAATATCCTCTGGCGCCAGCAGGCCCTGGGCAAGGGTCCGGCGGCATTGCTGAAGCAGAACAAGCCCGATGGCTTTGCGTGTGTCAGCTGTGCCTGGGCCAAGCCGGGCAACCCGCACGCCCTGGAATTCTGCGAAAACGGCGCCAAGGCCACGGCCTGGGAGCTGACTGCCTTGCGCACCGGCCCGGAACTGTTCGCCAAGCACAGCCTGACCGAGCTGCGGACCTGGAGCGACTACGAGCTCGAACGCCACGGCCGCCTTACCCATCCGATGCGCTACGACGCGACCAGCGACCGCTACGTGACCACCACCTGGGAAGAAGCCTACCAAGGCATCGGCGAGCAGCTGCGCGGCCTGGAACCCGACAGCGTGATTTTCTACGCCTCGGGCCGTGCGTCGCTGGAAACCTCGTTCATGTACCAGTTGCTGGCCCGTGCCTACGGCACCAACAACCTGCCCGACAGTTCGAACATGTGTCACGAAAGCACCTCGGTCGGCTTGCAGGAAAGCATCGGGGTGCCGGTCGGCACGGTGTCCTTGAATGATTTCGAACGCACCGACTGCATCTTTTTCTTCGGTCAGAACGTAGGCAGCAACAGCCCGCGCATGCTTCACCCGTTGCAGGAAGCGCGCAAGCGTCAGGTGCCGATCATCAGCTTCAACCCGCTGCGCGAACGGGGCCTGGAGCGTTTCGTCAATCCGCAGTCGCCGGTGGAAATGCTCGGTCCCGATTCCACGGTGATCAGCACGCAATATCATCAGGTGGCCATCGGCGGCGACACCGCGGCGGTCATGGGCATCGCCAAGGCGCTGCTGGCCATGGATCGCACGGCGCAGGCCGAGGGTCGCCCCGCCGTGATCGACCACGCGTTCATTGCCGAGCACACCGAGGGCGTGGACGCATTCCTGGCCCAGGTCGACCAGCATGAATGGACAGCGCTGGAGCAGCGCAGTGGTTTGGATCGTGCGGCGATGGAAGCGGCGGCGACCGTGTATGCCCGCAGCGATCGGGTGATGATCATTTACGGCATGGGCCTGACCCAGCACCGTCATGGCGTACAGAACGTGCAGATGCTGGTCAACCTGCTGCTGCTGCGCGGCAACATTGGCAAGCCCGGCGCTGGCATCTGCCCTGTGCGCGGGCATTCCAACGTGCAGGGGCAACGGACCGTAGGCATCACCGAGGATCCGGCGAAGGTCCCTGCGGACAAGATCGAATCGCTGTTCGGCATCCAGGTGCCGAAGAAAAAAGGGATGGCCACGGTAGACGCCTGCGAGGGCATCGTCGCCGGGACGGTGAAAGGCTTCATCGGCCTGGGTGGCAACTTCCTGCGCGCTGTGCCCGACACCGATCGCATCGAGCCCGCGTGGGCCGACCTGACGCTGAACGTGCAGATTGCCACCAAACTCAACCGCACCCATCTGTTCCCAGGCCAACATGGCTGGCTGCTGCCTTGCCTGGGTCGCATCGAAAGCGACGTACAGGACGGTCGCCGTCAGGTCTACACCACCGAGGACAGCACCGGTTGCATCCGGGCTTGGGAAGGCCGCGCAGAACCGGCCAGCGAACACTTGCGCGCCGAGCTGGCAATCATCGCCGGCCTGGCTCAGGCGACCCTCAGTGGTCGCGAGCAGATTCCGTGGGAGCTGTGGCGTCAGGACTATGCCCGCGTGCGCGAGGCCATTGCCCAGACCTACCCCGAGATCTTCCATGACATGGAAACGCGGATGTGGGAGCCCGGTGGTTTCCACCGACCCTTGGGCGCCTGCGAGCGCAAATGGACCACGCCCTCGGGCAAGGCCCAGTTCGTCACGGCCAAGACCCTGGACGAAGACGACGATGTCTCGAAGAACAGTGATCAGCGCGATGTGTTGCAGTTGATGACACTGCGCAGCAACGATCAATTCAACACCACGGTGTATGGTTACGAAGACCGTTTCCGCGGGGTCAAGGGCACCCGCAGCGTGATCTTCATGAACCGCAATGACATCGTTCGGCTGGGCTTCCATCCCGGTGACTGGGTCACCCTCCGTACCGCCATCGAGCCTGGGGTGCGGCGCGAAGTAGGGCCGATGCAGATCATCGCCTATAACATCCCGATCAATTGCGCCGGCGCCTACTACCCCGAATGCAACGCGTTGATTCCTCTGTGGCATTACGCGAGCAAGAGCAAGGTGCCGGCCGCCAAGTCCATACCCGTCACCCTGCACAAGGCCCAGGCCCGCGCCGAAGACATGGCCCACGCCCTCCCGTTGGCCGACCAGGTCATGTAACGCACTTTCCCCTGTAGCAGCGGCGCAAGCCGCGTCGGTTTTATCGGCGGTGTGTCTGGAAAAACGCGGGGTCATCGGACGCGGCTCGCGCCGCTGCTACAGGGGTGCGGACCATGCTGAATGTGCCTCTTTAGCAGCCGCGCGTTAGAAGGTCTTCGTCAGCTGGCGAAAATAGGCCTTCAAGGTGTCGATAAAATCCTCGGCCAACAGGGTACGGTTTTCCGTGTGCGGCCAGATCACGTAGGTTGGCAAGGGAATGTCCGGGTGAAAAGGCCGGACCACGATGTCACGGTGCAGGTAATCCCGGGCTACCAGCGGATGTACCAGGGTAATACCCATGCCATGGGCGACCATCTCGCAGTTGATCGCGCCGTACTGCGCTTCCACCGCCATGACACGCTCGACCCCGGCCTGCTCGAACAACCTGTCCACCAGAGCCCGAGTGCCGTCGCCGTGGCACAACGACACGAACGGCTGACCGTGCAGGTCACCGAAGGTGATGCTCTCGCGCTGTGCCAGCGGATGGGCCGCCGGCAATACGCAGACTGCCGGAACCTCGGCCAACAACTCGACCTGATGGTTCACCACATCGCCCGGGTGCACCACGATGCCGATCTCGCAGAATTGCGATTTCACCCATTGCTCGACGGTCTGCGACGAGTTCACGTGCAGCGACACCGTCAACTCCGGACGGGTCGAAGTGAAGGTCTTGAGCACCTCCGGGATCACGCTCATGCCCATGGAAGGCACTGCCGCCACGCGCAGCCGCCCGGTGCCCAGGTTGCGGATGTTCTTGGCTGAGTGCTTGAGGCTGTCGAGCCCGACGAAGGCGCGCTCCACTTCCTGAAAGAACGCCCTGCCCTCCTGTGTGGGAATGAGCCGCACACCGGCGCGCTTGAACAGGGTCAGCTCGGTACTCAACTCCAGTTGCGCGATCAGTCGGCTGACATTGGGTTGCGAGGTGTACAGCACATCGGCTGCTGCCGTCATCGAGCCCATGCGCATCACACTGCGGAATGCTTCGATCTGCCTGAGATTCACTGATGCCTCCATATCAAATATGCATGACTAGGCCCGATATCCGTATTTGACCATATACCGCACCCCTCGCAATACTCAAGCCCAGCAGCACATAGCGCACACCAAGATGCGTTACCCGGCGAGGCTTACGGCCGGGAGCATGCACAGCGCATGCGTGGCCCCGGTTCGCCGGAGCGACCGACGCATTGTTCGATCTGCCCCCTGCACTTCGGAGATAGTCTGTGAATAGCCAACAACCGTCCTTTCGCTTCACTTCCCTGCGCGTCGCCCTCGCTTTCGCTGCCTTGAGCTGCGCCAGCGCCCACGCCGCCTCGACTCTCTACGTCGCCGGCGTCGGCGGCTCCACCGAGCAGATGTACAAGAGCAAGATCATCCCGGCATTCGAAAAGCTGCACGATGTCAAGGTGGTCTATGTGGCTGGCAACTCCACCGAAACCCTGGCCAAGCTGCAAGCCCAGAAAGGCCGCCAGCAGATCAACGTCGCCATGATGGACGACGGCCCCATGTACCAGGCGCTGCAGCAAGGTCTGTGCGGCCCGCTCAGCGATGCGCCGGTCTACCAGGACCTCTACCCACTGGCCCGCCTGAGCCCGGAGGCCACCGGCATTGGCATGGTCGCCACCGGCATCGGCTACAACGAGGAAGCCTTCAAGAAGCGCGGTTGGGAGGCGCCCGACTCCTGGGAAGACCTCGCCGATCCGCGTTACAAGCAACTGCTGGGCATGCCACCGGTGACCAATACCTACGGCCTGCACACACTGGTGGAGATGGCCCGCCTGCGCGGCGGCAGCGAGAAGAACATCGACCCCGGCTTCAAGGCTCTCAAGGACGAGATCGGTCCGAACGTGCTGGCCTGGGTCTCGGCACCTGGGGAAATGGACGGCATGATGCAGAACGGCGACGTGGTCATGGCCGTTTATGGCAGCGGTCGCGCCGTGGCCCTGCAGGGCACCGGTTTCCCGCTCAAGTTCATCTACCCCAAGGAAGGCGGCGTGGCCTTGCTGCTGGCCGCCTGCGGCGTGACACCCAATGCCGAGCCGGCGTTGTCGCAGGCCTTCATCCAGTACGTGCTGTCGCCCGAGGTTCAGGCCATTCAGGCCCGCGAGAACGGTTTCGCACCGGTCAACAAGACCGTTCAGTTGAGCCCCGAGCTTGCCGCGCGCATGCCCTACGGTCCGGACAAGGTCAGCGCCTTGATCAAGGTCGATTGGGAGACGATCAACCAGCAGCGCAGCGAATGGACCACGCGCTGGAACCGTACCGTCGAGCGCTGATCCCACCGCACTGCTCGATTTCTCCCGACCCTTTTCAGGAGCCGCAGGCGCACGCCTGCGTGGCAAAGCCATGGCATTTTTGACACTCGAAGGCCTCGTCAAGAACTTCGGTACGTTCAAAGCCATCGACGAACTGAGCCTGGAAGTGCAGCACGGCGAATTCGTCGCCCTGCTCGGTCCTTCCGGGTGTGGCAAGACCACCACCTTGCAGTCGATCGCCGGGTTCGTCCAACCGACCCAGGGGCGCATCGTGCTCGACGGACGCGATATCACCCACGTGCGCCCGGAAGAGCGCGGCCTGGGCATCGTCTTTCAGAGTTATGCGCTGTTCCCGCACATGACGGTTGCGCAGAACATCAGCTTCGGTCTGGAAATGCGCGGCGTGGCCAATGCCGAGCGCGCCAAGCGGGTCATCGAGGCGCTGGATCTGGTGCGCCTGGGCGGGCTTGGCGAGCGCTACCCCAAGGCCCTGTCCGGTGGCCAGCGCCAGCGCGTGGCCATTGCCCGTGCCCTGGCCATCCGTCCCAACCTGCTGTTGCTCGACGAACCGATGTCCAACCTGGATGCCAAGCTGCGCGAAGAAATGCACATCGAGCTGCGGGCGATTCAACGCGAGCTGGGCATCACGACCATTCTGGTGACCCATGACCAGGTCGAGGCGATGACCATGAGCGACCGCATTGCCGTGATGCAGCGCGGTCGCATCGTGCAGATCGATACGCCCTTCGAAGCCTACGAACGTCCCCATTCGCCGTTTGCCTCGGCCTTCCTCGGCAAGACCAACGCCTTCGCCGGTGCCGTGCAGCTGCGCAACGAGCGCTGCTGCCATGTGCAGGTGCGCGACACCCTGCTGCACGTGCCCCACGAGGACCGTTCACTGGGGCTGGACGTCAATGTGTACATCCGCCCCGAGAAGATCCGCCTGACCGAACCGGGGCTGGGACGGATCAATGGCCGCATCAGTCTGCGCGTGTTCCTGGGCAACCTGTGGTTGATTGCCGTGGACAGTCATTTCGGATTGGTCCACATGACCCAGCCGAACCTGGGCCACGTGCCGCCGGCCGAAGGCAGCGAAGTCGGCCTGGACTGGTCGGACGATGACCTGCGGCTGCTCGACCGGGAGGCTGCCCATGGCCAGGTATGATGCCGAACACGTCGGCGCAGCACCCTGGCTGCTCAGTGGCCCCGCACTGCTGGTGTTCATTGCGTTGCTGCTGGCGCCCCTGCTACTGACCGCGCTGCTGTCGCTCAACCTGTTCAGCGACACCGAAGGCGTGCTGCCGGTATACAGCCTGGCGAACTACCTCGAAGTGTTCAAGGACGACTATTTCCACGAGATCTTCCTGCGCACCGGCGCCATGGCGCTGGCCGTCACCCTGTTGTGTGTGCTGCTGGGCGTGCCGGAGACCATCATCATCGCGCGCATGGCGCCGCGCTGGCGTTCGACCTTCCTGCTGGTGGTGCTGGGTCCGTTGCTGATTTCAGTGGTGGTACGGACCTTGGGCTGGGCGATCCTGCTGGGCAACAACGGCCTGATCAACGATGCGCTGCAGGCTCTGGGCATCACCCACGAACCGGTCAAGATCCTGTTCACCCAGGTCGGCGTGATCATTGCCCTGACCCACGTGCTGGTGCCGTTCATGGTGATCGCGGTGTGGGCCACCTTGCAGCGCCTGGACCTTCAAGTGGAATGGGCCGGCCTGTCCCTTGGTGCGTCCCGCCTGACGGTGTTCCGGCGCATCATCGTGCCGCAGATCATGCCGGGCATCCTCTCCGGCTCGATCATTGTCTTCGCCTTGGCCGCCTCGGCCTTCGCCACCCCGGCGATCATCGGCGGACGCCGGCTCAAGGTGGTGGCCACCGCTGCCTACGACGAATTTCTCGGCACCCTCAACTGGCCCCTCGGCGCAGCGATCGCCATGCTGCTGCTGGTGGCCAATCTGATCATCATCCTGGGTTGCAGCAAGCTGGCCGAGCGCCGCTTCAAGCAAGTCTTCGAGTAGGCCGCCATGCACAAGAACGGTTTTTTCTCGCTGCTGTTCCATATCCTGTTCATCGCCTTCATCGTCGCGCCGCTACTGGTGGTGATGGCCATGGCGTTCACCGACAAAGGGTACTTGTCCCTGCCGACCGACGGCCTGTCGCTGCGCTGGTTCAGGGCCTTGCTGGACAACCAGGAAATGCTTGACGCGTTCGCGCTGTCGATCAAGCTGGGCCTGGCCTCGGCCACCATCGCCACCCTGCTGGCCATCCCGGCGGCCTTGGCCATCAGCCGCTACGACTTTCCCGGTCGCGGTACGCTGACGGGCTTCCTGCTCTCGCCGTTGATGATTCCCTCGGTGGTGCTGGGTATCGCTTTCCTGCGCTTCTTTTCCATCGCCCAGATCGGCGGTTCGTTCTGGGCGCTGTGCCTGACCCACGTCATCGTCGTGCTGCCCTATGCCTTGCGCCTGACCCTGGCCTCAACCATCGGCCTGGAGAAAGACATCGAGCAGGCCGCGCTGTCGCTGGGGGCCAAACGCTGGACCGCGTTTCATCGCGTCATCCTGCCGCGCATCCGCACCGGCGTGGTGGGCGGCTGGATGCTGGCGTTCATCCAGAGCTTCGATGAACTGACCATGACGGTCTTCGTCGCCACGCCGGGCACCACTACGCTGCCGGTGGCGATGTACAACCAGATTTCCCAGACCATCGATCCCTTGATCACGGCGGTATCGACGGTGTTGATCGTCGGCACGCTGATCCTGATGCTGGTGCTCGATCGCCTGGTGGGTCTGGATCGCGTGCTGATAGGAGAAGGCAAATGAAGCATTCGACGGCAGCGATCAACGCCGACGTCATCGTCGTCGGTGGCGGGCTGGTGGGCACGGCGGTCGCCTACGGACTGGCGCGCGAAGGGGCCGACACCGTGGTGCTCGACCAGGGCGACGACGCCTTTCGCGCCTCGCGCGGCAATTTCGGGCTGGTCTGGGTGCAGGGCAAGGGCTACAACCTGCCCGACTATGCGCGCTGGACCCGGTCTTCAGCGCAGCGCTGGGCCGGCCTGCGCGATGCGCTGCTGGCCGACAGCGGCGTGGATGTCAGCCTCAAGCAACCGGGCGGCTTTCACATGTGCTTCAGCGATGAAGACTTGCTGGAGCGCGAATCCCGGCTGCGGCAGTTGCAGGTCGCGGTCGGTGACTATCCCTTCGAGATGCTCGACGCCGCCGAGCTCAAAGCGCGCCTGCCGCTGATCGGCAAGGCCGTGGTCGGCGCCAGCTACACGCCCCAGGACGGCCACGTGAACCCGCTGAAACTGCTGCGTGCCCTGCACGCTTCGGCGCAGCATCACGGCGCGCGTTTCGTCGGTGGCCAACACATCGAGCGCATCGAGGGCGGCGCCGGTGACTTCCGCGTCCGGGTCGGCGAGCAGGCCTATTGCGCGCCGCGCGTGGTGCTCGCCGCCGGCCTGGGCAACCCCGGGCTGGCCGCGCAGGTCGGGCTGCACGCGCCGGTCGCGCCCAACCGTGGCCAGGTACTGGTCAGCGAGCGGGTCCAGCCGTTTCTCGACTACCCCACCATCAACGTTCGCCAAACCGACGAAGGCACGGTCCAGCTGGGCGACTCGATGGAAGAGGTCGGCTTCGACGACAGCACGTCCACCCGCGTGCTCTCGGCCATTGCCCAGCGTGGCGTGGCGACCTTTCCGCTGCTGCGCGATGTGCGCCTGATCCGCGCCTGGGGAGCGCTGCGGGTGATGAGCCCGGACGGTTTCCCGATCTATCAGCAGTCGACAACTCATCCCGGCGCTTACGTGATCACCTGCCACAGCGGCGTGACCCTGGCCGCTGCCCATGCCCTGCGCATCGCGCCGTGGGTGATGGGCGGCGCACAACCCGACGAATTGGCCGTGTTCAACGGCGAACGTTTTCTCAGCGACAAGGTGCTTGCCCATGCCCATTGAAGCCCATAGCCGCGCCCCGCTGTTCCAGGCGGTGGCCAGCGAAACCCCCAGCCGTCGCAGCGTGACCCTAAGCTTCAACGGCGAGGCCCTGAACGTACCGCCGGGCATCAGCGTCGCCGCAGCCCTGTTGATGTCGGGCGTGGAACGCTTCCGCGCCACGCCTGTAAGCGAATCGCCGCGCGCGCCTTACTGCATGATGGGTGTGTGTTTCGAGTGCCTGGTCAACATCGATGGCGTGCCCAATCGGCAAAGCTGCCTGATCGAGGTGGTCGACGGTATGCAGGTGCACTCCCAGGAAGGCGCCCGCGATCTGCAATTCGACGTGCCCTTGGTGCAGGTGCTGGAGGTGCAGCCATGACCCTTGAATCGGTCGATGTCGTCGTCGTGGGTGCTGGACCCGCTGGCATGGCCGGGGCCACCGACCTGGCCGGGCTTGGTTTGAACGTGGTGTTGCTGGACGAGCAAGGCAGCCCCGGCGGGCAGATCTACCGCGGCATCACGCTAGCCCCGCTGAGCCGGCGCGACCTGTTGGGACCGGACTACGCACATGGCAACGTACTGGCCAAGGCGCTGGCGAACACGTCGGTGCGGCACATCAAAGAGGCTGCTGTGTGGCAGGTGAGTCGCGATCATCAAGTGAGCTATCTGCACAGCGGGCGCATGCACACGTTACAGGCTCGCGCGGTGCTGTTGGCCACCGGCGCGATGGAGCGGCCCTTCCCGATCCGCGGCTGGACCCTGCCAGGGGTGATGACTGCGGGCGCCGCACAGATCCTGCTCAAGAGCGCGGGTGCCGCGCCTGTCGAGCCGGTGGTACTGGCCGGCTGCGGACCGTTGCTGTATCTGCTGGGCTGGCAGTACCTGCGCGCAGGCGTGCCGATCAAGGCGTTGGTCGACACGACCCACCGCGACGACTATTGGCGCGCGCGGCGGCATCTGGTCTCGGCACTGCGCGCTTGGCCCTACCTGCGCAAGGGTCTGCAACTGATGCGCAGCCTGCGCCAGGCGCGCATCCCCCATTTCACGGGCGCCACGGCCCTGGCGGTCGAAGGCAGTGATTCAGCCCAGGCGCTGAGTTTCAGTGTTCAGGGCAAGACCGAGCGCATCGCTACCCGGTGCGTGCTGCTGCATCAAGGTGTGGTGCCCAATATCCAGTTCAGCCAGTCGTTGCGGGCGACCCATGCCTGGGATACGCAGCAGCTGTGCTTCAGCCCACTCAGGGACAGCTGGGGTGAGCTGGACGTGCCGGGTATGTTCGTCGCCGGTGATGGCGGTGGCATTGGCGGTGCCCAAGCCGCGGCGCTGCAGGGTCGGCTGGCGGCCTTGGGCATCGCTGCACGACTGGGCGCACTGGGCGCTCCGCAGCGCGACCAGCGTGGCGTGGACCTGCGCCAGGAATTGAACGACAACCTGCGCATCCGGCCGTTTCTGGACGTTCTTTATCGGCCCCGCGACGAACATCGCATCCCGACCGACGAGGTCATCGTCTGTCGTTGTGAAGAAGTCACCGCCGGCCAATTGCGCGAATTCGTCGCCATGGGCTGCGCCGGGCCAAACCAGGCGAAGTCGTTCGGGCGCTGCGGCATGGGCCCGTGCCAAGGACGCCTGTGTGGTCTGACGGTCACTGAAGTGATCGCCGAGGCCCGGGCGGCAGCGCCAGGCGACGTCGGCTATTACCGGATCCGTCCGCCGATCAAGCCCATCACCTTGGGAGAATTGGCGGGTGACTGACTCTTTGCGCCAAGGCGCTGACGTACTGGTGATCGGCGGCGGTATCCACGGCCTGAGCACTGCCCTGCACCTGGCGCGCGCCGGGGTGCGCGTGACCGTGCTGGAGGCCGAATACTGTGGGCGGCATGCCTCCGGGGTGAATGCCGGTGGCGTGCGCACTTTGGGCCGCCACGTGGAGGAAATACCTTTGGCACTCGCTTCGCGAGCGCTCTGGCACGGCCTGCAGGACGTGCTGGGTGAAGACGGCGGCTTCGTCGCCAGCGGCCAGCTGAAACTTGCCGAGAACGAAGCGGAATTGCAGGAGTGCCAACGGCGCGTGGAGCAATTACGGGCCTTGGGTTTTACCCATGAGGTGTTGATCGATCGGCAACAGGTACTGGAGCTGGTCCCTACGGTAGCGCCCCATGTAGTGGGCGGTATCTGGGTCAGCGGCGACGGCTACGCGGTGCCCTACCGCACCGTGACCGCCTTCCGTTTGGCAGCGCAAAGGCTGGGTGTGCAGATCTTCGAGCAGACGCCGGCGCAGCGCATTGAGCGTTCCGCCAACCACTGGCGCGTGGATACGCCTACGGGTGTGTATCAAGCCGAGCATCTGGTGGTCACGGCGGGTGCCTGGGCCGCGCAACTGGCGGCGCAGGTCGGCGAACCGGTGCCGGTGCATCCCGAGGGCCTGATGCTGATGGTCACCCACCGCGTGGCACCGTTCTGCGCGCCCGTGCTGGGCGCCACGGGCCGCGCACTGTCGTTCAAGCAGTTTGCCAATGGCACGGTGGTGATCGGCGGCAAGCTGGTGGGGTCGGTGGAATTTGCCGCCCGCCACGGCGAGGTGCAGATGGACCGCTTGAGCACCAGCGCACGGACTGTGACCGACCTGTTCCCGCACTTGCGCAACCTGGGTGTGAACCGCGTCTGGGCAGGCGTCGAAGCCTTCACTGCCGACGACATCCCAGTGATCGGCGCCAGCTGCAAGGCGGAACGGTTGAGCTATTCCTTCGGCTTCTGCGGCAGTGGTTTCCAGATGGGCCCAGGAACCGGCCAGCGGCTGGCCCAGCAAATCCTTGGCGAGCACTCGCCGATCAGTCTCGATCCCTTTTCCATCGGGCGTTTCGCGCAGTCGGCGATGGCGTTCGAACAACCTGCAACAACCCTTATCCACTCGTGAGGAAATACACCATGTTGGACATCAAACGCATCGAAACCAACCAGCGCATGAGCCGTGTCGTGCAGTGCAACGGCTTTACCTTCCTGGGCGGCCAGACTGCCACCGACCGTAGCCTGGACATCAAGGGGCAAACCGCCCAGGTGCTGGCCAAGATCGACAATTTTCTGGAGCAGGCAGGCTTGGACAAGACCCGTATCGTCACCGCACAGGTGTGGCTGTCGGATATCCAGGCCAATTTCGCCGGCATGAACGAGGTGTGGGACGCCTGGGCCCCCGAAGGCCACGCCCCAGCCCGCGCCACCGTGGAATCGCGCCTGGCTGCACCTGACCTGTTGGTGGAGATCACCGTCGTCGCAGCCGGTTGAACATTGCCCCCCTGTAGCAGCGGCGCGAGCCGCGTCCGGCCTGCCAGCGGTAAGTCAGACAGACCGCATGCGCCGCTGCTACAGGGGTACCCCAATCCCCTGTGGGAGCGGTCATCGGCCGCGAAGGCCGCGCTGCGGTTCCAGACTTGAAACGCACGCCCCACCCGCCCGATCGCCTGCGCAAATATCCCTCTTCCCCCGTTGACGGCCACGTCGATTTGGTGTTTCCTGAAACCGGTTTCAATCTATCGATCGCCTGCCCATAACATCCATAAAAGGATCCAGGCCGTGACCCGTCTTTCCGTGACTGCACGCCCCCGTGTGACCATGCTCGACGTCGCCGAGCGTGCAGGTGTTTCCAAGGCCAGCGTCTCGCGCTTCATCGGCGAGGATCGCGCTCTGCTCTCCGACGCCATCGCCGATCGCATCGCCCGCACCATCGAAGAGCTGGGCTATCGCCCCAATCAAATGGCCCGCGGCCTCAAGCGTGGTCGCACACGCCTGATCGGCATGCTCATGGCCGACATCCGCAACCCCTACTCGGTGGCCGTCATGCACGGTGTGCAAACCGCCTGCCGGCGCCATGGCTACAGCCTGGTGGTCTGCAACACCGATCGCGACCCCGAGCAGGAACGCCAACAGTTGCAGGCCCTGCGTGCCTACAACATCGAAGGCCTGATCGTGAACACCTTGGGCCGCCACCAGGACGAACTGCGCGAGCTGCAGCAGGAACTGCCCATGGTGCTGGTCGACCGCAAGGTCGCGCACCTGCCCAGCGACCTGGTGGGGCTGGACAACCAGCTCGCCGTCGACATGGCCATCGATCATCTGCAAGAGCGTGGCTATCACCACATCGCCTTGGTCAGCGAACCGGTCGACGGCACCAGTTCCCGTATCGAACGCATCGATGCCTTCGAGCGGCGCACCCAAGGCCCTGTGTTTCACACCGGCGCCGGCCTCATCGAACAATTGCGTTTGTTTCTCGCCAGCAGCGAGATTAGCCCTAAGGCGTTGTTCTGCGCCAACGGCGTCGCGGCCCTGGCCTGCACGCTGGCCTTGCGCGAACTGGGCAGCGCGCGCTTCGACGAGGTGGGCCTGATCGCCCTCGACGACCTCGACTGGTACCCACTGGTAGGCGACGGCATCACCGCCCTGGCCCAACCCACGCACGACATCGGCGTGCAGGCCCTGGAGTGCCTGCTGCAACGTTTGCAGGGCGCACAGGGCCCGGCCCAGACGTTCCACTTCACCCCGGAATTGATCATTCGAGGCTCGACACCGCCACGTTGAGTCAGCACAACCGCATGCGCGTTACCCATGCCTAAAATTGAAACCGGTTTCAGAGGACAATAACAATGCATCTCTATCCCGTCTCCATCAGCCTATCCAGCTTCGGCGCGGACTATGTTCGCGCGCAGGGCCAGGGCCAGTTGGCGCCCTTGGTTGCCCAGATCGGCGCCAGCCACATCGAGTTGCGCGAAGAGTTGTTCGACAGCTTCGATGCATCCGCCCTGCGCAGCGCGATCGCTGCCCAGGGACTGACCTGTGTCTATTCCTCGCCACTGGAGCTGTGGCAGCCCGGCCAGACCGCTCCCAACCCGCAGTTGCAACAGGCGCTGGCGCGGGCCGTTGCCTGCGACGCGGTGTGGCTCAAGGTCTCGCTGGGGTTCTATTCATCCGCAAGCGACCTGAACGTGCTTCACGAGCAGCTGCGCGGCCAGCCCGTGCGCCTGCTCGTCGAAAACGACCAGACCGCCCAGGGTGGGCGGATCGATCCCCTGGTCAAATTCTTCTCCGCGGTTGCCGAACAGGGTCTGCCCGTGGGCATGACCTTCGACATCGGCAACTGGCAGTGGCAGCAACAATCGGTGTCAAGTGCAGCGTTGCAGCTGGGTCGGTTCGTGGAGTACATCCATTGCAAGGCGGTACAGCGTACCGCCGCCGGCAAGCTGGTCGCGACCCCACCTGAACTGACCGACCTGCACCAGTGGGCACGCCTGTTCCGGCACATGGCGCCGGGCCTGGTGCGGGCCATCGAGTACCCGTTGCAGGGCGCCGACCTGCTGGCTGTCAGCCAGGTACAAGTGGCGACTTTGGCTGCGCTGGGCCGAGCCACGCAGGAGGTGGCCCATGGCTGAGTTCGATGTACTGAGCTTTGGCGAAACCATGGCCATGTTCGTCGCCGAGCAGACCGGTGAACTGGCCGATGTCGAGCGCTTCAACAAGCGCATCGCCGGTGCTGACAACAATGTTGCCATCGGCCTGTCGCGGCTAGGCTTCGACGTTGGCTGGTTGAGCCGCGTGGGCGACGACTCCCTGGGTCGTTTCATCGTCGCAGCGCTGCAACGCGAGGGGCTGGACTGCAGCCACGTCGGCGTGGATCCGCAGCACCCTACCGGTTTCCAGTTCAAGTCGTTGCAGAACGACGGCACGGACCCCAGCGTCGAATATTTCCGCCGCGGATCGGCGGCCAGCCATATGGGCATCGCCGATGTGCCCGAGCGCTTGCTCGATGCGCGTCACCTGCACGCGACCGGCATTGCGCCTGCGCTGTCGCCCAGCATGAACGCGCTGACGCGGCACTTGATGACGCAGATGCGTGCGGGCGGCCGCAGCGTGTCGTTCGATCCCAACCTGCGCCCGTCGCTGTGGCCCAGCCAGGCGCACATGATCGAGCAGGTCAACAGCCTTGCAGCCCTTGCCGACTGGGTACTGCCAGGGCTGGCCGAAGGGCAGCTGCTGACCGGGCAAGAACGCTGCGAAGACATCGCCCGTTTCTACCTGGACCTGGGCGTGCACGCAGTGGTGATCAAGCTGGGCGCGGACGGCGCTTTCTACTGCAGCCACGAGCAACAGGGCTATGTGGCCGCACGCCCAGTGCACAAAGTGGTGGACACGGTTGGCGCCGGCGACGGCTTCGCCGTGGGCGTCATCAGTGCCCTGCTCGAAGGCCGCGACCTGCCCAAGGCCGCCGCTCGCGGCAACTGGATCGGCAGCCTGGCGGTGCAGAGCCCAGGTGACATGGAAGGCTTGCCCACCCGCGCCGCGCTCACGGCGGACGAAAACCGATGACCTGAAAGAACAGCCACGCAAGATCGTTGAATCAGCACCCCTCTACCTGTTGCGACAATTACAAAATGCTCAGGAGTCAGACCATGCAGAGCCAGACCGTGAAACTCGCCAGCCGTCGCTGGTGGTACATCATGCCGATCGTTTTCATCACCTACAGCCTGGCCTACCTGGACCGGGCCAACTATGGCTTCGCCGCCGCCTCGGGCATGGCCGCCGACCTGAACATCACGCCAGGGCTGTCCTCGCTGCTCGGCGCGCTGTTCTTTCTGGGTTACTTCTTCTTCCAGGTACCCGGCGCCATCTACGCGCAGCGGCACAGCGTCAAGCAGCTGATCTTCGTCAGCCTGATCCTCTGGGGCAGCCTGGCAACCTTGACTGGCGTGGTGTCCAGCGCCTACTGGCTGATCGTGATCCGCTTCATGCTCGGGGTGGTCGAGGCGGTGGTCATGCCAGCGATGCTGGTGTACCTGTGCCACTGGTTCACCCGTGCCGAACGCTCGCGGGCCAACACGTTCCTGATTCTGGGCAACCCGGTCACCATGCTGTGGATGTCGGTGGTGTCGGGCTACCTGATCCAGCATTACAGCTGGCGCTGGATGTTCATCATCGAAGGGCTGCCAGCGGTGATCTGGGCCTTCATCTGGTGGCGCCTGGCCGACGACCGTCCGGCCCAGGCCAAGTGGCTCAGCCAGCAAGAGAAAGACGACTTGCAAGCGGCCCTGGCCGCCGAGCAAGTGGGCATGAAGCCGGTGAAGAACTACGCCGAGGCGTTCCGCTCGGGCAAGGTCATCACGCTGTCGCTGCAATTCTTCCTCTGGAGTGTGGGTGTCTACGGCTTCGTGCTGTGGCTGCCTTCGATTCTCAAGCAAGGCGCGCAGATGGACATGATCGAGGCCGGCTGGCTGTCGTCCCTGCCCTACCTAGCGGCAGTGATCGGCATGCTGGTAGTGAGCTGGTTTTCCGACCGCATGCAAAAGCGCAAGCGTTTCGTCTGGCCGCCATTGCTGCTGGCCGCATTGGCTTTCTACGGCTCCTACGCTCTGGGCAGCGATCACTTCTGGGGATCCTACGCGCTGCTGGTGGTCGCCGGCGCGTGCATGTACGCCCCTTACGGGCCGTTCTTTGCCATCGTCCCGGAAATCCTTCCGGCCAACGTGGCGGGCGGCGCGATGGCGCTGATCAACAGCATGGGCGCCCTGGGCTCGTTCGCCGGGTCCTACCTGGTGGGTTACCTGAACGCCAGCACCGGCAACCCTGGTGCGTCCTATCTGTTGATGAGCGGCGCCTTGTTGCTGTCGGCGCTGCTGACCCTACTGCTCAAGCCTAGCGGTTGTGACCTGGACGTCAAACAAGCCGCCACGGCAGCGTTCAAGCCGTGCAAACACTGACCCAGATCATGAAACTGGATGAAATCATCCAGCGTTCGCGGCAAACCGCACACCTGTCATCCAAGCGGTGCTACGGTTAAACCTCTAGAGGTAACCAAGACAGGCGATCCACGGATTGCCTGCCCTACCGCAAGTGGCGTGCAACAGGTGGGCGCGATGAACAAGATGACGTTTCCGAATGCATGCCAGGTCATGCGCTGGCATTTTCACCCCATGGGCTTCGAAGGCAGCATGGACGCTGCCAGCAGCATGGTCGCCAGGCTCTTCGACCGCAGCAGCGGTGAAACGCTACTAACCATTGCCGGCCTGCCCTGCGCGACCGTCATGAACGCCGCCGACGTGGAGCGCATCATCGAGGCGGTGGAATCCGAGCTCGAAGCGTTCATCCCGCCCCAAGCACTCAAGGCGGGCTGAGCGCTGGCTGAAAATGGCCGTCGAGCGTTTCTACAATACTCGCGGCGGCGTCTTGCGCGGCACTGTCACTGAGCAGTGCCTGCCAGGCGCTGGAACCGGGCAACCGTCGAGCTCGTTCCAGCAACGCGGGCCATTCGTCCGCTGCCGGCACGCCGAGCACACCCACCGCCACACCCAACCGTTCCAGTTGCAAGGCTTGCAGGCGTTGCTCGTCGAACGGCCGTTGCTCGGCAATCGCGATCAGGCGGCCACCCAGATGGGCGACTTCGGCGACGACATTGTCGCCGGCACTGCCCACCACGACTTCAGCGCGCAGCAGCTCCGGCAAGGGGTCGGCGAGCTGTCCCAGTAGCGTCAGGTTGGCGGGTAGTGGCGCGTCGCTCGTCGGCAATGGACCGGCCACACGGAATCGATGATCCGGACAGCGACGGGCAATCGCCGCCAGCGAATCTTCGGTAAAGGCGGTGCCGCCCTGCCCCGTGATCACCAGCACGCTTCCCTGCTCGGCCTCTGCGTGTGCGCCAGCGCGACGGCTGTAACGCGACACCCACCCGCAATGATCGGTCTTGGCCAGCACCCACTCGGGCATCTGGCTGCACTCCATGGCGAACGGATACGGCGCCAACAGACGCGAGGCCGAGGCATAGGCTTGCAGGTGGGCGGCGTCGGTTCGCTCGCCATGCTGACGCATGTACACGCACGGCACGCCGAACAGCCGGGCCAGCATGGCGACCTCGACCGACACGTCCACCACCAACAGGCACGGCCAGGCGTCGCGCATCCAGTCGGCCAGCAGGCCCATGCGTTCGCGCAACCCGTCCACGGCCAGGGGCGCGTAGTGCAAAGCAGGAAAGCTTTCGACCTGCATGCCTGGCGCGGTGTCACCGGGCAACTGCAGAGCCTTTACCTTCGGGGGATAAGGCCCCTCGGGCAGTCGCGAGCCGATCAACGTGACGTCGCAGTCCAGGTGCCGGGCGATGGCCAGGGCGCGCATGCCATGGCCCGAACCGTGGTGATGGACGTAGTAGCCGATCTGCGGACGCTCAGGCACGGGCTTCGGCCACCTGCCGCAACAGCGTGTCGTAGCGATCGAGCATGACCTCATGGCTCCACTGCGCCTCGGCGTGCAGGCGGCAGGCCAGACGCGACTTGCGCCGAGCCAGACGCAGCGCCTGGGCCAGGCCCTCGACGTCGCCGCCGGCGGCCAGTACGCCGGTGGCGTCGGTCAGCAGATCGCCCACTGCGCCACGGGCAAAGGCCGCTACAGGCGTGCCGCAGGCCAGCGCTTCGGCCACGACCAGGCCGAAGGGTTCTTCCCAGCACGGTGTGACCAGCGCAGCGGATGCACTGGCCAACTCGATCGCCAGCTCTTCACGCCCCAGATGGCCGAGGTATTGGCACTGCTCGCTCAGGCGTGGCTGAATCTCTTCCTTGAAGTAGCGAGGATCCACCGCCTGACCGGCCAGGCGCAACGGGACACCCGCCAACTTCGCGGCGTCCATGGCCAAGTGCGCGCCCTTGTCGGGTACCAGTCGGCCGAACCAGATGGCATGCTCCAACGGTGCGGCCCGCGGCGACCAGGTCTGCAGGTCGATGCCGTTGGGAATGATATGGCACTCGGGGATGACGTCCTTCCACTGCCGTGCATTGGCCTCGGAAATGGTCGCGAAATGCCCGGCACGGCGTTCACCGCTGTAGGCGTTGATCAGCTCGAAGAACGGCGGCGTATGCAGCACCGTGAGCATCGGCGTGCGAATCATCGAAGCCATGGTCGCCGGCACATAGTGCAGGCTGTTGTTGAAAATGACATCGAAGCGATGGTCGTCGATGTTTTGCATCGCCTTGAGGTAGGCATGATGCTCTTCGATGTATTCGGAGCTCAGGCAGGCGCGTCGACCGTCCTTGTAGGTGGAGTCGTCCCACACCGGCACGATGTTGAGTGCCGGATCGCTGGACGAACTGGCGAACAGCGTGACGTCGTGGCCCCGCTGCATCAGCCCGGACGTCACGTCATGGGTGAACGCTTCCAGGCCGCCGGCGAACGGTTGGCGAATGGGATGTTTGATGTGCGTCAGCACACCGATGCGCAACGGACGAGAGGCAAATGAAGACATCGAGGATGTTCCTGGCACGGATTGCAGCTTTGAGGCTGGCGCGCAGGAATGGTTGCATCTAAAGCGCCCCCTCGACCCCCGTAGCAGCGGCGCAAGCCGCGTCCCGGTCAATGCGGTCACCTGGACACACCGCATTGGCCGCCGACGCGGCTCGCGCCGCTGCTACAGGGCAGGGTCGACGAGGTCGTGTCAGGCCTTGAGGGTGGCCATGTCGATCACGAAGCGGTACTTCACATCACCGGCGTGCATGCGCTCGAAGGCTTCGTTGATGTTCTTGATGTCCAGCATCTCGATATCACAGGTGATGTTGTGTTCGGCGCAGAAATCCAGCACTTCCTGGGTTTCCTTGATGCCACCGATCAACGAGCCGGCCAGCACGCGGCGCTTGAGCACCAGGTTGGCTGCGTGCAGTGCAGGGTCCACTGGCTGGATCAGACCTACCAGAATGTGCACGCCGTCGAAGCGCAGGGTTTCCAGGTAGGGGTTCAGGTCGTGAGGCACTGGAATGGTGTCGAGCAGGAAATCGAAGGTTTCGGCAGCTGCTTTCATCTGCTCGGCATCGGTGGATACGATGACATGGTCTGCACCCTGGCGGCGGCCTTCGGCAGCCTTGCTCGCCGAACGGGTGAACAGTGTCACTTCGGCGCCCAGCGCCTTGGCGAACTTGATGCCCATGTGGCCCAGGCCGCCCATGCCCAGAATGCCGACCTTGTCACCCGGCTTGACGCCGTAGTGCTTGAGCGGCGAGTAGGTGGTGATGCCTGCACAGAGGATCGGCGCAGCGTTGGCCGCATCGAGGCCGTCGGGAATACGCACGACGAAGTTCTCGCTGACCACGATGCTGTCCGAGTAGCCGCCCATGGTGTTGGTGCCATCGACACGGTCGGGCGTGGCGTAGGTCATGGTCGGGCCTTCCAGGCAGTATTGCTCCAGGTCGGCGTGACAGGCATCGCAGTGTTGGCACGAGTCGACCATGCAGCCCACGCCCACGCGGTCGCCTACGGCGTATTTCTGCACCTGGGCACCGACGGCGACCACGCGGCCAACGATCTCGTGGCCCGGTACCAGCGGATACACGGCGATGCCCCAGTCGTTGCGGGCCTGGTGCAGGTCGGAGTGGCAGACGCCGCAGTATTCGATGGCGATGCTGACGTCGTCGGGGCGCAGGGCACGACGATCAAAGCTCAGGGGAGCCAGTGGCGTAGTGGGCGAAAGCGCGGCGTAGCCGAGTGCCTTGGACATGTTGAAACCTCTCGAAACGAAGATGATCAGGCGCCGATTGTGGCCCTCACCCGCGCCCGCGGCCATGTCCGATCCTGCGCGATGCATGCCCATTCCTCCGAGCACCCCGCAAACGGGGCCCGAACGTGCGATCATGGGCGTCTGATTTCATGCCTGATCCGTGGTATCCCATGAGCCTGACCAAACACCTCGACGCCAACGCCCGCCTGGTGGAGCTGATCCGTCCGCTGGCCGTTGCCGACGACTGGATTCCTACGTCCATCGACGGCTTGCGGGTGGTTTCGTGCCGCAGCCACATCGCGCGCACCGCGCAGATCTATGAACCCAGCCTGATGGTGATCGCCCAGGGCAGCAAGCTGGCGTACCTGGGCGAGCGCACCCTGGAGTATGGCGCCGGGCATTACCTGATCCAGGCCCTGCCGGTGCCGTTCGAGTGCGAGACCTTCGCCAGTGAACAGCTGCCCCTGCTCGGCGTGTCGATACCGATCGATCGCACGTTGCTGGGTGAACTGGTCCTGGCCATGGAGCCCGGGCCGAGTCAGGCGCAGACCACCGAGTCGATGACCGCCGTGCCGCTGGACGATTCCATGCGCGGGGCCGTGGAGCGGCTGCTGCAGTGTCTGCACGATCCCCAGGACCGCTTGGCCATGGGCCAGGCTCGCCTGCGCGAAGTCCTCTATACCGCTTTGCGCGGGCCCAATGGCCATGTGCTGCGTGCCTTGGTGGAGCAACAGGGGCAATTCGCCCGCATCGCTGGCGCGTTGTCCTGGCTGCATGCGCATTACGAAGAGCCGTTGCAGGTCGATGACCTGGCCCGTCGCGCGAACATGAGTGCCTCGACCTTCCACGAGCATTTCAAGCGCAACACCCTGGCCTCGCCGGTGCAATACATCAAGCGCCTGCGCCTGCTCAAGGCCCGCGCACTGCTGGTGGCCGACGCAATGAACGTCAGCCAGGTTGCGTTGAAGGTGGGCTACCAGAGCAGTTCGCAGTTCAGCCGCGAGTACAAGCGCCTCTTCAACCACAGCCCCGGCCAGGAACGCGACCTGCGCTGAATTCCAGCGCAACGTCAGGTACAGCACCGCCCCTGTAGCAGCGGCGCAAGCCGCGTCCGGCCTCACCGCGTGGCACCAGACACACCGCATCCACCGCCAACGCGGCTCGCGCCGCTGCTACACAAGCGCCGCGATCCCCTGTAGCAGCGGCGCAAGCCGCGTCGAGGTTTGCCGATCGAATCAGGTTTCGCGCACGACCAATTCGAAGCCCAGGTCGATCGCCCCTGCGCAATGGCTTTTGCCGTCCATGCTGTCGAGCAGCATCTGCGCCGCCTTGCGGCCGATCTCCGCACGCGGGGTGCGAATCGAGGTCAATCGGGGTACCAGATGCGCCGAGCCGGGAAGATCGTTGAACCCCACCATCCCCACCCGCCCCGGAATTGCGATGCCCTGACGCTGGGCCTCATAGATGGCCCCTTGCGCCAAGTCGTCGTTGCAGAAGAACACGCCGTCCACGTCCGGATGCCGACGCATCAAGTCGGCGAACAACTCACCACCTAGGCCGATCGACGAAGGCTGCGGGCACAGCACTTCAAGCTGCGGGTCATGAACCCCCGCCGTCTCGAGCGCCGCCCTGAACCCCTTGGCTCGCTGCATCACCCGCGGATCGAGTTGCGCCGCCACATACCCCAGGCGCCGGCGACCGGCATCTAGCAAATGCCGCGCCGCAACAGCCCCGGCCTGCTCCTGGGAAAAGCCGACACAGGCGCCCCCGCCGTCCGCGCCCAGCTCCATCATGTGCACGCACGGCACACCGCTGTTGTGCAGCATGGCCTGCGAGCGTTCGGTACGGCTCATGCCGGTCAGCAGGATGCCACCCGGCTTGTACGCCAGGTAATTGCGAATGAGGTTTTCCTCTTCGTCGACATCGTAGTGAAAGTTGCCGATCAGCACTTCCAGCCCACGCGGACGCATCACCCCATGGATGGCTTCCAGGGTGTCGATGAACAACTGGTTGGAAAGCGAAGGAATGAGTACCACCACCGACTGGCTCTGCGCCGAAGCCAGGGCACGGGCTGCCGGGTTGACCACGTAGCCCAAGGCCTGCGCAGCTTCCAGCACTTTGCTGGCCAGTTGTGGCGCGACCGTGGACACCCCGCGCAGTGCGCGTGAAGCGGTAATGGGGGAAACACCAGAGAGTTTGGCAACTTCGGCCAGGGTCGGCAGGCCGGTTGCGCGTGAGCCGATTCGCGCCATGATTCTTGTTGTTATCTACTTGCAATGAAAAAGAGTTGAGGTAAGGTAGCGCTGTCTCGAATCCAGAGCAATAATGATTTGTGCCTTGCTATTACCGCAGGCTGCACCAGACTGCTTTGACAAGATCAATAAGATGAGGGCCCCGTATGCATGACGGTCCGCCCCAGCAGGAGTGACTTGATGAATGCCCCTCTGAACGCATTGGTGGTGATGGGAGTATCCGGCTGCGGCAAAAGCAGCGTCGGTGCCGCCATCGTCGGCCGCAGTGGCGGCCGCCTGATCGAAGGCGACAGCTTTCATCCCGAAGCCAACATCGCCAAGATGAGCGCCGGCACCCCTCTCGATGACCAGGACCGCGCCGGTTGGCTGCTGCGTCTTGGCGAAGAGATGCATGCCTGCATCGAATCGGGCCAGCGCCCTGTGCTGACCTGCTCCGCGTTGAAGCTCAAGTACCGCGAAACGCTGCGCAACGCCGTGCCCGGCCTGGGCTTCGTGTTTCTCGAACTGACCCGCGAGGAAGCTGCCAACCGCGTTGCCCACCGCCCCGGCCACTTCATGCCCGCCAGCCTCATCGACAGCCAGTTCGCGACCCTCGAGCCGCCCACCGGCGAAGCATTGACCCTGCCCCTGGATGCCACGGTCCCGATCGTGGAGCTGGCGCAGCAAGTAGAAGATTGGCTGGTCGAGCACGGCGCGTCCACGCTGGCTTGATCGGCTTTTGAAGACAGCGCTGTCTGAGCATCCCGCGCAGCAGTGCCTGATGTCCCAACCACAACCGTTGCGCCCACAACAACGACAACACGAGGCAGACCTTTATGTTTGGCTTAGCTCACGACACCTACTTGCTGCTTGATGCACTGGTCACCATCATTGGTCTGATCGTGCTCATCACCCAGTTCAAGGTTCACCCCTTCGTTGCACTGACCATCGCGGCGATCTTCCTCGGCCTGACGTCCGGCTTGCCGGTGGTCAAGGTCATGAAGTCGTTTCAGGATGGCTTTGGCGGGGTCCTTGGATTCGTCGGTATCATCCTCGCGCTGGGCACCATGCTCGGCAAGCTGATGGCCGACTCGGGCGGCGCCGACCAGATCGCGCAGACCTTGATCCGCAAGTTCGGGGTCAAGCGCATTCACTGGGCAATGATGTTTTCCGCCTTCCTGGTGGGCATCCCGCTGTTCTTCGAGATCGGCTTCGTCCTGCTGATCCCGCTGGTGTTCATCGTCGCCCGCCGCTCCGGTGTGTCGCTGGTGAAGATCGGCATCCCGCTGCTCGCCGGCCTGTCGGTGGTGCACGGCCTGGTGCCGCCGCATCCGGGCCCGCTGCTGGCCATCGGCATCTTCAACGCTGACATCGGCAAGACTATTCTCTACGGTCTGATCGTCGGCCTGCCTACGGCGATGATCGCCGGTCCGATCTTCGGTTCGTTCATTTCCAAGTACATTCCGGGCAATCCTTCCAAGGAACTGATGGACCAGATCGCCAAGGAGTCGGACAACCAGAATCTGCCCAGCTTCGCGGTGACCTTGATCACCATCCTGCTGCCCGTGTTCCTGATGATGCTCAAAACCTTCGCCGACGTGGCCCTGCCGGCGGAAAACCTGTTCCGCCAGTGGATGGACTTCATCGGCCACCCGATCACCGCCCTGCTCGCCGCCCTGCTGCTGGCTTTCTACACCTTTGGCGTGGCGCGCGGTTTCGACCGTTCCAAGATCATGAAGCTGCTGGACCAGAGCCTGGCGCCAACTGCGGCCATCGTGCTGATCGTCGGTGCTGGCGGTGGCTTCAAGCAGATGCTGGTGGACACTGGCGTGGGCAACATCATCGGGCAGATGGCCGTGCAGGCCGAGGTCAACCCGATCCTGCTGGCGTGGCTGGTGGCTGCGGTGATTCGCGTCGCTACCGGTTCGGCGACGGTGGCAACCATCACCGGCGCGGGCATCGTGGCCCCGGTCATCGGCATGATGCCGGGCGTCAACCGTGAGCTGCTGGTGCTGGCCACCGGCGCCGGCTCGGTGATCCTGTCTCACGTGAACGACGCCGGTTTCTGGCTGGTCAAGCAGTACTTCAACATGACCGTCACCGAAACCCTGAAGACCTGGACCGTGATGGAAACCATCCTGTCCGTGGTAGGCCTGATCTTCATCCTGCTCTTGTCGCTGGTGGTTTAAACCCTGGAGATCATTCTGTGGGAGCGGTCATCGGCCGCGAAAGCCGCACCGCGGTGTGCCTGATGCACCGCAGTGCCCGGTTCGCGGCCAAAGACCGCTCCTACAGAATTCATGCCCCTGTGGGAGCGGTCATCGGCCGCGAAAGCCGCTCCGCAGATCACCGCCGCTTTAAACGATCAATGATCACCGCGATCAGCAGGATCGTCCCGCGAATCACGTACTGATAGAACGTGTCGATGTTCTTCAGGTTCATCGCATTCTCGATGATCGCCAGAATCAGCACCCCGGCGATCACATGCCGGATCATGCCGATCCCGCCCGCCAGTGACACCCCGCCCAGCACGCACGCCGAAATCACCGTCAATTCGAAGCCCTGGCCGATCATTGGCTGACCCGAAGTCATGCGCGATGCCAGCACCACGCCGGCCAGCGCGCCGATCACGCCATGCACGGCGAAGATGATGATCTTGGTGCGATCCACGTGCACACCGGCCAGCAAGGCAGCTTCCTGGTTACCGCCGATGGCCATGGTGTTGCGGCCATAGGTGGTGTAGTTGAGCAGCCAGCCGAAGAAGATGAAGCAGACGATGGTAATCAGGATCGGCACCGGCACGCCCAGTAACTGGCCGTTGCCGAAGACGAAGAAGTCCTCCTGCATCACCCCGACCGCTTTGCCGTTGGAAAAGATATAGGCCAGTCCGCGCACGATCTGCATGGTGGCCAAGGTCGCGATCAGCGCATTGATGCGCAGCTTGGCGATGACGATGCCGTTGATCAGGCCGACGATCAGGCCCATCAGTAGGGCTGCGCCCACACCCAGCAGCACGCTGTCGGTGTCGCGCATCACCACGGCCGCGATGACTCCGGCGCAGGCGATCACCGAACCCACCGACAGGTCGAAGTGCCCCGACGCCAGGCAGTAGAGCATGGTGCAGGCGGCGATCCCGGTGGTGGAAATGGCCAGCCCGAGCCCGCGCATGTTCAGCGGCGAGAGAAAGTTGTCGATGAACATCGTGCACAGCACGAAGATCGCCAGCGCGGCGAGCAGCATGACCCACTCGTCAAGGAAGCGACGCAGGTTGAGGCCCTGGCGGGGCGCCGGCAGCGTGTTTTGCGTAGACATATGCACCTCTATTGTTATTGTTCAGCCGCGCGTACGCGGCAGTGCCAATTGCAGCAACCTGGATTCCTGCGCCTCTTCGCGCAGCACTTCGCCGGTCAACGCACCTTCACTCATCACCAAGATGCGGTCGCTGATGCCGATCACTTCCATCAAGTCGCTGGACACCACGATCACCGCGATGCCGTCGGAGGCCAGCCCATGAATGATCTGGTAGATCTCGGCCTTGGCGCCGATGTCGATGCCGCGCGTGGGTTCGTCTAGCAGCAACACTTTCATCGGCATCGACAGCCAGCGGCCGAGAATGGCCTTCTGCTGATTGCCGCCTGAGAGGTACATGATCGGCTGCTCGGCAGACGGAGTCTTGATGTTCAGCGCCTTGATCTGCCGCGCGGCGTTTTCCTTCTCCCACGGGCCCTGCACCAGGCAGCCCAAGGTAAGATGGCGGTCGCGGGCACCGATGTTGATGTTTTCGGCAACGCTGGCCAGCGGCACGATGCCTTCCTTCTTGCGGTCTTCGGGACACAGCAGAATGCCCGCAGCGATGGCGTCGCGCGGGTTGGCCAGGGTCAGCGCGCGGCCGTCCAGGGTCAGGCTGCCGGCCTTGCTGGTCGCCAGTCCGGACAGCAGCCGCAAAAGCTCGGTGCGACCTGCGCCCACCAGACCGAAAAAGCCCAGTACTTCGCCCTTGGCGACACTGAAGCTGATCGGCTCCTGCAACCCTGGGCCCAGCAAACCCTCGACACGCAACGCTTCGCCCTGGTGCGGCCGAGGGCGGTAATTGTAGATGTCCTGGATGTCGCGGCCGACCATGCAGGTCACCAACTGGTCATGGGTCAGCTGGGCCATGTCGTCGAAAGTGCGCACGTAGCGCCCGTCCTTGAACACCGTCACCGCGTCACAGATACGGAATATCTCTTCCATGCGATGGGAGACGTATAGCACCACCCTGCCCTCGTCGCGCAGCTTGGCGATGATGGCCATCAGGCGATCGATCTCCCGCGCCGACAGGCTGCTGGTCGGCTCGTCGAAAGCAATTACATGGGCATTTCGCGACATCGCCTTGGCGATTTCTACCAACTGCCGTTGCCCAAGCGACAGACTGCCGAGCCGCTGACGCGGATCGATTTCGTCGGCCAGGCCCGCCAGCAGCTCGCTTGCGCGGCGGACCATGGCACCGCGATCGATCAAACCAAATCGCGAGGGCATATGACCCAGCAACAGGTTCTCGGCCACGCTCATTTCGGGCACCAGGTGCAGCTCCTGGTGAATCACCGCCACACCACTGCCGATGCTCTCGGCGGCCGACTTGAAGGCCATGGTCTGGCTGCCGATCTGCAGGCTGCCAACGCTGGGCTGATAGGCGCCGCCAAGAATCTTCAGCAAAGTGGACTTGCCGGCACCGTTCTCGCCCATCAGGGCATGCACACTGCCGGGGCGGACTTCGAAGCTGATGTCCGACAGGGCGCGCACGCCCGGAAAATTCTTGCCGATACCGTTGAAACGCAACGACTCTACACGCATGGATACAACTCCAGAGCAGGCATCACGGCGCACCGTGACCAAGGGGCCTCCGCTGAGCAGAGGCCATCGATCGGGTCAGTTCCACAAACCGATCTTTTCCAGTTCCTGCTTGAAGTTCTCCCGGGTGATCAGGGTCACGTCATCCATGGCCGTGTACTTGGGCGGCTCTTTGCCGGTGGTGACCCACTCGAACATCATGCTCGCTGTGTTGTAGCCCTCGGTATGGGGGCTGGGCAGCATCGAACCGAAGAAGCCGCTGTTGGCTTTCTTCAACTCGCCAATGGCATCGGTGCCATTGATGCCGATACCGATCACGTTGGCAGCGGCAAACCCGGCGCTCTCGGTGGCGCGTACGCCGCCCAGCACGGTGTTGTCGTTCATGCCGCCGATGATCAGGTTCTTGGCGCCCGCCGGCAACTTCACCAACGTGGAGTTAGTGGCGTCCATGCTGCCAGGCACGTCGAGGGTTTTCTGCGGGGCGAAGAGAATGTGCTCGGTCGGCAAGCCGGCCGCCTGCAAGGCCTTCACCGAGCCATCGGTGCGTTTCTTGCCGGTGTCCAGTTCGTTGTAGGTGTTGATGATCGCGTAGGTGTCTTTCCAGTCCCAGCCCCGCTTCTTGGCTTCGCCGGCCATGGCCATGCCTTGCTTCTCGCCCACTTCGAAGGCCGCCATGCCCAGGTACGGCACGTCTTCCATGAAGTTGCCCTTGGCGTCGACGAAACGGTCGTCGACCGCCATCACTTTCATGTCGTTGAGCTTGGCCTTGGCGACGATGGCAGGGCCCAGAGCCACATCCGGTGGACAGATGACGAAGCCCTTGACGCCGTTGGCGGCCAGGCTGTCGATGGCGGAAAGGGTTTTCTCACCGTCGGGCACGGCGATCTTGATGACCTTGAAACCTTTGTCCTTGCCGGCTTTTTCGGCGAAGGCCCACTCGGTCTGGAACCAGGGTTCTTCGGCTTGCTTGACCAGAAAGCCGATCTTGACCTCTTCGGCCCAGGAAGCCGATGAGCCTGCGAACATCGCGGCGGTCAGGGCGGCACAGCACAGGGAACGGATCCCGTGACGACTCAACATAGCTAACTCCTTATTTTTATTGAATAGCTACAGCGTCCAGCAACATCAGCGAATAGTCATACCATATTCCAGGATAGGCATTTGTAACGTAACGTCACGCTCGCGCCGGCAACGGCAGCGCGCCAGAGATCCTGTAGGAAATGGCGCTGCGATCAATCCGCCAATAGTCTTACCATTTATTTTTACGGCCGTCGAATTTCAGCTATACCTGCCAGTGCAGCCATCGCCGGGGTGAGGTTGTCCAACCCCGGGATCGAGCTATCTCCTATAAAAAACTACGGAACGCCTTACATGCCTATTCATCAAAAACTGCTCAGCGCTATTGGATTGACCCTCATGACTGCGTCCATTTCTGCCCATGCGGCAGGCTTGACTTCGACCCGCGAAAGCTTCGGCGCCCTGCCCGACGGCACGCCGCTGGAAAAGATCACCCTGAGCAACAGCCACGGCATGAAGGCCAGCATCATCACCTACGGCGCAACCTTGCAGGCGCTGCAGGTGCCCGACAAAAAAGGCGAAGTTGCCGATGTGGTGCTGGGTTTCGATGACATTCAGGGCTACCAGGCCAACCCCACCGTGTATTTCGGCGCGACCATCGGTCGATTCGGCAATCGTCTGGCCGGCGGCAAGTTCAGCCTGGATGGACAGACCTATTCGGTGCCGCTCAACGACAAAAGCAATGCGCTGCACGGCGGCACACGCGGATTCGACAAGCATGTCTGGGCCGTGGAGGCCAAGCAGGATGCCGATCAGGTTGCTGCGACCTTCACCTATCGCTCGCCCGATGGCGAGATGGGTTTCCCCGGCACACTGTCCACTGAGGTCACGTACAGCCTGAACGAGCGCAACGAGCTGCGCGTTCAGTACAAGGCGACCACCGACAAGCCGACCGTGCTCAACCTGACCAACCACAGCTATTTCAACTTGGCCGGTGCAGGCAACGGCGATGTGCTGGAACAGGTGGCGACTTTGCATGCGAGCCGCTATACACCGGTGACGGCGAAGCTGATCCCGACCGGGGAGTTGGCACCTGTGAAAGGCACTCCGATGGATTTCCTCGCGCCCACTGCCATCGGCAAGCATATCCGCGCCAAGCACGAGCAGTTGGCATTCGCCGAGCCGAAACAGGGTGGCTTCGATTTCAACTGGGTGCTGGACACCGAAGGCGACATGAAGCGCGAAGCGGCGAAGGTGACCGACCCGGCATCGGGCCGCACCCTGACCCTGTACACCACTGAACCGGGTGTGCAGTTCTACACCAGCAACTTTCTCGACGGCACGGTTCGCGGCAAAGGCGGCAAGCTGTACCCGCACTGGGGCGCTTTCACCCTGGAAACGCAACACTTCCCCGATGCGCCCAACCAGCCCAACTTCAGCAGCACCCGTCTCGATCCCGGCCAGACGTATAACCAGACCACAGTGTTCGCCTTCTCCGCGAACTGACTGAGCGATGTACGGACAGATCCCGCGCGGTGCCTGTTCGCGGCCACAGACCGCTCCTACAGACAACTGCAGCCACCTGTAAAGAACTCGGCCACCTGTGGGAGCGGTCATCGGCCGCGAAGGCGTCACCGCGGTGCACCTGAAACACAACAGCGTGTAAGAGCGCAGATTCAGGGCAAAAAAAAGCCACCGCACTGACGTGAGGTGGCTGAAATACAAACCAAAGAGAGTCGAAGCGGAGCACTTGGCCAGTCGCCATGCGGGGGGAAGAATCGGCGGCTGGCCCTGTATTCATCTTCGAAATCAAAGATACCAGCCCGATCAGGCTGCCACTATCGTGTTCGTCAATAGTCATTATCGACATATCGATCGCACCTTTTATGATCGGCGGACCGACTGACCCTGCACACCTCAGGCAGCATCACGTACACTCAATGGCGTTAACATCTTGAAACGTATGCGCTGATCGCGTGACCCATTGACTGGCACAAGAACGTCGACTTTGAAACGCACTTCCACGGCTATCTTTTCCCAACCGGGCTTCCGCGCCTTCCTGATGGTGCGCCTGGCCGCCATGTTCGCCATGCAGATCCAGGCCATCGTCGTTGCCTGGCACATGTACGACATGACCCGCCACCCGCTGACCCTCGCCTACGTCGGCCTTGCGCAATTCATACCCATGGTGCTGTTGCTACTGCCGGCGGGCGACCTGCTGGACCGCTTCGATCGGCGCCGGATTTTGCAGATCAGCTGGAGCGTGTCGGTACTCTCGTCCGCCGCGCTGCTGTGGCTGGCCCTGAGTGAAACGGTCGACACCTGGCCGTACTATGTCGCGTTGTTCGTCTTCGGCTGTACCCGCGCCTTCACCGGGCCGGCCGTGCAGAGCCTGTTGCCGCAGATCGTCGCGCGCGAGCACCTGGCGCAAGCCATCGCCACCAACAGCATGATCATGAAGGTCGCAGTGATTGCTGGCCCGTTGCTGGGCGGGCTCTTGTACGCCGCGATCGGTGGCTGGACGTTCGGGGTTTGCCTGTTGGGCTTCGCCATTGGCGTGTTCCTGCTGCAGTGGGTGCCGAGCGTACGCATCGTCCGCGCCGTCGACGATCAGACCACCGCTGTGAGCCGCTTCACCGCTGGCATTCGTTTCATCACGTCGAGGCCCATCATCCTGGGCGCCATCTCCCTGGACCTGTTCGCGGTGCTGCTCGGCGGTGTGGTCGCCCTGCTGCCGATCTATGCGGCGGAAATCCTTCATGTCGGTCCAGCCGGGCTTGGGTTGCTGCGTAGCGCCATCGCGCTGGGTGAGTTGGGCATGGGCTTCTACCTGAGCCTGCGGCCACTGAATGCCCGGATGGGTCAACGCATGTTCCTGGCCGTGGCAGTGTTCGGCGTGGCCAACCTGGTATTCGCCTTGTCCACCTGGTTCTGGGTGTCGTGCGCAGCGCTGTTCATCGCCGGTGCGGCCGACATGATCAGCGTCTATATCCGGTCATCCCTGATCCAGTTCGCCACGCCCGACGACATGCGTGGCCGGGTCAGCGCGGTCAACATGCTGTTCATAGGGTCTTCGAACGAATTGGGCGAGTTCCGTGCCGGGGTCAGTGCGACCGCACTGGGCACCGTGCCGGCGGCGGTGTTTGGCGCCGTCGGTACATTACTGATCGTGGGGTTGTGGACTCGATTGTTCAGACCGCTATGGACCATCGACAACAATGAGCAAGCACTGCCCGAGCGCCAGAAGCACCCGGCCTGATCAAGGCCGGGTAGCACCGCGCGGCGAGTTGCGGCAAAACCATTCCTGGTTACCCTTGAGCTCGACACGCAGCTGCGCGACCAATTCGGCGATGGCACGACTGCTGGACAGCGGCTGGGTGTCCACGCCTACCATCAACAGGTCTACCTGACCACTGGCTGGGTCGCTCACTTCGACGGTCATGGTGCCGCCCGGATTCAGGGTGCAATGGCATTTGAGGGGCGCGAAGCTGGCTTCGACGATGCGGCGCATTTCGGTGGTGGGAATCATCTTGAGCTTCTCCTGGCGATGTCATGGCTGGAGACTTGTCGCAGCGTGGGTGCGCCATCAGTTGGCAGTGGCGGCGCCATCACGTTTTACCGTGGTACGGCAGGCAGACTCCGACAACTGCCTGCACAAGGCTACCAGACTCAGTCCTTGGTGCCATAGGGCGGATAATCATCGCCATCGTTCTGCTTGTCGGATTGCTCGCTTTCGGGGGTCTTGGCCGGTTTCGGCGGATCGATCTGCGGGTCCGCAAGGTCGGGTGAATCCGGATCGAAACCCAGTTCGTCGTCAGGCTTGGTATCGTTGCTCATAAATCCTCCAGTCATGGATGTGCGCCATCAGGCGAAATGCCGCAGTGCAGCCTCAGGCCACGCCTGGCGGAATCCCGTCCTTGTTGAAATCCTTCAGCCGTTCCTTTTCTTCCGGTGTGGAATGGGCAGGCGTCTGGTCCTCGGTGTCCTCGGCGGGCGGTTGCTTGTCATCGGCCATGGTCGGTTCCTTTCAATGAGGGGCTCAACACTGTGAGCCCACTGACCGATCCAGGGTTCCGTCCAATGTCACGAAGGTCCCTGTGGGAGCGGTCAGTGGCCGCGAAAAGGGCACAGCGGTACGTCAGGCAAACCGCACAAACCCTTCGCGGCCGATGACCGCTCCTACAGACGGCCATACGCGTTGTCACGACGCCATCGTGAAACTTTCATCGAGGTCCGGGACTCAATGTGCAGCCGCGCTGATGCTGGGGCCGGTACCGTTCGACTTGCACTCCCGAGGAATTCACCATGATCGCTCGCTGGCGCTGGGCCCTGGGTCAGATGACCAAACGCTTGTGGTTCCGCGCAAGCCTGTTTTCCCTGGTGGGCATCGCCACCGCGCTAGTGGCCATTGTCTTCAAGGATTTCGTCCCTGCCGACTTGCCGACGAAGATCGGTGCCGACTCGGTCGACAAGATCCTGGCCATCATTGCGTCCAGCATGCTCGCGGTAACGACCTTCTCGCTCAGCACCATGGTCAGTGCCTACAGCGCCGCCAGCAGTGGCGTAACGCCTCGCGCCACCTCGCTGGTCATGGAAGACAGCACCACGCAGAATGCCCTGGCGACCTTCATTGGCTCCTTCCTGTTCAGCCTGGTCGGCATCATCGCCCTGAGCACCGGCGCCTATGGCGCCCAAGGGCGAGTGGTGCTGTTCGCAGTGACCATCGTCATGATCATCCTCATCGTCTACACCCTGCTGCGCTGGATCGATCACCTGTCCAAGCTCGGCCGGGTCGGCGAGACCATCGACCGCGTGGAAGCCGCCGCGCTTGAGTCCTTGAAGAATCGCGCGCAATGGCCGTACATGGGTGCAGCCCCCTACCCGGTCGATGAAAGCTTGCCGTCCAGAGCCCACACCGTGAACAGCGATCAGACTGGCTACGTGCAACACATCGACGTCGCGGCACTGGGCATATTGGCGGACAAGCACGGACTGCGCATCTTCGTGGAAGTACTGCCTGGCGCGTTCCTGCATTTGGGTGCGCCGATCGCCCAACTGGTGAAGGACGACCCTGAACAGGCCGCAAATTTTGAAGACCTGACCACCGCCATTCGCCAGGCCATGACGGTCGGCTTGCGCCGCACTTTCGAACAAGACCCGCGCTTCGGCTTTTCGGTGCTGGCAGAGATCGCCTCGCGCGCCTTGTCGCCAGCCACCAACGATTCGGGCACGGTGATCGACGTGATCGGCCGCGCGGTTCGCTGCCTGACCGCCTGGCACGTTCACGCCGCCACCGAGCATGACCAGCGGGACATCGACCCTCGCTGCCAACGAGTACACGTACACGGGCTGCTGCTGGCGGATTTGTTCGACGACTTCTTCACCCTGGTGGCACGTGACGGTGCCGGGCTGCTGGAAGTCGACATCCGCATGCTCAAGGCGCTCATCAGCCTGAACCACATCAGCCAGGCAACCTTCGGCCCGCAGTGCAGGCTGCATGCACAGTGGCTGCTGAAACGAGCGAACGTCGCCCTCACGCTCGATGAGGAAAAACAACGGCTGCGCGCTGTGGCCAGGCCTTTGCTGGACTGAACAGTGCGCGGTGCGCTGTTCCCTGCCCGCCTGGCCAATACCCTGAACTTGTACGCCTTGCCACTAGCCTTAGTTGACACTGCACCCGCAGACAACGGCCGTACAAACAGGAGTGGATGATGAAGATAGCTTGTCTGGCCTGGGGATCACTCATATGGAAGCCCGGCGTGCTACCGGTCTGCAGTGCGTGGCATGAAGATGGCCCGGCCTTGCCGGTGGAGCTTTGCAGGGTGGGAGATGGCGGCGAACTGGCCACGGCGATTTGCATCAACGCACCTGCCAGCCCATCGCTTTGGGCAGTGCTGGACAGCAATTCGCTGGAACACGCCTGCGAGGCGCTGCGTGAACGCGAGCAGATACCGCGATCGCGCGACGACGGCATTGGCACATTCATCCTCAGCGGCACGGCTACCGGCGTCATCGCTAAATGGGCTCGCGCCCAAGAGCTGGACGCAGTCATCTGGACTGCCCTGCCCCCTCGCTTCGCTGGAATCGAGGCACGGGTACCCAGCGTCGATGACGTCGTTGGTTATCTTGAAATTCTGCAAGGGGATGTTCGGACCCACGCCCGGGAATATATCGAGCGACTGCCGCAGCAGATCGATACACCTTATCGGCAGGCTATAAAAGCGGCGTTGGGCTGGGGAAAGTAGAAAAAGCGAGGAGATATGGCCGCCCGTTGGCGGCACTTCCCGATCGTTCAACCGGCAGTGAGCCTGTCATCGAACGATCTGGAAGAAACCGTGCTGCGAACCCGAATCAGCGACGCAGGAAGCGGCTGACCAGTACGAACACGGCTGCGCCGATGGCCAGCGAAGCGCCTGGCTTTTCCTTGACGAAAGCCGAAACGTTGTTCAGTGCGTCGCCATAGGTTTTGGTCAGTTGGCCAGCGGCTTCACGGCCTGCGCCTTCGGCTTGCAGGGAATGGTCACCGACCAATTTGCCTACGACGCCCTGAGCCTTGCCAGCAATCTTCTCTGCTACGCCTTCGATCTGTTCGCTTTTCATATTAGTTCTCACCTTGATCAATGTTGAATGACAGTACTTGAAGTATGTAAGCCAGAAAGCTCCGTACTTGCTGCCTGATGTTAGGGCGTTGTACGCCGTGAATAGTTCCTATCGTATTGCCTGTATTTTCTTAAATATGTCAGTTGGTACTTTCGTACCGCTGTATGACGCACATTCAGCTCACAGCTTCGAGCGGCGCACTGATCGACAGCGAACGCAGATAGTCGCCAAAGCCCTCGCGGCAGCGACAATCCAGGCGTGCGCTGGTGGTCACGCAGTTGATGGACGTCCAGGTGATGGACGCGCCTGCCTGGTTCAAGTCGGCGACCAGATGCACGTCTTCATGAGCCTTCAATGGCTTGAATCCGCCGACCTGGCGGTAAGCCTGGGCACTGACCCCCATGTTGGCGCCATGTACATGCTGGTGACCTTCAACGGGGGTGTACAGGGCATCGTAGCGGCTGCGCACTTCCTCGCCGTGCAGCGACCAGTCATCCACCCGTACGGTGCCACACACGGCGTCGGTACGAAATCTCAGTTGATCGACGAGCCAGGTAGCGGGCACGACCGTATCGGCATCGGTGAACGCGAGCCAGCGCGCACCTTGCCCCAGCATCGACTCGGCACCCGCAGCCCGCGTGCGACCCACGTTGCAATGGGATACCACAAGGCTCTGCACCGGGTAGCGATTGACCACGCGCTGGGTGCCGTCGGAGCATTGGTCCAGCACGATGACCACACAGACTTCTTCGCCCGCCAACGCCGGGTGCTCACCGGCTAGCAACAACGACTCGATGCACTGGGCAACCACCGCTTCTTCATTATGAGCTGGGACAATGATTCCAATCATGGACGATACCTGTCGTGGAGAGGCCGGCACCCGGCGGCCGTAAGTCTCTTGACCTATCTATCGCGCGTTCGTTGCAGATAGATACGACGGGTGGTAGTGCGGCAAATGTTCACTTTGATTATCGACTTATCCACTTTTACCGCGCAGAGCCGTTACCGCTGCCAGTCCAGGCCCGAACCTGAGCGAATTAATGGGCGGCAGGGTGATCAACCGAAGCAGAGCATTTGGCGAGGAGCCGGTTGATGAGTACTCGAACGACAGGCGTGGGCTATTTGCACTGCATCCTGCTGCTGGCCCTGATCGTCTCGGGCTGGGAGCCTGTGGACCGGCAAACCTGGTTGATCGAGAACATTCTGATACTGATAGGTGCGATGGCCGTGTGGTGCAGCCGCCAGCATTTCTACTGGAGCCGTCGATCATGGATCATGGTGATCGCATTTCTCTGCCTGCACGAAGTGGGCACGCACTTCACCTATCCCCAGGTTCCCTATAACGAAGCAATCCATCTGATCAGCGGTATGGACCTGAATGCCGCGTTCGGCTGGGAGCGCAACCAATACGATCGCTTCGTGCATTTGGCATACGGGTTGCTGTTCAGCCTGCCGCTGCGGGAAATCGTCAGCCAGAAGTGTGAACTCAAGGGCGCATGGGCATCACTCATTGCCTGGTCACTGGTGCTGTCGACATCCATGCTCTATGAACTGATGGAGTGGGTAGGCGCGGCGTACGTGGGCGGCGGCGACTCGGCCTTCGTTGGTGCCCAGGGCGATTTCTGGGACGCCCAGAAAGACATGGCCGTGGCAGCTGCAGGCTCGCTGGTGGTGTTGATGTGCCGCGGACATGCGCTGCGCGACAAGGTGCTGGCCCTGCGTGGGCGGTTGACGGCCAACTGATCGGCCAGTGGTCAGTGCATCAGTACGTAGCCCAGCATCTGCTTGGCCAGGCGCCACGGTTGCCAGGTGGAAACATGGTCGAAGATCCTACCGGAGTTGCCCATCACTCCCATGACCGTCACGTAGACGACACCTTTCCTGATCATTCTCGAGAGCTTTTTCTTGCTGTAGCGCAACAATCAGGACACCTGCACGGGTAAGTTTCTCAACGTCGCGTTTCTGGAACCCCAGAAACGAAAAAGCCCCGCCAATGCGGGGCTTCACGATGTTTGGCGGGAAACCAGGGATTCGAACCCTGGGAACGCTATTAACGTTCGCCGGTTTTCAAGACCGGTGCATTCAACCACTCTGCCAATTTCCCGAATGTCTTGCTGGTTGCTTTGCGGGCGCCATAATACCGTAATGAAACACGCTGTCAAACTCTGGATAGAGCGGCTACACATGGGTCTGATATGATCTTTGCATCTGAACGTTTCAGACGTGTTCAATCAAAGGAGTCTCGCCATGCGCGAACAGGATTATGCAGTTAATCAAGGCTCGCAGGTGCAGCAGCTAGAAGTTAGCCGCGTCCTGCGCAACACCTACGGCTTGCTGGCCCTCACCCTGGCTTTCAGTGGTGTGATGGCCTACGTCGCGCAGCAGATGCGCGTCGGCTACCCGAACATCTTCGTCGTACTGATCGGTTTCTACGGGCTCTTCTTCCTGACCAACAAGCTGCGCGATTCGGCGTGGGGCCTGGTGTCCACCTTCGCCCTCACCGGCTTCATGGGGTTTCTGCTGGGCCCTATCCTGAACCGTTACCTGGGCATGCAAGGCGGTGCCGAGGTCGTCAGTTCGGCTTTCGCCATGACCGCCCTGGTGTTCGGCGGCCTGTCGGCCTACGTGCTCATCACCCGCAAGGACATGAGCTTTCTGGGCGGCTTCATCACCGCAGGCTTCTTCGTGCTGCTGGGTGCGGTGCTGGCAAGCTTCTTCTTCCAGATCGCCGGTCTGCAGTTGGCGATCAGCGCCGGCTTCGTGCTGTTCTCGTCGGTGTGCATCCTGTTCCAGACCAGCGCGATCATCCATGGTGGTGAACGCAACTACATCATGGCCACCATCAGCTTGTACGTGTCGATCTACAACCTGTTCGTGAGCCTGTTGCAGCTGTTCGGCATCATGGGTCGCGACGACTGATCCATCGCTGCCACGTCAAAGCCCGCCTCGCGCGGGCTTTTTCTTGCCGGCAGATCAGGCAAGCCTGGCAGAAAGCGGTTTGCCCAGTGGGCCACGCGCCGTAGAATCGCGCTCTTTTCAGCAGAGCCATCGCGCTCTTTTTCCTGGAGCCCGCGCCATGACCGCCCCCCTGCCCCCCAGTGACGACCTGATCCTGGGTCTGGAAGACCGCCCCCGGCCACTGCTGGGTTTGCTGGCCGCCCTGCAGCACCTGCTGGCGATCATCGTTCCAATCGTCACCCCGGGGTTGTTGATCTGCCAGGCACTGGGCGTGAGCGCCCGTGACACCAACATGATCGTCTCGATGTCGCTGGTCATCTCCGGAATCGCCACATTCGTGCAGTGTCGCCGCATCGGTCCGTTCGGCGCAGGCTTGTTGATCGTGCAGGGCACCAGCTTCAACTTCGTCGGGCCGCTGATTGCCGGGGGCGCGCTGATGGTGCAGCAGGGTACGCCGGTGGAGGCTGTGATGGCGGCCATATTCGGCGTGGTCATTGCTGGTTCGTTCGTGGAAATCGGCATCTCGCGGATTTTGCCTTTCGTCAAGAAACTGATCACCCCGCTGGTCACCGGCATCGTGGTGCTGATGATCGGCCTGACCTTGATCAAGGTGGGCCTGATCAGCATGGGCGGCGGCTTCGGCGCGATGGCTAACGGTACCTTCGCCAACGGCGAAAACCTCATGCTCTCTGGCCTGGTGCTGGCGATCATCGTGGTGCTCAACCGCATCCCGGTGACCTGGATGCGCAGCGCGGCCATCGTCATCGCGCTGGCCATGGGTTACGCGCTGGCCGGCTACCTGGGCCGGCTGGATTTCACTGGCATGCATCAGGCGGCGCTGTTCCAAGTGCCCACGCCCCTGCACTTCGGCCTGGGCTTTTCCTGGGCGCTGTTCATTCCGATGCTGGTGATCTACCTGGTGACCAGCCTGGAAGCGATCGGCGATGTGACGGCAACCAGCAAGGTGTCACGCCAGCCCGTCGAGGGTCCGTTGTGGATGCAGCGCATCAAGGGTGGCGTGCTGGTCAACGGCGTCAATTCGATGCTGGCCGGCCTGTTCAATACCTTCCCCAGCTCCATCTTCGCGCAGAACAATGGCGTGATTCAGCTTACCGGCATCGCCAGTCGGCACATCGGCGTGTGGATTGCGGCGATGCTGGTGCTGCTTGGCCTGTTCCCGACGGTGGCCGGGGTGATCCAGGCGGTGCCCGAACCGGTGTTGGGTGGCGCTGCCATGGTGATGTTCGGTGCGGTTGCCGCGTCGGGCATCAACATTCTGGCCAGTGTCGATCTGGATCGCCGCGCGCTGTTGATCATTGCCGTGTCGCTGGCCTTGGGCCTGGGTGTGGCCCAGGTGCCCGAGTTCCTGGCGCACATGCCGGGGGCGCTGCGCAATGTGCTGGAGTCGGGCGTGGCCACCGGGGGTATCTGCGCGCTGGTGCTGAACTGGTTCCTGCCGGCCGCGCCCGCGGCTCGCCAGTAAGCCGCGCCCGCTTAGAGGTCGAAACGGTCCACGGCACGCCGACGTTCGTTGTCGTCGCGCATGTCGTAGGCAGCGGTGGTCTGGATGTTGGTGTGGTGGGCCAGCTTCTGGGCGATCGACAGGTCGTGTTCTTCGATCACCCGAGTGATGAACGAGCGGCGAAAATCGTGGGGCATGATCTTCACCCCGACCTGCGCACCGCGCTGTCGGGCGATGTAGTAGATGGCGTACTTGGTGATGCGCTCGCGGGTGATGTGCGCGCCGCGACGAATGCGGTTGAACAGGAAACCATCATCCGCCTGGCCTGCCGGCAGCTGACTGCGGCGGAACGCCAGCCAGGTTTCCAGGTGCGTGAAGGCCCAACTGGGCGCGTACTTGATCAATTCCTTGTTGCCCTTGCCCACCACCCGCAGGCTGCGTTCGCTGAAGTCGACCTGGGTCAGGTCGAGGTTGACCGACTCCGACTTGCGCATCCCCGAGCCATACAGAATGGCGATCACGGCGGCATCGCGCAGGCCCTGGGGGCGAGGATCGCTGGCACAGACCTCCATCAAGTCGCGGATCAAGCTGCGCTTGAGGTTGCGGCCGTTGCCCAGGCGCGTGCCCTGCATGGGTTTGACCGAGCGGATCTTGAGCAGGTGATCCTGATCGATCAGGCTCAGCCGCCAGGCTTCGTTCATGACGCCGCGCACAGCGTTGACGTAGAGCGAGGTGGTGTTGGGCGCATAACCGTCTTCGCGCAGGGCGGCCACCAGTGAGGTGACATGGCCCGGCTCCAGCAGATGCCAGGGCACGTCGCGGATGTCGGCGTCGTCGAAGCCCAGGCGGTCGGCGGCGTCCTGCAGTACATATTGCATGGTCGTACGGCTGGACGGCATCAGCCGGGCGAGGTATTGCAACAGAGGGTTTTGCAGATCAGACAAACCGTGGGGATCCTTTAAGGCGTCGAAGTGAACGCCGAACATTCTAACACCCGCATCCCTGCCTGACCTGCTCGCCGTCACCCCGCCGGGTTCGCTCAGAAGTTATCGCGCAGTGCCTGCAGGCCGCCTTGATAGACGCCGTCGAAGATCTCTACGGCCTCGGCGTCAGTGATACCTGCCGGGGTGAATTGACCGCCCCACTCCACGCGGCTGTTGCCGGCGTCCACTTCGATGACCTTGAGGGTGGCGAGGTAGTCGGTCACCGGAAACGGACCTTCGGTGATCGAATAGCTGTAGGTGCGCGCAGCGTTGTCGTAGCTTTCCAGGCGCTCGACGATGACCGTGCCATCCACTGTGGTCAGGTGGCGCAACCGGCCATGCTCCTGGGCTTCGCTGTGCTGGATCATCGGCAACCACTGGGCCAGGGAGTTGAATCCGGCCACCAGGTTCCAGACCTGGTCGGCCGATGCCGGAATGTCGATGCTCGCTTGCGTGCTTGCCATGTCATGGCTCCTGTCGATGGGCTGAGGTACAACGGTAGCGAGGGTTCGAGTGTGCAGCAAGCCGTTAGTGCATTCCTTCTTGTCCTTGACTACAGCGCCAGTGCGGCTGTGACGCACGGTGCGCTGGGACGCGAGCAACGGAAACATGACGCACAAGCGTTGTCCCATGGAAGCCAACCTGGCCTGAACCTGTTCGTCGAAGGGGCGTCTGCAGCGTCATGAGAATCATCGAAAAAACCGGCGCCCAAGTGCGCGCCCTCACCCCTGCCGAGCAGCTGTTGGTGACCGAGTTCGCCGAAGGCCGCAGCGAAGGTCCGAAGCTGCTGCAGGCCAATCAGTGGCTGATGAAGGTCCGTACCCAGGGTCAGTGGCTGGCCTGCGATTGCCGGCCTGGCACGCTGCCGGTGATGAACGTCACGCTCAACAGCAGCACTGGCACGTTGTTCCTGAAGAACAACCCGGGCACCGCCGAGCATGCTCCCGGCTGCCCGTTCATCCATGACGAACGTGAAAACCCGTCGGTGCGTGGGGAGGATGCGTCATTGCCTGCGGCCTGGCTGCCTCCTGACGTGCCGCTCAAGCTGATAGGCGACTTCCGCGCCCCAGCCACCCCAGGCACTCCTGCCAACGCCTTGGCAGCCAGTCAGCGTCGGGAGCAACATCGGTTGCTGTCGCTGTTGCTGACGTTCATCGAAGCGTCCGGGCTCAATGTGTATGCCACGCACTTGAAGAAGGACCTGAGCCGCCAGTTCGCCGACCTGCGTGCGGTTGCCACGCGCTACCCGCTGATCGACCGGGTGCCGGCGAGCAACTACCTGGAAACCCGCATCGACATGAAGCACATGATGATGCTTAAGTCGCGGCTGAAGGATTCTACTGCGTTCATCGGTCAGCGTCGCTATGGTCTGCTGCTCGACTGCGTGGCGGATGTGGTCGGGCGCAAGGTGATCACCGACCGCAGCAGCGCCGGGTTCGATTTTCAGGGTCATCATCTGCTGTGGGGTGGCGCGCGCAGCAGTGGACCGCTGTTGGCGCTGGCGTTGTACTCACCGGCGACCGCCGGCAGTCAGTTCTACGAAATGGTCCACGTGGCGACGGTGCCGGTGCTGACGCGTGGGCACCTGTTTCCAGTGTTCCGCGACGAGGAGCGCGAGCCGCTGAAGATGCTGGTTTCGCTGATCGACTGGATGGCCAGCAAGGGCGTCAAGGTGGTGATGCGCCGACCGGTGATCGGCGCCATGGTGATGGACGAACTGGTGCTCAGTTCGGACCTGGACCGGGTGCTGTCGGTCTCGCTGATGAAGGAGCCGCTGGGTCCGGAGCCCAGCTCCGAGACCTTCAAGCGCCTGGCCGACTTCAAGAGTCTGGAGACCTTCCGCAAGTACGTGGCCGGGTTTTTCATGCGCGAGCGGGATTGACCGACACCGCGCATGGCTCTAGCGGCGCAGCTGCCAGAGCAAAGCGATATCGCGAGCACGGTCGCTGAGCAACGCACTCGCATCGGCGCAGGCCTGCTCAAGGGTCATCGGCCCGCAGGCCAGGGAAAAGGCGGCATCGATGCCATGGGCGTACAGGTCCTGATAGCCTTCGCCGAGCGTGCCAGCCAATACCACCACCGGAACGTCTGCGTCACGCGCGATACGAGCCACGCCGAAGGGCGTCTTGCCCCGCAGGGTCTGGGCATCGAAGCGCCCTTCCCCGGTGATGACCAGATCGGCACCGATGACGGCCTCGGCCAGGCCCACCAGCTGCGCCACGACTTCGACGCCCGGACGGAACGATGCATTCAGAAAGGCTTTGGCCGCGAAACCCATGCCACCCGCTGCGCCGCACCCAGGCAGGTCGCGGTGGTCATGGCCGAGTACCGGTACGCAATGGTCGGCAAAATGGCCCAGGGCCGTGTCGAGGGCTAGCACCTGCTCGGCTGTAGCGCCTTTCTGCGGGCCGAAAATATGCGAGGCACCGTGGGGTCCGCACAGAGGGTTATCGACATCTGCCGCGACTTCGAACTGCACCTCGGCCAGGCGCCTGTCGAGTCCGCTGATGTCGAGCGTGGTCAAGTGTGACAACGCCAACCCGCCTCGGGCTAGATCGGCAGCTTGGGCGTCGGTCAGGCGCAGGCCAAGCGCACGCAGCATGCCGGTACCGGCATCGTTGGTCGCGCTACCGCCAATGGCGAGGATGATTCGTCGGGCGCCAGCATCCATAGCCGCAGCGATCAACTGCCCGGTGCCGTAGGTGCTGCTGTTGCAGGCATCGCGGTGCTGGCGCTCGAGCAGCTGCAATCCGCTGGCTTCGGCCATTTCGATGATTGCCGTGCGTTCGGCGGCCAGCCAGCCCCACTGTGCTCGAGTAGGGTCGCCCAGAGGGCCGTCCACCGTGACAGTGCGCAGTTCGCCCTTACAGGCCGCCATGATCGCCTGCATGGTGCCTTCGCCGCCATCGGCCATCGGCCGCTCGACGAGCGCAGCCTCCGGCAACGCCTGGCGCAGCCCCCGGGCAATGGCCGCAGCGACATCGGCGGCGCTGAGACTGTCTTTGAATGAATCAGGTGCAATGACGATCTTCATGGCCGTTCTCCAGTTCTTGTATGCCCATGCTGCCATTTTCGCCACGCCGGCGCGAATCGAATCGCCCACAGCGCACCTCGCGGACCGCATTGCCCCTTTCGCGGCCACCGACCGCTCCCACGCGGTCGGTGCTGAACCTGTAGGAGCGGTCATCGGCCGCGAATGGCGCGATGCGGTGTGGCTGGTACACCGCGGTGCTCTTTTCGCGGCCACGGACCGCTCCTACGCAGGGTGTTGTCGGGCTTGACCTTCCCATGATGGGAAGGGTCAAAGTCGAGGCTTGGAATGGAAGGAGGATGTGGGCATGGCGGCGAATAAAGGTGCGATCGAGCTGGGTATCCAGGGGATGACCTGTGCGTCCTGTGTGGGTCGGGTCGAGCGGACGCTGGGCAAGGTGCCCGGCGTCACCACGGTAGCGGTCAACCTGGCCACCGAACGCGGGCGGGTGGAAGGCGATGAAAGCCTGGATGTGCAGGCCCTGATCGCTGCCATCGACAAGGCCGGCTACACCGCCACCCCTATCGAACACACCCAGGACGAACTGGACCGATCCAGCCGCGCTCACGCCGCCGATGCCGCCCGCCTGCACTGCGACCTGCGCTGGTCGGTACTGCTGTCGCTGCCGGTGGTGATCCTCGAGATGGGCGCGCACCTGATACCCGGTTTTCATGCCTGGATCGACCAGCATTTCGCTCAGCAGGGCAATTGGCTGCTGCAGTTCGCGTTGACCACCCTGGTGCTGATCACCTGTGCCAAGCGCTTCTATGGCAAGGGTATCCAGGCATTGCTGCGCGGTGCGCCGGACATGAACTCTCTGGTCGCGGTGGGCACCCTCGCCGCCTACGGTTTTTCCGTCGTATCGACCTTCGCCGCGCATCTGCTGCCCAGCGCCACGGCAACGGTCTACTACGAAGCCGTGTGCGTGATCATTTGCCTGATCCTGCTGGGCCGCACTCTCGAAAACCGCGCCCGCGGCCGCACTTCGCAAGCCATCAAGCGGCTGCTGAATCTCCAGCCTCAGACCGCCTGGGTGCAACGCCAGGTCGGGCTGATGGAAGTCCCACTGGCGCAATTGGTGCAGGGTGACGTGGTGCAGGTACGCCCCGGCGAGCGGATCGCGGTGGACGGCACCGTACTGGCTGGCGACAGCTTCGTCGACGAGTCGATGCTCACCGGCGAACCCATGCCGGTACGCAAGCAGGCCGGCGACCGCGTGGTCGGCGGGACGCTGAACCAGAACGGCACGTTGCAGGTCCGGGCCACCGAGCTGGGCAGCGCTAGCCTGCTCGCGCGGATCGTTGCCATGGTCGAGCAGGCACAAGGCAGCAAGTTGCCGATCCAGGCGCTGGTGGACCAGGTGACCCTGTGGTTCGTCCCCGTGATCATGCTGCTGGCACTGCTGACCTTTGCCGGATGGTACTGGCTTGGCCCGCAGCCGGCCCTGGGCATGGCGCTGGTCCATGCAGTGGCGGTCCTGATCATCGCCTGCCCCTGCGCCATGGGCCTGGCGACACCCACCTCGATCATGGTCGGCACCGGCCGTGGCGCCGAGCTGGGGATCCTGTTGCGCAAGGGCGAGGCATTGCAGCAGCTCAAGGGAGCACGGGTGGTCGCGCTGGACAAGACCGGCACGCTTACCGAAGGCCAGCCGCGCCTGACCGACCTGCAGCTTGCACCTGGCTTCACCCGCGAACGGCTGCTGCCCCTGCTGGCAGCGGTCGAAGCACTTTCCGAGCACCCGCTGGCCCGGGCCATCGTAGTGGCGGCACAGGAGGAACAGCTGACCTGGCCTCAAGCGCAGGACTTCCAGGCGCACACTGGCTACGGCGTAAGCGCTACGGTGGATGGGCAAAGTATTGCAATCGGTGCCGATCGCTACATGGCGCAACTGGGTGTGGATACCGCGCCGTTCGCCAGCGCCGCGCACTCGCTCGCCGAACACGGCAAGACCCCACTGTACGCCGCAGTGAATGGCCAACTGGCTGCGGTCATCGCCGTGGCAGACACCCTCAAGCCCTCTACCCAGGCTGCGATTCAGACGCTGCATGCACTGGGCCTGAAAGTCGCGATGATATCAGGGGATGACAGCCGCACCGCCCAGGCCATCGCCGCCCAGTTGGGCATCGATCAGGTGGTGGCCGAAGTCTTGCCCGAGGGCAAAGTGGCCGCAGTTCAAGCCTTGCAGCGCGAGTACGGCGTAACGGTGTTCGTAGGCGACGGCATCAACGATGCGCCGGCGCTGGCCCAGGCCGATGTCGGCATTGCCGTGGGCAGTGGCACGGACATCGCCATCGAGGCAGCGGATGTGGTGCTGATGTCGGACAATCTGGGCTCGGTGGCCACCGCCATCGCGCTGTCGACGGCGACCCTGAACAACATTCGGCAGAATCTGTTCTGGGCCTTCGTCTACAACGCCGCGCTGATTCCGGTGGCTGCTGGGGTGCTCTACCCGATCTATGGGCTGACCCTGTCGCCGCAATTCGCGGCGGGGGCCATGGCCTTGTCGTCGGTCTTCGTGCTGGTCAATGCGCTGCGGCTAAAAGGCTTTCAGCCGCCCGCCGCACACTCATAGTCGCTGCCGGTCGATACCGTTGGCCACACGCAGGATATCCGCCATGACCGCAAGGGCGATCTCGGCGGGTGTCTTGCTACCAAGGTTCAGACCGATGGGTGCATGGATACGCTGTTGTGCGTCGGCGTCCAGACCTCCGATTCGCTGAAGGCGCTCGAAACGCTTTTCACTGGTGCGCATCGAGCCCATGGCACCGATGTAGAAGGCTGGCGTGCGCACCGCTTCGAGCAGGGTCAGGTCGTCGAGTCGAGGGTCGTGGGTCAACGCCACCACGGCTGTCGCCGAATGACAGCCGCCCTCGGCGATGAACACCGCTGGCAAGACTTCATGGACCTGCACGCCTGGCAGATCGAGACGGGCCAGGACTTCGGGTCGTGGCTCGCAAAGGATCACTTCATAGCCCAGGCTCAGGGCAAACCCGGCGCAAAACTCCGCCACCGGCGAAAGGCCAGCCAGGATCAGGCGCTGCACGGCGCCAATGCGGATGCTGATTTCCTGGTCGCTCACCGCCACCCGCGCGTCGCCCATGTGGCCTGCGCGAATGCTGCGTTGCGTAGTTCCAGGGATCACCTGCCGTGCTACCAGCTCACCGCCGGCGAAGGCCTGCTCGATCTGCGCCAGATGCTGCCGCGTGGCGTCATCGGGCGCAAGGTGTTCGACCAGCACATCCAGCACACCGCCGCACGGCAGCGCCATGGTCGGTGCCAGGCCGCCGTCGCCGTAGCGCACCACCTGATTGATGGGCGTGAAATACCCGGCGGCGACGCGCTCCAGGAAATCGTCTTCGACACAGCCGCCAGACAGCGACCCACAATGTTCGCCGTTGTCCAGCGCGACCAGCATTGCCCCCGGCCCGCGTGGCGCCGAACCGAAGGTCGACAATACCGTGCACAGCCACACGCCCCGGCCCTGGCCAAGCCAGGCCTGGGCTTGCTGTATGACCTGCAGATCAAGCTGTTTCATCAATGGTACCCGTCATGATCCTGCGCAATGTCCCCGGCGCCCTGCCCCGCAGCGCTTGCTCTGGTGCAACAGACCGCACGCATGGGGCAATAGTTTTCCGGGCACAGTGAAAGCATGACGGCAGCTCTTGCCAGAGACCAGCCGTGGCCAGGCGTTTGCGCCTGGCCTGTACCACTAGGAGCCGCGATAGGTGCTGAAGCCGTAGGGGCTGAGCAGCAACGGGATGTGATAGTGCTGCTCGGTATTCTTCACTTCGAAGATCACCGGAATTTCTGGAAAGAACGTCTCATGGCCGACCTTGTGGTAGTAGTCACCGGTCTTGAATACCACACGGTACTCGCCCGGTGCGAATTGACGCTGCTCCGGGTACAGCCCGGCGATGCGTCCCTGCTCGTTGGTGACGCCCTGCCCCAGCGGCTGCCACTGGTTGCCCGAGTGCTGCTCCAGGGTGACTTCTATACCGGCCGAGGGTACGCCCGTTTCCAGGTTCAGCACGTGGACGCTCAGGGGGTTGGCAGCCATCGCCAGACTCGACAGGGAGGCCAGGGTGGCCGCCAAAAGGGTTTTCTTCAACATGGTGCATCGCTCCTTCAAGGGTGAGTGGCCAGACCGACGGATTCGGTGGCCTTGATTGCACAGGCTTCGTCCTGCTCGGCGCCGCCGGCACCGGCAATGCCGATGGCACCGACCAGTTGCTTGCCTTCGTAGACCGGCACGCCACCGCCCAGTAGCAGCAGTTGCCCCAACGAGCTCAGATTGGCCGCCTCGGGGTTGTTGCGGGCGCGCTCGGCGAACAGCCGGGTCGGGGTCTTGGTCGACAAGGCGGTATAGGCTTTTAGCCGGGCCGCTTCGGTGTTGTGCGGGCCCACGCCGTCGCCGCGCTGCTGCACCAGGATGTTGCCGCCGCGATCCAGGACCGCCACGGCAGCCACGCAGCCGCTGCCGTTGGCCAGCCGCTGGGCGGTTGCCAGGTCCAGGTCAGGGTGCTGGGCCAGTGCCGCATGGGCCTGGGTGGCCATCAGGCAGGCCAAGGTGAATGTCATGCAAAGGGCTTTCATCGGGCATCTCCGTGATCAGTGGCAACCACGTTAGCAAGCTGCCCGCGACAGAACCCCGTCGCAGGGATTACAACTTTGTAATAGGCAATCGCCCGGCAGAGGCCTAGCCTATGCGCAGGTATTGGAGCTGAACGATGCGTGTGTTGCTGGTTGAAGACGAAGCAAAAACGGCGAATTTTCTCGCCAAGGGGCTGGGCGAATCCGGCTTTGCGGTGGATGTGGCCCTCAATGGCCTGGACGGGCGCTACCTGATCGAGCAGCAGGCCTATGACCTGGTGATTCTCGACGTCATGCTGCCTGGCCTGAACGGCTGGCAGTTGCTCAAACTGATTCGCCAGCGCGGCGCGACGCCAGTGCTGTTCCTGACCGCCAAGGACGCCATCGAAGACCGCGTGCGCGGCCTCGAGCTGGGCGCCGACGACTACCTGGTCAAACCGTTCGCCTTCGCCGAACTGCTGGCGCGGGTGCGCACCCTGTTGCGCCGGGGCGCGGTGCGCGAGGTGGAGCATTATCAGGTGGCCGATCTGGAGGTGGACGTGTTGCGCCGTCGGGTCAGCCGCGGTGGACAACGCATCAGCCTGACCAACAAGGAGTTCGCCTTGCTGCACATGCTGATCAGCCGGCCTGGCGAAGCGCTGTCGCGTACCCTGATAGCGTCTCAGGTATGGAACCTGAATTTCGACAGTGATACCAACATGGTCGAGGTGGCGATACGCCGCCTGCGGGCCAAGGTCGACGATCCGTTCATGCCCAAGCTGATTCATACCGTACGCGGCGTCGGGTACCAGTTGGAGCATCAGGATGAGTGAACGCCGCCATTCCCTGGCCTGGCGTCTCGCGCTGGCCGTGGCGGTGGTCTGCACACTGGTGATGAGCACGGTGGCGGTGTTTCTGTACCGCTCGCTGGCGGCCGAAATCGCCTACCGCGACGACCTCGCCCTGCTGGGTCGGCTCGAGCAAATCCGTACCTTGCTGCACGACAGCGACAGCCTGGGCGCGCTGCAACAGCGGCCTCAGCTGTACCAGAACATGCTTGGCAACCAGGAAAGCGTACTGCGGGTGCGCCGCGCCGATGGCAGCCTGGTGTTCGAGATCAACCCCCACGGCGATGAGCTGGGCGATCCCCTGCGCATCGGCTTGGGCCAGCACCCGCGTCGGTCCGATATTCGCCTGGACAGTGGCGCCTCGTTGCTGGCCGGCGATGCTGTGGGCCCCGCGGGTGAAGCGTTGACGGTGATGGTCGGCAAACGCCTGCACGAGCGCGAGGCGATCCTGGCCAGCTATCGACTGCGTCTGTACCTGGCCGTGGCGGCGGGCGCTTTGCTGGCCTGGATCATCGGTCTGCTGCTGGTACGGCGGGCGCTGACGCCCCTGCGCGATATGGCCGACGCGCTGGCCCTCATCGACCTGCGCAATCTGCACCGACGGCTGGCCGATACCGCCGCGCCCCTGGAATTGCAGGCGCCCATCCAGGCGCTCAATGGCATGCTGGCGCGGCTCGAACAGGGTTTCGAACGGCTCTCACAATTCTCGGCCGATCTGGCCCACGAGATTCGCACGCCGCTGCACACGCTGCTGGCCAGCACTGGCCAGGCCCTGAACCAGCCCCGCAGTTCGGATGAATACCGTGAATTGCTCGGTTCCAACATAGAAGAGTACGAGCGTCTGAACCGCATGGTGGAAAACCTGCTGTTCCTGGCCCGTGCCGACCACGGCCAGCGCCCGGTGCACCCGCAGGCCATCGACCTTGCTCATCTGGGCGAAGAGCTGTGCGACTACTTCCAGCTGCTAGCCGACGAGCGCGGAGCATGCCTGGAGCATTCGTTGCACGGGACATTGAACACCGACCTGCAACTGTTGCAACGGGCCTTGGGCAATCTGCTCGCCAACGCGGTGCGCCACGCCCGCCCCGGCACGACTGTGCGGTTGAGCCAACACGATGACGCGGCGTTCGTGCGCCTGTGCGTACGCAACGAAGGTGACACCATCGCGCCCGAGCATCTGCCGAAGTTGTTCGATCGCTTCTTTCGCATCGACCCGGCACGCACGGAGCCTGGCGACTCCGGTGGCCTGGGACTGGCCATAGTGCAGTCAATCATGACGTTGGTGAACGGCAAGGTGAGTGCGTCCAGTGGCAACGGCGTGACGACCTTCACCTTGAGCTTCCCGAATGCAGGCACTCTGCAGCTTGATTTCAACCCTGATAGCGACCCTTCATCGGTGTGATTGAAAAAATCTCTGAGCATTCCGGTTCACAGCGCGGTCGATTCAATTAGTGGTTACAAACCCTATCCCGCAAACCTGTACCAGGAGATTTCAAATGGCCGTTGCCAATGTGAAACAGGAACTCAAGACCGTATCGTCCGTCAAGGCCAAGGCCGAGAAAGGCGAAGGCGCCCGCTTGCAGAACCAAGCCGAAGTTGGTCAGGAACTGGCAGTGCTGCTGTCTGACGTCTTTGCGCTGTACTTCAAAACCAAGAACTACCACTGGCACATGAAAGGCTCGCATTTCCGCGACTATCACCTGCTGCTGGAAGAGCAAGCCACTCAGATCTACGCCATCACTGACCTGATCGCCGAGCGCGCCCGCAAGATTGGCGAGCCGACTGTCCGCTCGATGGAGCAGATGGTGCAACTCAAGCGTCTGGCCAGCAGCGAAGCTGCCGACCTGTCGCCGGAAGACATGCTGACCGAGCTGCATGACGACAACCAGTCCCTGGCTGCCTACATGCGCACTACCCACGGCGTCACCGACGAAGCCAACGACCTGTCCACCACCAGCCTGCTAGAAGAGTGGATCGACCAGGCCGAAGAACGCGCCTGGTTCCTGGGTCAGACCGTCGGTAAGTGATTGCGACGGTGCAACTGTGATGCCGGCAGCGCCCAGTTGCCGGTCATTCAGTGAGCATGAGCGTGGCCGGGTGCATTCAGTGCCCTGGCCACGGCGTTTACTTCCAGCGTTTCTTCCTCTCCCTGTGCATTCTTGATCTTCAGGGTCAATGGCACCGCATCACCCTCTTTCACCTGCTTGACCAAGCCTATCAACATCACGTGATAGCCGTTGGCATCGAACACGACCGGTTCGCCGGCGGGCAGGCTGACTTCGTCCACCGGCAACATGCTCATCACGTCGCCTTTCATGGTCGACTGGTGGATCTGCGTGTCCTTGGCAGCCGGTGATTGCACGCTGATCAGGGTGCTGTCAGCGTCGGCCTTCAGGGTCATGAACGCGCCCGTGGCAGGCTGGCCGGGAACGGTGGCGCGTGCCCAGGCGTCTTCGACTGTGGTTTGCGCCATGGCATGGCCAGTGAAGCCCAGCGCGGCGATCAGCAGGGTGGCGTGGCGGACAGTATTCAGAGTGGTCACAGACAGCTTCTTGACGACGAATTTCATCAGCAGACTTCCATTACGGTGAGCAGATCCTCGGCGCACTCTTGTGCGGTGAGGGAGTGGGACAAACCCAGACGCAGCACGCCGCGGGAGTCGAAGACGTAGCTGGTCGAGGTGTGGGAGATCGTGTAGGTGTCGCCCACCGGGACCTTTTCGAAGAAGACCTTGAACTCCTTGGCGACCTCGGCGGTTTGCTCGAGCGTGCCACGCAGGGCCACGAACGTGGGGTCGAAGAGCTTGACGTAGGCGTCCAGTACTTCGGGCGTGTCGCGCTCAGGGTCCAGGGTGATGAAGATCACTTGCAGGCGGTCGCCATCGCGGCCCATGAGTTTCTTGGCCTGGACCGCGCGCGCCAGGGTGGTCGGGCAGACCGCCGGGCATTGGGTGAAGCCGAAGAAGACCATCGGCATCATGCCGCGGAAGCTGGACAAGGTTTTTTCATTGCCTTGTGGATCCTTGAGGCGGAAGGTGCGGCCGAGGATCTCGTTGCTCAGGTCCTTGCCGTGCTTGAATGACAACTTGTTGCTGTCGCCACATCCGGCCAGCGCGCCGAGACCGAGAATGCCCATGCCGGCGAGTACTCGGCGGCGGGTCGGAAAATCGTTCATGCCATATTGCCCTCTGGAGAGGCCCGCAGTTTAAGGGTCCAGGCTCCAGTTGGGCACTGCAACCTGTCACATTTTGTTTAATCGCGGACGGTCAGGCATACCGCGCCATGCCCTTCGCGGCCGATGACCGCTCCCACGGATGCACGCTGATCATGTAGGAGCGGTCCGTGGCCGCGAAAAAGCCCCCTCGGTCGATCAGACACATCGTGCCATGCCCTTCGCGGCCGATGACCGCTCCTACGGATGCACGCTGATCGTGTGGGAGCGGTCTGTGGCCGCGAAACAGCACCTCGGTCGGTCAGGCCTCTACCTAAAAAACCGACCAGCCGATGCGTTCGCTGAGCAGTTCCAGGGCCGCCATGCCGGCCAGGGAGTTTCCGGCAGGGTTGAGTTCCGGGGACCAGACGCACACGGTGAACTGCCCCGGCACGACCGCCACGATGCCGCCGCCCACGCCGCTCTTGCCCGGCAGACCGACCCGGTAGGCAAAATTGCCGGCCTCGTCGTACAAGCCGCTGGTGGCCATGATCGAGTTGACCTGCTGGGTCTGGCGCCGGGTCAGTACCTGCTCGCCACTGTGTTTGCAGTAGCCGTCGTTGGCCAGGAAGCAGAAGGCGCGGGCCAGATCGACGCAGTCCATGCGCAATGCGCAGTGGCTGAAATAGCTGCGCAGCACGGCCTCGACGTCATTGTGGAAATTGTCGAACGACTTCATCAGGTAGGCCATGGCCGCGTTGCGCGCGCGATGCTGGTACTCCGACTCCGCCACCCGGCCATCGACGATCACCTGGGGGTTGCCCGACAACCGCCGGGCCAGGTCGCGCATCGACAGCGCAGGCGCGGCGAACCGGGACTGGTTGATATCGCAGATGACCAGCGCGCCGGCGTTGATGAACGGATTGCGCGGTCGGCCCCGTTCGAATTCCAACTGCACCAGCGAATTGAACGGCTGGCCGGACGGTTCGTGACCCAGCCGCTGCCAGATATCCTCGCCCGAGTGCCCAATGGCCTGGACCAAGCTGAACACCTTGGAAATACTCTGGATGGAAAACGGCGTGTGGGCATCGCCAGCACTGAACACTTCGCCATCGTTGCCATACACGGCAATGCCCAGCTGCGCTGGTGGCACATCGGCCAGCGCCGGGATGTAATCGGCCACCTTGCCTTGCCCGATCAGTGGGCGGACGGCATCCAGTATTTCAACCAAAAGCGCTTGCATCGGGCTACTCGCATCAAGGGATCAAGCCATAGACGGCGGTACTTGCGAACGCATCACAGATCCGTTCTGCAGAAGAGTGGCGGTACCTCTTGGCGGTACCTCTGCCGGACCGTGGGGCACTCTTCGCGGGCAGAGCCCCGCTCCCACAGGGTGGGGTGGTGAAGTGTGAGTGCGATGTGGACCCTGTGGGAGCGGGGCTCTGCCCGCGAAGCAGTCAATGCGGTGCAAGGGCCGGACCTCAGGAGGCAGCATTACCCTCAGCGATAACCCCGCGCCTGCACCTCGAACAGCTCGGCATAACGCCCCGCCTGGGCCATCAATTGTTCATGGTTGCCGCGCTCCAGCACCCGGCCCTGTTCCAGTACCACAATATGGTCGGCATTGCGCACACTCGAGAAGCGGTGCGAAATCAACAGGGTCATGCGGCCCTTGGCGTACTCGCGGAAATGCTCGAACACCGCCGCTTCGGCACTGGCGTCCAAGGCTGCAGTGGGCTCATCGAGAATCAGAATGTCGGCGTCACGGCGCATGTACGCCCGCGACAACGCGAGCTTCTGCCATTGCCCGCCGGACAGCTCCTGACCACCGGCAAACCAGCGCCCCAACTGCGTGGCATAGCCGTTTTCCAGACGCTCGATGAACGGTTCCGCAGTACCCTGCACTGCCGCCTCGCGCCAGCGCTGGGTGTCATCGAACGCCCGCGTATCCCCTACGCCAAGGTTTTCCCCGACGCTGAACTGATAGCGGATGAAATCCTGGAAGATCACCCCGATACGCTGACGAAGCGCCTCTTCCTGCCAGTCCTGCAGATCGCTGCCGTCGAGCAGGATGCGCCCCTCGTCGGGACGGTACAAACGCGTCAGTAGCTTGATCAAGGTGGTCTTGCCCGAGCCGTTCTCACCCACCAGCGCCAGGCTCTTGCCCGGCACTAGATGCAGGTCGATGCCTTGCAGGGTGGCCCGGTTGGCGCCTGGGTAGCGGAAGCCCAGCCCTTCGCAGCGCAAGCCGTCGCCCGGCCTGACGCCTTCGGTGATATCGCCCTGGGCAACCTGCACCGGGTAGGCCAGATAGTCATACAGGTCGGCCAGGTACAAGCCGTCCTCATACAGCCCGCCAATGGCCGTCAGGCTGCTGCTGACCGCGCTTTGTCCCTGCTTGAACAACACCAGGTACATGGTCATCTGACCCAGGGTGATATGGCCGTTCACCGTGTCGATGACGATCCAGCCATACGCCAGATAGAAAGCCGTCGTGCCCAACAGGCCCAGCACGAAACCCCAGCCATCGCGGCGCAAGGTCAGGCGGCGGTCCTCGGCATACAGCTTGGTGAAGGTGTCGCGATAACGCTGCAGCAACAGCGGCGCGAAGCCGAACAGCTTCACCTCCTTGATGTAGCCTTCGTGGGAAAGCAGCGTTTCGATGTAGTTCTGCCGCCGGGTTTCCGGTGCGCGGCGACTGAACAGGCGGAACGCGTCGCCGGAAAAATGTGCTTCGGCGAAGAACACCGGCAAGGCGCCTACCACCAGAATGGCCAGTGCCCAAGGCGAGAAATGCACCAGCAGCACGCCGAAGCTGACCAGCGAGATCAGGTTCTGCACCAGCCCCAGCGATTTGCTCACCAGCGCCAAGGGGCGCGTTGAAGCCTCGCGGCGCACGCGCACCAGCTTGTCATAGAATTCCGAGTCCTCGAACTGCATCAACGACAGGGTCTGGGCTTTCTCCAGAATCAGTGTGTTGACCTTTTGCCCCAGCTGTACGCGCAGCAGCGCCTGTTGCACCGAGAGGCCGCGCTGTGCGCCCGCCAGCAACGCCAGCACGCCGGCTTCCATGAGCACGTAGCGCAGCACTGGCCACAGGGGCGCCGCGCCGGTCTGCTGGTGCAACTGCATGGCAGCCACCACTGCATCGACGATGCGCTGGCCCAGCAACGCAGCCAGTGCTGGCAGGATGCCCGCAGCCAGCGTCGCCAGCACCAAGCCGAGCAGCAAACCGGGTGACGTGGCCCAGACCAATTGCAGGGCGCGCCGGGCTTGGCCCAGAAAGGTCTTGAGGCGGGAGAAGGCAGGCATCGACAAAAGCATTCCTTGAACAAGATAAATGGCCGCAGCCATGACACAATTTACGTTCCAGCCCAGAGTCGACAGCTGTGTGGCGGACTTATTCCAGGCACCCATGGTCATTTAACGGATGAATGCATTCAAATCTATCGCCCTACCCGTCTGGTTGCGCCGCGTCCTGCGGCCATTGCTCGATCCCTACCGCCGTTACCGACACGCACGCCTGATCCATGCGGCGCGCATCGTCGCCGCCTTGCTGGTGTCGATCCTGTTGACCAGCGGCTTCAACCTGCCCCATGGCGAATGGGCCTCGGTGACCCTGCTGATCGTGATCGGCGGGCTGCAGCACCATGGCAACATCGGCAAGAAATCCATCGAGCGCGCCTACGGCACCCTCATCGGCGCCGCGCTGGGGCTGGCGGTGGTGGCCCAGCAGAACTACTTCGAAATGCCCGTCGTGACCTATCTGCTGATGTCGGTGGCGTGCGGCTTCTTCGCCTACCACGCCATCGGCAAGGGCGGCTATACCGCGCTGCTCTCGGCCATCACCTTGTTCATCGTCGCCGGCCATGGCGACAATCCGATCACCGACGGGCTGTGGCGCACCGTCGATATCCTCATCGGTATCGCCCTGGCCCTGGCGTTCTCGTTCGCCTTGCCGCTGTATGCGGTGTATTCGTGGCGCTACAACCTGGCCACCGGACTGCGCGGCTGCGCCACCATCCACAGCCGTATCGTCAGCGGCCAGCCGGTGTCCGCCGACGAGCACCTGAAGCTGATGGCCAAACTCAACGCGAACATGGTCCAGTTGCGCTCGCTGCTGCCTTCGGTGTCCAAGGAAGTGAAGATTTCCATGACCGAGCTGGACGCGATCCAAGGCCATTTTCGCATGTGCCTGAGCACCCTGGAAATTCTTGCCAACCTGCGTCCCAGTGGCAGCGACCGCAATGCAATGGCACAACTGCAGCAGTGCTTGAACGGTGAAAACCGGCACATCCGCCGGCAACTGGTGGGCATGGCCCGCGCCCTGCGCGATGGTGCCACCGAGCGACTCGAGCGCAACTACGCCAGTGCCGATTCGGACGCGCCCAATGTGGTGCCCGGTGAGCTGATCGGGTATCGGCTGCTGACGCTGCAATTGGTCAATAACCTGGACGGGCTGCAGCAGCGATTGGCCAAGACCGCAGGCCGCTGGAAAATCTGATGCCGCAAGCGGCAGGGCAGCTGCGCGATTGAACTCCCTGCGCACGGACAGCCTCAAACCTTGCATGAAGCAAGAGCGATGGCCATTCCGGTCCATCACGCCATTTCGAGGTCGTGCATGAACATCGATAAATTGAGTAGCCACGTCAACAATGGCGAGATCAGTGAAGTGAACCTTGTTTCCATGGAAGGTGGTTCGTATGTGCTGCACGCGATCCTGGAAGGCGTGTCGCAGCCGGTGGCCAGTGCCAATGGCGCGACCATTCACGTCGCTTCGGTGGAGGAAGCGCGCAAGGTGCTGGCCGGCGTCGCCGATATCAAGCTGTTCCTGGTTCAGGGCAATGCCCATGATGAAATGATCGGCAACCCCGAAGAAGGCAATCACACCATGCGCGAGGAAATCCCGCTGCGTTCCAGCCTTTAACCACCCGCAACCTGCCGCGCACGCGATACCCGTTATCTTCCTGGAATTCCGCGGCGCGGCCGGACGCGGCTTGCGCTGCTGCTACAGAATACCCCCTTCCCCGACTTACGCTATTTTCCTGGCCACCATAGCGCGGCTGAACAGGCGGCGTGGGATCCTTTACTTCGCTGCGCGGCACTCATAGGATGACTGATCACAACAACAAAACCGAGGATCATCCATGCGTAAACACTTGCTTCTTGCTGCCGCTATCGGCTGTGCAGGCGGTGTGGCCCAGGCCAATACCTTCGCTTACATTTCTAGCCCCGACGACGGCATGATTTCCCAGTACCGCCTGGATGAAGCCACCGGCGCCTTGACCCTGCTGCACCAGACGTCCGCTGGTGACAAGGTCAACCCCATGGCGTTGAGCCCCGACCACACCACCCTGTACGCCGCGCTGCGGGTCGAGCCGTTCCGAGTCATGGCCTATCGCATCGATCCGGCCACTGGCCAACTGGCACCGACCGCCGAAGCGCCACTGGCGGCAAGCCTGGCCTATCTGAGCACCGACCGCAGCGGCCGCTACCTGATGGGCGCCTCCTACGGCGGCAACGTACTGACCGTGCAGGCCATCGATGCGCAGCATCGTCCGGCCAAGGACAGCAAGGTCTACACTACGGGCCCTTATGCCCACTCGGTTCGAAGCGATCCCAGCAACCATTTCGTTTACGCCACCACGCTCGGCGACGAGAAGGTGCTGCAGTTCTCCTTCAACCAGCAGAACGGCGCATTGGAGCCCATCGGTCCCGGGCATGCGTTGGTAACGGCCGGCAGCGGCCCGCGCCACATCGCCTTCGCGCCAGGCGGCAAGTTTCTCTACGTGGTGGGTGAACTCAGTGGCACGGTCGACAGCTTTTCGATCGACCCGCAAACCGGCGCCCTGACCAAGGTCGCCCATGCCGAAGGCGTACCGAAATCGTTGAACCTGGCGCACGGCGAAATTCGCAACGCAGCCAACAACGACCTCAAGGACGACCCGACGCCGCGCATCTGGGCTGCGGACGTTCGAGTATCGCCCGACGGCCAGCTGATCTATATCACCGAGCGCACCACCAGCTCGGTGTCGGCATTCAAGGCCGATCCGGCCAGTGGCACCCTGAGTTTCCAGGGCAACTACCCGTTGCAGGAAAAACAACCGCGCAACATCGCCTTCTCGCCGAGCGGACGCTGGTTGCTGGTGACCGGTGAGAAAGCCGACAAGGTAGGCAGTTACGCGGTTGGCGCGCAAGGCGCACTGACCCGCACCGGGGAGGCGCCTTCGGGCAAAGGCGCCTTGTGGATCGAGATGCTCAGCCTGCCCGGCGCTTGAATCCAGGCATCAGGCGCGCAGGCGGCCGAGCCATTCGACCACTGTGCGCCAGACGCAGATGCCCAGGAAATAGGCCGACATCAAGCTCCACAGCCCCATCGCAACGGGGTTGCTGGCCGGATGATTGAGGATCAGCACGAAGGTGCACAGCAGCCAGATCGAGGTTACGGCAATGTTGATCGCCATGAAGCGGCGCACTCGGAACGGGTGCAGAAACTTCATCTTGGTCACGGTGAGCAGGGCCAGGCCGATCACGGCCAGCAGGGCTACCCAAGGCGACGGCGAGATGATGTACATGCACAGCGCCACCACATTCCACGCCGCCGGGAAACCGACGAAGTAGTTGTCCTTGCTCTTCATGTTGACGTTGCAGAAGCAAAACAGCGACGACACCAGGATGATGCTGACGGTGATCAGCATGGTGAACTCGGGCAAGGGAATGTAGCGATAGATGAACAGCGCCGGAATGAACACGTAGGTCAGGTAGTCGATCACCAGATCCAGCGTCGAGCCATCGAAGTGCGGCAGCACCGACTGGGTGTTGAGCTTGCGTGCCAGCGAGCCATCGACGCCGTCGACCACCAGCGCCAAGCCCAGCCACAGCAGGCAGATCTTCGGCTGGCCATCGAACAGGGCCAGTGTGGCAAGAAAGGCCAGCACCACGCCGGTGGCGGTGAAGCCGTGGGCGCCCCATGCTTTGAGCGTGGCCGAGGGTCTGATCAGTATCACGGGGTGTTCTCCAGGAAGTAGACGGGCCAAGACAATCGCTGGCAGGTATCCACAGCATTGACCCGAAAGCGGCACAGGTAAAAGGGTTGGCCGCAGCTATCGACCGGGCGCGCAGGTATAAGGTTCACGACTCGGTCACCGTAAGTGTCACAGGTAACGCGGTGCGCTGCCAAGCAATTCACTGCATTGAAGTTTTTGTGCCGACGGACGTTGACCGACGCGCAGCGGCGCAGAGTAAGATGAGGCCGGCGTCCAGCAGCTCCCACGCTCAGGAGAAACCGGTTTTTCGCCAGCAGGACCAGCAGACCCAGCGCCCGTGCCAGACAGCCCGGCGCCGGTGAAGTCGCTCACTATCCAGATGGGGCGGCCCGTGCGGCCGCGCTACATTGCGTTAAGGGAATATAGAATGGCCCCAAGAAATGTGATCAATGCCTCGGTCAGCCCCAAGGGCAGCCTTGAAACCCTCTCCCAGCGTGAAGTACAGCAACTCAGTGCCGCCGGTTCAGGCAGCACCTACACCCTCTTCCGCCAGTGCGCCCTGGCCATCCTCAATACCGGCGCCCATGTCGACAACGCCAAGACCATCCTCGATGCCTACCAGGATTTCGAAGTGCGCATCCACCAGCAGGACCGCGGCGTGCGCCTGGAACTGCTGAACGCCCCGGCCGATGCCTTCGTTGACGGCGAGATGATCGCCAGCACCCGCGAAATGCTGTTCAGCGCACTGCGCGACATCGTCTACACCGAAAGCGAGCTGGACAGCCAGCGCATCGACCTCAGCGACTCCCAAGGCATCACCGACTACGTTTTTCATCTATTGCGCAATGCCCGCACCCTGCGCGCCGGCCTGGAACCCAAGATGGTGGTGTGCTGGGGCGGGCACTCGATCAACTCGGACGAATACAAGTACACCAAGAAAGTCGGCCATGAGCTGGGTCTGCGCAAGTTGGACATCTGCACCGGCTGCGGCCCTGGCGTGATGAAAGGCCCGATGAAAGGCGCCACCATCGCCCATGCCAAGCAGCGCATGAGCGGCGGGCGCTACCTGGGCCTGACCGAGCCGGGGATCATTGCGGCAGAAGCGCCGAACCCGATCGTCAACGAGCTGGTCATCCTTCCGGATATCGAAAAGCGCCTGGAGGCGTTCGTGCGAGTAGGCCACGGGATCATCATCTTCCCCGGCGGCGCGGGCACGGCCGAGGAATTCCTGTACCTGCTGGGCATTCTGATGCACCCGGACAACCATGGCCTGCCGTTCCCGGTGATCCTGACCGGGCCCAAGAGCGCCGAGGCCTATTTGCAGCAACTCGATCATTTCGTGGTCGCGACGTTGGGCGAGGCGGCGCGCGAGCATTACCAGATCATCATCGACAACCCGGCCGAAGTGGCACGGGAGATGACCGAGTCGCTGAAGAAGGTCAAATTGTTCCGCCGCGAGCGCAACGATGCGTTCCATTTCAATTGGCTGCTGAAGATCGAAGAAAGCTTTCAGCGTCCCTTCGATCCGACCCATGCCAACATGGCCAATCTGGAACTGAGCCGCGCCCTGCCCCCGCATCAATTGGCAGCCAACCTGCGCCGGGCGTTTTCGGGGATCGTGGCGGGCAACGTGAAAGACAAGGGTATTCGCTTGATCGAAGAACACGGCCCGTACCAGATCCGGGGTGACGCTGCCGTAATGGAACCGCTGGACAAACTGCTGCAAGCCTTCGTCGAGCAGAACCGCATGAAGCTGCCAGGTGGCGCAGCCTATGTGCCTTGCTACCGCGTAGTGACCTGACCTCACCTCTCCATGATCCGCTCCCACACCCCTCCGTGGGAGCGGTCATCGGCCGCGAAAATCACACCGCATAACCCCTGACACACCGCACCGCCCTCTTCGCGGCCACTGACCGCTCCTACGGAGTACATGCAGTTCTGGCTGCTTTCGTGGGAGCGGTCAGCGGCCGCGAAAATCTTGCCGCGTAATACCTGACACCCTCCACCGTCCTCTTCGCGGCCACTGACCGCTGCCACCGTGTGCGCGCTGTTCAGACTGCGGTGGCCTCTTCTGTCGTACGCGCTTTGCCAATAATCCACATAAACCTGTTGCGCATCAAGCGGGATAATTCTATCGTTATTCCACATCAACTATCGCATTGAGATAAATATGTCAGACATCGTGCTAGAAATCAAAGGCCCCGTCGCTGTCATCACCCTCAATCGTCCGGCTGTGCTCAACGCCTGGACCACGCCGATGCGCAACGAAATCATCGAAGCTTTGAACGGCTACAACACCGACCCTGCCATCAAGGCAGTGATCATGACCGGCGCCGGCGACCGGGCGTTTTCCGCTGGTCAGGACCTTTCCGAAGCCCATGATTTCGACGGTGATCGCGCCGTCGAATGGGTGGGTGAATGGGAGCGCTACTACGCCACCCTGCGCGGCCTGTCCAAGCCGCTGATCATCGCCCTCAACGGCACCGCTGCAGGTTCGGCGTTCCAGGTGGCGTTGCTGGGCGATATTCGTGTCGGCCATCCGGGCGTGCGCATGGGTCAGCCAGAGATCAACTCTGGCATCCCCAGTACCACCGGTCCCTGGATCATGAACAGCATGCTGGGCATGTCGCGCACCATCGAACTGACCTTGACCGGCCGTTTGATGAACGCCGATGAATGCAAGCAGATCGGCTTGATTCACCATCTGGTGCCGGCCGATCAGGTGATGAGCAAGGCTCTGGAAATCGCCGAGGAATTGGCCGCCAAGCCACCGATCGCCATGCGTCTGGACAAGCAACGCTTCCGCGAGATGAGCGAGCCGGGCTTCAAGGACTGCATCGCAGCCGGCCGACGCCTGCAGAAAGAGGCGTACGACTCCGGCGAGCCAGCACGCATGATGGAAGCCTTCTTCAAGGCGCGGGCCAAATAAAACCTGGCCTACCTTCTGAAAGCAGATTAGCAGTGGGAGCGCGCCCAATGTGGGAGCGGGTCTCTGCCCGCGAAGGCAGCGACGCGGAGGCACTGATACACCGTGGAGGCCCGTTCGCGGGCAGAGACCCGCTCCCACAGGGTCCTCTCCCACAGATAGCACTACGCACGGCGGCGGCCACGTACCTACCCCGGCTTTTTCAACACCTTGACTGCCGACGTCCTGACTACCCAACGATCCATTCGTTTTCTGTAGGAGACTGTCATGCACACACCTTCCAACCCTGGACGCCGTCGGTTGCTCAAGGCCGGTGCCACCGTGGCCCTGGTCTGCGGTCTGCCCAATGTGGTCCGCGCCGCCGACAGACAGATCATCGTCTCAGACCCCGGCGGCCCCTACACCGAGGCCTACCGCAAGGCCTTCTACGACCCCTTCGAGAAGGCTACCGGCATCAAGATCGTCAGCGTGGCGCGCGAATCCCAGCCCGTGGCACAGTTCTCGGCCATGGTGAAAACCCGCAACTATGTGTGGGACGTCACCACCCTGACCATCTCCGCCGACATCCCCTACCTCCAAGCCCAGGGTTTTCTGGAACCCATCGGCCTGTCGGCCAGCGACTACCCCGACCTGCTGCCCGAAGCCATCACCCCCAACTTCCTCGGCGTCGACGTGTACTCCACGGTGCTGGCCTACCGCACCGACACCTTCAAGGATGGCAAGGGTCCGCAGAGCTGGGCGGATTTCTGGAACGTCGAGAAATTTCCCGGTCGCCGCTGCCTGCGCCGCAGCCCGCTGGACACTCTGGAGCAAGCGCTGCTGGCGGACGGCGTCGGCCTCGACGAGCTGTACCCGATGGACGTCGACCGCGCGTTCAAGAGCCTGGACAAGATCAAACCGCACATCGACCTGTGGTGGACCTCAGGTGCGCAAGCCATGCAGGCCATCCAGAGCGGCGAAGTCGACATGATCTCGGCCTGGAACGGCCGCGCCCAGGCGGCCATCGACAACGGCGCGCCGGTGCAGATCGTCTGGAACCAGGGGCTGTATTCGATCGAAGGCTGGGCCATCCCCAAGGGCACGCCGCATGCCGACATGGCCAAGGAATTCGTGCGCTTTTGCGCCGATGCCAAACGTCAGGCCGACTTCACCGACACGCTGGCCTACGGCCCCACCAACCGCAGGTCGTTCGAGTTCATCGCTCCCGAGCGGGCTGCGCTGTTGCCCACCGCGCCCCAGAACCTGGAAAACATGCGCCTGCCCAGCCCGGCCTGGTGGGCAGAGAACCGCACCACCGTGACCGAGCGGTTCAACGCCTGGATCTTGTCGTAAGGGAGTCGATGCATGAGCGTGAAACTTGAAACCCGTGGCCTGGGCAAGACCTATGGTCAGTTCGTCGCCCTGCAACCTACCGATATCCAGGTGCGTGAAGGCGAATTCCTGACCCTGCTCGGGCCTTCGGGCTCGGGCAAGACCACCCTGCTGCAGATGATTTCCGGGTTGGTCCCGCCCGACAGCGGGCAGTTGCTGATCGATGGCCAGGAGGCGACCCACATCGCACCCGGCAAACGCGGCATCGGCCTGGTGTTCCAGAGCTACGCGCTGTTTCCGCACATGAGCGTGCGCGACAACGTGGCCTACGGCTTGCGCATGCGCAAGTACCCCAAGGCCGAGGTCAGCCAGGCAGTCGACGATGCCCTGGCCATGGTGCGCATGGAAGACTTCGCGCATCGCTACCCGAACGAACTGTCCGGTGGCCAGCAGCAGCGAATCGCCCTGGCGCGCTGCTTCGCCTATCGGCCCTCGATCATCCTGCTCGACGAGCCGCTTGGCGCACTGGACAAGAACCTGCGCGAGCACATGCAGCTGGAAATCCGCCGCATGCACAAGGAACTGGGCGCAACGTTCATCTATGTCACCCACGACCAGGAGGAGGCGCTAACCCTCTCCGACCGCATCTGCCTGATGAACCGGGCGCGGATCGAGCAGCTGGCAACGCCAGAAGAACTGTACGATCGCCCGGCCACACGCTTTGCAGCCGAATTCATCGGCCATTCGAACCTGTTGCAGGGCCAGCGCGATGGTACTGGCCACCTGCAGGTCGAAGGCCAACGGCTGGACCTGAGCGGATGCGCCGGGCACCAGGCGCCCAGCGCAGGTACCGAGGCGTTCCTGCTGATCCGGCCCGAAGCCGCGCGCCTCACCGACCCCGCCGCCGGCCTGCTGCAGGGCACCGTGGATGAATGCGTGTTCCTGGGCAGTGACACCCGCGCCTTGGTGCGCCTGCCCTCGGGCAACCGCTTCAGCGTGCGCTGTTCGCGCGACCTCAGCCCGCGCGTCGGAGACCCGGTGGGCATCGCCTGGGAGCCGACCCGGGCCACCCTCCTGCCCGCGCAGGCTGCGTCATGAGCTGGCGCAAGGGCCTGATTCCAGCCATACCGGCCCTGCTGTTTCTGGCGCTGTTCTTCCTGCTGCCGGTCGCGGAAATGCTCATGGGCAGCTTTCAGAACGCCAGTGGCGAACTGAGCCTGGGCAACTTCGAACGAATCGCATCGACCCCAGTGTATGCACGCGTTTTGGGTATCACGTTCTGGATCTCGGCGCTGACCGCGTTACTGTCGGTACTGCTGGCCTACCCAGTGGCGTACCTGCTGACCCGCCTCTCGCCCATGGGCCGCGAGCGCTGGTTGCTGTGGATCATGCTGCCGTTCTGGACCAGCTACCTGGTCAAGACCTACGCGTGGATGTTGCTGCTGTCACGCAAGGGCCTGCTGACAACCCTGGCCGCCGATGTCCTGGACAATCCTTCCGGGCTGGTCCCGGCACTGTCGGGGGTGTTGATCGGCATGGTCCATTCCATGCTGCCGCTGGCGGTGATCACCCTGCTGCCGATCATGCGCAGCATCGATCAACGCCTGGCGCCTGCCGCCCAGACCCTGGGTGCCAGCGGATCGATGAGTTTCTTCAGTATCTTTCTGCCGCTGTCGGCGCCCGGTATCGCTGCCGCCGGACTGCTGGTGTTCATTACCAGCCTGGGCTTCTTCATCGTGCCTGCGCTGCTGGGTTCGCCACGAGAAATGATGGTCGCGCAGCTGGTCATTTCCTCGGTGCTCGACCTGTTCGACATGAACTTCGCCGGCGCTCTGTCCGTGGTGCTCTTGGCTTGCTCGCTGGTGGTCTTCGTGATCTACGACCGTATCGCCGGCCTGTCGTCGCTGGGCGGCGAGGCACCCAAAGAGCGCCAGTCAGGGCGAGGTCTGCAGATTCTGATCTGGCTCGGGCATCGATTTTCGGGCAAGGGCAAAGCCCCCCGGCGCAGTGGCGACAGTGCGCTGCTGACCGGCTACAGCGTGCTGCTGGTCATGTTGTTGATCCTGCCGGTGCTGGTGGTCGTCCCCCTGGCCTTCACCAGCAGTCCGTTCATTGCCTTTCCACCCAAGCTGTTCAGCCTGAAGTGGTTCGACGAGTTCTTCACCTCGGCGGTCTGGCAGGCGGCCCTGCTGCGCTCCCTGGGCGTCGGCGTGGCAACCGCCCTGCTGGCGCTGGTGCTGGGCTTCGGCGCAACCCTAGCATTGACGCGGGTCAGTGCGGGTTGGCGCAAGGGGTTGTTCGCGCTGTTCATTGCCCCATTGATCGTGCCGCGCATCGTGATTGCACTGGGCTTGCTGTACCTGTTCTCACGGCTGGGGCTGGCGGGCAAGGACATCGGCCTGGTGCTGGGCCATACCGTACTGGCCCTGCCCTATGTAGTGGTGACCCTGTCTGCGGCATTCAAGCAGTACGACTGGCGCCTGGACGATGCCGCGCGGATTCTCGGCGCCGGCGCTTTCACACGGTTGCGCACGGTCACCCTGCCGCTGATGTCGGCGAGCCTGGTCTCCGCGTTCCTGCTGGCCTTCATCACCTCGTTCGACGACCTGACCATCGCCATCTTCGTCAGCGGCGGCATCAATACCACCTTGCCCAAGCAGATGTGGGACAGCATCCAGCTGGCGCTGACGCCGACCCTGGCTGCGGTTTCCACCACCTTGCTGGTGTTCATCGTGCTGTTTGCCGTGATTGCCCAATGGGTGTCGCGGCGTTCCAACTCCAAACGTCAAGGGCTCTGAACGATGCATCCATACACTCGATTCTTCCCGCATCGCATCAGCCAGGATGAGCTGACCACCGCGCCGCTGATCCATGCTGGCCTGCTGATTGATGACCACGCCGTGCGCGTCACCTTCGAGGGCCGGTCGCTGAGCACCCTGGAGTTGCGCCAGCGCGTCGCAGCCCTGCAACAAGTGCTGGCCGAGCGCGGCTTGCGCGCCGGGCAACGGGTTGCGGTCATGCTGAGCAACAGCGACGACCAGATCGTCCTGATCTATGCGTTGATCTTGAGCGGTCTGGTGTGGATCCCGATCAACACCAAGCTGCGCGGGCCGGGCCTGGACTATCCGTTCGAACATGCGCGCCCGGACCTGGTGGTCGGTGACGCCGAGTTTGCCGAGCGCCTGGCCGCAAGCGCCGCAGCGGACCTGGACTACGTAGGTATCGACGTGCTGCACGAGCAGGCCCTGGCCTGCCCGGACGCAAGCCTGCGCCTGGAGGACAGTGCCGCCCAGGCCACGCTCTGCGTGATCTACACCTCAGGCACCACCGGCGCGCCAAAGGGTGTGGTATTTACCCACCGCATGTTGCGCATCGCCAGCGAGGCAGTGCTGCAGGTCGCCGATGTCAAGGCGGGCGACCGCCTGCTGCTGTGGGAGCCGTTGTGCCACATCGGCGGTGCGCAGATGCTGCTGATGCCTTTTCTGGCCGAAGTCAGCCTGAACGTGGTGCAACGGTTTTCCGCGAGCAAGTTCTGGGCGCAGTGCGTTCAGGTGCAGGCGACCCAACTGCATTATCTGGGCGGGATCATCGATATCCTCATGCAGCAACCCGCCGAGCAGTGGCCCGCCCGGCATGCGCTGCGCACCTTGTGGGGCGCGGGCGTCAGCCTGGCCAACTGGGCGGCCATCGAACAGCGTTTCGGCTGTCCGTTGCGCGAATGCTATGGCATGACCGAGTGTTCCAGCTTCGCCACCTTGAATCGCACCGGCAAGCCGGGCTCCATCGGTCGTGCCCTGCCCTGGTTGAGTCTGGAACTGCTGGACCCCTACGGTCAGCCGGTCGAAGTCGGGCAGTTGGGGGAAATCGTGCTATCCAGCGAAGTCGAGGGCGTGTTCTTGCCAGGCTATCTGGACAACCCAGAAGCCACGGACGCTGCCTTGCGCAACGGAAGACTGTTTACCGGGGACATGGCGCGGATGGATGCCGAAGGTGACCTGTTCTTCGTCGGGCGCCGCACCGACAGCATGCGGGTGCGCGGCGAAAACGTTTCGGCCTGGGAAGTGGAACGGGTGTTCAGTGCCCATCCTGCCGTACAAGCCTGCGCGGCGGTGGGCGTCGAGTCGGCGGTGGGCGAGCAGGAAATCCTGCTGTTCGTGCAGTTGCAGGCCGCTGCCACGCCGGACTGGCCAACCATGCTCGAATGGGCCGCACCCCGTTGCGCCTCCTATCAATTGCCGCGCTATTACCGGCAGGTAGAGCACTTCGAGCTGACCCCCAGCGAACGTATCAAGAAACACCTGCTGCCCAAGGATGTTGGCCAGGCCTGGGACAGCCGCCGTTGAACGCGGCGCCCAGGGAGGCTCGAGTGGTAAGGGGTTAGTGAATAGCGATAGAAAGTGCCGGGCAACTGCCGGATAATCGGTTTTTTTACCACTGTGTTGCGTTCATGGCCCGTACCCCGAAGACTCACCCTGCCGATCCAACGGCTTCCTCGCTCTACGTCCAGTCCGTCGACAAGGCCATGAAGGTGCTCATGGCGTTCGACGGCAGCCAACGCCAGTTGTCGCTGTCCGACATCGCTGGCCTGACCGGCATGGACCTCAGCGCCGCCCAGCGTTTCACCCACACCCTGGCAACCCTGGGCTACCTGAACAAGGACAGCAGCAAGAAGTACGAGTTGTCGCCGCGACTGTTGGACTTCACCTACCACTACCTGACCTCCAGCGAACTGGTGACCCGCGCCGCGCCCTATCTGCAGCAGTTGAGCGCCGACACCGAGGAGGCGACCAACCTGACGGTGCTCGACGGCACCGACATCGTCTACGTGCAACGGATCGTCAGTCGGCATGTGTTCAACGCCAGCGTCATCATCGGCACCCGTCTGCCGGCCTGGTGCACCGCGCCCGGTCAGGCGTTACTGGCGACCTACAGTGACGATGAAGTGAACGATATCTTCGACCGCAGCCAGTTCGTCCAGCACACACCGGCGACCATCACCGACCGCGGACAGATCTGGGCCAGCATCGAACAAATCCGCCAGCGCCGCTACGCCCATACCGAAGACCAGTTCTTCTATGGCGATGTTTCCACCGCGGCGGCCATCGTCGACGGCAACGGGCGCGGCATCGGTGCGGTGAACCTGGCGGTCTCCCGCTCGCGTTGGGTCCCGGAGCGCGACACCAAGCGTTATGCAGACCTGGTGATCAGCGCAGCGTCTTCGATCTCGGTGAAGCGCAAGGTTTGAGTTTCAACCAGAGATCGAAGTGATCTCTTCGCGGCCGAAGACCGCTCCCACAGGGGAGATTTGCGCCAATCTATTGTAGGAGCGGTCCGTGGCCGCGAAAGCCGTGACACGGTCTGCCTGAATCCCTCCCCGTCATCCCCCTGCAACATCCCTGACTTAATCTGCGAGGCTTCCCGACCCGGTGATACACCATGCGCCGTCTGCTTCTCTTACTGTGCATTCTGAGCCTGAGCGCCGGCGCCCTCGCCGGTCCGGACACCTTGCGTATTCAAGGCTCGAACACATTGGGCGCGGCGCTGATGCCGGCGCTTATCCGAGGTTTGCTCGAAGCTCGGGGCATGCACGACATTCGAAAGCTGCACCTGTCCCCCGGCGAACAGGCCATCACCGCGCGGGACACAGAGGGTGCTCCCTTGCGTTTCGTGATCGGCGCCCACGGCTCCAGCACTGGCTTCGACAGCCTGTTGGCCGGGCAAGCGGACCTGGCCGCTTCGTCCCGGCCGATCAGCGAGCAGGAGCGTATGCGCCTGGCGCCCCTGGGTGACCTGACTCGTTTCGCCGCCGAACACGTGATTGCCATCGACGGTGTGGCAGTCATCGTCCATCCGGATAATCCGTTGCGTCAGCTGACCACGCAGCAACTTGCCCAAATGTTCAGCGGCGAGATCGACGACTGGCGGGTGCTGGGCGGCCATGGGCCGATCCATGTGCTGGCCCGTGACGACCGCTCGGGCACTTGGGAGACGTTCCGCGATCAGGTGTTGACGCCGTATGGCAGCCGATTGTCTGGCCATGCCGCCAGGCTGGAATCCAGCGAGCAACTGTCGGACCGGGTCAGCGCCGATCGGCAAGCCATTGGCTTCATCGGTCTCGCCGCGGTCCGCCAGGCGCGCGCACTGGCCATCGTCGATGGCGACAGCCAGGCCATGGCGCCCACGGTCAGCTTGATCGCGACCCAGGACTATCCCCTGACCCGGCGTCTGTACTTGTACAGCCCACCCTCACGGCCTTCGCCCTGGGCCGACGCGTTGATTGCCTTTGCTCAGAGCGAACCGGGCCAGGCCATCGTCGCAAGCCAGGGGTTCGTTGCCCAGACGGTACAAGCCATCAGTGTCCCCGCCTCGCCAGCCATGCCCGCGCTGTATAAGCAACTGGCGCGCGAAGGGCGGCGCCTGTCGGTGAGTTTCCGCTTCGCCGAGGGCAGCGCCACCCTGGATAACAAGGCCATGGCCGATGTGGCCCGCGTGCAGGATTACCTGCGTCGCCATGACCTGCTGCACAACACCACCACCCTGGTCGGTTTCGGCGATGCCAAGGCCGATGCCGCCCGCGCGGTGCTGCTGTCACGGCTACGGGCCATGGCGGTACGCCGGGAACTGGCCAAGGCCGGGGTGGTGTTTCGCGACATCTTGGGCCTGGGTGCGCAATTGCCGGTGGCGACCAACGAGGTCGATGAGGGGCGGATCAAGAATCGTCGGGTTGAAGTCTGGGTTACCCCTCGCGATGAAGGCACGACTACCGGCGTGGCTCAGACACAAAGTGTTACCGGCCAGGCAATGGCGGGAACGCCAGGCGGGTAACAAGGGAACAAATCTGCGTCACTCTGTCGCACGCATTTGGTTTGATAAACGTAAGCTACTGATTTAGAAGGAATCGTAAAAGTTGGCACGCACCCTGCTATGTCTTACGTACAACAATAACAACAACGCGATAAACCAATAACAATAAGACGAAACGACTCTGACATAACAAGAACAAACGCGACAGAGACGTAGCTAACAGATTTTTTTGGAGAAGATGGGCTTTTCAGGGGGTTGCCCCGCAGCCAGGTAGAGAACAACAAAACTACGCCAAGTAGCTACCCACTGGTTGGATCGATGATGAAAGCAGATCAGCGCTCAAAAAAATACGTTTGCTCTTGATCCCTTTTCGGGATCGCACAACAAGCGACAAGGGTCACGGCTGACAAATACAACAACAGGCCGCCCCTCAATAATAAAAAAAGAGCATGCAGAAAAACCTTGAGGGGAGCCTAGGCTCCCCTCAGTGCTTTCCGCGATTTGGATTGCAGGCCCCGTTGCGTATCATGCACAGGGGCGGCACCCGGTCAGATCGGCGAGGCACTCACCACACGCAAGGCCAGACCCTCGTACGGGTCCAGGGTGATGGTGAATTCACCGGCTTCGGTCAAGTCGCCCTCGACCCGCTCGTTGATGATGTCCACCACAGGTCCCGCAGCGATCCCCGGCAGATGCAACGTCTCCACGATCGGCTCGTTGCTGAAGTTCAGGGCCGTGATCTGCGTCCCCTTGCCGGCTGGCAATTCATGCACCATCAGCAACAGCCCGGGGTGCTGCACATCCGGAATCAGAATCTGCTTGCTGGCTGCGATGTCGTAGGCACGCCGTACGGCCAGAATCTTCTTGAGTTGGGAAGCGAAGCTGTCCGGCCGTTGCAGCTGGTCGACCAGATTGCCGTACAGCGTCTTCGGCCGTGGCATGTTGCCGGCGGAGAATTCGGCCGTGGGGTCGAGCCCAACCAGGTCGTAGGCACCTCGGTGGATCCAGCGGGTATCGCCGTCTTCCATCAAATGGGCAACTTGATCGGCTGGCAAGGTCAGCGCGCCGACCAGGTCCCAACCCGACAGCGCGAACACGCCCGGTTGCATGGCGTTGTACATGACCAGCAGCAAGTGAATATGCTGGATCTGCTTGATGTCCTGCTCGGTGATCGCCTCCAGGTCACGAATGCCTAAAGCCGCCGTGATGATGCTGGCGGTGGTGCAGGACACGCCGTTGGTGACGAACTTGAGGTTGTAGGGCGCATGTTCGCCGGCCAGGCGCTCGTACATTTCTTCGCGAATGTGCTCGCGCAGGATGTTGCCGGGGAACGTCTGACCCTGGTACAGGTAGGTGTCGTGGGCGTGCAGGGTCCAGAAATGCACCAACTCGAGGGTGAGCTCGTCGTGGTTCTGCAGCGCATGGATCAACGAGGCGGGATCGATACCGAACGCGTGTACCTGGCGCAGCATCAAGCGCAGGAATTCGGTATTGCCCAGCAACAACGCGTGTTGATACGCGGGCCGGGTGATGAAGTCGTAGGACAGGTCTGCCCCGCCATGGGACATGGAGGCGATGTCGTCGATGGTCAGGTTCAGCTCCTGGAAACTGAATCCGCCCGCCTTGCGAATCGCGCCGCCGAGCAACTGGTTGCCGTTGACCGACAACGGGTGACTTTCCGACCAGGCCGGACCTTCGGCACGCCGCTCGACGCCCAGGAAACCGTTGGCGTCCAGGCGCAGGATACGTGCACCCATCACGTCGATGGAATGCAGGGCATCACCAATGATCATCTGCTGCGCGGCGAAGGTGGGGTCGAGCCAGTTCAGCGAAGGCTGGCCTTCCTTGAAGTAGTGCAGGTACACCCAGCGACGTTGTTTGCCGTCTACACCCACGACGACAGGCGTGGCGCTCCAGTCGGTTTCCTTGACGCCGGGCTCGAAAAAGATCACCCGTTGCAGTTGGCCGACGATGTAGTGCTTGTCCTTGAGGATGTCGCACACTTCAGGCGTCAAGTTGACCGCGTCACGGCCAGCGGCGACCTCGGGCAACAGCCCCCAGTCCTCCTCCTTGATCTCGACCATGTGGTAGAGGCCGGGATAGTCAGCGTAGGCCATTTCGGCCAGGCGAAAATCCGCCCCCTTGCCAGTGTGCGAAGGAATTGCATCGTCGATGACCACGGCGTTGTGGGCTGCAGCCATGCGGCTGAGCTGGATCATGTCGGCATCGGTGCCCAGCTCGGGGTCGATGTCGAAGCTCATGCGGTCGAAATTCCCGTCCACGCTAGGCGTGCGTTCACGTCCGCGCAGGCCGCCGGACAGCTTCAACGGGCCGTTGTGAATGCCCTGGATTCCGATCTCCGACAACGCATGCCATAGGGTTTCGTCGCCCAGGGCCTGCAACACCGAGCCCTCTTCGCGAGTGACGATGGAGGCTGGGTAGGCGGTAAACCAGACCGAAGCAATGGCTGAAGCATCCCGAGGCCTGGCCTGGGCATAGGGTCGTTGCCACATCCGTGCCTGTCCGGCGTACAGCTTGGCGCGCTGTTTGGCCGTGTGCAGCATGGACTGGTCGACCAGCCACTGAATATAGTCCTTGTCCGGCGTCGTCATCGTTACTTGCCCTCGAAAAGTGTCCTACATTGAGAGTACGACGGAAGGTTATCGTTGCATCCGTCGCGGATTTCCCTGAAGGCGCGCGCAGACCTGATCCGACATTCGGTATCACATTCGGTATAAAGCATTGTGCCATCAGGCCGATACAGCATTGGCAGGGGCTGATCCCTGCGCGGGCGATCAACAGGAGAGACCCATGATTACCTTTCTGCTGGGCTGGTGCGCACTGTCCGTTCTCGGGGCTGTGGTTTTCGTTGGGCTGTTGCGTGCAGACAGGCGACGCGAAGCACAAGCCATGGAAACTGCGCGTACAGAGTTTCAACGTGTGCCGTTTCAGACACGCCTGATGGGGTGAATTCGCAAGCTTCGACCGCACGAATGCAGGTCTGGAGGGACGCCGTTGCCGCTCGAACGAGCGGCGGCGAGAGACAGGGCAAGCCGGCCGCCAGGTGCCGGCCTGCCCAGCAGGGTCAGACCTTGACGATCCAACCCTCGGGAGCTTCGACGTCGCCGGACTGGATGCCGGTCAATTCCTTGTACAGGCGGTGGGTGAACGGCCCCACTTCTTCCTGGCTGTAGAAAACGTGCAGCTTGTCCTGGTATTCGATGCCGCCGATCGGGGTGATCACCGCAGCGGTGCCGCAAGCACCGGCTTCCTTGAACCGGTCGAGCTGGTCGATCAGCACATCGCCTTCGATGACTTTCAAGCCCAGGCGCGACTGCGCCAGTTCGATCAATGACAGACGGGTGATGCCAGGCAATACCGACGGCGATTTCGGGGTCACGAACTCGTCGTTTTGAGTAATTGCGAAGAAGTTGGCCGAGCCCACTTCCTCGATCTTGGTGTGGGTCTGTGGATCCAGGTAGATGCAATCGGCGAAGTTGGCTTTCTTGGCATTGGAACCGGGCATCAGGCTCGCAGCGTAGTTGCCACCGACCTTGGCAGCGCCGGTGCCGTTTGGCGCAGCACGGTCATAGCCAGAGATGATGAAGTTGTGCGGTTTCATGCCGCCCTTGAAGTAGGGGCCGACCGGGATGCAGAAGATCGAGAAGATGAACTCGGGTGCGGTGCGCACGCCGATGTTGTCACCCACGCCGATCACGAATGGACGCAGGTACAGGGCGCCGCCGGAACCATAGGGCGGAATGAAGCGCTCGTTGGCCGCGACCACTTTGCGGCAGGCTTCGATGAACACATCGGTGGGTACTTGCGGCATCAACAGGCGACCACAGCTGCGCTGCATGCGCAGGGCATTCTGGTCGGGGCGGAACAGGTTGATCGAGCCATCCTTGCAACGGTAGGCCTTGAGGCCCTCGAAGCACTGCTGCCCATAGTGAAGGGCGGTGGAGCCTTCGCTGATGTGCAATACGTTGTCTTCGGTCAGGTTGCCCTGGTCCCATTCGCCGTCGCGCCAGTGCGACAGGTAGCGCAGATCGGTCTTGATGTAGTCGAAACCCAGTTTGTCCCAGTTGATGCTTTCGTGACCCATGACACCCTCTACCCTTTGGCGATCGCCTGAACAGCACAGGCTTATACGAATGGGCACAACAATACTGCATTTGCTTGCCCTGCGCAGCCTGGCTAGTGGAAATCTCGGCTGCGGACGTCCAGCCCGTGGAGCATCGCGCTGACGTCGGCCATGTGCCCGGCGATGACGTGCCGTACGCCGTCCTTGTGCTCGAAGCGCCCCTTGACCTGCATCATCTGCGACCCTACCAGCACGCGCCGCTGACGCTCGGCCAGATCACGCCAGACCACCACGTTGATCATGCCGAACTCATCCTCCAGCGTGACGAAGGTCACTCCGGTGGCGGTCGACGGCCGCTGTCGCCCCGTCACCAGCCCGGCAACGGTAACCGGGCGCCCGTGGGCCAGGCTCTGCAGGTCGTGGGAACTGCGGCAGCGCAACGCCTGCAACCGCTCGCGCAGCATGGCCAGCGGGTGCGGCCCCAGGGTAGTGCCGAGGCTGGCGTAGTCGGCGTACAGGTCCTCGCCGACACTGGGCACCGGCAAAGCCACGTTGTCCTCGCGCAGGTCCGGCACCTCGGCGAACAACGGCAACTGCTGCTCGACGCTGGCCACGTCCCAGCGTGCCTGATGGCGGTGCCCCACCAGGCCCAGCAAGGCATTGGCGTCGGCCAGTTGCTCCAGGGCGCGATTGTCCAGCCCGCAACGCCGGGCCAGGTCGGTCACATCGAGGAACGGGCCAGCCTGACGGGCTTGCTGCACCGCACGCCCAGCCTCTTCACGCAGGCCCTTGACCATCCGCAACCCCAGGCGAATCGCCGGTTGCCCGGCAGCGCTAGGCTGCAAGCTGCAGTCCCAGTCGCTGTGGCACACGTCCACGGCCAGGATCTGCAGATGATGGCGGCGTGCATCCTGCAGGATCTGGTCGGGGCTGTAGAAGCCCATGGGCCAACTGTTGATCAAGGCGCAGGCAAAGGCTGCCGGCTCATGGCACTTGAGCCAGCAACTGGCGTAGGTCAACAAGGCAAAGCTGGCGGCGTGGGATTCGGGAAAGCCGTAGCTGCCAAAGCCCTTGATCTGCTCGAAGATGCGTTCGGCGAATTCACGGGTGTAGCCGTTCTTGAGCATGCCTTCGGTGAGGCGGATCTGATGGGGCTCCAAACCGCCATGGCGTTTCCAGGCGGCCATCGAGCGACGTAGTTGGTCGGCCTCACCCGGTGTGTAGCCGGCGGCGACGATGGCCAGCTCCATCACCTGCTCCTGGAAAAGGGGCACACCCAAGGTTCGCTCGAAAACCTTTTTCAGGGCTTCGGAGGGATAGCTGACCGTCTCCTGACCATTGCGCCGGCGCAAGTACGGATGAACCATGTCGCCAACGATGGGCCCCGGTCGGACGATGGCGACCTCGATCACCAGATCGTAGAACGTCCTGGGCTGCAGGCGCGGGAGCATGGCCATCTGGGCCCGGGATTCGATCTGGAACACGCCGATGGTATCGGCCCGGCTGATCATGGCGTAGGTCTGCGGGCACTCCTTGGGCAATGTCGAAAGGGTCAGATCGCGGCCACGGTACCCACGCACCAGATCGAAACAGCGGCGGATCGCGCTGAGCATGCCCAGGGCCAGGATGTCGACCTTCAACAGGCCCACGGCATCCAGGTCGTCCTTGTCCCACTGGATCACTGTACGCTCGGCCATGGCCGCGTTCTCGACCGGCACCAAGGTGTGCAAGGGATGCTCGGAAATGACGAAACCGCCCGGATGCTGGGACAGGTGACGGGGGAAACCGATCAGTTGCTCGGTCAGCGCCATGACCCGCTTGAGCACCGGGCTTTCGGTGTCGAAGCCGGCTTCGACCAACCGCTCGACCGGGGGCAGGTGGTCGCTCCAGCGGCCGAAGCAATCGGCTAGCGCTGTGATCTGGTCCGGCGGCAGACCCAACGCCCGCGCAACATCACGCACCGCACCGGCGCCTCGATAGCTGCTGGCGACGGCGGTGAGGGCCGCACGGTCGCGACCGTAGCGACGAAACACGTACTGCAGGACTTCCTCGCGGCGCTCGTGCTCGAAATCCACGTCGATGTCCGGCGGTTCGTTGCGCTCCTTGGAGATGAAGCGCTCGAACAGCATGTGCGTGTCGCGCGGGTCCAGTTCGGTGATACCCAGGGCGAAACAGACCACCGAATTGGCGGCCGAACCGCGCCCCTGACAGAGAATGTGCCGCTCGCGGGCAAAGCGGACAATGTCGTGGACGGTCAGGAAATAGCTTTCATAGCCCAGTTCGATAATCAGCTGCAGTTCCTTGTCGAGCAACGCCTGGACTTCGTCGTCCACCCCCGACGGCCAGCGCCAGCGCGCGCCCTGGGCGCTCAGGTGACGCAGCCAGGAGCCGGCGTCATGGCCGCGGGGGACCAGCTCGCGGGGATATTGATACCGCAGCTGGCCCAGGTCGAAACTGCAGCGCCGGGCTATGTTCAGGGTTTCCTCGAGCAGCGCAGCCGGGTAGATGTCGGCCAGTTGCGGCAATGTGCGCAAGTGACGCTCGCCATTGGCGAACAAGACATGCCCGGCCTGGGCAACCGGTACGTGATGGCGGATGGCGGTGATTGTGTCCTGCAAGGCGCGTCGACCTCGAGCATGCATGTGCACGTCGCCGCAGGCCACCGCCGGCAGGCCCAAGGTCCTGGCCAGCTCGAGCAGCCCGTGCAGGCGCCGTTGGTCATCCGCACCGCGGTGCAACTGCACGGCCACCCACAGGCGCTCGGCAAAACGCCCCTTGAGCCAGTGGCCGTGGGCCAGATCGTGAGGCTCATCGGCTATCCACAGGGCCAGCAAGCCCTCGCGCTCGACCTCGTCGAGGTCTTCGCGCAGCAACCGGTACTGGCCTTTGCTAGCGCGCCGGCGCGCCAGCGTGATCAGGCGGCACAAAGCCTGGTAGCCGCCCAGATCCTGCGCCAGCAACACCAGCTTGGGCCCCTGCTCGATACGCATCTCACTGCCCACGATCAGCGTCATCGAGTGGGCCTGGGCGGCTTGCCACGCCCGCACGATACCAGCCATGGTGCATTCATCGGTGATCGCCAACGCCTGATAGCCCAGCGCCGCTGCCTTGGCAAACAGCTCATCGGCACTCGAGGCTCCGCGCTGAAAGCTGAAGTTGGACAAGCAATGCAACTCGGCGTAGCCCTGGCTCATGCGAACCACCCCTGCAGCAGCAACGGCTGATCATCGCCCACGGCCCGGTAGGCCCAGCCCCGCCGTCCTGCCGAGGTTTCGACCAGATAGTAGTCACGGCGCACATCGCCACCGTCCCACCAGCCCGATTCGATGCGCTCAGGCCCCGCCAGCACGCGCAAGCCGTGGTCCGGCAAAGGCTCAGCCTGTGGCAGCAACCACCCTGGCCGCTGGGCGCTCAGGTCCAGCGAGGCCGGCAACCAGGGACCATCGTTGCGCCAGGCGCGCTCGGGGCGATGGTCCGCGTGGGCGCGCAAGTCTTGCAGGGCATCGTTGCCGAGGCGCGCGCGCAAGCGTTCGCGCAATTGCTCCCAGGGCTGGGTCTGTTGCGGTCGCTGATCGAACAGCTCCTTGCAGACAGGTACGAAACGCGGCAGATCGAGCGCGCTCAGGCGCACACCCTGTACCGGTCGGGGTACCTGCATAGGTTCGAACCGGCCGCGGGCCAGTTCGAACAACAAGGCCGCGTCCCGTTCGGCGGCCAGCAATCCAACGTCGACCTGCGTGTCCTCGCCCTCGGCATGTTCGAGGTGCACGGTGAAACGCTGCACCCCCACGTCCCGGCCAGCCAGGTACGCCGCCAGGTCATTGATCAGGCGGCGCAAGGGAAACAACAGCGCCTGATGAGATTCCACATCGAAATTGAGCTCGATGCGCTGGTCGAATACATCGGCGGGAATGAAGAATTCCAGCGCCAGCGGGCGGTGCCCCAGCAGGGTGTCCAGATGGCTAAGCACCTGGGCCGGAAAACGCCTCGCCAATTGCGCCCTGGGCAAGGCGAACACTTGACCCAAGTGGCGCATGCCCATGCGCTTGAGCGCGGTGGCGTCGTCGGGTGCAAGGCCGACCCGCTCCACTGGCAATTGCTGGAGGATATCGGCCAGGGCGCATTGATCTTCGACGCCGAGGCCATCGTAGGCATTGGCCAGCATGCGGGCAGCAGCCGGGTTGGGCGCCAGGGTGATGCGGTGGCGAAAGCCCAGGGCGGTCAGTTCAGCGCGCAAGCGGGCCTCGAACTGAGGCCAGGGGCCGAACAGGCCCAAGGTTGATTGGACTTCCAACAACAGCACACGGGGGTAATGTACGCTGACCTGTGAGCTGAACCGGTAGGCCCAGGCCGCCAGGAAGCGCTGCCAGTGCTCGATCTGGGCCGGGTCGTAGGGCGCCGTGGCGAAGTCGCGGCTGAGCATGTAGGCGGCGGTGAGCGACTGCCCCGGTTTCAGGCCCAATGCTCGCGCGGCCGGGTTGACCGCCTGCAGTACCCGCCGCTGCACCGGCCCGGTGATCAGGGCAAGGGGCTGTTGCGGATCGTCGCGCTGGCGCAGCACGGCATCGAGGGCCAGTTGCGGCAGCAGAATGCAGGCCCAAAGCATGGCAATCTCAAGCGTAACTGGCGAAAGTGATGGGCATCGCGGGGGGGATCCCGCCGCGACATTTGAGCACTTGCACCTGCCCCGCAGGCCCTTGCAGCGCGAGCCGCAGGGCGGCTGGCGAGGGGTTTTGCGCCGCCTGTCGTTCGCGCAAGGCGAAGCCCAGGGTCTCGCCGGTTTCCGCTGCCACCTGCAAGCGTCGCAAGGCTTTGTCGTCGGGATTTTGCGGCCAGCACAACACGGCTGCACAACTGCCCGAGCGCAGGCATTGCTCGGCGGCCCACAAAGCATCCTTGCCCTGGGCCTGAAGCACGGACAAGTGCTGCAAACGTACACCGGCCGCCATCCAGGCATGCGGGTAGGGAATGAACGGCGGCGCTATCAAAACGATTCGTTCACCGGCCTGGCTCAAACGCGCCAGCGTCGGCCAGAGCAGCTGCAATTCGCCGCTGCCGTTGGCGGCAAGCAGGATTTCACTCAGTGCCGCCGGTGGCCAACCACCGCTGGGCAGCACCGCGTCGAGGGCGGCATGGCCAGTGGGCTGCACGCCACTGGGGCCAGGCTCCTGGCGACCGCGCCAGATGCGACGTTGGTCGATCAGCCCTTCCAGGCTGACCACTGCGCCCATCACTGCCCTGCCCTCATGGCCAGGCGGGGCAGGAAAAAGCGGTCGGTGAGTGGGAGTGATCTGTTCATGGGTGCATTTTTACTACTGTATGCATGAACAGTAAAGCACCTATTTTAACTTGTCGTTATCGAGCACGCGATCGGCGCCCGTCACTCGGGTTTCGCGACCAGTATCTTGCGCAGCGGAAAGCGCGAGGCGCCACTCCACCCCAGGAACTCCTGTTCGACCATGGGCCGGGCGAAATAGAAACCCTGGGCCTCGTCGCAGCCCAGGGCGCGCACCATCTGCATGCACTTGAAGGTTTCCACGCCTTCGGCCACCGTGCGGTAGCCCAGCTTGCGTGCCAGCTCCAGCACCGCCTGGACGATCAGTTGATGCCGGGGGTTGTGCTCCACGCCAGTGATCATCGATTTGTCGAGCTTCACCACGTTGGCCGGTATTTCGTGCAAGTAGGAGAAGTTGCTGTAGCCGGTACCGAAATCGTCGATTGCCACATCCACACCCAGGTCGCGAATGGCCACCAATTGAGTCAGCACCTGGGGGTTGGAGTGCAGCCACTCTCCTTCGGTGATCTCGACCTCCAGGCGCTCCGGATCGACGCCATGGGTACGACAGGCATTGCTGATGACTTGGGTAATGTCGTGGCCGTCGAAATCCAGTGCCGAAAGGTTCACCGACAGCTTGGTCAGGACCGTGGCTGGCCATTGGGCGAGCTTGGCCAAGGCCGCGTCGATCACCCAACGCGTCACACCATGGATCAGTGCATTCTTTTCCAGCACCGGAATGAATTCGGCCGGCGAGACCGGGCCCAGCCTCGGGTGCTCCCAGCGCAGCAAGGCTTCGGCGCTGACCTGGTCACCCTCGCGCAGCGCGAAACGTGGCTGGAACACCAGGCGCAACTGTCCATCACGCATCGCCTGGGTGACGTCGGAAGCCAGCTTGAAAGACCTTCGATAGGCGTTGTCGCGCACCGGGTCGTACCATGCCCATGCGTGGCCGCCGAGCAGGGCAAGTTCGGCGGCGTACATGGCCTTGCGCAGTGCATCGCGGACCGCTTCGAAGCTGATCGTAAAGGGCGTGACCCCAGCGCGCACACTGGGGCGAACCGGCATGCCTTCGATCTGGGTGGTGCAGCGCAAGGCGTGCACCATGACATCCAGGTAGCCACCGACATCGGCGTGCGCGGCGTCGAGCACGAAGGCGAAGCGTTTGCGCCCGATGTGATAGACCCGCCCCTGGCTTGCACGCAAACGCACCAGTCGGCGGGCGATGCAGCACAGCAGGTTCTCGAATGGGACCATGCCCAGGGCCAGCGTCATGTCGTGGGCCCAGGCGGTGTCCATGGCATCGATCAGCACCAGATAGCGAGATTCGTCCGGATGCTGCAGCAGCAAATGACCCAGGTCGGTGAGGAATTGCCGGCGATCGGGCAACTGGGTAAGCCGATCGCACGACAGGGAAGCCTGAGCAGAAGCATGGACAGTATCCAACATCAAACTTTCCTGCGAATGACAGGCTCGAGCTTCCTGCGAGAGACCGGCGAGTGGTTCTGAGTGTATTCATTCAGAAAAATGGCCGGTGAGTCGCCAGCCATTTGAGTGGTGGCAAAATAACATCGCACTAAATGATTGCCAAGCCCCATCTGTTCGGTAGTCAACCTGCGAACATCGGAACGAGCGGCGACGCTGCTACACTGGGGCAAACCTTGGGAAGGAATGGACGATTCATGCTTGAAGCCTTGCTGTTCGACCTCGATGGCACTCTGACAGAAACCGACGCGCTGCACCTGCTTGCCGTCCAGCAATTGCTGGCCGAGGAAGGTCGCGAATTCACCCACGAAGAGTTCCAGTTGCATGCCAGTGGCCGGGCCAATGCCGATATGTGCCAGTACCTGTTCCCTGACCGCTCGGTGGCCGAACATGAAGCCTTTGCCGATCGCAAGGAAGCGCGCTTTCGCGAGCTTGCACCGCAGCTCGCTCCGATTGCCGGGCTGCTGCGCCTGCTCGACTACGCCGAGCAGCAACATCTCGGCATGGTGGTGGTGACCAACGCCCCACGCGCCAATGCCGAGCACATGCTCGACGCTCTGGGCCTGGCCGAACGCCTGCCGAATGTGGTGGTTGCCGAAGAGCTGGAACGGGCCAAGCCCGACCCCCTGCCCTACCTGACCGGCTTGCAACGCCTGGGCGCCCATGCCGACGCAGGTATCGCCTTCGAAGACTCGGTGCCCGGCGTGACTGCGGCAGTGGCCGCCGGCCTGTTCACCGTCGCCCTGTCGACCAGCCAGTCGGCGCAGACTTTGCGCTCCGCCGGCGCCAACCTGGTGATCGAATCCTACGAGGACGAAAACCTCTGGATTCATATCGAAAAGATGCACAAAGGCTAGCAAATACGCGATCCCCCGTAGCAGCGGCGCGAGCCGCGTCGGCGGCATGTGCGGTGTCCATCTATCGCGGTGATCCATTCGCGGGTAGAACCCGCTCCCACAGGCACCGGTGTTACAAGGTATTGTTGAGCAGGAAATTGCCGGGGCGCTGGGGGGCTTCGCTCTCGATTTCCGGTACCAGGGCTTCGTCTTTCAGGTGGACGCCCGACAACTGGCGCTTGCAGGCCTCGCGCATGAGGTACTGCAACTTATGGGCAGCGGTGGCGTAGCTCAGGCCCTCCAGGCGTACGTTGGAAATGCAATTGCGCGCGGCATCGTTCAACCCCACCCGCGGCGCATAGGTGAAATACAGCCCGAGGCTGTCGGGCGAACTCAGGCCGGGCCGTTCGCCGATCAGCAGCACCACCATACGCGCGCCCAGCGCTTGCGCCACTTCATCGGCCACCGCCACTCGACCCTGCTCAACCAGGCACACCGGCGCAAGGCTCCAGCCCTCGTCAGCAGCGATCCGTTCGATGCGCTCAAGCATGGGCAGCGCATGCCGGTGGACCGCCAGCGCAGAGAGACCATCGGCGATCACCACGGCCAGGTCGAAACCGCTCGCATGCTCGGCGGCGTGGGTAAGCAACGCCTGCAACGACGCCTCATCCAGTCGCCGCCCCAAGTCCGGCCGCTGCAGATAGACATGGCGGTCAGCCGCCGCGCTGTGCAGACTCAGGCTGTCGGGACGGGCCTGTGCCAGCGCAGCCTGATCGAACGGCAGGTGAACGGCATCGCGGGCTTGCGCATGGGCATACTGGAAGTCCAACTGGGCACTGCTGGGCAGGCTCGTGCCCGCCCGGCCCAAGGCAATACGCGCCGGTGTCAGTGCACGCAACGCATGCCAGGGATCACCTTGTGTCAGCGTCTTATCGTTCATGAGTTACTTTCCACCCCATCGCTATGACCAGACGAAACCGGCGCTTCAACCCAGCCGCCCCAGTGCTTTGCCGAACAACGGTGGCACGCCGCTGCCCAGACGGAGCTGGCCATCCTTCTGTTGCAGAATGTCCATGCGCGCCAGCCATTCCTCGAACTCAGGCGCCGGACGCAGGCCCAGGGTCTTGCGCGCGTACAGGGCATCGTGAAAGGAGGTGGTCTGGTAATTGAGCATGATGTCGTCCGACCCCGGAATACCCATGATGAAATTGATCCCTGCCACTCCCAGCAACGTCAACAGCATGTCCATGTCATCCTGATCGGCCTCGGCATGATTGGTGTAGCAGATGTCGCAGCCCATCGGCACCCCCATCAGCTTGCCGCAGAAATGATCCTCGAGCCCGGCGCGGATGATCTGCTTGCCGTTATAGAGGTATTCCGGACCGATGAAACCGACCACGGTGTTGACCAGAAACGGATTGAATCGTCGCGCCACGGCATAGGCCCGCGCCTCGCAGGTCTGCTGGTCGACGCCGTGGTGGGCATTGGCGGACAACGCACTGCCCTGCCCCGTCTCGAAGTACATCAAATTGTTGCCCTGAGTCCCGCGCCGCAGGCTGAGACCCGCTTCATAACCTTCCTGCAACACCGCCAGGCTGACGCCGAAACCTTCGTTGGCCGCTTGCGTCCCGGCAATGGACTGGAACACCAGGTCCAGCGGCACGCCACGCTCGATGGCGGCTATGGAAGACGTCACATGGGTGAGCACGCAGGATTGGGTGGGGATGCCGTAATGCTCGATTACGCCATCGAGCATCTTCAACAGCTCGCTGATGGCGCTCAGGCTGTCACTGGCCGGGTTGATGCCGATCATGGCATCGCCGTTACTGTACAACAGGCCGTCCAGGACACTGGCGGCAATGCCGGCCGGATCGTCCGTTGGATGGTTGGGCTGCAGGCGGGTCGACATGCGCCCACGCAAGCCGACCGTGTTGCGAAAGCGCGTCACCACGCGAATTTTCTGCGCCACCAGTACCAGGTCCTGCACGCGCATGATCTTCGACACGGCGGCGGCCATTTCCGGCGTGATGCCGGGCGCCAGCGCGCGCAGGCTGGTTTCGGTGGCCGCGTCGCCGAGCAGCCAATCGCGGAAGCCGCCCACGGTCAAATGGCTGACCGCAGCGAAAGCCTGCGCATCATGGGTGTCGACGATCAGCCGAGTGACTTCGTCTTCTTCATAAGGAATCAGCGCCTCGTCCAGAAAACGCTTGAGCGGCACGTCCGCAAGGGTCATCTGCGCCGCCGCGCGCTCGGCATCGCTGCTGGCGGCGATCTCGGCCAGGTAGTCCCCCGAGCGTGCCGGACTGGCTTTGGCCATCAACTGGCGAAGGCTGTCGAAACGCCAGGTTTGCCCGCCGATGCTGTGCACGAAACTCATGCTGCCCTCCTTACTCGCTGGCCAGTACGGCGTGACGGTCGCCACGGCTGCGCACCAATACGCAGAACAGCGAGCCAAGGGCCATCAGGCCGATGAACATCCCGCAGATCATGGCATTGAACCACACCATCGCTACCAGACACACCAGCGCCAGCAGCAGCGCAATCGCTGGCACCACGGGATAGCCGGGGGCACGGAAGGAACGCTCCAGCTGGGGCTCGCTGCGGCGCAGTTTGAACAGGCTCAGCATGCTCATAATGTACATGACGATGGCACCGAACACGGCCATGGTGATCATCGCCGCCGTCAGGCTCAGCCCTTGGAGGTTGACCAGGCCATCACTGAAGATCGCCGCGATGCCGACCACGCCCCCGGCGAGGATGGCACGGTGCGGCGTCTGGAAACGTGACAGCTTGGCCAGGCCCTTGGGCAGGAAACCGGCGCGTGCCAGGGCGAAGAACTGCCGCGAATAGCCCAGGATGATGCCGTGGAAGCTGGCGACCAGACCGAACAGGCCGATCCACACCAGCATGTGCATCCAGTTGGAGTTCTCGCCCACCACGCCTTTCATGGCCTGCGGCAGCGGGTCGTTGATGTTGGCCAAGGCGCGCCAGTCACCCACGCCACCGGCGAAGATCATCACGCTAATGGCCAAGGTCACCAGGGTCAGGATGCCCGCGATGTAGGCCCGGGGAATGGTGCGCTTGGGGTCCTTGGCTTCTTCGGCAGCCATGGCCGCACCTTCGATGGCCAGGAAGAACCAGATGGCGAAGGGAATCGCCGCGAACATGCCGCTCAATGCGCCCAGGCTGAACGTGTCCGACCCGGCCCATCCGCCCAGGGCGAAGTTGCTGAAGCTGAACGCCGGGGCGACCACGCCCATGAACACCAACAGCTCGAACACGGCCAGGATGGTCACCACCAGTTCGAACGTGGCGGCAATGCTCACGCCGACGATGTTCAGGCTCATGAACACGCAATAGGCCCCCACCGCCGCCCATTTGGGATCGAGGCCGGGAAACTGCACGTTGAGGTAAGCGCCGATGGCCATGGCAATGGCGGGCGGGGCGAAGACGAATTCGATCAGGGTGGCCAGGCCGGCGATCATTCCCCCTGTAGGGCCAAACGCGCGCAGGCTGTAGGCAAACGGGCCACCTGCGTTGGGAATGGCGGTGGTCAATTCGGTGAAGCTGAAGATGAAGCAGGTGTACATCACGGCGACCATCAGCGTCGTGCAGAGGAAACCCAGGGTGCCAGCGCTGCCCCAGCCATAGCTCCAGCCGAAATATTCACCGGAAATCACCAGGCCAACGGCAATGCCCCACAGGTGCAGGGTGCCCAGCGTGGGCTTGAGTGTCGAAACGGTCATGGGTTGTGCCCTCGGAGACGGATGTGTGCAAAGGAGCGTTCCTGAAGGGTAACCATAGGCGCCCAGTGGGCACTTGGCGCCGCGAGCACGAAAGATACTTGGCTCTGGCTTGCGCGACCGTGCGCCAGGCCGGGGCTTGCGTCTGTTTCAAGCACCGATCCGATGCACCGAGGGCTGCAACCATTCTTCGACGTGTGGTCGACCACGCAGGAACGCCGATTTCGTGAAACATCTGCACACATCAAGCCAGCCTGCAGCACCTCACTGGCAAAACCTGTATCGCCCGCGAAAGCCGACAACGAACCGACAGCCGTGCAGGCGGTCGCACACAGGGAGCGTTGTGCTCAGCCTTCAGAGTGCAGAACCATGTTTCGCTTGATGCGCAGTTGCTTGACCTTGGTGTTGCTGGCCAGTGTGGTGGGATGTTCGCTACTGCCCTCCCGGGATCCGGTCGCAATCAGCGTAGTGGGGATCGAGCCGCTGCCTGCGCAAGAGCTGGAGCTGCGCTTCGCGATCAAGCTACGGCTGCAGAACCCCAACGAAACCGCCATCGAGTACGACGGCGTGGCGGTGAATCTGGACGTCAACGGCCGGCCGCTGGCCAGTGGCGTCAGCAACCAGCACGGTCGCATCGAGCGGTATTCGGAAGAGGTGCTGGTGGTGCCAGTGAGTGTGTCCGCGTTGACTGCCCTGCGCCAGGCGGTAGGGCTGAACCCTGCGCAGAGCCTGAACGGCCTGCCCTACCGATTGCACGGCAAGCTCGCCGGCGGGCTGTTCGGCACAGTGCGTTTCAGCGATAGTGGTACGTTGAGCCTGCCGGCTGCCGCGGGGTATTGAGGCCAGACGCCGGCGCCGATCGAACGGGCATTGCGCTGCTCAGCGCGCTGCAGCCATCAGCTTGTTTACTTCGGCACGGACCATGTTGGCGTATTCGGGAGGCGACATGCCGTCGAGCTCACCGCGCACCCACTCGGCCCAGCGCCCCTTGCGCTTGGCTTTTTCGCCGATGAGTCGAGCGGCATCGGCCTTGGCCTTGCCCAGATTGGCTTGCCACAACTCGTAGAGACGGGCCTTTTCATCCTCGATCATGGCGCGCTCGGCCAGCGAACGGTTGGCGAGATTGAAGCTCATTGCACGTACCTGTCAGCAGAAAAAACAGGCGACATCTTACACGCCTGGACATGAAAATCTGTAGGAACAGATGGCCTGCCCGAGCCCCGCATGCAACTTTCCAGGGCGCTGGGACTCAATCTTGCACTGCCTTAATAAACACCAGGAGTTAGTGAAATGGCCCGTAAATCAGGTGCTCAATCGGCCGAGGATCAAATCAAGGATCAAGTTTTCAGCGAGCTGCTGGCGTTGATCGAAGAATCGGAAAAAATGCTCAGGGACAGCGCCTCTCTGGCAAGCAACGAGGCCGACAGCGTGCGCGCGCAGGTCAACTCCAAACTTGAACACGTGTCCTATTCCCTGGCGGGCCTGCGTGAACGCGCCAAGCCGGTGGTCGAAGCCACACAAACCTACATCGGTGGCCATCCATGGCAGACCGTAGCCGCATCGGCCACCTGTGGTTTGCTGCTGGGCCTGCTGCTGGGCCGTCGCGACTGATTCACCCTTTGGTTCGGGCCGTCGATCTCTGCGGCCCTCTCGCATCACCCCCCCGCCAACGCCCGCAATTTTTCCAGTTCTTCTACAGGCATCGAAATGCCCTGGGTCTGCGACAGCTTGCGCTGACGGTAGCGCCTGTCACCGGACAAGCGTGACTGCCCCGCCTCTTGCATGCGCTCGACCAACTCCCGGCTGCGCTGGGCAAAATCCTGCCCGGCACGCTTGCTGGGGTCGATGACGATGATCAACTGCCCGGTCCAGGGTGTCTGCGCCCCAGGGTGACGCTTCCAATCGAACTCGAAAGAAAAATTTCCGCCCGTAAGCGCCGCCGAGAGCAGCTCTACCATCATCGACAAGGCGGAGCCCTTGTGCCCGCCAAAGGGAAGAAGCGCCCCGCCGTCGAGGATCGCGGCCGGATCGGTAGTGGGCTGCCCGTGCTTGTCGACACCTGTGCCGACCGGCACAGAGTGGCCAGCTCGCGCGGCGATCTGCACGTCGCCGTGGGCCAGCGCACTGGTGGCCATGTCGAAGACCAAGGGTTCCTTGCCCGCGCAGGGCGCCGCAAACGCGATGGGATTGGTGCCGAACAACGGCTTGTTGCCCCCATGCGGGACGACGCAGGTCATGCTGTTGACCACGCTCAAGGCCACCAAGCCTTCGGCGGCGAAGGGTTCCACGTCCGGCCACAGCGCGGCGAAGTGATGGGAATTGCGGATAGCCAGCACCGCGATGCCGGCTTCGCGTGCATTGGCCACCAGCAATCCACGTGCCGCCGCCAATGCCGGCTGGGCAAACCCGCCTGCGGCGTCGACTGCTACGTAACCGCTGGCTACATCCTCGACCTGCGGACGCGCCTTGCCGTCCACCCAGCCGCTGGCCAGGGTGGAAATGTAACCAGGGATGCGGAATGTGCCATGACTATGAGCGCCATCGCGTTGAGCGGTCGCGCAGTTATGGGCAAGAATATCGGCGACCTCGGCAGAGGTGCCATGACGCAGAAAGATCTGACGCAACAGCTGCGTCAGATCGGAGAAGGACAACGATTGGGTGGCAGCGTCGCAGGCAGGCATCGGATATTTCCTGGCGTGAACGGAAGGCGGTAGTACGCCATACCATCACGCTTGACCACAAGTCCGCTCAGAGCCATTCGCGGCCGAAGACCGCTCCCACACTGACTGGGGGTCTTGATGAGAGCGGTCGTGGACATCAGTCCTTCTGGTCGCGCAGCACATTGCCCGATACGCCATCGATGCGGAACTCGTAGTTCACGCCATCGGCCTTGATACCTTCACCTTCCCAATAGCCATCGTTATCGGCTTCGATCTTGGTGACCTGGGTGTAGCCCTTGGACTTGGCAGTTTCGATGGCTTTCTCGATGGTGATCCAACCGGCGCCCGGCTTGTCGGCCAGCGCCAGGCCAGCGGTCATCAGGGCGGAAGTTGCAACGATGGCAGTCAAAGTCTTCTTGAACATGGGGCACTCCATAACAGTGATTGATGTGTGCTGCACTGTCTTGGAGCATCGAGCCGAAAAATTAGTTCAAGGGCTGCACGCTCAAGGGCGCTTGACCTTGCGACGCATCACGCCATTGATCACCACCACCAGCACGGCAATGCCCATGGCAATGTATTGGAAGACTTTTTCGGTGATGACGCCCTGGGTCTGCAGGTAGGACAGACCGAGCATTGCCAGCAGCACCACCAGGGCGATCAGCAAGGAATATTTGATACGTTGAGCTTGGGTCATCTGAAGGTCCTGACAGTGGTGTTGGCCGGCTTAGGTATCCGGGTTATGACTTTTTGCATGGAGCGCGCATGAGCCGAAGTCGGATCAGCGCGGGAAAATTGCATTTTACAATGCCAAGGCCAACAAGGGTTGGCCTTCAGTGTCTGGTCAACTGGCTGTGGCCATGTGGACTCGTGGTGGAGCTTTCTGACACACCTGTCGGAACCTGCCCACATCCAGAGACCCCTTGACTCCTAGAGCCACAAAGGCGCCTGGACAAGAATGACGGCCGGCCGGATTGGCCAAGTGCTGCCACAAGGAAGTCACCATGAACACCCAACAGCTTCAGCTGATCGACGTCGAGCAACTCCCTCATTCCCTGCAAGTGCTGATCGAATGCATTGGCGTCGAACAAGCCTATCGCCTGACCCAGCTGTACGGCGGACGCCCACGATACATACCCAAGCACCCGCAACGCACGGGCCTGGCCGAACACCTTGAAGCCAAAACGGTAGCCGCCTTGATCCAGCGCTTCGCTGGCATGGCCCTGGAGATCCCCAAGGCCGATCATTTCCTGCGGCAATGGCGCAACCAGCAGATCCACCACGAGACGCGCAACGGCACGTCACGCAGCGAACTGGCGCACAAGTACGGCTTGAGCCAGCGCCAGATCGGCAATATCCGTCGCAGCCTTGCAGGGTAAAGCATTCACCCCTGGCCGGTGCGCAGGCTAGGGGTGAGGCTTCAGAAATCGCGCTTGTAGAACAGATCCAGCGAGCTGGCGACGCCACTGGCCACTTCCAGGTACAAGCGCTTGCTCAACAGGTAGCGCAGAGCGATGGTATTGGCCGGCTCGAACACGCCCACCCCATAGCGCAGGCTGAGCTTCTCGGACAGGTTGCCGCTGGCCACCACACTGGTAGCGTCTCCACTGCCCTGGGTGTCGAGCTGGAAATCCTCGATGCCCAGGTCGGTAGCCAATTTGCTGGTCACCCCCGAACTGCCCATCAGGCCCAACCCAAGCGCCGCCTGGGCGAGCATGTTGTTGTCCTCGCCGCTGTTGCCCAATGGACGTCCCAGCACCAGGTACGAAAGCGCTTGCTCCTGGCTCATGGTCGGCTCGGAGAACACCTCGCTGGTGGGCTGCTCGGCGTTGCCGGTCAGGCGGATCCCGGCGATCACGTCACCCGTGGTGCGGATCGCTTCGATATCCAGGTAAGGCTGGCTGATCGGCCCGGCGAACAACAGGCGCGCGCGGCGTATGGTCAGCCGCTGGCCGTAGGCGTTGTAGCGCCCATCGTTGAGCGCCAGCTCGCCTCGGGTATCGAGGTTGTCGCCGATGTGCACGTGACCGGCAAGGTTGGCACTCAGGCCGAAGCCGTTGAAGGTGAGTTTTTCCTGGCCCACCTCCACATCGATATCGATGGCCATGGGCAGGGGTGTCTTGCCCTCCTCGGTCTGGTTGCCGACGATCACTACGTCATCGGACAGCTTGACCGTGGACGGCGGTAGCTGCCGGACGACGATGGCGCCTTTGGGAATGAACACCTTGCCGGAGACGGCAAGCCTTTCGCCATTCATCTGGATGCTCAGGTCAGGTGCCGCTTCCAGCGTCGCATAGGGTTCGACGTTGATCGGCAGGCGCGAGCCCTTGAGCTGCACGTCCACATCCAGGGCGTTGGCCCAGGCGACAGTGCCGCCCAACGAGCCCTGGCCCGTCTTGCCGCTTTTCCAGCTGCCTTGCAGGCGGACGCTTTCACCGGCGATCAGCGCCTGCAATTGCAGGTCTTCAAGGGTAGTGGGCAGCTCCGGGCCAGCTATTTCGCCACCACTGAGGGCAACGTTACCGTTGACCTGGGGGGCCATCAAAGACCCTGAAATCTGCCCGCTGCCGTTGAGCTGGCCCTTCAAGGTGTCGACCATGGGCACGAAGGGACGAGCGATGGACAGGTCAAGCCCGGCCAGGCGGAAACTGCCGGTGATCGGCTTGCTGTCGGGGATCGGATCGATCTGGGTGCTGACCTGCAGTTGCCCCAGGCGATCACCGCGGAAATCAAGCTCGGTGTCGATCCGCTTGGGGTTCAAGCGACTGCTCAGGCGCAGGGTCTGGTACGGGAAGTCGACCCACTGGTCTTTGTTGCGCATGCGCAAGGTGCCATTGCCGGCATCGATGGTGATCTGGCCCGCAGGACCGCTTGCAGGTACGTCGACTGCCACATCGGCGTTGAGCATGCCCTTCCAGGCGAAATCCTTGGGCAGCCACTGGGCAAGACTCTCCAGCGGGAACTGCTTGAGGTGGTAGCGCAGCCGCGGCTGCGGTGCCAGGCGCTGGTCCTCGCCGCACAGGCTGGCTTGCCCGGAACGCCAACAGTGGGCACCGAAATTGACCTGGCCACCGGCCAGGTATTCCAGACGTGCAGGTGCCTGTAGACGCCAGTCCTGGCCACCGGCCTGGACCGAGCCGCTGGCCAGGCGTCCACGCCAACTGCTCTGCGCGCTGAAGCCTTTGTCCAGCGTACCGTCCAGGCTGGTCGCCAGGGCGAGCTGGGGGCCTTTGAGGGCCAGTTGCAACTGTTGCCGCTTGATATCGCCGGAGGCCTTGCCGGTCAGGGTGCCCAGGTCGGTTTCACCTGCGCGAATCCCTGCGGCGGTCAAATCCAGTGTGCCGCGCTGGGCGCGATCGAGCGCAGCTTCCAGGGTCAGGTTCCGAAGACGATTAGTGTCCAGCGCCAATTCGCGGCCTTGCAGCTTGAGTTGGCCCTGCGGTGCTTGCAGGGTGCCAGCGGCGTCGAGCTGGCCTTTGAGCTGGCCTTGCAGACCGGGCCACAGTTGCCCGAGGCGGGCCAGATCGATAGCCAGCCGCCCCTGTACCTGCTGCGCCAGGCTGCCTTGGCCCTGGATGCGGTTATCGCCCAAACGAACGTCGAGGTTGCCTAGGGTCCAGCGCTCACCGGCGCCCTGGGCCTTGGCCTGGAGCACCGCCGGCTGGCCGCGCAAGCGACCCTTGAGGTCCAGGTTGGCGTCGAGCTTGAGTTGTTCGTTCTTGAATTCGCCTGTGCTGCGCAGTGGACCGGCGAGGCTGCCCGGCATTTGCGCGACCCAGTAGGCAGGGTCGATGGCGCTGAGGTCCAGGGCGGTGTCCCAGGCGATGCCGTCGGCAAACTTGAGGTTCAGGTGCCCTGCCGCCTTGCCCTGCCCGGCCACCAGTTCCAACTGCGGCAGGAAGACTTGCTGCAGGTCGCCGCTGAACGGGGTGACCAGGGTGAATGCTCCGGCCGGGCCATCGAATGCACCCTCGAGGTTGCCCAGGTAGTGGCCGTCCCGGTAGTCGATCTCGCCGTTGAACCGCCGCACCTTCACGTCAGGCTCGGCAATCACCGGGTACAAGCGGTGCCAGGGGAAATCCAGCCAGTCGATCTTCGCCTTCGCGGCCAAGCCTTGCTGCCAATCCACGCTACCGGACACGCGCAGATGCTGCTTGGCGCTGGACGAGAGGTCCAGGGTTTCCACCACAGCCCCCTTGGCATCCACCTGCGCGCCCAGCAACAGGGTCATGGGTGCCTGCTCGGCCGGCAGGCTGGCATGGCCATCGATGGCATAGCCGGCCTGCAAATCACCCTTGGCCAGCAGCTCCAGCTGATTGAATGCCAACGTGTCGGGCAGCCCGGCGCTGGGCTTGAATGCCTCGCTGAAAATGCGCAGCTGCGCCGGCAAGTGCTCGGCCAGGGGTTTCACGGTGCCGGCGATCAACGCTGGCAGGTAACCCGTGCTTTCCCCGTCCAGAGTGAGGGTGTCGAGCAGATCGCCCGTGGCGTTGAGCGTGACGTGCCAGGGCTTGTCGTCCACCTTGGGCAATTGCACCTGGGCGTTGAGGTCCAGCGGCCATTGGCCGCCAGGGCGCAGGGTGCCGTCCAGGTCCAGTACCAGTTCGTCGCGCTGCAGGTGCGCGCGGTCTATTTTCAGGCCATCGGCGGTCCAGTGGGCCGCCAGCTCCAGACCGCTGAGCTGCTGCACGCCGTCCAGTTGCAGGCTGCCGATACGCACATCGCCCAGCTCGATCGCCACGGGCAGCTGCAGATCGGGCAAGGTGATCGGGCCGTCGCTGGCTGGCGCTTCGCTGGCGGGCAGTTGCACGAGAATGGCGTCGGTGTGCAAGGTGTCGATGCACAGGGTCATGCGCAACAGGCAGCTCGGCGACCAGGCCATTTCAGGCGCATGGACCTCGACCCGCGTCGCCCCCTGTTGCCAGACCAGCGTGTCTGCCTGCCAGTGACCACCCAAAGTACCCTGGAAATTTTCCAGGGTCAGCCCGGGCACTCGGGCCAGCGCCCAGCGACTGCCGGCTTGCGTGCCCAACACTACCGAGACAGCCAATACCACCATCAGCAACAACCCGACTAGCGTTGCCAGGGCGATCAGCACACCGCGTTTGATCGCCGGCCTCATAGTTCCGGCCCCATGGAAAAGTGCAGACGCACACCGCCATCGTCATCCATGGCGTGGGCCAGGTCGAGACGGATCGGACCCACCGGCGACACCCAGCGTACACCCACGCCGATGCCGGTCTTGAGGTCGGCGAATTTCAGGTCGTTGAACGAGTTGCCCTTGTCGATGAAGGTTGCCAGGCGCCATTTCTCGGCAATCGAGTACTGGTACTCGACACTGCCGGCCACCATGTAGCGGCCGCCGATGCGATCGCCGTCGGAGTTTTCCGGTGACAGGGTCTGGTAATCGTAGCCACGCACGCTCTGGTCGCCACCGGCGAAGAAGCGCAACGAAGGAGGAACGGATTTGTAGCCGTTGGTGGCATTGCCGCCCAACTGCACCCGGCCAAGCAAACGGTGATTCTGTGCCACGGTGGTCAAGCCCTTGAGCATTACGTTGCCATGCAACAGGTTGGTGTCCGACAGCAGCCCTTCCTTGGCCACCTGTGCATCGAACTGCACACGGTAGCCGTTGTGCGGATCGACCTTGTTATCGCTCTTGAGGTAGGTGTAGCTGATCCCCGGCATCAGCAAGGTACTCAGGCCGGTGTCGTCGCCGAGCCGGTATTCTTCGCGTTGCCACTTCAAAGAGATGACCCGTTGCCAGCCGCTGGGCAGCTTGCTGTGCCATTCCGGCCCGAACGTGAGCAGCTTGCTCAGGCTGTCGGTGTCGGCCAGCTCTTCGTACTGGTAGCCACCGGCCCAGCGCAGCTTGTCGGTCAGGGGTGGATCCAGGGGAATGTCGTACCACAGCCCGACGTTCTGCCGTGGCGCCGAGAGTTCCATTTCCGCGCCATAGCTGTGGCCCTGGGGATTGACCCAATGGCGGGTCCAGTTGGCCTTGCCGCGCGGACCGACGTCGGTCGAATAACCCAGGCCCAGGCCCATGGTCCGCGGCTTGCGCGTGGTCAGTTGCACGTCCACGGGGATGACCCGCTCATTGGCGGCCGTGGGTGCGGCATCGACCCGCACGCCTTCGAAATAACCGCTCGATTGCAGGGCCTGGTTCAGTTCGGCGATAAGTTCGGAGTCGTAGGCGGTGTCTTCCTTGAACGGCACCATGCGTTGCAGCAGTTCCTCGTCGAACGGCGTGTCGCCCTCGAAGCTCACTTTGCCCAGCTTGAAACGCGGACCGCTGTTGTACACCAGCTCGACGTCGGCCACACCCGCCCGCGGGTCCACGGCCAGACGCTGCTTGCTGAAGGTGCCACTGAAGAAGCCATAGCGCGAGGCCTGGTTCAGGATCAGTTGCTTGGCATTCTCGTATTGACCGTGGTTCAGCACGGCGCCGGGCGCCAGCTCGCTGCTGCGCGGCACGCGAAAGGCTTTCAATTGGGCTGCTGGCCCTTCGACGCGCACCGTGACGTTACGCAGATGAATCGGCTCGCCTGGCTCGATGCGCAGGAGCAGGCGCGGATTTTCGCCCGGTTGTACTTCGCTGGTGACTTGCGCCTGGTAGTAGCCCAGGGCTTGCGCGGCTTTCTGCGCCTGCTCCTCGGCACCGCGACTGAAACGCACCAGCGCTTCACCGTCGCGATCACCCAAGCTGCCGATGTAGCCTTCGACGTTGCTCTTGAGCGCCGGGTTGGCAGGGTTGACGCGTACGTCGAGTACGCTTTGGGCCTGGGCCGCCATACTTGCGACCAGCAGCGCCAGGCTGCCGGCCAATCGTCCTGAATAATTCATAGGCGAATGCTATCACGACCCATATGTCGATTTGGACCCTGCCAGGCATCGGAGAGGCTTCTGGATCAGCCCTGTGCGTAACCGACTGTTTCAGGGCTGGGGTGGAAAAACACATGTTCCACAACCGGCCCCAAAACCACTTCGCCAATCTGGGTATAGCCCTGCCGCTCGAAAAAGGCCAGGTAGCGTGGATTGCCGGTGTCCAGCACCACGCCTTCGGAGGTCGGGTCCTGGGCGCACCAGTTGTGCACCGCGGTGAGCAATTGCTCGGCCAGTTCGGGGCCCTGGAAATCCGGGTGCAAACCCATCAGGGGCAGCACGTGCACGGCATCCGACGGCAGGCACTCCTGCACGGCGTGATGGTACTCGAGGTAGCGGCGAGTGCCTTCCACGCCGGTGCCCAGCATCATCCGCCACTGCCACGCCCAGCTCTCGGTGATGCCCAGACGGCGCTGCGGCGGTGCGACCAGTGCCACGCCGGCCAGGCGGTCATCGAAGAACAAGCCCAGGGCAGGCAGGTCCTGGAGAAAGTGCTGGTTGACCAGTTGCCGAACCGTCGAACGCACACGCCGTTCGAAGCCAGGGCGATCGGCTTCGAACAGATAGGCAAAGGTCGGATCTTTAAGATAGGTCTGATAGAGCAGCGCACGGGTTTCGCGCGCATAACCACCATCGAGCTGACGTACTTCTGCAGCGGTGGTCGAGGTCTGGAGCATCGGGTCTGTCCTTGAGGAGTGCAACGAGTAGTCAATGGACGATCCGCACGCTCAGGGGTTCCGTGCCCGGCGCAGGCAAATCATGCCTGCCGTGCTGGTCCCCCGGACCACACTCCGTTAGCATCGTCCATTTGCCAGGATCCGCGACCATGAAACTCGTCTCGTTCAACATCAACGGCTTGCGTGCCCGCCCCCATCAGCTGGCGGCGTTGATCGACAAGTACCAGCCGGATGTGATCGGCCTGCAGGAAACCAAGGTGTCGGATGAGCAATTTCCCCAAGCCGAGATCGAGGCGCTGGGGTACCACGTCCACTTTCATGGGCAGAAAAGTCATTACGGGGTCGCGCTGCTGTCCCGCGCCGCGCCGCTGAGTATCGACAAAGGCTTTGCCGGTGACGAAGAAGACGCGCAACGCCGCTTCATCCGTGGCACGTTCGCCGATGCTGAAGGGCAAGTGGTGACGGTCATGAATGGTTACTTCCCCCAGGGTGAAAGCCGCGACCATCCCACCAAGTTTCCTGCCAAGCGTCGTTTCTACAGCGATCTGCAAACCCTGCTGGACACGGGATTCAGCAACGATCAGCCGCTGATCGTGATGGGTGACGTGAACATTTCGCCGCAGGATTGCGACATTGGTATCGGTGCGGACAACGCCAAGCGCTGGCTGAAGACTGGCAAGTGCAGTTTCCTGCCCGAAGAGCGCGAATGGATGCAGCGGTTGCAGCAGTGGGGCCTGGTGGACAGTTTCCGCCATTTGCACCCGGAGGTTACAGACCGGTTCAGCTGGTTCGACTACCGCAGCCGTGGTTTCGAGGACGAGCCCAAGCGGGGGTTGCGTATCGATGTGATCCTGGCGTCCCACGGGTTGCTGCCCAGGGTGAAGGCCGCCGGGATCGATTACGACCTGAGGGCCATGGAGAAACCGTCTGACCATGCGCCGATATGGTTGGAGCTGGGGTCTTTGTAACAATCCGTAGGAGTTTGCGGTGCGGCTGGACGCGGCTTGCGCCGCTGCTACGGGAGGCGGGGGGTATTTGCAGGATTTGCGGTGCGGTCGGACGCGGCTTGCGCCGCTGCTACGGGGTGTGGGGTATTTGCTGGATTTGGGGGGCGGCTGGACGCGGCTTGCGCCGCTGCTACGGGGGTGTGGGGCGCACGTGTGGGTGATTTCCTGTAGCAGCGGCGCGAGCCGCGTCGGCGGTGCATGGGGTTGGCCTGCAGCATCGCCGTACGGCTGTTGGGATGGGATTATTGCGCCTTGGCTTGTTGATCGAGCTGGGCGCGCAGTTCCGGCGCCAGGCCCAAGGCGACTGCCAACTGGTCAAGCCAGGCGCGTTCGCCGGCATCCTGCTGACCCATCAGCATCACGCTGGCCAGGTACATCTCGGCAGCCATGGCTGGGCCATCGGCCGCACTGGCCAGCTCTTGCGCATCCAACGGCCGGGCCAATTCGGCATCCAGCCATTGCTGCAACTGTGCGTCCTCGGCATGCGCGGTCAACTCGGCGCGGATCGCGGCTTCCTCTTGTGCATCAACCCGCCCATCGGCCTTGGCCGCGGCAATCAACGCCCGCAGGATCGCATGGCTGTGACCTTCGGCTTCCGGCTCGGACAATTGATCGACCGTACGCAACGCCTGCTGTGGCGCGTTGGCCTGCTGTTGCTGCCAGGCCTGATAAGCCTTGAACGCCATCATCCCCAGCGAAGCCAGCGCGGCATACTTGCCGGAACCGGATCGGCTCCCGCCACGCCCACCGAGCAAGCCGCCAAGCATCCCTCCCAGACCACCCAGCCCGCCCAGCCCACCTGCACCCGACGCGCCGCGGCCACCACCGAGCAGGCCGCCAAGCAGATCGCCCAGGCCGCCCTGCCCGCCCTGACCTTTCGTGGTGCCGGGCTGGCTGGCTGTGGATTGCCCGCTGCGACCGCGCAGCAGTTGTTCAAGCAGGTCACTGGTGTTCATGGCAAGCCTCTATCTGTGGTGATGTGGAGTGCAACACCATAGATCATCAAGCAACCTTGCAGGTTCAGCACAAACTGTAGGCATGGCCCTCAGAACCAGCGGTCGTTCCGCTTGCGGCCACGGGTCATCATCGGCAGGATCAGCCCGGCCAACAGGCCCGCGCCGGCGATGCTGCCGCCGTAGACCATGTAGCTCATCATCACGTGCTTGTTTTCATCACCCAATTTCGCCTGAGTGCTGCGCAACTCGGACTGGGCATCGCTGAGTTCGGCATTCAAGGCCTTGCTGCGCGCTTCCAGCTCGTCGATCAGCGCCTTGCGCGCATCCAGGGTTTCCTGCATGCCCTGTACGCGGTTTTTCCAGCTGTCGTCGATGGATTGCAGCTTGCCGCTCAGGTCGGTGACCTGCTGTGTCAGCAACGGAACGTGCTCGGCGGGCCCTGGGGTCGTTTGCAGGTCGCTGCTGGGGATCCACACGCTTGAACCGCCTTCGCCGCGCACCTGGCTGTAGTCGCCTTGCGTGGAAAGCAGCTCGACCTTCTGCCCGGACTTCAAATTACCGACGATGCGATAGCCGTCGGTGGGACCACTGCGCACGAATGTACTCAGGTTGTCGCTGACCCAGCGGGTGTTGCCAGGGGCCTCTTCGCCATGGGCCGGGCCAACAGTGAACAAAAGGCCGGTGAACAGGCCGGTGGCAACCAGGCGGGTGCGACTGAATACGGTAGAAAAACGTTGAGATGAGGGCATGACGATCTTCACATGAATAAGAAAAAAGGCCCCGATGAACGGACCATTGAAAAGCGGGACAACAATGTCCCGTGGGGCTGGGCCTGCGCCGGCGGTGCCTGTCGCTACTACCGCTGAGGATGGCTACTACTTGCGAAGAGCGGCGATGAAAAGCCTCTCCTGGGCCTATTGCCCGGCATGCCGTCGGTTCAAGCCGCCAGCTGAAAGACCACAAAACGGTGCCTAGGTTCACAAAAAAATCGTGACTGGGTGCACGTTGCCAGCACGCAAATGCTAAGCGTCGCCCAGGTGTACGCTGAAAAAACACCCATGGGGCTCGCGACTGCTCAAGCTGACGCTCCAGCCCTGGTTGGCGCAAATGCGCTGGACCAGGGACAAGCCCAGGCCCAGGCCTTCGCCCCGCTGCTCGTCGCCACGCACGAACGGCTGAAACATGGCGTTGCGCTTTTCCTCGGGGATGCCGATGCCGCTGTCCTCCACGTGAAACCCTTTGTCGGTCAGGGTCAGACGCACGAAACCAGTGTCGGTGTAGTGCCAGGCGTTGCGTAGCAGGTTACCCATCACCGAGTGCAGAAAGGCCTGGTTATAGACGTCGCTCGAGTCGTTATCCACGACATAGATGAACGCCAGGCCCTTGGCTTCGATCTGCCGACCCCAGATCTCCACCAATTCATCGGCGGTACGCCGCAAGGTCGCTGTAGGGTTGCCATGACTGGCTGCTTCGCGGTCCCGCGCCAGTAGCAGGAAGGTCTCGACCAACTGGCTCATGCCATCGGTAGCGCGGGCGATCCGCTTCACCTGGCGCTCGGAGCGCTCATCCAGCTCGGTGGCCAGCAGCAGGTCGCAGGAGCTCGCCAGAATCATCAACGGGGTGCGCAGTTCGTGGCTGACGTCGCTGGTGAACATCTGCTCGCGGTTGAGCGCTGCGCGCAGCTTGCTCGAGGTTTCGTCGAAGGATCGCGCCAGCTCGCCGACCTCATCGTCCGTGTAGTCCGGTGACAAGGGCGGCGCCAGACCGAACGTCTTGTCGCGATGGCGCACCTGGCGGGCCAGGCGTACCACCGGCGCCATCACACGGCGAGCCAGGAGCCCGCCCAGCAGAATCGCCAGCGCGATGCTCAACAGAAAACCGGCGCCCACGACGATGAACAGCACATGGGCACGTTGCTCCATGCCTTCCTGGTCGCGCAGCAGCACGTATTGTCGGCCGTCGACCTGGGCAACCATGGCGTAGTAGGTGCGTGGGCCCAGGGTCAGTTCCTGGAATCCGACCGGCAGGGTCTTGAGCTCGTCAGGCATGCTCAGGTCGCCGTCGCCACCGTCGATATAGAACAGCTCGTCCTTTTCCGGACGGTGGCGCCAATCGTCCGCGTTGTCGACCAGCAGCAGGCGATGCATGTTGCCGCTCAGGCTCATGGTGGTCAGCTTGCGCTCCACCAGATGCACGGTGGCGACGATACCCACGGCGAACACCCCGGCCACGAAGGCGCTCATCAACGCAAACACGATGACGATGCGGCGACTCAGACTCTGCTTGAACTCCATACCGCTCCATAGGGTATCTGTACGGGACGAACCGACCGCGTTCGGCCGAGCATGATTATCGTAGCCGTGCCAACAATCAAGCCTTGCCACGCAATCACTGGCCTTGGCAACGCATCGAAGAACGTGACTTGCAGGTCATAAATAAAATATGTAGTGCCGATATAAAAGCACTACATATCCATTGACGAGACCTCCATGGCCTTGCATGATGAGGCCGTCTCCCTGATCGGGAACAGAACGGAGCCGCACCGGGTTCCGTTCGATGCGCCATCGAGCCACTCCGATGACGTCCGCGTACCAGGCGGGCCGCTGAACCTCCAAACTCATGGCTTTTCATGTAGTAAGGGTTTCTGGCACTACACATCGAGCTCGAGCCAGTACTGACCTTGACGGACCACACGTGAGGCGTACCTGCCGATACGTGCTGAAGACCACAACCCGACAGATCGCACAGAGCTCAAGGAGCGTATTCATGAACCTGAACCAGCAACCTACCGTTGACCAACTCGCCCGTATCCTGGCGGCCGGCCGTGACACCCTGGATGACCACATCCTGTGGGTCTGCAAGCGTGGCGACGTGCATATCGATGCTCTGGCCAACGACGCCGACGGCGAGGATTTCGAACGCACCCACCCCGAACTGCGCGCGCGCATGCCGATCTACCGGCGCGGCAAAGGGTACGTTGGCAAGAAGGCCGCCGCGGATCGGCAGTTCGTCAACGATGTATTCCAGACCTTGAACCGGGAATGGAACCTCAGCCAAGGCCAAGGGCAAGTGCGCCGCATCGCGAGCTATTGCTGATGGGCCGCTGATTGCATTCTGTGGGAGCGGTCTGCGGCCGCGAACAGGGCACCGCGTATTTCCTGTTGCACTGCGGCGCCTGATTCGCGGCCAAGGACCGCTCCTACAGAAGAGCATGTCGTTCTGTAGCAGCGGCGCGAGCCGCGTCGGCGGGTTGCGCGGTGTGGCTGGGTGACCGCATTGTCCCGGACGCGGCTTGCGCCGCTGCTACAAGGGATGATGTCGCTCTGTAGGGTTCGGGCTCTGAATCCACGCATCGATTTGACGTCCACGTTGGGTTTATCCAAAGTAGCCGCCTCTTCTCGCTATCAGGATGCGTTGCGTGACCCATTTCCGTTTCCCCTGGCGACGCCTGCTCATCGGCGTTGTGCCTGCGCTGGCGCTGTTGTCCGCCTGCGACAACGACAACAAGCCTGTCGAAACCGCCCACCCCGTTGCCACCTACGCACCCGCCACTTGGGATGAACTGCCCAAGGTCAGCGATGGCGATCTGCAAGCCGGTTTTGCTGCGTGGCGTTCTGCCTGTCAGCGCCTGGCCAAGGACGCTATCTGGGGAGCCACTTGCGCCGCCGCGCAGACAGTCGACACGTCGCCTGCCGCGATTCGTACCTTTCTTCAGGCCCAGCTGCAGGTCTATGGCCTGCGCTCTGCAGAAAAAGGCGAACACGGTCTGATCACCGGTTACTACGAACCCGTCTACCCCGGCAGCCTGAAGGCCGACGCTCAGCATCCGGTGCCTGTCTACGGCGTACCGGCCGACATGATCAGCGTGCAACTGGACAGCCTCTACCCTGAGCTCAAGGGCAAGCGCCTGCGCGGCCGGCTCGATGGCCAGGTGCTGCGCCCTTATGACGACGCTGCCACCATCCAGCGTCAGGGCATCGATGCGCCTGTGGTGGCCTGGATGCGCGACCCCATGGACCTGCAATTCCTGCAGATCCAGGGCTCCGGCCGCCTGCAACTGGACAATGGTCGTCAACTGCGCGTCGGCTACGCCGACCAGAATGGCCACCCCTACCGCCCGGTCGGGCGCTGGTTGGTCGAGCAAGGCCTGCTCAAGAAAGAAGAAGTCAGCATGGGCCGCATCCGTGACTGGGCCGTAGCCAATCCACAGCGCGTGCCGGAACTGCTCGCCAGCAACCCCAGCTACGTGTTCTTCAGCCTGCGCCCAGACAGTAACGAAGGCCCTCGCGGCTCACTCAACGTACCCCTGACGGCAGGCTACAGCGTGGCGATCGATCGCAAGGTGATACCACTGGGCAGCTTGCTGTGGCTGTCCACCACACGGCCCGACGGCAGCCCGGTGGTGCGCCCGGTCGCCGCGCAGGACACCGGCGGTGCAATCGCTGGCGAAGTGCGCGCCGATCTGTTTTGGGGGACGGGGCCAGAAGCCGGCGAGTTGGCCGGCAACATGAAGCAGGAAGGTCAGGTGTGGCTGCTCTGGCCCAAAGGCGCTCAACTGCCCACTCCTTGAAGCCAACTGTGCCAGACAGGCAGGGCCTGGCAAGCAGGGCCAGGCTACCTAGACGCCCGAGCTTCGAGCCGGGCGCCCTGCACTGTCAGGCCAGCAGTTCCTGAATCTGCTCGTGCAGCGTTTCCAGGTCGAACGGCTTGGCCAGAATCGGCGCCTTGCGCGCGATCGGGCTGTTGGTTTCCTTGATTTCCTGGGGATAGCCACTGATGAAAATCACCTTCAGGTCCGGTCGCAGCAGGACCGCCGGCTCAGCGATCTTCACTCCGGAAATGCCGCCGGGCAGGCGAAAATCGGTGACCATCAAATCCAGGTGCGGCTTGGTCGAGAGGATTTCCAACGCCTGCTCGCCGTTCTCGGCTTTCAGAACGCGATAGCCCAGTCCAGACAGGTAGTCTGCCAGCACCATCAGTATCAACGGTTCGTCCTCGACGATGAGAACGACATCTTGTGCATCTTCACTCATGGGGAAGCCTATGTGCTTATATGTTTCGCTGCCATTACGACCATGACCTGCGACAGAGGTTGCGTGTGATTGCGGTTATTCCTAAAGCGGCAGGCTGACCCTGAAGGTCGCGCCATCGCCCAGTGCGCTCTCGACTTCGATGCGCCCGCCGTGAGCCGCCACGATCTGCTCGGAAATGAACAAACCCAGCCCCAGCCCGGCAACCACGTTACTGCCCGATACCCGCTCGAACTGCTGGAAGATACGCAGCTGGTTTTCCTTGCTGATGCCGATGCCGTGGTCACGCACTTCCACCCGCGCCCAGCCATTGTGCCCATAGACGGTGACCTCGACCGGGCCTTTGCCACCGTAGCGCAAGGCATTGGAGATCAGATTGCTGACCACCTGCTCGATACGGAACTCGTCCCAGATGCCAAGCACCGGCTCGTCGGCGAGCAGGCTGATGGTGCAATCGGCGGCGGCCACCTGGGGCGCGAAACTGTCGACCAGATTGCGCACCAGTTGTGCGAGGTCGAACTGGGCAGGACGAATGGACAGCTTGCCGGTGCGGATCCGCGACACATCGAGCATGTCCTCGATCAAGCGAATCAGGCTTTGGATCTGGCGCTCGTCGCGCTCGACCATGGCGCGCATCTTGTCGAGGGTAAAGGCGTCGGCGTTGTCGCGAGCCAAGTGCAACTTGCGCAGTTGCGTTTCCAGGATCAGACCATTGAGCGGTGTGCGCACTTCGTGGGACACGATCGACATGAAGTCGTCGCGCATGCGCACCGCATGCTCCAGTTCGCTCTGGGTCACCTGCAGGCGCTTGAGCAGCACTTCCTGCTCCTGGCGCGAGCGCTCCAGCGCATCGAGCTGCTCCTTGAGGGTCTTGCGCTGGCGATACAGGTCGACGAACACGCTGACCTTGCTCTTCACCGCCTGCATGTCCAGCGGCTTGTGAAGGAAGTCCACCGCGCCGCTTTCGTAGCCCTTGAAGGCATAGTTGAGTTCGCGCCCGGCGGCACTGACGAAGACGATCGGAATGTTCTTGGTCTTCTCGGTACTGCGCATCAGCTCGGCCAACTCGAAGCCGTTCATGCCCGGCATCTGCACGTCGAGAATGGCCATGGCGAATTCGTGCTGCAGCAACAATGAAAGGGCTTCATCTGCCGAGAGCGCCTTGTGCACCTCACGGCCGGGACTGGCGATCAACGCCTCCAGGGCCAGCAGGTTTTCCGGCAGATCGTCGACGATCAACAGTTTTGCTTGGACGTTGCTTAGCATGTGCTTCGTTCCAGCTCGGCAAGCAGACAGCCAATGCCGTGGAGTGAAAGAATATGGTCAGGCGTCTGCAGGCGGATGGCCGCCTGCGGCATGACCGCAACCCGCGCCTCGGCGGGGTCTTGAACGATGGTCAAGCCACCTTTGCGCTTGATACTGGCCATGCCGCGGGCGCCGTCTTCGTTGGCGCCGGTCAGCAGTATGCCGATAAGGCCGGCGCCGTAGGCATCGGCCGCCGAGTCGAAAAGAAAGTCGATGGCCGGGCGGGAGTAATGCACCCGTTCTTCCTGACTCAACGACAGACTGAAATCACGCTCCACCGACAGGTGATAGCTGGGGCCAGCGAAGTAGAACATACCTGGCTCGATGGTTTCCTTGTCGCGCGCCTGACGCACCGGCCGATTCAAACGCCGCTCGAACACTTCGGCCAGCTGGCTGTGACGCTCGTCCGGCAGGTGCAGTACCGTCAGCACCGGCAGCTTGAAATCCATCGGCAACTGGCCGTAGACGCCCAGCAGCGCTTCCACGCCGCCGGCCGAAGCCCCCACCACCACTGCTTGAAAGCGACTCATGACTTGCGATAGATCCGTTCGGGGCGCGTCAAGGTATCGAAGCGCGAACTGTAGGCGGAAAAATCCAGGGTTTCCTTGCTGCCGAGCATGAGAAAGCCGCGATGGCTCAGGGATTCGTGGAACAGGCCGAAGGCGCGATCCTGCAAACCCTTGTTGAAATAGATGAGCACGTTGCGGCACGACACCAGTTGGGTCTCGGAGAACACGCTGTCGGTGGCCAGGCTGTGGTCGGCGAACGTGACGTTGGCGCGCAGGCTGCTGTCGAAGATCGCGCGGTCGTAGGCTGCCGTGTAGTAGTCGGCGAACGAGCGGGTTCCCCCGGCGCGCTGGTAGTTTTGGGTATAGGCGCGCACGTTCTCCATGGAATAGATGCCCTGCTTGGCTTTTTCCAGGGACGTGGGATTGATATCGGTGGCGTAGATGATGGTGCGTTCCAGCAGCCCTTCCTCGCGCAGCAGGATGGCCATGGAGTAGACCTCTTCGCCCGTGCTGCAACCGGCGATCCAGACCTTGACCGACGGGTAGGTCTTGAGCAGCGGCACCACTTCGCGTCGTAACGCCAGGAAATGCTCCGGGTCGCGGAACATCTCGCTGACCGGGATCGTCAGGTACTGCAGCAGCTCCATGAACGCCGTGGGCTCGTGCAGCACCCGCGCCTGCAGCGAGGAAACGCTGCTGCACTCCATCTGCCCGAGCGCGTGAAGAATCCGCCGTTTGACCGACGCGCCCGAATAGTCGCGAAAATCGTAGCTGTAGGTGAGGTAGATCGCCTCGATCAACAGCTTGATCTCGATATCGATATTGCCTTGAACAGCCGGCTGGGAGGCCTTGCCGGCCAGGGAATCACTCACTACATGCGCTCCAGTTGCGGCAACCAGACGCGAATCAGCGAGAACAGGCGGTCCAGGTCGATGGGCTTGGCCAGGTAGTCGTTGGAACCGGCCTGCAGGCAGCGTTCCTGATCGTCCTTCATCGCCTTGGCGGTGACCGCGATGATCGGCAGCTTGCGCCAGCGCGGGTCCTTGCGGATCTCGCGGGTCGCTTCGTAGCCGTCCATCTCGGGCATCATCACATCCATCAACACCAGATCGATGTCTTCGACCTGATTCAACTTGTCGATCGCCTCACGGCCGTTACGGCCTATTTCCACGATGGCGCCCTTGTGCTCCAGGGCGCTGGTCAAGGCGAAGATGTTGCGCACGTCGTCGTCCACCACGAGGATCTTGCGGCCCTCGAAGACCTTGTCGCGACTGCGGGCGGTTTTCAACATCTTCTGCCGCTCATGGGACAACTGCGATTCGACTTTGTGCAGAAACAGCGTCACCTCGTCGAGCAGCCGCTCGGGCGAGCGTGCACCCTTGATGATGATCGAGCGCGAGTACTTGAGCAGCTCGGTTTCTTCGTCGCGGGTCAAGTTGCGTCCGGTGTAGACGATCACTGGCGGGAACGAGCGGATCTCTTCGTTGGACATGCGCTTGAGCAGGTCACCGCCGAGCATGTCGGGCAGCTTGAGGTCGATGATCATGCAGTCGTAGACGTTGTCGCGCAGCAGATCGAGCGCTTCCTGGGCGAAGCCCACGGCGGTGATCTCGATGTCGTCGTCGCCAATAAGCAAGGAAATGCTTTCACGCTGCAGGTCGTCGTCTTCCACCAACAGGATGCGCTTGAGCTTCTGGGTCAGCTTGGCTTCCAGCCTGCCGAAGACTTCCTTGAGTTCGTCGCGCGTGGTCGGCTTGACCGCATAGCCGATGGCGCCCATGTGCATGGCGGCCTCGACGCGGTCCTCGACCGAGATCACGTGGACCGGGATATGGCGAGTGGTAGCGAGCTCTTTCAGGCGTTGCAGCACGGTCAGCCCGGAATGGTCGGGCAGGCGCATGTCGAGCAGGATGGCATCGGGCACGAAGGTCGCGGCGAGGTCGAAGCCTTCGTCGGCGCCGTGGGCCACCAGGCAGTGGTAGTCCAGTTCGTGGGCCAGGTCGTAGAGAATACGCGCGAAATTCGGTTCGTCTTCCACCACCAGAATGCAGCGCTTGGTGAACGGGCCCTTGTCGCGGTCGTCGGCAAAGCGCGCCACGGTCAACGGTGCCTCGAGCACGGCCGGCGTGCGGGATACCGGCTGGGGTGCGATCACCATGGGCGCCGGCGCGTGGCGCGGCGCCTCGATGATTTCTTCGTAGCGTTGCGGCAGCACCAGGGTGAAGGTGCTGCCCTTGCCCAGTTCGCTGGTGACGGTGATGTAGCCACCGAGCATGTTGGCCAGGTCGCGGGAAATCGACAGGCCCAGGCCGGTGCCGCCGTAGCGCCGGTTGGTGGTGCCGTCGGCCTGACGGAACGCTTCGAAGATGGCCTGCTGCTGGTCGACGGCGATGCCGATACCGGTGTCGCGAATCTGGAAGGCGATGCCCTCATTGGCGTGTCCGGACACCAGCAGCTCGACGCTGCCGTGCTCGGTGAACTTGAGTGCGTTGGCCAGCAGGTTCTTGAGGATCTGTTCCACGCGCTGGCGATCGGTGTAGAGCATCGCCGGCGCATCGGCAAGGATCTGTACCGACAGATCGAGGTGCTTCTGCCCGGCCAGCGGTTCGAAGGTCATCCGCAGGCTGTCGACCAGCCTCGGCACGCTGCTGTTTTCCGGACGCAGATCGAGCTTGCCGGCCTCGACCTTGGAGATGTCCAGAATGTCGTTGATCAGGTTGAGCAGGTCGTTGCCCGCGGAATAGATCGACTCGGCGAATTTGACCTGATCGGCGGTGAGGTTTTCCTGGGGGTTTTCTGCCAGCAGCTTGGCCAGGATCAACGAACTGTTGAGCGGTGTGCGCAGTTCGTGGGACATGTTGGCCAGGAACTCGGACTTGTAGCGGCTCGAGCGCTGCAGCTCGTCGGCACGCTCTTCGAGTTGCACCTGAGCCTGGTTGAGCTCCATGTTCTTGCGGTCCAGGGCATCGCGCTGCTCGCCCAAGGCGTCGGTCCGTTCGGCCAGCTGTTCGTTGGTCTGCTCGAGTTCGGCCTGCTGGGTTTCCAGGTACGCCTGGGATTCCTTGAGCACCCGCGACTGCTCTTCGAGTTCTTCGTTGGCGGTCTTCAGCTCTTCCTGCTGCACTTGCAGTTCTTCGTTGAGCTGCTGGGTTTCGGCCAGCACTTCCTGCAGGCGCTGGCGGTAGCGCGCCGCTTCGACGGCGGTGCCGATGTTATCGGCCAGCAACTCGACGATTTCCAGGTCGCGGTCGGTCAGGGGCCGAAGGAAACCCAGCTCGACCACGGCATTGATCTGGTCGTTGTCGCTGGTCGGGATCACCAGCACGCTGCGCGCCGCGCCCTCGCCCAGGCCGGAGCTCAGGCGCAGGTAATCGGCCGGCACATCGTCCAGGCGGATCACACGGTTGCGCTCAACGGCCTGGCCGGCAATGCCCTCGCCGTTGAGCAGTACCTGGTCGGTCACTTCACGCTCGCGAGAGAACCCGTACGAGGCGATGCGGCGCAGGTTGCCATGCTCTTCGCGGATATACACCGCAGCGACCACCGTGCCCAGGTACTGGGCGAAGAATTGCAGCATGTTGCGGCCCAGCATCTGCAAGGTCTGCTGACCCAGCAACTGCTCGGCCAGCTGGGTCTGGCCGGTTCGCAGCCAGGCTTGGTCCTGCAGGCGCTTGGCGCCTTTCTGCAGGGCGGCCAGGTTACCGCCGTACGAGGTCGACAGCTCAGTCATGTCGCGACGGCCGAAGTACGCCAGCAAGGCGCTGACTACCAGGACGAACAGCACATAGAGGCTGACCGACGCCCAGATGGTGCGCGATACGTTTTCGCTGCGCTCAACCCGCAGCTGCTGCTCCATGGCGATGAAGCCGTCATATTCCTTGCGGATGGCATCGGTCAGGCGCTTGCCGCGACCGGTCTGGACCACACTGGAATAGTCGCCGGTGGAGCGTTTGAGCGCGATCAGCTGTTCGCCGTATTCGAGCCAGTCCTTTTGCAGCGCCATGATGCGCGTGAGCCGGTCGACCTGGCGCGGGTTGTCGGCCACCAGCGCCTGTAGCGCCGGAAGTTCGGCGGCCAGGCGCGGCTTGGCCAGTTCGTACGGATCCAGGTAGCCTTCCCCGCCTGAGAGCAGGTAGCCGCGCATGCCGGTTTCCATGTCGATCGACAGCTTGGTCGCTTCGTTGGCGTTGTTGATCACCCGGTCGGTGTGCTCGACCCAGTCGATCACCGACAGCAGGTAGACGATGATGCCGATGAACACGGCGGCGCTGAGCACACCGACGCCCAGCGGCAGGCCAACGTTGCGACTGAGCAGCCGACGGAAGCTTTGCTCGTCGATCGAAGAGGGTTTGTTCATGTCCTTGGACCCGGATCCTGTAATCGAGGCCGGGGATTTTGCCGCAATTCGATCAAACAGTTAGGTTTTTTCCGATTGATATGTAGGAATTTTTACTTCTAAACGTGGGAATGGTCTCGTTTATTGCCTTCCAAGGCATGGTCTGCCCCTGACCCATGCTTTATGATTGGCGCCCTGCTTCCCAGGTGCCAGTCACCCCCGGGGCGCAACGATATGTGCGAAATGACGGCTCGGCGCCGTCTGCGCCCCTTGCCGACCAGGATCCGAACGATGTCCGATATCCCTAAAACCATTCTTGTCGTCGAAGACGACGCGATCGTCCGCATGCTGATCGTGGACGTGCTGGAGGAGTTCGAGTTCGAGGTACTGGAAGCCGAGGATGGCCCCAGCGCGCTGAAATTCCTCGAGGATTCGGCCAAGACCATCGACCTGATGATGACGGACATGGGCCTGCCGGGCATGAATGGCAAGGAACTGGCCGAGCAGGCACGCGTCCTGCGTCCGGTGCTGCCGGTGCTGTTCGCCAGCGGCTATGCCGAAGCGCTGGACGTACCCTCGGGCATGAGCAGTATCGGCAAGCCGTTTTCCATCGATCAGCTGCGCGACAAGGTCAAGAGCATGCTGGTGGCTTGAGGCCGCGTCAGCCGCTACACCCCGGCGCGTAATCATGGCCTAATGCGCGCCCGGTTTTTCGCCCCGAGTCTTGTTCATGTCCCTTCAGCACGTCCTGGTCATCGGCTATGTCTGGCCCGAACCCACTTCTTCGGCGGCCGGCGGCCACATGATGCAGTTGCTGCACTGCTTCGTCGCCCAGGGCTGGAGCGTGACCTTTGCCAGCCCGGCCAAAGTGGGCGAGCACAAGGCCGACCTGGCAGCGCTGGGCATTGCCGAACAGACCATCGCACTCAACGACGAAAGCTTCGACCGTTTCGTGGCGGCCTTGCAGCCAGACATGGTGCTGTTCGACCGCTTCATGATGGAAGAGCAGTTCGGCTGGCGCGTCGAGCTGCACTGCCCCCAGGCCATGCGCGTACTCGAGACCTGCGACCTGCAAAGCCTGCGCGACGCCCGCCAGGGCCTGCTCAAGGAACGTCTGCGCGCAGGCGAAGATGAAAACGATTTCGGCGCGCTGTTCGACGTGTCCTCCGACACCCTGTACCGACACATGAGCGAGGCCGACATCACCCAGCGTGAAGTCGCGGCCATTTTCCGCTGCGATCTGAGCCTGATGATTTCACCGTTCGAAGGGCAGCTGCTGGTCGAGCGCTTCGGCGTGCCGCCCAGCCTGCTCCACGACTGTCCGCTGATGGTCGCGCCACTGCCCACGCCCGCCCTCGATTTCGATCAGCGAGCGAATTTCGTCTGCATCGGCAACTTTCGCCACGCACCGAACTGGGACGCCGTTCTCTGGCTGAAGAATCAGGTGTGGCCGCGCATTCGCAAGCAACTGCCGCGGGCCGAACTGCACCTGTACGGCGCCTACACACCGCCCAAGGCCACGGCGCTGCACAACGCCGCGCAAGGGTTTCTGGTCAAAGGCTGGGCAGCCGATGCCCTGCAGGTGGTCGGCCAGGCCCGGGTGGCCCTGGCGCCGCTGCGCTTCGGCGCCGGGATCAAGGGCAAGCTGCTCGATGCCATGCTCTGCGGTACGCCCAGCGTCACGACCCCACTGGGTGCAGAGGGCATGCGCACGGGCGACCGTTGGCCTGGCCACATCGCTTGCAGTGCGGACGAGCTGGCAGCCTGGGCGGTTCGATTGTACGAAGATTCAGATCAATGGGGTGCCGCGCAAGCGCAATGCCACGAGCATCTGTGCGCAGAGTATGGGTTTGAGCAACATAGTCAGACCCTGGTTCGGCGTCTGTATCAGCTCAGCCAGAGCCTGGAGCAGCATCGTCGAGCGAATTTCATCGGCACCATGCTTCGCCACCATCTGCACAAAAGCACCAAATACTTCTCACAGTGGATCCAATCCAAGAACCAATCGGTATAAGGACCTGCTGGACGTTAGAGGTCGGACAACTAGAATCAAGTGCTCGAGGTACCGCTCCCATACTCATTCAGGATGAACGACGATGGCGCCCATCGACAGTACTAAAGTGTACGATTCCGAGCTCATGCGTAGGCTGCGCAACAAACACGCCGATTTGCGCCCTGCCCTGAAGAAAGTCTCGACCTTTCTGCAGGCCAACCCCTACCGCAGTGCGACGCTCAACATAGAAGAGCTGGCCGGAGCAACCGGTACCTCGACCGCCGCCGTCAACCGCCTGGCCAATGCGATCGAACTCAACGGCTTCACCGGGCTGCGCTTTGCCCTGATGGAAAACCTGCTGGCGGTGGTGTCGTCGGCCGACGTGTTCGAGGAACGGCTCAAGCATTCACCCAACACCGGCTTCCACCTGGAACAGCAGATCAGCCTGAGCAAGGATCATCTGGACAACGTCACTCGAATGAACGACAACCAGACCTTCGAGAACATGGCCCGTCAACTGGCCCGTTCGCAGAATGTCTTCGTGGTCGGTTTCGGCAACAGCTTTCATCTGGCCGCCATGGCCGCAGCCGGGCTCAGCCCATTCTGCGTAGGCGCGCACTGCGTGACACTGGATGGCGGGCTGGAGGGGTCTGCCTACAGGCTGTCCGGCATCACCCGCAACGATACGCTGCTGGCCATCGCCCTGCCCGCCTACACCCGCGATACCATCCGCCTGGCCGAGTACGCCAAGTCCCGCGAGGCATGTGTGCTGAGCATTACCGACTGCCCAGCATCACCCTTGGTGCAGCTCTCCAAGATGAGCCTGTTCATTCCTTCCAACCACCCGGTGCTGCCCAATTCCAAAGTCGGGCTGATGGCGGCGATCGAAACGTTGCTGGCACACGTGCAGCTGTGCAAACCGCTACCCGGCGGTGCCGAGGCTGCCCTTCCCGACTGGGATCCGGACCGCGGCAACCTGCGCTCACTGCCAGGCCAACCTCGGGCCAACGCCCCGCGCAGGAGCGACGACACATTCTGAAGCAGGGCCGTCGCAGCCTTGGACGGCCCTGGTCGAACGCCGCTATGCTTGGCTGCGCATTCCCGATCGGCACAACCATAAAAGCAGCCACGGCATGACTCGACCTACACGTATCACCGACCCCTCCTACGAGCTAATGGACGATCACGAAGGTCGCTCCATCATCTACCGCCAGCACGGCTTCCCCTGCCCACTGGTGCGCTGGCATTTCCACAAGGAATACGAATTGCACCTGCTGGTTGCCACCTCGGGCAAGGTGTTCGTGGGCGACTACATCGGTAATTTCAACCCCGGCAGCCTGTTCCTGACCGGCCCCAACTTGCCGCACAACTGGATCAGCCAGATGCAGAGCGGCCAGTCGGTCAACAAGCGCGACATGCTGGTCAATTTCACCGATGAGCTGTTCGACCAAGGCCATCAGGTGTTCAGCGAACTCAGAAGCCTTGCGCCGCTCCTGGAACGGGCCCGATACGGCATCGAATTTCGCTGCGCGCAGACCATCGCCCAAGCCAGCCTGTCGATGCAGCGTATTGCCGACAGCCAAGGCATCAGCCGACTTGGCCACTTCCTGATTCTCATGGAGTCGCTGGCAGCGTGCGAGGATTACCAACTGCTTTCGGGCACCGCCGTGGCCCAGGACGCCGACGAGCATGCGGTGGAACGTACCAATCGCGCCGTCGACTACATCTTCGCCCACTACGCGCGGGAGCTGTCCCTGGAGGAAGTTGCTGCCTACCTGGGCATGAAACCCACCTATTTCTCGCGCGTATTCAAGCAAGCCACCGGCCGTTGCTTCGTCGAGTTCGTGAATCGCCTGCGCATCAGCAAGTCCTGTGAGCTGCTGGCCGACGGCGATCGTCCGGTCACGGACGTGTGCTTCGAGTCCGGCTTCAATAACATTTCCAACTTCAATCGCCGTTTCCAGCAGCTCAAAGGCATGACCCCGTCGCACTATCGTCGCCTGGCCACCCAGCGTCTGAGCTCCTGAAACCTGTACGCAAACCTACACAGCGATCGGGTGGGTGCCTCTGGCCCGCCGCAGCGTGTAGGCAAGCAGTGCAAATTAGTATCAGTGCGGGTGCGTCCAGGGATTTGTCAGATTGAGCGCAGGGGTCTGTAATCACAGGCAGTGCTTCACCTCTACGAAGACACAAGAATAATAACCAGGGCCGCGCCCGCGCGTGCCGAAGAGGAATGCGAGATGACGATCGACTACAAACATCTGCTCGTTGCCGGCGGTCTGTGCAGCGCACTGGCCATCAGTGGCTACAGCTATGCCGACACCACCCTGACCATCGCCACCGTCAACAACAGCGACATGATTCGGATGCAGCGCCTGGCCAAGACGTTCGAGACCCAGCACCCCGATATCAAGCTCAACTGGGTGGTGCTCGAAGAGAACGTGCTGCGCCAGCGCCTGACCACCGATATTGCTACCCAGGGCGGCCAGTTCGACGTATTGACCATCGGCATGTACGAAGCCTCACTATGGGGCGCCAAGGGTTGGCTGTCGCCGATGAAGGACCTGCCGGCCAGCTACGACATCGATGACGTCTTCCCTTCGGTACGCGACGGGCTGTCGGTGAAAGGCCAGCTTTACGCCCTGCCGTTCTACGCCGAAAGCTCCATGACCTATTACCGCACCGACCTGTTCAAGGCAGCCGGGCTGGAGATGCCCGAGAAACCCACCTGGACCCAAATCGCTGACTTCGCCGGTAAACTCACCGACAAGAGCAAGGACCAGTACGGCCTGTGCCTGCGCGGCAAGGCCGGCTGGGGTGAGAACATGGCCTTGATCACCACCGTGGCCAACAGCTTCGGTGGCAGCTGGTTCAATAACGAGTGGAAGCCGCAGTTCGACAGCGAGGCCTGGAAGAAGGCGCTCAACTTCTATGTCGACAACATGAAGAAGTCCGGCCCGCCGGGTGCGTCGAGCAACGGTTTCAACGAGAACCTGGCCCTGTTCAACAGCGGCAAGTGCGCCATTTGGGTAGACGCCAGCGTGGCCGGTTCCTTCACCATGGACAAGACCCAGAGCAAGGTCGCCGACAGCGTCGGCTTCACCTTCGCTCCCCACGAAACCACGGACAAGGGCTCGGCCTGGCTGTACTCGTGGGCCCTGGCCATTCCGACCAGCTCGAAGAACCAACAGGCCGCACAGCAGTTCTCCGCCTGGGCGACGTCCAAGGAGTACGCCGCGCTGGTGGCCAAGACTGATGGCGTGGCCAACGTGCCGCCCGGTACACGCAAATCGACCTACACCGACGAGTACCTGAAGGCGGCGCCGTTCGCGCACATCACCCTCGAGTCGCTGAAGGTGGCCGATCCCAAGCAGACCGACACCAAGCCCTACGTCGGCATCCAGCTGGTGACGATCCCCGAGTTCCAGGCCATCGGCACCGAAGTGGGCAAGGCGTTCGCAGCCGCGCTGACCGGCCAGACCACCGCAGATCAGGCCCTGGTGGTTGCGCAGACCGCCACCGAGCGAGCCATGAAACGCGCCGGCTATCCAAAGCAGTAACACCTCCGCCCTGCTGCCCGCCGACTGCGGCGGGCAGCCCTGCTCACCAGGTGCGCACCCATGAATACTACGACTGCCAAGCCCCAGCCCGATACCGCTGAGGTGACGGGCAAGCGCCGCTTGTCCAATCCCGGCTGGTTCCTGGTCACTCCGTCCGTGGCCTTGCTGCTGCTGTGGATGATCGTGCCGCTGGGCATGACCGTGTACTTCTCGCTGATCCGCTACAACCTGCTGTACCCCGGCGAGAACGAATTCGTCGGACTGGAGAATTTCAGCTTCTTCCTCACCGACGCAGGGTTCATGCCCGGCGCCACCAACACCTTGCTGCTGGTCGGCAGCGTGCTGTTGATCAGCGTGGTGTTCGGGGTACTGATCGCCGCGCTGCTGGAGGCCAGCGAGTTTCTCGGCCGCGGGATCGTGCGGGTGATGCTCATCTCGCCGTTCTTCATCATGCCCACCGTGGGCGCGCTGATCTTCAAGAACCTGATCTTTCATCCGGTCTCGGGGATTCTCGCCGCCGTGTGGAAGTTCTTCGGCGCCGAGCCGGTCGACTGGCTCGCCCACTATCCGCTGTTCTCGATCATCGTCATCGTCAGTTGGCAGTGGCTGCCGTTCGCCATCCTCTTGCTGATGACCGCCATGCAGTCGCTGGATCAGGAACAGAAAGAAGCCGCACGACTGGACGGTGCCGGCGCCCTGGCGATCTTCTGGCACTTGACCCTGCCGCACCTGGCGCGGCCCATCGCAGTGGTGGTGATGATCGAGACGATCTTCCTGCTCTCGGTGTTCGCCGAGATCTTCACCACCACCAACGGCGGCCCCGGCTTTGCGTCCACCAACCTCGCCTACCTGATCTACAACCAGGCGCTGGTGCAGTTCGACGTGGGCATGGCCTCGGCCGGTGGCTTGATTGCCGTGGTCATCGCCAACATCGCCGCGATCATCCTGGTGCGGATGATCGGCAAAAACCTCACCGACAAGAACTGAAGGCCTGCGCCATGACACTTCAACAATCGCGTCGCCTGCAAAGCGTGGTCCTGGGCTGCCTGGCCTGGGCCATCGCCATCGTGGTGTTCTTTCCGATCTTCTGGATGGTATTGACCAGCTTCAAGACCGAGATCGATGCCTTCGCCACGCCGCCGCAGTTCATCTTCACGCCTACGCTGGAAAATTACCTGCACATCCAGGAGCGCAGCGACTACCTGCACTTCGCCTGGAACTCGGTGCTGATCTCGTTCAGCGCCACTGCCCTGTGCATGTTGATCGCCGTCCCTGCTGCCTACTCGATGGCCTTCTACGAGACCAAGCGCACCAAGCAGACCCTGCTGTGGATGCTCTCCACCAAGATGCTGCCACCGGTCGGCGTGCTGATGCCCATCTACCTGCTGGCCAAGGGCGCAGGGCTGCTGGATTCGCGCATTGCCTTGATCGTCATCTACACCCTGATCAACCTGCCGATCGTGGTCTGGATGGTGTACACCTACTTCAAGGACATTCCGCGGGAAATCCTCGAAGCAGCGCGCCTGGACGGTGCCACGCTGGGTCAGGAAATGCTTCGGGTGCTGTTGCCGATCAGCAAGGGTGGCCTGGCCTCGACCGTGCTGCTGTCGCTGATCCTGTGCTGGAACGAGGCGTTCTGGTCGCTGAACCTCACCAGCTCCGGCGCCGCCCCGCTGACCGCGTTGATCGCCTCGTACTCGAGTCCCGAAGGGTTGTTCTGGGCCAAGCTGTCGGCCGTGTCCACCCTGGCCTGCGCGCCGATCCTGATCTTCGGCTGGATCAGCCAGAAGCAGCTGGTGCGCGGCCTCTCCTTCGGCGCAGTCAAGTGACCCAGGCATCATTGTGCGGCGCACCCCTGTGGGAGCGGGTTCTACCCGCGAAGACGCCCGCCCGAACAACACCTCTTTGCAAAGGACCACACCCATGGCCACTCTGAAAATAAAAAACCTGAAAAAGGGCTTCGAAGGTCTGCAGATCATCAAGGGCATCGACCTGGAAGTGCACGACCGCGAGTTCGTGGTGTTCGTCGGCCCGTCCGGCTGCGGCAAGTCAACTTTGCTGCGCCTGATCGCCGGGCTCGAAGAAGTGAGCAGCGGCACCATCGAGCTGGACGGTCGTGACATCACCGAAGTGACCCCGGCCAAGCGCGACCTGGCAATGGTGTTCCAGACCTACGCCCTGTATCCGCACATGACCGTGCGCAAGAACCTTTCGTTCGCCCTCGACCTGGCCGGCAAGCCCAAGGCCGAAGTCGAGAGCAAGGTGGCCGAGGCGGCGCGGATTCTCGAGCTGGGCGCCCTGCTCGATCGCAAGCCCAAGCAGCTGTCCGGCGGCCAGCGCCAGCGCGTGGCGATCGGCCGGGCCATCGTGCGCCATCCGAAAATCTTCCTGTTCGACGAACCGCTGTCCAACCTCGACGCCGCCCTGCGCGTGCAGACCCGCCTGGAACTGTCGCGGCTGCACAAAGAGTTGCAGGCGACCATGATCTACGTCACCCACGATCAGGTCGAGGCCATGACCCTGGCCGACAAGGTGGTGGTGCTCAACGGCGGCCGCGTCGAACAGGTCGGCTCGCCCCTGGAGCTTTATCACCATCCGGCGAACCTGTTCGTCGCCGGTTTCCTGGGGACGCCGAAGATGGGCTTCCTCAAGGGCAAGCTCAGTCGCGTCGACGCTCAGGGCTGCGAAGTCGCCCTGGATGCTGGCACGCACATCTACCTGCCGCGCGTCAGCCAAACGTTGAGCGTGGGCGATTCGGTCACCTTGGGCATCCGCCCCGAGCACCTCGACCTGGCGCAGGCGGGCCAATGCCAGCTGGCGGTGACCGCCGACGTCAGCGAGCGCCTGGGCAGCGATACCTTCTGCCACGTGGTCACCGATTCGCAAGAACCGCTGACCTTGCGCATTCGCGGTGATCTGCGCAGCCAGTACGGCGAACGCCTGAGCCTGCTGCTCGACGCACAGTACTGCCACCTTTTCGACGCCCAGGGCATTGCCGTGGCCAAACCGCTGCAGGCTGCTGCCTGATACAGGACCGATGATGAAACTCAATCGACAGAATCTGCACCAGCTCGCCGAACACATCCAGTTGCCCGCCTACGACCCGGCCACCCGTGTGCATGGCATCGTCCACATCGGAGTCGGCGGCTTTCACCGTGCGCACCAGGCGTTCTATACCGACGCACTGATGAACAAGGGCGAGGCCGAGGAGTGGGCCATCTGCGGCGCCGGCCTGCGCAGCGATGACCGCAAGGTCCGCGACGCCCTGGCCGGGCAGGATTTCTACTACACCCTGGTGGAGCTGGGTGACACCCCTGACACCGAAGTGCGCGTGATTGGCGCGATCACCGACATGTTGCTGGCCGAAGACGGCGCCGCGGCCTTGATCGGCAAACTGGCCGAGCCTTCCGTGCGCATCGTCTCGTTGACCATCACAGAGGGTGGCTATTGCATCGATGACAGTAGCGGCGAGTTCATGGCCCACTTGCCGCAGATCCAGCACGACCTGGCTCATCCGCAGGCGCCCGGCACGGTGTTCGGCTTTCTCTGCGCCGCCTTGAAGCAACGTCGCGATGCCGGTATCGAGGCGTTCACCGTGATGTCCTGCGACAACCTCCCGCACAACGGCGCGGTCGCACGCAAGGCGCTGCTGGCGTTCGCCAAGCTGCACGACCCAGCGCTGCACGACTGGATCGCCAGCCACGTGCAGTTCCCCAATGCCATGGTCGACCGCATCACGCCAATGACCAGCGATGCCCATCGCGCGCAGCTGCACGAGCGCCATGGTGTCGAGGACAGTTGGCCGGTGGTCTGCGAGCCATTCGTGCAATGGGTGCTGGAAGACAAGTTCGGCGCGGGTCGGCCTGCTTGGGAAAAGGTCGGCGTGCAGTTCACCGACGACGTCACGCCCTATGAAGAAATGAAGATCAAGCTGCTCAACGGCAGCCACCTGGCCCTGACCTACCTGGGCTTCCTCAAGGGCTACCGTTTCGTTCACGAAACCATGAACGATCCGCTGTTCGTGCGCTACATACGCGCTTACATGGACCGGGACGTTACGCCGCAACTGGCGTCGGTTCCGGGCATCGACCTGGAGGGCTACAAGGACACGCTCATCGAGCGCTTCTCCAACCAGGCCATCGCCGACCAACTGGAGCGCGTCTGCTCGGACGGCTCCTCGAAGTTTCCCAAGTTCACCGTGCCGACCATCGACCGGCTGATCCGCGACGGCCAGGACACCGAGCGTGCTGCCCTGGTGGTGGCGGCCTGGGCACTCTACCTGGGCGGCATCGACGAAAACGGTACTCGCTACAGCATTCCTGACCCGCGCGCCGAGTTCTGCCAGGCACTGGTCGCCGACCCGGCATCGCTCACCCACCGGCTGCTGGGTGTCGAGGAGATTTTCGGTACGCACATCCCGCAGTCGGCCGCGTTCGTCGCTGCCTTCGAACGCAATCTCCACAGCCTGCGTACCCAGGGTGTGCATGCCACCCTGGAGCAGTTGCTGGCTGGCCAGGAGTAAGCCGCCATGTTTCTCGGGATCGACTGTGGCACCCAAGGGACCAAGGCGCTGATCCTCGACGCCGACAGCGGTGAGGTACTGGGCCAGGGTTCGGCGGCCCATCACATGATCAGCGGCGAAAACGGGCGTCGCGAGCAGGACACCAGTGACTGGCTCACGGCGTTCGAACAGGCCACCGCACAGGCTCTGGCCCAGGCTGGTATCGATGGCCAGCGCATTCTGGGCATCGGCGTTTCCGGCCAGCAGCATGGGCTGGTGTTGCTGGACGCCGACGGTCAGGCGCTGCGCCCGGCCAAGCTGTGGTGCGACACCGAAAGCACGCCGCAGAACGAACGTCTGCTGGCCGAGCTGGGCGGTGAACGGGGTTCGCTCGAACGTCTGGGGCTGGTGATTGCGCCGGGGTATACGGTGTCGAAACTGCTCTGGACGCGCGAGCATCATCCAGACGTTTTCGCGCGCATCGCCCACGTCCTGCTGCCCCACGATTACCTGAATTTCTGGCTCACCGGGCAGGTTCGCGCCGAATACGGGGATGCCTCGGGCACCGGCTATTTCAATGTGCGCGAACGCCAGTGGGACCTTGCCCTGCTGCACCACATCGACCCCAGCGGGCGGCTGGAAGCGGCACTGCCGCAATTGATCGAATCGCACCAGCCGGTCGGCACCATCCGTCCAGGCATCGCCGCGCGCCTGGGCATCAATCCGCTGGCAGTGGTCGCCAGTGGCGGTGGCGACAACATGATGGGCGCCATCGGCACCGACAACATCCACCCTGGGGTCATTACCATGAGCATGGGCTCATCGGGCACGGTCTACGCCTACAGCGATCGGCCGGCAGTGCTGGATGAGCCTGCGGTGGCGAGTTTCTGTTCGTCTTCGGGGGGCTGGTTACCGCTGATCTGCACCATGAACCTGACCAATGTCACCACGGCGGTGCGCGAATTGCTGCAGCTGGACATCAGCGGGTTCAACAAGGCCGTGGCACAGGCTCCGATTGGCGCCCAGGGCATCTTGATGCTGCCGTTTTTGAATGGCGAGCGGGTGCCCGCATTGCCACAGGCGACCGGTTCGGTACTGGGCCTGACGACGGATAACCTGAACGCGGCGAATCTGTGTCGTGCGGCAGTGGAAGGCACCACCTTTGGTTTGCGCTATGGTTTGGACCTGCTGCGCGCCGGGGGCCTGCAGACCCACGCCATACGCCTGATCGGCGGCGGCTCGAAAAGTCCGGTCTGGCGGCAGTTGGTGGCGGATGTCATGGACACGCCCGTCGTGTGTACCGAACAGCCGGAAGCGGCGGCACTGGGCGCAGCGATTCAGGCGGCATGGTGCGTCGGTCAGGACGCTCGGGGATTGGCCGCGTTATGCAAACGTTGTGTGCGGCTGGACGAAACCAGCCACACCCAACCTGTCGCTGCCAATGTCCTCGCCTACCAAGGTGCCTATCAGCGTTACCGCCAGCACATTCCGCTTTGATAACGAGCACGTGGGTGCAGCCATCCCGTAGGAGCGGTCATCGGCCGCGAAGCAGGCGCCGCGGTACGCCTGCAAAACCGCAGAAACCCTTTCGCGGCCGCGGACCGCTCCCACAGGAATGGCACGTCCTTGACAGTTTCCATCCCGTATTCGCCGCGGATGGTACAGGGCGGTTACAGGTCGGGCTGGATGATTTCGACCCAGTAGCCGTCCGGGTCCTTGATGAAGGCGATGCTCTTCATCCGGCCATCGGTCAGGCGCTTCTGGAAATCCACACCCAGTGTTTCGAAACGCTCGCAGGCTGCGTGGATATCCGGCACCGACACGCAGATGTGACCGAAACCACGGGGGTCGCTGTTGCCGTCATGGTAGGCGAAGTCGGCATCGTTCTCGGTACCGTGGTTGTGAGTCAGTTCCAGAACGCCCGGCATCGACTTCATCCAGGTGGTACGCGCTTTGTCGTCGGTAGGAATGGTCGACTTGTCCACCAGTGCCAGGAAGTACAGGCTGAACTGCGCCTCGGCGAAGTCACGCTTTTCAACCAGGCTGAAACCCAATACACGGGTATAGAAGTCCAGCGACTTCTCGATGTTCTTTACACGCAACATGGTGTGGTTGAAAACGAACTGAGAAGTAGCGGCTTCAGGTTGCGCGGTCACACCGGGCACACTGTTCAAATGATCGAGGCTCATGAAAGCTCCCTTGGATGAATGGGCAGTAGCTGGGGTTCATGATACGGAACGGTAGGGATGATGCCAAACCGGATAAGGCATTGAGTGCGCGACAGTGAGACGCAGGGTAAGTTGTAACGCGGACGATACACATGAAACCGCAGGCAATAAGAAGCCCGCCGAAGCGGGCATTTGGGGCGCTGTTCCATCAGCGGATTTCATAGTGGAACAGTGGCTGTGAAAAGTATGTGAAAACATTGAAGAGCATCTGTTGTTTTTTACGGCACTGCCGGACGGTGTACATCCGTCTGTATAAAAAGATGCAACTTCAGACGCGTAGGAGTGCAGCAAACGCAATTATGTAAGTTTTGTCCGGAACGGCATACGTCAAGAGCGACGCGGCTTGCGCCGCTGCTACAGGGGGCTTTCCTGGTTGTATCAGGCCGGTGCGGATGTGCGGATCAGGTGGTCGAAGGCCGACAACGAAGCCTTGGCGCCCTCGCCCACCGCGATCACGATCTGCTTGTACGGCACGGTCGTCACATCACCGGCGGCGAAAATGCCTGGCAGATCGGTTTCACCGCGGGCATCGACCATGATCTCGCCACGGTTCGACAGCTCGATGGTGCCCTTGAGCCAATCGGTATTGGGCAGCAGGCCGATCTGCACGAAGATACCTTCCAGCGCGATTTCGTGATGCTCGCTGCTCTGGCGGTCCTTGTAGCGCAGGCCGTTGACGCGCTGGCCATCACCGGTCACTTCAGTGGTCAAGGCACTGGTGATGACCTTGACGTTGGGCAGGCTGTGCAACTTGCGCTGAAGCACGGCGTCGGCACGCAGCTGAGTGTCGAACTCGATCAGCGTCACGTGGGCAACGATACCGGCCAAATCGATGGCTGCTTCCACACCCGAGTTACCGCCACCGATCACGGCCACACGCTTGCCTTTGAACAGCGGACCGTCGCAGTGCGGGCAGTAGGCCACGCCGCGGTTGCGGTATTCCTGCTCGCCCGGCACATTCATTTCACGCCAGCGCGCACCAGTCGCCAGAATCAGCGTCTTGGCCTTGAGCGAAGCGCCGCTGGCGAAGATGACTTCGTGGGGCGCGCCGTCCTTGCCAGGCACCAGTTTCTCGGCGCGCTGCAGGTTCATGATGTCCACTTCGTACTGCTTGACGTGCTCTTCCAGCGCTACGGCCAGTTTCGGACCTTCGGTCTCCTGCACGGAAATGAAGTTCTCGATGGCCATGGTGTCCAGCACCTGACCGCCGAAGCGTTCGGCTGCAACACCGGTACGAATACCTTTACGCGCTGCATAGATGGCCGCCGATGCACCCGCAGGGCCACCACCGATCACCAGCATGTCGAACGCCTTCTTGGCGTTGAGCTTTTCGGCCTGGCGGTCGCTGGCACTGGTGTCGATCTTCGCCAGGATCTCTTCAAGACCCATGCGGCCCTGACCGAAGTTCTTGCCGTTCAGGTAGACGCTCGGCACGGCCATCACCTGGCGCTCTTCGACTTCGGCCTGGAACAGGGCGCCGTCGATGGCCACGTGACGAATGTTGGGGTTGAGCACCGCCATCAGGTTCAGCGCCTGGACCACGTCCGGGCAGTTCTGGCACGACAGCGAGAAATAACTTTCGAACAGGAATTCACCCTTCAATGCGGCGATCTGTTCGATGACCTCGGCACTGGCTTTGGACGGGTGGCCGCCAACTTGCAGCAGCGCCAGTACCAGCGAGGTGAATTCGTGACCCATGGGAATACCGGCGAAACGCAGGCCGATGTCCGCCCCAGGGCGGTTGATCGAGAACGATGGCTTGCGCGCATCGTTACCGTTGTCCAGCAGCGTGATCTTGTCCGACAGGGCATCAATGTCACGCAGCAGACCGAGCAATTCTTCGGATTTCGCGCCGTCATCAAGGGACGCGACGATCTCGATCGGTTGGGTGACCCGTTCCAGATAGGCTTTCAACTGGGCTTTAAGATTGGCGTCCAACATGAGGGCGATTTCCGTTTTGAGTGTTTCGAAGACGACAGTTGCCCGCCAGGGCACTTGGCCCCGCGTGAGCGAGATACTTTTGGAGCGATATTACGTATGCGATCCGTCAGGGGTGTATCGCCATAGGAGCGGTCATTGGCCGCGAATCAAACGATGCGATATTTCTGATACATCGCAGCGCCTGATTCGCGGCCGCTGACCGCTCCTACAGACATATAGCAATCCCGAATGAATCGCGGGACACAGCTCGGGAAGCTGCTTAGATCTTGCCTACCAGGTCCAGCGATGGAGCCAGGGTAGCTTCGCCTTCTTTCCACTTGGCCGGGCACACTTCGCCTGGGTGGGCAGCAACGTACTGGGCAGCCTTGACCTTGCGCAGCAGCTCGGAAGCGTCACGACCTACACCACCGTCGTTCAGTTCGACGATCTTGATCTGGCCTTCTGGGTTGATCACGAAGGTGCCACGGTCAGCGATGCCGTCGGCTTCGATCAGCACGTCGAAGTTTTTCGAGATGACGTGGGTCGGGTCACCGATCAGCGGGTACTGGATCTTGCCGATGGTGTCGGAAGTGTCGTGCCAGGCTTTGTGGGTGAAGTGGGTGTCGGTCGACACGCCATAGATCTCCACGCCCAGTTGCTTGAAGGCTTCGTAGTTGTCGGCCAGGTCGCCCAGTTCGGTTGGGCAGACGAAGGTGAAGTCGGCTGGGTAGAAGAATACGACAGACCATTTGCCTTTCAGGTCGGCATCGCTGACTGGCACGAAAGCGCCATTGTGGTAAGCGGTGGCGTTGAATGGCTTGACTTGGCTGTTGATGATCGGCATCGGTGACTCTCCTTCAGGGGGTTGAAATCGTGTTTGAATTCAATAGGGAGCATCCTAAACACATGCTCACCCGATAGCTCATTGGCAAACTGGATGCTATCGATTGGTTTTGCCTATCGCGCCTACCCATAATAAAGAAGAAATATGAACGCGGGGCAATGACGCTGCATTTTGTCGACTTTTCGCACACCTGCACCTACGCCCTCTGACAGCCATGTCCTGGACATGACCGCTAGCATGGGGTCCGCTTTCGCAGATGAGATAAACCTGGTGACTATCAAAACCATCGTGGCCGATGACCATTCGGCCGTTCGACTTGGGCTGCGTATCGCCCTGGAGCGTGCGCCGCGCTCACGTTTCAGCGTGGTCGCAGAAGCGGACAACGCCAGCCGTGTCCTGGAATTGCTGGAGCAGCATGCCTGCGATCTGCTCATCACCGATTACCGTATGCCCCAGCAGCAAGGTGGCGACGGCCTGGCCCTGCTGCGTCAGGTCCGCTTGCGCTATCCGCGCCTGCCAGTGCTGGTGCTCACCACCCTGGACAACCCCATGGTGCTGCGGGCCATTCTCGACTGCGGCGCACGGGGCCTATACGACAAGCAGGAATGCCTGAGCAATCTGAGCACTGCCGCCTACAGCCTGATGCGCGGCAGTCATTACCTGAGTGCGCGCTTCACCAGGCGGCTGGCCGAGTACGAAGTGGAACACCGTGGCGCCCATGAGCGCCTGTCGGCCCGCGAGCTGGAGGTGCTGAAGTTACTGGTGGGCGGCTTGAGCGGACGCGATGTGGCGGCGCGGCTGGAGCGCAGTGAAAAGACCATCAGCCGCCAGAAGCGTTGCGCCATGGAAAAGCTGGGCATCAGCCATGACGCGGCGCTACAGGAATACGCGGCAGTGGTCGGCCTGCCGGACTGACCGGCAGGCGGTTCGGATCAGGCGTCCACTGGCGTGCGCATGGTCACGAACTCTTCGGCGGCCGTGGGATGCACGCCGATGGTTTCGTCGAAGACCTGCTTGGTTGCGCCCGCTTTCAGCGCGATCGCCAGCCCCTGTACGATCTCGCCCGCGTCCGGCCCGACCATGTGGCAGCCCAGCACCTTGTCGGTATCGGCATCGACCACCAGCTTCATCAGGGTGCGCTCCTGGCTGTGGGTCAGGCTGAACTGCATGGGCCGGAAACGGCTTTCGAAGATCTGCACCGAATGCCCCTTCTCGCGCGCCTCTTCCTCGGTCAAGCCCACGGTACCGATGTTCGGCAGGCTGAACACCGCCGTCGGAATGTGTTTGTAGTCCACGGGGCGGTACTGTTCGGGCTTGAACAAGCGACGGGCCACGGCCATGCCCTCGGCCAGCGCCACCGGGGTCAGCTGTACGCGGCCAATCACGTCGCCCAAGGCGAGAATCGAAGGCTCCGTGGTCTGGAATTGTTCGTCGACCTGGATGAAACCCTTGTCGTCCAGCTGCACAGCGGTGTTCTCCAGCCCCAGGTTGTCCAGCATCGGACGGCGCCCGGTGGCGTAGAACACGCAGTCCGCGATCAACTCGCGACCATCCTTGAGGGTAGCCTTGAGGCTGCCATCGTCGAGTTTGTCGATGCGGGCAATGTCGGCGTTGAACTGCAGGTTCATGCCACGCTTGGTCAACTCTTCGCTCAGGTGCTTGCGCACCGCGCCGTCGAAGCCGCGCAGGAACAGGTCGCCACGGTAGAGCAAGGTGGTGTCGCTGCCCAGGCCGTTGAAGATGCCTGCGAACTCCACCGCGATATAACCGCCGCCCACCACGATGACGCGCTTGGGCAATTGCTCGAGGAAAAAGGCTTCGTTGGAGTTGATGGCGTGTTCGCGTCCTGGCACATCAGGAATCTGCGGCCAGCCGCCGGTAGCGACAAGGATGTGCTTGGCGGTGAAGCGCTGGTCATTGACCTCGACAGTGTGCGGATCCAACAGCCGTGCATGGCCTTCGAGCAGCTTGACGCCGCTGTTGACCAGCAGGTTGCGGTAGATGCCGTTGAGGCGCTCAATTTCCTTGTTCTTGTTGGCGATGAGTGTCGGCCAATCGAACGAGGGCTTTTCCAGGCTCCAGCCAAACCCGCTGGCATGGTCGAAATCGTCGGCAAAATGGGCGCCGTAGACCAGCAGTTTCTTGGGCACGCAGCCCACGTTGACACAGGTCCCGCCCAGGTAGCGGCTCTCGGCGACTGCCACTTTCGCCCCGAAACCCGCGGCAAAACGCGCCGCGCGCACTCCTCCGGACCCGGCACCAATCACGAATAAATCGAAGTCATAGCTCATGTTGCTCTCCTGGCACCTGCACGACCCGCGCGAGCCGTAGCCATAAACAAGAACGCCGCTGTCCAGAAGGACAGCGGCGTCGATCATGCTAACCGATTGGACGTCAGATGAACGCCTTGCCGGTTTTGTAGAAGTTTTCGAAGCAGAAGTTGGTGGCGTCGATGTAGCCTTCCGCACCACCGCAGTCGAAACGCTCCCCCTTGAATTTGTAGGCCAGTACGCAACCGTTCTGGGCCTGCTTCATCAGGGCATCGGTGATCTGGATCTCGCCACTCTTGCCTGGCTCGGTCTGTTCGATGAGGTCGAAGATGTCCGGGGTCAGGATGTAGCGGCCGATGATGGCCAGGTTCGATGGGGCATCTTGAGGGTTTGGCTTTTCAACCATGCTGGTCACGCGATAGATGTCTTCACGAATCATGTCACCGGCGATCACGCCGTACTTGTTGGTTTCCTGAGGATCGACTTCCTGAATAGCGACGATGGAGCAGCGGAACTGGTTGTACAGCTTGACCATCTGCTGCAGCACGCCGTCGCCTTCCAGATTCACGCACATGTCGTCCGCCAGCACCACGGCGAACGCCTCGTCGCCGATCAGTGGACGACCGCTGAGAATGGCGTGACCCAGGCCTTTCATCTGCACCTGGCGGGTGTAGGAGAACGTGCACTGGTCGATCAGCTTGCGAATGCCGACCAGGTACTTTTCCTTCTCGGTACCCTTGATCTGGGTTTCCAGCTCGTAGCTGATGTCGAAGTGGTCCTCGATCGCGCGCTTGCCGCGACCGGTGACGATGGAGATCTGGCTCAAGCCAGCCTCCAGGGCCTCTTCAACACCGTATTGAATCAGTGGCTTGTTGACGATCGGCAGCATTTCCTTGGGCATTGCTTTGGTCGCTGGCAGGAAGCGAGTACCGTAGCCGGCCGCTGGAAACAAGCATTTCTTGATCATGTGAGTCCTTACAAAAGAGCAATGCTGACGAGTTACGGCACAGTCGGGTTCAGGCGTCGACTACCTAACAATGCCTGCCGCTGGCCAACCGATTGGTTGATAGAGAAATCCTGATGCAGATAGTTCCACTGCAGGGTAAATATTGCTACAGCGCTTGAGCAACGGAAAATTTCCGTGCACAACTACCCTTGCCGCCTGCCAGTGTATAGCATTGGGCCACCGCATAGCGGACCCCTTGTCTACCTGAAGAATCCCGCCCCATGAGCACCCCCCTGCGTACCACCCTGGCTTCCCTCGCCGTGCTGGCCATTTCAGCCTGCGCGAGCACTTCGCCGACTATCTTGAAGAACGGCCAACAGGGCCTGAACATCGATTGTTCAGGCCAAGCCATGTCCTGGGACAAGTGCGACGAACAAGCCCGCCTGGAGTGCCCTGCCGGCTACCAGACGGTCGCCACGCAAGGCGTGCCTCGGCGCTCGGGCGACGTCGGGCTGGCCGATGCCGACCTGGGCAACTACCAGACCCGTAGCCTGGTGGTGGTCTGCAAGTAGTACCGGTTCAACCGGAAATGCATTTCTCGGCGGCTTGACGCACATCAGCCGGGCGCATGGGCACATTGGACAGGCGCTCGTGCACCTTTATGCTGCTGCCGCCGGAACGATCGTCGACGATCAGCACGGCGGCCGGGTCCTTGGAAAGTTTCTGCGGAACGATGATGCGATAGCCGTCGTGTTTCTGTTCGATCAATGAAGGCCCACGGCTATCGCTCAGTTGGGCGACCACGCAGGTCGAATATTCCTTCGGAGTCTTGCCGGAAATCACACTCATGGTCTCAGGGCTTTTCTCGATGTCCGATACGGTGGCGCAACCACCGAGCATTACCACTGCCGTCAACCAGGCCCACTTCATGACGCATCTCCGTTATCAAATACCCTGTGACCGCAAGGTCAGGAATTTGCTCCATGCATCGGTAGAATTTATCCGTGCTGCGGCGCGCATGATATCGTTGCGCCTTTTCGCGCACCTGTCACTGTGGAGAGCCCATGAAATTCGTTCACCAGCGCGAGCACCTCAATGAAGACGACCTGGTTGTCATCGAGTGCTCCCAGCGCTGCAATATCCGCCTGATGAGCGACGCCAACTTCCGCAGTTTCAAGAACGGTGGGCGACACAGCTATCACGGCGGCGCGTTCGACACCTTCCCGGCCAAGATCAGCGCGCCCAGTACCGGTTTCTGGAACATCACCATCGACACCGCTGGCACCAAGCTGTCGAGCGTGGCGCGCAAGAGCAGCTTCACCCACAAGATCAAGATCGTGCGCCGCACGGCTTCGAAATTCACCTGAGCCAGGAGCACCCATGATCAAGTACGTCATCCGCTACAGCCTGGACGGCCAGCGCCGCTGGGATTTCGCGCACCTGGAAACAGGCTCGCTGGAAGAAGCCCAGGCGGCCCTGCTCGCCCTGCACGGTGACGATGCCGCGAAGATCAGCGACATCCATATCAGCAAGGCCCTCTGACTTTCATACTTCCACGGCCCCGCTTCGCGGCCGATGACTGCTCCCACGGGATGAATACTCCCACCGCGCATATGCATTCTGGTTCGGTGCATATACTCAAACATCACTTTTACGTCTATTTACAAACTGTTATCTTCCGTCGGCTCTGCTAAGAGCCCGCGACCGTGCGCGTGCTTTTTCTGATGATGCGAAAGACAGCCTGAGAACAGGATCACCATGTACGTTTATGACGAGTACGATCAACGGATCATCGAGGACCGCGTCAAGCAGTTCCGGGATCAGACCCGCCGCTACCTGGCTGGCGAACTGAGCGAAGAAGAATTTCGCCCGCTGCGCCTGCAGAACGGCCTGTACATCCAGCGTTTTGCCCCGATGCTGCGCGTTGCCGTGCCCTACGGCCAGCTGACATCGCGCCAGACGCGCATGATGGCCAAGATCGCTCGCGATTACGACAAAGGCTACGCGCACATCAGCACCCGGCAGAACGTGCAGTTCAACTGGCCGGCCGTGGAAGACATTCCCGATATCCTCGCCGAACTGGCCACCGTGCAGATGCACGCGATCCAGACCAGCGGCAACTGCCTGCGCAACGTCACCACCGACCAGTTCGCCGGCGTCGCCGCCGATGAAGTGATCGACCCGCGCCCCTGGTGCGAGATCGTTCGCCAGTGGACTACCTTCCATCCCGAATTCGCCTACCTGCCGCGCAAGTTCAAGATTGCCGTCAACGGTGCCAGCACCGACCGCGCCGCCATCGAAGTGCACGACATCGGCCTCGAGCCGGTGCACAACGAGGCTGGCGAGCTGGGTTTCCGCGTGCTGGTGGGTGGCGGCCTGGGCCGTACACCAGTGGTGGGCGCGTTCATCAATGAGTTCCTGCCCTGGCAGGACCTGCTCAGCTACCTCGACGCCATCCTGCGCGTGTACAACCGCTATGGCCGTCGCGACAACAAGTACAAGGCGCGCATCAAGATTCTGGTGAAGGCCCTGACGCCGGAAGTCTTCGCCCAGAAAGTGGACGCCGAGATGGCGCACCTGCGCGGCGGCAGCACCACCCTGACCGACGCCGAATTGCACCGCGTGGCCAAGCACTTCGTCGACCCGGAATACAAGGCGCTGCCTGATTTCGCTGCCGAACTGGCCCAGCTCGATGCCGAGCACCCAGGCTTCGCGCGCTGGCGCTCGCGCAACACCCTGGCGCACAAGAAGCCAGGCTACGTGGCCGTGACCCTGTCGCTGAAGCCGACCGGCGTGGCCCCCGGCGACCTGACCGACAAGCAGCTCGACGCCGTCGCCGATCTGGCCGACAAGTACAGCTTCGGCCAGCTGCGCACTTCGCACGAGCAGAACATCATTCTGGCCGACGTCGAACAGGCCCAGCTGTTCAGCCTGTGGAACGAGCTGCGCGAAGGCGGCTTCGCGACGCCGAACATCGGCCTGCTGACCGACATCATCTGCTGCCCAGGCGGTGATTTCTGCTCCCTGGCCAATGCCAAGTCGATCCCGATCGCCGAATCCATCCAGCGCCGTTTCGACGACCTGGACTACCTGTTCGACATTGGCGAGCTGGACCTCAACATTTCCGGTTGCATGAACGCCTGCGGTCACCATCACGTCGGCCACATCGGCATTCTGGGTGTGGACAAGAAAGGCGAAGAGTTCTACCAGGTTTCCCTGGGTGGCAGCGCCAGCCGGGACGCCAGCCTGGGCAAGATCCTCGGCCCTTCCTTCGCCCAGGACGCCATGCCCGATGTCATTTCCAAGCTGATCGACGTGTACGTGGAAAAACGCACCGAAGACGAGCGTTTCATCGATACCTACCAGCGGATCGGCATCGACCCCTTCAAGGAGCGCGTCTATGCAGCGAATCATTAAGAACAACGAAGTCGTCGACGAAACCTGGCATCTGCTGCCCAAGGACACCTCGTTCGACGGCATCAGCAACTGCGACGACCTGATCGTGCCGCTAGCCTTGTGGCGCGAGCACGGGTCGGCGCTCAAGGCCCGCGACGGGGGCCTGGGCGTGTGGCTGGACAGCGACGAGGAAGCCGAGGAAATCGGTGAGCAGGCCAACGAGTTTCAGGTCATCGCCCTGAACTTCCCGGCCTTCACCGACGGCCGCAACTACTCCAATGCACGCCTATTGCGCGACCGCTACGGGTTCAAAGGCGAGCTGCGCGCCATTGGCGACGTGCTGCGCGACCAACTGTTCTACCTGCACCGCTGCGGCTTCGATGCCTTCGCCTTGCGCGCCGACAAGGATCCCTACGAAGCACTGGAAAGCCTCAAGGATTTTTCCGTGAGTTACCAGGCCGCTACCGACGAACCGCTGCCGCTGTTCCGTCGCCGCTGATCGACACTGCCCTCGCGCCGCAAGCTCGGCGCAAGGGCAGCTGCAACGCACTGCCGCTACCTGTCTGCTACGCCCTCACGTGGCCTCGCCTCCTACTGCCTGCACCGACAGCGTCCGGATCAGGCCAGTTTCCGCCACACGCTTGCCCTGGTCGATCTGTGCATACAACTGCAAGCGCTGATCTTCGGTCAAATCCAGTCGCACCGGCATGCCCTCGGCATCCTGCCAGACGAGCGGCGTTTCGGGGTCCAACTTCATGCTCCCCAGCTCAGCCAACACTCGCTTGCGTCGCTCGGGTTCCAGGCTGAAGGCATCGTCAGCGCTGATCGCTTCTTCAAAATGCGCCAGTACATCCCCCCACAATTGGTTGATGGCTTCGAAACGTTGTGGATACACACGTCGCAGGTAGAGTGCCCAGAATGGCTGTTCCACCAACCACTGGAGCAAGCCCGTGCCGTTTTCCTGCTTGAGCACGCCCTCGCCCACGGCCGTGACCGTTTCGGCCGCGAGAATTTCGCCGTAGCGCATGGGCGGTTGCGGCCGCAGCCCCAAGGTTTGTTCCAGACGCGTACGCAGCAACAGGCGAATTTCCACTTCGTCCGGATGGCCGTCCAGCAACTGGGCGTCGGTGATGCGGTCCATGGGATGCAGGGCTGGCGGCTGAGCCTCATCGTCAAGCAGCGCGGCGCGGCGGTTCAGGCGCGCCTGAGTGATCTGCACCGCATATTCGTCCACCAGTGCGGCCTTGTAGAGCTGACGACCCAGCGTCAGCAATGGTCGCAACATCGACTCGCCGCCGTCCAGGCTCACGGAGGCCGCCTGCCAGGCCGCCACGCGTGTCTCGAAGTCGTCGAGCATCAGGCTCATGCCGTCGCCGCAGGTGTTTTCGACCAAGGTAGCTTGCTCGAACAATTGGCTGCGCAAATCGAAACGCCCGAGACCGTCCCCCTCTTCCCGGTAATAACCCGGCACCACGGCTTTCATGATCTCCCACATGCGCGCTTTGTAGGTCTCGGGAAACTGCAGATAAGCCGCTGTCGAGCTGACCCGATCCATGACCCGATAGAACGCCTCGGCCTCCGGGGCCGAGCGGTCCGACTCGATGCGGTGGCGCAAGCTCGGCGGGCAGCCGTCCAGCCACAGCGTGTCGCCGACGCCGCCAGCCCCACCTGGGCCCACGCCCCCGGGCGCACGAAAGTGGATGCCCAGCCCTCTGAGGCGACGGCGGTGTACCAGTGCCAGCGGATTCACATCCAAGTCCAGTACGTACTGTCCACGCAAGTAGAACGAGCGCAGCAAACGGGTGAACTGCAGGTTGGCCAGATCAGGGATTTCGGTGATGTCGTTACGGCTGAGAATCACCGAACGCAACGCCGTGGTTCTGCGCGTCATCAACGCCGTCAGCCCTTCGGGCCACTCGGCGATGCCGGCGGAGTCCAGCATCAGGTGGGTCAGCAGGGCCATTCGGGTAACGTCGGGCGCCAGCCCCAGGTTATTGAAGCCCAGGCTCAGTGTCCTCAGGCGGCTCAGGCGCGCCAGGGACGCACGCCCCACGGGTGTCAGCTGCAACAACGTACTGCGCAGCGCCAGCTCTTCGAGCTGCTGCATGCTTCCCAGGACCTGCATGGCGCCGTCGTCGAACTGCAAGGGATTGTTCGACAGGCTCAACCCATGCAACTTTTTCAATCGCGCCAACGAGCGCATGGCGTTTTCGTTGATGGCTATACCCCGAATCTGGTGGGCGTCGTCTTCAGTGAGTACGCCCTCGAAAGCATCGTTCATGTTGAGCAACAGCAGGTTGCTGCCGTCGTCGGTCGACAAGGGCCCGAACGGATCGTCGCCGGCGACGATGCGGTTGTCGTTCAGGCTCAGGCCACCGAGCTTCTTCAGTTCCTTGATGGCCGAAGGAATGGCGCTGAGCCGGTTATCTGCAAGCGACAACACCTTCACATTGGGAAACCGGCTGATAAAGAACGAAGGATCTTGCGAGAGCCCCATGCCATCGAGTCGCAGCTTGGCGATATGACTGAAGTCGGCGGTCAGCAGCGGTAGTGTACCCACTACATTGCCACTCAGGTTCAGGTCGAAGGTCTCCCCTCGCCAAGCCTTGAGCAGGCGGTTGCGAGCCAGCGTGCGGGCCTCGCGGTAGCCTGAAGGCTCGCGTTGCCATTCCAGCAGGGTTTGATCCAGCACACGGTATTCCTGCTCGAGCCGCTGCACCGCGATTTCGTAGCTTTCGCCTTCGCGGCGGATGGCGTGGCGCAGCGTGCGCATCTGCTCGTCGTTCAGGCTGGGGTACAGCGCTCGCAATCGTCGCCGCTGGCCCCAGGAGCTTTCGCCACGGCCACTGAGCACATAGCCAATGCCTTGCGGGGTTCGCACCGGCGACCTGAACCACGGCTGCACCGCACGCTGGCCCAGCAACTTGCCGGCCTGCGGCCGATCCTTCGCGGCCAGCGCCAACAGGCGCGTGCGCAGTGCGTCGCTCTGATGGCGCGCCAGGCCTAGGGCATTGAGCTGCGCATCGGGCAACGCGCTGCACAGGGCGCCGAACAGATCCTGCTGGCCTCCCAGCTCCTGTTCACGCTGATCGTAGGCGCGATAGCCTTCCTCGCTTCTGACGATGTATTTGAGTTCGGCGGCATCCGAAGGGCCGGCAGAGGCCAGCTGTCTGCCTGTGACGGACGCTGCGCGCAGCTCGACCCGCGTAGTGGGCAACCAGCCGGGCAAGCGCTCCAGCAGGCCCATGGCCAGGATGTCACGGTCGTCGGAAACACGGCTGGCGTCGATCAAGCCCTCGCACGCCTGATTCAGGCGACTCTCGCGGCCGAGCATCACCGCCTCCTCGGCCATGCGCGTAGGCACACGACTGCGAGTGCGCAGCGTTGCCAATTCCCAATCGCTGCCCGCGGCGGCGACCTGGTTGGCCAGAATGGACGAGACCTGGGGAAAATCACGTTGGATCAGCGCGCCTTCGGCACTCAATGCCGGTTGCTGGCGTGCATAGAGGCTGGCAGCTATCTCACTGCGGCTGGCCTGCACGGCGTCCGCCAGGGCGCCAGCCAATGCCGTGCTCTGTGCCGGTATCGTGCTTTCCACGCTGTCGGCAAACAGGGCGGCCTTGCGCTTCGCATCCAACTGTTCCACGACCCGGCGCGCGAGCAGCCCCTGACGCCATTGCTCGCGCGTCACGCTGACGGTGGCGGCGCTGTGGTCGCCGTAATCAATGAAACGCCCGTCGGTTTCCAGCAATCGCAGGCCCACCCCTTCCGGCCATCCGGCCAGACGTGTGACCAGTGGCAAACAGAATTCGCCCCCTTCGCCCGGTGCCAGGCTTGCGCGAACACGTGCCTGCAAACGGTCGACGTCGCGTCCGGCGCGGTAGCGCAGCAAGCTGTCACGCAACAGCGCCGGTGCCGGTTGCTGATTGACATGCACTTCACGCAGCTGGTCAGGGGTCATGCCACAAGCGTCGCTCAGGGCGAGCAGTTCAGTGTCGGTCAAGCGCTCGGTGATCGCGCCAAAACGACGCAGCAACGTCGCGCCCTCCCACTCCAGAGGTTGCTCGTGAACGTGCTGCCAGCCCCCCGCTTCGTTATGCAACCAACGCGGTCTGTAGGAGCCCGACAGTTTTGGATGTTCGAGCACCCAGTGCTGGCCGGCACTGTCGAACATCAGCTCATAGACGTGCATGCCTTGCTTGACGAACGTCTTGCCATCCATCTGGTATTGGCCTAGCGCGTTGGGTTCGGCATCCTCGGCCAGCACTGCGTCGCTTGCATAGGGGCTCAAGTCGGGGTGCAGCAAACGCTGGCGTCCACCCGTGTCGGTGATCGGTACCAGCTCTTCCATGAACGGCGAGCGAGCCAGCGCGACCCCGCCGGCGACACCGGCCGCCAGCATCGCCACGTTCTGCGCCACGGCGCCAAAGTGGGCGATGGCCTCCTGAGTCTGTCCATGCTGCCAGTCGTCCACGCCCACGCACAGGTCGGCCACCAGCTGTACCGCGCCGACCGCTGCGGCCAGCTCGCCCAGGCCTGGCACCACGAACGCTGCCGCATTGAAGGCAGCGGACGCCAGCCCTTCCCACCAGGCAATTCGCTGTTCGCGTGCCAAGGCATTTTCATCGTCGGTAGGGACGACGATCAGGCGTGCCGCTTCGGCCAGGTTGATCAGTTGCTGGTTGTACAGCAGACGCACCAGCGTGCCGGCCACCGCATAGCGACGCACGCCAATGTCGGCGTTCGGGTCGGGCACCCCGGGCTTGGCGAACGCTCCCGGTACGATGAACGGAACGGGCGACAGGGTGTTGAGCAGGCGTTCGGTGAACACCTCGCGCGAACGGTGCGGGACAAAGCGCTGGAAGTAGTTGCGAAACGCAGGTTGGCGCAGCTTCTCGCGCAACGCCTCGGCGAACGCCTGCAGGGAGGCATACTCCATCAGCGGCTGATCCGGCGCGCCGGGCATGTACACCACACAGTGTGCGGCCCCACTGACTGGCTCGATCAAGACACAACCGAGCAGGCTGTGGCCCTGGTTGAAACGAGTATGCAGCAGGCCCAACTGACAGAAATGCACGGTTTCACCCGACCATTGCGCAGGTTCCAGACGCTGCGGCCGGGTGATCTGCAAGAGCATCTGGTACGCCGCTGGGCTGATGTGCCCGCGCATACGCGCGGCCACGGCGTCGGCGTCCAGGGCATCGCGCAGGCTGTGCTGAAAGGTCAAGCCGATCTCGGCCTGCTCGGCATCGGCCGTAGCCGACGAACTGGAGAGCGGCCGGAAGACCTGTTGGAAGTGCTCCTGATACTGCCGACCCAGGTCCAGGCTACGCACGAAGGCGGCGAAATCGTGAGGTTCCAGGGCAATCCGGGCGTTGCTGGGATAACGATAGGCAACCTTGCCATCGTCCTTGATCGTGACGCGGAATACGCCCACCGGCAAGATCACCGACCCGGATTCGATACCACCGGCCTGGGCTTCGGCAGGCAGAAAGTTCTGCAGTGCGGCCTCGAGCAGCGTCTGGTGGTGAGGGACCAGCTCCGTACTCAGTACATCGCGCTTGCGCACCATGCGGATCAGTTCGTGCTTGTTCACATCCAGATGCAGGTCGGGGTAGCGCTTGTCCAGGGCCGCTTGCAGCAAGGGGGTGCAGAACGCCGCAGGTGATTGAAAACGGGCTGTCACCGCAGCCGCGGCGGCGCTGGACCCGGCGCTCAACAGCGAGCTTTTGAAATAGTCTGCGCGCATCGGCGCTTCGGCACGGGTCAGCCACTGGGGCAATACCGTTTCGATCAAGGCCTGGTGAGTCGAGTCCGACGCGGGGTCGGCGTGTTCAAGGGTCATGGCTGTGCTCCACTGCGACACCGGCCACACCATGTGGCAGGTCCGGTACGCAGTGAAACAAGGTGCAGCCCCAGGCTTGCGGTAGATAGGTCTGGGGACCTCAGCCGGCCATGGCCTGCTCGGTCAACTGCCGTAGCAAGGCGGCTTCGGCAGCCTGCTCCTCGACCTGAAGGGCCACCAGTTGCTCGTCGTAGGCGTCATCGTAGGCCTGCGCAGCCAATGCCTCACGGCGCAGCTGGAACGGTGCCAGGGTCTGTTCCAGCTGCGCTGCGTGCTGGCGTCGCAGGTAGCCTCGCCAGTAATCCTGGCCCATGTGCCAGTCCAGCAGCGCTGGAAGGGTTTCTGCAGCCAGCACCTGCGCAGCTGCAGCGTCGAGCTGCGCGGTGGTCACCGGTTCGGTCGCCGCGAACAGCATGGCTTCGGGCTGGTTCAGCAGGCCCAGGCGTTGCGCCAGGCCGATGCGATAGGCCAGCAGCAGTTCGACTTCCTCGAACTCGTCAGGCTCCATGCCCCGCGCCTCGATACGTTGCCGCATGTCCAGACGGGCGATGGCTTCGACCCGGTCGAGGCGAAACAGGCTGCGCGACGTGGCCAGCAGCTCGGCGGCGCGCTGCGGCCCGTCAAGGGTTGGATCGTTGGCCTGGGCGAACATCAGTGCGGCCTCCAGATCGTTGAACAGGGCGATCACCTCATCGCCGCAGGTTTCCGGTCGCTGGGCCAGGGCGAACAGGTCTTCACGCAGGCTCGGGGAGCGCGCGGCACCGTCGATGACCGCCCAGGCACGGGTGGCAAGGTGCTCCGGTACGCGGCGGCTGTCGGCAGTGTCGCTCAGCCGCGCGAGCAGCTGCATGAACCGCGCCGAACCAGGCGCCTGGCGCAGCGTTTCGAGGCGCTGGGCACTGTCGATGTCGGCGTTGGCCGCCAGCAGTGTGAGGTAATCGAAGTTCACCCCTACCGCACTCAGCCTGGCCAGGCTGCGGGCACTCAGGTGCGTGTGGGACAGGGTCAGCGGTGTGATCACTTCGGAATGCTCGCCGAAAAACGCCAGTGCCTGCAGTGGCGGCACTTCGACGATGGGATTGTCTTCGAGCGCCACCCGACGCAATGACAGCGGATCGCGCGACATTAGGTCGGTCAAGCCGCGCGGCCAGGCTTGCAGGCCGCAGTTGCGCAAATCGAGTGCGCCGATCACGGGTAGCAGTGACAGGTCCAGGTGCTCGCCCAGCGGGTTGCCGGACAGGTCCAGTGAATCCAGGACCGACATCGAGGCCAATGCCTGCATCGCTGCCGGCGTCAGCACCAGCCCCGTGTCGCGCAGCCACAGGTTTTCCAGATTGGGCAGGCGTGCCAGCTCCAGCAGATGTTCAGCCATGGCTACATTGTCGGTCATGTCCAGCGAGAGATAGCGCAACGGTGTCAGGCTGGCCAGGGTGCGCATCGCCTGTGCCGGAATTCGCATCGGGTTATCGCGCAGAATCAGGGCCTGCAATTGGTGCAGATCGCGCAGCCGGTCAAACATGCCCGGTGAGGCCGCCAGCCGGTTGTGCTCCAGCGCGATGGACTCCAGGGCACTGAGCTGCGAGACCTCGGCCGGGATCTCGGTGAGGAAATTACCTTGCAGATCCAGCACCGCCAAACCCGGGAAACTCAGCAGAAATCCCGGCGGAAAACTTGCCAGGCCCGAATTTTCCACAGACAGATAACTGATCCGACTGAAGTCCCCTTCCAACGTCGGCAACGGTCCGATGCGCAACTCGGACAGGTCGAGAAAATACCGGGAGTGAGGCCACGGCGAGCTGTCCATGGCGGGGGCTTGGTTGCGCCAAGCGGCCATGATGCGCTCCCGGGCTTCGAGGCGGTCGGCTGGATCCACCGCTATGACCTCTCCCCGCGGGTCAAGTGCAGTGGCTGGCTGCGCCGCCCAGCGTTCCAGCACGCTGGCCAGTCGCGCACCCTCGGCTTCACGGCGGGCCTGCGCCAGACCGGCGGCCATGCCTGGTCCCACTGGCTCTTCAGGCAGGCGCGCGCGTCCGCTCAGGCGAAAGCCCAGGCGTCCGTCTTCCAGGCGCTGGGGCGTGGTGAACCTCGAAGGTCGGCGTTGGCCAAGCAACCGCGCCGCCCTTGGACGATCGGCAATGGCCAACTCGAACACGGCCTTGGCGGTGGCTGCCGGGCGTTGCGCCGCTGGCAACAGTTTCAGCAGGCCCTCGTGCAACCTGACGCTCTGGGTGCCTGTCAGTTGCGGCAGCAAAAGCCCTGAAATCGCGCGGTTCAGCTTGTAGTCCCAGACAGCCTTGCGGGCCATCACGGCCAGGCGCAGAGGCACTTTCTGCCCGGCGCGCAGGCGATTGCGCTCCAAGGCACTGGCTCGACGCCAGATCTCGTCGCCGAACGCCGCCGGCAGGCGGGGGAAATCCCTGTGCAGGGCCTCGGCCGGATGGCCGATGGGCCAGCCCGACGATGCAGCGGACGCCCCCTGCCAGTCTTCAGCGCAGACCCTGAGTGCGGCGGGCATGGGCGCATCGCTCAGATGCAACGCCCTGATCTGCCGGCCCCGGTAGCCTGCAGCCTGCCGAATGCGCTGCAGGGTTGCGGCATTCATGTCATCCAAGGGTGGACCCAAACGACGCATCGCCTGGTCCGACGTCCATTGCCGCGGATCTTCATGGGCGGCTCGCCAGGCGCCTTCGCCGTTGTGCCGCAACGGGATGCGCATGCCCCACTTTCGATCCGGATGCTCCAGATGCCACTGTCCGAGTTCGGCATCATGGCTTTGCCGGTACAGCACGCTGTCCATCTTGATGTACTGCTCGCCCGCCCACTGGTATTGGCCCGCAGCGTTGGGCACCAGGTGATCGGGCAACGGCTCCTGGCTGGCGAAGTCGTCGAGCGTGACATTCCACAGACGCGTCGTGCCTGCACGGTCGATCACCGGCAGCATGCCCTCGACGAACGGCGAACGCGCAATCGCTACCCCTGCCCCCGCCGTCACCGCCACCAGAGCGGCATTCTCGGCCACATTGAAGAAATGACTCATGGCCTGCTCGGTCTGCCCATGGGTCCAGTCGTCGATGCCCACGAACAGATCACCGAGCAATTGCGCTGTCCCCACCGCCGCCATCAACACGCCCACGCCGGGCACGAAGAACGCGGACGCATTGAGCAAGGTCAAGCCCAGTTCGGCGTACTCGAGCAGCCGGGCTTCGCGCACTGCCTTGTCGACATCCGCACTCGGCACGACGAACGCACGCGCATCGGCTGCCAGTTTGTCGAGCCAGGTGTCGCAGAGGCCTGCGACCAACCGCCCGGTGCCGGGTTTGAGTCGCAGGCCGATGTCGGCGTGTGGATCGTCCTGGCGCACCGGGCTCGCCCACGGTGCCAAGGGTGTGGGCCGCAGCGTATCGTTCAAGCGTTGCAGGAACGTCTGTCGGTCGGCCTGGGCGATGAACCGCCCAAAATAGTCCGCATACCCCAGGCGCCGCAGTCGCTCGCGCAGGTCGTCGGCGAAGACAGCGAAACTGGCGTAGGTCTTGAGCGGGGTATCGGGCTCACCTGGCATGTAAACGATGCAAGGAGCATCGGCCGCAGCGCGGGTTTGAACGATGCGCAGGCCCGACAGGGGGTAACCGTCCGTGAACCAGGTGCCAGTGCTTGCAGGCTCGAAATGACTACCGGCTGGCCATTCCATTTCGTTGCCACTTCAGGCTCAGCCACCAGGTCGAGCAGCACTTGCCGCTCATCTGCCGCGATGTCGCCCCTGAGCATCGCTCGATGGGCCTGCACGGTCAGTTCTTCGCGGATATTGCTTTCCAGGCTCTCACGCACCCAAGCCTTGCTGCCGTCCTGCGGCTTGAACACGGTGTTGAAGTGAGCCTGGTACGCCTGGCCCAGGTCCAACGAACGGCACAGCTCGGCAAAGCGTGCGGGCGCGATGGCAAGCACCTTGGCAGGGGCGTAGCGCCAGCCGAAGTTCTCTGCCACCACCAGCTGCAAGGCGTCCGCCGGCAGCAGCAACGTATCGCCATCGAAGGGCTCGTCTGCGGCAAAGTTGTTCATGGCCGCTTCCAGCAGCGTGCGGCGACGCACGGACGTCACCCGTCGATCAAGCTGGTAGGTGCGCTGAAACTGCACCCATTGGGCACTGGAAACATCGATATCCAGATTGAATCGCGCCTGGATGGCGGCACTCAACACGCTTTCGGCAAAAACGCCCGGCGCCTTGAAACGACGTATCAAGGCCGCCACCTTGGCGGCGGCTGCCTGGTTGCGTTTCAATGCCTGGTGATAGGCGGCGCGATCGTCGGCGCTGGCATGGGTGAGCCAGGCCGGTATGCGCTGGGTGATCAGATCAAGGTGCGCAGGCTGCGGGCCTGCAGGGGAATCGAGGTCGAACGTGGCCACAAGGATGCTCCTTCGAAGTTGGCCGGCGGGCAATCGCCGCCGAACAACCAGTGGAGCAAGCCTTGCAGCGCGACCTGCGCTACATAAGGCTGAGGGTTACCAGAAGCGCTGCTGGCTGAGCTTCTCCCACGCTTTGCTGGCCAGATGCTCGACCGAGCCGCTGGCGGCAAGGCCTACGCGCTCCTGAAGGCTTTTGGACTTGGCGTAATGCAGGTGGAACACCTCGGCCTGCTTGGCACGTTCGGCCAGGTATTCGTCGCTGGTCTTGAGCTCGTCGACCAGCTGCTTGTCGAGCGCCGCCACGCCCAGCCATACCTCACCGGTCGCCACGTCGTCGATGGACAGCTGCGGGCGGTAATGGGCGACAAAGCTCTTGAACAGCTTGTGGGTGATGTCCAGGTCTTCCTGGAATTTCTCCCGGCCTTTCTCGGTGTTTTCGCCAAAGACGGTCAGCGTGCGCTTGTACTCGCCGGCGGTGAGCACTTCGAAATCGATGTCATGCTTCTTGAGCAACTTGTGGACGTTGGGCAGTTGCGCCACCACGCCGATGGAACCAAGGATGGCGAACGGCGCGCTGATGATCTTCTCGCCGATGCAGGCCATCATGTAGCCGCCACTGGCCGCGACCTTGTCGATGCACACCGTCAGCGGTATACCGGCCTGACGGATACGCGCCAGCTGCGAGGAGGCCAGGCCATAGCTGTGGACCATGCCGCCGCCGCTCTCCAGGCGCAGCACCACTTCATCGTTGGGGGTGGCCAGGGTCAGCACGGCGGTGATTTCGTGGCGCAGGTTCTCGGTGGCCGAGGCCTTGATGTCGCCATCGAAGTCCAGCACGAACACTCGATGCTTGCTGTCGGGCTTGGTCTTCCTGGCTTTCTTTTCGCTTTTGGCCTGCTCCTTGCGCAAGGCCTTGAGCTTGTCCTTGTCGAACAGGCCGGCTTCGAGCCGCTCGCGCAGGCCCTTGTAGAAGTCGTTGAGCTTGCTGACCTGCAACTGCCCAGCCGGTTTGCGCCGGCCTTTGGCGCGCAGCGATGCAATGGCAGCCAGCACCACCACAATGGCGACGACCAGCGTAACGGTTCGGATCAGAAAGCCGGCGTAATCGGCAAAAAACTCCACGGTGACTCCTTACGTGCATGACGCCCGCCAAGCCAGGGGGCGATTGAATGAGCCCAGCATACCGGGGGGCAAAGCCTTGGGCCAGCCGTGAAACGATCGGCATCAAACACGCTTTTCAAACGCGCGTATGATTATTCGTTGACAGCCGTCCATACCCCCCCTAACCTCGCAGGACGCTCACGATCGCCGCACCCCTCCAACAAAAGGACCGCACCATGACCTCCGTAGCCGACGCCGTACACGCCATGAAAGCCAAGTTCAATCCAGAAGCCGCCAAAGGCCTGGACCTGGTCTTCGGTTTCAACATCACCGACGAAGACAAGCACTACGCGCTGCTCGTGAAAGACGGCACCTGCGACCTGCAGGAAGGTGAGAACCCGGACGCCAACGTCACCCTGGTCATGGACAGCGAAACCCTGAAGGGTATCGTCAGCGGCGAAACCGACGGCATGCAGGCCTTCATGGGCGGCAAACTGCGCGCCGAAGGCGACATGATGCTGGCCATGAAGCTGAGCGAACTGTTCCCGGTCTGACCGCGCGCTGCACCCTGCAAAACTGACATGCCCCGACCACGCATCGGGGCATGTTCGTTTCTACCCTGCCGCGCTCATCTTCCCCGCCACATATGTACAGCCATCGCGCCATGGCCCGGCCCTAGCCTTGATCGTTCGCAGGCCGGCACCCGCCGCCTGTTCCATCAATGGAGCGCATCATGGCCAATACCCTTCCCTGGTTTCATTCGCGTCAACTTGCCCAGTGCATGTCCCGCCACCTCACCCAAGCCCTGAAAAACGAGCAACTGAGCGTCATCGAGTACGACTGGCTGCGTCGCCTGCCGGACAACCCCAGCATTGAACAGGACATGCAGGTCTGCCTGCTGGACAACGCCGATCCCGGTATCTTCTGCGGGCTGCGCATCACCTACACCGATCCGGACAAGCCGGCTGCCTACTATTACTCGCCCCTGACCGGCATCTTGCCCTTCGACGATGCCACGGCGTTGCGCGACGCCCTGGTTGCACGGGCATCGGGGCAAACCGACGGCCGCTGGGCCAAACCGCGCGAGCCGAAGTGGCTGTCGCTGACGCAGACACCCTTCAAGCGCTGGATGAAGGCGATCATCGTGGCCCAGGCCCTGCGTCTGAAAGCCATCGACCACACCTGGCACCGGCTGCCACTGCTGAGCGACGTCTTCGACCAGCACCTTACCCAGGCCATGCGCAGCGCAATGCCAGCGAGCGACCCCATCGTTCCGCGCAGGCACAAGGTGCACCGGGTCGACTCGCAAACCAAGGCGGTGGTCAATGTGCAGCGCCTGCTGGATACGGCCCTGGACCTGCTCGCCGAGGCACCGCAAGGCGACATCCAGCATCGCTTCCTGGGCGTATACGGCCAGACATTGACCGAAGCCCAGGCGCAGCTCTACCGCAGTACCCTGGCCACGAGCGTGACCCAGCTGCCCGGTCAATACAGCGCCGCCCTGAGCGATTTCTGGCAGGCCAGCTCTGATACGCAAAGCGCCAGTCTGCGTGATGGCTTGAGCCAAAGCCTGCAGCACACCTACCTCGGCCTGGTGCTGGAGGAGCAAAGCCATCTGCGTTCCAGCGTCGATCAGCTCGCACTGCTGAAGTCGGTAGCGGCACCCCAGGCGCCTGCCGGACTACGCCTGGAAACCGTCCGGTTCAATCCCGATGGCGCATCGCGCGACACCCCTGTGGCATGGCCGGGCACCCTGATCATCAGCGATGCGCAACGGCCTGCGCTGGGCTACTTCGTCTTCAATACCGACCAGGGCCTGACCTCCTGCCCGGACCTGCAAGCCCTGGGCGAGTACCTGACCGGGCTGGTTTCCCAGGTGGCCGACAGCCTACGCGTGGTCGAACGCGACCGGGCACTGTTCAACGCGACGATTCTTCCCGTACCTGAGCGGCTTGCGCTGACCGGGAACGCCTTCGACGCCCTTGCCGACGGGCTGATCGATCTGCAGCAGCGGCGGGCACGCCAGGTGTTCGTCGACAAGACTGCGCTGCGCGCCTCGCCCCTGACGGCGGTCGCCGACGCCGTGGACCTGCGCCCACTGGCACACCCACGCCTGAACTGGTTCGACAGCGAGCGCACGGGCACACCAGACCCGACTCGACCCCTCGACCTGTCTGCGCAGGCCACGCCAAGCAACTGGTTGCTGCAGATCAAGGCCATGCGCGAGTGGCAGCAGTGGAACGTGCAGCGCACCCTGACCGTGAAGGACGGTGTACGAGTCCTGTTGGCACCCGGCCTGCTGGCCATGCAGTCACCGCGGCCCGCCGACCAGCCGCGCCTGCGCATCGCCGGAGCCCCCGAGCTTGCCGCGATAAGCCTGGTGGACTATTTTCTGGAGCGCACCAGTGGCGCCATCGTCCAGACCCTGACCTCGGCGGACCAGCTTCTTGATTCGGCAGGCACCGCGCTCGACTGGCCAGAGGTCGAACAGATCAAACAACTGGTGCTGGCCTGCAGCCCCGCGCTGACCAAGACCTACCGCCGCCTGGTCCGGCGACAGATGTCGGCACCGCAACCGCCTTGCCTGGGGGCCTACGACCTGCCCGGTCAGCGGCGGGCGCTGCGCGAAATCGGCCTGCGCACCAGCCTGGCCATTGCCACGCGTGAAGGCATGATCGACAAGGCGTTGCTCAAGCTGCTCGCCACTGCCGTCGACTACCCTACCCCCGGCTTGCGCAATACGGCCGCCACCGATGTGCACGCCATTTATCTGAAGGCGCCTTCGGAGACCAGCAGCATTCCGCTGACCGACATGTTCGTGCTGCACCGTCACTCCGAACCGGCCGGTCCGGTGTTGATGTGGTCCGGCGACCATGGCCTGTTCGCGTTCGACTCGCTGCAGCAGTTGAAGAAGACCGTCGCAGCTTCCGTCGTCCACCCCCAGTCCCGTGCACGCTGGCTGAGGGGGCTGGACCCCGCCTGGGTGGCGACGATGCTCGAACGCATCCAGACCACCATGATCGATGGCTTGCAGGTGGAAACCCGGGCGATGACGGGCGACTTCATCACCGAACTCGATGTGATCGAGAGCCATCGTCAGCTCACCGCCCTGGGCATCAACATGGCGCTGGCCATCGAGTGCAGCTTTGCGGCCACATCGTTCCAGCGCAACGCGGACTACAGCCGCGGCGACAACATGCTCACCACTGCCCTGGATCGGCTGGCGGTCGATGCGGCCAACGTGCAGCTCGGCGAACTGCTGCCACCCTGGATCAAGCACGCGAGTGCCGACCAGCTGGTCCGCTACGCCGACATCCTCGCGCGTTGCATGGCGACCGCCAACGACAAGAGCAATTACCTGGCGCAGATTCCGTTCATCGATGACTTCTCCCGCACCCGCTTGCGCGCTTCCATGGCCAAGTTCTGGCCCACCGGGCCCAGCGATCCGGACCGCGTGGTGATCAGGCTGACCGACACCAGCGGCGGCGGCATGAACATTGGCGGCATGATCGGTACCGGCACGCTCACCAGCCGCACCAAGACCCTGACTGAGTGGGCGATAAGCCAGTTTGCCGGGTCATTGTCCAGCGAGATGCACATCACCCTCGATCCGCCCTCGCTGACCCTGGATGTGCCGACCACCCACCAGGTGCGCCAGGTGGTCGAGGACGCGGACGTCGGTGGCGAGTACCGCAAGCTGCTGGCCGTCAAACTGTCGAAGCAGTCCGCCGACCACGCCTGGCGCCGGCTTCTGTTCGTCAAGGCACTGCCCGCGCAGATGCTGCGCAACGCAATCGAACAGCAAATGCAAGGCAGGCTCAGCGCCGCCGCGACCGATATGATCGCCCAGGTGGTGGAGATGCCCGACGGTGTGGCTCGCGAACCCTTGCAGGGGCAGAAGATCACCCTCGGCCCCCTGGGGTTGATCCCAGACGTGGGCATGAAAGCCGACATCGCCTGTGGCATGTACCTGATTGCGCCTGCGCATCCCGAACGCGGTCCGGTGGTGCTCTACACCGTCTACAGCGAGGCCGACAGCATGCGCGAATACGCTTCGCGCGCCGACCTGCTGGCGCAGATCAAGACCGATGAGGCCCTGCAGGCGCAGATTCTCAGTCGCCTGCCCGAAGCCGTCCACTCGCGCTATGAGCATTCCGGATTCACTGAACCGCACATTCCCTGGACCACCGAGGTCAGCGACGGCGAGCGGCTGGGCAAGCCGCCCGCCATCGTACTGCTCGATCAGCCGGAACAGGGCAATGCCCTGGACTACCTGTTCGAAGACAACCTGCAGCTCATCCAACTGGTGGCTCGGCAACAGACGCGGTCTTCCGGCGAAGCCAGTTGGAATGCCTTCTGTCACCTGGTCAAGCTGGGGCTGGAACAAGGCGCAATGATTTTGCCCAGCGCCGTAGGGTCCCTGGTGGCGCTGTATCAGTCCCAGCAGCTGCTCAACGATTCGGTCAAGGCCATCGGCCGCAGGAACTGGGGTGAAGCGCTGGCCGACTTCGTGGCGGCCCTGGCGTCGGTGGTCGGCGCGCGCCGCGGCGCCGAGCATTTCAGGCAGGAAATCCAGGCCGCCGAAACTGCGGAGCGTATCTCGACTACGCGTGTGGGGGGGCGACCCCAGGGCGGTATGAACGCCGAACTGGCCTCCCTGGAAGCGACCGATGTGGCGTTGAACACGCTCAACTACGATGCGCTGCTCAATATGTACGAAACTGCCAATGCCACCCATCGCTATGCCATCGTCGATGGCCGGGTGATGGAGGTCACGCGCGCCGAGCAGGGTTGGTCCATCGTCAGCAAGGGACGCGAGGGGCCCACCATCACCCTGGACAGCCAGCAGAAATGGCACGCCGATCTGGAGATCGCACGGATGGGCGCCGGCTACTCGATGATGGACAACTACGAGAGCTGGGTCACCGACCTCAACATAGCCGACGTGTTCATCACCCAGGCCAAGGGCATCGAGCAGATCCGCCAGCGCTACCCGCGCCATCAACAGATGATCGTCCGGGCCCACGCCCACGGGGTCGACTGCTTGCGCAACGCGCTGAAAAATCTCAACCAGAAATTTCCCCACGTGCCTCTGCCAACGCAGACCCTGGACATTCTGACCGATGTCTTCGAAGTGGATGTGACGCCGGCCATGCTGCACCGTTTGCGCAGCAGCTGCGTGCAGTTGCTCGACGAGCTGACCAGCGACGCACTGGACCCGCACTCGTCACCGCGCTACTGGGACGGGCTCAATGAAGAGGGACACGAAAGCAATCACGCCTTCATCTGGGAAGGCGATCCGCAAAAGCGCCTGTTCCTGACAGATAAATTCTTCGACCTGCCGATCGAGACCCTGATGTATTCCAGTCACGAACGCACCCAGGCGCAGCTCTACGCGCACCATCAGGCGGCTTCGTTGCTGCACGAAGTCAGCCATCAGGTGCTCAAGACCGTGGACCTGGCCTATCTGGACACGTTTCGCCCACTGCACCAACACTTCGACGACCTGGGCGGACCGTCCGGACAGGCGCAGCAATATGCGCACTCCCTGCACACGCTGCGCCAGAAAGCGCTGTCGCTGACTACCCCGGACGCGAAACTGTTCACCCGCCCTGGCACCAAGGGCCGACGCGACTTCCGGCCCAGCGACGGTCGCCAAAGCGAGACGGTCCTGCGGCTCACCGGCAAGACCAGCCTGGCCGCTGCCCGCAAGGTGTTTCGAACCGATCCCGAGGTGCGTTCCAAGTTGATCTTGGCCAATGCCGACTCGGTCACGTTGCTGGTCCAGCGCCTGGGGCAGGAGGTGTTCTCACCGCCTTCTTCCTGAAGATTTGTTCAGCTTCCATTCGGCGCAAAGATCAAGCACTCTGTTTAATAATGAGTATCATTATGTTACAAGTTAGCATCCTTATTACTCGTTGAACGGTGCGAAGTGCTGGTTCCATTCTTGATCATGCTGCGCGAAGGGATTGAAGCCGCGCTCATCGTTGGCATCATCGCCAGCTACCTGCAACAGACCGGCCGTGGTCAATGGATGCCAGCGGTCTGGATCGGCGTCTTCCTGGCAGCGGCTTTGGCGCTGCTGGTCGGTGGTGGCCTGGAACTAATGAGCGCGGAGTTTCCGCAGAAACAACAGGAATTGTTCGAAGCGCTCATCGGCCTGGTGGCCGTGGTCATCCTTACCTCCATGGTGTTCTGGATGCGCAAGGTTGCTCGCTCCGTGAAGCACTCGCTGCAGGCCGCCCTGGACCAGGCGCTGACTGGCTCCCGCCATCAGGTGGCCGCGTTGATCGCCATGGTGTTCTTCGCCGTAGCCCGCGAAGGCCTGGAAACGGTATTCTTCCTGCTCGCCGTGTTTCAACAGAGCGAAGGCCCCAGCGCGCCCATCGGCGCCCTGCTCGGTTTGCTGCTGGCAGTGGCCATCGGCTTCGCCATCTACTCGGGCAGCATGCGCCTGAACCTGTCGCTGTTCTTCCGCTGGACCGGGCTGTTCATCCTGGTCGTCGCGGCGGGGATCCTCGGCAATTCGGTCATGGCACTGCACGAGGCCGGTGTGTGGAACAGCCTGCAAACCGTGGTCTTCGACATCAGCGCCACATTGCCCATGGACGGCCCGACCGGCTCGGTGCTGGCCGGCATGTTCGGCTATCAGGACGCACCTACGGTAAGCACCCTGGGCGCCTACCTGATCTACCTGGTGGTGGCACTGGTGGCGTTCTTCATGCCCCATGCGGCGCCAGCGCCGGTCAACTCATCTCCTGCCACTCATCCGTAAGGCTTCCATGTCCAATCCAGTCAATGGCGCGTCGCCGCGCCTGATGCGTCTGGCGCTCGCCGGATCGGTGGTCGTGATGATCGCCGCCGGCGGCCTGTTCTATTACGCCTCGCAAGTCGCCTCGAACAAACGCCAGGCCAGTGCCCAGAACGAAATCGTGGTGAATATCCACCCGCACAACTGCGAGCCGGCTGCGCTGACCGTGGCCGCCGGGCGCAACAGCTTTCGCATCGTCAACCGCTCCGAGCGCGCGGTGGAATGGGAGATCCTCGACGGTGTGCTGGTGGTCGAGGAACGCGAGAACATCGCGCCCGGCCTAAGCCAGGTGATCAATGCCAACCTGCAGCCCGGCGATTATCAGATCACCTGCGGCCTGCTCAGCAACCCCCGCGGCACCTTGAAGGTGACGCCTACGGCAGAATCCGATGCGGCCGCCAAGGCGCGGCCGTCGATGGTGGCCTTCGTTGGCCCCCTGTCGGAATACCGCGTGTACCTGGCCACCCAGGGCAGCGCTTTGATCCGCGCCGTGGACGCTTTGCAGCAGGCCATTGTTGCAGGCGATCTGGCGCAGGCGCGCAGCCTGTATGTGCCGGCGCGCGCGGCCTATCAACGCATCGCAGCGGCGGCGCAACGGCTGGCCGAGCTGGACAATGCCATCAACGCCCGCGCCGACTACTACGAGAAGCGCGAGCAAGACCCGGCCTTCGGCGGCTTCCATCGCCTGGAATACGGTCTGTTCCGGCAGAACACCGTGGACGGCCTGGCGCCGGTGGCGCAGAAACTGGCCGCCGACGTCGCCGAGTTGAAAAAGCAACTGCTGGCGCAACCGCTGCCGCCAGAACAACTGGTGAACATCGTCTCGCGCAATCTGCATGGTTTGGCGGACATTCGCACCGACGGTGAAGAAGAGCGCTACAGCCACACCGATTTGAATGGCTTCGCCGCCAATCTGGAGGGTGCGCGCAAGGTCATCGACCTGCTGCGTCCGCTGTTGACCAAATCGGCCGCCGATCTGCTGCCGCGTATCGATGCAGCGGCTGACGAGTTGGCCATGCAGCTGGCGAGTCTACGCAGTGGCGACGGCTACCAGAGCTACACAACGGTCAGCGCCGAGCAGCGCGAGCAGATCGCCGCCCAGGCCAAGGCCCTGGCCGATGCCCTCGACGGCATCGACCCGGCGCTCGGCCTCTCCACCCTGCGCTAACCCCGGACCCGTCGAGGCTGGACGCGGCTTGCGCCGACCCCCGTAGCAGCGGCGCAAGCCGCGTCGGCGGTATCCGCGGTATGACTGGTTGAACGCGCCCAAGCTGGACGCGGCTTGCGCCAACCCCTGTAGCAGCGGCGCAAGCCGCGTCGGCGGTATTCGCGGTATGGCTGGCTGAACGCGCCCAAGCTGGACGCGGCTTGCGCCGCTGCTACAGGGGTTCGGTGAATGGAACAGATACGAGGTCAACGAACATGAGCAACTCCGACAACCCGAATTCTCCGGTCGATGCCCAGCGCCGCCGCGTGCTGTTGGGCCTGGGCGCCGCCGGCGCGGCACTGGCCGGCGCAGGGCTGAGCTGCCCGGCAATGGCGGCCCCCGCGGCCAAAGTGACCGAAGCGCCAAAGAGTGAAAAGACCCAGGACCGTCACGACTACCAGGGCCAGCACCAGACCGGGATCGTCACGCCGCGGCCCGCCGCCGGCATGATGGTGGCGTTCGACGTACTGGCCAGCGACCGCGAAGACCTGGAGCGCCTGTTCCGCACCCTGGACGAGCGCATTCGCTTCCTGATGACCGGCGGCGCCGTGGCCCAGGTCGACCCCAAGCTGCCTCCGGTGGACTCGGGCATCCTCGGCCCGGTGGTAGTGCCGGACAACCTGACCATCACCGTGTCGGTGGGCGAGTCGCTGTTCGACGAGCGTTTCGGCCTGGCCGAGGCCAAGCCCAAGCGCCTGTCGCGCATGGTCGGCTTTCCCAACGATGCGCTGGAAGCCGATCAGTGCCACGGCGACCTGACCCTGCAGTTCTGCGCCAACACGCCAGACAGCAACATTCACGCCCTGCGCGACATCGTCAAGAACCTGCCCGATTTGCTGTTCGTGCGCTGGAAACAGGAAGGCACCGTGCCGCCACAAGCGCCCGCCAAGCCGGGCGAACCGGAACAAAGCGCACGCAACTTCCTCGGCTTTCGCGACGGTTCCGCCAACCCGGATTCCAACGACGCTCGCCTGATGGACACCCGGGTATGGGTCCAACCCGGCAGCGACGAGCCGGCCTGGGCGGCCCACGGCAGCTATCAAGCCGTGCGCATCATCCGCAACTTCGTCGAACGCTGGGACCGCACCCCGCTGCAGGAACAGGAAAACATCTTCGGCCGAGTGAAAACCACCGGTGCGCCCATGGATGGCCGACTCGAAAGCGATGTGCCGGACTACGCCAAGGATCCCGAGGGCAAGATCACCAAGTTGGACGCACATATCCGCCTGGCCAACCCGCGCACGCCCGAGTCGCAGCAAAATCTGATTTTGCGCCGGCCGTTCAACTACTCGAACGGCGTGAACAAGAACGGCCAGCTGGACATGGGCCTGCTGTTCATCTGCTACCAGGCGGACCTGGAAAAAGGCTTCATCACCGTGCAGACCCGCCTCAACGGCGAACCGCTGGAGGAATACCTCAAGCCCGTCGGCGGTGGCTATTTCTTCACCCTGCCGGGGGTGACCGGCGCCCAGGACTTCATCGGCCGCAGCCTGCTCGACGCAACCAAAACCACCACGACCACCGCATGACCATCTGATACCACCGGGGAACCCTTCATGACAAAGACGCCACTCGCTCTGCTGCTGACCCTTGGCCTGTTGAACGCTCCACTATCGGCCTTCGCCGCGACCCAGTCGCCGCTGGACCTGGTGGGGCCGGTTTCGGACTACAAGATCTACGTTACCGAAAAGGTTGACCAACTGGCCGTGGAAACCGCCAGGTTCACCGACGCGATCAAGAAAGGCGACTTAGCCACCGCCAAGAAGCTGTACGCACCGACTCGCGTGCACTACGAGGCCATCGAGCCGATCGCCGAGTTGTTCAGCGATCTGGACGCGTCGATCGACTCCCGGGTCGACGACCATGAAGCCGGCGTGAAGGCGGAAGATTTCACCGGTTTCCATCGCCTGGAATACAGCCTGTACTCGGAGAACACCACCAAAGGGCTGGACGCATTGGCCGACGGCTTGCTCAAGGATGTGAAGGATCTGCAGAACCGCATCGCCGAGCTGACCTTCCCACCGGAAAAAGTGGTCGGCGGCGCTGCCGCACTGCTCGAGGAAGTGGCCGCGACCAAGGTGTCGGGCGAGGAAGACCGCTACAGCCACACCGACCTGTATGACTTCCAGGGCAACATCGACGGCGCCAAGAAAATCGTCGACCTGTTCCGTCCGCAGATCGAAGGCCAGGACAAGGCGTTCGCCGCCAAAGTCGACAAGAACTTCGCCACCGTGGACAAGATCCTGGCCAAGTACCGTACAAAGGACGGCGGCTTCGAAACCTACGACAAGGTCAAGGAAAACGACCGCAAAGCCCTGATCGGCCCGGTCAACACGCTCGCTGAAGACCTCTCGACCCTGCGCGGAAAGCTGGGCCTGAACTGATGCCTGAGACACCGCACCTCGCCCTTCGCTCCCACAGCTGACCGCGCCACCGCCTCCCCGTGGGAGCGGTCATCGGCCGCGAAACAGCGCACGCGGTCCACCTGACACACCTCGGTGCCCCCTTCGCGGCCACAGACCGCTCCCACAGTTGACCGTACCCACCGCCTCCCCGTGGGAGCGGTCATAGGCCGCGAAACAGCGCATGCGGTCCACCTGACATACCTCGGCGCCCCCTTCGCGGCCACGGACCGCTCCCACAGCTGACCGTGCCCGCCGCCTCCCCGTGGGAGCGGTCATCGGCCGCGAAACAGCGCACGCGGTCCACCTGACACACCTCGGTTGCCCCCCTCCCACAGTTGACCGCGCCCACCGCCTCCCCGTGGGAGCGGTCATCGGCCGCGAAACAGCGCATGCGGTGCGCCTGACACACCTCGGTTGCCCCCCTCCCACAGTTGACCGCGCCCACCGCCTCCCCGTGGGAGCGGTCATCGGCCGCGAAACAGCGCATGCGGTGCGCCTGACACACCTCGGTTGCCCCCCTCCCACAGTTGACCGCGCCCACCGCCTCCCCGTGGGAGCGGTCATCGGCCGCGAAACAGCGCATGCGGTGCGCCTGACACACCTCGGTGCCCCCTTCGCGACCACGGACCACTCCAACGGACAACCCGCTGTGTGCTAATGCAGCGCAGCACAAGCACCCTGACTGTCAATGACATAGCCAGTCACCAATCTCACCACCATGCCATTGGGCTCAATGGCTACATTCAGCTTTCTTGCCATGGAGGCTGTCATGCCATTCTACAAAAGTTGCAAATTGCGCACGGGTCGCTACTCGCAGCACGGCGGTATCTATCTCTTGAGCACAGTGGTGCTGAACCGCGCACCAGTTTTCCAGGATTTCAAACTAGGCCGTTGCGTGGTGAGGGAGTTGATGAATGCCCAACGGTGGAACCAGGCGCAATCGCTGGCCTGGGTAGTGATGCCGGACCATGTTCACTGGCTGGTGCAACTGAAGGATGCTTCGTTGCAAAGCCTGATGCGCCAAGTCAAGTCACGGTCGACCAAAGCGGTAAACAACCTGTCTGGGAGTATGGGACAACTGTGGCAGGCAGGGTTTCATGACCGAGCATTGCGCAAGGAAGAGGATCTGCTCGCTACCGCCCGTTATGTAGTGGCAAACCCGGTTCGTGCGGGGCTGGTTTCCAGGGTTGGGGACTACTCGCTTTGGGATGCAGTTTGGCTGTAAGGAGCGCTGCGTCTTGTCAGATACACCGCGAGCCCTCTTCGCGGCCGATGACCGCTCCCACAGGATCGACACACCACGTCACAACGTGGGAGCGGCCAGTGGCCGCGAAAGCGGCGCCGCGTTTTGTCTGGTACACCGCGAGCCCTCTTCGCGGCCGATGACCGCTCCCACGGGATCAACACGCCGCCTCGCACCGTGGGAGCGGCCAGTGGCCGCGAAAGCGGCGCCGCGTTTTGTCTGGTACACCGCGAGCCCTCTTCGCGGCCGATGACCGCTCCCACGGGATCAACACGCCGCCTCGCACCGTGGGAGCGGCCAGTGGCCGCGAAAGCGGCGCCGCGTTTTGTCTGGTACACCGCGCGCCCCCATCGCGGCCGATGACCGCTCCCACGGGATCGACACACCGCCTCGCACCGTGGGTGAGGTCAGTGGCCGCGAAAAGGGCACCGCGGTGTAGAGGGTTACACCCGTACGCCAAGTTCGGCAGAGACCGCCTGGGCGGCTTTTTGCACGGTGGGCACCAGGCCCTGCATTTTTTCCAGGGGCATGTACGGCAGCGTGCTGGCCACGCTGATCGCCGCCACGATCTGTCCGCTGGCGTCGTGGATAGGCGCGGCCACGCAGCGGATGGAGGGTTCGTTGTCTTCCAGGTCGAACGCATATCGACCTGCCACATAGGTCTGCATCCTTGCGTGGAACTGAGGCCAGGTGAGTTGCGGGTGGTCCGGCCATAGCGCGGATTCGGCCGCAACCGCCTCGCCTCGCTCGAACAGTCGTTGCCACTCCCCTGCCCCCGCGTCGAGCATCAATGCCTTGCCAATGCCGGTGCGCGCCAGAGGCATGCGGTGGCCCACACGCGAGCGCATTTCCGGGCCGTTGCGCCCTGGGGTCTTGTGTAGGTACAGAACCTCGTCGCCGTCGCGCACCGCCAGATGGATGGTATCGCCGGTCAGCACCGACAGCTCATCGAGCCACGGCGTGGCCAGCATTACCAGTGGCACCTCGTCCCGGGCCTGGAAACCCAGCTCGATCAGGCGCGGGCCGAGCAGGTAACCCACCTGAGGCAACACCCGCAGGTAGCGCTCATCCACCAGACAGCTTGCCAACCGGTGGGTGGTACTGCGCGTGGTGCCGATGCGCCGCGCGATCTCCTTGAGGTCACGGGCGCCGCCGGCGACCGCCTGGATCACCGCCAGGCCGCGCAGCAGGGTCTGGGTGCCGGTCGGGGCGGCGGGGGTTGTGTCGTCCTGCATGGTCAACCTTCGCATGGGGAAAAAGCAGGCGCATTATGTTCGCCTGCTTGCAATGCGGTCAAAGCTCGATCCGCTCGACCTTGCCCACCAACAAAATGTACGACAACGCCCCGACCAGCGCCGTGACGGCAATGTAGGTGATCGCAGGCGCGAACGAGTCACCGGTCGCCAGGAAGCCGATGGCGATGGGCGTGGTGATCGCCGACAGGTTGCCAATGAAGTTGAACACGCCGCCGGTCAGACCCAACAAGCGCGCCGGTGCCAGGGTCGACACCAGCGACCAGGTGATCGACGCCAGGCCGTTGCCGAAGAACGCCAACGCCAGGCAGGCGATGACCAAGGGCGTGGAGTCGACATAGTTGGCGCCGATGATGCAGGTCGAGATCAGCAAACCACCGATGATCGGCAGCTTGCGCGCCAAACCGATGCTGGCGCCGCGACGGACCAGCCAGTCGGAGAAGAACCCCGAGCACAGCACGCCGACGAAGGCCGCCAGGAAGGGCAACGAAGCGAGCATGCCCGACTTGATGAAATCCATGCCGCGGTATTTCACCAGATAGGTCGGGAACCAGGTCAGGAAGAACCACAAGGTCGAGTTCAGGCAATACTGGCCCAGGTAGATGCCCCACAGCTTGCGTTTGCTCAACACGATGCCCAGGTCGGTCCAGCTGAAACCGGCCTTGGCCTGACGCGCCGACTTCTGCATGTCGACCAGACCGCCACCGTCGCTGATGAGCTGGATCTCGGCCGCGTTGGCGCCTTTGAAATCCCGCGGCTCGCGGTACACGGCGTACCAGATCACGGCCCAGACGATGCCCACCAGACCGGTGCTGACGAACACCATGTGCCAACCGAATTCGTGTTGCAGCCAGGCCAACACGGGGGTAAGGAAAGCCAGGCCGACAAACTGGCCGGAGGTGTAGAAGCCGATGGCGGTAGCGCGCTCGCGCTCGGGGAACCAGGTCGTGACCACGCGGCTGTTGATGGGGTACGCCGGCGCCTCCAGCGCGCCCACTGCCATGCGCAGCACGAACAAGGCGATGAAACTGCCGGCGAAGCCCAGCATGACTGTGGCGATGGACCACAATGCCAGCGCGACGCTGTAGAGAATGCGTGGCGGGACGCGGTCGACCAGCCAGCCGCCCGGAATCTGCATGGCTGCGTAGGTCCAGCCGAAGGCCGAGAAGATCAGGCCCACGTGGACCGGATCGATGCCCAGATCGCTGGTCAGCGCGGGCGCTGCGATGGACAGGTTGCTGCGGTCCAGGTAGTTGATCACCACGGTGATGAACAACAGCACCATGATGAAAAAACGCTTGCGACTGGGCGTCGCCAGCGCCGGAGCGGTGGATGCGGTGTGGGTGTGCATGGGTCATACCTCTTATTGTATTTGTAGCTGAGCCTGTAGCCGGATCAGTGAGTCTGAGGCCGCGCACTGCCCAGTTCGCGGCCGATGACCGCTCCCACGCAATCGGCGCAGTGCCCGTGGGAGCGGTCTGCGGCCGCGAAAGGCACGGCGCGGTATATCAGGCACACTGCGGCAGGCCTCACCACTCGGCAAAGCTGCCATCGGCATGGCGCCAGATCGGGTTGCGCCAGCGATGGCCGATCTCGGCCCGTTCCCGCACGTACTCCTCGTTGATCTCGATGCCCAGGCCTGGCCCGTTGGGGATCTTCACGAACCCGTTGTCGTAATCGAACACCTCAGGATGGCTTACGTAATCCAGCAGGTCGTTGCTCTCGTTGTAATGAATGCCCAGGCTCTGCTCCTGGATGAACGCGTTGTAGCAGACCGCATCCAGCTGCAGGCAGGCCGCCAGGGCTATCGGACCCAGCGGGCAATGCAATGCCAGTGCCACGTCATAGGCTTCGGCCATGTTGGCGATCTTGCGGGTTTCGGTGATCCCCCCGGCGTGCGATGCATCAGGCTGGATGATGTCGACATAGCCTTCACTGAGAATTCGTTTGAAATCCCAGCGCGAGTACAGACGCTCGCCCAGCGCGATCGGCGTGCTGGTCAGCGGCGCCAGCTCCTTGAGCGCTTCATAGTTCTCGCTCAGCACCGGCTCTTCGATGAACATCAGCTTGAACTGATCCAGTTCCTTCATCAGCACCTTGGCCATGGGCTTGTGCACCCGGCCATGGAAGTCGACGCCGATGCCCACGTTCGGCCCGACCGCATCGCGCACGGCCGCCACACTGGCCAGGGCGCGATCGACCTTGTCGAAGGTGTCGAGAAACTGCAGCTCTTCAGTGCCGTTCATCTTCACCGCTGTGAACCCACGGGCAACGGCTTCACTCGCCGCCCGCGCCGTATCGGCCGGACGATCGCCGCCGATCCACGAGTACACCCGAATGCGATCACGTACCTGGCCGCCGAGCAGGTCGCTGACCGAAACACCCAGGGCCTTGCCCTTGATGTCCCACAGCGCTTGGTCGATACCGGCTAGCGCACTCATGTGGATCGCACCGCCACGGTAGAAACCGCCGCGGTACAGCACCGTCCAGATGTCCTCTATGTTGCGTGGGTCCTTGCCGATCAGGTAGTCGGACAATTCGTCGACTGCCGCGGCCACGGTGTGCGCCCGACCTTCGACCACCGGCTCGCCCCAGCCGACCACACCCTCGTCGGTCTCGACTTTGAGGAAGCACCAGCGCGGTGGGACGATGAATGTAGTGAGTTTGGTGATTTTCATCTGTTGTCTCTCTTGTTCGATGGACGCTCGAGCGTCAAAAATTTTGTCGGGGCTCGCTGTTGTCGATCTTCTGTAGGAGCGGTCTTCGGCCGCGAACCAGGCAATGCGGTGTGTCAAGCACAGGGCGGTGCCCCTTTCGCGGCCAATGACCGCTCCTACAGGCGCACGCAGCATGTCAACCTTTAAGCGACTGCCACGCCTGCACATACGCCTTGGCGTTATCCGCGACCTGCTGCACCGTCATGCCCGGCTTGAACAAACCAGAACCCAAGCCAAAGCCGGCCACACCTGCGTCGAGAAACGCGTGCATGTTGTCAGGGCTGATACCCCCCACCGGCACCAGCGCCGTACCCTTGGGCAGCACTGCCAACAACGCCTTGACCACGGCGGGCGTGAGCGACTCGGCCGGGAACAGTTTCAGCACGTCGGCACCGGCGACCAGGGCGGCAAAGGCTTCGGTCGGCGTCACCACGCCCGGTGCCAGGTACAGGCCGGCCTCCTTGGCCGCCTTGAGCACTGCAGGATCACTGTGAGGCATGACGATCAACTGCCCGCCTGCCGCCTTCACCTGCTGCACGTGCTCGGCCGACAGCACCGTGCCCGCTCCGATCAGGCAATCGGCCGGCAGCGTGTTACGCAACAGGCGGATGCTGTCGTAGGGCTGCGGCGAGTTGAGCGGTACCTCGATGATGCGAAACCCGGCGTCGTACAGCACCTCGCCGATGGCCACCGACTCTTCGGGGCGCAGGCCGCGCAAAATGGCGATCAGCCCGTTCTGGGCCATTGCTTGCTTGAGCATGTCAAACCTCTTGGAGCTGTTGAGCGACGAGCCCGGCGGCCAGCGCCAGGCTCCAGAGACCGCGTTCGGTAGCCTGTTCGGCCAGGCTGACGCTGGTGAAACCGCACAAGGCCAATGCCTGTCGATAGCGCTGGCACAGCGCGCCGTTGCCGATCAGCACCACGGCCGGCAGCGTGTCGTGGCAGCTGCGCTGGCGCAGCATTTCAGCCAAAGCGCGCAGTTCATGACCAATCATCAAGCCGGACAGATAGTCGGCCTGTTCGCTACTGGCCAATTGGCCAGTCAAACCCAGGCTGCGCGCGCTGAACATGGTCGACAGCACACCAATGCTGCCCTCGCGGGACGTGGCCACGGCCACGCCGCGCTCGAACGCCGCGCTGTCGAACGAAGCGCTGCGCTTCTGGGTGCGGCCAAGAATGGTATGGGCACTGGCTGCGGCGAACAGTTCGCCGGTCATGAAGGTGTCGAAATGCTCGATGCGCTGTTCGACCACCCTCGCCCACTTGGAATGGCTGCCGGGCAGACCGACCAGTAGCGTCTGGTCGCGCTCGGCCTGGGGCAGCGACTGCAGCAGACCGAAAATCTGGGTCTCCTCGCCGCGCATCACATTGGGCAGCGTGGAACGCTGCAGCACGCCGGGCACCAGGTGCAGGTCGATACCCCGCAAGGTGCGTACCCGCGCCATTCCGGCAGCCACGTCGCCGGCCTGCGCAGGGCTTGGGCAATAAGGCACTTCGTGCCAGCCCTGGGCGCTGCCGACCATGCCGCAGGCGATCACGGGCACATCGCGATAGGCGTCGAGCCAGTCGCCACAGGCTTCATCGAACGTCAGCTCGAAGCCATCGTGGGTGGATTCGCCGGCAATGGTGCGGGGAGTATTAGACAGCTGCATGATGCCGCGATCCAGCGAGCGCTGGTCGAGTACATGGCCATCAGGGCCGAGCAGATAGGCTCGCAGGGAACTGGTTCCCCAATCGAGTGCAACGAGTTGCGGCTGCATCGCTTCACCTTGTTTGTTTTTGGTAGTGAGTGGCGGTGTGTGATGGCCGACTATAAATCTATCTTGAGTAAAATCTCAATATATAATTATCAATCCCATATATAGGGATAAATCAAGCGCTTCATCTTTAGAGAGCACGCTCTCTGTGGGAGCGGGCTCTGCCCGCGAAGGCTCCACTGCGGTATATCTGCCAGACCGCAGCGCGCCTTTCGCGGGCAGAGCCCACTCCCACAGGTTGGCCTGCTGCCCAGAAATCGGGGGCATAAAAAAACCGGCCTGGAGAGGCCGGTTCGTTTGAAGTCAGGCAAATGCCTGAAGGGCTCGGCGTCTGCCGAAGAACCACGCGGTGCCGATACCTACGGCGCCCATCAACAGGCAGTAGCCGACGCACACCCACGGGCTCCACGGCATCAGTGCAATCAGCAGCAACGGCGTGGTACTGGCCCACAGTGCATAGGCGATGTTGTAGGTGAACGAGATACCCGACACGCGAACCTTGGCGGGGAACAGACCAACCATCAACGAGGGCACCACGCCGACCACCCCGCAGCCCAAGCCGGCCATAGCGTAGGCCACACCCAGGTTCCCCACCCCGGCTACCAGGCTGGCATAGAGCGCAGTGATGCCCACGGGCAGCAGCACACTGTAGAGCACCAGTGCGCGCCAGGCGCCAATGCGATCGACGAGCAGCCCTGCCAGTACGCAGCCGATGTTCAGGAAAACGATACCCAGGCTGCTCAAGGCAAAGGTGTGCCGCGCATCGAGGCCGAAGCGTTGCTGCATCACCGTCGGCGTGATCACTACCAGTACCACCACCGCCGAGGTCAGCACGCACGTCAGCAACACGGCGGGAATCAGCGAGGCGCGGTGCTCGCGCAATACGGTACGCAGGGAAAACTCGCTGACCTGCTCGCTGCGTGCACGCATCGCCAGAAACACCGGCGTTTCGCTGAGCAGTCGCCGCAGCCACACCCCGACCACGCCAAACACGCCGCCAAGCAGAAACGGCAGCCGCCAGGCCCAGTCGAGAATTTCCTGGGGGGTATACAGTCGCGCCAGCAGGGTAGCGGTCAGCGCACCCAGCAGGTAGCCGAAGGTCAGCCCGGCCTGGAGAAATCCCAATGCATAGCCGCGTCGCCGCTGCGGCACGTGCTCGGCCACGAACACCCAGGCACTGGGCACCTCGCCTCCTACCGCCGCGCCCTGCAGGATCCGCAGGGCAAGCAGCAGCAGTGGCGCGAAGTAGCCGATCTGGGCATAGGTGGGCATCACTCCGATCAACAGGCAGGGCACCGCCATCATCAGGATGCTCAGGCTGAACACCCGCTTGCGCCCTAGCCGATCGGCAAAGTGCGCCATCACAATGCCGCCCAGTGGGCGTGCCAGATAACCGGTCACGAAGATGCCGAAGCTCTGTAGCAAGCGCAGCCATTCGGGCATCTGTGGTGGGAAGAACAGCTGGCTGAGGGTCAGGGCGAAGAATACGAAGATGATGAAATCGTAGATCTCCAGCGCACCGCCCAGGGCTGCCAGGCCCAGGGTCTTGTGGTCGCTGCGGCTGAGCAGCAGTGGCTGGGTTGAGCTATCGGCAGGCATGGGCAAGTCCGCTGGTGACCGACGGCGCGTATGCTCGCGCCTGTCAAAGGCGCGCAGGATAGCAAAAAGTGTCGGTCGTGGCAGGCGCGATGCGGTTACAGGGGCGGGGAATTCACGGACTTGCGTGCACGCATGCCATCGCCGATCACCCGTACACGGTGCTCTGGCGGTGCCTTGGGCGACTCGACGATGGCCATGAAGGTTTGCAGGGCGTCACGGTCCGGCAGCTGCGTCACGCTGGTGCTCAGGCGCTCGCCGCTGGCATCGGCCAGTTCGGTCTCGACGCGCTTCTGGCTTTCATACAGCAACGCATGGCGAACGTGCTCACTGTTCTTGCAGAACCGCGGCAGATCGACACCCGAGCGCACGGCCATGTCGGTATTGGCAATCAACAGATCGAACGGCTGGTAAGCGCTTTGTACCATGGTCAGCAATTCGTCGAGCGAACCCACCGGCACCACTCTGAAGTAGCCCAGGTTGTTGAGTGTTCGCTCGATTTGCACGGCTTGCTGGTCCAACTCGTCGGCAATCAGGATCCGCAATGTCTTGTCAGCCATCATCCACTTCCCAGGCATGGGCGCAGGACGGTCCCTTACCCGCCGCGCCAAGCCACTACAGCGGGTGCAATCCGACCCGCGTCTTCCAATCGATATCACCCGCAGTGGGTGGCCCGCCGGCAAGCTTACTCTCCAATACAGCAGTTCGGAATGGAAAACGTCGAGCATTTGACTACAAATCACAAACCACATTCGGGATTTCTGATAAGGCTATGTTTTAAATGGCTTTATTTTTTATTGACGGACTCATTCCAGATGTTTTTCCGACGACGAGCGCTGTCGAGTTGCATAATTTGCAACAGAATATGGAACGAGCGTCACGGAACCGGGTTCATAGCTTCAATCCCTCCCCTCATGCAGATAGCTTGCATCAGTGCGCGGCCCGCCCAGCTTGCCGTGGAGACCGGGCTTGGTGCACTGTGCTCGTCTGAACCTGCGGGAGTCGACAATGATCCGCTTTGCCATCATCGCTCCGCCGTTGCCGAGCCACTTCCAGCCACTTGAACACTTGGCCATGGAGTTGATCGAGCGCGGCCACAGCGTGACGTTTTTTCACCGACCCGACGCCCGTCACCTGTTGCGGTTCGACAAGATCAAGTTCCGCAGTGTCGGCGACGAACGCTTCCCTGCCGGGAGCCTTTCAAAGAGCCTGGCACTGGCCGCCGACTTCGACACCCTGCTGGGCCAACGTCGCAACTATGCGGACATGGCGCAGATGACGGAGATGCTTTGTGAACATCTTCCCGCCGCCCTTCAGGAGGCTCGTATCGATGCGCTTCTCTGCGATCAATTGGAGGCGGCCGGCGGGCTGGTGGCGGAATCCCTCGGCCTGCCTTTCGTTTCGATTGCCTGCGCGCTGCCGGTCAATCGCGAGGATGTAACCGTTCCATTGGCGGTGTTGCCCTACCCCTATGAGCGAGGCGACGATGCGGTCAAGCGCTATGCGCGGGCGCAGCGTCTTCATGACTGGCTGATGAAACCACTGCGCATGGCCATCGCCCGCCAGTGCGCTGCGCTCGGCCTGCCTGCACGCGAAGGCCTGCACCAATGCCTGTCGCCGCTGGCGCAGATCAGCCAGACGGTGCTCGAGTTCGACTTCCCGCGGCCCAACCTGCCGCCTTGGTTTCATGAGGTTGGCCCACTGCGCCGTATTTCGGACGAAACCAACCATCTGCCCTACACACTGGACAACACCCGGCCCTTCGTCGTCGCGACCCTGGGTGCGCTGCATGGCAACCGGATGAATCTGTTCAAGCGGATCGCCCAGGCTTGCAAGATGCTCGATGCACAACTGCTGGTGATGCACTGCGGCGGACTGAACCATCGCCAAAGCGATCAACTGTTGCGACATGGCGCGACCTGGGTCACGGATTTTGCCGATCAGCACATGCTATTGCAGTACGCCGACGTCCTGGTGACCCACGGCGACCTCGACATCGTGCTCGAAGCCGTCGTGGCGGAAACGCCGATACTGGCCTTGCCCATCGCCGCCGACCAGCCAGGTGTTGCGGCGCGGGTGGCCTACAGCGGTTCCGGGGTGCATGCCAGCCGGCACAGCAGTAGCCAGGAGCTGGCGCAACACATGCGTCATTTACTGGAAAACCAATGGCCCGACCTGGAACACCTGGCCGATGCCATTCACCTGATGGGCGGCACCCAGCGCGCCGCCGATATCATCGAGGCGGTGATTCCCGATCGCTTCAAGCTGCGCCTCGTCAGTTCCGGTTGAACCCGCCCGAGCGAGGCCAGCCGCACAAGCCATCAGTCAACTCTGAGCTTTTCGCGATTGCGGTCGAGCAGGGTTTTCCCGATCCCGGTGACTTCCAGCAACTCCTCGACCGATTCGAACGGTCCGTAGGTCTGTCGGTGCTTGACGATGGCAGTGGCCTTGGTCAGCCCAACCCCAGACAGCTCCCGCTTGAGGGTTTCCGCGTCCGCCGTATTGAGGTTGACCCGCCCCGGTGGGCTGGCCCGTGCATTCAATGTCGACGTCGGCGCAGCTGCCATTGCCGCTGGGGTGGTGAGTGGCCCGGCAGTGCTGGCGAACAGAACCAGCACCAGTGCGGGAAGAAGGATCTTACGCATTGCATACGCTCCATGACGTGAATGGGAAACGCGGCATTCCCAGCCGCCTGGGAACCCTAGCCCAGCCTGCCAGTTGTTCCACCGCCACCGTGTTGCACGACGTGTCCGCGCACCCCACCCCTTCGCTAAACGGCGGCTTCAGGCTATGGAACCTGTGTAAGCACATGTTTGGCTAGCGCCGATCCGTAGGATTATTCAGCGCCAGGACCTTCACTGTTGATACGAAGTCACATCCACGTACAATCCACCCGCCCTCAATATTTCATTACCTAGGCCTATGGACAGACAACCCCTCACCCCAACTCAAGGCACGTCCGTGCGCGAGCGTACGACGCATGTGCTGAACGCCTACGTCCTGCCCATCGGCTGGCTGGTCATCATGACCGGCATGTTCTGGGCCTGGGATCGCTCGCTTTACCACAAGCTGTTCTACATCTTCCTCGCCGTCCCCACGCTGCTGGCCCTGGCGCTACAACCAAGCCCGTTCAAGGCGCTGGTGCGCAATCCGATGTTCCTCGCCTTCGTGGCGTTCAGCGCCTACATCCTGCTCAGCGTGAGTTGGGCAGTGGACGGCGAAGACTTCGGCTCGCTGTTCAAGCGGCCGCTGTACATCGCCATGGTGTTGCTCTCCGCAGGCCTCATTGCACTGAAGATGCCGGCGCGGCTGGCGCAGATCACCCGTCTGGCGGCGCTGATCGCGACGGCGGCGGCGGGTTTGTCGTTGATCTATTTCTATGGGGTGCAGGGCGCGTCCCTGGGCAGTCGTCTGGACGGGTATGGGGCGCTCTACAACCCCCTGCTCAGCGCGCACGTGTTCGGCGCCTTCGCCAGCGTTTGGCTGGCCACCTGGTACATCGGTCGCAATCCGTGGAATCCGTTGGCACTGGGCTGCCTGGCAGTACTGGGGGTGACCTTGATCGCCACCGGCTCGCGGACACCGATCATCGGCATGGCCGCAGCGTTGCTCTGGCTGATGGCCGCAGGCAACAAGAAGCGTGGCGGCCTGGCAATTGCCATTGCCTTGCTGGGGATCGCGGCGCTGTATGTGGTGATGCCTGACGTGCTGACTTCACGCGGTGCATCTTACCGACCGGAAATCTGGATGGAATCGTTGCGTCAGATCGGGGAGAACCCGTGGCTGGGGCGCGGTTACGATTCGGAGATGACCATCGTGATTCCGGGGCTGCCATACACCTTGGCCGACCCGCACAATATCGAACTGGGCGTGCTGTACATCGGCGGCGTAGCGGGGCTGAGCCTGTGGATGGTGCTGTACGGACTGGCCATGCGCTTTTGCTGGATGAATCGGCGTGAACCGCAGGTGGTGTTGGCCGCCACTTGGCTGGTGTTCGGGTTCGCCTCGGGTCTGACCGAAGGCAGCGCCTTCATGTCCCGGCCCAAGGAGCACTGGTTCCTGATCTGGATTCCGATGGGCCTGGTATATGCGCAATGGCTATGCCACTGGGGCAACCGCCTTGGCCGCCCCGCTAAAACCGACTGACTGCAGCGCCGCTGCTACACGGGATTGAGCTCTCTGTAGCAGCGGCGCGAGCCGCGTCGGCGGCCCATGCGTTTCATCTGATACACCACAGCGGACTCGGACGCGGCTCGCGCCGCTGCTACAGGCACCGGTAAGCCTGTTGCAAGCGGGGCTCTAGCCGAACACCATGCGGATCATGCCGCGCAGGGTTTTCTTGTTCCAGGCCCTGAGCGGGATCATGCCGAGGAGCTCCCTGCTCAGGCCCTTGTCCTTGCGGGCGTACTTCAAGAACATCGAATTCAGGAAGCGCCAGCGCACTTGCTCGTACGCCGGGTGCTCGCGGTACACCGCATAGGTCTTGAGCACGTTCTCGACCATGAAGCGGCCGTTCTTGTAGGTGTTGGTCGCATGCTTGCGATACTGCGCCAACGGCTCGCCCAGCACGTCGATGAAATACCCTGCCCGCGTCACCGCCAGCTCGATGTAGACATCCTCCAGGCGGATCTCCGGATCGAACCCGCCCACCTTCTCCAGCGCCTCGCGACGAAACATCAGCGTGGCAGCGGTGGGCCCGGGCTTGCGGTCCATGAACATGTCGTCGAAATCCAGCCGCCGGAACGGCTCGTTGCGCTTGCGCTGCTCGCGCTCGCACATCACCTTGCCGGTGGCATCGATGATCTCGGTATTGGCCGAGCAGATGCCCACCTCGGGCTTGCCTTCCATGTACGCCACCTGGGTAGCGATACGATGGGGAAACATCACGTCATCCGAACCGAACGGCACCACCAGGCTGCCTTTGCTACGCGCCACCGACTCGTTCAAGGTCCGCGACAGCCCCTTGTTCTCCTGCACACGCAGATCGAAACCGTGTTGGATGCTGAGCGTGCGCAGCAGCTCGACGCTGCCATCGGTCGAGCCATCGTCCACCACCAGCAGCTCGATGTTGGCGTAGGTCTGCGCCAGCACGCTGCCGATCGACGCTTCGATATACGGCGCGTGGTTGTACGATGCGATGATCACCGTTACCAGAGGCTGCTTTCGATTGTCGGAGATGGACGTGTTCATATTCGCTGCTCTGAAAAAAAAGAAGCCGTGCCTATGCTATGGCACGTACTCAAGGTATGACAGGCCACGAGGTCATTCACCCGGGCCGTTCGCATTGTAACAATGCATGCCCACAATGACTGTCAGGCCTTACGTACAACCAGCTAACCTATTGAAACAATTCAATACCTTACTGAAGCACCGCGGAGGATTGGCGATCGCGGGCATAGGCCAGGAATGCCTCCAGGTCGTCGCTGCACAGCAGGTGAGCCACGGCCTTGACCTCGGCCACGGGCCATTCCCACCACGCCGAGGCCAGCAGCGCTTGCCTTACAGGCTCCTCGAACCGCCATTTGATGAACCGGCAAGGGTTGCCTCCCACCATGGCATAGGGCGGTACGTCCTTGGTCACTACCGCACCGGCTGCAACGACCGCGCCATGTCCAACTGTTACACCAGACAGAATCAGAACGTTGGCGCACAGCCAGCAGTCGCTGCCGACGATCACGTCGCCCTTGGTAGGCGCTGCGCCCGGCACATCCTTGACCTCGTCAATGATCAACGGAAACGGAAAGCACGATACCCAGTCGGTGCGGTGGCCACCGCCGAGCAGGATCCTTACGCCCTCGGCGATAGACGTGTAGTTGCCCACCTTCAGGGTGGTAGCGTCACCAAACTCCTGCACATCGGGAATGCCGTAGGTGCCCACGCCAAACGAGTACTGCGGGTAACGCAAACGGATTCGCTCAGGCCCACGGAACAGTTTTTCGAACTGACCGAGGTGCTTGCGCACCTTCCTTTTCTTCAACCGGTCCCACCACTTCATCGACGCATATCCTTACTTACCAGTGCAGCACCAAACGCTTGAGACGGCGAAACGTAGTGCGGTCCCATAGCTTGAGCGGGATGGAGCGCAGCAGGCGCAACGCATCCTTCTTGTCTTCCACCACGGCGTACTTCAACGCCTTGTTGACCAGCTTGGCGCGGCCACGCTCGTAACCAGGGTGCCCGCGATAGGGCTCGATGGCACGCATGTCGGCCTCGAGAAGAGTCTTGTAACGGCGCGACAGATTGTGCGGATGGCGCCGGTAGCGGGTGACGATCACCGGCAGCATGTGAATCTGGACACCCTGTTCGGCGATGCGCAGGGTGATCTGGAAGTCCTGCACCTTGATGGCCGGGTCGTAGAACTTGGCCTTGCGCAGCACGTCCATGCGGTAGAGCGACACCGGCGCGCCGCACACCCGGGCATTGGCGAGGATATCGGCGAAATCCATGCGGCGGATGCGGGTGTGGGTCTGGTCCTTGAGGGCGTTGCCCTGGGTGTCCATGTAGGTAATCAATGCACCTACGGCACCGACTTCAGGATGCTGTTCGAGGTAGTCGACGCGCACGCGCAGGGAGTGAGCGAGCATGACGTCGTCCAGATCCGGGGTGGAGACGTATTTTCCACGGGCGTGCTGGAGGCCGAAATTGAGCGCCGCGCTGACACCCTGGTTGGCCTGCTGCAGCAACTGGAAGTCGTAGGTACCCTGCAGCGCCGTGAGCATTTCGATGCTGCGGTCGCTGGAACCGTCGTCGACGATGATCACTTCGAAATTGGGGTAGTCCTGGGCGAAGATGCTGGCCAGCGCCTCCTCGAGAAACTTCTCAGCGTTGTAGCACGGCGCCACGATCGAGACGAGGGGGAGATCCGCCATGTCGGCTCGAACAGCAGGTTCGGAAAGTAGGTCGGTCATTTTTATGGGCAACGACTGGTTCGGATATGTACGGCCTGGTATCGGCAGCGGTGCATGATGGGCGATCCGTACCCGATTGTCGACCAATGCCTAACCGCCGCAGTGAGGTATAGGAAGAGGCCCCACCCGTGGGAGCGGTCATCGGCCGCGAATAGGTTGACGCTGTGGGTCAGGCACACCGCGGTGCGGCTTTCGCGGCCACGGACCGCTCCCACCGGGAACAGATCGGCATGTTCGGTCCATGCTTAGTCGTTGCTGCCACGGTGCTGATGGATGTGCAGCCAGTCGACGATTTCGCCTTCGGGCGCGTAGCCGCTGACCGCTTCTTGCAGGATCGCGCGGACCCGGTCGAAGTCGGCTTCGTCCAGTGCACGCAGCAAACCACTCAACTCACCCTTGAGCGCTTCCCACTGCAGATGATCCTCATGGGCACTCATGATCATTGGATGACGGGTAGCGACCACGTTGTTGCCGATCAACAATTCTTCGTACAGCTTCTCACCCGGCCGCAACCCGGTGAACTCGATACCGATATCACCCTGAGGGTTCTGTTCCGAACGAATACTCAAGCCCGACAGATGAATCATCTTCTGCGCCAGGTCGATGATCTTGACCGGCTCGCCCATGTCCAGCACGAAGACCTCGCCTCCGCGCCCCATGGAGCCGGCCTGGATCACCAGCTGCGCGGCCTCGGGAATGGTCATGAAATAACGGGTGATGTTCGGGTGCGTCACCGTCACCGGCCCACCCGATTTGATCTGCTTGTGAAACAACGGAATCACCGAACCGGACGAGCCCAGCACGTTGCCAAAACGCACCATGGTGAAGCGCGTCTTGTTGACCCGCGCCACATTGGCCGGATCGCCGAACAGCACCGGGGCCACTTCGCGGCTGAGCGCCTGCAACGTCATCTCGGCCAGGCGCTTGGTGCTGCCCATCACATTGGTCGGACGCACTGCCTTGTCGGTGGAAATCAACACGAAGTTGGCCACCCCTGCCTGCAGAGCCGCCTGGGCGCAATTCAGCGTGCCCAGCACGTTGTTGCGCACGCCTTCGGCGATGTTGTGCTCCACCATCGGTACATGCTTGTAGGCCGCGGCGTGGTAGACCGTATCCACCTTCCAGGTGGTCATCACTTCGAGCAGCTTGGCCTGGTCGCGCACCGTGCCCAGGGTCGGTAGCATCTGGACGCTCAACCCTTCGCGAGCAGCACGCTGCTCGAGCTCGCCGCTGATGGTGTAGAGATTGAACTCGCCATGGTCCAGCAAAATGAGCAGCGCCGGTTCCAGGCTCAGAATCTGTCGGCACAGCTCGGAACCGATCGACCCCCCTGCCCCGGTCACCAACACCGACTTGCCGGCGATGCAGTGCTCCAGCAAGTCATCCTGCGCAGGCACTGAATCGCGGCCGAGCAAGTCGGCGATGTCCACTTCCTGAATGTCGTCGACCTTCACCTCACCGCTGGCCAAGGCGGTGAAGTTGGGCACACTGCGCACGTGCAGGGGAAAGCCTTCCAGAAAACTGAGAATCTCGCGACGACGCGAGCGTGACGTCGACGGCAGCGCCAGCAACAGCTCCTCGGCGCCGGTCAGGTCGATCATGCGTTGGATATGCTTGGGCTTGAACACCTGGATGCCAGCGATTACCCGGTCGGAAATGCTGGGATCATCATCGATGAACGCTACCGGACGCATCACCCGGCCCATGCGCAGCGCAGCGACCAGTTGATTGCCCGCAACACCTGCACCGTACACCGCCACCTTGGTCAGGCGGTCGTCGCGCCCGGCGAATGGCACGTTATGCACCGCGTTGAACCAGTCGCCCATGAAGTACTGACGCATCGCCAGGCGCAGGCCGCCGATGATTACCAGGCTGATCCACCAGTAGTTGAAGATGATCGAGCGCGGCACCACCGTCTGATGATTGCTGTACCAATACACCACCACCGCCAGGATCAGCGCCGAGAGGCTGACCGCCTTGACGATGGCCACCAGTGCATCGTTGCCGAAGTACCGCATCACCGCGCGGTACATGCCAAAACGAATGAACAGCGGTATCGCTACCAGCGGCGCGGCCATGAACAGCCAGTCGTGCTCACGGATCGGGTTGTACATGTCCTCGATGCCAAGGCGCACCAGGAACGCCATCCACAGCGCGACCCAGACCAATACGATGTCTGTGACCACTTGCAGCATGCGCTTCTGGCGACGCGGCAAACCCAGCAAGCGTGTACGTATTCTATCCATCAACATTTGACCCGAATGGCCCCTGACCGTGACAGTCGGTTGCAGCAACTACGTAACCTTAAGTGCGATCAGCCGATTGCACCAGTGCATGGACACATTTTCATGCGTTTTCCAATTCCCCGGCATGATAACGAAAAGCCAGCCACAACAAAGGGATGTACGCAATAAACGTACCCAGCAGAGGATTTAGACCGAAAACTGTCACACCAACGGCCCACGGTAACAGCCATCCGAGGGTGATCAACGCCGTTGCGACAGTCACCGGCAAGTGTCGTCCGTAGACCCGCGACGCGTACTGATAGGCATGGCTTCGGTGCGCCTGATACACCTTGTCGCCGCGCAGCAACCGTCGCAGCAAGGTGAACGTGGCGTCGACGATGAACACACCCAGCAAGATCACCCAGGCCCAGAAGTAATCTGTCTCGACCCCTCCGGCCTGGACTGAAAGAATGGCCAGGATCACCCCGAGAAAGCCGCTGCCGGCATCGCCCATGAAGATCTTCGCCGGCGGCCAATTCCACAGCAGAAAGCCCGACACCGCCGCCGCCAGCAACGCCGGCAGCCACATCAGCTGCGGATGCCCGCCCAACGCATAGATCAGGCAGGCCCCGGCGCACACGCAGATGGCCTCGACGCTGGCGATACCGTCGATGCCGTCCATGAAGTTGTAGAGGTTGAGCATCCACACCAGGTAGAACAGGCCAAACAGCCACCAGAGCGCGGCCAGCCCATCGACCGCACCGAGCACGCCCGGCATGCCGCCCAGCCACAGCAAGGCCCAGGCGCCCGCCGCGAAGTGCCCGAGCAGGCGCCAACGCGCGGCAATGTGGTTGTGATCGTCGAGAAAGCCCACCACGGCCACTAGCGCACCGCTGCCGAACAAGGCCAGCCACACGCGGGTATCCAGCATTGCGCTGAAGGCCAGCAGGCTGATGGCTGCAAGAAACACCAGCACGATCGCCACCCCGCCGCCGCGCGGCGTCGGCACCGTGTGGGAACTGCGCGCGTTGGGCACGTCCATCAAACTGCGCGCCAGGGCATAGCGGCGCAAAGCGAACGTCAGCCCATACGCAAGCGCCAGAACCACCAACAGCCAGACCCACATGCTCATCGACGGCGTGCTTCCACATAGGGCCGCGCCGTGGCGGCCAATGCATCGGCCATCCGAGTGGTCGGCTGCCAACCCAATAGCTGGCGATTCTTGTCGATGTCCACTTCCAACGAGTCGAACAAGCGTTGCGTCACCGCGCCCTGCCCAAGCGCCTGCGCCACGCGGCTCATCCACGGCAACGGTACATCGAGCAGGCGCGGCTTCTTGCCCAGCGCTGTCGCCATGGCGCGCACCAGGCCCGCCGTCGACACGGCTTCGCCATCGCTGACGAGGAAGGTCTGATTAGCGGCGGCTGGATGCTCCAGGCAGGTACACACCAGGTCGGCGAGATTATCCAGCGCCACCAGGCTGCGGCGGTTGGCAGTTTTGCCGAATGGCAACGGCACACCGTTGTTCACCAGGCGCAAGAGCGCTTGGAAGTTCGCCCGTACGCCCGGCCCATATACCAGCACCGGACGAATGATCACCACCTCCATGCCGGTAGCTTCAGCCAACGCGCGCAGGCCTACTTCCGCTTCCAGCTTGGACACCCCGTAGTCGTCCTGCGGGGCAGGCTCGTCGTCGGCACGAAACGGTCGGCCCGGCTCGGTGACTTCGCCATTGACCTTGATCGAACTGATGAACACAAAGCGCCGCACCCCGGCCTGGGCCGCCTGGCGAGCAAGGTTCAGAGTGCCTTCGACATTGACCCGGCGGAAAGCAGCCAAGGGGTCGGTTGCGGACTCACGCATCACATGCACACGGGCGGCGGCGTGCACCACGCTGTCGATACCGGCCAAGGCACTGGTCCAGTCGGTGTCGGCGGCCAGCGTGGTGACCACGCAACCTTCCACCCCCAGGGGCAGCTGAGTGTAAGCGCGGCGCACCGCTGCGCGTGTGGTCGGACAACCCAGCTGTACCAGCCGAGCCGCCACGGCGGCGCCGACGAAACCCGACGCACCGGTGATCAAAACAGGTTTCGAGATCATGAGCGAGTACCTTGGTCGAGTGGGTTAACGCTGCAATACGTCGCGATACAACTGCACATAACTGTCCGCCATTCCTTGTGCGGTGAATACTTGCTGGAAACGCCGCGCTGCGGCGGCGCCCATGGCGCTGGCCATGGTTTCGTCGTTCCACAGCGCCTGCATGGCCGCCGCCAGCGCCTGAGAATCGCGCGGGGGAATCACCCAGCCGGTTTCCCCGGTGCGGTTGATGTAGCTCATGCCGCTGCCGATGTCGCACGAGATCATCGGCTTGCCGTACATGGCACCCTCCAGCAGCGAGATGCCGAACGATTCGGAGCGCAGATGCGAGGGAAAGACGAAGGCATGGCACAGGGTAAGCAGCGCGGCCTTGTCTTCGTCCGGCAAGCCGCCGAGAAAGTGGACGTTGCTCACCTCAAGCTGTTGGGCATATGCCTTGAGCTCGGCTTCGAGATGGCCACCGCCCAGAATCACCACCGGCAGCCCGGTGGTCTTGGCCGCGTCCAGCAGGTAATTCAACCCCTTGTAGTAGCGCAGCGCACCGACGAACAGGAAGAATTTGCCGGGGAAACGGCCCCGCCAATGCACCAGGCGCTCGGCCGACGGTGTGGGGTAGGTGGCCGGGTCGAGGCCAAACGGGATGACTGACAGTTTTTTAGGAAAGCGCTGCAGCACTGTGCTGCTGGCAGCGTAATCGGGCGAAGACACGACGATGCGATCCATGGACCCGAGAAAACGATTCATCAGCGGCTGATACAGCTTGAGCAAAGTCTTCTGCTTGATGATGTCGGAGTGATAACTCACCACCGACGGCTTGCCCGTACGGCTGGCGAAATGCACCAGGTCCATGAACGGCCACGGAAAATGGTAGTGAATGAGATCCGCCTGGCTCGCGAGCTCCTTGAAATCGCCAAGTGCCGACCAGGAAAACCCGGTGGAGGCCACATGCAGATCCAGCTTGGCGCGGTGAGCGATGTGGTGCCCTACCCGTTCGTTGCGCGCTGCGCCGCGGTCGCTGAGGTACAACACCTCGGACTGTACACCGCCAGCGGCACAGCCTTCAGCCAGCTGAAAGATGACCTGCTCGATACCGCCCATGGAATCGGGGAAGTAGGTCTTGAAGAAATGCAGCACCTTGATCATCGGCTTTCCAACGTCTTGCGATAGGCGACCAGCGTCTGTGCGGTGCAGCGGTCCCAGGAGAATCCGCCAGCATGAGCCAGCCCGCGTTGCCGTGCTTCGACGCGACACGCGTCATCTTCCAGCGCCCGAGCCATGTGCCGAGCCAAGGTGTCGACATCCATCGCCTCGCACATCAATGCCGCATCGCCCGCCACTTCCAGCAGCGAAGAGTTATTGGCACAGACCACCGGCACGCCCGAACTCATCGATTCCAGCACCGGCAGGCCGAAGCCTTCGTACAGCGACGGAAAGGCGAACAGCCGCGCACCGGCGAACAGCACGGGCAGATCCTCGGCCGGGACGAACCCCAGATAGCGCGCCCAGCCCTGACGCTGCGCCGACTCGATGCGCGCGAAGATGGCTTCGTTGCGCCAACCCCGATAGCCCGCCAGGATCAACGGCCAGCGCTGGCGCGTGGCAAGTGGCAGCGTTTCGTAGGCCGTGAGCAGCGTCTCGATGTTCTTGCGCGGTTCGATGGTGCCGGCGAACAGGCTGTAGCCTTCGTGGGTCAAGCCGTGGCGCCCGAGCACTTCGGCGGTTTCTGCTGCGCTGCGCGGATGAAACTCGGGCGAACTGGCCAGCGGCACGGCATCGATCCGCTCGATGGGCCAATCGAAATAATCGGCCAGTTCGCGCCGAGTGAATTCGGAATCGGTGATCAGTCGGTCGGCCCGCTTCAAGGTCAACCGCAGCTCTTTTTGCAGGTAGCGCGCGAGCTGCGGTGCGTGACACTGGGACCAGGTGAATGGCGACAGGTCATGAAAGGTCGCCACGCGCGGCCCTTTGAACGGCGGCAGATAGTAATTGGGGCTGTGGTACAGATATTCGCCGTGCCCCTTCAAGGCACGGGCCTTGAGCAGCGGCATCAACAGGCGATAGGCCTCGATGGCCAGGAAGTTCTTCTGCACCGCGCGCTTGAGGCTGTAGCCGCTGCCCGAAGCATCTGACGCATTGGGCAAGCCAGGCAAGAAGCTACGCCCGGCAAAGAACTGCAGATCGGTGATTTCGGCGCTGTTCTGAAGGCGTCGCGCCAATTCATAGGTGTAACGACCGATGCCCGTCAGCGGGAAGCGGACAGGCTCAACGGAAAGGACGACCTTCATTTATTGGGCAGCCAACATCCATTGCAGGGTGTCGCGTAAGGGCGGGGTCTGCCAGTCGCGGACCAGCGAGCGCAGGCGGGTATTGTCACCGCACAGCGTCTTCACTTCATTGGCGCGCACGAACGCAGGGTTCACTTCAACCCGCATGCTGTGGCCGGTAATGCTCTCGCACAACTCGATCACTTCACGCAGGGAATGGGTAACACCCGAGCTGACATTGACGGTCTGCCCCACGGGCTTGCTTTCCAACAGCCCACGGTAGGCAGCTACCAGCGCACGAACGTCGCTGAAGTCGCGCCATACATCGAGGTTGCCCAGCTCGATCACTTCGGCCTTGCGGCGGAAGTGCGAAACGATCTTGGGCAACAGGAAATTGTCCGCCTGCCCCACTCCGGTATAGTTGAACGGCCGGGTGACGACAATCGGCAAGCGGTTTTGCCACAAGCTGGCCATGTATTCCATGGCCAGCTTGCTGACGGCGTAATCGTTGGCCGGCGCAGGCGCCGTGCCTTCGTCAAGCATGCCTTCGGATGCATTGCCATACACATTGGCGCTACTGGCCAGCAATACACATTCAGGCGCCTTGCCCGAAGCGGCGACCGCCTCGAGCAAGTTGCGCGTCCCGATCAGGTTGACCTGATAGAACGCATCAGCCACACCATGGCCCACGAACGCCAAGGCGGCGAGATGAACCACGTAGTCTGGCTGCAACTCTGCCAGCAAGGCGGCGAGCCTGGGCGCATCGTTCAGATCGGCCTGGTAGTAACCCGGCTCCTCCGACGGTTGACTGCCCAGGCCGATGACTTCGTACCCATGGGCCTGCAACTCGGCCGCCATGTAGCGACCGGTGAAACCCTGGATACCAGTGATCAGTGCACGCTTGCCGACATTAGCCATCAGAACGAAAACCCTTTCTCGTTGCGACGCAGGTCGGCCTCGACCATCATCCGGCACAGCTCTTCCAGCGAGGTCTTCGGCTCCCAACCCAGAACTTGCTTGGCCTTGGCCGGGTTGCCGATCAGCAGGTCGACTTCGGTTGGGCGGTAGAACTTCGGATTGATCGACACCAGCACCTTGCCGGTCTTGGCGCACAGGCCCTGCTCGGCTTCGGCTTCGCCCTGCCACTTGATCTCGATGTCCACGGCCTTGAAGGCCATGGTGACGAAGTCACGCACGGTTTCGGTACGGTTGGTGGCAAGCACGAAGGTGTCCGGCTCGTCGGCTTGCAGCATGCGCCACATACCTTCGACGTACTCCTTGGCGAAACCCCAGTCGCGCTTGGCGTCCATGTTGCCCAGCTCAAGGGTTTCCTGCAGGCCCAGCTTGATCTTGGCGACGGTGTCGGTGATCTTGCGGGTCACGAACTCACGGCCGCGCAGTGGCGACTCGTGGTTGAACAGGATGCCGCTGGTGGCGAAGATGCCGTACGACTCGCGGTAGTTGATGGTCATCCAGTGGGCGTACAGCTTGGCCACACCGTAAGGGCTGCGCGGGTAGAACGGGGTTTCCTCGATCTGAGGAATGGCCTGCACCTTGCCGAACATCTCGGAGGTCGAAGCCTGGTAGAAGCGCGCCTTCGGATTGACGATGCGAATGGCTTCGAGCAGGTTGACAGCGCCCAGGCCGGTGATTTCGGCGGTGGTCAGCGGCTGCTCGAACGAAACGCCTACGAAGCTCTGGGCAGCGAGGTTGTAGACCTCGGTCGCTTCGGTGGTCTGCAGCAAGCGGATGCTGGCGGACAGGTCGGTCAGGTCGTATTCGACCAGATGCAGGTTAGGGTTGTTCTGGATTCCCAGCTCTTCGATACGCCAGAAGTTGACGGAGCTGGTACGGCGGTAGGTGCCGTATACGGTGTAGCCCTTTTCCAGCAGCAGTTCCGCCAGGTAGGCGCCATCTTGACCAGTGATACCAGTGACAATAGCTTTCATGCGAATTAACCAACTCCATTTAGTGCCGACGAGGCAACGAATGAGAAACCGAACAACGCTTGCGGCAGCGCAAAGCACCGGCGCCCGAATTTACAAAGCGCGGAGTATACATATACCCGCCAGCCCAGCCCAGCCTCCCCCGCCTGGCACCTGTCACCCGTAGGAGCGGTCATTGGCCGCGAAAAGAACACCGCGGACTTACTGATGTGTGCGGTGTGCCGTTCGCGGCCAATGACCGCTCCTACGGGGTTGTTACGTCGGTGATACACACTGAATCAGGGCTTGGTCTTCACCTTGGCGACATCGCCGCCTGGTAGACCTTGCTCGGGCTCGGGGCTGAGCCAGACGTTGACACTGTCGACACTCTCTTGGTTCAACTGCCCGCTCCAACGATTCAACATGAAAAGGTTGGTAATGAAGTCATATTGGGATTTGAGCAGATCCCTGCGCGCCCTGAACTCGTTCTGCACACTGGTCAACACGTCCACCGCATTCACCACGCCATAGGCAAAGGCCTTCTGCGCCGCCACACTGGATTGCTGCGCCGAAGACAGCGCGTTCTTGTTCGCGCGCATCTTCTCCACACTGGCCTGGGCCGTGAGGTAAGCCGTGGTGGTTTCCTTCACCACCTGCCGACGCACACCTTCAAGGTCCTGCTCGGCCGCCAATTGATCATCGTACAATCCACGGACCCGCGCCGACGTGGACCCGCCGCTGTAGATCGGCACCCGCACCCCTAACGTAGCCACATAGCTGTCGCTACGCGGCGTCAAGGTATTGTCGTAACCCACGTCGCTTTGCTGAGCACTCAAGCTCACACTCAACTGGGGATAGTGCCCACCCTTCCCTTCACGCACAGCAGCATCGGCAGCTTCGGCACCACTTTGGTAGGCCTTGAGCAGAGGGTTGGCATCCATCGCTTGGGACACGAAATTGGCCAAAGGCGCAGTCGGCGCCTGCAGCGCCACGTCGTTACGCACCCGGCTCAGGCGCTCGTCGATGCGTCGGCCAACGATCTCGGACAAGGCCTCACGGCTGACCTGCACCTGGTTGCGCGCGTCCACCTCCTGCGCCGCCAGGGCATCGACTCGCGCCTTGAGGTCGAGCTGATCGGTGATCTTGGCCATCTGCCGCTCGTAGAGCATGTTTATTCGGTCCAGGTTCTTCTGCGTCGCACGACGCTCGGCCTGCACCAGCTCCAATTCGTCGTCGGCAGCCAGGGCGATGAAGTAGCGCTTGGCCAGATCCACCGTGGCCTCAGCATGGGAATCTTCGGCCTGAGCGCCTTTCTGCGCCGTGATGCTCTTGGCCTTCTGCCAACCTTCCCAAGCTGTTTTGTTGTAAAGGTACTGAGTCAGGCTCAGGGAATAGCTCTTGTTGTCATAGATTTCGCGCGCGGCATCGTCCTTGCGCAGAATCCGGTTGAAATTGCTTTGCGCGGACAACTGCGGCAGCAAACCGCCCAACGCCTCGCGCTGCTGTTCGGACGCGGAACGGGCACGGGCATAGGCCGCCAGCACCCGCGGGTCCTCCAGCCGCGCTTCGCGGTACAGCCCGGCCAGATCGAGCGCGTAGGTAGAAGCCGACACCGGCGGCTTGGGCGGTACATCCTTGGGAACCAGCGCCTCGGCGCCTACTGCTTGCAACGCCAACATGCTCAACATCACACCAGGTAACAATCGCAACACAGTCATTCCTCGATCATCGACTTGGCGAACATGTTGCGTGCCGGCTTCAGCAGATACTCCAGCATTGTGCGATCACCTGCGTTGATCAAGACGTCCGCTGGCATGCCCGGTTGCAACCTGCGATCACCAAGCGTCTTCAGCCCTCGCTCAGTCACCTTCACCCGAACCAGGTAATAGGAGTCGCCAGAGCGTTCGTCCTTCAGCGCATCAGCAGAAATTCGCGTGACTTCGCCGTCGATTTCCGGTGTGGTTGCATTATTGAATGCGCTGAAGCGAATATCCGCACGCTTGCCCATCTCCAGACGATCGATATCGGCCGGTGCTACACGCGCCTCGACAATCAGCTCAGCTTCAGCAGGCACGATGTCAAGCAGTGGCGTGCCCGCACTGACCACGCCACCTACGGTGTGCACCTTCATGTCCAGCACCATGCCGCTTTCCGGCGCGCGAATGACTACGCGCGAAAGGCGATCGTTGAGAGCTGCCTCTTTCTCTTGAAGATCGAACACTTGAGCCTGCACATCTGACAAATCATTGGCCACGTCAGAGCTGAACTTCTTGTTCAACTGAACGATGGACAGCTCGGTCTCGCTGATTTGCAGCTGGGTTTTGAGGATGGTGGACTGATGATCGGCCACCTCCGTCTTCAGCATGTCGAGCTTGCGCTCCTGCTCCAGCAAGCGCTGGTTGTCTACAAAGCCTTGAGACAACAGATCCTTGAGCTGCACGATCTCGCCGCTGTAGGACTTCTCGAGGTTCTGCTTGGTCCTGATCATGCCCTGCAAGCCCAGGATCTGCTGCTTGAGCTGACTGATACGCTCGCGCTGCACGGAGATTTCGCTCAAACGCGAATCGTGGCGAGCCTTGAACACCTGCTGCTCACCGGCCAGCGCCTCCATGGCGCGGTCCGAATCGGTACCCGTCATCTGCACAGGGGGTACCGATTGCAGGCCGTCGCGTTCTGCACGCAAACGGGCTTCTTTGTAGCGGGCCACGATCAGCTGGTTGCGAGTGGACTCGTACTCGGAGCTCAGCTGCGCTTCATCGAGCACGATCAGCGGGTCGCCCTGCTTGACCATGTCGCCGTCACGGGCGTTGAGCTCCTTGATGATCCCCCCTTCCAGATGCTGCACGGTCTTGCGATAGCTTTGTACGGTAACGATACCGCTCCCATGCACGGCATTGCTCAGGGGCGCAACGGCCGCCCAGGTGCCGAAAATGCCGAAGGTGACGAAGATAATCGTGAAGCCGATGCGGCGGATACCTCGATCGGAGATCGGCATGTCATCGAAATTGTGGTCGAACGCGGTAATGGCTTTGCTGGTCATCGATGAAATCCTTTCACGCGCCGGTCGATTGGGTGTTGGCCGGGCCTGCTGGCGGCTTGGGTGCCGCAGGTGCAGGAGGTGCGGCGGGCGGGGTCGGGGCGACCGGGGCGACCGGGGCACCAGCGGCAGGAGGCGTAACTGGGGCGCCCGGCGCTGGCTGGGCCACGCGTGGCTGACCCTTGTTCTGTTGCGCCGCCAACTCGGCAATTACCTTGTCACGCGGGCCGTACATAGAAATGGTACCTGCCGACATCACCAAAATATGGTCAAGACGAGACAGGATATTAGGGCGATGTGAAACGATGAAGACCGTCGAGCCATTCTCCTTGACCTTCTGCAAGGCCACGCCCAACGCACGCTCGCCGACTTCGTCGAGGTTCGAGTTGGGCTCGTCGAGCACGATCAGCTTGGGGCTCCCATAAAGGGCACGCGCCAGGCCCACCCGCTGACGCTGGCCGCCCGACAGATTTACGCCATCGCTGCCGATTATGGTGTCGTAACCGTCGGGCAGCATCAGAATCATTTCGTGCACACCGGCAGTCTGCGCAGCGAGCACGACTTTCTCGGCATCGACCTTCTCGAAACGGGCAATATTGTCGCTGATGGTTCCTTCGAACAACTCGATGTCCTGCGGAAGGTAGCCTACATACGGCCCCAGTTCGTGCTTGTCCCAGGTACTGATATCGGCGCCATCGAGGCGCACCACGCCGTGCTGAGGCGGCCAGATGCCCATCAAGGCCCGTACCAATGTCGATTTACCTGCCGCGCTCGGCCCGACGATGCCGACAACAGCCCCGGCAGGTGCGACGAAGCTGATATTACGTATGACAGGCGCTTTGGCGCCGGGCGGCGCGACCACCAGATTCTCAACCTGGATGTGGCCTTGTGGGGCCGGCAACGGCATACGTTCGGGCTCGGCGTTGAGCTTGTCCAACACCTCGTTCAAGCGCCCATACTGCACCTTTGCGCCTACGAAACCTTTCCAGCTTCCGATCATCTGATCGATAGGCGCCAGTGCGCGACCAAGCAGAATGGAGCCGGCCATCAGCAACCCTGGGTTGATCTCATGAATGATCACCAGGTAGGCACCCATCGCCAGCATGATCGACTGCGACCACATGCGGAACGTCTTGGAGATGGATGTGACCGCCCCGCCCTTGTCGCTCGCATTGGACTGCAGCAGCAAGATTCGGCGCTGGCGCACGGCCCAGCGATTCATGAGTGTCTCGAGCATGCCCATGGACTCGATGACTTCGGCGTTGCGCAGGTTCTTGGCGGTAGCAACGTTGGATTTGACGCTTTGCAGATTGGCATCAGCCAAAGCCTGAGTTGTGAAGCGATGATTCATGAATGCCAGTACCACGAGGACCACTCCGCATCCCACGGTCATCCAGCCGAACCAGGGGTGAAACATGAACATTACTGCGGTGTAGATCGGAAACCAGGGCGCATCGAAAAAGGCGAAAAGTCCAGGACCGGTCAGAAACTGGCGTAGGGATGTCAAATCGTTCAGCGACTGGGCTGTCGCATCCATCCCACCGCTGTTGAGCGCGCGCTTGAAGCTCGCACGGTAGACATCACGACTGAGCAATACATCAAGGCGGTTGCTTATGCGAACCATCATGCGCGATCGCACCCATTCCAGAGCGCCCATGGTGATCATCAAGACGGTGAGAATCAGCGTCAGCATGATCAACGTCGAGCTGCTGCTGGATGGCACGACCCGTCCAGAAATCTGGATCATGTAGAACGTCGGAACCAGCATCAGCGCGTTGACGAAAAAGCTGAACACACCCACAGAAACGAAGCTGCTTTTGCATGCCTTGAGGGCGGCCTGCAAATTATTTTCTGGTAAACGACTCATAGCATCCGTACTTGAAAAAAGGCGAAAACGGCGGGCAGTGTATCACTGGTGCTGGAGTGCGGGGGCGCAACGTTAGTGTGCCGATGCGATCAATTCAAAGCGCTCTAGAGAGCACAAGGATAGGGAAACGGAAAGCTTACGAAAATAGGGATTACTTAATTTTCTCTTGAGGAAGGGAGCAAGGGTTCTAAAGGCAGCGCTCGCCGCGATACGGGGAAACCAGACTAACCGGACAGTGTTTGAGATTGCCTCAATCGAAGCGCCACTAGCCACTCCAATCGATAAAAAGACAATGCTAAGTAGTGGCGCAAAGCTAGCACTCACGCGCCTTAAATTTGTCGCACTAAACCTGAAAAGTCATTAGTTATCACAATAGTTTGATTTATAACGATTTTTTAATTTTTAGAATTTCTGGATATATGCATATCTTATTTCATCAGGCCAGGGAAATACGCCGCAACAACAATTACGATGCACATGTAGGAAAAATCCATATCGCGTGTAAGAATTTTTACACTCAGTGATTGACATCTCACCCCGTTAAGCCTAATCATCCTCGCTCGAAGGGACGCCGCCACTGGCCGAGTCATTTGTAACAGGTTTGCCGTTTTTAGATGGCACAGTGTGTTCAAGCCAACAGGAAATGGAAATTCATGTCACTGCCTTCGCATGCATTAGATGGCCTGAAAATAAGCTCGCGGGTAACCCTGCTTGAGCCTGGAATGTATATATTCCGGTATGCCTCTCAGCCACCGTCTGACAAGCCCGTCTGTATTTCGCTACAGCAAGCGCCCCTAGGCAAAGGATCTATCGATTTCTTTCCGGGCGAAGGCGTCAGCAAGAACATGCTCACGCACCTGGGCGACACCATAGTCGCCCGTGTCAAAGGTGGCGTCGCAACTGTACTCATCACCGAATACCACATGTTCGACGCCGAAATCGATCCGGTGGATCTCCGTATCGACCGTATCGATACCTCCCCCGCCATCATGCGAAATTTTGCCGTGGTTGCAACGCCTGAGCCGAGCTATACGTTGGCAGTAGAGGCAGCACCCGCAACCCTGAAGTTGATTGCACACCTGCAAGGCGCGGGCGATGTGGAGTCCACCAAGGGCTGGGTCGGCGAACATGACGGCACCAAGCGACTAGAGGGTTTCAGCGTCATCTGGGAAAACAAGCCCGAGGGCGTTGACCTCGTCTACACCTCGACAGTTGCCGGCTCAGGCCCCAGCCCTAATGTGGCAGCAGGTACCTTCAGCGGCACCCGCGGCAAGTCGTCCCCCCTTATCTCTGCAGGGTTCAGCCTGGTCGGGCCAAACCGCTGCCTTTACGAACTCTCGGGTCACATCGTGTTTTCTGGCTCATCGCCACAACTCGTCGTGCCCAATCAGATGATGTATGGCCCCACTGGCACCGAGCCTCTGGTGGCGCTGCATCTCTCAATAGATCCCGTCACGAAGACGAACGCTCCCCGCTATAAGTCTCCGTGGGAAAACTCTGCACTGAAGCAGAAAAATAGCAGCACAGGCCAGATGGCCTGAAGTAACAGGAATTACACATGCAATACGATCAGCCTTACTCCGCGTCCGAACTGAAAGGTTCGCTGGCCAACAACCCTACTCTGTTGTCCTCCACTACCGCCGCTGCCATCAGCACTCTGCTGGCACTGGACACTGCTGAAAGTGTAAGTGTTGCTTCGTGGGACGGCGTGTCCGCCCCAGTCTCGCCAGCCGGCACCACTCCTGCCCTGGTCAGCGCAACCATCGCCGGCGCAGCGGGTGAAAACGTTGCTGTGGCCATTCCTGCCCAGCTTTCCGCAGCTCAAGCGTTCGTATTTGAAAGCGAAGCCAACCTGGTTGTGTCTTTCGATGCACCTGCTGTTGCTGCCTTTGCTGCATTCGCCGCCGAAGGCGACGTTTCTGCCGCTGCTGTAACTGATTCCACCCCAGACCTGATCGTTACTTCAGGTGATGGCAGCGACACCTTGATCTTCACTGGCGACCGTAATGTTTACGTCGACGGCCGTGACGGCAACGACACCATCATTACTGCTGCTGGCAACGACACCATCTACGGTGGCGCTGGCAACAACGTTATCCTTTCGGGTGCCGGTAACGACGAGATCTTCTTGGCTGGTACCGCTGATGTGGTCGACGCTGGCGAAGGCTACGATGTCGTTCACCTGGGCGGTTCGCGCCAGGACTACGACTTCACCGTCGGCAACAACTTCGATGTGAACCTGACCGGCACGCAAACTGCGTCGATCACTCACGCCGAGTTCCTGTCCTTCGACAACAACGAATCCGTTGCTCTGGTCGACAGCGAAGCCGAAGCGGCTGCGCTGCGTCTGTTCCAAGGCCTGCTGGGCCGTGATGCAGACAAGGATGGTGCACAACTGTGGGCTGCTCAGGCCGAAGCCGGTGTTTCCACTACCGCCATCGCTCAAGAGTTCTTGAACTCTTCCGAGTACACCGTCGTGTCGAACGAAGCGTTCGTTGAGTCTCTGTACACCCAGATTCTGCAGCGTGACGTAACCAACGTCGATGAAGCAGGCGTACAGAGCTGGCTGAACACCCTGGCTGCCGGTGGCACTCGTACCGACGTGGTCAGCGCAATTGCCACTTCGCAGGAAGCCATCAGCAACGACCAGAGCAACGGTTCGTACGTCCAGGGCCTGTACCAGGCTGCACTGGGTCGCGGTGCCGAAGCCGATGGCCTGAACAACTGGATCAGCCAGTTGGTCACCGGTACTAGCCGTACCGAAGTCGCTGCAAGCATTCTGAACTCGGCTGAAGCCGGTCAGAAAATCAACAGCGACTTCATCGACAGCCTGTACACCAACGCCTTGGGCCGCTCCGCGACCGAAGACGCTGCAAGCAAGGCTGGCTGGATCGACTATATCGCTCAGGGTCACACCCTGGCGGACGTCGCTATCGCCATCGTCGGTTCGGAAGAAGCTACCAACACAATTGACAACGTCATTGTGATCCACGGCCAGGTCTAAACCGCCCAGTCGTAGCAAGCTGAATACTGCCCGCCGCAAGGCGGGTGGTTTTCGAAAAGGGGCGACTTCAGGGTCGCCCTTCTTTTTATTATTTGCAGTGAATTCGCCAGCTATGTCCATAAACCTCGACCGTGGGCGAGAAACGCTCATGGACATATTTCATCGTCACCGTGAGGCGCAAGAGCATGAAAGCGCCGCGGCGATGCTCGAGCTCGCTCTGCAGACGCCCGAATACCGTCCAGAAGCTTTGATCTGGAAAGGCATCGATGCTTTGCCGAATGATCCCAAGCTGGCTTTTATTTTTTTCAGCAATGCAGCGCACGCCCTCCCCGAGCGTGCAGACGTACACGCCCTGCTTGGCCGCAGCATGCTGGCGCAGGGGCAGCCTGAAATGGCCGCTCGCTATCTCGCAGCCATATGGCAGAAGCTCCCCAATGACCCCGCTCTGCGCATGATGCTGTGGCAAGCTCGCAGCCAGTCGGCGAGCCCTACCGAGCTTCGCCGCTTGATCCTTGCCCACTTGCCAGATATCACGGCCGGCAATGAGCTGAACTTCGTCCTCAAGATTCTCGCTGCGCAAACCGATGCGCCAGCCACTGTCGGTGTAGCGCGCTATCTGCCCGAGGAAAAGGAAATACAGGGCTGGGCCGTTGACCTGCGCAACGTGCATGCACCTGCTGCACTGGAGTTGGAAGCCAACGGAAGGGCCATGACCGTCTCGGCCAACGTGGCCCATCCCCTGCTCACGGCCGCAGGCCTACCTGCAACCCATGGCGGAATCCGTATCAAGGTTCCTAATCCGACTCCAGCAGTGACCGTGAGATTTACAACAGGCACAGTTCTTCTAGGCAGTCCGGTTTCGGCTATGCCGACTTTCGTACCTCCGACGCCGATTGGCGATGTGGGTAAGAACCACCCGGTCGATGTTCTGATTCCGATCTACGATGGCCTCGAGGAAACCCTGGAGTGCATTATCAGCGCGATCGCGACGCGCAAGCTCAACCGTACGCCCCATCGACTCGTGGTGCTGGACGACGCGACTCCCGTACCCGCCTTGCGCAAGGCGCTGAAGCTACTGGCGAGCAAGGGCAAGATAACGCTGGTACAGCAACCGGTGAACCTGGGCTTCATACGCACCATGAATCGCGCCATGGCACTCAGCCCTCGCCAGGACGTTGTGTGGTTGAACGCTGATACCCGCGTGCATGGCAACTGGCTGGATCGGCTGCGCGATACCGCCTACGCCGCCGACGATATCGCTTCGGTGACGCCGTTTACCAATAACGGCGAACTGATGAGCTTTCCAGTCAGCCGGGTGAGTTCGCCCATGCCCAGTGCTGAGGAACAGTCTGAACTGGACACCCTGGCGAGCGATATCTCCAGTGCTGCGGTAGAGCTGGAAACCGGGTGCGGATTCTGTCTCTATATAAAAAGAACAGCATTGGAAAGTGTCGGCTATCTAGATGAAGTTACACTAACTCGTGGCTACGGGGAAGAAACTGATTGGTGCCTGAGAGCGAAAACCATGGGTTGGCGCCACCTGGGCGCTACTAATGTATTCATTGCTCATAAAGGGGGAGTCTCTTTCGGAGAGGAAAAAAACATACGAGTCGCGTACAACAACGCTGTGCTCAGACAGCGTTACCCTAAAGCAGAAAAAGCCTATCTGGATTTTTGCCAGCATGACCCTCTGCAAACGGCCCGTAATGCATTGCAAAAGGCTCGATTGGACGCATTCATAATTAAGCATGATATCACGGGTCGGAAAGTCGATACTCCCCAAACGTCCATGCCGAACATGGGTCATACAGATAAACGCTATGCAGCAAGCCTCAGCCATCAACAGCTCGCATGGGGCGAAGTTGCTACGCTAAAAATAGAATTCAGCTCCTTAGCGATGATTGTCAATTATGACTTGAGCGCCCAGATGCAAAATTTGGCAGATGATCTTAATCAGCTTATACATATGCGCCAGATATCTTTTGTCTATTCCGCACGTCACCCGATACCACACTTCGCAAAAACGTTGAAATTTGAATGTCATTCGCGACTGAAAACGACCATACAACATGATGGTTGTAATGACACAATCCAAGAGTATTCACATGGTGACAAGCGCTCATCTACCAATCAGGACCTCTCTCACCCGAGACTTTTGATGGAAAGCGACAACACATCTGAAGAAGCGATCAACAACCATCTCGAATTCATTCGAAAAAGAAAAGCAATCAGCAAACAGCAAATTTTTCTTACGGATATAGATGCCACCAGCTACACCGCCATGTGTGCGCTGGATTGTGTCATGGGCATATATGAACTTCCAGGCCTTACCCGCATGGACAGCAACGTTCTCAGCGGTTGTAGCGCGCCGACCAAAATTGCAAGCCAGAACCAAATTGAGCCGCCGACACCTTGTTTTGATATGGCAGTTAATCGCGACACTATTCGGCTGGCAGGACAACAAACGGACCATTCAGTGACGCCCAGGCATGAAATTACTAAATGACGAATTTGACGCTGAGCATTCTATGAAAATCAAGCCAAGCGTGCGAGGAGCAATCACCGGGTTGTATGGCGACGTGCTTCAAGGCTGGGCTATAGACGATGATCATACCGAGACGAGAATTGTCGTAGAAGTTTTCGCAGACGGCCAGAGTGTAGGATTTGCGAGGGCTGAGGCGTTTATTCAGAATCCTATCATCGGTGACGGGTTTCATGGCTTCGCCATGAAAATACAGGAACGCTATCTAACCAATGCCAGACAAATCTCCGCCCGAGTCGCAAACCTCGGGTATTGGCTCTGCGACGGTATCGCATTGCCGGCACCTCGTTCTGCGGGACAGTCAAATGCCGCCTCGCAGGTCTGGCACACAGGGGGCCTTAAAATCTATGGTTGGGCTTGGGATACAGGCAGTCCAAATCGGAATGTCACAATAAACGTAATCGAACACGGCCAGAAGCTCACCAGCACTGTAGCGAATCTGGCGCACCACTCCTTGTCTTATCTAAATACAAACGATCATGCGTTTGAATTGGACCTTCCGTGGCAACTGGCCGACGGCAGGGTTCATACCCTGACTATAGAAAACGACCGCGGGGAGCCTTTGTCTGGCAGCCCAATCACAGTGTGCACTTGGCCAGAAGGAATAGAAGGTATACTGCGCAATAAAAAAGCGAGTGAACTGAATGATCCAGATATTCAATTACTGGCCGAAGTAGCTAAGCAGCATGAGCTCATATTGCCCAAAAGTGCTGGATTCAACCATTACCATGAATGGTACGAAGCGTTTCAATCCGCCCCCCCGATGCTGCATGATCAACCTGTCAATTGCGGGATTCTTGTGCTCACGAAAAAGGCAAAGGAACTTGAAGCGATTTCCATGGCTAGCTTGGTTCAAAGACATCCAGCCAAAGCGATAGAGTGCTGCTCAAGCGATGATGTAGTTGACGCGTTAAAAAGTCTACAGTCACAGGGTTGCCGTAATGTCATTCCGGTTATGGCGGGTGATCGGCTGGCGCCTTTTGCACTTGATCAATTGCAAGAACTAATGATTGAAGGCGTTGACTGGGCCTATGGAGACTGCGACTGCGACGATATCAGCGGCCGACGCACCGCACCTTGGCTCAAACCTGCTTGGGATATAGATCTTTTCATAGGCGAGGACGTATTTTCCCCAGGGGCGATTTTTAGTATGTCAGCGGTGAACGCCGCGATTGATCTTACAGAGAACTGCAAGAATGAAGGCAAATTAAGCTGGGACATGTTTCTGGCTGGTATGGCACTATCGACTGTAGTTAACTCCAAACGTGTCATGCATTTACCGCGCGTAGTGTACCACAGGAGCAATAGGTTAGCGCGAACCCCCGCAGAGGATCCCAAGACAAGCAGTCGACGAGAGTCTATAGCTTGGCTTGTTCAATGTTTATCAAGTGATGCGACTCTGGACGATGTCACGGGGTATCCGGGCCTACTGAGAGCACGCTGGCCGTTGCCAGAGGTCCTTCCACGGGTAACCATAATGATCCCTACACGAGATCAAGTTGACCTTTTGAGAACCTGCGTCGAAGGCGTACTGGGACATACTGACTATGATAATTTAGAGGTTATTATAGTTGATAATGATTCCAGCGACACCAGGACCCTCGCTTATCTAGCCGAACTTGAAAGCCGCGGTGTGCATGTACTACCTCATCCGTATCCGTTCAACTATCCGGCGGTCAACAATAGAGCTGCTGAAATTGCAACTGGCAGGTTTTTATGCTTGTTAAATAATGATATCGAGATTCTCGAAGCCGATTGGCTCAAGGAATTGGTAAGCCAAGCACTGCGGCCAGGCGTTGGAGCGGTTGGTGCCAAATTACTCTGGGCGAACGGCATGGTACAGCATGGTGGCGTCACCATAGGTATAAACGGGCTCGCGGCACATGCGGGAAATAGTAGTGCTAGACAGGATGCTGGTTATCTTGGGATGAATCAGGTCGTTCGGTGCCAGAGTTCCGTTACCGGTGCATGCATGCTTACGCCTAGAGACATCTATCTAGAACTGGGTGGAATGGATGAGAATTCATTGCCTATTGCGTTCAATGATGTGGATCTATGCCTAAGGATACGCGAACGAGGCTTGAAAGTGTTGTGGACGCCTTTCGCTGAACTGATTCATGCGGAGTCTGCCAGCCGGGGAAAAGATTCGACTGTAGATCGCATTGCCCGGGGACAGCGCGAACAGAGATTTTTCAGATCCAATTGGACCGACAATGGACAAGTGGATGATTACTACCATCCTGGGTTGAGTCACGATTATCAGACAGGACCCTACGGAGGCCTCGCACTACCTCCAAGACCGCTGTCGACCGTAAGGGGGCTCGATAAGCCAACGGCTTCGAGAAAGCCATTGCGCTCATTACACGCTTTGTCCTTGAAAGACGATAATTTAGTGCGAACCAGTGGATAGCGTTAAGAGGACTTGCGGATCCGGGTGCTGATCGATGATGCAGCGTGATGAATTACACCGCTATCAGCATACGACTTCAACCTGAACTTTAGTCGAAACGATATTGGACACACCGACAATGACGGCAAAAAAAGAGCGAAGTGAGAAGAGCCTGCACCCGTTGGACAAAGAGCCAGTCATCGCGACGGGCCTTTCAGCTCGGACGTCCATAACTTCAAGCCTGGAAAAACTGCAGAAAGAAATCGAAAATACTATTTTTGATTCAGAGAAAGCAGTAGCAAATTTTAACAGACAGTTAAGAAGCAAATACGCGCTTATCGAAAAACTGAAAGAAGATATCTCCACCGGATCAACCGGACTTATAAAAGGACAAACAGGCACTGCGCATTTACACGAGATATTTGAAGAGCACGAAGCCGCGCTGCACAGAATCAAAATACTAAATGAAGATTGCGAAAGCCTAAAGAAAGCGAACAAGAGACTGGTAAGTGAAGAACAGGCTGCTTTCAAGACAGCCTCCTTGATAGAATTCGATAAAATAAATGCGCAGGATGAAAATAGGGAGTTGCTATTCCAGCTTCATCAATCCCAAGAGATTATTGAAAGACTGGTCGACGAAAGAAACATGACACAGAGGCAGCAGCATCGTATCGAGTCCTTCATAAACAAAAACCCTCATTACTGGGAGTGTGACTCGATTTCAGTAAATGTTGTCGACAATGAAACGTTACGCTGGATTGTGACGCAAACTTATATTAACAATCTATATATTCCGACCTTACGCTTTGATACGAAAGTGTGCAGTGGCATAGGCACCATCACTCTTTATCGCTCAGCTGCTTGTTCGCCGCTGATTAAATGGCCGACTGCGTTCAAACAAAGCAACCAGCTACCCCTGGTCGCTACTCAAGGACCAGTGATGCAACATGGCAATGCTATTTTGAGCGAACTGGGTTCTTCAGACTGGCTAATGGTCTGCGAACTGGTGCGCAAGGTCTTAAGAGCCGTGAAGAATACCGAACTCACGAAGTTCGCCAATTTCAATAAAGATGAATTCATCAATGGCTTTTCGGTTTTGGACCACCTGCTGCAAGGCTGGCCAGGACTTCTTAGATATGACGACGTGCTCATATCTAGCACTGCTAATCTCGATAATTATCAATCGATTTCCATTATTTTGAAAAATGTTCGGCTTGGCCACAAAGTGTGGCCAGAATTTGAGTATAAGCTCGCGAGCGCCAACGACATTAACGAGAGTTTTGGCCAAAATCCTAGATTGGAGTTTTTTGAAAGCAGTGCACATGCTTTTCACAGCTGGTTTGCAGAAAGCGATGATGATCGGGGGAAGCGATTAGAACTTCGATTCGCGATGCCTCATGCGATGGATACGAACGTGTGGAACCTGCTGCAGGATGAAGACAAGCTATTAATAACCGCTATAGTGGTTAGCTTGCCGACCCAATTGGATAACCTTATTTTTACGGGTGCCTTGCAAGGCGCAGATTGCACACGATGGAAGGTCGTCAGCGAATCGTTGAAACAGATACTGATCAGAAATACATCGGCCGGCCCGGAAAAGCCCCGAGAAAAGGGTCGGAAAGCAGCAAAGACACCTTCTACGGCCAGACTACAAACCAAAGACCTTGTTCGATTACCCACATCCAAAAATTAATTAGCCTCCGTGGACCTACGGTAAAACGAAGAGGCTGATGCGGATTTAATCTGTACAAAACAGGCAATAGCGAATATCAGCCCTCTTAAATCATAGACTGAATCTACAGTGACCCCATTATGAAAACCAAGACCAGCCTTTCAATCGCCAACGAGCAGTTTCGCGCTGAAGATTATCGAAGTGCGATAAAAAGCTATGAGCGGGCAAGAAAAGAAAATCCTGAGCTTGGAAAGATAGTTGAATACAATATACGCCTAGCTAAACAGCGAATCCAAAAGAAAACCAAGAAGGTGGATACTATTCAGGAAAAGCTTATGAAGGACATGGCGGCATTGAGAGCCCCCATACTAGCGACCTTGAATGAATCAGTGCGACGCTCTGAAATGCTGACTCGGATAGTCGCCAACAAATACCACGAACCGGATGCGTTTGATGAAGCTATCTATCTCAATGTGTACCCTGATATTGAAGAAGCGGTAAGAGACGGTGTATTTGGATCTGCGCAACAACACTTTGAAATGTTCGGAAAACACGAACAACGAGTGCATTCATTTGTAACCTTCCGCGATAGCGTACGTAAAGAAGTCAGCGCGCTTAGAAGCCAGATCAATGGTATTGACCGGCTTTTCAGTAAAAGTGGCTGGCCTGAACAAGCCGCTTCAACGCAGAATGTCTCGAGTATACCCTATTACCTGGAAAGCTCAGTATACAGCGGATCACCACAATCGATCGACGGTATGACGGTCGCGATACACTTGCACTTATTTTACCCTGACATGCTTCAGAAGATGATTCAGCATCTTAACAACATACCCCTTGCTTTCGATCTTTTCGTGTCCACCCCTTGCACGTCCACTCGCGAAATATCGGAAGAGATAGTCAAGCACGTCAGCAACATACAGGAACTGAACATAAAAACGGTGCCTAACAAAGGCAGAGATCTAGCACCATTTATAATCGAGTTCGGCGCAGAGCTTCAAGCCTACGACGCAGTGTGTCACATACATACGAAGAAAAGCACACATACTCAAGACCTTGAGCGCTGGGGCGATCAGATCCTCAACTCTTTGCTCGGCTCGAAAGATAAAGTTCACAAGATACTGAGCTTGATAAACAGCGAAACCAAATTTATATATCCCGAAGGCCAAAGCTATTACATTAAAGATCCATCAGGCTGGGCGGGAAATTACGATATAGCTCGAGAAGTACTGCATGAACATCTTGACATCAGTATCTCGGACTTCCAAAAAATCGAATTCCCTGAAGGTTCAATGTTTTGGGCAAGCAAGGAAGGAATTTCGCCTTTCCTTTCGATGTCGCTGGGCTGGGAAAATTTCCCTGAAGAACCCATACCCACAGATGGTACTTTAGCGCACGCTTTGGAACGGATAATATTGATAAGCGGGCGCAACGCTCCTGGAAAAATACTGAAGCTTCTTAACGGTCAAAGCGACATAGGGAAACTATATTATGAGCCGCAGAGAAATTACGCCAAGCTTATAAATGAACAGGCTATCAAGATTTTATCATTCTATCTGCCTCAGTTTCACCCTATCCCTGAAAACGATGAGTGGCATGGAAAAGGATTTACCGAGTGGACCAAGGTTAAAACGTCAACGCCTTTGTTCAATGAGCACTACCAACAACATGTGCCACATAGTGACATCGGTTATTACCTATTGGACTCCCCTGCCGTTCTAAAAAAGCAGGCTCAGCTTATGAAAGTGGCCGGCGTGCATGGCCAAATTTTCTATCACTATTGGTTCTCGGGAAATTGATTCTGGAAGAGCCCGCTCGCATGTTGCTTGCCAACAAAGATGTAGACATGCCTTACTGCTTCTGCTGGGCCAATGAGAACTGGACTAAGCGCTGGGATGGGAACGACTCCGAAGTACTGCTATCGCAAAATTACTCACAAGAAGATGCTGAAGCATTCATACGGTATCTCGTGCCATTTTTGAAAGACAGTCGCTACATCACGATAGATGGCCGACCCGTTCTCTATATTTATCGTCCATCATCCATTCCAAATCCCGATCAGTACATCAGCACTTGGAACAAAGTGTGTGCAGAACATGGCATACCGCCGCTTTACATCACCGCTATCATGACCAGAGGTGCCACCGACCCTAGGGACTACGGCATGGATGGGGCCCTGGAAAGGGTATTACATGACTGGACCGCTGGTAATGCCCCTGAAATCAGGGACACTTTGCATAAATATTGGCCGGTGAATGGCAGTGTTCTCAAATATGATGACGTCGCTAGTTACTATATGGATCAGACCAGCTCAAAAGACTTCGAGTATTTCAGAAGTCTTGTTCCGGCTTGGGATAATACCGCCCGTTATGGTTCGGAAGCCCATATTGTGCATGACAGCACGCCTGAGAAATTTCAGAATTGGCTTGAAAGCGCAATTTCCTACACCAAAGAAAACCTCCCTACAGACCGACAGATAGTTGTTATCAACGCCTGGAACGAATGGGCGGAGGGTGCGCATTTAGAACCAGATGAAAATTTTGGATATGCGTACCTCAATAGTGTGGGCCGAGCACTGTCCAACATACCCTATTCAGACGACATCGGCTCAAACCCCAATCTAAAAGCAATAACATGTATTGAAATCGAACTTCCTGATTATCTTATTCGAGATCTGGATTCAGACGCCCTTACCAAACTAAAATTTTTCAAACAACTGGCTGCTTCTGTTCGCAATAGCAAACTAAAAATCGTGGTAAGCAATAAATTTGCCGCTGACGAATTGAACAGACTAAAATGCCCCATCGTTCAGCTCTCGAAGCACAAACCGTCTTTCAAATTACAGTTTAGAAAGCTGGCACTGATCACTGAAAGTTTCATCAGCGAGATGCGGAAGGCTCACTCAATCAATACAGAGTCCGTTATCATATCGAATGAATACGGCGCATCCCAAGAACTACAAAAAGACGTAGGCCATTGCTCCGTACATTCCGAGAGTGCTTACAATAACTCTGTTATCCTCATTCCTTCGGGCCACAGAGATCAGACATTCAAAATATGCCATAAAGCCCGTGTGTTTCCAACGAAAGTTACAACTCAAAACCCGGACCTTCTATCCGAGGTAACGACTATCATTAGATTTCACAAAAACGACAACCTGAGTGAGCTTAGAAATGCATTGCTGAGTTTGGCAGCCATCCATTCCTGCGTCGTCAAACCACTCATATGCGCCCAAGATCTATCTCAACAGCAATTTAAAGCATTGACGTCGTTGTGCGATAACTTTAATTACTCACCCAACACCCAAATATCCATTATGCGATTCAACTCCCATAATAACTCCCAGGATATTCGAGCCAAACTTCTACATGATGGACTGAACGCAGCGACCTCGCGTTATGTTGCCTTCCTAGACCATGACGATCTCATGCTCAGCGATTCCTACAGCTACCTAATAAATAGACTTCAAACGACCCAATCCAAAGCTACGTTTGGACGCGTGTATGATACAACCTACGAATCGGAGTCGGAACGGTTCATTAAAAGAAATAAAACATACGAATACGGCTTCACCTATAAAGAGTTCTTAGAGACAAACCATGCCCCACTTCATAGCTTCATGCTGGACAAATCAAAGTTTGATGCTAATGCGCTAGAGTATTTCTCAGACCAGAAATTCATGGAAGACTACTACCTCACGTTGCAGATTTTCGATGAGACCACGACTGACTGGGCTTCTTTGAGTGAGAATTTTTACATTGGCGATTACCTGCATTGTACCGATAGAGCACACACGCTTGCCATCACAAACACTGAGTCTCGAGACTCGGTTATAACAAACGATCTCTTCGAGAAATGCAAAACCCGCCTCGATGAACTCAGAGAGAAGATTCGACAACGAACCTTTGGAGCTAATTAACTTATGACCACTCTTCGAAATTTTATTCCGGCTAAGGCCGAAAGTATCTCTGAGCTTATACATGCTTGGAATCTCGAAGAGCCGGCGCCTAGTTTTGAGTCCCGGGACGACGGATCTCCCTTTACCATCAGTGGCTGGGTTTTGAGTGTTCATAAAGCTACCCACGTTTTGATAGATATCGCTGGCCGGCGGTTTAGCGGCCCTATCGACATTGAACGAACCGATGTTGCAGAAGCGCTCTCAGGTGAGTTCAAGGGTACTCGACCTGTGCTGACATGCGGGTTCAGCATTGTGACTAATATCCCCAGCTCAGATGTTCCGTCTTTTGATATCGCTTTGACGCATGATGATCAACCCTGCTGGCTAGGCACGTTCTTTTTTGAAGAACTTTCAAAAGTGCAAATAGGTCGCGATGGCTGGCTCTTTCTGGACAACGACACCAACAATAGCGTCGAGCAGTATGTGGGTGACGTGATTCTAGATGATCAGCTAAAGCACGACTGGATGGATTACATCCGGCATTTTTCAACAGCTGCTAATGAACGCGGTTTTGAATGGCGATTTCTGCTTGCCCCCGGAAAGGAATATGTACTGCCTGAGTACTATCCGCATGCATGTAGTCCATTCAATACGCCTAATCAGTTCGTTGAACTTTTCAAAGCGGATGCTAGGTTTATCTACCCACTCGCCGAGCTGACCCATGACAAGGCTCTTACCTATTGGAAAGGCGATACGCACTGGACGGATTATGGTGCTTATGTAGCGTTCACGCGGATCATTTCGAGCTTTGGCTTGGACATGGAAAGCTTTGAACGGCATATGAAAATCAGCTATACCATTGAGCAGAGCAAAGGGGATTTAGCTGAAAAGCTAGACCCCCCACCGCTGCATCCTAGAATTGCTTTCAGCATACCCGATTCCGCCTTGGCTGTGACATTCAATAATCACATTAACAACAACGGCAAAATCGTTGTGTTCGAGAATCCCTCAGCACACATGCATCGTACGTTGGTCGTCTTTGGCAGCTCATCTTCGGACAGTTTAGTTAAACCACTTACGTTATTTTTTAGCCGCGTGGTTCAAGTTCATAGCAGTGCATCCGTTGATACAACGATATTGGATCACGAGCGTCCTGACCATGTCTTACTTCAGTCAAATTCACGCTTCATATTGGAGTGCCCTGCTGTTTACGGCACGTATTCAATCAAAAGCGTGATCGCCGAAAAGCTTCAACGGCTCACTGATCTTGAAAGAGAGCGCCTGAAATTCAAGGTGGCTAATTACCAATTTGGGACATCTCACAAAAATAATTTTTACAAGGCGCTGAGCACGATGTGACGCACAGCTAACGAATGGGCCGATGTGCTTTTTTCACCGGCCCGGCCTCCTGCACTGCTTAACAAATTCAGCTTTAGAGAGTAGATAAAAATTATGGTGTTAGACGAAATCTATAATCAGCATGTCGGACGCGTTTCGGACAAGTGGCAAAGCTATTTATACCATTACGATAGATTGTTTAGCCCTGTTCGAGAACATTTTCTATCGATTCTCGAGATCGGCATCCAGAACGGCGGCTCACTGGAGATCTGGGATAAATATTTTCCCAATGCTACATCGATCTCAGGATGCGACATCAACGAAGAGTGTGCCTCACTCAGCTACAATTCCAATAGAATAAATATTGTTATTGGTGACATAAAGAATCAGGACACTCAGAATAAATTAACGGAACGCTCACCCGTTTTCGACATCATCATCGATGATGGCTCCCACACCAGCTCCGATATAATCCGAACTTTTTCTGATATGTTCGGCTTCATCAGTGAGGGTGGAATTTTTATTGCTGAAGATCTGCACTGTAGCTATTGGGCGGACTGGGAGGGCGGACTCAATTATCCGCTCTCCGCGATGGCTTTTTTCAAGAAACTTGCTGACATCATAAATCACGAGCACTGGCAGATTGGTCGAACAAGGGCCGATTATTTGAAAGCTTATGGCCTGACTCCAGCTCTCAGTGAATCGCTGCTATCTGAAATTCACTCCATTGAATTTGTCAACTCAATGTGCATTATTAGAAGGAAACCGGCTTTAGAAAATGCACTGGGCCGTCGAAATATTGCCGGATGCCACGAGCAAGTTGTGTCTATCAAGGCCTCCCATGGCACATTGTCTGTTCCCCCTGATCAATCTACGGCCGATTATCACACCAGGATGAACCTTCTTGAAACCTCACGATTGCATGCTGCCTTGGAGCTTGAGCTGATTGAAGCCGAAATCGAAACACTCCAAAAATCGAATAGCGCTGCAACATAGCGTGCCCGACTCAAGTTTGGCGTGACAGGTCTTACACCTACCCTACTATTAATTGGCTGGGTAATTTTTGTGGAACACTGGACGCAGCTTGCTAAAGAGCCCAGCACCAGCGGCTGGGCCCTCCCTTTTTCCGTTAAGGCAACACCTCAACCCCCCGCAACCCCACCCCAAGCCTCCGCGGATCATCCGACAACCCTCGCTCAAGCGCAGACTTTGCATTCTCGACATGCACGTCCAGCTTCAAGATCGGGGTTCTACAGCTGTCAACTTTCACCTTGATCGGAACCAAGCCATCCGCAGGCAACGCTCCGTCGAACAGAACGTTGTCGTCCTGGCTGATCTGTACAGGCTGATCTGCAAAGCTTTCGAGGTGCAGCGCCAAGTTGAGGCTTTCTTTCCCTGCGTAGGGTTGCGCGGGATTGCACGGCAATACCAACGTGGCATTCGCGCTTGACCACCGTCCCCACGGCTCTGTGGCGAACCAGCCATCACCTATCACAGGCGAGCCGGTACCGGACGTACCAACCTGATAGCTACCGGGGGCCATTATGAATGCCGCGGAAGCGAGCTGGTCTTTGCTGAGTTGAACATACTGGTCTTCGGTCACTCCGACGAAATCGGTCGCTACCAGAGTCTCCAGCTTTTTAAGGTCAAGCGTGCACGACGACGGTGCTGTGACCATGCGCTCGCGTTGGCCTGCGAAGACGAACAGCTTGTGGCAGTCAGGCCCAAGCACGGCACGTGGCTTCAACACCTTGATGGCTTCGCCATACCCTGAGTAGCGTTCGGTGAATACTTCGGCTGGCGGGTAGTAGAGACCTGGGACGTTGGTTTGAATGACGTTGGACAACCACGAAGGAGACGAATACTGCTCGGGTTTGACGGGGTTGTTTTGCTGTATGCCATAGATGCCCAGTGCCAGCAGTACCAAGGCCCACAGCGCTGTCATAAAGCGCCCGAAGGGTAGGCAGCGTGCCACGAAATAGACAACCGGGAAGAATGCCGGCAGGTACCACAGCGAGTAGCGGGCAACACCTGGTGTGCCTGCTGAGTTAAGGTTTATGGTCGATGAGTGAGCATAGAAGTTGATGAGGAAGAAGGCGGCCAGGAACACATAGAAGGCCCTGTCGCCACCCTCCCCGGCTATGGGTTTCGCCCACTTGGCCAGGGCTACGGCGGTCAAGATGAAGAACGCACCGACCGGCCAGTTCGGCAACAGGCCCAGGTCCGGGTCCAGGATCCAGATATAGAACGTCGACAGATTGCTGCCCAGTGATGCGCCACCGGCGAGCAGTTGCGGTGTAATCACACCGAATCTCAGGAAGTAGTAGATCGGGTGCGCCAGTACGGCAAATGCAGTGCCGACCACCAGGCATACTTCGAAGAAAGTGAAACGTTGCGTGCGCAACAGCACGAAGCGATAGGCGAACGGAATGAACGCTACCAGCGCGAAACTCGGGTTTTGCGTGGCGGCAATGCCGATGACCAACGCACCCGCCAGGTACAGCCTGGAGAAGACGAACATGATGCCCATCAAGGTCAGGCAGTAGGTCAGCACCTCTGTGTGAACCTTGTCTGTGAACCAGAGCATGGGAGAGAAAAGCGTGAGCACCGTGAATACGCCGATGCCGCGCTTTCCATACAAGCGGTAAGCGGTCATACCGGTGATGCATAGCAAGAGCCAGTGCAGCGCCAGGAACGCTTGATGGGGCACCAGAACCAGGCCTACCAGGCTCACTGCCTTGCTGACGACGAAGGCCAGGAAGCTGTAGAACCAGAAATGGTTGAAGTCGGCCATGTCGCCGAGCTGGAGCGCCGGGAAGGCTGTCTGCAGCCACTCCAGGGTTACCAGATCAGCAATGCCATGTTCCGAATACAGCTGCTGGTAGGACGCGAACGAAGCGGGGTTCATCCAGGGACGCAGCGTATCGCGCCACGCCAGGTACATGGCGTAGTACTCCGAGCCATCGCCTACGCGTACGGGCGCCAGGCGGCTCAACAGCAGATAGAGGAACAGCAGGGCCAGGCAGATGCCTACGTAGACGCCCATATGACGTTGTTGCGGCTGATGAAGTACGGTTTTCGTGTCACGCATAAAGTCGACTTCCGTGCATGCTTACCGCTGCGGCCGTGAGGCCAGCGACGGCGGGTTGGAAATGTTTAAGGCGATACCCCGTTATATCTCGCCCACGATGGATGTCGGCAGGAGCTGGCGAAGGACTGCTGTTACTCAAACGTCAATTCCTTAACCGAGAAGCTCAATTCTCGAGTGTCTTCACTCAATCCCAGTGCCTTGGGTGAGATGGCGTCGGGCGCGTCGAACTCGACCACGTAGCCACGCTCGGTGGGTGCCGGGATTGCAACCTGAATGGGTTCTACCAGACCTTCATAGAGGAACTCCCCTTCATACACGCGCTGGCCATTGACCTTGATCAACAGTCTTTGTCGCGGATGCTCGGCGCTCAGGAAAGGCGTGATTTTTACCTTCAGGGTATTGGGTGCAACGCTGGGTCGCAGCCAGGTAAAGCGCGCTTGTGGTGTCTGCATCCAGCGCCCGTGTGCCTCCGGGACGCTGAAACCGTCGATGCTGCCCACAGGCAAGGTGCTGTCGGAGGTGAAATCGAAAGCCGTCTGCTGCTTTTCAACCTCCTGCGCCAATGTCGCCAGGCACGCTGCCGAGTCGACCACCAGTAGGCGGTTGCTGTTGCGCCGACACTGGGGGCTATCGTAACGGGGTGTACCGGGCGCGGTGATGACATTGTCGTACTTGCTGAAATCGGTGATGGCGTGGGTGTAGAAGATTTCAGGTGTGGCGTACTTGCGTGACGTACGAGCGATCGCCAAGGTAAACATGTAGTCGAAGGTCGGTTCCTTGCTTAGGCCTATCACTACATCCTGCTTGGGCGACACTGCCGGCGTGTACTGGCTGGCCAGCAAGCCGATCATGCTTTTTTCGAGCTGTACGAGCTCGGACACGTCGAAATCACTCTTGCGCGGCGTGGCGTTGGTGGCGATACAGAAGAACAGCACGGCCGCACCGGGTGCAAACAGCCAACCCGGCAACTGCAACGCTCGGATTCGGGGCCGACGTAGGATCAAGGCACCCAAGCCGGCACTGGCAAGCACCAACAATTGCGTCAGCAGGCCGTTTCCGTACTTCTTGACTGCGTAATCGGAGCCATAGCCAAACTGCGCCAGCACCATCTGCAACAGGCAAAGCGTGGCCATGGCCATGCCTAGCGCCGACAGGTACTTGAGCACGGGCCAGGCGTACTGGCCATGAGGTCGCAAGTAGGCCCATGCGGCCACGAAGGACATCGCCATTACCGCGAGGCAAACGGTGATCAAACCTACGGGGTAGCTGATTCGATCAAAGCCCAGGCCGCCGTTGTTGTCCGCGATCTGGCGCATGGCAGCGAATGCCGGATTGATCAGTACGCCAGCCAACGCGCAGGCTGGGACGATGAGTGCGGGCAGCAGCCAGACCCTCAATCGCGGGTCCGTACGGCGAACCTTGATGCCATCCACAAGCAATACAAAACCTAGCACACCCAGCAGTTCAAGGGTGGGCAGCAGGTGTATGCCGGTGTTGATGAAGATGCCCATGACCAGCACGAAGTAGGCGCACCAGCGGCCGGCCTTGCGCTCGGACAGCAGGCCGATCGCGATGACCAGCATGGTCACGCTTTGCGCCATCAACTGGGAGAAGAAGTAGTTGTCGACCAGCTCGCTGCCGTGCACTTCCAGATGGAAGACCCGCTTGTTGAGAAACGAGAGCACGGCAAGGCAGACGATGCTCGCAACCGCCAACGCACGCGGCAGCGTGCCCAGCAGGTAGACGTAGCAAAACCAGATCAGGAAAAGTGAAAGCAGCGCGGTCAGGTGCAAGCCGAGCAACGGCGACCCCACTATGAAGCCTGCGACCGCAGCCACGATGTGGCTCAGCCGAGGGTAGAAATTCATCTCGCCCATGGAGGGATCGGTGGGATTACCGAGGTTGAATTGCTCGCCTATCCTGAACACCAGTACGTAGTGGTGGGCCAGGTCAACGGCATGCCCCCACAGCGCGTCGATGTTGAGCGCCACCAACAGCGCCAAAGCTACGAACATCAAACAGACCATCAGCTTTGACGGCACAGTTCCTGAGTGCATTTGCCTCTCCAAGATGAGCGTACCCATCTTCCTTTTTGGGACCCTTCAAAACGGCTCCGGGCGTCTGCACTGGTCAGACACCCGGAGATTTACCCTACCCGTTCAACTGTGTTTACAGCTGCTTGGCGATGGCTCGGCCTTCGCGGATAGCGTAGTTGGTACCACGGTCTTCCGGATAGATCTGCGCCATGGTCGAGATCAAGGCGTTGTCGTACGGCGTCGTGGCGTCAGGTACGTACTGCGAATAGTTACGCTCGGTGACCGGCTGTGCGTACTCGGAGCGCCATACCTTGTAGTCGACGACCCAGTCCTTCTCGAACTTGGGGAACATGCGCTTGAGGTGGCCCAGGGCGAAGTCCAGATACTGCTCGTCGTTGTAGGCCCATACCGGATCCTGGGTCGCCAGGTAGCGCGACAGGTAGGCGATATGCGTACCCTTGTAGTTTTCCGGGGTGTCGAAGTTGGTGTGCTCGATCACGCCCACGAACGGAAAGCCCGGGTCGTTGACGTTCAACCAGTAGGTGTCGGACAGGCTGTGCTTCAGACGCAGCACCAGGCACATGTTGCCCAGGTACTTCACGCGACGCAGCTTGGCCAGCCACTGGTCGTCCGCTTTGCCTTCGAACAGGTCGGCGATCAACGGGAACGATGGGGTGAACAGAAACTTCTTGCCTGCCACTTCGCCTTTATCGGTGGTCACGGCCGTGATCTGCTTGCCCTCGGTCACCAGGCCCTGAACCTTGGTGTTCAGGGTGACTTCGCCGCCGTGCTCGCGGATGGCCGAGACCAGCGCTTCGGCCAGGCGACCGAAACCGCCCTTGAAGTAGGCAAGTTCTTCGCCGCCCTTGTCGTTACGGGTGCTGCCGCGCAGTACCAGTTTTTTCCACATCCACACGGCGTTCACCGCTTCGGCGTAGACGGAGAACTTGGAGTCGATCAACGGCTCCCAGACGACTTTGTACACCGACTTGCCGCACATGCCTTCCAGCCACTCGCGGATGCTCAGGTGCTCGATGGACTTCCAGTCCTTGATCTTGCGCACTTGGAACACCAGCAGGCCCAGGCGGATACGGTCGACGAACGACAGTGCCTTGAAGCGCAGCAGGTCCAGCGGCGTGGAGAGCTTCCACATGCGGCCATTGAAGTACATGCCGGTGCGGGTTGGCAGCAGGATCACGTCGCCTTCCAGACCCAGTTCCTTGACCAGCTCGGGAACGAACACGTCGTTGTTGAACCAGTGGTGGTAGAACTTCTCGACCCGCACACCGTCGTCGAACTCGAAGATACCGGCCAGGCCGCCAGGGGTGGAGTCCGCTTCGATGACTTGTACGCTCTTGCCTTGCTTGGCCAGTACATACGCTGCGGTGAGGCCGGTAAAACCGCCCCCTACAATCACTACGTCGTAATTATTCATTGATGTTTACCAGAATGGATAAGGTCTTGATCACTTGCGGGCGGCCTTGAACAGAGCCGGCCGGGACCAGATGGCCAGGGCGCCGACGATGGTGGTCGGCAGCCAAAGCGCCAGGTGTACGATCACGGCGTAACTGCCCGCTTGCGCGGAAGTGCCACCGATCAGGGAAACTGCGGTGAATGCCGCCAAATGGAACGGGCCAACATAACCGGGTGAGGACGGTGCCAGCGTCGACAAGGTGGTAATCGCCATGACCAACAGTGCCATCAACGGCGTCGCCTCCAGGCCGAGGCCTTGCAGGGCAAAATAGAACAAGCCCGCCTCGCCCATCCAGACCAGTATCGAAAGCAGCAACATGGTGCCCAGCACCCGTGGGCGCGACATCACGTCGAAGCTTTCGAACAGGCCGGCAATGGTGCGAAAGATCTGCTGCAGCTTGGCCGAGCCCCTGCTCGCGTCGGTACCGCCGCCGAGCTTGTTGAACAAGCGCGCGAAACTGCCCGAAAAGAAAAAGCCTACCGCCAGGGCGATACCGCCGAGCAGTGCCAGCACCACCGCGCTTTCACGCAGTGCAGGCGGCACTTGAAGCGTCTGGATGGCCAGCACGCCCAGGGCAAGACACGCCAGCAACGTGACCAGATCGATCAGGCGTTCTACGACCAGGCTGGTCGCGGCGGCGGTTTTGGTCACACCCATGGCACTGGGAAAAACCAAAGCGCGGACAACGTCACCCAGGCGCAGCGGCAGCACGTTGTTGAGCGCGATCGCCCCCAGGAACGGCGCAGCGCAGTTCTTGAAGCTGACCTCGCTCCCGGTGGCCGAAAGCATCACCGACCAGCGGAAGATCCGCACGCAGTAGCCGAACGCCAGGGACATCACACCCAAGATCAGGTAATGCCATTCGAACTGCTTGAGGGCGTCCATCACTTCGGAGAACTTCACCAGGCGGAAGATCGCGCCCAGACAGATGAGCGTGATCCCGCCCCCTATCAGGTGCTTGATCCAGCGCCGTTCTTTTACCGCTGTCGCTTGGGTCATGTGCTTGCTCAGATCCGCCACGGGGCTTTGTTGGCCGCCCACAGGGCTTCGAGTTCGCGCTTGTCACGCAGGGTGTCGCACGGCTGCCAGAAACCGGTGTGGTGGAACGCCGACAGTTGCCCGTCTTTTGCCAAGTTGGTCAGCGGCTCGCGCTCCCAGGAAATGCTGTCGCCATCGATGTACTGGATGACTTGAGGTTCCAGTACAAAGAAACCGCCGTTGATCCAGCCGATTTCATCGCTCGGTTTTTCCTCGAAGCTGGACACAGCGTTGTGCGCGTCGATGTTCAGCACGCCGAAACGGCCAGGCGGTTGTACTGCGGCAACGGTAGCCAATTTGCCGTGCTGGCGGTGGAATTCAACCTCGGCACTGATGTTGATGTCGGACAAGCCGTCACCGTAGGTCAGGCAGAACGTTTCATTGTCCAGATAAGGCGCAACACGCTTCAGGCGGCCGCCGGTCATGGTTTCAGGTCCGGTATCGACCAGGGTGATTTTCCAGTCTTCGGCCTGGCTGTTGAGGATCTGCGTATCACCGGTGGACAGGTCGATGGTCATGTCCGACATGTGGCGGTAGTAGTTGAAGAAGAACTCCTTGATGACATAGCCCTTGTAGCCCAGGCAGATGACGAAGTCCTTGATGCCGTGGTTGGCGTATGAACGCATGATGTGCCACAGCAGCGGCTTGCCGCCGATCTCGACCATCGGTTTTGGCTTGGTGTCTGACTCTTCGGCGATGCGAGTACCCAGGCCACCGGCCAGAATGACAGCTTTCATCTTATGCTCCTTATAATTTGAGATCGGAGGGATCGAAATTGAGACTTTGCTGGATAACGGCGACCGGGTCAGCGCGCAATACCAGATAGATACGCAGGATGTACTCGCCAATGATGCCCAGCAGGAATGAATTCAAACCGATGCCGAACAGCACCAGGATATGAATACTTGCCAGGCCCGGCGGCAACTCGGGATGAAAGACCCTCAACACCACGTAATACAGCGCGCCGATAAGACTTGCGGCCAGTATCAGACTGCCCACGAACGATGCAGCGCGCAGCGGAACTGTGGAATGGTTGAAGACGGCGGTAAGACCCAGGCGAACAAGGCGGTTGACGTTGAACTTGCTTTCGCCGGCCACGCGCGCATCGCGGTCGTAGGCGATACCTGTCTGGTTGAAGCCGATGCCGGCAATCATGCCACGCAGATAGGGGTTGGCCGTCTTGGTCTTGAGCAGGACATTGACCACCTTGCGATCGATCAGGCGGAAGTCGCCGACGTCGCGAGGAATGGGATGCTCGCTGACCTTGTCGATGGCCCAGTAGCCCACACGGCGGAAGTTGTTCAGCAGCCAGCTTTCAGGGCGCTTGCGGCGCACGCCATAGACGACGTCGAAACCCGCCTCCCAGCGCTCGAAGAATGCTTCCAGCAGTTCGGGTGGGTCCTGGAGGTCGGCGTCGATCTGCATGACAGCGTCGCCGCGGGTGTGCATGTAGTTGGCGAGAATGGAGCGTTGGAAGCCATAGTTCTTGGAAAAGCGAATGGCCCGAACCCGCGAATCCCTGGCGGCCAATTCCGTGAGCATGTCCCAGGTCGTGTCGTCCGAATGATTGTCCGAGAAAACGAACTCCAGATCGCAACGACTCTCCATCTTCACGCCCAGTGCAACGAGGCGCTTGTAGAGGTTTTCCAGGTTGCCCGACTCGTTGAGTACCGGAATGGATATCGAGACCAAAGGCTTTTTGTCTGATCTAAGCATATGTGCATCAAAACCTTGCATTAACCATTCATCCTTGACTTCATGTAGTCGACAACCGCCGGATGGGTGTCCCTGAATGAAAGTGTCTGGAGTGTTTCGGGGACGACGAAGACCGTATCGAAGTTTTCCTGAACGGGCTCCGGCAGCTTGCCTACTTGAAGAAGATGGGATTTACCAAGCGACTCGAAGATCGCTTCGGCCAGATTGCGCAACGTCACCGGTTCGCCATGGGACAAGTCCACCGGACCGACAATCGCTTCCTGAACCAGCAATTGAATGGCCCTGGCGTCGTCTGCGACGTGATGGTATTCACGCAGCTGGCGCCCCAGCGTCATGGCGAACGGGGTGTCGTTCCGCAGCGCAGTCAGGATCTGACCGAGGAACATGAACGAACTAGGCTCGCCCTCCCCGTACTGCGTATGGATGCGCACATGCGTTGCCAGGGCGCCCTGGGCGACGGACTGCTCGACGAACTCGCTCAGCTTGACCTTGCTTTGGACATAACGGTTGGTTGCCAGGCCATGCTCCATGGCCGTGCCGAACGTCACCACCTTGATGCCCAGCCCTTGGACACCTTCGATGACATTACGCGGCAACTGGTAATTCACCGCCAGCAGTTCGTCGTCCGGGATCTGCGGGTCCAGCAGACCCGAGCAGACATAGATGATCGAGGGCACCGGCGTGCACCGGGAGAAGTATGACCTGACGGCACCGGCCGCATCGGGCTGCGACCAGGCGTCATACACTGCCCTGTCCAGGCAGACGCTCTGGCCTGGCTCGTACAGCGCGGCCAGGGCTTGCCCCAGCCGGCCTCGTCCGCCCAGGATGTAAATCACTCCTGGATGCCTGCGCGCCACTCGTTGATCTGGGCCAAGGTAATGTCTCGGGCCTTTTCAGGGTTTGCGTAGTAGTCGCGATACCACAGCGCGGTCTGTCGAACGACCTCTTCAGTGTCCCACACCGGAATCCAGTTCAGCTGGTTTCGGGCGATGGAGCTGTCGAGTGCCAAGGAACCGGCTTCAGGCAGAGGGTTGTCCATGTACTTGAGGTCTGGACGCTGCCAGTGTTCGCTCATGAGTTCGAGGACACTTCTGACCGAATACTGCTTGAGTTCCTGAGGGCCCAGGTTCCAGGCTTTGGCAACTCGCTCGGGTGTGTCCGAGGCCAGCTCGGCCAGGATCACCATGTAGCCGTGTACCAGGGCCAGCACGTGCTGCCATGGACGGGTGGCGTCCGGGTAGCGCAGCGTCATGGCCTGGCCGTCGATGGCGGCACGGACGAAATCCGGCACTAGGCGATCTTCGGACCAATCTCCACCACCGATGATGTTGCCGCCGCGCGCCGTCGCAATGGCTGGGCCCTGGCCTTCCGCGAAAGGATACGAAGCGGCGTAGCTTTGAATGACCATTTCCGCAGCGGCCTTGGAGGCGCTATACGGGTCCTTGCCACCCAACGGATCGTTTTCGCGGTATGGCCAGGCCCATTCGTTGTTCTTGTAGACCTTGTCCGTGGTGATGCAGAGCACGCCACGCACGCTTTTGACCAGACGTGCGGCCTCAAGAACATGGGCAGTGCCCTGGGCATTGACGAGGAATGTCTGCACCGGCTCGCGATAGGACTTGCGCACCAGTGGCTGAGCAGCCAGGTGAAGGATCAGCTCCGGCTGGAACGCTTCGACTGCCTTGTGCAGCGATTCGAAATCACAGATGTCGCCCAGTGTGCTGGCGACGTCCTTGTCCAGACCCATGGTCTGATACAGGGAAGGAGTGGTGTCGGGAGCCAGCGAGTAGCCAGCGACTTCGGCACCGATAGATGTCAACCAAAGGCATGCCCAGCTTCCGGTGAAACCGGTGTGCCCGGTGACCAGAATTTTCTTGCCAACGAGTCGCTCTTCAAGCTTCAGGCGGGTTGTCATTGCACGTGCACCGTCATTGGTTTAGTTCGGTCCTGACCCACGAACGGGAGAACGCATATAGCCGCCAATAATACCTTGGAAACAGCCATTTGGGTATAAGCAGGGCCGCGCCGACCGCTACGGTCGGCACCCTGGCGGTGCCCCGGTCAGCGACGAAAAACGCCTTCGGGCCAACGCTTTCAATGGGTCATGGAACGGCATCAACGCCGTCTGCGACCTTTCAGCATTCCTGCCGACTGCCCTCCGTTTCATGCACTGCATCGGGCGCGGTGGCAGCTTGAACGATCGTCGTCGGCGCTATCTGCTCGAGACCGAACAAAGCCTTTTTCAACTGTTCTGCACTCTGCTTCCAGGTCAGCCACGGCATGTCGTCGGACCGGACCGTCTTGCCATCGGCATCGCTGCGGACCCACTGATGCACCGCATCGGCCAAGGCACGAGGCGTATCGCCTTCGAAGAAAGCAGCATGCTCGCCCGCCACTTCGCGGAACACCGGCAGTGCTCGGGCCAGGATCGGCAACTTGTGCTGGGCAGCCTCGATCAGTGGCAGGCCGAACCCCTCTCCTTCCGAGGCAGCAAGCAAGCAAGACGAAGACTCGTACAGCTTTTCGAGGTATTCGTCGCTGATGCCTTCCAGCCAGAACAGGCGCTTGTTCAGCTGTGGATGCTTGCGCACGCTGGCCGCGAGCTTCTCGACCATCCAGCCTTCCTTGCCGACGAACACCAGATTCAGTTCCTCGCCCTCGTCCCATAGCAGGTCGAATGCCGCCAGCGTCTGGGCGTAACCCTTGCGCGGCTCGATGGTGCCTACCGAAAGGAAGCTCGGCGCGCTGCGCAGGCGAGCAAGGATCTCGGCGGCGCCGTCCGGCATCCCGGTGCTGGGCACCGACGAGTTCAGGTCGGCGCCGAGGTGGAACCAGCTGGTTTCCAGGCGTTTGTGATCCGGACGCGGGGCACCGTGGACAGCCAGCCAATATTGAAGATCGTGGGCCACGGCCGCGGAAATGCACAGCGCAGCATCGGCTTGGGTGATTTCATACAGCCACTGGGCATGGGCATCCTTGGTGCCTGGCGGGAAGTGCTCCTCGAACAGGATCGGGATCAGGTCGTAGACCACGAACGATGTCCTTACGCCCCGCTCGCGCATGCGGGCAAAGACCTTGGCTTTGCCGCCTTCGACGGTGTACGAACCGCAGAAGTCCAGACCGAGGAATTGCTCCCCCGGCTGCATGTCGACCGGGTCATCGCGCAGCCACTCGTTGGGGCAGCCCATGAGCGTCATCATGAAACTGCGCGCGTAGCGCCAGTGCCATGCACCACCCACGTTGCTCAGCAGCACGGGCTCGAACAGGTAACCCGGCGGCGGCGATTCGATCAGTGCCAACAGCAACGCACGCACCACGCGCTGGATGCCGGTACGCAAATCGACGCGAGCCATCGCAGATACATCGACGTAGATACGACGCAGGCCGATGGTCGGCGGTTGGTTGAGCGCGATGCACTTGGAGGTTTCGAGAATATCGACGTTGGCTTCGTCGCTGGCAATGACACTGGCCACCGACGACACGAAGGTCTTGTAGCGGCTGTGTTCCTCGTAGTGCGCTTCGATACGCTCCATGTACAGCTTGGCGCACTGTGCGGGGGCGTGGTCGGCGTGCACGAAGGCGGCAGCCCGGTCGCCCAGCTCTCGGCAGAAATGCGGATGACCGCGCAGCTGTTCCAGGGCCTCGGTCAATTGAGTATCGCTGAACTGGTCCGGCAGCTTGATCAGCACGTCGTCGGGCAGATCCGCCATGGCGCCGTTGGCGTTGACGATCGTGCCCAGGCCGTAGTTGAAGCAGTCGAGCACGGCGGCCGAGGTTTCGCCACGTGACAGCTCACGCAACTGAACGCCCACGTCCGCCGCTGCCAAGTACAGTTCGTAGGTCGAGTTGTCGGTCCAGCCGACGATATTCACGCCTGAAGCCTGCTTGCGGGCCTTGAGCTGTTCCTCGATGGCCTGGCCGTAGTCGGAGGCCTCGTTCTGCCCCACGAAGAACAACTTGCACTTGCGGTCCTGGCTTAAGAGTTCGGAATATTCCCATGCCGAGAGCAGGCGATGGTTGAGCTTGGTCTTGCCCATGAATCCGAAGGTGCACACCACGAAGTCGTCGGGCTTCAAGCCCAACGCCTTGCGTGCCTTGGCCCGATCGGGTGCGGCGGCGGGGACACGCAGCAGCGGAATCATGGAGCAGTGTTCCGAGTTGCCATACCAATGCCGCGCCAGCGACAGTGAGTATTCGGAATGCACGATCACCCCCAGGGCCTTGCTGAGCACGCCCAGGCTGCCCGGATAGCGGGGAAGCGTGTCATGCACGCCGTCCTCGAAGAAATCCGCCACCGCTTTGTAACCATGGCCCTGGTACAGCTCCTGTACCCACGCGCCGGGTTTCAGCGCATGCGCCTGGCGATACCAGTGCACATTGCCCAGATAGAAATCGTGCAGCACCACGACGCCTGGAATGTCCTCGAGCAACTCGAACATGAAGGCATGCATCGGGTTGTTGCCCAGGTGATAGATGACCCGCTGATAGCTCGAGGCATTTTCCCGGAACCAGTCGACGGAGCGCAGCGTACAGTTGTCCAGCACCCACGCGTCAGTCACTTCCAGATGGCCAGTCACCACGTCGATGTCGTAGTAGGCGCTGAGCTCGGGCAGCAGCTCGGCGCTGTACCCGGCAATGCCGCTCTTCTGTGGTGGCAAAGGCGAGACGTAGGCCAGGCGATGGCGCAACGCCGGCTTTTCCAATGGAGGAACGCCACTTCGCTCCAGCAGCGCGAGCACGTTCGACGCGTCGTTGCGCAGGTCCTGTTCACCAAAGTCGGTGGTTGAATCGGTGTTCAGCGAAATGATCCGCTCGGCGGGAATATCCAGCGCCTGACTGACGCTTTCGACGTCCAGCGGGCGCAGCAGCAATACGCTGTGGGCTTGACCTTCGCGGTCGAACTGATGCACCCACTGCGGGCGCGGCGCGCCCTCTTCGAACGCGCTTACGCTTTCGACGATCATGCCGATCGACATACCGCTGGGCAACGCGCTTACGAGCGACGCAGCTTCACTGCCAGTACTAATGGCTGCGTGGGACAGCAGCAACAGGTCCGGCTCGAGGTTGGCCAGGAAGGTTTCACGCACCAGCTCGGCGACCTTGGCACGCCCGGCGTTTTCGCCGTGGTGCAGGTCGACAGGCCCAGGCGCGGACCAGACGCGAATGTTCTCGCTGGGCAATACACCGTGAAACTTCGCACGAATGGCTTCAATGGTCCCGTCGAGCAGGCTGCTCAGGGCCAGGAATATTTCGTGCTCTCCACCGTTTTCAACCAGGCTTTCCACCAGGTCCATGACGTAGCAAGGCGACTCGGAGGTGGCGCAATGAACCTGAGCGCCCTGCATGTCTATAACAATCCGCATTAGCCCCGGTCCTTTTGATCAATAGCTTTTTTCAGGTCGTGATAAATCTGACGCGCTTCAACCGACAGGCCTTCCAGGTGCGCAGGCACTGAACTGTCCGAAGGAAGACTGGATGCCAGCGCGGCATCGGGCATCATCCCGTGGTTGTGCACGACGCTCTTGAGCGCCATGTACAGGCGCGGAGAACGTTTGAGCGCGTTGTTCAGACGCTGATGCAGCATCGGCCGAGCCAGAACGAACTGTACGGCGGCGCCCAGGACCTTGCGCCCGGAGCCGCGCACGACGCCGACCGCTGCACCCGGGGCGGTGCGGACTGTATGAACCGACCAGCGCGCCGGACTGGTAACGCGCCAAAAGGTACTGCGCTGCATCTCCTGCAACTGCTGCTCGTACGCCACGGCGCGCAAGTACCAATGGTGGGCATGACCCAGCGATGCATTGAGTTCGGTGCGAACCTGGTCGAGCTCCTGCACCGCGTTACTGTGGTGAAGGTGTGCTTCTGCAAGGCTGTTCTGAAGCTGCGTGCACCGCTGCTGCAGATCGATCACGCTTTCGCTGAACCGGTGCTGGTACACCTCGACTTCTTGACTGAACCGTTGTTCCTGCACGACCGACGACTCGATGAGGCGTTGCTCCTGCGCGGCCGCCGCTTCTACGAATCGTTGCTCCTGAGCCACCACGGCGTCGCTGAAGCGCTGCTCCTGAGCAATGACGAGATCGTGGAAACGTTGCTCCTGGGCCCGGCTTGCCTGGTTGAAGCGGTCTTCGTGGACGTCAGCTGCATGTTGGAAGTTGTCGTGCAGCAGCTTCAGTTGTTCCGCGTGATGAATGTGGATGCGTTCCAGTGCGCCTTGCAGGCCGGGGTAGGTGACGAACTGCCCCTGGGCTTCCTGGTCAGGGCCTTGCGCAATCTTGCTTTCGATCGCGTTCAGGCGCAGCTCGAGAGCATGGTCGTAACGCATTGCCAATTGGTCCAGCGCGACACCATAGGCTGCGTCGAACGCAGACGCGAAGGCTTCGAGTTGTTCGGCGCCAGCCGGATTCTGAACGACCACGGCGTAGTCCGGGCTGGTGCCCGAAATCACGTCCCAGATCCCAATACTCTGGCCTTCGTTGCGCAGTTCGTCGCGCTCTTGAAGGCGGACGATCTTGGCCCTGGCGAACCCTGAATGCTCTGCCAGAAACGAAAGCAGCAAGCCTGGCAGTGGCCGTTCGTGGGTCGGGTCCAGATAGAACGTGTTGGTCCCGACGACGAGGCTTTCCGCGTTAGGCGTTTCCAGGATCAGTAGCCCGGCCGGGCGCAGCACGCGCTGGGCCTCGGCGACCACCTCTTGCAGCACCGGGAATGGAATGTGTTCAGCGATGTGAAAGCCAGTCACGGCTATCAGGCTGTTGTCTGGCAGCTCCTTGAGCGCCGCGAGCGCATCCGCATTGCGCGCAGGTAATCCCAGTGCCTGACAGGCCTGCAGCATCCCCTCGTCCAGATCAACGCCCATGGGGGCGTAGCCTTCGCGCTGAAGCAACTCGAGCCATTCGCCACGACCGCAGCCAAGGTCCAGTATCGGATAATCCTGATAAAGGCCCTTGAGCGGTTCGAGAAATGGCAAATAGACGCGCAGTCGCTCGGTGATCAGTTCACGCGAACCCCGATAGCGGTCTTCGAAAGCCCTGTAGAAACCGTCATCCATCACTTGCACTCCACGGTTGGCGGTATCCAGGCCAAGCCGACGAAGCTGCCCTTGGACATGTTGACTACGTTGAACAGCAACGCCAGGTCGCGCCACTCGTAATTATCAGCGATATGGCTATCGGTGGCATGCAGCGCCACGGCCACCGAGTAGGACCCGACCCCGAGCGCGGCAGGAAAGCGGAACTCGTAGGACAGCGATTCGCCTTCCTGCAGATCCGTCCGTACACACTTCAGGTGGTGGGTATTGGTGCCGAATACGTCTTGGCCCAATCGGTCCTTGATGACATAGCCGACGACCAGCTCGGGCAACTGGACATTGATCTTGACCTTGATGGTCAAGCACACGTCCTCGCCCACAGCGATGTACTCGACCGGAGCACCTTCGGTGTTGTAGAGCGTCACACTTTCGATGGAGGCCTTGCCGCTGCCGGACTTGGTCTGCCGGCCGCCATCGGCCAAGGTATTCACTTCCACCACTGAGTTTTCTTTCTGCGCAATGATCGCGTTGTAGTAGTCCATGACTTCTTCCGGCGGGCCATCCTTGATGATGGTGCCGCCGTCCAGAAGAATGGCGCGACTGCACAGCGCCTGGATCGAACCCCTGTCGTGGGACACGATCAGCAAGGTGGTACCCGCTTTCTGGTACTCCTTAATGCGGCCGAAACTCTTGTGCTGGAAATAGCTGTCGCCGACTGAGAGAGCTTCATCGATGATCAGGATTTCCGGGCGAAATGCGGTAGCCACCGAGAACGCAACGCGCATCTGCATGCCGCTGGAATAGGTCCGTACGGCGTGATCGAAATACTCGCCGATTTCGGCGAAGGCTTCGATATCGTCGATTGCACCGTTGATCTCGCCGACGTTGAAGCCCATCAGCCCTGCGGCGTGATACACGTTTTGCCGACCTGTCAGCTCGGGATTGAAACCCATGCCCAACTCGAGAATGGCGGCGATGCGACCGTTGACCTGAACCTTGCCCTCGCTGGGTTGCAAGGTCCCGGTGATCATCTTCAGCAGCGTGGACTTGCCGGCGCCGTTCTGGCCGACCAGGCCGATGGCCTCGCCAGCGCCCAGGCTGAAACTGATGTGTTTGAGCACCCAATGCTCTTCGGTTGCCTTGATCGGCATGTAGAACCAGCGCGCCATGCGCTGCCATTCCGAACGGTAGGTGCGGTAGGCTTTGCCTACATTGCTGACGACTAGAAGAGTCATAGGGAGTCCACCATTTCTGCAGACGCCCGACGGAACAGGAACAAGCCCAGCAACATCAAGCCCACGGCGATCAAGACCACCACGCCGATCTGCGCAAGATCAGGTGGCACTTTGTACACCAGTACGTTGTGGTAGGCGGCAACGATCGGGTACATGGGGTTGGAGTCCAGTGTGCCTCTCAGATAGTCCGGCACGATGTTTATCGAATATACGATAGGCGTGAACCAGAACCACACTTGCAGCACGATAGGCATGACTTGGCCGATGTCTCGGATGAACACGTTCAAGACGCCCAACACCAGACCGATGCCGACGGCCAGTGCAACGATCGTCAGCGTCAACGGCAGCAACCAGAACATCTGCATGTTAGGCGCATGGCCGAGCGCGGCGAAGATGATCAACACTGCGGCAAACAGCAGCAGGTTGTTGAGCAGCGCGGAGCCGACCACGATGATGGGCAGCGCAATGCGCGGAAAGCGCATCTTCTTCATCAGGTTGCCCTGCTCGATGAACACCGTCAGGCAGCGCCCGACGATTTCCGCGAACAGGTTCCAGGCCAGGATGCCGGCAATCAGGTACAGCGCGTAGGCGTACTTGTTGTCGATGCCCGGCAGGCGGGCACCGAGCACGTTCGACAGGATGAGCGCATAGATAGCGACCTGGGCCAGCGGATGAATGATCATCCAGAGGCCACCGAGCTTGCTGCGCGCAAAGCGCGCAACGAACTCGTTCTTGATGGAAGTTGCAATGAAGCCTCTGTAGTCCCAGATGCCTCTTAACATGCCGAACATAATTATCCTTTGATCAAACGCTCAATCTCAGCGACACGCTGAGCCACCAATTCTTCGCTGCCGCGGCTTTCCACGTTCAGGCGCAGCAATGGCTCGGTGTTCGAACCCCGCAGGCTGAAGCGCCAGTCGGCGAACTCGACGCTGATGCCGTCGGTGCGGTCGACGCTGGGGTTCTCGGCGGTGTAGAACGCCAGGATCTTCTCGATCGAGCCTTTGACGTCGGCGACTTCGTAGTTGATCTCGCCGCTGCACGGGAAGGCTTCGATGCGCTCGTCCACCAACTGGGCGAGGGTCTTGCCGGTGACGCTCATCAGCTCGGCGACCAGCAGCCACGGGATGTTACCGCTGTCGCAGTAGGCGAAGTCGCGGAAATAGTGGTGGGCGCTCATCTCGCCGCCGTACACGGCGTCTTCGGCGCGCATGCGCTCCTTGATGAAGGCGTGGCCGGTCTTGCTCTGGATGGCGACGCCACCAGCGGCTTCCACCTGCTCGATGGTGTTCCAGGTCAGGCGCGGGTCGTGGATGATCTTGCTGCCGGGGTGTTTCTTCAGCAGCATTTCAGCCAGCAGGCCAACCAGGTAGTAGCCCTCAATGAAGCGGCCCTTGTCGTCGAAGAAGAAGCAGCGGTCGAAGTCGCCGTCCCAGGCGATACCCATGTCGGCGCCGTTTTCCAGCAGGGCCTTGCGGGTCAGCTCGCGGTTTTCCGGCAGCAGCGGGTTGGGCACGCCGTTGGGGAAGTTGCCGTCTGGCTCGCCGTTGATGACGATCAGTTCCAGCGGCAGCTTGGCCTTGAGCAGTTCGATGGTCGGGCCAACGGCACCGTTGCCTGGGTCGGCCAGCACCTTGAGGGGCTTGAGCGAGTTGACGTCGATGTAGGTCAGCAGGTGCTCGATGTAGGCGCTCTTGTCGAACACTTCGCGAACGTGGCCAGCGGTGGCTGCCTTTTCGTCGAAGTTACCCGCTTCGACCCGGGCACGGATGGCATCCAGGCCAGTGTCGCCGCTGATCGGCTTGGAGTGCTCGCGCACCAGCTTCATGCCGTTGTAACCCTTGGGGTTATGGCTGGCGGTGATCATGATGCCGCCGTCAGCCTTGAGGTGGCTGGTGGCGAAGTAGACTTCTTCGGTGCCGCACAGGCCCAGGTCGAGCACATCGGCGCCCGCCTCGGTCAGGCCCTTGATCAGGGCAGCGGCCAGGCTTGGGCTTTCCAGGCGCATGTCGCGCCCGACCACATAGGCTTTGCCGTGCAGCTCGGACACCAGCGCGCGGCCGATGCGGTAGGCGATGTCGTCATTGAGGTCGGCAGGGACTTGGCCGCGGATGTCATAGGCCTTGAAGCAACGGGTCTGGAGAGGGGGATACATGGCAATCGCTCGCTCTATGTGGCCGACGCGCAATCAGTGCGGACGTCGGTAGATTGGACGGTCGCTGACGAACGACCAGCGCGGTTCGGCCCCTGCGCATGTGTTTCAAGCACGCGCAGAGGCCGATGCGGGGGATATCGATCAGGCCTTGTCAACGCGGCCGTAGACGTCTTCGAAACGGACGATGTCGTCCTCACCGAGGTAGTCGCCGCTTTGCACTTCGATCAGGACCAGGTCGATCACGCCCGGATTTTTCAGGCGATGCTGGTGGCCGGCACGAATGAACGTCGATTCGTTGGTGTTGAGCATCAGCTCGCGGTCGTCGTTGACGACGACGGCCATGCCGCTGACCACGATCCAGTGTTCGCTGCGGTGGTGGTGCATCTGCAGCGACAGCGACGCCTGCGGCTTGACCACGATGCGCTTGATCTTGAAGCGCTCGCCCTCTTCCAGGGTGGTGTAGGTACCCCATGGACGGTGCACGGTGCGGTGCAGCTTGTGCAGGTGGTGACCGCTGGCCTTGAGCTGGCCGACGATGTGCTTGACGTCCTGGCAGTGATCTTTGTGGCTGATCATGAGGGCGTCAGGGGTGTCGATGACCAGCAGGTCGTCGACGCCAACCAGCGCGGTCAGGCGGTCTTCACTGTGGACGAAGTTGTTGCGGGCGTTGTGCGAAAGCACTTCGCCTTCGAAGCGGTTGCCCTGGGCGTCGGCTTCGGTCAGCTCGCTGACGGCGTTCCACGAACCGATGTCGCTCCAGCCAATGTCGCACGGCACGGTGGCGACCTTGTCCGAGCGCTCCATCAGGGCGTAGTCGACCGAAATGTCCGGAACCTGGGCGAACGCATCAGCGTCCAGGGCCAGGCAGCGGTAGTTCGGCGCTTCGGTCAGGCGCGAGGCGTCCTTGACGGCCGCGGCGGCGGCCAGCACGTCCGGTGCGTGCTTTTTCAGCTCTTCCAGGACGCTGCCGACCTTGAAGCAGAACATGCCCGAGTTCCAGAAGTAGTTGCCGGCGGCCACATAGCCCTTGGCGGTTTCCAGGTCCGGCTTTTCGACGAAACGGGCGACTTTCAAGGTGCCGTCCAGGCCGGTGCCGACGCCGGCTTCGATGTAGCCAAAACCGGTTTCAGGGTACTGGGGCTGAATGCCGAAGGTGACCAGCCAGCCATCGGCCGACAGCTTCACGGCCTTGGCGACGGCCGCGGCGAATGCGGCTTCGTTCTGGATCAGGTGGTCGGCTGCCAGCACCAGCATGTGGGCGTCGGGGCCGTGGGAGTCATTGAGTTGCAGCGCGGCCATGGCAACGGCGGCGGCGGTGTTGCGGCCGAACGGCTCGAGGATGAAGCCCTGGGCGTGGCCGGTCTTGTTGACGGTGCGGTATTCGTCTTCGGTCTTGAACAGCAGTTCGCGGTTGGTGACGGTCAGCACTTCGGACACGCCTTCGAGCTTGGCGGCGCGCAGGAAGGTTTTTTGAATCAGGTTCTGGCCGTCGGGCAGCGCCATGAAGGGCTTGGGATGGGCCTCGCGGGAAACGGGCCACAACCGGCTGCCAACGCCGCCGGAAAGAATAACGGGGATCAGGTTCATGCGTATTGGATCCTTTGTTTGCCGGTGTAGCGGCACTGTGAAATCGATCTGTAGACCATCTGTACATGGGGTGCACCACCCCGGCGTATCGAAGATCTCGCGGCTCCCTGCGCCGCAGACAACTTATACGTCAAACCCCTAAAACCGCTCGCTGCTGATGAGTCAAGGAAGTGGCGGCTAGAATATCAGGAAATATGGGGCCAAGCGCAAATCGTTCGCGCTTGGACACTCGGCGTGGGTCACTAGTTCAGCGGCCATCACTTGGTGCTGATTTCAGCCAGCATGCGCTTCACGCCCACTTCCCAGTGCGGCAGCGTCAGGCCGAAACGCTCGGTCAGCTTGGTGGTGTCGAGGCGCGAATTCAGCGGGCGCCGCGCGGGCGTCGGGTAGGCGCTAGTGGGAATGGCCTCGACCGCTTCCACGGCCAGCTTGGTGCCTTGGCGGCGGGCGTTCTCGATGACCAGTTTGGCAAAAGCGTGCCAGGACGTTTCACCGGTGGCCGCCAGGTGGTAGGTGCCCGCGAGATCCGGGCTGGCCACGGCCATGGGAATGGCATGCGCAACGACGTCGGCCAGCAGCTCGGCACCGGTGGGTGCGCCGATCTGGTCGCTGATGACGCTCAGGCTCTTGCGATCCTTGGCCAGGCGCAGCATGGTCTTGGCGAAATTGTTGCCCCGTGCTGCGTAGACCCAGCTGGTGCGGAAGATCAGGTGCTTGCAGCCGGACTGTCGAATGGCTTCTTCGCCGGCCAGCTTACTGGCACCGTAGTAGTTGACCGGCACCGTGGTGTCGGTTTCGAGCCAGGGCTTGTCGCCCGTGCCGTCGAACACGTAGTCGGTGGAGTAATGCACCAGCCAGGCGTCCAGCTCGAGCGCTTCGCGGGCGAGCATGCCGCTGGCCCGGTGATTGATCAGGTCGGCGGTGTCCTTTTCGGTTTCGGCCTTGTCGACGGCGGTGTACGCGGCGGCGTTGACGATCACGTCCGGCGCGATACGCCGAACCGTGTCGGCCAAGCCCTCCAGTGCCGCCAGGTCGCCACACAGACCGGCTTCATCGATGTTCCTGCCCAGCGCGACAACATTGCCCAGCGGCGCCAACGCACGCTGCAGCTCCCAACCCACCTGACCGTTCTTACCCAGGAGCAATATTTTCACAGTTCACGCCCTTGATAATTCGTATCGATCCATTGCTGGTAGGCGCCGCTCTTCACGCGGTTCACCCATTCGGGATTATCCAGATACCACTGCACGGTCTTGCGGATACCCGACTCGAACGTTTCTACCGGCGTCCAGCCCAGCTCGCGCTGGATCTTGCTGGCGTCGATGGCGTAGCGAACGTCATGGCCGGGGCGATCTTGTACGTGGGTGATCAACTGCGCATGAGGACGATGGGGGGACTGCGGGCAGAGTTCGTCGAGCAAGGCGCAGACCGTGTGCACGACTTCGATGTTCTGTTTCTCGTTGTGACCGCCGATGTTGTAGGTCTCCCCTACCTCGCCTTCGGTCACTACTCGATACAGCGCACGTGCGTGGTCTTCGACATACAGCCAGTCGCGGATTTGATTACCTTTGCCATAAATGGGCAACGCTTTGCCTTCCAGGGCATTGAGGATGATCAACGGAATGAGTTTTTCCGGGAAATGGCACGGCCCATAGTTGTTCGAACAGTTGGTGATCAGCGTCGGCAAGCCGTACGTGCGCTGCCAGGCGCGGACCAGGTGATCGGAGCTGGCCTTGCTCGCGGAATACGGCGAGCTGGGCTGGTAAGGTGTGGTTTCGGTGAACAGGTCTTCGGGACCTTCGAGGTCGCCATACACTTCATCGGTGGAGATGTGGTGAAAGCGAAATGCGGCCTGTTTCTCGGCATCGAGCTGCGACCAGTATTGGCGGGAGGCCTCGAGCAGCGTGTAGGTGCCGATGACATTGGTTTCGACGAAGGCAGCAGGCCCGGTGATAGAACGGTCGACATGGGACTCGGCGGCCAGGTGCATGACCCGATCCGGCCGGTGCTCGGCGAACACGCGATCCATTTGCGCGCGATCGCAGATGTCGACGTGCTCGAAGGCGTAGCGCGGGGTGCGCTCACTGCCCATAAGCGAATCCAGATTACCGGCGTAGGTCAGTTTATCGACATTGACCACCGCGTCGTCGGTATTCGCCAGAATATGGCGAATCACTGCCGAGCCAATGAAGCCTGCACCACCGGTTACAAGGATTTTCACGTTAAACAACACCATCGAGTTGAAGATGGGGCGCGCTGGATCGATTCAGGATGCGCCCGACGTATGCAAAATGTTCAAAGGCCGGATCATACCAAACCACCCAGGGTGTGTCCCGACGGGACTTTCAGGCCAGCAGCGAAGGTTGTAACGCCCGTTGTACAGACTGCGAAAAAAGATGTTACGGGAGGTAACTAGAGCTCCCTTCAGCGCACTTACCTGATATGGCGGCTCGATTCGGCGAGGCAATGGACAACGCATTTTGCGTTTTCGTAAATGACAGTTCCCTTCATCTGACGAAAGGCACATTTGGCGCAGGGCGAAGCCGGCATGGAGAACCGGTATAGTGCCGACCTCACACAAGGAGTGGTACGCATGAAAGCAGTGGTAGGTGTGTTACTCGCGGGATTGCTGGCCGGTTGCGGCACGATCAATACGGTGTTTCGCGACGACGTGGTGACCAGTGACAACCTCAAGGAAGCGGAATCGTTCTGCGCTGCGGTGCCTCGGGTGTACAGCGGCGTGGTGTACGACTTCTGCCTCCTGCATGGGAAGGAGGCCAGGCCGGGACAGACGCGAGACGGAGCGCAGCTAGGTTTTGTGGCGGTGGATATGGCCGTCTCGGCGGTGTTCGATACGTTGATGCTGCCATACACGCTGTATCGGCAACATACCGATGGCGGCATCGAGGTGGTGGGCCGCTGAGGTCTGCCTTGGTGCTGGCTAGGGTTTGAGAAAGCCATCAAGGCAGGTGACACAGGCACCGCTGACCTTGATCGATTCATCGCTGATCGACAGGTGCAGCTTGCCGGCGCGCCCCAGGGCGGCGCCTTGGGCGATACGTATTTGCGAACCGAACGAGGCGGTCTGGCCCGTGGCACGAATGAAGGCTGCTACCGCCCCGCCGCCGCTGCCACAAGCCGCGTCCTCGACGATGCCGCACGTGGGTGCAAAGGTACGCACCTCGATGTGTTCATTGCTGCCTTCAGGGTGCGGGCCGAAAATCACAACGCCCGTGGTGCTGGTGCGGTGGTCGTTGATGGCCATGCGCGCCAGGTCTGGTATCACGGCCAGTACCGTTTGCGCGTCGCGCAGCTGCACCACCAGCCAGCGCGGACCCACCGTCACGAAGCACGGCCGGCGATCGCGCACCACGCTCACACCCAGCACGGCCTGCAGTTCGCGATAATCGCTGTCGTTGACCGGCTGGATCGTTGCGGGTGGCAGCTCGAAAGTGATCAGCCGCGAGCCATCGGGCTGACTGGTGACGTCGACGTTGATGAGGCCCACGGGGCACTCTTGCACCAGCCTGCCGTTGCGGGGCTCGATGAGGCCGGCTTCCATCAAGGCGTGGGCGGAGCCAATGGTGGCATGGCCGGCGAACGGCAGCTCGGAACTGGGGGTGAAGATGCGGACGCGGTAGTCCGCTTCGGGGCGCGTGGCAGGCAGCACGAAGGTGGTTTCGGACAGGTTGTTCCAGTGGGCGATTTGCTGCATCTGTTCGCGGGTCAGGCTTTCGGCCTTCAGAATGACCGCCAGCGGGTTGCCCTTGAAGCGCTGGTGGGTGAAGACGTCGACTTGCTTGAACGCTAAGCGGTGCATGGTCGGCCCTGAAGGTGAATGTGTGAAGGCAATGACGCTGTAATTTTTGTAGCAGCGGCGCAAGCCGCGTCCGGCAGCACCGCGTTTGTTCAGGCCTACCGCGTATACCGCCGACGCGGCTTGCGCCGCTGCTACGGGGATCGTGGGAGCCTGGTGAATGTGCCTGCCAGCGACCCAGTTTCTGTAGCAGCGGCGCGAGCCGCGTCCGGCAGCACTGCGGTTGTTCCGGTCCACCGCGTGTGCCGCCGACGCGGCTTGCGCCGCTGCTACGGGGGCTATGGTAACCGGTTACAAGGTGATTGGTCTGCGGCCAGCGAAAGAATGGGCCAGGGTGCCGCCGTCTACCAACTCCAATTCGCCACCCAATGGCACGCCGTGGGCAATACGCGAAGCTATCAGACCTTTTTTCGCCAGCAGCTGAGCGATGTAATGTGCAGTGGCTTCGCCTTCCACGGTCGGGTTGGTGGCCAGGATCACTTCGGCGAAGGTGCCCTGCTCGTCTATGCGTGCCATCAGCTGTGGAATGCCGATTGCCTCCGGGCCCAAGCCATCGAGCGGCGACAAATGCCCCTTGAGGACGAAATAGCGGCCGCGGTAGCCGGTCTGCTCCACAGCATAGACGTCCATTGGCCCTTCCACCACGCACAGCAACGTGTCGTCGCGGCGCGGGTCAGCGCATTGCGGGCAGAGTTCTTCTTCGGTGAGGGTACGGCACTGGCGGCAATGGCCAACGCCTTCCATGGCCTGACTCAAGGCTTGGGCCAACCGGCTACCGCCGCTGCGGTCGCGCTCGAGCAGCTGCAAGGCCATGCGCTGGGCGGATTTCTGACCGACGCCGGGCAGGGTGCGCAAGCTGTCGATCAGTTGACGGATCAGTGGGCTGAAGCTCATGGAAGGCGGCCTGGAATGACGACGAGACGCGGTTTATACCCGCGCCTCCGGACCACGTCAAATGATCAGACCTCGGAAACCTTGACCACCAGCTTGCCGAAGTTATGCCCTTGCAGCAGCCCGATGAAAGCTTCTGGCGCGCGCTCCAGACCTTCCACCACGTCTTCACGGAACTTGATCTTGCCGTCGCGAACCCACGGCACCATGGCCGAGAAGAATTCGGCGTGGCGATCGCCGAAATCGTCGAACACGATGAAGCCCTGCATGCGGATGCGCTTGGTGAGCAAGGTGCGCGGCAGCAGCGCGAAACGGTCGGGGCCTTCCGGCAGATCGGTGGCGTTGTAGCCGGCGATCAGGCCACAGACCGGGATGCGCGCACGGGCGTTGAGCAGGGGCATGACCGCGTCGAAGACTTTACCGCCGACGTTCTCGAAGTAGATGTCGATGCCCTGATCGCAGGCCTTGGCCAGGTCTTCGGCGAAGGTGTCGCTCTTGTGGTCGACGCAGGCGTCGAAGCCCAGCTCCTCGACGACATAGCGGCACTTGTCCGGACCGCCGGCGATACCGACGACCTTGAGGCCCTTGATCTTGCCCACCTGCCCTACTACCGAACCAACCGCGCCGGAAGCTGCAGCGACGACGAGGGTTTCGCCTTCCTTGGGCTGGCCGATGTGGGTCAGGCCCATGTAGGCAGTCATGCCAGGCATGCCGAGGACGCCGAGCGCCATGGACGGGCTGGGGATGCCGGCAGGCAGCGGCGTGAGGTTACTGCCATCGGAGATGCAGTGGGTTTGCCAACCGGTCATGCCGACGACCAGATCGCCTTCGCGGAATTTTGGATGCTTGGAGGTTTCCACACGGCTGACGGTGCCGCCGGTCATGACCTCGTCGATTTCAACCGGCGCCGCGTAGGACGGCGCGTCGCTCATGCGGCCACGCATGTAGGGGTCGAGTGACAGGTAGAGGGTGCGCAGCAGGACTTGGCCGTCCTCGAGATCCGGCAATGCTTCGCGCTCCAGGCGGAAATTTTCCGGCGTCGGCGCGCCGGTTGGGCGGGACGCGAGGACGAAGCGCTGGTTGAGGGTCAGGTCTTGGGACATTGCGGGGTATTCCTTGAGCAAGTGGCTATAGGAAAAGGACAGCGGGGGGTGGGGGGATGTTCAACTGGGCCCTTTCAGAGACGAGGCTTGGCTGGAGACCGTAGCGCGGCTTTCGCGGCCGATGACCGCTCCTACGGGGAATGTGGGAGGCTAAAAGTCCGAGGCTGGGGCTTGGCGTCGTGGGAGCGGTCAGTGGCCGCGAAGGGGATTACGCGGTCTTGCTGGTGGACCGGGGTCCGGCTTTCGCGGCCGATGACCGCTCCTACGGGGAATGTGGGAGGCTAAAAGTCCGGGGCTGGGGGCTTGGCGTCGTGGGAGCGGTCAGTGGCCGCGAAGGGGATTACGCGGTCTTGCTGGTGGACCGGGGTCTGCCTTTCGCGGCCGATGACCGCTCCTACGGGGAATGAGCGGCGCAAAAAAATGCCAGGCTGAGGGCCTGGCATTTGGGGTTTAGAACGGCATCTTGAAGCCTGGCGGGAGTTGCATACCGGAGGTCATGCCGGACATCTTGTCCTGGCTGTTGGCCTCGATCTTGCGGACGGCGTCGTTGACGGCGGCGGCGATGAGGTCTTCCAGAACGTCCTTGTCTTCCTGCATCAGGCTGTCATCGAGGCTGACGCGCTTGACGTCGTGACGTCCGGTCATCACTACGCTCACCAGGCCTGCGCCCGACTGGCCGGTTACTTCGGCCTTGGCCAGCTCTTCCTGCATCTGAGCCATTTTTTCCTGCATCTGCTGGGCCTGCTTCATCAGGCCGGCCATGCCACCTTTCATCATGGGGTTCACCTCAAGGGTCAATGGGTATGAACGCGCAGCGCCGGAGGCGTCTTGCGCGGGATTGGGTCGGGTGCTTAACGCGTTGGGCTGGCCACCGCCTCGACTGGTTCAATCGTATCGTCGCGAATGATGGCACCGAACTGTTGCAGCATTTGTTGAATGTACGGGTCCTGGTGAATCGACTGCTCGGCATCGGCCTGGCGATTGGCACGCCAGCGCGCAGCGGCCTGAGCCGGGGTTTCCTGTTCCGGACGGATCAGCTCGATGGTCAGGCTGATCGGGCGCCCGTGGTACTGGTTGAGCGCGTCGTTCAGGCGGCGCTGCTGGGTGCTGTTGAACAGCGCGCTTTGCGCCGGGTCCAGGTGCAGCAGCCAGTCGTCGCCCTCCATGGCGATCAGGGTGCAGTTGGCGGCGATGCTGCCGGTCATGCCTGAAATCGGCAGCTTCGGGAACAGTTCGAGCCATTGCAGGGCCAGGCCGGTGGCTGGCTGCGCGGCGGGCAGCACCTCGGGTTCGGCCTCGACCGGCGCATCGTGGACAGTCTCGCTGGCGAGCTCGTCGAGGTAGCTGTAGGCGGCGCCGTCGGTTTCCGGGGCGTAGTAGTCTTCGTCCAGTGGCGGCTCGTCGTCGCGGTCCATGCCGGCTGGGGTGTAGTCGACAGGTTCGGCGTCGTCTTCGGAAGGCTCCGGCTCGGTTTCAGGGGCATCGGGGACGGCGCTGGCGGGTGTAGGCGCTGGCATTGGGGTCAATGCGGGCTGCTCGCCGACGATGTCGAGGATGGGTTCCTGGGTGGGCACGACGGCGGGTGCAACTGGATCGTTCCAGGGCAGGTCAATGATGGGTTCGGGGGCTGCCTGGGGCTGCGCGGCGGCTTCTTCGCGGGCAGAGCCGCTCCCACAGGGGGCTGTTCCGCTGGAGGCGGGCTGTGGGGGTGGTCTGTCTTTTGATCTGCGGGGATTCTTCGCGGGCAGAGCCCGCTCCCACAGGGGGCTGCTCCGCTGGAGGCCGGCTGTGGGGGTGGTCTGTCTTTTGATCTGCGGGGGGTTGTTCCGCTGCGATCAAACTGTGGGAGCGGGCTCTGCCCGCGAAGGAGGCGACGCGGTTTGTCTGGTTATCCGCAGGGGATTCTTCGCGGCCGATGACCGCTCCTACAGGGGGCAAGGCGGCCACGGGTTGGGTGGAATCAACTGTGGCTTGGCTGATCCCCACTGTCTTTAGTGGTTGATCGGGTCCGTCGCTGGTGCCTGCCGGGCGGAACGCGAGCATGCGCAGCAGCACCATCTCGAAGCCGCCTCGCAGCTCCGGGGCCAAAGGCAGGTCGCGGCGGCCGATCAGGCCCATCTGGTAGTAGAACTGCACATCTTCGGCCGGCAGTGCCTGGGCCAGCGCCAACACGCGATCGCGGTCACCCTGGCCGTTGTCCACCGCCTCGGGCAGCGCCTGGGCGATGGCCACGCGGTGCAGCACGTTGAGCATTTCGGCCAGCACACCGTTCCAGTCCGGCCCCTGCTCTGCCAGATGGCGTACCGCTTCGAGCAGCGCACGGGCATCGCCATCGAGCAGTGCCTGCAACACGCCATACACCTGACCGTGGTCCAGGGTGCCAAGCATCGCTCGCACATCGGCGGCCAACACCTTGCCTTCACCGAACGCGATGGCCTGGTCGGTCAGGCTCATGGCATCGCGCATCGAGCCATCGGCCGCGCGGCCCAGCAGCCACAGCGCGTCGTCTTCGAACGGCACGTTCTCGACGCCCAGCACATGGTTCAAGTGCTCGACCACCCGCTCCGGGGTCATGTTCTTCAACGAAAACTGCAGGCAGCGCGACAGGATGGTCGCCGGCAGTTTCTGCGGATCGGTGGTGGCGAGAATGAACTTGACGTAGGGCGGCGGCTCTTCCAGCGTTTTCAGCAGCGCGTTGAAAGAGTGGCTGGACAGCATGTGCACTTCGTCGATCAGGTAGACCTTGAAGCGCCCGCGGCTGGGAGCGTACTGGACGTTGTCGAGCAGTTCGCGGGTGTCTTCGACCTTGGTCCGGCTGGCCGCGTCGATCTCGATCAGGTCGACGAAGCGCCCCTCGTCGATCTCGCGGCAGACCGAGCATTCGCCGCACGGCGTGGAGGTGATGCCCGTCTCGCAGTTGACGCACTTGGCGATGATCCGCGCGATAGTGGTCTTGCCCACGCCCCGGGTACCGGTGAACAGGTAGGCGTGATGCAGCCGCTGGTTGTCCAGCGCATTGATCAATGCCTTGAGCACATGGGTCTGGCCGACCATTTCGCGGAACGAGCGCGGACGCCATTTACGTGCAAGAACCTGATAACTCATCGAAAACCGTCGCGACATGAAAGCGGAAGACCGCCAATGCTAATGGAGCAGGGCCAAAATTGCATCCGCGCCCTGCTCTATTGCTGCGTTGGCTTGTAGAAACGCAGGCGAAAGTGGGCGATGGCGATTGATCGCATGAACATAGACTTGGGAGGGGTGATGCTGCGAACCCGTGCAATGACGAATTCTGGAAGAGGTGGCAACCCTACCAGCCACACCCCGGCACACAATGTTCCCGCTGTGGCTGCTTCCTTCCGGATCTGACCAGGTTCACGGGTAATCGTTGCGGGGGGACCGGCAGGGTCACCATAACGACACTCGCTAGGTAGCGAGCGGGGGCCATTGTACCGGTCCTGACGGAAGTTACAACCCGTTGCGCGAGATAAAATTTCGAGGGCTGTCAGGGACTTGGCGCGGATGGCCGGCTGGGTGTTTGAAGCCTGTGCTGCCGGCGTACGCGCAGGATAAGCGACAGCAGGCATGTGAATTGGTAACGTCGCCGCATTTCCCCTGCCCGGTTGCCTGCAATGAACGTTCTGACGCCCTACCCCTACTTGTCGCCTGCGCAATTGCAGCAATTGATGGATATCGAAATTCGCCCGGAGCAGAAGCAGTACTCCGGAGATGTGGACATGGCGATGTATACCCTGCTGGGCTGCATGGACGGCGAGATACAGGGTTTCGCCCTGCTGGTGGATGAGGTGCCGAAGGCGTTCCTGTTGCTCAAGCATGGACGCTACGTGCCGGAATGGGCCCATCCAGGGTCAGCGACGCTGCATGCGTTGCAGGTGGATTGGCGCATGCAGGGCCGAGGGTTGGGACGTGCGTGCCTTGAAGGCTTGCCCGATGCCGCGCGGGGAGCATGGCCGGGTGTGCAGCAGCTGGAGCTGTCGGTGGATGCCGACAATGTGGCAGGCATGGGTTTGTACAAGGCGCTGGGGTGGGTGGACCGCGGTGAGGCTTACCGTGGCCGGATTGGTTATGAGCGCAGGTTTGTGTTGGTGCTGTAGGGGGATTCCGGCGAAATGTGGGAGTGAGCCCCTGTGGGAATGACTTACTGTGAGGAGCGGGCTCTGCCCGCGAAGATGTCCGGATGGGCGATGCAGGTTTTGGATAAGAAGGTGACTGGGAGGGCGTCTTCGCGGGCAGAGCCCGCTTCCACAGTGGGGGGCTTCCACAGTGGCCCGTTCCTATACTGGGGGGTGACTGGGAGGGCCTCTTCGCGGGCAGAGCCCGCTCCCACAGTGGCCAGCTCCCACACAGGGAGGGGCTTGCTCATGAAGTGTAGGTCACACCTGAAGGACGTCGTCGGCGCGGCCGCCGGCTTCCTGGACGACGACGTGGATGAAGTGGAGCTTGGCGATCACGGCCGGGGGCAGCACGAAGGGGTAGAAATCGGGCTGACCCATGGCGCGTGACAGCTCGTTGAGCATGCCCGCCAGTTCGATCCAGGCGTTGACGAATGCAAGGAATGCCGGGCCGCTGGTGTGGTCCGGATCGTACAAAGTGGTCAATGGGAACGGCGTGTAGTCCAAGTCCATTTCCTTCGCACTCATGCCGAAGCCTAGCGCGGTGTCTACGGCGTCCATCATGTGCAAGTAGTGCGCCCAGGTTTCGGCCCAATCTTCCCAAGGGTGCATGGTGGCGTAGGCACTGACGAAGTTCTGCTGCCAGTCGGCCGGGGCACCCTGGTCGTAGTGGCGCTGCAAGGCGTCGGCGTAACTTTGGCTTTCGTCGCCGAACAAACGACGATAGTCGGCAACCCAGTGGGTGTCGGCGATCAGCCGGTCCCAGTAGTAGTGGCCTACTTCATGTCGGAAATGTCCGAGCAGCGTGCGGTATGGCTCGCGCATCTGCACGCGAACCTTTTCCCGGTGGGCGTCATCCGCTTCCTTGATGTCCAGAGTCACCAGACCGTTGGCATGGCCAGTGGTAGGCGCATTGCCGTTGAGGTCGGTGCCGATGAAGTCGAACGCGAGGCCCGTGGCTTCGTCTTCGGTCTTGGCGATCACCGGCAGGCCCAGATTGATCAGCTGGGCGATCAGGCGGCGCTTGGCGGTTTCGACTTTGCGCCAGTGTTCGGGGTTTTCCGGGACGCTGAGGTCGGGGATGGTGCGGTTCAGGCTGCACGCGGTGCACAGGGCTGCGGCGCCCTGCTCTGCCGGGACCAGCCAGTTGCAGGCTGCCGGAGTGTCGAGGTTGGCGCAGCGGCGAAACAGCCCGGCGTCCGGGGCGGCGTGCAAGCGCCAGCTGCCTGCTTCGGGACCTGCGTCGAGTGTGGACAGCACGTTCTTGGCTGGCCAGTAGCCCAGTAGCGCGTGGCAGGCCAGGCACTGGCTGTTGCGGAAGAAGATCGACTGTCCGCAGGTGCATTCCCATACCTTGCTGTGGCGATTGTCTGGCTTGGTAAATGGGGCGGTGATTCGGGTGCTGAGCTGTTCGAAAAAACGGTACATGGCGATCTCCAGTGGCCTGCCATGACTAGAGCTTGCGGCTATGAAAAAGGTTTCATTTGCGATGTTGGTTGGATGAAAAGCAGATGAGAGGTTAAGCACGAGCCGCGTCGGCGGCACACGCGGTGCACCAGGACAAATGCGGTGCAGTCGGGCGCGATCTGTCAGGGGGAAAGGCGGTGTGGCCGGACGCGGCTTGCGCCGCTGCTACAGTAGTTTTGTGGCGCATGTAGCAGCGGCGCGAGCCGCGTCGGCGGCGCACGCGGTGCATCAGGATAAACGCGGTGCAGCCCGGCGCGGCTGGGGGTATTTGTAGCAGCGGCGCGAGCCGCGTCGGCGGTACACGCGGTGCATCAGGATAAGCGTGGGGTGGCTGGACGCGGTTGGGGGTGGTTTCGGTGTGTCAGGGTGAACGCGGTGTGCCGGACGCGGCTCGCGCCGCTGCTACAGGGGGCTCAGTAGGTTGGGATATGATGACAATGCCGATGCGTCATGATGTTACAGAACTTGGGTGCATCAGGCGCATCGGGGTGGGGATGCGCCTTTTATGTCATGATGTTACATCGATGCCAGGAACTTCAGGAATTGCTCTTCGTCGAGGACCTTGATGCCCAGTTCGCTGGCCTTGGCCAGCTTGGAGCCGGCGCCGGGGCCGGCGACGACGGTGTGGGTCTTGGCGGAGACCGAGCCTGATACCTTGGCACCGAGGGCTTCGAGTTTCTGCTTGGCTTCGTCACGGCTCATCTGTTCGAGCGAGCCGGTCAGCACCCAGGTCTGCCCTGCCAGCGGCAGGCCTTCGACGGCCTTCTTCTCGCTGGCCCAGTGCATACCGAACGCCTGCAGTTGCGCTTCTACCGCCCTCGCCGTCTCGGCGTGGTGCGGTTGCTTGAAGTACTCGCGCACCGCTTCTGCCTGCCGAGTGTTGAGTGCCTGGCGCAGGTCGATGCCGTCGGCGGCGATGATCGCGTTCAGGCTGCCGAGTTTGGCCACGAGCTTTTCCGCGCCGGTCGGGCCTACCGAGCTGATGTCCAGTTTGGCGATCATCCCGGCCAGGGTCGTACTGGCGGCGTACTCGGGGTGCACCTCGCCCTCCTCCTGCAACTGCAGGCCGCGTTCGAGCAGTTGCTGGATGACGGTGCGGTTGTGCGGGTCCTCGAAGAAGCTGTGGATTTCGAAGGCCACTTCCAGGCCGACGTCCGGCAGGTAGGTCAGCACCTGCGGCAACGCCTCGCTGACGCGTTGCAGCGAACCTAACGAACGCGCCAGTACTTTCGCCGTCTCCTCGCCTACGTCCGGAATGCCCAGGGCGTAGATGAACCGCGCCAGGCTGGGTCGCTTGCTGTCTTCGATGGCCTTGAGCAGGTTGTTGCTGGACACCTCGGCGAAACCTTCCAGTTTGACCACGTCGTCGAACTGCAGGGTGTAGAGGTCGGCCGGCGAGCTCACCAAGCCTTCATCAACCAGTTGCTCGACGCTTTTTTCACCCAGGCCGTCGATGTCCATGGCACGCCGGGAAACGAAATGAATGATCGCCTGCTTGAGCTGAGCACCACAGGCCAGGCGTCCGACGCAGCGATACACCGCACCTTCACTGACGGTCTGCTTGCCTTTGCTGCGCTTGATCAACTGCGTGCGCTCGACATGGGAACCGCACACCGGGCAGGTTTCCGGCACGTGCACTAGGCGGGCGTTTTCCGGACGGCGTTCGGTGACGACCTGCATGACCTGGGGAATTACGTCGCCGGCGCGGCGGATGATCACGGTGTCGCCGATCATCAGGCCCAGGCGTGCCACCTCGTCCATGTTGTGCAGGGTGGCGTTGGCCACCGTCACACCGGCCACCTTGACCGGCTTGAGGCGCGCCACAGGCGTGACGGCGCCGGTGCGGCCGACCTGGAACTCCACGTCGAGCAGTTCGGTGAGCTCTTCCATGGCCGGAAACTTGTGGGCGATGGCCCAGCGCGGCTCGCGGGCGCGGAAACCGAGTTCGCGCTGCGCTGCCAGGCTGTTGACCTTGAACACCACGCCGTCGATTTCATAGGGCAGCTGGGTACGGCGCGCGCCGATGTCGTGGTAGTACTCCAGGCACTGCTCGATGTTCTCGGCGACCTTGAGTTCGCGACTGATCGGCATGCCCCACTGCTTGAGCTGTTCGAGGTTGCCGGTGTGGGTGGTGGCAATGTCCTGGGTGACCTGACCGATGCCGTAGCAGCAGAATTCCAGGGGACGGCTGGCGGTGATCTTCGAGTCCAACTGGCGCAGACTGCCGGCCGCGGCGTTGCGCGGATTGGCGAAGGTTTTGCCGCCGACTTCCATCTGACTTGCGTTGAGCCGTTCGAAACCGGCCTTGGACATGAACACCTCGCCGCGCACTTCCAGCACCGGCGGCCAGCCGCTGCCGTGCAGCTTGAGCGGGACGTTGCGAATGGTACGCACGTTGACGCTGATGTCTTCGCCGGTGGTGCCATCGCCGCGGGTCGCGCCACGCACAAGGGCGCCGTCCTGGTACAGCAGCGACACGGCCAGGCCGTCGAGCTTGGGTTCGCAACTGTAGTGGATGGCGGCGCCGCTGCCGAACAGATCGCCAGTGGGCAGGTCGAGGCCTTCGGTGACGCGACGGTCGAATTCGCGCAGATCAACTTCTTCGAAGGCGTTGCCCAGGCTGAGCATGGGGATTTCGTGACGAACCTGGGTGAATGCGCTCAAGGCCGCATTGCCGACGCGCTGGGTGGGCGAGTCGGGAGTGATGAGGTTGGGGTGGTCGGCTTCAAGGGCTTTGAGCTCGCGGAACAGACGGTCGTATTCGGCGTCGGGAATGCTGGGTTCGTCGAGCACGTGGTAGCGGTAGTTGTGCTGGTCGAGTTCGGCACGCAGTTCGAGGATACGGGTGGCGTCGGTCATGATCGGTTCTCGCTTGAAGCAAAAGAGCAGCCTGGGCTGCTCTTGGGTTGAATCAGGCCCACCGCAGCGCGCCCTTCGCGGGCACTGCCCGCTCCCACAGACATCGCGCTCCCATCATGATGTCATCTGTGGGAGCGGGGCGGGCGGCGAGCCCTCTGCCCGCGAAGGGAGCGCCGCGGTTTAAAGCCTAGCGCTTGTGGGTCAAGGCGCGGCGTTCGAATTCGACGATGCGCTGGCGGTAGTGCTCGATGGTTTGCGCGGTGAGTACGCTGCGCTGGTCATCTTTCAACTCGCCGTCCAGTTCATGGGCCAGCTTGCGAGCGGCCGCTACCATCACGTCGAACGCTTGCTTGGGATGACGCGGACCGGGCAGCCCGAGGAAGAAGCTCACGGCACGGGTGCTGAAGTGGTCGATGTCGTCCAGGTCGAAGATGCCTGGCTTGACCGCGTTGGCCATGGAAAACAGGATCTCGCCATTGCCCGCCATGCTTTCGTGGCGATGGAAAATATCCATGTCGCCGAAGCGCAGGCCGCTTTCCAGGATGTTCTGCAGCAATGCCGGACCACGGAAGCCGCTTTCGCTGCGGGAAATCACGCTGATCACCAGCACTTCTTCAACCGGCGGCAGGTCTTTCTCCACGGCCGGCGCACCGCTGCTCGAGAAACCCTTGCCATCGCTGGCGAAGTCATCGTGGCTGTCGCGTGCTGCCTTCATGGCCGGCTGCGGCCTGGCAGGCTTGGGCTCGCGGGCAGGCTTGGGTGGACGGGCTTCGCGGGGTTCCTTGATCTCGTCCGGCTCCACCGTCAGGTTCAGGTCGGCGTGGTCGGCGGTCGGCTCGCGCTTGGCGCGCTGGCTGCCACCGTCACGCTGGGCACTCATGGGCGGCAGGTCATGCTCGTCCAGTTGCGGCTCCTTGTGGGTATCGAGCACACGGGGAGGACCGAGCACTTCGGCGCCGGTGTCTTCCTCGGGAAGGTTGTTGATGTTGCGATCCAGACGGAACTTGAGCTTGCCCTTGCCGCCGCGCATCCGGCGCCAGCCATCGAAAAGAATACCGGCAATGACAATGATGCCGATGAGGATCAGCCACTCGCGCAGACCGATTTCCATGTAATCCCGTGCCTCTAATGAAAATGAAAAATAAAGGGCGTGAACCCTCTTTAAGACGTGGCGCCAACTCTATGTTCTGACAGGCGTTTTCTCCACGCGTAAACACTATTTCGGTAAAACTAGCACGACCGGAAACAACTTTACACCGTCTGTCGCACATAGCTCGATTTTAACGTCGAATTCAGGGTTTTTCAGGCCTCGACCATGGCCAGGGCCTCCTCGACGTCCACGGCGACCAGTCGCGAGCAGCCTGGTTCATGCATGGTCACCCCCATCAGTTGATCGGCCATTTCCATGGCGATCTTGTTGTGGGTGATATAGATGAACTGCACTGTCTGCGACATCTCCTTCACCAACCGTGCGTAGCGACCGACGTTGGCATCGTCCAGCGGTGCATCGACTTCGTCGAGCATGCAGAACGGCGCCGGATTCAATTTGAAGATGGCGAAAACCAGGGCCAGTGCGGTCAGGGCTTTCTCTCCACCGGAGAGCAAATGAATGGTGCTGTTCTTCTTGCCGGGCGGACGCGCCATGATCGTTACCCCTGTATCGAGTAAATCTTCGCCCGTCAGTTCCAGATAAGCACTGCCACCACCGAAAACTTTCGGAAAAAGTGCCTGCAAACCGGCATTGATCTGGTCGAACGTGTCTTTGAAGCGGCTGCGGGTTTCCTTGTCGATCTTGCGAATGACGTTTTCCAGCGTGTCGAGCGCTTCGGCCAGGTCGGCATCCTGGGCGTCCAGGTAGCGCTTGCGCTCGGACTGCTGCTGGTATTCGTCGATGGCGGCGAGGTTGATCGCGCCCAGGCGCTGGATGCGCCCATCGATGCGCTGAAGTTCTTCCTCGGCCTGTTGCTCGTTGAGCAGCACGTCGAGGGTGGCGAGCACGCCGTGCAGGTCGTAGCCGTCAGCATGCAGTTGTTCCTGCAGGGTCTTGCGCCGCACGCTGAGCCCCTGCCACTCCAGGCGGTGCTGTTCCAGCTGGCCGCGCAGTACCTGGCTCTGTTGCTCGGCCTGGGTGCGCCGCTTTTCGACGTCGCGCAATTCGCGGTCGGCATCGTCCAGGGCCAGCCGCGCGTGGCGCATTTCATCGTCCACGGCCATGCGTTGTTCGAGCAGGCCCTCCAGGCTCAGGCGCAGCTCTTCGAGGGGCGCTTCGCCCTCCTCCAGGCCCAGGGTCAATTGTTCACGTTTTTCAGTCAGGCGCTCGGCCTGCAGTTGCAGGCGTTCGAGCGCCTGGCGTGTGGAGTCGTGCTGGGCGCGCAGCGAACCCAGGCGGACCGCCAACTGGTGTGCCCTGTCCTTATGCTGGCGGGCGTCCTGACGGATGCGCTCCAGACCCTCACGCAGCTCGTCGCGCTGGGCCATCAGTTGTTCGCGCTGTTCGGTATCGCTGGCCATGGCGTCGAGGGCGTCCTGCAATTGCAGGCGCGACTCGCCAACCTGCTCGTGCTCGAGCGCACGCTGCTCGGCCAGCTCGCCGAGTTCTTCGTCGAGTCGGCGGCGGCGCAGCGACAACTGCTCGGCCTTGGCCCGGCTGGCCGAGAGCCTGGCCTTGAGTTCGCCCTGCTGGCGGCTTTCGTCCTGGATGCGCCGACGCAGCTGTTCGCGTAGCTGCTCCTGGGCTTGCTGCTGCTCGCGGCAGGTGAGCAACTGTTCCTGGACCTGCGCCAGGGTCGCCTCGTGGGCCTGCACGTCCAGGTGCAGGGCTTGCAGCTCCTGCCCGCGGGCCAGCACGCCACGGCTGGCGTCGTTGCCGCGGCTGACCCGCAGGAAGTGCCGTCCCAGCCAGTAGCCGTCCTGGCTGACCAGGCTTTCGCCAGGAGCCAACTGGTTGCGCAATGCCAGGGCGGTGTCGAGGTCGGCCACTGCGCGCACGCCAGCGAGCCACGGGCTCAGGTCGACCTCACTGTGGACCTTGTGCAGCAGACTGTCGGCCAGGGCCGCGCCGCCTGCCGTAGCGCTGACCAAACGCAATTCGCCCTGTTCGAAGTTGGCCAGGTCCAGGCCCGCCAGATCATCGACAAGCACGGCTTGCAGGTCGGCGCCCAGTACGGTTTCCACGGCCTGTTCCCAACCCGGCTCGACCCGCAGCCCTTCGGCCAGGCGCGGATGCTGGGCCAGCCCCTGCTGGTCCAGCCACTGCGCGGTTCCCGTGCCCGGGTCCAGCGCGGCCTGCTGCAGCGCTTCCAGGGAGGCCAGGCGGCCGTTGAGTCGCTGCAACTCGCCCTGAGCCTGCTGTTGGGCCTGGGTGGCCTCGTGCAGTTGCTGACGGGTGGCTTCCAACTGCTCGGCTTGCTGCTGCTCCTGCGCGGTCCATTCCTCGATGAGCATTTCGCTGCTGGCAAGTTGTTCGTCCAGTTCGAGGATGGCCGCATCTTCCGGATCGGCCGCCAGCAGCTCGCGTTCTTCGCTTTGGCGGCGCTGCCGCTCGGCCAGGCGCTGCATCGAAAGCTCCAACTGGGCAATGCGCGCCTGCTGGACTTCGGCCTGGCGCCGCGGCTCGGCCGAGCGGGTATTGAACCGGTCCCACTGTTCCTGCCAGCCGTGCATGCGGGTTTCCGCTTCTTCCAGGGCTGCGGCGGCCTCTTCGGCCGCTTCCGTACTGATGGCCTGTTCGGGCTCGAGCATTTCCAGCTCTTCGCCCAAGGTCGCCAGCAGCGTGCGGTCGTGGCCCAGGTGGGATTCGGTTTCCAGGCGCGCGCGTTCGGCTTCCTTGAAATCGTCCTGCAATTGGCGCAGGCGCTGCTGGCCGTGCTGGATGTTCTGCTCGACCCGGGCGATGTCGCCGCCCACGGAATAGAAACGCGCCTGCACCGTATTGAACCGTTCGGACAGCTCGTGATGACCATCGCGCAGGCGTTCGATGCCGGCATCGGCATTGCGCTGCTCGGCGACCAGGGCCTCGAAGGCCACTTCCTGGTCGGCGATGACCGCCTCACGCTGGCCGACCTGCTCGTTCAGGGTCTGCCAGCGCAGGGCCGACAGCTGCGCCTTGAGCTGACGCTCTTCAGCCTTGTACTGCTGGTATTTTTCGGCCGACTGGGCCTGGCGGTGCAGGCGTTCGAGCTGGCGTTCCAGCTCCTCGCGCAGGTCGGTCAGGCGCGCCAGATTCTCGTGGGTACGACGGATGCGGCTTTCGGTTTCGCGACGACGCTCCTTGTACTTGGAGATGCCGGCCGCTTCCTCGATGAAATTGCGCAGGTCTTCGGGCTTGGCCTCGATGAGCTTGGAGATCATGCCCTGCTCGATGATCGAGTAGCTGCGCGGGCCCAGGCCGGTGCCGAGGAAGATGTCGGTGATGTCGCGTCGACGGCACTTGGTGCCGTTCAGGTAATAGGTGTTCTGGCTCTCGCGGGTAACCTTGCGGCGGATCGAGATTTCCGCGTAGGCGGCGTACTCGCCCACCAAGGTGCTGTCGCTGTTGTCGAACACCAGTTCGATGCTGGCCTGGCTGACCGGCTTGCGGCTGGTGGAGCCGTTGAAGATGACGTCGGTCATCGACTCGCCGCGCAGGTTCTTCGCCGAGCTTTCGCCCATGACCCAGCGCACGGCGTCGATGATGTTGGACTTGCCGCAACCGTTGGGCCCCACCACGGCGGCCATGTTGCTGGGGAAATTGACCGTGGTCGGGTCGACGAACGACTTGAACCCGGCCAGACGAATGCACTTGAGGCGCATGCTCAGCGAACCGCCAAGGCGCTGAGCACCAATTCGCAGCTACGCTGACAGTATTCGCCCAGCACCTTGCGGATGAGCTGCGGGTCACGCGCCGACACCGCCTGCAGCAGGCGTCCGAACAAGGCCAGGTATTCGCTCATCGACGCCTTGCGCTGTTCCAGGGCCAGGTAATAGGTGCGGTTCATGGCCGGCTGCAGGTTCTCGATGGTCTCTTGCAGGTACGGGTTGTTGGCGAAAGGATAGGCGGCGCGCATGACGTTGAAGCTGTCTTCGACAAAGGCGTTGATGTCCTGGCGTTCGAAGCTGGTCTGCAAACGCCCCTGGATGATCAGAAACGGCGCCAGGTCGGCCTCGGTCTTCCAGCGCTGGGCCACGGCGTCGCCGAGCATGATGTACATCTCGCCCATCAGGGCGCAGAGGCTGCGTACCTTGTGTTCGCTGAGCTCGCTGACCTGGGCGCCGCGGCGCGGCAGGATGTCGACCAGATGGCGGCGTTCGAGAATCAGCAGGGCCTCGCGCACCGAGCCACGGCTGACGTTCAGCGCCTGGGTGACCTTGAGTTCCTGGATGCGCTCGGCCGGCTTGAGCTCACCGCTGATGATGCGCTCGGCCAGATGATGGGCAATTTGCTCGGCGAGGCTGTCCGGCGCCTTGAACGTCATGGTTTTCCTTCGACAATCGGTAATCGGTGATCGGCTGTCTGTGATCGCAGCATGGGGCGCAGTGTACCCCAATTGCAGGGCAAAGGCGGCAGGTTGGCACGGATGTGGCTTGGCTAAAGGCATGTCTGCCGGGGCGCAGGAAACGGGCTCGCCCAATTTCCTGACCCGCAGGTCAGCTAATCGTTGACCGCCCCCCGGCTGCCGCATAGATTCTGCTAGAGGCAGACCGAAGAATCAGGCGTCGTGAGGCCATCCGTGATCCAGTTCCTTTTGAATCAAACGCTGCACACCGAGCATGCCCTGGACCCAAACCTGACAGTGCTGGAATACCTGCGCACCGATTTGGCGCGGCCGGGCACCAAAGAGGGCTGCGCCAGCGGCGATTGCGGTGCCTGCACCGTGGTGATCGGCGAGCGGGTCGAAGACGGCGGTCAGCCGCACATTCGTTATCGCAGCAGCAATGCCTGTCTGACGTTCGTTTCCAGCCTGCACGGCAAGCAGCTGCTCAGCGTCGAGGACCTTAAGCTCCAAGGTCGCCTGCACAGCGTTCAGCAGGCCATGGTCGACTGCCATGGCTCTCAGTGCGGGTTCTGCACACCGGGTTTCGTCATGTCGTTGTTCGCCCTGCAGAAGAACCAGCCGCAGGCGAACCGCGAGCAGGCCTGCGAGGCGTTGTCCGGCAACCTCTGTCGCTGTACCGGCTACCGACCCATTCTCGATGCCGCGGCCCAGGCCTGCGGCGGGCCTGCACTGCCGGATCAGTTCGACAGCCAGCAGGCGCAGACCCTTGCCCGGCTGCAAGCCATCGCGCCAGCACGGACCGACGAGCTTCACGGCGGCAACAACCGCTGCCTGGTGCCCTTGACCGTGGCCGACCTGGCCGAGCTGTACAGTGAGCAGCCCGAGGCGCGCTTGCTGGCCGGTGGCACCGACCTGGCGCTGGAAGTGACCCAGGCGCACAAGGTGCTGCCAGTGATGATCTACGTCGGCCACGTTGCCGAGATGAAGCGTATCGAGACCTTCGACGATCGCCTGGAGATCGGCGCGGCTATGCCCTTGACCGATTGTTATCAGGCGCTGGCGGCCGAGTACGCCGACTTCGGCCACTTGTTGCATCGATTCGCGTCGTTGCAGATTCGCAACCAGGCCACCCTGGGCGGCAACATCGGCAACGCTTCGCCCATCGGCGACAGCCCGCCGTTGTTGCTGGCCCTGGGCGCGCACGTGGTGCTGCGCAAACGCGAGCGCAGCCGCACCCTGCCCCTGCAGGACTATTTCATCGACTATCGAGTCACCGCCAGGGAAGACGGCGAGTTCATCGAAAAGATCATCGTCCCGCGCGCCGACGCCCGCCGCGTGTTTCGTGCCTACAAGGTTTCCAAGCGGCTGGACGATGACATTTCCGCCGTGTGTGCCGCGTTCAGTCTGCTGATCGAAGATGGCCGCGTTCATGACGTACGCATCGCCTACGGTGGCATGGCGGCGATTCCCAAGCGCGCCGCAGGCTGCGAGGCCGCGTTGCTCGACAGGCCCTGGACGAAGGCGACTGTCGAGGCCGCCTGCGCCGCGCTGGCCGAGGACTTCACGCCGCTGTCGGATTTTCGCGCGAGCAAGCAGTACCGCTTGCTGACCGCGCAGAACCTGCTGCGCAAGTGCTTCATCGAGTTGCAGTCGCCGCACATTCAAACGCGGGTGAGCGCCCATGTCTGAGCATCAAGCGCCCGACAGCCAGGCACGCATGGCTGAACTGTTCGCCCAGGGGCTGACCACCGGCGTAGGCCGGGGCGTCAAGCACGACAGCGCCGACAAGCACGTCACGGGTGAGGCGGTGTACATCGACGATCGCCTGGAATTCCCCAACCAGCTGCACGTGTATGCGCGGCTGTCCGACCGGGCCCACGCACGCATCCTGCGCATCGACACCTCCGCCTGCTACGACATCCCCGGCGTGCGCCTGGTGATCACCCACGAGGACATCCCCGGCCTCAAGGACATCGGCCCGTTACTGCCCGGCGACCCGTTGCTGGCGATCGACAAGGTCGAGTTCGTCGGCCAGCCGGTACTGGCAGTGGCCGCCCGCGACCTGGACAGTGCCCGCCGCGCGGCAATGGCGGCGGTGATCGAGTACGAAGACCTGCCGCCGGTGCTGGACGTGGTCCAGGCGCTGCGCCAGCAGCATTTCGTGCTCGACAGCCACACCCACCAGCGTGGTGACTCGGCCGCGGCATTGGCCAGCGCGCCCCACCGCTTGCAGGGCAGCCTGCACATCGGCGGCCAGGAACATTTCTACCTGGAAACCCAGATCAGCTCGGTGATGCCCACCGAGGACGGCGGAATGATCGTCTACTGCTCGACGCAGAACCCCACCGAGGTGCAGAAGCTGGTGGCCGAGGTGCTGGACGTGTCCATGAGCCAGGTGGTGGTGGACATGCGCCGCATGGGCGGTGGTTTCGGCGGCAAGGAGACCCAGGCCGCCAGCCCGGCCTGTCTGTGCGCCGTGGTGGCGCACCTGACCGGGCAGCCGACCAAAATGCGCCTGCCGCGGGTCGAGGACATGCTCATGACCGGCAAGCGCCACCCTTTCTACATCGAATACGACGTCGGCTTCGACGACAACGGGCGGCTGCACGGGATCGATCTGGACCTGGCCGGCAACTGCGGCTACTCCCCTGACCTGTCGGCGTCGATCGTCGACCGGGCGATGTTCCATGCCGACAACGCCTACTACCTGGGCGATGCCACCATCAACGGCCACCGTTGCAAGACCCACACGGCGTCCAACACTGCCTACCGCGGCTTCGGCGGCCCCCAGGGCATGGTGGCCATCGAGGAAGTGATGGACCGCATCGCGCGCCACCTGGCCCTCGACCCGCTGGCGGTGCGCAAGGCCAACTACTACGGCAAGACCGAGCGCAATGTCACCCATTACCACCAGACGGTGGAGCACAACCTGCTCGAAGAGATCACCGCCGAACTCGAAGCCAGCTGCGACTACGAACAGCGCCGCGAGGCGATCCGCGCGTTCAACGCCGACAGCCCGGTGTTGAAGAAGGGCCTGGCGCTGACGCCGGTCAAGTTCGGTATCTCGTTCACGGCCAGCTTTCTCAACCAGGCTGGCGCGCTCATCCATATCTACACCGACGGCAGCATCCACCTCAACCACGGCGGCACCGAAATGGGCCAGGGCTTGAACGTCAAGGTCGCGCAGGTGGTGGCCGAGGTATTCCAGGTCGACATCGCGCGCATCCAGATCACCGCCACCAACACCGACAAGGTGCCCAATACCTCGCCGACTGCGGCGTCCAGCGGTGCCGACCTCAACGGCAAAGCGGCGCAGAACGCGGCGCTGATTCTCAAGCAGCGGCTGGTCGAGTTCGCCGCGCGGCACTACCGGGTCAGTGAGGAAGACGTGGAATTCAGCAACGGCCATGTGCGCGTGCGCGACCAGCTGCTGACGTTCCAGAGCCTGGTGCAGCAGGCGTGGATGGGCCAGGTGTCGCTGTCCAGCACCGGCTACTACAAGACGCCGAAGATTCATTACGACCGCAGCCTGGCCCGTGGCCGGCCGTTCTACTACTTCGCCTATGGCGCGGCGTGCTGCGAAGTGTTGATCGACACCCTGACCGGCGAGTACAAGCTGCTGCGCACCGACATCCTCCACGACGTCGGCGCCTCCTTGAACCCGGCCATCGACCTGGGCCAGGTAGAAGGCGGTTTCCTGCAGGGCGTGGGCTGGCTGACCTGCGAAGAATTGGTGTGGAGCGATCAGGGCAAGCTGCTGACCAGCGGCCCGGCGTCGTACAAGATTCCGGCGGTGGCCGACATGCCCCAGGACCTGCGCGTGCAGTTGGTGGAAAACCGCAAGAACCCCGAAGACACCGTGTTCCATTCCAAGGCCGTGGGCGAGCCGCCGTTCATGCTGGGCATCGCTGCCTGGTGCGCGATCAAGGATGCCGTGGCCAGCCTGGGCGACTACCGCCTGCAACCGAATATCGACGCGCCCGCCACGCCGGAACGGGTGCTGTGGGGTTGCGAGCAGATGCGCCAGGCGGCGCCCGGGAGCGTACGCCATGACTGACTGGATCGGTGCCCTGGCCGAACAGCAGGCCCGTGGCGAAGCCTGCGTGCTGGTGACCATCATCGAAGAGAAAGGCTCCACGCCGCGCAATGCCGGGGCCAAGATGGTGGTCAGCGACACCGCCTTGTTCGACACCATCGGCGGCGGCCACCTGGAATACAAGGCGCTGCACATCGCCCGCGAAATGCTCGCCGAAGGCACCCGCGCCACACGCCTGGAGCGTTTCAGCCTGGGCGCCAGCCTGGGGCAGTGCTGCGGCGGCGCCACCGTCCTGCTGTTCGAGCCGGTGGCGCAAACGCAGGCGCAGGTGGTGGTGTTCGGTGCCGGCCATGTCGGCCGCGCGCTGGTGCCGCTGCTGGCGAGCTTGCCATGCCGGGTGCGCTGGGTCGACTCGCGGCCCGAGGAGTTTCCGGCGAGCCTGCCCGACGGTGTCTGCCAGGTGATCACCGACGAGCCGGTGGACGAGGTCGCGAGCCTGCCGGTGGGCAGCTACTGCATCGTCATGACCCATGACCACTCGCTGGATCTGGAACTGACCCGAGCCATCCTTGAGCGCAACGACTTCACCTGGTTCGGCCTGATCGGCTCCGCCACCAAGCGCGCGCGCTTCGAGCACCGCCTGCGTGACCGCGGCATCGCGCCCAGTGTGGTGCAGCGCATGCGCTGCCCCATGGGCCTGGAAGCGGTGAAGGGCAAGCTGCCCATGGAAATCGCCGTTTCCATCGCCGCCGAGATCATCGCCACCTACAATGCGCACTTTGGCGCCCGCGCCGAGCCGGGGACAGCCAGCTCGCCGGGGGTCGCCCAACTGCTGCCGCGCTCGCGCCGCAGCCCCGCTGCCTTGAGAGATGCACCATGAGCCTTACCTGCAAAGCCTATCGCGCCGCAATCCTGCACAGCCTCGACGACCCTGCCCTGGTCGGTGTCCAGGCCTCCTACGAATACTTCGCCGATGGCGTGCTGGTGGTCGAGGACGGGCGGATCAGTGCGTTGGGCGCCGCCAGCGAGGTGCTGCCGACGCTGTCGGACGACGTCGAGGTGACCCATTACCCCGATGCCTTGATCACCCCCGGCTTCATCGACACCCACATCCACTTCCCCCAGACCGGCATGGTCGGCTCCTATGGCGAGCAACTGTTGGACTGGCTGAACGAGTACACCTTCCCCTGTGAAGGCCAGTTCGCCGACAAGGCGCATGCCGACGGTGTCGCGCAGATCTTCCTCAAGGAACTGCTGCGCAACGGCACCACCACTGCGTTGGTGTTCGGCAGCGTCCACCCTGAATCGGTCGACGCCCTGTTCGAAGCCGCCCAGGCCCTGGACCTGCGGCTGATCGCCGGCAAGGTGATGATGGACCGCAACGCGCCCGACTACCTGACCGACACCGCCCAGAGCAGCTACGCCCAGAGCAAGGCGCTGATCGAACGCTGGCACGGCAAGGGCCGCCTGCACTACGCGGTGACGCCGCGCTTCGCGCCGACCAGCAGCGAGGCCCAGCTGACCCTGGCCGGGCAACTGCTGCGCGAGTACCCGGACGTCTACCTGCAGACCCACCTGAGCGAGAACCTCCAGGAAATCGAATGGGTCAAGGCGCTGTTCCCCGAGCGCGGCAACTACCTGGACGTGTACGACCATTACCAGTTGCTCGGCGAGCGCTCGGTATTTGCCCACGGTGTGCACCTGTGCGACGCCGAGTGCGAGCGTTTGGCGGAAACCGGCTCGGCCATTGCCTTCTGCCCCACCTCCAACCTGTTTCTGGGCAGCGGCCTGTTCAACCTGCCCCAGGCCGAGCGCTTCAAGGTCAACGTCGGCCTGGGCACCGACGTCGGCGCTGGCACCAGTTTCTCGCTACTGCATACCCTGAACGAGGCCTACAAGGTCATGCAGTTGCAGGGTGAAAAACTCAACCCGTTCAAGTCGCTGTACCTGGCGACTCTGGGTGGCGCCCGCGCGCTGCGCCTGGAAGACCGCGTCGGCACCCTACAGCCGGGCACCGATGCCGACTTCGTGGTGCTCGACTACCATGCCACGCCGCTGCTCAGCTACCGCATCGCGCAAGCCAAGACGTTTGAAGAAGTGCTGTTCGTACTGATGACCCTGGGCGACGACCGCGCGGTCTTGCAGACCTATGCCGCCGGCCGCCGGGTGCACAGCCGCGACTGACTCGCCGTACAGATTCGTATGGAACTTTTGCAGGAAAACCGCCCCTCAATCGGGTAACCTGCCCACTTTTTCAGAAAGGAGAATCACCATGGCTAAAGCCACTGCCCGCCACATCCTGGTTGCCGACGAAGCCAAGTGCAACGACCTCAAGGCTCAGATCGAGGGCGGCGCCGATTTCGCGGAAATCGCCAAGGCCAATTCTACCTGCCCGTCCAGCCGTCAAGGTGGCGACCTGGGTTCGTTCGGTCCAGGCCAGATGGTCAAGGAATTCGACACCGTCGTATTCAGCGCGCCGATCAACGTCGTGCAAGGCCCGGTGAAGACCCAGTTCGGTTATCACCTGCTGGAAGTCACCAGCCGTCAGGACTGATAGTCTGCGGTCTGCGTTACGCCCGAACGGCCCGCCTATCGCGGGCCGTTCTGCGTTTGCAATACCACCGGGCCATGATGTTAGGCTGCACCCTTCGCTTTTCGACCCAGGCAGACAATGCGCGCAGTTTTCCTCTCCATCGTTCTTTGTGCCCTGTTCACCACGGCCACGGGCGCCCAGGCCGCCGCCCAGCACGCGCTGACCGTCTATGGCGAAGCGCCCCGCTACCCCGCAGACTTCCAGCATTTCGACTACGTGAACCCCGACGCGCCCAAGGGCGGCAGCCTGCGCCGTTCGGCCATCGAGATCGGCCAGTACGACCACATCCTGCCGTACATCGACAAGGGCATCGGCGTCAGCCAGGTCGACGGGCTGCTCTACTCGCCCTTGGCCGTGCGCTCGCTGGATGAGCCCTACACCGTCTATGGTCTGGTGGCCGAGCGCATGGAACGCGGCGACGACGGCCTGTGGCTGCGCTTCTACCTCAACCCCAAGGCGGTGTTCGCCGACGGCCAGCCGATTACCGCGCAAGACGTGCGCTACACCTTCGAGCTGCTGATGCGTGAAGGCAGCCTGGGCTACCGCACCCAGTTCGCCAACGTTGCCGATGTGCAAGTAGAAGGCCCGCGACAGGTGCGCTTCAACTTCAAGAACGCCGAAAGCCGTACCTTGCCGCTGGACCTGGCCACCTTGCCGGTGCTGCCCGAGCATTGGTGGAAGACCCGCGACTTCGCCAGCGGTGGCGGCTTCGAGGCGCCCCTTGGCAGCGGCCCCTACGCGATCGAGAAGATCGACAACGGCCGCAGCATCACCTTCAAGCGCAACCCCGACTGGTGGGGCAAGGACCTGCCCGAGGCGCGCGGCATGTACAACTTCGACCGTTTCAGCATCGAGTACTTCGGCGACACCGACGTCGCGCGCCAGGTGCTGCGCGGTGGTGGCTACGACTACAACCGCGAGTTTTCCGCCACGGCCTACACCATCGGCTACAACGGCCCGGCGCTCGACGACGGCCGTCTGCAACGCGCGCACCTGGCCAAAGCAGGCCTGCAGGCCGCCCAGGGCTTTGTTTTCAACCTGCAACGGCCGGTATTCCAGGATCGCCGCGTGCGCCAGGCGCTGGCCATGCTCTGGGATTTCGAATGGAGCAATCGGCAGATGATGCGCGGCATGTACATCCGCCAGCAGAGCTTCTTCTCCAACAGCCCGCTGGCCGCACGGCAACTGCCCAGCGACAGCGAGCTGAAGATTCTGGAGAAACTGCGCGGCCAGGTGCCGGATGAGGTGTTCACTCAGGTGTTTCACGCCCCGGTCAGCGATGGCTCAGGGCTGATCCGCGACAAGCAGTTGCAGGCGCTGCGCCTGCTCCAGCTGGCCGGCTGGCATGCCGACGGCGACCGTTTGGTGAACGCCGACGGCGAGCCGTTGAGCTTCACCTTCCTCAATACCCAGAACGGCCTGGAACGTTTGCTGCTGCCGTGGAAGCGCAACCTGGCGCAGATCGGCATCACCATGGAGATCCGCCGTATCGACTCTTCGCAGTACGTCAACCGGCTGATGGCCCGCGACTACGACATGATCATCACCGGCTACCCGGTCACACCGACGCCGGGCATCGAGCTGTACGGTTTCTTCGGTTCCGGCGTGGCCACCGACCCCGGCTCGAACAACTTGATGGTGCTGAAGAATCCGGCCGTCGACGAGTTGATCAACGGCCTGGGCGCGGCCAGCACGCAGACGCAGATGCGCGACTACGCCCACGCCCTGGACCGGGTGCTGCAGTGGAACTACTACTGGGTGCCCAATTACTACCCGCCGGGCACCTCGACGGTGTGGTGGAACCGCTTCGGCATGCCCGCCACCCCGGCCGCCAATGACCCGGCCATCGAAACCTGGTGGGAGGTCAGCCCCACTGCGCTGACCACCGAACAGATGCGCGACCGCCTGACAGGGAAGACTCACTGATGCTGGGTTACACGTTACGCCGCCTGCTGCTGATCGTGCCGACCCTGCTGGCGATCCTGCTGGTCAACTTCGCCATCGTCCAGGCCGCGCCGGGCGGCCCGGTGGAACAGGCCATCGCACGCCTGCAGGGTGTGGGCGGCGGCAGCGTCACCGGCGGCGGTGGCGACATGGTGCAAGGGGGCTCGCGGGCCAGCCGCGGGCTGGACCCCAAGCTGATCAAGGACATCGAGCGCCAGTACGGCTTCGACAAGCCGGCCCACGAACGCCTGTGGCTGATGATCAAGAGCTACGCGGTGCTGGATTTCGGTAGCAGTTTCTTTCGCGGCGCCAAGGTCACCGACCTGATTCTGGACAAGATGCCGGTGACCCTCTCGCTGGGGTTCTGGGCAACCCTGATCACCTACCTGGTGTCGATCCCGCTGGGCATCCGCAAGGCGGTGCGCCACGGCAGCCGCTTCGACGTGTGGAGCAGCAGCCTGATCATCATCGGCTATGCCATGCCGGCGTTCCTGTTCGCCATGCTGCTGATCGTGGTGTTCGCCGGTGGTACCTCGCTGAACTGGTTTCCGGTGCGCGGCCTGGTGTCGGACAACTTTGCCGAGCTCAGCCTGCTGGGCAAGGTGGCCGATTATTTCTGGCACCTGGTACTGCCGGTGACCTCGCTGGTGATCGGCGGTTTCGCCACGCTGACCATCCTGACCAAGAATTCGTTTCTCAACGAAATCACCCGCCAATACGTGGTGACTGCGCGGGCCAAGGGCCTGAGCGAGCAACGGGTGCTGTACGGCCACGTGTTCCGCAACGCCATGCTGCTGGTCGTGGCCGGCCTGCCCCAGGCGTTCATCAGCGTGTTCTTCGCCGGCTCGTTGTTGATCGAGGTGATCTTCTCCCTCGACGGGCTGGGCCGGCTGAGCTATGAGGCGGCCGTGTCGCGGGACTATCCGGTGGTGTTCGGCTCGCTGTTCATCTTTACCCTGCTGGGGCTGCTGATCAAACTGATCGGCGACCTGTGCTACACCCTGGTCGATCCGCGCATCGACTTCAGCGCGAGGAATGCCTGATGCGTCTGTCGCCCCTGGCCCGTCGTCGCCTGGACCGCTTCAAGCAGAACCGCCGCGGCTGGTGGTCACTGTGGCTGTTCCTGGCTTTATTCGCCCTGACCCTGGGCGGCGAGCTGGTGGCCAACGACAAGCCGCTGGTGCTCAAGTACGACGGCGAACTGTACTTTCCGGTGTTCAAGCGTCACACCGAACAGGAGTTCGGCGGGCAGTTGCCGTTCCAGGCCGACTACCGCAGTGACTACGTGCGCCAGCTGATCGCCTCGCGCGGCGGCTGGATGCTGTTTCCGCCGATTCCGTTCAGCGCCGACACGCCCAACTACGACCTGACCCAGCCCGCCCCTAGCCCACCGTCGACGACCAACTGGCTGGGCACCGACGACCAGTCGCGCGACGTGCTGGCGCGGGTGATCTTCGGCGCGCGGGTGTCGATTCTGTTTGCCCTGGCGCTGACCTTGATCAGCTCGCTGATCGGTATTGGCGCCGGGGCGTTGCAGGGCTACTACGGCGGTTGGGTGGATTTGTTCGGCCAGCGTCTGCTAGAGGTCTGGTCGGGGCTGCCGGTGCTTTACCTGTTGATCATTCTGTCGGGTTTCGTGGAGCCCAATTTCTGGTGGTTGCTGGGCATCATGGCGCTGTTTTCCTGGCTGGCGCTGGTGGACGTGGTGCGCGCCGAGTTTCTGCGCGGGCGCAATCTCGAATACGTGAAGGCCGCGCGGGCGCTGGGGTTGTCGGACCGCAAGATCATCCTGCGGCACATCCTGCCCAATGCCATGAACGCGACCTTGAGCTTTCTGCCGTTCATTCTGACCGGGGCGATCTCGACCCTCACGGCGCTGGATTTTCTGGGCTTCGGCATGCCGGCGGGCAGTGCTTCGCTGGGCGAGTTGATCGCCCAGGGCAAGCAGAACCTGCAGGCGCCGTGGCTGGGCTTTACCGCGTTTTTCACCCTGGCGCTGATACTGTCGCTGCTGGTGTTCATTGGAGAGGGGCTGCGCGATGCGTTTGATCCGCGTGCTTGAGTTGAGATTGGCAGGGCGCCCTTCGCGGGCAGAGCCCGCTCCCACAAGTTCGGTTTTCAACAGGTCCTTGTGGGAGCGGGCTCTGCCCGCGAAGAGGCCCTCCCTGTCACCCCACAAGGCTCCTGCCCATGACCGCTGAAAACCTCATCGAGATCCGCCACCTCAACGTGGCCTTCAATGGCCAGGCGGCGGCCAAGGATGTCGGTTTCGACATTCCCGTCGGCCAGTGCGTGGCCCTGGTCGGTGAATCGGGTTCGGGCAAGTCGGTGACGGCCCATTCCATCCTGCAACTGCTGCCGGCCAGCGGCTGCCAGAGCAGCGGCAGCGTCCGCTACCAGGGGCAGGAACTGCTGGGCGCCGATGCGGCGACCTTGCGCCGCATGCGTGGCGATCGCATTGCGATGATCTTCCAGGAGCCCATGACCTCGCTGAACCCGCTGCACACGGTGCAGAAGCAGATCGGTGAAACCCTGCTGGTGCACAAGGGCATGGGCGGCAAGCAGGCCGAAGCGCGCATTCTGGAACTGCTTGAAATGGTCGGCATCCGCGAACCGCACAAACGCTTGAAGGCCTACCCCCACCAGTTGTCCGGTGGGCAGCGCCAGCGCGTGATGATCGCCATGGCACTGGCCTGCGAACCGCAACTGCTGATCGCCGACGAGCCCACTACCGCGCTGGACGTCACGGTGCAGCGACGCATCCTGCTGCTGCTCAAGTCGTTGCAGGAGCGCCTGGGCATGTCGCTGCTATTGATCAGCCACGACCTCAACCTGGTGCGCAGCATCGCCCAGCACGTGTGTGTGATGCGCGCCGGGGAGATCGTCGAGCAGGCCCCTTGCGAGCAGCTGTTCAGCGCGCCACAGCATCCCTACAGCCAACTGTTGCTGGACGCCGAGCCGGCCGGCGTGGCGCTGTTTCACGAGACCCGTCCGGAGCTGTTGCAGGTCGAACAGTTGAAGGTCTGGTACCCCTTGGACGGCGGGCTGTTTCGCAAGCCACGCGAGTTCGTCAAGGCGGTGGATGGCATCAGCCTGAGCGTGCAACAGGGCAAGACCCTGGGCATCGTCGGCGAGTCCGGCTCGGGCAAGTCGACGCTGGGCCAGGCGATCCTGCGCCTGCTCGACTCCCAGGGCGGCATCCGCTTTCAGGGCCAGGCCCTCGACGGCCTGGACCAGAAGCAGATGCGGCCCTGGCGCAAGCAGATGCAGGTGGTGTTCCAAGACCCATTCGGCAGCCTCAGCCCGCGCATGTCGGTGGCGCAAATCATCAGCGAGGGCCTGGAAGTGCACAGCGGCGCCCACGCCCGCGCGTGCGACGAGCAGGTGATCCAGGTGCTGCGCGAGGTGGGCCTGGATCCGGCAGCGCGGCATCGCTACCCCCATGAGTTTTCCGGCGGTCAGCGTCAACGCATCGCCATCGCCCGCGCGTTGGTGCTGCGTCCTGCCCTGATGCTGCTGGACGAGCCGACTTCGGCCCTCGACCGCACGGTGCAGAAGCAGGTGGTGCAGTTGCTGCAACAGCTGCAGGAGCGCCATGGCTTGACCTACCTGTTCATCAGCCACGACCTGGCGGTGGTGCGGGCGCTGGCCCATGATGTGATTGTGGTCAAGGACGGCCAGGTGGTGGAGCATGGCCCCACCGACCGGCTGTTCAGCGCCCCCCGCCACCCCTATACCCAGGAATTGCTGCAGGCAGCGCTGGTGTAGCGTGGTATAGATTGCACGACAACCTCTGAGGTAACGCGCATGGCACTCGACGGCAAGACAGCTTTGGTTACCGGTTCCACCAGCGGCATCGGCCTGGGCATCGCCTCGGTGCTGGCACGTCACGGCGCAAACGTCGTGATCAACGGCTTCGGCGACCCGGCGCAGGCCCTGGCCGAAGTGCGCCGACACGGCACCCAGGTTGCCCATCACGGCGCCGACGTCAGTGACCCGACGCAACTGGCCGAGCTGTTCGAGTACGTCCAGGCCAGCTTCGGCGGTGTCGACATTCTGGTCAACAATGCCGGCATCCAGCACGTGGCGGCGGTCGAGGCGTTTCCCGTGGAGCGCTGGGACGCGATCATTGCGATCAACCTGTCTTCGGTCTTCCACGGCACGCGCCTGGCACTGCCTGGCATGCGCGAGAAAGGCTGGGGGCGGATCGTCAATATCGCTTCGGTGCACGGCCAGGTCGGCTCGGTGGGCAAGTCCGCGTATGTGGCGGCCAAGCACGGGGTGATCGGTCTGACCAAGGTGGTGGGACTGGAAACGGCCACCACGCAGATTACCTGCAACGCCATCTGCCCGGGTTTCGTGCTGACTCCGCTGGTGCAGAAGCAGATTGACGATCGTGCGGCCAGGGGCGGTGATCCAGCTGCCGCCCAGCGAGAATTGCTCGCCGAAAAGCAGCCGTCACTGGAATTCGTCACGCCCGAGCACCTGGGCGAGCTGGTCATGTTCCTGTGTAGCGAGGCCGGTAGCCAGGTCCGTGGTGCGGCCTGGAACATCGACGGTGGCTGGCTGGCGCAATGAGGCGGGGAACCGCCCAGTGCCGGCAAAGTCGGAGTAAGGACATTCTCATGTGCAAGGAGCTTCTGTGACCATCGCTCCCCCCAGCGAACCGCTCGGTGCGCAAGCGCCGGACCAGCCCCGTGAAGTGCATCGCCTGCGGGTGCTGACGGTGAATACACACAAGGGTTTTACCGCTTTCAACCGTCGTTTCATCCTGCCCGAACTGCGCGAGGCGGTGCGCAGCACCAGCGCCGACCTGGTGTTCCTGCAGGAAGTGCTGGGCGGCCACGATGGCCACGCGTCGAAGTTTTCCAACTGGCCGCAGATGTCACAGTACGAGTTCCTTGCCGACAGCATGTGGAGCGATTTCGCCTACGGGCGCAACGCGGTGTATCCGGACGGCCACCACGGCAATGCGGTGCTGTCCAAGTACCCCATCCTGCGTTACACCAACCTCGACATCTCGATCACCGGGCCCGAGCGTCGCGGCCTGTTGCATTGCGTGCTGCAAGTGCCAGGGCATGACGAGGTCCACGCGATCTGCGTGCACCTGTCGCTGCTGGAAAGCCATCGACAGTTGCAGTTGGCGCTGTTGGGGCAATTGCTCGATTCATTGCCTGCCGATGCGCCGGTGATCATCGCCGGGGATTTCAACGATTGGCAGCTTCGCGGCAATGCGACGCTGGCCAAGCGGCAGGATCTGCATGAGGCGTTCGAGCGCCATAACGGCCAGTTGGCCAAGACCTACCCGGCGCGGTTTCCGTTGCTGCGCCTGGACCGGGTGTATGTTAGGAACGCGACCAGCCACGGGCCGATCATCCTGGGCAACAAGCCCTGGACGCATCTGTCGGACCATCTGCCCCTGGCGGTGGAGATCCACCTGTAGCAGCGGCACGAGCCGCGTCGGCGGCATACGCGGTGTGCCTGGATGAACGCGGTGAATCTGGACGCGGCTTGCGCCGCTGCTACAGGGGTTCGCGTTCCATCAGTTGCGCCGGCGGTGTTTCTGGAACGGCGCGGTGCGGCCGGACGCGGCTTGCGCCGCTGCTACAGGGGCGGTGATCAGGGTGTTTCTGGGTCATCTGCCACCAGGCCCCAATCCGCGCTTTTGCGGTCGGGGCGGGTGTGGGTGGGGCTGGGGCGGTGGTGTGTTGCACGCCTTCCTCGCCGTGCAGCTTCAAGCGCAGGCGCAGGTTGTTCACCGAATCGGCGTTCTTCAGCGCTTCTTCCTCGCTGATCGCTCCTTCGATGGCCAACTCGTACAACGCATGGTCGAAGGTCTGCATGCCCAGGTTCACGGATTTTTCCATGATGCCCTTGAGTTCGGAAAATTCGTTGCGGTGAATGAAGTCGCGGATGGTCGGGGTGCCCAGCATCACTTCTACCGCCGCGCGGCGCTTGCCGTCGGTGGTGCGCACCAGCCGCTGCGAGACGAACGCCTGCAGGTTGTTGCCCAGATCGTTGAGCAACTGCGGACGACGGTCTTCGGGGAAGAAGTTGATGATGCGGTCCAGTGCCTGGTTGGCGTTGTTGGCGTGCAGGGTGGAAATGGCCAGGTGACCGGTGTCGGCGAACGCCAGTGCATGCTCCATGGTTTCGCGGTCGCGTATCTCGCCGATCAGGATCACGTCCGGAGCCTGGCGCAGGGTGTTTTTCAAAGCTGCCTGGAAACTGCGTGTGTCGACCCCCACTTCGCGCTGGTTGATGATCGACTTCTTGTGCCGATGGATGAACTCCACCGGGTCCTCGATGGTTATGATGTGCCCGCTGCTGTTGCGGTTGCGGTAGTCGATCAATGCTGCCAGCGACGTCGACTTGCCCGACCCAGTGGCACCGACGAACAGCACCAGGCCGCGTTTTTCCATGATCACGTCGAGCAGCTTGCGCGGCAGCTTGAGGTCTTCGAAGCTGGGAATGTCGAGTTTGATGTTGCGTGCGACAATGGACACTTCGTTGCGCTGCTTGAAGATGTTGACGCGAAAGCGCCCTACCCCGTGGATCGACAGCGCGAGATTCATTTCCAGCTCGCGCTCGAAATCGATACGCTGCTCGGCGTCCATGATGCCGGCGGCGATTTCGGCGATGTCGCCGGGCTTCAACGCCTCGGCACTGAGCGGCTTGAGCACGCCGTTGAACTTGGCACAGGGTGGCGCGCCGGTGGACAGGTAGAGGTCGGAACCATCCTGACTGGCCAGGAGCTTGAGCAATGCTTGAATTTCCATGTGCTGGGGTCCTGCGAAGGCCGTCGTTGAAAGTACGCTATAGCTTGGCTGGAGACCCAGCCGCGGTAAATCAAAGGATAACGCAATGAATGCCTCACCTGTGGGCGGCAAGGTCGCGACATTGATCGCCAGCATGGATTGGGCCGACAGTCCCCTGCCCGGCCCCGACGCCTGGCCGCAAAGCCTGCGCACAGCCGTGGACATCGTCACCCACTCGCCCATGCCGATGCTGCTGCTGTGGGGCACGCAGCTGTGCCAGCTGTACAACGACGCCTTTGCCCTGCTGGTGGGCAGCAACCACCCACGGGCGCTGGGCCAGCCGGTGGACAGCATCTGGCCGGAACTCAAGCCGTTCACCGACCCGATCTACGCCGCCGTGTTGCAGGGAGAGGTGCGCACTTTCAACGAAAAGGACTTCAACCTGCCGCGCGAGGACCATTGGGCGAAGGTCTGGCTGGACCTCACCTACAGCCCGATTCGCGATGAGAACGAGCGCGTGGCCGGCATTCTGGTCACCGCCATCGAGGCCAACGAGCGGCGCGAAGTGAGCGCGGTAGGCAAGCGCGCCGAACAGGAGCTGCGGGACAGCGAAGCGCATTTTCGCATGGCCATCGAGCTGTCCCCGGCAGTGCACTGGACCGCCGAGGCCAATGGCCGCACCGACGGCGAGAGCCAGACCGAGCGCTGGCGGCAACTGACGGGTATGCACAGCCTGCGACCCGACGACGACTGGGCGCAACTGGTGCATCCGGACGACCATCTGCCGACCCTGGATGCCTGGCAGCTGGCGGTCAGCACTGGCCGTCCGTACGACGCCGAGTACCGCCTGCGCATGGCCGACGGCAGCTACCACTGGATGCACGCCCGCGCCCTGCCCTGGCTGGATGCCGAGGGCGTGATCCGGCAATGGTTCGGCATGACCGAGGACGTGCAGAATCGTCGTCAGGTCGAGCAGGCCCTGCGCGAGCTCAACGAGCACCTGGAAACCCGGGTCAGCGAACGCACCCAGGCCCTGGCCGAGGTCAACCTGCGCCTGCAGAACGAAATGCAGGAGCGCGAGCGCGCCGAAGAGGCCTTGCGCCACGCGCAGAAAATGGAAGCGCTCGGTCAGTTGACCGGCGGCATCGCCCACGACTTCAACAACATGCTCACCGGCATCATCGGCAGCCTCGACCTGATGCAGCGTTACATCGACGCCGGGCGCAGCAGCGAGATCAAGCGGTTCAGCGAGGCGGCGGTCAGTTCCGCCCACCGTGCGGCCGGCCTGACCCATCGCCTGCTGGCGTTCTCGCGGCGGCAGTCGCTGGATCGCAAGCGTCTGGCGCCCAATGAGCTGGTGCATTCACTCGAGGAGCTGTTCAGCCGGACCCTGGGTGAACACCTGCAATTACGTCTGCAACTGGCGCCCGACGTTTGGCCAGTGAACACCGATGCCAGCCAGTTGGAAAACGCCCTGCTCAACCTGATCATCAATGCCCGCGATGCCATGCCCGACAGCGGGGTGTTGACCATCGAGACGGCCAACTGCGAACTGGATGCGACCCCCGAGGGTGCGACCCTGGAACCGGTCAAGCCGGGGGCCTACGTGATGTTTCGGGTCAGCGACAACGGCAGTGGCATGAGTGCCCCGGTGCTGGCCAAGGCGTTCGATCCCTTCTTTACCACCAAACCTATCGGCCAGGGCACCGGGCTGGGGTTGTCGATGATCTACGGCTTCGCCCAGCAGTCCGGCGGCCAGGTGACTTTGCAGAGCCGAGTGGGTGAAGGCACCTGCGTGCGCCTGTACCTGCCGCGACACCTCGAACCCTTAGGCGATATCACCGAACAACACGCGTCGGCCGCGCCACCCATGGCACAGGACGGAGAAAGCGTGCTGGTGGTCGAGGACGATCCGGCGGTGCGCATGCTGGTGCTGGATGTGCTGGACGAACTGGGCTACGCCGCCCATTCGGCCGCCGAGGCGACGGCCGCGCTGGCCCTGATCGAGGCTGGGCTGCACATCGATCTGCTGGTGACCGACGTCGGCCTGCCGGGGCTCAATGGGCGGCAATTGGCGGAGATCGCCCGACAGCAGCGGCCCGGCCTGAAGGTGCTGTTCATCACCGGTTATGCCGAGAAAGCGGCCGAGCGCTACGGGTTTCTGGCAGAGGGCATGGACATGATCACCAAACCGTTTTCCCTCGAGCGACTGGGCAGCAAGATCCGCGACATGATCAACCTGTCCTGATTTGCGGCATAATCAGCGGCTTTTTTCAGCGAGCACTGGGTAATGAAGGCACAAGCAAGGCACATTCTGGTCAAGACCGCCGAGGAAGCCGAAGCGCTGCGCCTGCGTATCGCCAAGGGCGAGGCGTTCGATGTGCTGGCCAAGAAGTATTCCACGTGCCCCTCGGGCAAACGAGGTGGAGACCTGGGCGAGGTGCGACCCGGGCAGATGGTGGGGGCGATCGATCAGATCATCTTCAAGAAACCGCTGCGTACGGTGCACGGCCCGGTAAAAAGCAAGTTCGGTTACCACCTGGTCCAAGTGTTCTACCGCGATTAACACTGTAGCAGCGGCGCAAGCCGCATCGGCGAGTATTGCGGTCCGTCTGAATGACCGCGGTGTGGCCGGACGCGGCTTGCGCCGCTGCTACAGGGGGTGGTGTCCGTGGCGTTGGCGGTGTTACAGGTATTCGCCAACCGCTTTGGGCAGTTGGCCCTGGCGCTTGAGGTCGGTGCGCATGCCGGCGATCAGGTTCGAGATCGCGCGGCTGCTGGTCAACTGCTCGGTGCGGATACCACTCAAGGTGTAATCGACCTTATGCGTAGCGTGGTCGAATACCCGTACGGTCAGGGAGCGGTCGGTGGCTTGGGTGCACTGGCAGCGCTGCGGCAGAAAACTGCTTTCAATGATGTTGCGCAGTTCAAGGGTGGACAACATGATGACACTCCATTCTTGGTCTTATCCCTGACATCGGGTTTGCTCGAAGACAGTGCACCTTTCATGCCCACTGTGCACCACAACCGCTTCCATACCAATCAATGAGTTAGCGTAGAACAGCAAGCTGCCGATCGTGCAATGTGCAAGATCATGGTGCACTGCCGTTGCAAATTGCATAGCGTCTGCCCATTGAAACTTTGCCAAGGCCTCGAATGTCACCTGCAGACACACCGCGCAGGAGCACCCTTCACCATGGCAAGAGCAATCTGGAAAGGCGCGATCAGTTTCGGTCTGGTTCACATTCCCGTGGCATTGGTCTCCGCCACCGCGTCCCAAGGCGTGGACTTCGACTGGCTGGACAAACGCAGCATGGACCCGGTCGGCTACAAGCGCATCAACAAGAAGACCGGCAAGGAAATGGACAAGGAAAACATCGTCAAGGGTGTCCAGTACGAGAAAGGTCGCTACGTCGTGCTGAGCGAAGATGAAATCCGCGCTGCCCACCCGGTCTCGACCCAGACCATCGACATTTTCTCTTTCGTCGACCGCACCCAGATTCCCTTGCCCAACATCGATACGCCCTACTTCCTGGCCCCGGATCGCCGTGGCGAGAAAGTGTATGCCTTGCTGCGCGAAACACTGATCAGCACCAAGAAAGTTGCACTTGCACTGGTCGTACTGCACACCCGCCAATACCTGGCTGCGCTCATGCCACTTGACGGCGCGCTGGTGATGGTCAAGTTGCGCTGGCCGTCGGAAGTGCGTGACCTGGACATTCTGGAGCTGGGCAAAGAAGTCAAGAAACCCGAACTGACCAAGAAAGAACTGGACATGGCCAAGCGTCTGGTCGAAGACATGAGTGGCGATTGGCAGCCGGAAGAGTACGTCGACAAGTTCGAACAGAAGATCATGGCGTTGGTCGAGAAGAAGGCCAACAAGGGTGAGATCGAAGACGTGGAAACCGAGGCGGGTCAAGAATCACGCCAGACGGCGGACGTTATCGACCTGACCGAACTGCTCAAGCGCAGCCTGGCCGGCAAGCCTTCTGCCGCTTCGAAGTCCAAACCGGCAAAAGCCAAGACTGCCCCGAAAAAAGCGCCAGCCAGACGCCGCCCGCGCAAGGCTTCGTGAACCTGACCAACTTATCTACAACAGTTATTTGATATCTACTATGTAACAGCGGCCACGATGAACAATAATTTTCATCGCGGCCGTTATTGAATAACTTCTTGCAAAGTTGCTTTCTGCCTCAACTTTCAATCTCCCTCGACTACACTCGTTGCATTGCATGTTTCCATCGACCGCCCGAACGCTCATCGCGTCCGGTTCGGCTGCGCGAGTGCTTGCGGGAGTTGCCGATGAATACCAATGCGTTACTCATGCGCACCGGCTTGTTGACCGCTTTGATAGTGCCAAGCGACCAGGTGCTGGCAGATTGCGCATTCGCCCCCGGCGTGGGCAATGATGCCTATGTGTGCGACAGTGGAACCGCGCCGGCGCTTTCCGACCTGCTGGGCGACAACAGCCTCACCCTGCCCGTCGATGGCACGGGCAGCATCACCGGACCGGTCGATTTCGGCCCCGGCCAAGACGCTGTGCGGATCCACTCGGGCAGCGTTGGCGGCGCCATGAACACCGGCGCGGGCGCTGACACTGTGTTCTTCGGCGGTGGGCGGCTGTTTTCCCTGGCACAGGGTGATGGCGCCGATGTGCTGGAGATGACCGGCGGCATCGTCAGCGGTGCGGTCAGCCAGGGCAGCGGCATCGACAGCTTCATCATGCGTGGCGGGCAGATCCAGTCGCTGAGCCAAGGTGACGGGCTTGACACTTTCCTAATGACCGACGGCACGATCGTCGGCGCCTTCGAGGACGGCGACATCGCGCGCATGAGCGGGGGGACCATCGGCCGGGTCGACATGAAGCTGGACAACAACCTGTTCGAACTGTCCGGCGGCCGTATCAACGGCAACCTGGTGGCCGGCTTCGGCAACGACACCATTACGGTGTCGGCTGGCAGCATCGGTGGCAACATCAGCGTCAGCGGCGGCACCGACCAGGTGACCGTGAGCGGCGGCGACATCGGTGGCAACGTCTTGCTCAGCTTCGGTGACGACCGCTTCATCTGGCGCGATGGGGGCCTGATTCATGGCACCGTCAGCCTGGGCCCCGGCAATGACACGGCGCTGCTGAGCAATCTCTCCGATGCGCAACTGGCGTCACCCAACCTGATCTACGGTGATGCCGGTGTTGATACGCTGACTTTCGACAACAGCCGCGCCACGGGCGGCGCGCGGTACAGCTACTGGGAAACGATCAACCTGAACAACGGCTCGGTGCTGGACCTTGCCGATCGCCTGAGCCTGGCCGACGACTCGACGCCCCTGGGCAGTGGCCTGCTCACCCTCGACCGCACCAGCACGCTGGGCGCCACACAGGGGTCGGTGGGGCCGATAGTGGCCGGGCAGACAGTCACGGTGAACAACGCCGGATCGATCGATCTGACCCGCAGCGGGGCCCAGGCGGGCGATCGGCTGACCATCATCGGCAACTACGTGGGCAACGACGCGCGCTTAAAGCTGCAAAGCGTGTTGGGCGCAGACGACGCCCCTTCCGACCGGCTGATCGTCGCCCAAGGCACGATCAGTGGCAGCACGGCGATCACCGTCGACAACCTCGACGGCCAGGGCGCACTGACCGCCGCGAACGGCATTCCCCTGGTTGAAGCCACCCAGGGTGCGACCAGCAGCGATGGCGCATTTACCTTGGCCAACAACCTCTCGGTGGGGGCCTATCAGTATTACCTGTTCAAGGGCGGCGTGACGGCGGGCAGCGAGAACAGCTGGTTCTTGCGTTCGTCCGTGGCGCCCGTCATCCCGCCACCGCCAGTGATCGAGCCACCTGTGGTGGAGCCGCCCGTCGTTGAGCCGCCTGTGGTCGAACCACCGATCGTCGACCCACCTGTCGTTGAACCGCCTGTAGTCGAACCGCCAGTAGTGCAGCCGCCGACAGTGGAACCACCGATAGTCGAGCCCCCCATAGCGGAGCCGCCCGTGAACGAGCCGTCGCCGGTAACGCCCCCGAGCGGCGAGCCGCCTGAGCCCCCCCAGGTCGACCTGGTCGTGCCGCCGCCTCCCGTACAGCCGCAACCCCCCGAGCCCGCACCGGCGCCGTCTGGACCCATCGCTGCAGTTGGCACGCCAGGCCTGCCGCCGGCGATTCCCGGCCAAAGCATCCTGCTGTACCGGATAGAAGTCCCTGCCTACAGCGCCGTGCCCCCAGCGGCCGCGTTGCTGGCGCTGGACAGCCTGGGCAGCTTTCACCAACGCCATGGCGAACAGAGCCTGCTCAAGGAACGCGGCGCGTTGGCGGCGGGGTGGGCGCGAACCTTCGGCAGCCATGGCCGACAGAAATGGGCCGGCTCGGCAGCGCCGAGCTTGAGCAGCAACATCAGCGGTTACCAGGTGGGCCACGACCTGTTCGCTGCTCTGGGCGACAACGGCTATCGCCAGCATGCCGGCCTGTTCGTCGGACACTCACGCCTGGACGGCAAGGTACGCGGTTTCGCCCTGGGATTCGACGACACCCCTTCGGGTGACATCCGCTTGCGCGCCGACAGCCTCGGCGCCTATTGGACGCTGGTAAGCCCGGCCGGAGGTTACCTGGACGTCGTGGCAATGGGCACCCGCTTCGACGGGCGCAGCCGTTCCGAGCGGGGCTACACCCTCGACCTCGACGGCCAGGGCATCGCCGTTTCCGTGGAAGGCGGCTACCCGATCATGCTCTCCAGACAGTGGATGCTGGAGCCGCAAGCACAGGTGATCGGGCAGAAAAACTCGCTGGACACAGCGCGCGACCCCGTCTCCGAGATTGCATTCGACAGCGAACCTTATTGGCGAGCCAGGTTGGGCGTGCGTTTGAAGGGCGAATATCGCGTGGGCAGCCTGCCGCTGGAGCCTTCCGTGCGAGCCAACGTCTGGCACACCTTACAGGGTGAAGACGCCGTGACCTTCGATGACCGCGATACCCTGCACACGCGGCACCGGGCAACGCAGGCCCAGTTGGGCTTGGGACTCACCGCAAGGCTCAGCGACGATGTCAGCGTGTACCTCGACACCGACTACGCCCGAAGCCTGGACTCCCAACCCCAGGAAAGCCTGCAGGGCAGCCTGGGGTTGCGAATCAGCTGGTAGCGTCAGGCAGGGTCGTCTGGGCTGATGTCCGGCTCGCCGGTCTGGGTGCGTACCTGGCGGGGGTCCACTTCCGGGTCACTGTCCATAGGCACGGGCGACAGAGTTTCATCGCCCGGACGTACGTCCTCGTCGGGCTTGCCCTCGGCATAGGGTTCGGGAGCGACGGGATCGTTCGGACGATCCAAAGGGTCGGGAATCTGCGTCGAACTGCTGGGTGCCATATCATCCTCACTAAGCACAGGGTTTCATTGCATGAACGGGTTCATGGCATGAGACGCAGCAGCGGCGCGGGGGTGCAGATTATTTTGCCTGTGGGAAGACGCTTTTTTGCGCTCAGAGGCAGGTGGCCAGGGATGCCAGGCGGCGCGTGGCGACCTCGCCCTGCTCGCGGGCATAGAAGCTCACCACGCTCCCGGCGCCGCGTGGACGGATGTCGGCAAAGTAGGTTGCCGCAGGCGTGAAGACCGTGTAGCCGCCGTCGCTGGCTTCGGTGGAAGCATCGGTCATGACACCGAACATGGCTTCGTCCTGCCAGCTAAATTGCACGCACTGGGCAATCTTCTGCGCAGGCTTTTGCGAAGTGACGGATTGCACCGGCGCACCGCTGCGCGCCTGTTTCATGTTGATGCCTGTGCAACCGGTGAGTACGCACAAGCCAAGTGCTGCAGCGATGATCCGCATCGTCGTTTCCATTCCAGTCAAAGCGCGAATGTAGCACTGCGGCACGCCCTCGGCATCATCACTGCGCAATTGCGCGCTGCAAGCTGCCAGCGCTCGATCACCGCTCTGCCCTGCAGCCGGCATTGCCTGGATCGATTCGGGGCTGCACAATCGAAGCCTACCCAACACTGATCGAAGGCCCCATGGCAGAACCCGATTCGCGTCACCAGGCCGCACTGGACCGTTTCCTCGAAGAGCATGCCGAGCTGCAAACGGAGCTGGACGGCCTCAACCCCCTGGCCGCACGTGCGGCCGGGCTGAGCATCGCAGAATACCGCGCCGAACGCCTGCACGAGGCATTCGAGGAAGCCGCCGATGCGCAAGGCCTGTTCGCCTGGGAGCTGACCCTGCAGCTCACGGCTGCCACGCCGGAAGAATTCAAGGCGCAACGTCTTAAAGTGCACAAGGAAGTCGCCGAGATGGCCGGGATGCCGTGGGACGAGTACATGCAACTGCACGGCTTGCACGACGGCTGAACCGGCGATTGGATCTGATAACGGATTGGATAACCGATCTGATAACTGGGGGATAACTGGGGATATGCACCCCGCGCATGGCAGGGTGCAGGTCTGCTGCGGCGTTACGCGTAGCGTTTAGAGACGGTTGCCTGGAGAAGGCTCTTCGTCTTCATCCACCGGCGGATTGGTCCCGGTGTCTGGTTCGTCTACCGCCTTGTTGCCTGGCGAGCCATCCTGATCATCATCGTGCTCATCATGGATATCAGGGTAGCCCTCTTCCCCGCTACCGGGCTCGGCCGGCCCTGGATACGGATTCTGCGGGTGGTTGTTGTCTTCGACCATGATATGTCTCCTTTCGTGACGCGGTTCATCCGCGCCTGTTAGTGGGAGATCGCCCTGAAGCTGGAAGTGCCGTCGACTTGACGAGCGGCATCAGGGCCACTGCGCCCACCCCCTGCCTTGTCTTCTCTGCAATCTTTGCTATAGCTAAAGACCTCTCTGATCATCCAGGCAATGGAGTGTCCGTCATGAAGAAGATGAGTGTGAGTCAGCTGACCATGCTGACAGCCGTCAACATGCTGGGGTCCGGCATCGTGCTGCTGCCGACCAAACTCGCTGAGGTGGGTGGCATTTCCATTCTCTCCTGGCTGATCACCGCCACCGGCTCCCTGGCCCTGGCCTACGCCTTTGCCCGCTGCGGCATGCTCAGCCGCAAGACCGGCGGCATGGGCGGTTATGCAGAATATACCTTCGGCAAATCGGGCAACTACATCACCAACTACACCTATGGGCTGTCGCTGCTGATCGCCAACGTGGCGATCAGCATCACGGCGGTCGGGTATATCCAGACGTTGTTCGATATCAAACTGGGCTCGCTGCAGGTCGGCCTGGCGACCATCGCGCTGTTGTGGATCACCACCTTCGCCAACTTCGGCGGCGCGAACGTGACGGGTAAGATCGGCGCCATAACCGTCTGGGGTGTGATCGCGCCCGTGGTACTGGTGTCGACGGTGGGCTGGTTCTGGTTCGACAGCGGCACCTACGCGGCGGGCTGGAACCCTTACGACATGCGCTGGTACGAAGCGGCCGGCGCGTCGGTGGCGATCACGTTGTGGGCATTTCTCGGCCTGGAATCGGCGTGTGCCAACGGCGATGCCGTGGAGAATCCGGAAAGGAACGTGCCGATCGCCGTGCTCGGCGGGACCCTGGGCGCAGCGGTGATCTACATCGTGTCCACCAACGTGATTGCCGGCATCGTCGACAACGCCGAACTGGTGTCCTCGACGGCGCCATTCGGCCTGGTGTTCGCCAAGATGTTCACGCCGATGGTCGGCAACCTGGTCATGGGCCTGATGGTCTTGGCCTGCATCGGTTCGCTGCTGGGCTGGCAGTTCACCGTGGCCCAGGTGTTCAAGAGCTCGGCCGACACCGGTTACTTCCTGCCGATCTTCGCCAAGGTCAACGCGCATGGTGTGCCGGTGATCAGCATGCTGATTCTGCTGGCGATCCAGACGGCACTGGCCTTGCTCACCATCAGCCCGGACCTGGCCAAGCAGTTCGACACGCTGGTGAACCTGGCGGTGGTGACCAACCTGGTGCCGTACATCCTGTCGATGGCCACCTTGATGACGCTGCAGAAGGTCTCCAATGTGCCGGCCAACAAGGCGCTGGTGACCAACATCGTGGCCGGGATCGCGGCGGCCTACAGTTACCTCGCGCTCTACAGCTCCGGTGCCCAGGCGCTGATGCTCGGCGGCGTGGCGACCATCGTCGGCTACACGCTGTTCGGCTTCGTCAACAACCGCCTGATCCGCCTGGAAGCGGTCAACAACAGTGCCCCGACGCAAACCGTCGCGGCCCAGCACATCGTCGGCACGCCGATTCCCGTGAACAGTCTGGCCAGCCCGACATCGAACACCCCTGCACCGGAGGCACGACCATGACGGACCATAGAAACCTGCTGGGCATGCTCGCCTTGCTGATCAGCACCCAGCCCGATAAGAGAACCGTGTTCGGTCGGGCACTGATCCAGCTCATCGCCGATGTGGAAGAGCGCTCCATCAGCGTGATCACCTCGGAGCGTCTGGACGACGCCAAATCGATCCTGAGCACCGACCCTGCGATCCAGTGCGTGTTGCTCAGCTGGGAAATGGACAAAAGCGACGACCACCAGCAATGCATCGACCTGCTGACCACCCTGCGCGAGCGCAACACGCGGGTCCCGGTGTTCCTGATCAGTGACCGCAGCACCGCTGGCAACGTGCCGCTGATCGTCATGCAGCACGCCGACGATTTCATCTGGCTGCCGGAAGACACCAGCCGCTTCCTCAGTGGGCGGATCATGGCCGCCATTGAGCGCTATCGTCAGGCGGTGCTGCCGCCGATGTTCGGCGCGTTGCTCAAGTTCGCCCGCAGCTACGAATACTCCTGGCACACCCCTGGGCACGCCGGCGGCACGGCCTTTCTGAAAAGTACGGCAGGCCGGGCGTTCTATGAGTTCTTCGGGGAAAACCTGTTGCGCTCCGACCTGTCCATCTCGGTCGGCGAACTGGGCTCGCTGCTCGACCACAGCGGCCCCATCGGCCAGGGCGAGCGCTACGCGGCCAAGGTGTTCGGCGCTCATCGCACCTACTACGTCACCAACGGTTCGTCGATGTCCAACCGGGTGATCCTGATGGCCAGCGTCACGCGCGACCAGATCGCGCTGTGCGACCGCAACTGCCACAAGTCCGCCGAGCATGCCATGACGCTGTCCGGGGCGATTCCGACCTATCTGGTGCCGACGCGCAACCGCTTCGGCATCATCGGTCCGATCCTGCCGCAGACGTTGAGCGCCGCCGGGGTGCAGGCCGCCATTGCCAGCAACCCGCTGGTCAAGCCGCACATCGACCCCACGCCCGTACACGCCATCGTCACTAACTCCACCTACGACGGCCTGACCTATAACGTCACGCGGGTCGAGGAACTGCTCGGGCAGAGCGTCGACCGCCTGCACTTCGACGAGGCCTGGTATGGCTATGCGCGCTTCAACCCGCTGTACAAGGACCGCTTCGCCATGCACGGCAGCCCGGACGATCACGACGCGTCCAAACCTACCGTGTTCGCCACCCAATCCACCCACAAGTTGCTGGCCGCCCTGTCCCAGGCGTCGATGATCCATGTGCGCAATGGGCGCAACCCGATCCCCCACGGACGCTTCAACGAGTCGTACATGATGCATGCCTCGACCTCGCCCAACTACGCGATCATGGCCTCGTGCGACGTCAGTTCGGCCATGATGGAAGCGCCGAGCGGGCAGATTCTGACCAACGAATCCATCGAAGAGGCCATCGCCTTTCGCCAGGTGATCTCGCGGATGCACAGCGACATGGCCGCCAACGGCGACTGGTTCGTGTCGTGCTGGCAGCCGCCGGTGATACAGGTCGGCGGGGCGGCCATCGCCTTCCATGAAGTCGACCCGCTCATGCTCAAGTCCGACCCGAAGTGCTGGGTCTTGCACCCCAACGAGGTCTGGCACGGTTTCGGCGACATCGAAGACGGCTACTGCATGCTCGATCCGATCAAGGTATCGATTCTGAGCCCCGGCATGGGCGACGACGGCCAGCTTCTGGATTTCGGCATTCCGGCCTGTGTGCTCAGCGCGTATCTGGGTCGGCAGGGAATCGTGGTCGAAAAAACCACCGATTTCACTCTGCTTTTCCTGTTTTCCATCGGAATCACCAAGGGCAAGTGGGGCACCCTGGTGAACGCGTTGCTGGACTTCAAGCGCGACTACGACGCCAACCTGGAGCTGGAACTGTGCCTGCCCGACCTGCTCGCTGCCACGCAGCAGCGATACAGCGGCATGGGCTTGCGGGATCTGGCGCAAGACATCTTCGCCGCAATGAAAGAGAACCGCACCACGGCGGCCATGTCCGCAGCGTTCGGCACGCTGCCCAAGGCCGAGTTCAGCCCGGTTCAAGCCTACGAAAAGCTGGTCCGCAACGAAGTGGAACTGGTGGCTCTGGACGCTGCGGCCGGACGCATCGTGGCGACGGGCATCGTGCCCTACCCGCCCGGCATCCCCCTGCTGATGCCGGGCGAGCACGCCGGCGCAGCTGACGGGCCGCTGCTTGCCTACCTGAAAGCGCTGGAGACTTTCGACCGCTCTTTTCCAGGTTTTGCCCACGACACCCATGGGATCGAAAACGATGGGGGCGTCTATCGCTTGTTGGTGCTCAAGTAGAGCCGACCAGCGCCGGGCTTCAATCAGCGGCCCGCGTACCGTCGTGCTATCGGCTCGCGCGCATTTCTGAGAGACTGAACCCGACCTGGCCCGGCAACTCGGGTCATCTGGCACCTCGTTCGTCACCCCCATCATTCGGAGTTCCGCTTGCCTACTGTACCCACGGCTCTTGAGAGTGATGATCGGCTGTCGCACGTGCTCCACGCCAGCGAACGCTTGGTGACGGCGAAGTCGATCGACGAGGTGGTCAGCGTGCTGCGCGAAACGGCGCGTGCGACCGTGGGCGCCGAGGGGATCGCGATCGCCATCGAACACGACGGGCACTGTTCATACGTTGCCGAAGATGCCGTCTCTCCCTTGTGGCAAGGCAAGACCTTTCCGATCGAGCGCTGCGTGTCGGGGCGCGCGATGCTCGGCAACGAGACCATCGTCATCCCCGACGTGCGGCTCGACTCGCGTATCCCGCAGGACGCCTACGCATTGACGTTCGTGCGCAGCCTGATCATGGTCCCGATAGGCCAACCAGTTGCCGTGGCAGCGCTCGGCGCCTACTGGTCCGAGGCGCAGCCTCATTCCCGCGACACCGTGGAAAGGCTTGAAAGCCTGGCGCGCTTGGCGACGATTGCCATCGAGAACGCACGCCTGACGCAAGCGCGCAATCGCGCCGCTGCCATCGGGGCTGCGCAAAACCGCATTCTGGCCCTGGCGGTGGAAGAGAATACCCTCGACGTCACGCTGGAGTCGGTCGTGCGCGAAGTCGAAGCCTTGTCCACGTCGCGCCTTTTGGGAAGCATCGTGCTTCTGGACGAACAAGGCCGGCAGGTACAGCATTGCGTGGGTCCCAGCCTGCCTGCCCTCTACCAGGACGCCGTCAAGGCCATGGTCATCGACCCGGACTCGAGCACCTGTAGCGCTCCCATGCCACACAACGGGCTGATGACTGTCGTTCACATCTCCAACGATGCCTGGCAGGAGAAGCTCGGAAACCTGGCGATCGAGCAGGGCTTGCAGGTATGCGGGTCGGTTCCCATCAGGTCGGCCCAGGGTGCCGTGATGGGTGCTTTCGTCCTGTACGACCCCGAACTGCACGAGTGCGCGCCAGCCGATGTGGAAATCCTCGACTTCGTGGTGCAGACCATCGGCCTCATGGTGCACCGCACCCGAGTCGACGCGGCCATCCGCACCAGCGAGGCCAGGCTGCGTTTGGCCGTCGACCATGCCGACGTGGGCTTCTGGGACGTGGATTTCGTCTTGAACACGCTGGTGTGGCCACCCCAGACCAAAGCCATGTTCGGGATTTCAGCTGACGTCGCGGTCACGCTGCAAGACTTCTACGAGGGTCTGCACCCGCAGGATCGCAAGGCGACTCTGGAGGCTTTCGCAGCGGCGATGGATCCTGAGCGCCGAGCGCTCTACGAAGTCGACTACCGAACCGTCGGCCGCGAGGACGGCGTGGTTCGCTGGGTCGCGGCCAAGGGCCGTGCCGTGTTCGATGAGGACGGGCGCTGCCTGCGCGTGACCGGCACGGCGATGGATATCACCGCACGCAAGACCGCAGACGAAAACCTGCGCGAGCTCAATGCCACCCTCGAAGCGCGGATCGCCCAGGCCGTCGCTGAGCGTGAAGAAGTCCAGCTGGCCCTGCGTCAGAGCCAGAAAATGGAAGCCATGGGGCAGCTCACCGGCGGCGTGGCCCACGACTTCAACAATCTGCTCACGCCCATCGTCGGCACCCTGGACATGCTCCAGCGCCGCGGAGTGGGCGGTGAACGGGAGCAGCGACTGATTTCCGGCGCCGTGCAGTCCGCCGACCGCGCCAAGACGCTGGTGCAGCGGCTGCTCGCCTTCGCCCGGCGCCAACCGCTGCAGGCCGTGGCGGTCAACGTCGGCAAGCTGGTCAGCGACATGGGTGACTTGCTGGCCAGTACCACCGGGCCGCAGATCAAGGTGGTGGTCGACGCGCCGGAGCACCTGCCCGCAGCCATCGCCGACGTGAACCAACTCGAGATGGCGCTGCTCAACCTTTCCGTCAACGCCCGTGACGCGATGCTCGAAGGCGGCACGCTGCGCATATCCGCCTGCATGGAATCGATCGCTGAGGGGCACCGTTCACGTCTTCCAGCGGGCAACTATCTGTGCCTCTCGGTCGCCGACACCGGCACCGGGATGGACCCGACGACGCTGGCACGCTCGGTGGAGCCGTTTTTCTCCACCAAGGGCGTGGGCCAGGGCACTGGCCTGGGATTGTCGATGGTGCATGGGCTGGCGTCGCAGTTGAACGGCGCGTTGACCATTCAAAGCTCGCCGGGCCTGGGCACCAATGTCGAGCTGTGGCTGCCGCGCAGCATTGCCCTCCCCGCCGAGGCCCTGCGCTTGGTCGACACGCCCGAGCTGTCCTCCAGCCGTGGCGTGGCGTTGCTGGTGGATGATGAAGAACTGGTACGGGCGAGTACTTCGTACATGCTGGCCGAGCTGGGTTATTGCGTGATCGAAGCGGCATCCGGCGAAGAAGCCCTGGAATTGATGGATACCGGCGAGACATTCGACCTGCTCATCACCGACCACCTCATGCCGGGCATCAGCGGGACCGACCTGGCCAAGCGCGTGCGTCGGGCCAGGCCTGGGACGGCGATCCTGCTGGTTTCCGGCTACGCCGAGCGTGAAGGCCTCGACCCGGACCTGCCGCGGTTGAGCAAGCCGTTCAGGAAGAATGAGCTGGCGACGAGTCTGGCTCATCTGGGGCGGGGGGCTTGAACTCGACCCGTCAGAGCAAAATGAAGGCTGGAAGGGACATGCAAGGCGATCATTAAACAACTGGGGCTTTGATGGTTTTTCGCTTTGCGGACAGCAGGCCTATCACCCGGAGGACTAAGCCATGTATGACTATGCAATCCGATTTGAAACAGACACTGTTCCCGGTCTCGCCGTCTACTGCAGAGACTTGCCGGAACTGAACAGCTTTGGGGACGACGAACAGCACGCTGTCAACGAGGCCGTTGACGCGATAGAAACAACGCTGTCGATCTACGTTGACCAACGACGTCCAATTCCGCGGGCATCAGCACCGCAACAGGGCGAGCGTATCATTCATCTGCCTGCTGTGACCGTAGCGAAGATCGTGCTTTGGAATACGATGATAGAGCGAGATATGCGCAAAGCAGATCTGTGCCGGCTGCTGGGCTTTCATCAAACCCAAGGAGATCGTCTGGTAGATTTTTTGCATACATCCAAGATGGAGCAGATCGAATCAGCGCTGGCCGCCATGGGCAAGCATCTCGCCGTTTCAGTTGAAGCTGCCTGATAACTTTGCAACGACGGTATTTGAACGTTCTGCGTTAGCGGCGGTACGTGCAGGGGTCGGCGGTCGCTCAGCTCTCTACGGCGGGTAGCGAACGACTGAAAGCAGTAACGATTAGCCTTCTCTATGTACAGAAGCCGCGTAGAAAAAAACCTATCTCTTGCACCACTGGGTTTCGCAGGGAACACCGTCGTTATTGCCGTCCATTTTCATACCTGGACAATTCTGCAGAAAAGCCATCGCCTCGGCGCAGGACGTCATTTGCGAGCAGTACTGTCGACCATCACAATTGAATGGCGCGCGACTTACCGGGGGCTTTAACGGCGTTGGGGATACAAGGCCGCCTGAATTCGCTGAAGAATCGGAATTCAGCCATCCATCGATCTGTGGGGAAAATTTCCACGCGATAACGGCTGCAATCACCAGCCAGACAAGAGTCTTCAATGTTTCATCCCTGATCAAAAAATCCAAGCCCACATTTTCAGAGCTGGAATCACAGAAAACAAGCCCTGCCCTTCGTGGAGCTTGCGGGTAATGAGCTGGCAAAGCCATGTCCTGTCTAGGCTTCAGGGGCCAGGAATTCGCGACCGGCCGCCATACAACTACCGCCACACCTATGCGACAATAGGCGCAATGTCCGGTTTGAATCCCGCCTTTATTGCCAGGCTCCAGATTGGTACCGAATCGGCTATCGATTCGGTATGGCCTGAAACCATCGCTCCCCCAGTTATTGATAGGTAAAGCTCCTTGATCTCCACAGCTAACATCACCATGCAGTCTTAAGTGGTTGCTGACGTTAGCTGTTGATCAATGTTTTCGGGCATTTCCCGCTCCCCAGCGCTCGTGAGGCATCAACAAAAAGCCGCCATTGGTATCAGAATTGGTATCAGATGACATTGCCGAGCCCTATGCCGATTATGCATACGGCCTTCGCTTGTGACCAATGGAATCTGTAGCCATTTGTAGGCTTCAAGCCATTGTTCCGTTACCGCGAAGCATCGTAGTGAACCTACAAGCGTACTGGTATTGATGCGACAAATATCGTTGCGTCTTTGTTGGAGGTTACGCTCAACGTACCACCATGAGCTTCAGCAACCTGCGAGCATATATATAGGCCCAGCCCAAGGCCCTCTGTGTGACTGTCACGGTCGGTACGCGTAAAAGGCTCGAAAAGAGATCCAAGCAACGTATCTGGGATTGGCTGCCCCCGTTGATGCAGCTCAGCACCAACATTCCCTCATCGATGCGCCCCTTTAGCACAATTGCCCCTCCTTTTTGACCATGCGCTACTGCGTTGGTCAAGAGGTTGGAAACCAGCTGACTAATCCTGCCGACATCACATAACAATGCAGTAGCGCCCTCATAGTCAAACGTGATATTTGCTTCCGGATGGGCCAAACGGACCTCCTGAACAACAGCTCCAAGCACATCAAAAATGTCGTCTGCTCGACGGAGATTCATTACGACATCACCTCCTAGCTGACAGCGTGTGAAGTCCAAAATGTCCTCTATCAATGCGGCCATGCGTGCCGCGCTTAACCGAATACCTTCGGCCAGCAGCAAACGTCGGCTCTCCGAAATGTTCGCGCGTAGCGCATCTGCGCTGAGCCTTACGGCGCTAAGCGGGGTACGGAGGTCATGCCCTAGAACCGCAATGAATTGTTCGCGGAGCCGGCCAAGCTCGGTTGATGCAACGAGTTGAGATTCACTTTGTTCAAGGCGATCGTGCAAACTCAAATTCACGGCGATTAGCTGAGCGAAAAGCTCAAGCGTATTTATAGCCGACTGCTTATTCAAGGTAATGGGCATTACGTCCAGCGCACATAGGGTTCCAAATAGCTCCCCATTGGCAGTAATGATGGGAATGGAAATATGGCTTTGTACGGCAGGCAAATCGCTCGGCGCCACCGCTTCGTATCCTAAACGAGACAATTCAGCAAAACCGCTACCGAACACCAATGATCTGCGCAGATCATGCACTTGGCCGCATAAAGTCTCTGCTGTAAGACGTTCGCTACCAACGGCCAACTCCAATCCAATCGAGTCATCGACCGCACAAGCCACCCATCGACTCGTGGTCACCCTGGCAACAGCTGCGAAGCGCAAACCTGTGGTCGCTTTCACCAAGCTCAGAATCAAAGGAATGCTCTCCATCTTTCCGATAGAAGCGATATCGATTTCAAATTCTGATGTTGACATCCGATCCTAGATCCTGATTTTAGAGAAAAGAAGGTGAAGATTATGCAGATTGTACAGCTGCGGCCTTAGGATGGCTTATCTACCGACGCATTCACCCTGCACATCCAAACCCCACGGCAAGGACCTGTTTGCGTCATTGACGACAGAACCAGTTCATCCAAGGGCGTCAGCTCATCCTGAACTCGCCTCGCTGAACCCAAAATCGTCCACTGCAGGTTGCATCCGCTGCTCACAGATTCCTCAATCGCCCCTTCCGGCGCATCGAGCATGCACCACAACTCATGATTGTTGACTAAAATCTAACCGCAGGGAATGTTCGTGAACGCTGGCAGTCAATGTCGTATCTCCTTCGAAAATGACCTCCTATGAACACTATCATTCTCGTTGAAGACGAGCAGCCGGTCCGTGATCTTCTCTTCGAGTTCCTCCAAGATCTAGGCTACCAAGTTCACGTCTTTGAGACAGCAGACCAGGCCTGGCTGCACATCCAGCAGAGGCCCTACCCAGTGCGGCTGCTAATTACAGACTTGTGTATGCCTGGGAAGATGGACGGAATGGATCTGGTGCGTAAGCTTCAAGCGACTCAACCTGAGAGCCCGATCGTCGTCATGTCAGGCTATCACCCACGAGCGGATTCGCTGAGAAGTGATGATGTTCACTGGCTTGCAAAGCCTTTTTCCCTGCAATGTCTCGAGACGTTTTGTCGGAAGATCTTTTCTTCTGATCGGCAAGTCTAGGGATCCTCCGATTCGCGATTCCAAGAGCTAGGCCCTCAAGGTAGCTACCGCCAAACCAGGAGCGTAAATGGCTAAGCATTCCAACCGCGTGACCGACAACTTTACCGGTGACATAAGCGCATCTGATCACAATATCTTCTTCGCAGCCGTCGAAACCACGCGCATGCCGATGACGATTACGGATCCAAAGAGGCCTGATAATCCCATCATTTTTGCCAACAATGCCTTCATAGACATGACTGGCTACTCCCGTGAGGAAATTGTTGGTCGTAACTGTCGATTTCTTCAGGGTGCTGAAACGGACCGACAGATCATCGGGCAGGTGAGAAAAGCGATTGAAGACAGGCGGGAGATAGCCGTCGAGGTAGTGAATTACAAGAAAGATGGCACCTCATTTTGGAATGCGCTGTTTATCTCGCCGGTTTACAACGAGTCAGGCGACCTAATCTATTTCTTCGCATCACAGCTCGACGTGAGCAGACGTCGTGATGCTGAGGACGGGCTGCGTCAATCGCAAAAAATGGAAGCACTAGGCCAACTGACGGGTGGAATAGCCCATGACTTCAATAATTTGCTGCAGGTCATGGTGGGATACCTAGACATGATCCAGCGCTCCGCTGATAAGCCAGAGATCGACCGTCAGCGGCTTAAACGCAATGCTACTCAGGCACGGGATGCCACGGAGCGAGCCACTACCCTCACCCAGCAGCTATTGGCATTTTCACGCAAGCAAAAGCTGCAGGGGCGCGTTATCAACCTGAATACGCTTATCATATCTTTCGAGGAAACTGCAGAGCGCACGTTGGTCGATACGCAGATCCGCTATGACCTTGCGAAAGACCTCTGGAACTCGAGATTAGACCCGACCCAGACCGAAGTGGCGCTGCTCAACATTTACATCAATGCTCGAGACGCTATGGAGGGACAGGATGCTCGGATGTTGTCCGTTGAAACCCGTAACGTGACGCTGAGCAAAAACTCGTCTTATGAGGGCCTCGTGCCTGGTCGGTATGTCAGCGTCGCCATTACCGATAATGGCCGAGGAATGCCGGAGTCCATCCTAAACAGAGTGATGGACCCCTTCTTCACTACCAAGGAGGAGGGCAAAGGCTCAGGCCTGGGGCTTTCGATGGTTTACGGCTTCGTAAAACAGTCTGGTGGCGTGGCTCGGATTTATTCCGAAGAAGGGATCGGAACGACTATCCGTATGTATTTTCCGGCAGATGATAGTCAGCTCCACACGCTAGCAGCGGCCGAGGAAATTCACGTTCATCAAGGTCATGAGCGGGTACTAGTCGTTGAAGACCGTCCGGATGTCGCGGATCTCGCGCAAGCTGTGCTTGAGGAATACGGCTACGAGTGCGATATCGCCTACAGCGGAAAGGAAGCTTTGGAACGTATGGAGAGCGCTGCTTACGATGTATTGTTCACGGATCTCATCATGCCGGGCGGCATGAATGGAGTGATGTTGGCCAGGGAAGCGAAGCGCCGGTACCCAAATATCAAGGTGCTCCTGACCACGGGCTACTCTGAGAACTCTCTGGAGCGCACAGATGCCGGAGGTGGTGATTTTTTGGTAATTGCCAAGCCGTACATCCCTAGCGATCTAGCCAAGAAGATCCGACAGGCCATCGAAGGGCCGAACGGAATAACCTGAGCCCTCTGACGGGGTGTGCGCACTCCGCCGACAGGCGTAACGCCTATGATCACCTGCCCTTTTTTGCTCCCGCGCCCCTGTCGAAGATAAGTAGGTCACCATCGAAAATCCCGGCGCGAATAATGTTGTCACCGGCCACGCGATCCAGGTAGGTGCCATGCGCGCATGCACAACAGGTCGTCAATGGAGATATCGAAGTGTTCGGGTTGGAATGGCGTCCATGGCTTGGCTCATGCGCTGTACATATGGACAGCGCGACCGATTTGCAGACAGGCGGTTTTCAATCCTTGAGCTATAGGTAGGCAAGCACAGCTATGCTGACACGTCCTCGTGGAGGTGACTATGGCAGGGCTTGGTCTGAGGTTGGTTGCTAGCGACTACGATCTGAAGGAATGGAATGTAAGTTGGAGCATTCAAGCTGATCATCTCGAGTGCAGATATTGTGGGTGGGCGCAGTGGCCATCGGACGCCCTTACCCTTTTTACCCATGGTCCGGAATGTGAAAAATATGACCCGTACGGCCATCTCCCATGGCGAGATCTTGCATGGATCATGGATCAGATAAAAAGAAGAATAGAATAAAAAAGCCCTGCAGCACTACCGCCGGGACGAGCATGAGGAATCTAATTAAAAGATCTGTTCAACTTACCCTGTCTTCTTCAACGCCCTAGCGACTGCGATCCTCTTTAAGCAGTTTGCTTGCATATTGAGATGCTTCCGCGCCCTTCTCGAATATCTAGAGGATACCATCACGGCTGTCTGACAAAGCCAAAAAGTAACCTTTTCTGTGTTTTTGCAAACGGAAATACGGGGCTTGCAGCCTGGGTCTTGGGCAACCATCCGACTCAAGACGCACAGGAACCTAAATCATATGCTCCTTGAGGGAGCCCTTTAAAAACAAGCGTTTACGCCGCCCGCAATCGGTCACGCTGTCTCACAAATGCGCACCTTGTTCACGCTGTGAACTGGCGTGACTCACGTTTTGGTCACGCTGCCTATTTCCCTCCCCCGGCGTTCTGCCGACCTTCAATACCCCTCCCCTGCACCACCTATCGATCCGCCCTTGAGCAATCTGACAAACCTCGAATACTGTACGCAAATACAGTATTTGTGAGCAGCAGCATGGACATTGAAGACGAAGCGTTCGGATGCCTCGGCATACCCACCGAAGCACAGATATGGAAGCAACAGGCCGCCTTAGTCCAGGCAGAGTACGAGCAGGTGGCCGCCGACCTGCGCCAGGCCCGGACGAATATCCTGAAGCTGGTCGACATCCACGCAGTCACTGCGCGCGAGCGCGACCAGGCGCTGCACCTATTGGCGTCGTACAAACGCGACCTCTCCGCTGCCCACGTCGAGCTATCAGCGCTCGGCAATCGGATGCGGGGGATGCAGATGGCAGCGCGGCAGTCAGCCGAGAGCCCCTACCCTTTCCGCGAAACATTGGCGGCACCAGATCCGCAGCCAGAAGCACCTGCGCAATTACCGACCCAAGACCGGCAAAGCCTACTATGCTTGCGCCACGACAACGGAGGTGCGTATGGACACGCTGGACTGGCTGAACCTGACACCGCAGATCAGTGATCTGGATACTTGGTCCAAGTTATGGGCCGTGCACGATGAACCCATTCCACACATTCGCTGCAGGACCTGTGAAGGCTATCAACAGCTTCGAGATTCGGGCAAGCCGTTCATGCACACCCCATTCTGCACACTAAGGGGTGGCCAAAGCTGCTTTCCATGGCGTGATCTTCGTTGGATAGTTGAATACACGAGCGGTGCTGGGTAGATCGCTCTACCGCCGCCGCTGACCATGTCGTAGGCCAGCTCACACGCGTACATTTTGATCGGGCTCGCTAATTTGCCAAGTCTGGCGCTCTTGCGTCGACATAAATGAGCAGTTAGAAAGAAAACCCAAACGATAGCCGACACGCTATGATCCTAATAACTGGCAATACCGGACAAGAAATATACACGGGGAGCCAGCTCTTATAGTGAAAATACCACCTATTAATAGCTGACGAATCTCTTGCCACTTCACCACCTGAGTGCTGTTCTATTGATAATTCAATTGCATCCGGCCCCGTTACACCTCGTGCCCTGGACCGGCGGCAGTTGATGCAAAAAGCGGTCTAACTCGAAGAGCTGTACCTGCTAAAGCAACACGCTAATGAGGAACGAATTTCAATCTTTGATAAAATATAGAAACAGAAAGCGTCATCCGCACTCTGGAACTCTCATTGCTTTCCGCTACGTTTGATTAGTGGAAAATCTGCATCTCTCACGAAAATCACCAGGAGGGGTTATATTAGGAATAGAAGCAAGAATAACATTGAGCCTCAAAGTGAAGACAAATCATTTGCGGCACGCCATTAGGTCCAATATTTAAATCCCGCCTCGCCACCCAATCGGGAATCATATTAATACATGCCAAGATTCAGCCCAAATAGGAGCAATTGCTGTTTAATCATAGAGCATTAAAGCTTTAATCTGCGCACTCGCTACATACCCCTACAACATAAAGCATATAGAGAGGCAAAGACCAAAATCGATATTTCTTGCATATTTTGCTTGGGGATGATAAAACGCGCGTGAACACCCTCTCCCATTCAAAAGGAATTGCTGTGATATCAACTTTCTCTGGAAGCAACTATAAAGCCTTTAAAGACTTTAAGTTAGAGTTGCGCCCTTTGACCGTTTTGCTAGGCGCGAATAGCAGCGGCAAAAGCGCACTGATCAACTCATTGTTGATGCTTTCTCAATCCGCAGACTCGACATTAATTTCAGAATCTCCACTTAGGCTCAACGGCAACAAAACCGGGATGGGAGAAACTCTCAACATCATCAAAGATAAAAATCCTGCGAACCGGCTAAGTTTTTCTTTTGAGCTCTCTCAGAGAGACAATATCAGAAAGAAGATCTCTGAAGCCAAGACGGCAATTCTTCAAGATCATGATACTGTGATTAGGTTTATGTCGCATTTTGCCTCATCTCAATCTTCGAAGGGTGTGCCTGCCAGCCCTTCAGCGCTTGTAGCATTCCGAAAACTACTTCCGAAATTAGAGGACATTACTTTCAGAAGTCGAGAGTCGTCAATCAGTATCGCCAAAATAAAAGATTTTAAGTTGATTTACTTAAAGCTTATTAAACATTACCGGGCTATCATGGGAGGTGTCAGGGTGAGCCCGAATCTACCTGAAGCATATTTTAATCTAACGCATAGCGCGTCTCTTAAAAAAATCGAAGACTGCTTCACTGGCTACTTAGAGCTTCCGTCCGCAAAAATAACACCATTCAAAGTATCATACTCTTTCGCTTACAACAAAAGACTTGAGTGCCTACAAGTTGTTGAATACATACAGTATAACAAATTAGGCGGGGTCATTTTCGGATATAAAAAGGAAGGCAACAATTCTGACATTTTCTCAGATGTTATCGATCCTAGTGTGCTGAGCCGATCCAGATCAGAGTTACTAAAGCTGATATCGCCAGACTCTCTTGTATTTATGAAGCACGCTACAGAGCTAAATAGATCGTTTGGAAGCTTTTCATCGCTTGAAGGAAGCAGCAGTCCATTCGCAGCAATCCTATCGCGGATGGTTAATATCACTTCAAAGCATGTACTATCCGCTTTGAGCGGCCTCCAGGTCAATCATGTGAGCCCACTCCGGGCTTTCCCTCAAAGATACTATTTGCTCGATAAATCTGTACATCATACAAAGCTGAACGTCCTGGATGGCACTGAGCTGGCAGAGGTTTTAAAGAACAACCCTACAATCAAAGACAATATCAACTTATTGCTCGCCCCATTCAATATCGGCATTGACATCGTAAAAGTTAACGACATCATTTATAAAATTGTTGTCAATCAGGATGATGTGGATCTTGAGCTTACTGATGTGGGATTTGGAATATCTCAGGCTCTTCCAATATTAGTCCAAGCGTACTTGTCACCGGCGGGATCTCTGACGATAATCGAACAACCCGAAATACATCTACATCCAAATATGCAAGCCTGGTTGACAGATGCTGTAATCAAAATCGCATTAAGCGAGCGTAAAAGATTTTTGATAGAAACTCACAGTGATGCGCTTATTCGAAGAATTAGGCTACGGATAGTAGACGACAGCTCTGCACTTACCGAGGATGATGTAAAAATATATCACCTGCACCGAGACAGAATAAATCGCCACACTCTACTTGACGACATAAAAATAAGTGATAACGGCGATATCAAGTGGCCGAAAGATTTTATGGATGTGGAAATAAAAGACACAATAAAAATACAGCAACTCAAGTACGCTAAAGTTAACAAAGATTCTGAGGTGCAATCATAATGAGAAGCTCTCACTGCATTTGCCCTAGCTTCCTATCTAAAAATATAGGCAATGACCATGTCTTTTTTAACTTTTTCATGGGAGCTTTGCTGTATTCCGAAGATCAAGTTGTACTGGACAGAGAAGAAAAACTTAGCACTTCTTATGTATCCTCTTTAAGCGAAGATGTGAACGGCTTTACCAACTATAAAATGTGGCGCAAGTTACTTGAATCATGCGACTCAGGTAAAATGCTCCTATCTTCATCTGCTGGATCCATGTCGAGTGGCGAAACAGTCTATCGAACCATATCTAGAGCGATAACGAGTTTTAGCAAGTCCATTGTGGCTGATGACAACAACCATTATTCCGACTTCATCTCTGAAATCAATAGGCAGAGAATAAATCTATTAAATCTACAGAATATAAACCAAATCCAAACAGAAAATAGGTTCAAGACCATGCCAACATATATTGAGCTTGAATCCGATATCGAATGGGTCCTGCAGAGACTAGCTCGCCGAGCAAAAAAATCTGATTCTGAAGACTATAGCAACGATTATCTTAGGGACATGATCATGTCTAAAGGATACGAAGTTAAAGATCAGACTCGCGAAGGACAGTCGAGTTCGGGAGTGGGCTCTGGCGAGCTAGATATAATTATCGAACATCAAATGGATCTCTTCGCCATCGTTGAGGCGATGAGACTAGATTCAGTAAATAGCAACTACATTAATACACATTACTCGAAGCTATTAACAAGCTACAACCCAGTAGATGTGAAAAGGACCTTTTTAATCACATACTATAATGGCTTAGATTTCGACAGCTGGTGGAATCGCTATTGCGCGCATATATCTTCCCTAGATATGTCCAGTGTAAGCAACAGGTCAAATATTAGCTCTGCCAGGATAGATTTGATAGGAACCCCTTATGGCTCGATAAAAAAACTTCATCACCATTTGCACGCAGGCGACGAACATTCTCTATGCATTCATATGGCTGTAAAAGTTGGTAGCTCATAGTTATTTCCGGCTATTTTTTAAATCATCGCCACCAGGCACGCATCCATCCTGCACTATTACTATTTTACATCTCACATACAGGGGATAAATGCAGCACTCAACCAAAAGTTGATTAATTTCTCGCGAGGTAATGCATGCCGCTGCCCGTAGATCCTGCGGGCAGCTCAAGCGCCCAAATGTCTTTAACTAAAAACCGTCTAACTCAAGGCACGTTTGTGGTTCATTTGTTGATGATTTGCAAGTCGTATTGTTCTAGCCTAAATCGACGCAACGACCTGGTCTTTTGTTGAATTCCATTCCAAACAGCATTGGTACCTACGCTAGTATGATGCTTACCCTAAAAAAGGTGACCTAGATCCGACGGTTTCCAGTTCATAATCACCAGTTCACCTGCTAGATCAGACTGACCGTTTCTCTGGTTGGCCGTCGTGTAGCGGATATCCAGTCTCTCGTAATGGAATCCTTCAAACACCTTTCGGATGTCGGGATGATCATTGATGCTGACCATCACCTTTCCCTTGCACGTCCGCATGAATTCAGCCATGCGAATGTAGTTCTCGAACGGAAAGTCCACGCCGTAGCCGGCCGTTTCCCAGTATGGCGGATCCATGTAGTGAAACGTGTGCGGTCGGTCATAACGCTGAACGCAGTCATGCCAGGGCAAGTGCTCGACATAGGTACCCGCCAGGCGCTGCCATGCGGCCGATAGGTTTTCTTCGATTCGCAGCAAGTTGATGGCTGGCCCAGTCGTGGCTGTACCAAAGGTCTGACCCGAAACCTTGCCACCAAACGCGTGGTGCTGCAGATAGAAAAAACGGGCGGCTCGCTGAATATCGGTCAGTATTTCGGGCCGGGTCATCTTCTGCCACTCGAACACCTGGCGCGAGCTCAGCGCCCATTTGAATTGACGCACGAACTCTTCCAGGTGATTTTGAATGACACGATACAGCGTGACCAAATCACCGTTGATATCGTTAAGCACCTCGACAGGCGCCGGCTGGGGCCGCAGGAAAAACAACGCTGCTCCGCCCGCGAAGGCTTCGACGTAGCAGTCGTGTGGTGGGAATAGGGGGATGAGACGATCGGCCAGGCGGCGTTTGCCACCCATCCAAGGTATGACGGGATTCGACATGATTTAGCAAGCCTTTACTGTATGTATGAACAGGTGCTAGGCTCCCCCCGCTTTGTGCACGAAGCAGGGAGCCTTGGCTGGACTTGCAGGATTGGTCTGCGGTTCGGCGGCCGGCTGCCATGTTGAAGCATGGTGGACGGCCGCTTCTTTTCATTTTTTCTAGGACGTGTGGTGAACTTGGGAAGACGGTTCAATCCAGCACCAAGACCATCGCGCCGACATCAATTGCCTGGGTTGAAGTAGTCGCGGTACGGCTGGACAGCGGCATCCTTGGTCAGGTTGAGTTCCATCAGCCGCAACCGGCCAACACCGCCCAGGCCTTGGAATCGGATCCAGACCCTTTTCGTATCAGCGCCAGTCGTGAACTGCAGTGACCAACGAGCTTCAGCTGCCGCCGCCGTGAATCGCATGGAGCCCAGGGTGGTGCCAGGGAAGGCATGGCCAGCTCCGTCGTCCGCGCCGGTGTTGATCTGCACCTGCGGGTAGTTCCCGGTGAAGTTGGCCGTTCGGGTACCGCTGACGGTGTAGGTCGTGGACGGTTCCACCAGCATCCCCGAATCAGCGTCGTTCGAGGTGGTGAAATTGTCGAAATTGCCTGACACGCCGTTGTACTCGACAAACGGGTCGCCGCCATTGAAGCCTGCCTCTGTCTTTCGAACGTAGGCAGGATCAGCAGACCATCCGGCCAGATCGGTCTCGAACTTGTAGTTCTGAATAAGCTGCAGCCCGCGGCGGTCTTCCTGGCTAGCCATGACGCCTTGAACTGATGCCTTGTTTCCTGGCCCTGCAATGACTCCATTCCCTACCGCGACCGTCATAGCTCGTCGGTCTCATAGACGGCGTTTCCGGTGGGAGTGACTCGGAACAAGCCGCGGCCCAGCCATAGGGCCTGGCAGCCGGTTTCTGTGAATGTGAAGGCGGGAACCCAGGTATCGCCAGCTTGCTTCTCGACGATGACCGTGCCCGTCTTGACCACAGTGGTTATTACGACAGGCGAATTGGACCAGCGCCAAGGGAAGGTTTTCTGAACGGTGTATGCAGCCACGATGGTCACCTTAGGAAAGCAGCGCGGTGGAGCGCTTGATTGTTGGTCAGGTCACGCGATTCCCAGGAACAAGGCCCGTTCGGCGGCGCGCCGCTTGACTAGGCCTGACAGCACCTTGCCGCCAGCATGGACCCAGCGGGAGAACTGCTCGGCGGCACCGGCGGTATCACCGGCATTCAGCTTGCGCAGCAGCGTCGACTTGGTGAAATTGCCTTCCCCGACGTTGTAGGTAAACGACACGAGCGCATCGAACTGGCCTTGGGTGACCGGCACGCGAACCGCGCGCTCCACGATGCGCTCGAAACGCACCAGATCTTCCGCCAGCATCTGCTCGGCCTGGGCTTCCGTGATCACCATGTTCCGGGTGACGCCCGACGTGCTGCCGTAACCGATTGTCCAAGGCAGGCCGCCGGTGCCGGGGTCGGGGTAGGCCTTGAGCCGCAGGCCCTCTGCGGATTTGATCAGGGCGATGCCCTTCGATGAGGTCTTCATGCTTTTCTCCGGACGTAAAAAAGCCCGCTCGAGGCGGGCATATGGAGTGGGGTGTTTTACTCAGCAGTCGGCGATTCATCTGCTGCCGGCGAGGGCTCTGGCACGGCCTTGGTGCTGATCGTCACCTTCGCGCTGTAGCTGTTGAGCAACTGAGCGGTCCGGATCGACGATTGGGGGAACGACTGCAGGATCTCCCGCGCTTTGGCGTCCGCTTCGGCTTCGGTGGCGTATTCCACCTGGTTGTTGGGGTCGTACGAGTTCGCACCGTTGATGACGATGTAAGGCATGGTGTCTCTCCAAGTGAGGGGCCGCACAACGGGGCCCGGTTGAGTAATCAGTTGAAAGGAAATGGTAGGTTTGAGGTTCGGATGACCAGAGCCGTGGGAAAACGGTCTGTAGGGATTCCATAAAATAGTGTCCAACTCCCGCTGGAACTTTGTTGAGGCGTTCCCCCGGCTGGACCAAACATAAACCGAATGCCCCCGGTGTATCCGCCACAACCCTCCTCCAATCCGAATTGAAAGTTTGCACCGCTCGGTGTTTGCATTTGAACAGTGGCGCCACGAGTAAATGTCAGATGCGCTGCGTACTCTTCATTTGCGAAAGGGATATCTACCTTCGAGTAAATAACCGAGGCAACAGTTTGGCTATTCCCATACGTGATATCTTGGTTGTAACCGTTCACATATGTTGTAGCCCTGCTGCCGTTATCAACACCAGAACCATAAGGCGGTGGCGGTACGCCTGGGATCGTGGGTGCTTGTACTACCGCAAGTACGTTTAATGGCACCATATACGAATTAAAAGTTAGAGCGCCTGTTGCGACATTTCGGCAGCGCAGCCTTGGTCCAGAACCCATTTCTCGCATTTGGTCGAATGCGTAGACCTTGGTATTTGCATCGGCGTTCAGATAGAAATATGTGATGGTATTGCCTGATATCGTCGACCCGTTCAACGTGCCATTCCCTACGATAAATAGCATCGGCGCGACGGCATTCGGAACAGTGAAGTTCCAAACTTGGTCTGAAAGTCCGGGGCTGTCGACCCAGTTCTGTCCATTGTTCGGGTCGAGCTGGATAGACCTCAGGTATTTTCTTGGCCAACGTTCTCCCTGTGTCAACCGCCCGCTTTTCACCAAGCCGTAAGTGATCCTTTGAGTATCTAGCAACAACGTACCGTCAAGCTTTCTTACTTTTAATCCTGCCATTAGTAATATCCATAGGAGATTTTGCAGTTGGCAGAAAAGTACCCCCAGCCATTTGTGTTATAGGAATAGGCCCATGACAACGTATTTCCCGAGATTGTAACACCTGGTCGCTTACCCTTTTCCCTCTGCAGGTCAACAAGAGGCAGGATGTTATAGAACAACGTTTTCCCCGGTGGCGGTGAAGGGATCGAAACCGATCCATTGACCGCATTGGTTATTACTGAGCCCAAGTCCTGACTGTAATTCCCGGTCATGTTTAGAATTTCTTGGCCGTTTGCAGGATTACGCAGAATCAACCCAGCCATTATTTTATTACCCCATGCTTAACTCCACCACAACTACGCCGTTTTGCACCATGAATATGCCATCTTGTCGGATGAACATGTAGGCGCCGTTGGTTGTTCTGTTCTGGATAAGGATCTGACCAGCGTTAAAATCGACGTTCATGACCGGCTGGCCGTAGTTGGTGTACGTTTGTGAATACAGTGACTGTCCGACGATTCCTTGCTGGATCGTGGCTTTTTTGAGATAGGCATCTGCCAAGAAGACTTGCCCATTTTCCACAGCGAACGGCGATGTCAAAGTACCGCTCAAGTCGGATGGCAACACGACGAACCTGTCAGCGCTGACAGCAAATGTCCCTTGAGTTACGCCTCCCTCGCTCTCAAGGCCAATACCAAAGCCCGCAGCGACCTTCATCCCACCGCTTGTTGTCATCACTTTCACGGAGTACTGCGCGTTCACTTGCCCATTCAACCCCGCAAGCGCGGTGGAGGTCTGCTGGACTGCTGCCCTGGTATCACCCAGCGTGGACTGGACGGTGTCGACCCGTTGTCCCAGAGCCTGATCCGCATTGACGCGAGCCGTGGTCTCGTTGTTGAGCACGGTTGCCACATCCCCAACGTACGCGCTCAGATTTGTGACCTGCTTAGCCTGTGCAGTCAGCTTGTCACCCTGCTGCGTGACCTCCGAGGAAAGCGAGGTCAAGGCGCGACTTGTTGCGGTGCGGTTGCCTTGGAGCGTTGATACACCATTGTTCAGATCGGTGATGCTGGTGCTCTGGCTCTTGTTGACCCCTTCGGCTGCAGTGACCCTGTTGGCCAGTGTATCTACGGCAGATGCACTGGCTTTGGTGCCGAGGCCACTTGTGGTGCTGTTGACCGTGTTTTCAAGACTGGTTGTTCGAGCTGATACGCTAGTCAGGTTGCCCCCTTGCTGGTTGACCGTGGAGGTCAATGAATCAAGAGCGCGACTCGACGCAGCCGGACTCACGCGCCCCACAACGATCCATTCAAAGTCGAACACGCCAGACCCCGAAAGACCGATATCCAAACGCAGAGACGTGATGGTGCTTGCGGTCCAGTCGCTTCCCCCGGCCGTAAGAGAAGCCATGTCGAACTCAACGACCTTGCTTTCGCCCACAGCCAAGTTGGGATTGGGGATCGCCTTGTAGTAGTTGGCTGTAAAACCATGGGCACTTGTGGCGTAAAACACCAACCCATCCCAGTCAGTGGCCGGCGCGCCCGCGCGACGGGTAATCGATACTCTGACCTTTGTGTACAGCGCACCGTTGATGCTGAGCCCGTCAACTTTGATGCTGGGATCGCCAGATGTAGAGGTCTGCCGAAGCACCCCGGGCGAAGCCATGGACAGAGTTGAGTTCGCGGGAGTCCACCCCTCAGCGCCGGCATCGAAATTCCAAAGCCCGCCAGTAGCAGGGTCAATCCCGAAGGCCCCCATGCTGCCCTGAACACCTGCAACAGTATTGGACAAGCTGACCACGCTGTTACTGGTCGAGGTCAGGGCTGCGCCCTGCTGATCCACCTTACTGCCCAGTGAGGAAATGGCACTGGACGTCGTTATCAGATCAGCCGTGTTCACTTGGCCGTTATTGCTCCAGCCTGTAGCCACGTTGCCGTATTCAACTTGGGGGCGGGCCAGTTCAATGTACCCGTCCGAAACACTTTCGCTGCCGTATACCCTGTAGAACATCACCAGGGCGACGGTGCCAGCCACCGGAGACGGCACGCTCAAAGCGATTCGCTGGGTAGAGCCGGTCAAGTAATACATAACCGTGTTTGTGGTTGTGAGCACACCGCCCGAGGCGTTGACCTGCTGAATGAAGATCCGAAAACCGAGACCGACTGTGCCACGCACGAAGATCGACGAAGCCACGGGCTGGCCCTCAGAGACCTTCGGCAGTCTGTTGCCGTTGTTGCGGATAGACCTGTACAGCGCACTCTGGTTGATGCCCGTGACCGCAATGCGCTGGGCCTTCTCTGCTGTATTCAGCCAGGAGGGCACCAACGAAAAGACACCCGTAGAAGCACCGGGAGAGCCGGGTGCATCCGTGAGATACCCTTCGGCCACCGTTCCATCGGCACCAGGCTTAACGAAGTCTGGGTTATAGGCCAGGTTCTCGCCCCCGGCATACGAGAGGTTGTTGTTCAGACTGACAATGCTACTGCTCTGAGAAGTGATGGCGGTCTCAGTTGCAGTAACCCGGTTCGTCAGAGCCGACACGGCACTGGCGTCGGCTTTGGTTTGCACCTGGGTCAGCGCGTTGGCCGCGGCCGTCGCCGCATCTGTCGCCACCTTGTCGGTTACAGCCGCCCAGGCCGAGCCATTCCAGCGCTTGGGCGTATTGGCCCCGCCGGTAATATCGATCCAGAGGTTCTGCGCCAGCTGGTCCGCTACTGCGGGCGTTCCCGTCTGCACCAGCACCTTGCCTTTGCTGCCGGCCAGCGTGGCAGCGTTGTTTGCTGCCGTCTGGGCATTGCCGACGTTGGTGTTCGTCGTCTTCAGGCTGTTGTCCAGACCTGTGATGGCCGAGCCTTGGCTTGTGAGCGAGTTTTCAGCGCTGGTCACTCGGTTGCCCAAGGTCTGCACGCTGCTGGCCGATGCCTTGCCGTCCACGTCTGTGCGCAGGCCGGTGATCTGCTGGGCCTGTGAGGTGTTCACGTCCTCGACCGAAGTTACCTTCATCTCAACCGTCTGCACGCGCGCGGCGAGGCCGTTCGCGGTGACCACCGCCTGACCAACATTCAGCCAGTACGTGGTGTTCGGCGGCGGCATGTTGATCGGCACTGCCTTGACTGCCTGATAGATAACGCCATCAGCCCCCAGCACTCCCTGGCCTATGGCATAGGCCTGGTCTGGCTTGTACGGCATCGAGTCGGCGAGATCGGCGATCGTGTCGATCTGCTCCTGCAGCTCGGTCTTCACACCCGCCAACTCGGTATCGACGGCAGCAATCTGCTCGGCCAGCAGGTCCTTGGCTTCCTGCAGGCGCTTATTCACGGAGGCCGGGCCGTTGCCGCTGATCAACTCAATCTCAGCGGCCAATTCTTTGCCCAGCGCGGACTCGCCGACTTGGCCGGCAATCTGGTCGAGAATGGCGCCAGCATCGCTGCTGGGTTCACCACGCACGCCCACGCCGGCTGGGTAGAACGGGCCGACGTTGCCGGTGCGATCCACTAGGCGCGCCCAGAAGAAAAAGGCCGCACCCGCGCGCAGGTTCTGCAGCACATGGTCGCTTTGCGGGTACGCCAGGTCGGACAGCTTGGTCGCTGCCGTCACGTCGGTACCCTGGCTGTACCAGAGCTCGGTGCGCTGGGTATCTTCCGCACCAGGCGGGAAGGTCCAGTGCACACCGATGCCGAAGAGCAAGCTCTCGGTGGTGAGCGAGGTGACTGCCGGCGGAAGTCCGGCCTTGCCGTTCAGTTGGGTCAGCTGCGAGCTTTTCCAGATCGACGTGATATCGAACGCACTCACCGCACGGACACGGGCCAGGTAAGCGCCAGCATAGATACCGACCACGTCCACAGACGCCGCCCCAGTGCGCTGCAGCCGTACCCAGTTCCCATTGTCCTTGCGCCATTCGACGTCATAAGCAACGGCGCCCTGCACCGCGGGCCAGGCAATGGTCATGGTGCTGATCGCAATCCCCTGATCAATCATGTGCCCCGCCGACAGCGAAACGCTGTCCGGCGGCGCCACGGTGGTCACCGGAATGACGCTGATCGGGCGCTCGTCCAACTTGGCGCCTGTGTCGATTGCCGGGAATTTGCTCGGATTGAACTCCAGCGCAGTGATCTCGTAGTCGCCGTCTTGGGTGCGCACCGTCTTAAGCACGCGAAACAGCTGAACCGCTAGGTCGTCGTAGTCGATCGCCCACTGCAGCTCAGATTCTGGCTGCATGCCGTAATCAGTGGTCACCGTCACTGCGCGCCCAGCAACAGACTTCACGGTGCGCGCCTGGGCGGTCCCGTTCGGCAGATTCACTATCAGCCGATCACCAGCTTTGATCGGAGTGTCGCGGTCCAGGGTGATCACGCGGCCGGCTGCAGACGAGATCCGGCCACCGTTCGGGCGACCTGCCACCAATTCGTCAGCCACCGGAATGACGTAGCCCGGCAGCGGGATACGGCCTTCCATGCCGGTCTTGAAGGTGACGGTCCGGTCCTGGTTGTTGCTCAACAGCGCCCACTTGCCGCGGCGCTGCGCCTCGGAGGCACGGGTACAGCCGATCGCCGATAACTCGATGGGTCGGTCACGGTACCGGCGCTGCAGCGCATTATCGGTCACAGGAATGACGTCGGTGTCGTAGTTGTTGGCTGGGTTGTCGTAGCTGACCAAAGCGCGGCTGTAGTGCGTGCTGCGCTCAGCGCCGCCGTATATGAACTCGCCGTCGATCACATTCGACCGGGTGAAGACGTAGTCGATGTCCTGCGCGCGCGGCATGTCCGCCTGCATGAACAGCGATCCGTGGGCCCAGTACACCATGCCTCGGTAGATGGCCGACAGGTCGCGCAACAGCGTCCAGGCCTCGGCACGGCCCTGCAGGTTCAGGTCACACAGGAAACGGGGCTCTTGGCCGCCCACGCCATCTGGCACCTGCTGGTCGCAGTACTGGGCGATCCGATACATCTCCCACTTGTCGACCATCCACGACTTTATGCGTTTACCCAGCCCGAAGCGGTCTTCGACGCACAGACCGTACGTCACGAACGCGGGGTTGTTGGTCCAAGCCTGCTTGAAGGTGCCGTCCCAGACCCCGGTATAGATGCGGCTGATCGGGTTGTAGTTGCTCGGTACTGGCCAACGCTTGGCCTTACAGTCGACGGTCACCGCCGGGATGTTCTGGAACTGCTGGGCATCGAACTCGATGTACAGCAGCGCGGTGTTCGGATAGCGCAGTTTCTCGTCGATGATCTCGGTGTAACCCGCGATGGTCATCGTGTCGGCGATGGTACCTTTGTTGGCGTTCGGCGTGAGCCGACGGACACGCATCATCCAGCCCGAGGTCGCTTTCGGCAGATCGACGCGGACTGACCGCTGGTATCCATTGGTGGACTTGCCGTCTACGGCGCCGCGGTGAGCTTCAGCATAGGCACCGCCATCAGTGGCGATATCGATCGCGTACTCGATCCGGTAGCCGTTGGTATTGCCGCTGCTGTCCTGCTGGGCCAGGCGCGGCCATGACATGCGAACCCGAACAGCGGAGAGCTGGGTGTTACTCAGGGCGCGAGCGAACGGGTTGTCGCTGCGCAGCTCGACGTTGACCGTGGTCTCGTTTTCGACCGCGGGGATACCCTGGATGTATTCCTGCTCAAGGCTGCCGCTGCGCCACTCCCACTTCACGCCCGGGAAGTTGACGTTGCCGCTTGCGTCCACGATAGGCGTGTTGTCCAGGTAGATGTCGCGAGCAGTTGGAATGCCATCGAACTCACCCTCCCCCACGGCCAGCAACAGTTTCGCGATGTTCGTGGACTGAAGGCTGTCGGGCGCCTCGACCGGCGTCTTTGGCTTGCTCTCGCCGCCTTTGTCGCCAGTAATATCCAAGTGAGCTGCTGCGCCCATGCTTTCCTCCAGGCAATAAAAAAACCGCCCGGAGGCGGCTGGTTTGCTGATGTGACGTTAGGTCTTATCTTCGGCGTAGATCGAGGCGGATATGATCGCCCCGCCCCAGCGGCGCTCGCCGATGCAGATGGGGACCGGATTTCCGCTGGCAGTGGTGTTCTTGGCTGAGCCGAAGGCGTACGACGGCAGGTTCTCGGGCGAGCCGCTTTGAGTAAGGCCTTTCGCCTGTGGGCTCAGCATCTGCATAACGCCGCCAGCGACCAGTGATATGCCAATAGGCAGCAGAGCCTGGAAGCCTGGTATGAATGATGCCGCGATAAGGATTGCCCCGATCACAGTTTGCAGCACGCCACCGCGCTTGCTCCCTCCCACAGCGGGCACAATCCTGATCTCCCTGGTGCCGCCTCGGTCGAATCCATCCTGACCAATATTCTTTCCATTTCGGAAAATTGCGAATCTCATCCCCAGCCGATCAAGTCGCTTGATCTCATCCTCAAAGCCAGGGATCGTGGCCTTTAACGCTTTGAAGGCCTCCCAAGATTTCCCTGTGTCCAGTAGCCGTCTATGCAGCCTGCCGAACTTCACAGCCAGTGAGCCAGAAAGCTTGATTGCAGTTAGACGGCCATCGTGTGCTGCAGCGGCCATGTTTCCTCCAGACGTAAAAAAACCGCCCGGAGGCGGCTCTCATGTTTTGGCGCTCACTAAAGGCAGGATCTGACTGCCCCCTCAATATCGCTTCGACCCAAACCCGGCGACCAGGCCATGCGCTGCCGTAGCATCACAGAACTTCCGGACTTGGTTTTCTTGATGTCCAGCAGTTCGTCAGCCATGTTACTGCTGGCAACCCACAGCCTGTAACCGCTCTCGGTCTCCACCATGGAGGAGTCTGCGCGAGCCGCCTGCCACTTTGGGAACACGCAAAGCGCGTAGCGTTTGGGATCCTTCGAAGTATTGGCGCTTATGCTGGGATTGTTCTTTTCCAGATCGCCTGGCGACACGCACCCCGCGAGCAAAACCAAACCCAATGCTCCTATCAAAATTCGCATGTGCTCCCTCCTCAAACTGAGAATGTATCATCCCGGCGCCATTTTATGTCGCAACACAAGCCGAGTCCGCCCGAGCCAGGGTCCGCCGAACACGACAATTTCTGACGGCCGCCCCAACAGGTGATGCAGCATGAATGGGCCTGGCCCGAAGACTTGGGCGTGTGTCTCTGGCAGTTGTACGTCGGTGTCCAGATAGATGCCGGCGTGATTGGGGTGAGCGGTGCGACCTACGGCCATGACGATCATGTCGCCGCGCTGGGGCTGGCTGACCTGGTAGAAGCCGGCCCCCTCGAAGGCCTGCTCGTACAGGCTCGGACCGGCAGCATTCTCCCACCAGCCCTCCTCGCGGGCGTAGGCTGGAAACTCCAGCCCCCATTCCCGTTCGTACCAGTCAGCACAGACCTGCCAGCAGTCCCAAGCCCCGTGCACGAACGGTCGGCCCAGCAACGGTGTGTCGCCGGTGGGGGTGATGGATCGCAGGTCGCCCTCCGGCCACGAAAGGATGTACCAGGGCAGGCCCGTGGCTTCACACATGGCCAGGTCACGCGGCGACGGCTTGCTGGTGGCGTCAGGGTGCGAGTGCACAATGCCGATCACCTCGCCCAGATCTTCACCTTCGGCGTATTGTTCCGGCGCGATGCGGAACTCTTCTGTGGGGTCCTGGGCGACGTTGGAGCACGGGTGGTATACCTGCTTGCGGCCGATCTGAAGCAGCAGGCCGCAACACTCGCGCGGGTATTCAGCCGCTGCGTGCGCTTGCACGGCGGCCAGGATGTGCTTGCGCATGCTCAACTCCGGGCAATCAAGGAAACAGCAGGGAACCCGCCAAAGGGCAACGGGTTGCCCTCGCGGAAGCGAACGGTGCAGCCGGTATCAAGGCAGCCGTTGCACTCGTCCTTGGCCAGGTCGGTAGTCGGTTTGCCGTCCATGTCGTAATAGGGTCCGGTATAGCCGCAGTTGGGCCCGCGGTACCCGGCAGTCATGGCCCAGTGGCACAGCTGCGTCATCTGCCGGCCGATCGTTTCACCGCCTACATCGCCGGGGCTGGCCAGCTCCCACGCAACCGCGGTGCCGTTCTCCGACACTTTCTGGTCGATGTACCAGACCTCGATGCTTTCCTCCGATGGATTTGCTGAAGGGTTGCCGCCGGGGAAGTTCTCAGCGTCGAGATACTCGGCAAAGGTGTGCCGCATGGTCAGCTGGAATTCCAGCAGGTTGTCGAAGGCCAGGCAAAGCGCCGTGATCCTGCCGTTGACGTTGCCAACGCTCAAGGTAGGCCGGACCGCAGTGCCGTCCGAGTTCGCCTCGATACCATCGATCTGCATGGGCCATGCACCGTACTCGTTGCCTTGCCACCAGATCGACTTGGCCGGCAACTGATCGGCATTGGCGCCAGCGGTGGCCAACTCCTCCGGCGTGTGCGGTATTGCATGCCCATGGAACCGCAGGATATCGGCACCAAAGTCCGAGCCGTCCAGCTCAAACAGCAGGATCTCGGCGCCTGGATCGAGTTTCTGTAACTGAGTGATCAGGCTCATGGTTGATACGCTCGCTCAAAGGTTGCCGACAGCACCACGACATCACCCGGCTTGCGCTGCTGCCGGAAGGTCTCGCATCGGTACATCCCGAGCACCCCTTCAGGGTTAGTCCACAAGAACGACTTGGCGCCGCGGTGGCGCCGTATGAAGGCCAGGGGCGGAGCTATCTCGTCAGCGAGGCCGCCAAACGACAATGACCAGCTATCAGTCTCGCCGTTGAGCCCATCGCTCGACACCTGCGCATAGCCATCCCCGAACTGCGACTTCCTTGTCCTCAGTGTGCTGTCGCCACTGGCTTCGTCGTCAGGTGTCCAGGTGAATGTTTCGATCGCCATCAGCGTCTCCCACTGCTGTTCCGGTGACTGAGCCCCCCAGCTCGCCAAGAGTCAGAAACCGCTTTTTCCGCAATGCCCTGCATCTGGCGCTGCATGTTCTGTTGAAGGGCCTCGGTGTCCAGCTCCATACCCTCGGAGCTTCTATCCTCCAGCGTCACGGCCACAGGCGCACTGACTTGGACGAGTGTTGAGCCACCACCCCCGCCACCTACCATCTGCACCCCCAGCGATCCGTCCGCGCCGCGCGCCAGTGGCATGATGGCTTCAGGCCCGGCCTCACCTGCGATGCCGAGTCCACCCCCGGCCATGCCGAATCCAGTCGGCTTGGTCAGAACACTGTTGGTAGCGAACGCACCGCCCTTCGCGAACATTTGCACGCCGCCATCCCATCCGCCGCCCAGTGCCTGGAAGTAGGCATTCGAGTACCCCGCCTGTGAGGCGCCAAGGTTTGACGAGACCGCGCCGGCAGAGCCCGGCGCCATGCCGTTGCCAGCGCCGCCGAAGTAGCTGCCAACCGCAGACACCCCCAGCCCTACCAGCCCGCTCAGCAGCGAACTTGCCGCCTGCTGGCTGGCAATTCGCGCCATGTCTGCAATCACGCTGGAGGCGAAATCCTTGAAGTTGGCCTTTCCCGTGACGGCAAACTCGGCCAAGGCATCTTTTGCAGTGTTGAAGCCTGAGGTAAGCATCTCGTCGGTGGTGCCAGCCACATTTTCGGCGTCGGCCTGAATGTTGGCCCAGGCGCGCTTGGCGCCGTTTCGATAGTCCCGCTGTGCGACCAGTCTGGCGTCGTAGCCATCCACCTCCATCTGAAGCTCACGGGCCTGAAAATCGCCTAGATCGGCGAGACGCTGCTGGTAGGCATCATCACTTAATCGACGGGACACATCCTCTTGCTGCTCTTCCAACTGCCGGCGCGCCTCGGCGTATCTCTGCCGCACCCCATTGAGTCGGTCGGCTTGATCCCGCTCGTTATCGCCCATGCCGATGCCGGACACATCAGCATTTATCGCGTCCTGGCGCGTTTGCAGCACCACCTCCATGGCCTTGCGGTATGACTCGGCACTGTTGCGCCGTGCCTCTGCAAGCTTTCGCTCCTCTTCGGCACGCTTCTGAAGCACTGGTGCGGCATAGGCGGTGTTCAGATTTTTGATGCCAAGCTCCATCTCGGCGGCGGTAATCTTGCCGCTGGCCTGAGCCTTGCGTAGACCCTGGATACCCTCTTTCAGGTCGTCGAGGCGCTTACGCTCTGGCAGGGCGCGGTCGATGATCGCATCCAGCGCCTTGACTTCATCCTTGAGCGCTTTTGCCCGGTCTTTACTGCCTTGGGTGGAATCCTTATTGGCTTTCTTCTGGGCCTCGATGGCACTGGCCGCAGAGAGAATGGCCAGCCGATCGGTCTCGGTAAGATCCGCGTTCTCGGCGATATGCCGGTTTGCGATCTTGATCGCGTCACCGTTGTCCTGAAGCCCGGCCAGCTGCTTCTGGAGCGTGTCCAGATAGGTCTGGCCGGCAGAGCTCATGCCTGCCTTCGCAGCATTGTTGGCCTGGGTGGAGGCAGTATTGCGATCGGTCTCACCGGTCAGTTCTGCCAGCTTGGCGCGAAGGTTTATAAGCTCAACGCTGAGATCGGACGCCTTTATTTGGCCTGTCTCGATCGCCTGCGCCATGGCCTCAGTGACGCCAGGGATGCCGCGGACTTCGTCAGCTACTGCCTTCCAATCCACGACCGCGCCGGTCGCTGCCTGATTCGCAGCAGCACGAACTAAGTCCAGCGCTCTTTGGGCCTCCTGCGGCATCGGCGCCAGCCCGGCAATGAACCCATCGACGCCCGCAGCACCCATGCCGCGCAGGTCGTTCTCGAACTTGTCAGCGATGGCGCCTGACGTTTGACCCAGATTACTCTGCAAGTCGTCGATCTTGCCTTGCAGCTCTCTGAGCGCCACTGCCTGGGTCGCGCTGTTCAGCTTGTTGAACCGCTCTACCACCTTGTCGAGTGGCTCGGCCAGGTCGCCGAGCTTTTTCTCGAGCCCGTCGGAGTTTTCGCTGAGCATCAGGAAGCTTGCCGCGGCGGTGCCTGCGAGCAGCGCCAGCCCCACCGGTCCGCCCAACGCCGACAGCAACCCACCGGTGGCTGCCCGCGTGAGATTCGCCTGGGCGATGGTCAGGGCTTCAGTCGACGCCGTAAGCGCCGCCTGTTTGGGCAGCAGCTGCGTCTGCACGACCGACAAGCGCTGCAGGCCAGTGGTGGCAGCTACCGACGCCTCTGCCTGTTGCAGCTGCGCCTGGGCGTAAACCCGCTGGGCGTCGGCGGCGCGAATCGCGGCTCTGGCATTTTCAACTTCAGCGATGCGCTGCGCCAATGCCGCCTTCAGCGCCAAACCTGCCTTGGCCACATACAGCGTCAGCGCCGCAGCACCCGCACCGGCCATCGCGGTGGCTACAAGGTCGACGTTGTCCGCCAGTACCAGCAACACCTGCGAAAGCGTGCCAACCGCCCCAGTGCGTTCCTCCATATTGCCCAGGAACGTGCTGACGGCATTGCCGATATTGACCAGCGCATCTTGCACGCTCGTGGACATTTCGGCGGCAGCTTGGCGATTGGCATCGACAGTGCGAAGCAGACCGGTATTGAGGTCATCCAGCGACAGTTTGCCTTCCACGCCCAGCTTGCGAATGGCATCGGCGCTCTTGCCAGTACCCGTTGCAATTGCCTGCACGATGGTGGGCATAGCGCTTTGGATGGATACCCACCCATCGGCCTCAATCTTGCCGGTTTGCAGTGCCTTCGAATAAGCATCGAGTGCCGACGAGGCCTTGTCAGCCGTGGCAGCGTTGGTCACAAGTTGGAAGCTGAAGCTGTCGGTGATGTCGAGTGTCTGCTGGGTGTTGAATCCCAAACTGCGCATCACGTCTGCTGTGCGGATGTAGAGTTCTTGCGCTTCAGCCAGTGGTCGGTAGGTCTCCTGCGCGGTACGCATCAGGTGATCCTGAACAACCTGATACTCGGAAGCACTGCCAGCGGCGGCCCTCATGCGGTCGGACATTTGTCCGTAGGCGTCCACCTGCTTGATGATGCCGCCAATTACGCCGGCGCCTGCAACCGCAGCAAATGCGCCGCGCATCAACACACCCGCTGATTGCGCTGCAGAGCCTGCCCTGTCGAAAGCAGAATCGACGGTAGCCAGGTTGCGGTCGATCGCCTGGGTACTGCGTGCCACCAGTTGGTCGGCATTCGCCAGCTCGCGGCGCAGCTGGGCCGTGGTCGCCTCGATCTGGACCAGCATCCCCTGGACTTGTTGATCGGCCATGCATTTCTCCAAGCACAAAAAAGCCGCCCGGAGGCGGCGACTTACTCTTGCTGCCGACCTCGGAAAAAGGCCTTCAGTTTGTCGGCAACGGTACCAGGCCTGCGCGAGGCCTCCTGCTGGTTCGACGCAGTGCCCTGACCGCGACCGGTCCAGTCGATCCGCGCATCCAGCGCCAGCATCAATTGCGGTATGGGCGTTCGCCAGGCGGTATCAGGCGGCCAGCCAAGCCAGCCGGTGGCCACGCCGAACAGATAGTCGACGTAGCTACCGTCCTTCACGGCGCTGTGCTGTCCGCCTCGTCCTTTCCCCGAGCGGCCACACTCGGCGGTACCGGGTTGAGCAGCACCGCGATGAAGTCGGTCAGCTGTGCTGAGACCTTGGCGACGCCGGTGCTGAACACCTCAGTAGCTACTTGAGAGTGCTTGTCCGGCGTAAGCCCGGCGCCGGCGACAATGATGTCGGCACTGGCCGCAATGCTCATCAGCCGCATGGATTCGAGCGCGCCGCGTAAGCCCCCAAAACGGCTCTCAATCAGCAGCGCTGCTTCGAGCGTCGGGCGCAGGGTGTAGGTTCGAGCACCAATCACCAGAGTGATGGTGCCGTACAGAGCTTCGCTCATGGATTCGCCTCAGAATGAACGGGGCCGCAGCCCCGTCGGTCAGGGAGCGGCCGGGCCGGCCACGATTTCGAGAATGTCGGTGCTGATTCCGAGGGTGACGTTGCGGCGTACGACGTTGTCAGCATTACCGGCGGCCACCTTGTTGTTCATGACCTTGGCCCCGAAGTAGAACGTGGTCGGCAGCACCGGCGGGGTGGCAGTGGCATCGCCGTCGTTGAGCACGACCTTGATGTTGTAGTTGCCCTTCGAACGGTCCTTATGGGCGACGGCCACGGCCTTTTGGCCCGCATCGCCATTGTCCAGGCCGACCACCAGCGTCATGTCGCCGGCATCGGCGGTGCCCTTGTACTTGCGCACGCGGCCCCCGCGCAGGGCGGTGAAGTTCACCGCATTGAAGGTGTCACCGAACTCACCCAGGTCTTCGATCTCGCCCACATCCACGTAGGTGTCGGCCTTGTACTCGGTTTCGGTTGCAGCGCCGGTCTTACCGCCTAGGTAAAGGCGGCAGTCCGCAGCTGTATTCAGGTTGTCATCAGCCATGGGGGTTCCTCCAAGGGCACATTGGATAAAGCCGCTGCGCGGCTAGCAGTTGAATCAGTGGGTTGTGATGACGCGGACCGTGATCGAACCTTGATACGTGATGCCGTCAGCATCGCGCTGGGCATCGGACTGGATCACGCGTACGGAGACTGCTCGGCCAACCTCCAGCGCAAGCGGGCGCTCGTCGAGCGCAGCAATCACCTCGCCGTTGAGGCGCTTGACCTCCGCCTGGCCTCCAGCATCCGACCAGACCGATAGGTAGAGCAGGCGCTGCTCGCGCTTGCGGCCCGAGATAGGACTGTCGTTGACCGACACCTCCCGGTCGATTGAAACGTACGGCATATCGGCGTTCATGGGCGCGCCGTCGTAAACGGGACAGCTCACCTCGGCCTGCAGCCTGGCGAAAATCGCTTCTTGCAAGGCAACGGAAGGGTCAGGCATTGCCCACCCCCTGGCTCGCCTTGCGCAGCGTTCGCCGCACGGCCTCCTCGATATCGGCCATTACATACTCCCGATTCACGTCCATCGACGGCCGAAGCCAAGGGTGAGCCGGGCGGGCCGGAATATCGGGGTATTTGCCGAAGAAGTGCACGCCATCGCTCTTGTTGGTCGAGCGCTGATTACGGTTGCCGCCTCGCTTGCCGCTGCGGTAGCCCTTGGTACCGAACTCGATAAAGCGCAAGTAGAAGAACTTCCGGTTGTCGCGTTTGCCGCGAATGCCGATCTGCGCATCAAGGCCGCTTGGGGCTACGTAGATCTTCAGCGCGCCAGCAGCGGCGCCCGTATCCCTGGGCATCAGTTGTTGCTGCGTAGACAAGACACGTTCTGCCGCCTTGCGCATGGCCGGCGCCAGCTCGTTGTCCATCGTCTTATGGATATTGCGCAGCGTCCGCCGGAGGCGAATATCGCCGCGCATTTTAGAACGGCGGGCCATGGCTTACTCCTTGGCCTGGTCGCCCTTCGTCGGTTTGGTAACCTCGACTACCTCCTCGGCGTAGCCGCGGGCAATCAAACCCTCGCCTTGTTCCTTAGAGACGGTAAATTCCTCACCCTTCTCGCGTTCGCCAGAGGCACCGGTCAGCGGACCCAATGCACGTATTTTCATAAGTCACCTCAAGGATTTGGTACCGAAGAGCAAAGAAGCCTCATCAGTGTGTTTTCGTTATCAGGTAATACAGCCTCAACCTGGTACGTGACGCCCCGCCGCGTCAGTCTTGCACCCGCAACCATGTCCGCTCGAGGTCGACCGATGATCTCGGCCGTCACTATTGCGTTCAGCTTTTCGGCCACAGCGATGACCCGCCCAGAGGGGGTTCGTACTTGACCCCACATTTCCGGGCGAGCGGCAGGAAGCCAGGTGACAACTGCGCCTCCGGACTTGGTGCGCTCTTCATGCCGGAAGGTCACTTTGAACAAGTGCCGAAGCGGCCCGGCCCTCATACGCCCCACCCGACCCGGTACGGAGTCAGCAGTGCTTGCGATCCTCTGGGTAACTCGGTAGCGATCGTGCCAGTCACGACGTCCTCACGGTTGGCGTATAGGTGCCCCAGGATCAGCAGGCAGGCCGACTTGAACGGGGCGTTACTGAGCATGGGTTGTTCCCCGGCCATCCCTGCTGCGACGGCATCTGCCATCGATTGAGCATCGGCGTAAACCAGGCGATTGAGATAGTTCACAGCCGAATGCTCAGCCGCCTCGATCAGCAGTTGCAGGTAGTCGTCGTCATCGTCTGGATCACGCAGGTGGGCTCGGGCCTGCGCCATGCTGATCACTGACATTAGTCACTCCTCGAACGGCGTGCGCGATATCAGCTGCCGCTGCTCGAGCTCCTCAGCATGAAGCTTTGGCACCTGGTAGCTTGGCCCGCCGCGCCGGCGCAGCTCGCCCTCGTCCATGAACGAGCGCAGCGGGTAAACCTCGACCGTGGTTGGATTCAAATCGACCGTAACGCTCGAGGTGGATTCGCCCAGCTCTGCCGCATCGGTAGCACCATGCAGCGCATCGCCAGTCTGGCCAGGCTGGCTCAGCGAGGCACCTGCACCTGCACCTGCACCTGCAGCATCCTCTGCCGGGGTAGCAACCGGCGTCAGCTCTGTCGGTAGTTCGGTCACCGGACTGCCCGTTTCTTGCGTGTCGCTGGCGCCAGGGTCAGCAGCGGGTCCGGCAACTGCCGTACTCGGCTCGACCGCATCGACAGCGGTGGCGTTGCTGCCGCTGGGCGGCGAGATCAAGCCCTGTTCAGCAGGTGCTGGTACAGCCTGCTCAGGTACCGTGCTGGGTTTGTCTTGCTTCTTGCTGCTAGCCATGGATATCGCTCCTGTACGGCGCCATCGCTGGCGCCTTGGGGTGGAGGGTTACGAGCCGCTGCCGGTCAGCGGGCCAGTAACGAAGGCCTCGCCGCGGTAGATGGCGAAGGCCAAACGCTCTTCGGCGCGGATAGTTGCCATGTTGTTCTCGAAGTCCTTGTCGTTCTCAGTGGAGATCAGCACTTCGATTTCCATGCGATCAAAGATCTGTGCACCCAACTTGAATGCGCCGACCAGGAAGTCGTCCTGCGTCATAGCCTGGGTCGAGACAACCGGACGGTTCCACAGACGTGGAGTGGTGCCGTCCTGCGGCTCGCCGATGATGTAGCGACCTTCGCCATCCTTGGTCAGCTCGATAGCGGCCCAGTCGATCGGGTTGAGCACGATGCCGTCCGATGGGAACTCGGCCAACTCGGCCTGCAGCAGGGCGAGGCGCAGGCGGTCAATGCGCTGCTCGCCAACCACTGCCACGCCTGCGGGAGCGGCATATAGCTGCGCAACGGTCATGAGGCCCTGCAAGTTGGCACCAGTGCCGTTGCCGTACAGCAGCTGGGCCTCTTCAGCCATCAGCAGGCCATAACGCGCACGAGCGTCGATGTAGCTCTGCAGCGCCTGAGCATCGTCGAGCATCTGGCGGCTGGCTTTGAACAGATGCGCGATGGTGCGCACGTTGGCGGTGGCCAGTTCGAACGCGATGTCCGAGTAGGGTTTGGCCGTGTTCTCGGCGACGGCTCGAGCGTTGTTCGTGAAACCGCTTTCACGCACATACTCGATCGAGTTGGCTTCAGTGGTACCAGGTGCCACCAAGTCGCGGATGGTCAGGCGACGTTGAGGGGGAGCAATGATGCCTGGCTGGCGATCTGCAGTGGTCAGAGCGCCGCCGGTGGCCGTGGTGATAGCGGCACGCGGTACCGACACACGGCGCGAGCCACGGAAGGAGGAGTTCATGCCCTGCATTTCTTCGCTGCCAACGACCAGAGCGCCGACCGATTTCTGCGGCTCTTCGCGGTCAGCCGGCGCGCGGCTGGCGTTGACCAGCTTCTGCTCGGCTTCTTGCAGGCGCGCCGACACCTCGCCTTGCTTGGTCAGCAGTTCGTCGACCTTGGCGCGGGTTTCGGCGTTCATCTCGCCGGTGGCCTTGATCTGCTTTTCGGTGGCTTCAGCCTGGGCTTTGATCTGGTCGCCAATGCCCTTGAGGGTAGCGTTGAATTCCTTGACTTGGGCTTCGTAGTCCATGGTCACTTTCCTTTCAGAGATTTGAGAAGATCGGTTGCCGCGCTCAGAGAGGCGGAGAGGTCTGGCGCGACAGCGCTGGGCTTATCGGTCGAGGCAGCGTTACGCGTGCCCCCGCCGGCAGCGCGAGGCGTGCCGGACTTGAAACTGGCGAACAGCTCGCGGCGCTCGGAGCGGGTCATGCCCGCTTTGGCCAGTGCAGTGTCCATGGCCTTGAGTGCATTGGCTTGGCCGACCTCCTCGGTCTCGCGCTCGGTGACCTCGGTCGCTGCCAGCAGGCCGGTGGCCAGTCCTAGCTCCACCGCGCGCTTGCCACGGATGAACGTCTCGTCATCCATCAATTCGGCCATGTCCTCGACGGACTGTCCGCTGGTCTCGGCGTAGAGATCGGCCATGGCGGCGTCGAACTCCTCCATGTCGTCCGATACGTCGCGTAGGTAGTGGCGGTTACCGGAGAGGAAGGTCCAACAGTTGTGAATCATCAGGAAGGCGCTGCTGGCCACCTCACGTTTCTTGCCGGCCAAATACACAATCGAGGCTGCGCTAGCGGCCATGCCCAGCACCTTGGTCGTGACCATCTGGCTGTGTTCACGCAAGCGGTTGTAGATGGCGATCCCTTCGAACATGTCGCCACCTGGTGAGTTGATGTACACCGTCACCTCGCGATCGCCGATCGCTCGCAGCGCTGCATCGATGCGCTTGACGGTCACACCTTCTCCATACCAGTCCTCGCCGATCACGCCGTAGATGGTGATGGTTTCCGAGGTGTTTTCCACGGCCGCCTGGATGGCCGGGTTCCATTTGTCGAGCGCACGCGGGCTCATCTCGCTGCGCAGACCGCGAGACTGGATCTTGTGTTTCATGAGTTACTCCTCGGATTCGCTCTTGAGCCAGTTCATCAGCGCGTTGCGCGCGGCTTGGCTGTCGTTCTGTTTTCCCAACTGCTCCAGCGGCACCAGGTTCGATTGCACCGTCAGGATGTCGCCGCCGGGTTTGCTCGGCATGTTCTCTTTGTGCCGGCCCTCGTTTCGCGTCATCAGGCCGTTTTGGCTCATGGTGCTCAAATAGGCGGCACGGCCAGCGCTGTCAGCGCGCAGAAAAGCTTCCAGCGAGAATTCCGAGTAATGCTTGATCCGGTCCACCGCCGTCATGCAGCGCTTGTTTACGCACTGCTCGATCGGCGCGGTGTAGGTCATGATGCAGTAGGTGAGGAATGCGATCTGCTGTTGTTCAAGACCGGTACCCCAGTTGCTGCCCTTGTCTGTTTTCATCACCATCCAGGGCGGCACGCCGAACCACCGGCAGATCTCCTCGATGCTGTGGCCCCGCGATTCGAGCAACTGAGCGTCAGCTGGGTTGATGCCAATCATCTCAGGCTTCACGCCCTGCTCGAGCACCGGACTCTTGCCCGCATTGAGCGCGCCGGAGATCGTCTTGACGTAGTCACGAAACTCGGCGCGCTGCGTTGGGTTGAGCGTCTTGTCCACAGAGAAGGCTACGGTGGGCATCATCCCGTTCTTGAATGTGGTGTTCGCCGCATCATCAGCCGACATCGCCGAGCCGAATACATCGGCGCCATAGCGAATGGCCGACAAGCCCATCCTGCCATCCAGGGTGAAGGCCGGGATGTGCAGCATGTCGCCCCGGGCGATCTCCCGGCGAGCGCCTTTACGTGGTTGGAAGAAGTAGCGCAGCCGACCATCGTCGTCCGTTTCCGGCGTCACCCGCGACGGCATCAGGAAGTCCAGTGCGATCACCCGACCGCCAGCCCGGTGAATCTCGCAATAAGCATTGCCCCACAGCAGCATCGAAGCGACGACCGCTTGCCAGAAGTGGAAGGCCGCCATGTCCTCATTCGGGCTGTTGTGCACAACGTCGTAGAGCGGGAAGTCCCGGGCTGTCTCGCGTCCACCGTCGGGGAGACGACGGTAGATGCTGAGCGGCAACCCTGCGACGGACGTGGAGATGATTCGCACACACGCCCACACAGCTGAAAGCCGCATGGCCTTGTCGACCGTCACTGACTTGCCGCTGCTGGACTGCGCGCTCATGAAGGCGTTCCAGAAGCCGCCGTCTGACAATCGAATGCTCTTGCCAAGCCAGCCGCTCACGCTGGCCGTGGGCTTGGTCGCAGCGGTACCCAGCGCCTGGGTGAGGGATTTAATCACTGCTCAGCCCTCGTCGGATGAATGCTGCAATGCTGAACAAGCTGGCAGCACCGGCGAGCAGTGACCAGCCTGTACCGAACAGCACCCAGACCCCGGCACACGCCAAGCCAAACGCGAGCAGCGCAGAGATGATGAAGTAGTGAAATGCGTTCATGCGATCAATGGGTCCCGAATACCGGCCATGAAATTTTCCATTCCGCCCTGCCCCTCTGGATTGAGAGCCATCAGCGTCACGGCGTTGAACAGCGCCATCAGCGGGTCAATCTTGGCCGAGCCGCTGGCCTGCTTGGTGATCAGGATCGAGTTACCGCGTGGCTCGACCTTGGCGTTGCCGCAGCACCAGGCCATCATTGGCTGACCACCGTGCAGTAGCGTGCCCTCGGCCAGCTTGCGCTCGGCAGTCTTGATCGCCCCGCCTAAACGCCAGCCCTGTGAAATGCCGTCGATCTTCTCGCGTGGAATCCCTAAAGCCTCCAGCTCATCGAGAATTGCGCCAACGCCGGCCGGGTCCAGGCCGACCTTATCCAGCAAGCCGGCCTGCTCGACCTGCGCCACTAACTGCGCCACCTCCTTGATGTCGTCGCCGATGCGCTCGACAAGGGTCAGGTGCCCATCTTTCGCAAAGTCACGGATGCGTGGTGCCTCTGCTTTTCGCCGCTCGAGCACCGAGGGGTGCGCCCAGGCATGTGTCCAGGTCAGCCAGCGCCGGGTTGCGCGCTCGCGGCCAACTGCAGCCAGCCCCAGCAAGTCATCCAAGCCGCCTCCATCGACACCGATATCAATCACCTCGCAGCGCTCGATCAGATCTTCCAGCGTGCGGCACAGCTCGGACGCCTGCACCTCCCAGAAGTCAGCACCCGCCCAACGATCCGAGAGCAGCGCTAAGCCGATCTCCACGTTGAGGTGCTTGGCCAGGAAGCCACGGAACGACTCTTCGCCGTCGAGCTGAGCCTGCGTGTAACCGCGCTCAATGAACGGCTCATCGACTGACAGTCCTAGGTTGGGGTTGGTGACATAGGCATTGGAAAAGTCGCGATGTTTACCAGCGTCAAGCATGGCCTTCGGGAACTCATACAACACCGGAAGAAACGACGGGTCTTTAATTTCGCCGTCTCGCACCTTGCGGGCATACATGAGCTTCTGCCGAAAGACACCTGCCGGCGGCGCATCAGACTGAGTCGTCGCCCAGATGATGAACCCCTCCGGCCGTGATGCTAGGCCGCCCGTGGCCTCGCGCAACATGGCTTCGGCGTTGGCTCGCTTGCCGAACACCCATAGTTCGTCGATGAACACGCCAATGGCTTTCTTGCCCGACACAGTCTCGCTGTCAGCCGCCACCACCTTCAGCGTGGCGCCGGTCTCCATGTGGGTCACGGTACGCAGGTGGTCTTGCACCTTCAGCAAGGCGGACAACTCCTCGTCAGCCTTCACCATGTCCCGAATCGGGATGTAGGAGTTGTCAGCGATCTCCTTAGTCGGGGCTAGGATGATGAACTCACCCGACGTCCGCCAGTTCAGCACCAGAGCCGTCAGCATGATACCGGCGGCAATGGTCGACTTGCCGTTCTTCTTGCTGATCAGGAGCATGAACTCACTAATCATCCGGCGGCCGCTGTACGGGTCATAGGCGCCGAAGATGGCTGCGACGAACTCGTTCACCCATGAGCGCACGGTCTCGCTCATCAGCGGGCTGCCGGTGGCATCTACCATGCGCAGGTCGCCGAAGACTTCCAGCGCCTCAGCTGCTTGATCAGGGAATAGAGGTTCGAACGGTATCAAGCTCTGGCGGGCAACAATGCGCTGCTCCCAGTCTGTACAGGCCGTTGACCACTCCATCATTTCACCACCGAGAGCGGGCCTTTACGCACGCCGAACCTGCCCTGGGCAGCGCCGGCCGCCTTTTCCTTGGCCACTTCTTTCTTGCCGCTCTCACCCTTGCGTGGGTGAATGAATGGCATCAGCGCCTTTGCTGCGTCCACGCGCAGCTTGGCCTCGGCCTCGAAGTCATTCATCGTTGCCAGTAGGAAGTCCTTCGGATCAGAAAACCGCAGAGCCTTTGACAGATCGAAGGCCGCGTCGCCCTGCTCCTCTGTCGGTAGATCCTGACCGTCGACTACCGAAGGTGCCGCCGTAGCCGGGGGGCTGCCTTTAACAAATTTGTTAACTTTTTTGTTAACTGGTTGACCGGTCAAAGCCTCGATCACGAACCTGTCTTTCGCCAACCTGGCGCCGGCCTGTGCAGCGCTGGAAGCCGCGTATCCTGCGGCTATCGCAGCGTCTTTGTTGGACGCACCTCCCCTCACCGCATCGACAAATGCGCGCTTTTTAGGGGTGAGTGCCATTTAACAAAAAATCCTGAGCGGGAAAAAATCTGTACGTGGGGTCGGAAGCGGTCTAGCTAGTGGAACGCCCTAAGCTTTTGCCCCCCCTACCCCCTTGAGGCACGTCAATGACGTGCCTAGGTCCGGATTTCGTAGTTTTACGCGCAGGCTGACTCCCTAGCCTCCACGGCTGGCAGCTTCCTCCGCCTGTTTGACCGAATCGTGGCAGGGCTTACAAAGGCTTTGCCAATTGGTCTGATCCCAGAAGAGGACCATGTCACCCCTGTGAGCCACGATGTGGTCGACGATGCTTGCCGCCGTCACGCGTCCAATCTGCTGGCAGTGAACGCACAGTGGGTTGCTATTGAGGTAGCGCTCTCGAGCTTTCTGCCACTTGTAGTTGTAGCCTCGCTGCGAGCTGGTCATACCGCTTCGCCAGCTACCGGTCGTGACCACTTGGACCCTGGAGGTGCTGCACTCTTTGAGACGCGGGCCGAGCGTCTTTAGTCTAGCCATCAGTGCACCTCGATACGCGCCACAAAATGGCCGCCGTGAACTTGTGGCGAGGCCTACTTGCTCTGGCTCCGCTTGATCTGCGCATCTACTTGATCAGCGCAGGTATCAAGCAGGTTGATGGCCCGATCCTTCAGTGCCCAAAGGTCGCCATTCAGCGCCAGGTTGTCATCGCTATCGCTGACCCGTTCGCACGGCACCATTACCGGTGCTTCCAGCGTTACCGCTGACGTCTTTCCCGGCGCTGGCTGCGGGCTTGCCGCGCAGGCCGTCAGGCAAAGGCTGATCAGCCCACTTGCGAACAGCCGGGCTCTTACGCTTGAGGTCTTCAAAGTCCTTCCTCGCTTGGCGGGCCTTGTCTTCGCTGGCCTTGAGGCGCTGCTGCAGATCGGCCAGGTAGTTGGCGTTACGCTTGGCCTCGGCCTGGAGCGTGGTGATGGTCTTCAGGCTTTCGGTGTTGGCTTCAGTTGCATCCTTGGCAGCCCGTGTCTGCACCGTCACCTGCCCCTCCAGGGCGATCACGCGGTACTGCTGAATGGCAATGAGCAGTGCAGCCACCAAAGCGATGATCAGTGCAGCGGCAATGTTTTTGAGCAGGCTCATAGGCTGTCCGCCTTGCGTCCTAGGAACTTCACGATCATTTCGCGGATGACGGTCACACCGACAAAGCCGATCGCACCACCAGCGGCAACGGATAAGCTCGAAGGCCACTCCATCCACTCGATGACGCTGCTCGCGGACAGGCTTAGCCCGCCACAAATCAGTGACTCCAGCAGGATGCGCCGCTTGCTGGTCTCTTTGGCCTCGTACAACACACGAAGCCCAGAAATTACCGTTGCCATGATCGCTCCTTGCCAGAGAGGGTTGGCTAGGTACAGGCGAAGGTGCAGCCATACCTGAGCCCAGAGGTCGGGGTCTTTCTCTGGCATGATTGAAATCCGAATGCCTCCCCAAACTGGGGAGCTAGAAACGAAAAAACCCGGCGCAATGGCCGGGTTTCGGATGTTTTATTGTCGTTGCGTATCAGCGCACGCAAGATCGACATGATGGGGATAATTTACGGCCAATCGGCCATCCCGGTCAAGCGGCGTCCAGAAAGATTTGCTCGGCGTCGAATATCTCAGTCGCGTGGATTACGGCGGCTTCCTCCAGCTGCTCAAGGCGCTTGTGAATTCCAGCGCGCCAGTTGCGGCGGGTGCGCTCTGGCGATGCATCGGGATCCCACGTGTTCATGTCGTAGAACTCGACCGGCAGGACGATCATGTCGGTGGAGCGCTTGCCAGACTGCTCACCCTTGAGCTTAGGGATAGCCCAGGCGGTGAGCGCTTTGAAGACGAACAGTTGCGGCGCCGGGCTTGTCATGCGGCTCACCAGGCGGCCAATGGCGGCGACCTTGTTGGCCTTGTGCGTCGAGTACTTGGCGACCAGCACATCCCAGTGGGCCGAGGCCAGTTCGCGGTGCAGCAGTGCGTACAGGCAGCAGTCGTAGTCGAACTTGTCGCGAACCGAGATAGTGCTGCCGGTACCGCCCTGGCGCAGATCGGCATCGATCAACTTCTGCCAGGACTGCTTGGTGCTGTTGTCGATGTTGTCGGCGGCCAGCACGCGCACCAGGGTGCCCATCACGTCTTTATAAATAGCCATCGCTCAATCCCCTGTGTAGTTCGTGCCGCCGGCGCCGCGGCGGTTGTTCTGTTTGTACTGGGCGGCCGGGCCATTCATCAGCGCCGGCCGCTTCAACTGTTCGATCTGCTGTTCGGCAGCCTGTAAACGGAGGCTGAGCTGCGTCACCAGCACATCGTGCGGCAGTGCCTCGCCGGTCTCAGCCGAAACCCAGCCGGACGCGCTGCACTGGTCGCATGGCAGCTCATGGAAAACGCCCTGCGTCACAGCGCGACCACGGCAGGCCGAGCACCTGGCGAGCTCAATGCGAGCAGCACGGAAAGCAGGCCCATGGCTCTTTTTCATGCTTTTGAAACCTCGCCTATGGTTGATTCTTGAACTGGCTCGCAGCCCTTGTGCGGCGCGGCTTCCAGACCGATGCTGGACTCTTTGTTTTCGACGCCCTCCAACCCATGAATCACGCTGAATCCCTTGGCGTCTAAATGGCTGTGCCACTTCTCCAAGGCTTCGCGCTTGCGCTCTTCAACTGTGGTGTGGATGTAGGCCTGCACGTTGTGACCCATGGCGTGGTTGATCAGCATCTCGCCGATCAGGAAGTCGATACCCAGGTCCGCCCAGCCGGTGCGTGCCAACTTGCGCAGGTCATGACTGGTCCACTCGCCCTGCCCCAGCTGTGTGAATACCAGGCTGGCCTGACCCTCGCTCATGCCTTTGCCATGACGGGCCGGAAACAGGTATTGCCCGGTGTAGCCGATATCGGTCTGGCGATGACGGTAGCGGGCCAGCAGCGCACACACCTGATCGGTCAGGGGGAGCGAATGCTCGACTCGGGTCTTGGTGTGGACGGCCGGGATATGCCACGTACGGTCGGCCAAGCTGATATGCGACCAGAGCGCCATGCGGGTCTCGCCGACGCGCGTACCGTGGCACAGCATCATCAAGGCCAACATGCCGTGCGCAGGCCGCCGCTCGAAGGCATCCGCCAGTTGCTCCAGCAGATCCTGGACCTGCACACCGCGCAGCCGCGCCGCCTTGGCCTTGATCTTCGTCTTGGAGAAATCGCTGAACTTGATCCCGGCCATCGGGTTGGTGGGGATCATGTCGAGCACGAATGCCTGCCGACAGGCCAGCACCAGCAACGCGAATATCAGCCGAACGAACTCCAGCGAAAGCTTCTCCTGCAGCGGCCACATCAGCTTGGTGTCGAGCGTAGCGCGATCAATCTCAGCGAAGGCCAGGCCGCCCACGCGCGGGATCAGATGGCACGCAATGGCAGACTTGGCCGTGGCCTTGCGCTTGGCGGACAGATGCCGGTCTCGACTCATCCGGTCGCTGTACCAGGCCAACAGCTCGCCCAAGGTGGCCCACGGGCATACCGCAGCGGTAGCGTTGGCATCCGCGCCTAGCCGCTGCCGAGTCTCGGGCAGCGCCGCCAGTACAGCCTTGGCCGACAGATCAGGGTAGGAGCCGATCCGCATCCACTTCTTCCGTACGACCAAGCTCCAGGTGCCACGCGGGCGGGCCTCGGTAAACCGAAAGTACAGGCCAGGGTGACGCGGGTCGCGCATGAGAACAGCAGAGGGGTCATCTGCGCGGCGGCGCAGCTCGGCATCGGAGAATGCAACCACAAGGGTCATACCGCAGCTCTCGTCGGTGCCAGACGGAGGTAGGCCCGCAGCTGCTCCATCGCATCGAAGTGCCCTCGGCAGACGATCGCCAGGTAACCCTGCAGGTTGAGGCGATCGATGTAGGCATGCTGGCTTGCAGAGACTGGTGCGGGATCGACCGTGGCCTTGAATTCGATGTACAGGCCGAAAAACCCGCCGCGTGCTATCGGCAGGACCAGGTCTGGCACCCCGGCCTTCACGCCCTGCCCTTTCAGCTTGGCGGCGACGGCCTTGTGCCGGTGCCCTCCGTTCGGGACGTGGTACATGAGTGCGAACGCATCGGGATAACGCAGCTCGATCTCACGCATCAGCGCTGTCTGCTCCTGGCCCTCGCGGTCGGCGGGCCTGGCCCGTACCGTTTTGGGTTTGAACAACTTCAGCTCCGCGGCCTTCACGATGCCACCTTCCCTTCACGGATCAGAATGTCTTGCGTACGCATGACGCCCTCGGCGTGGAGCAGGCGTGATTCTTCCCGGTCGTCACGGCGGCGACTTGAGCCGCGCCCGTCGACGTAGTCGTGGCAGGCCGAGCACGCCCAGGCGCCTTGGAAGTCGTTCGGCTTGCAGCCCATGCCGCTTGTGCCGGCCAGGCGGTAGTGCGCCAGCACGGTGGTTTCAGGGTTGCCGTTGCACACGCCAGGCACACGCACCTGGCAGTCACGGCCGCAGGCGGCCTTGGTCAATTTGGTCTGGCGGATGTTCATGGGCGTGCTCCCGATACTTTCGAGCGAAGGTTTGCCAGGGCAGCATGGGCCACCTCTGGGTTGCGCGGCGCGGCCGGTGCGGCGAGTTCTGCCACCGGGACAGCACCCAGCTGCTCGCCCTTCCAGATCTTCCGGCACTGCTCCAGGTAGTGCTTCTCGAACGAGGCCATGCCCAGTTCGCGGGTAAGCAGCGGCAGGCTGTGGAAGCCGGCGGCGGCCGTGGCGTGGTAGACGGCCGGGTGCATCCACTTGGCATCGGCACGCATGGCCGGATGGCAGTTGCGCAGGCCCTGGGCATAGGCCTTCTCGACACTGGGCAGGCCCAGACCTTCAGGCGCAAAACACCAGCTCACGAACTCACCGGGGGTCGGTACGAATGCCCGCTTGCTCGCGCTCACAACGCGCATGCCGTGGTCGATCTGCTCCATGCGGTTGATGCCCGCGCGCATGAACTCAGCCAGCCACTCCAGCTTCGAGGCGTTCATGACAGCTTCGGTCGGCCAGGACTGGCGCCAGGCGCCACACGCGCCGCGCAGGCGGAGGAACAGGTCGTCGATCACTGCCCGGGTGGCCGGGTCAACCGCCACAGCGCCGGGCTCGACAGGTGCTTGATACGTTGGGTCGGTACGGCGGGTAGCGATCAGGTCGCGTACGCTGGTTGCGGTCTTCACAGCCGAACCCCCTTGGCTGCCCAGTTGGCCGATCCTTCGCCGGCGTCGGCAGCGCTTGTGCTCTCGGAGGCTTGGCGCTTGGTCCACTTGGCCAAGCGGTGGCACCAGCCAGCGTCGGTGTCGCGGATGTCCGGCTTGGCAATGTGGAAGCCCATGAATGACCCGAAGGTCTCGTCGGTGAGGACCGTGGTGATCCCCATGATCTTGAGCTGGGCAGCCAGGGAGGCGTGGTTGACGGCCCAGTCAGCGTGCATCGAGAAGCGCTGGCGACCTTCGGCAGATCCATCCAACTCTGCAGCGGCGGCCAGGTCCTGCTCAGCCACCACATCCGAAATCTCGTGCGGCTGCTGCTGTTCGGTTAATTGATGGTTAAGTGATGTATTGGGTGCAATGGCTGCACCCCGTTCTGTCGTAGGTTGCACCCCGTTCTGTTGCTGGCTGCACCCCGTTCCCTCTTCACGGGGTGCATCTGCTGCACCCCGCTTGAGCATCAAGTCGTACACCACCGGGCGGCGGTCATGGCGGTCGATGTACACGGCGGCCAAGGCCTGGTTGCCACGAACGATGAGGCCTTGGACCTCGAGCAGATCGAGCTTCGAACGCACGGTGCGCTCGGACAGGCCAGTGTCTTCGGTCAGGGTCTTGGCCGATGGGAAAGCGCCACGGCCGTCGGCGGCGGCATAGTTGGCCAGGCACAGCAGCACATGGCGCGCGCTCGAGTCCTTCCCGAGGTCGCGACGGGACAGTGCCCAGGACATTGCTTGAACGCTCACAGCGAGGCTCCAATATTCTTCTCGGCCAAGCACGCGAGGCCTTTCGGAGTGATGAGGGGTTGGTAGGCAGCACGGTCGGCACCGGTCTCAGCGTCAGGCTTGAGCTGGGTGACCTTGTGCACCATGAAGCCGGCGGTGATGCGCGGCTGATAGGCGATCCAGCGAGTGGAGCTGCCGCGATGGAAGATCCAGCGGTTCGCCTGAAGCCAGCTGAACAGCTTCGAAGGGGTGATCTGCAGCTGCTTTGCGGCATCGGAGATGCATATGGCGCCGGCGGCAGCAGCCAGGCGCTTGATCGCGGCCACCTTCGGAGCTTGCAACTGGATCACGCCGAGCAGGCGTTCGTTCTCTTCGACCTTGTCGGCGGCCAAACGCAAGGCCTCGACGTAGGTCGCAGGAATCGCCTGAGCCTGAGTCTGGAGCTCGCGCCAGCGGCGGATCACCTTCATACGCAGTTCGGCGCTGTAACCGGTCAGCAGGCAGTCGGTATGCTCGCGGTCGAGTAGGTACTCGGTCTGATTGCGGTTTTGTGCGTCCAAGTAGATGCGCTCAAAACTGAGCGCATCTTTTTTCAGCTCGACGAGCATAGTGGTGATGTCGCGCTTGACGTTCTTGTGAAGCTTCCCGGTGAGATCGGCGATCTCGCGCGATGACATGACATGACGCGTCATCGTTTGGTGATTCTGAGCCGATGACGAATCATCGAGGGTATTGCGGGGGGTGATCTGGGTGTGCATAATCAACCTCAGTTCCGATGTCGTTTAAGAAGCCGCCCTGCCAGGCGGTTTTTTTTCGTCTGCATTTTTTATACTGGTTAAATCAACAGCCCTGCGGGGTAACTACTGGCCAAGCGCCAACACGCGGATAATTCACTCACCGGCTGGATAAATGCCCGGCTACGCCGCCATCTCAGCCCATGGAAATGAGGGGCAGAGATCCTCTTTCTTGAAAGATCCTTCACTCAGAGCCTCGGCCCGCTTGGCGACAATAGGAGACATGCCATGCTTACCCCGGACCCAGCCCGAAACGGTGCTCTGATCGACCTTCAGCTTCTCAGCGGTTGCCTCCTGCGTACCGAAGAAGGCAACCAGGTCCTTAAAAATCGTGTTCATGTCGCCCCTACTTATGTGAATACCCATATCGTAGAGCATAGGTATACCTCTTTGCAACGATATGGGAGCACCAGTAATAATCGAGCGATGGAATATAAAGACCGAATCAAAGCCGCGCGGCGCCACGCGAAGCTCACTCAGGCGCAATTGGCCAAGCTGGTGGGCATAGACCAGGCGTCGATCTCCGACTTGGAGCGAGGGCGCTCAGCCCGATCTTCGTACAACGCATCAATTGCGAAGGCCTGTGGCGTATCGGCTATCTGGATAGAAAGCGGTGCGGGACAGATGATCGGGGAAACCGAGCAGAGCAATGTTCGGGACATAGTGCAACCCAACATGATGTTCCGGTATCCGGTCATCTCCTGGGTTGCCGCTGGCGCGTGGTCTGAGGCGGTAGAGCCCTTCCCACCTGGTTTCTCCGATCGGTATGAAATGTCGGAGTACGACTCCAAAGGCCCAGCCTTCTGGCTCGAGGTGAAAGGCGACTCGATGACTTCCATTAACGGACAGAGCGTTCCAGAAGGGACGTTCATCCTGGTGGACACCGAAGCCGACGTGCATTCGGGCAAGCTTGTAATCGCCAAGCTGGCCGATAGCAATGAAGCCACGTTCAAGAAGCTGGTCGAGGACGGTGGGCGCCGCTTCCTGAAACCGCTGAACCCGGCCTACCCTATTGAGCCGTGCGCGGACGACTGCAAGATCGTTGGCGTGGTGGTGAGAGCGCTCATGAAGCTTTGAACCAGCATAGGCTGATGCCGGAACAGGTATCGGTTCCAGCCTCTACTAGAAATACCAGACCCGCGGCAGGCGGGTTTTTTTGTGCCTGTCAGATTGATCCTCCACTGCGCTTGCCATTTCCCCTACTCCTGAATACTGTATGTACATACAGCAGTAGATAAGGAGGTTCACTTTGCTTCACCAGCCAGATTTCACCCAGACCAAGCCGCGCACCTACGAGCAGATCGGCCACCGCGTGCAGCGCATCATCAATGATCCGAAGGTTCAGAAGCGCCAATTCGTTGTGGTGTCCAGGTTACCTAACGAGCCGCCTGCAGATTGGCGGCGGCTCCTGAACGAGATATCGGAGACTGCCGGGATAAAGGTTGATGAGGTAGACGGAAAGGAAGTTCGAATAGGCTGGCGAGAGTATTGCGAAGTCTGAGATGAGCCCGCCTTGAGCGGGCTTTTTTTCAGCCAAAAAATAGGTAACCCATAAAATTATGTGCGTACCCATAGACAGCAATTATGTGTTCGCCTATATTTACATCCATCGAGACGCCAGCGCGGCTCGGGACACGACTGGTGAAGCCGCCAGTTAGCACGGGGCCAGCGAATTGGCCTCCCAGCCCCGCGAGGGATCGACTGGACCAAGTTCTTTAGGAGAAACGGACCCACATTCAAACGATTCAAATTAGCGCCCCGAGCTTCGGCATTGAGGGGCGCCGGACCTCATGCACCCTGCCCCACTTATCCGGGCAAACGAGCTGCAGCATGCATGTTGTATAGGCCCGCGATCCAAGGCGAACAGATGTTGATTAACGCCCTGGGGAGGAAGCTCACCGCCCAAACCATCGACGACTCTCGGCCTGCAATCAACAGCGGGCACGGAGCGGCGCCAGTGCCGAGGACTGGATGACAGCCGGGAAAAGACCGGCACCTGATTTCACTGGCTGGCCTTGGCGACAGGGCCAGACGGGAAATCGAACGAGTTACCAAGTCTGAGGAATCATCATGGAAACCATCATCAGCGGCGAATGGAAAGGCCACCTCGGACGAGGCCTGGCGCCCAAAGAACTGCAGTACTGCATGTCCGTCGCGGCGGGCATGACGGCCAAGGAAATCGCCAAGGTGTTCGGCATCTCGCCGGGCACCGTGAAGAAGCGGCTGGACGTGGCCATGTTCAAGTTAGGTGTGCACCGCCGGGCCGCGCTGGTGGCCGAGGCCATGAAGCGTCAGATCATTTCACCGGTGTGCATCCTGCTCGCCGCGCTCATCACCATGCACGCGGTGGCTGATGACCACTCAATGCGCCGAGACCGCCGCGCGCCGGAGCGTCGTACCGCCGAGGTGCGTGTGATGCGCAAGGCCGAAGCCTTCGAATACTGCGCTTGATGGGTGCCGCTGCCTATACACAGCGGCGTACGGATGGAGGGTTGAGCCATGAAGCCATAAACAAGCGCCCGCCCAGGGCAGCACGCAACGCTCTCGTAGGGTGGTACCACTTGAGCGCAAAGCCCGGCATGTCCGGGCTTTTCTTTGCCCGTCGATATGAGCCAGCACCCTGCCCCAGGGTCCTGACCAATGCCTTCAGACAAGGAGAAAGACATGCACGCAGCCATGCATCAGCGCGTAACCGTCCTTGAGGCGTGTCGCGCTCGAATGAACACCACCACCGTCGACCTGTACAACCGCATCGGGAGACGCTCACCAGTGCAGCAGTTGCGCTATCAGATCGTGGGCAAGGGCCCAGGCGCCTATCAAGTCACCGAGCGTTCGACCGGCCAGGTAGTTGGCGAGCGGGACACTTGGAAGGAAGCGAGCAAATTCGCTGAGGAGATGGAATTGAAAGCTGACGCCAGGGCGCTGATCGAAGGCTCAGGGTTCGAATCTTGAAGCGCCTCACCAAAAGAGTAAGTCAGCGACGACGTCTGGCTTGGCTGGACATACCTGCGAGCGGACTGCATGCAAAAGATCACTCGAAACCACACGAATCATCGCTGCGGTGCCAGCCACCAGCGGGCAAAGCTCACCACTGAACAAGTATCCGCCATGCGCGCCGAGTACGAAGCGGGCGTTGGTGGTTACGAATATCTGGCGGCCAAGTACGGCTGCGGTGTTTCCAATGCTAGGGACATCGTGAAGTACCGCACTCGCTGGGCTAGCTGAACATCATCGCCTGGAGACACGTAGTGCCTACACCCACAGATACCGCCGAATTCCTTGAAGAGTTGAATGGCGGCGCTTTCGCCAGCCAGATCGGCCATGCCCTGTCCGAAGTCGCCTCGGGCGTCGTCGATCACGGCAAGGCCGGGAAGTTGGTCATCACCCTGGACTTCAGCCAGATCGGCGAATCCCACCAGGTGAAGATCAAGCACAAGCTCGACTACAAGGTGCCCACCAAGCGCGGCACGCGCAGTGAGAACACCAGCTTGGACACCCCCGATGTACGTCGGCTCCGGCGGCCGCATCAGCCTCTTCCAAGAGAAGCACGACCAGTTGTTCAGTCGTGATGAAGCCCCTATCAAACCCCGCACCTGATCTCGAACCCCACCACCAGGAATAGAAGAATGTCCCTGACCAAAGATGCAATCCAGCAGATTACCGAGACCGCACTGTCGGCCGCCGGCAAGATGCTGCCCACCAACACGCCAGTCGCGCTGATACCAGACGCCGTGAGCGTAGCCGACCTTGAGCGCTACATGGCCGGGCGTAGCCGCTTCCGCGGCACCTTCTCTACTCACTCGCTGGCTGACTTCGTTGGCCATGTGATCAAGCGCAACATGCCCGGCGCCAAGGGCTTCATCGACCAGGACGAGATGTCCTGCTCTCTTTTCTTCAACATCGGAGACGAGATCAGCCCGGGCCACGCTGATGACCGTGCCTTGCTCAAGCTGAAGCCATCTGCGGGGTACAAGGCCGCTCAGTTGGTCAACGGCAAAGCGATGACCCAGAAGGATATGAGCGACTGGATCGAGGACTGGCACCAGTACCTGACCCCGGTCGACGAGAACGAAACTGCCATCGCGATCGCCAAGGCTATCGCCGCGGTGCGCACCATCACGGTGAAGGCCACCAGCGAATCGGAAACAACGGTCGGGGATACCAGCGCCAGCCGCAGCGCCATGGACCAGATCGAGGCGCGCAGCAAGGAAACCTTGCCGGTGGCACTGCTGTTCAATGTCATCCCGTTCGAGGGCCTGACTGAGCAGCAGATCAAATTCCGCCTTTCGGTCATCACCAGCGGCCAACAGCCGGTGCTGAAGTTGCGCTGGATCGGTGAAGATGTCCAGCGCGAAGACATTGCCCAGGAATTCAAAGCGGTCCTCGAGGACAAGATTGGCGAAGCGGCGACCCTCGCCTTGGGTTCATTCGACCCACGTTAACGGGACGGAGGCCTGGAGACGGGCCCGCCATCCTGCAGGCTACGGAGGTACCAATGCCCGCAAGTAAAAAGCCCAGCAAACCCCAGCTCGAAACGCTGGAGCACATCCGCCAGTACATCGCAAAGCACGGGTACTCGCCTACCCTGGCTGACCTCGCCGAACTCGCCGGGGTCCGCCAGAACTGCATCGCCGAGCGCCTTGGCGCCCTGGTCAAGCTCAACCTGATCACGAAGACCCCAAGCATTCCGCGCAGTATACGTCCGGTGGAGCATGCTGATGATTCTGCAGGATGATAGAGATGAAATATTCAATCCTTCAAGGTGACATGACCCTGCCCATCGCGGGCAATTTCCAACAATAGGTGATGCAAGATTTCGCCTGCATCTGTGAGGGTAAGATGCGAACCTCCACGTTTGGCGCACTTAGCAAGGTCAATGAGCTGACTCGGCATTCGGCCTTTCGCAGAAAGCTCTAGAGCAGCTCCGGCAGAAAGTATTTCCTCTAACTGGTGTTGCATCAGTTTCCCAATAGCCATATCCGACTCCATTTTAGTCCGGCCCTGTGCCGGCCAATACCTATAGACCACCCCAGCCTTATTTGCCACTCACCGAGATATCGGAGGGCCGAGCACGGCGTGAGGTGAAGAGTCGAGAATTTCGCCGGCTGCTTTCAGCACTGCCTCGATGGCAGCCTCATTGGACTCCCAAGGCCCATAGATAACCTTGGTCTTCATGCCAACAACCACATTGATGATGCGCAGCAGATGCGATTCACCAGATCCACTCGTCCAGTGAGCGAAGGCTCTGACTGTGTGCCCTTTGTAGCTCATGGGCTTTGCCTCATTCGTCCTTGTGTCCATGTCTGTGCCATCCAGACCAAAACACTCATTTTAACCAGTCTTGCCTCCCGCCGGATACGGAGGGTGGCGCCTGCAATGGAGATTGCCATGAAGGTTGAAACCTCGACTGCGACCAAGCTTTACATCACAGGTGTCGCGAACCTGGACCCCATCACGGTCTTCCTCAAAGACCTCGAGCCCAAGCGCGGCAAGATCACCGTCAGCTGCTGGGGAAAAAGCTGGACGGCTTTCTGGGGTGGAATGTGGGACGGCATGACCGTAGGCCAGTTCTTCCGCGAGCTCAGTGCGAGCTACATCATCGGCTATTTCGATTCACAGATGCGCTCCAGGCAGTTCAGTGGCGAAGTACTTGCCGACAAAGCGCGGCGCCAGGTCCTGAAGGAGCGCAGAACATTCTGCTATGGCCGGGACGAAGCGCGCGAGCTTTACGACGAGGCCGGATATCTGCGGGATTCGCCGTCCATCGACCACCTGCACGGCGCACATAGCGAGCTGATGCACAGGCTGTTCGGTGATGAGTGGTGGCACTTAGCGGCGGACAACGACGCCACGGAGCCCAACCCCGACTACGACTACCTCGAACGCATCATTGCCGCGGTGCAGCAGGCCCTGGCCAAGCCGGACACCGCAGCCGCCTAACCCTTCTCCTACCTTCACCTATCACGCCGAACGCCTCGGCAGGCGGGCGGCTGACCGGTGAGTCCACTAATTCCTTACGGATCAGCTAGCCAGCGTGATCGCTTCTACGATGCGATCGACAGCATCCTGTGATCCAGCTACCAGCTCAGGTCCTACCCAACTGTACGCAGCGCCGGACTTGATACCACGCTTCGCGAAATCAGCACTCAGAACTAAATCGCCTCCTGACATGTGCAATTCAGTGAGCAGAGCAACGGTCGCCTGCTCAATAGCTGTGACGTTTTCGACGGGACTAAACATTGACATTTCCTTTGTCCGGCCGAATGCCGGGGCCCACCTATACGCTAACGCACCTCCATTGAATACCCATTGAATGAGCACAGGCCGCACACATTAGGATCGAATGACCGGCTCCATGATGACTGTGAAGCTGCCTGAGAGATGCTTCCTGAGCAATGCGGGCATGTCGTAACTGAAAACTATGACCCAAAACCCATCGACTCGTCGTGATGAAGACTGACGGTAGAGGGCCACTTCTTCCTCTGAAATTCCGATACGTGCAGAAACCTCCACATTGGTCGGCATGCTTTTCATTGGCGTAACGCTCGCCGACGGGATGCCGGACCACACTCTTACTTCTTGAAACATTAAATAGCTACCTCCGAGCGACGGAGGGGCGCCTGCAATGGAGATTGCCATGAAGGTCGAGACCTCGAGCGTTACCAAGCTGTACATCACAGGCGCCGCGAACCTGGACCCCATCACGGTCTTCCTCGAAGACCTCGAGCCCAAGCGCGGCAAAATCACCGTCAGCTGCTGGGGAAAAAGCTGGACGGCGTTCTGGGGTGGAATGTGGGACGGCATGACCGTAGGCCAGTTCTTCCGCGAGCTCAGTGCGAGCTACATCATCGGCTATTTCGATTCACAGATGCGCTCCAGGCAGTTCAGTGGCGAAGCACTTGCCGACAAAGCGCGGCGCCAGGTTCTGAAGGAGCGCAGAACATTCTGCTATGGCCGGGACGAAGCGCGCGAGCTTTACGACGAGGCCGGAGATCTGCGGGATTCGCCGTCCATCGACCACCTGCATGGCGCGCATAGCGAGCTGATGCACAGACTGTTCGGTGATGAGTGGTGGCACTTAGCGGCGGACAACGACGCCACTGAGCCCAACCCCGACTACGACGACCTCGAACGCATCATTGCCGCGGTGCAGCAGGCCTTGGCCGAGCCGGACACCGTAGCCGCGTAGCCCCCCACCCCACCTTCACCTATCACGCTGAACGCCTCGACAGGCGGGCCGCTTTCGATAGCTGCTGGCTATCTCAACAATCTTCGCAGCCGTAGATTTAAGCACGTAGCAAAGAAAAACCTCTTTGTGTGCTGCATCCCGTTTGACGGCCTCACCGAACAACTGGTTACACTGCGCATCTCGGTCATCACCAGGGGCTGGCCACGAGTACTTAAATTGCGCTGGATTGATGAGGATGTCCAGAGCTAGGCTATTGACGAAAAATTCAAGACGGTACTAAACAGTAAGTTCGGTGGCCCGCAGGGTTGGCAATTGGGTGCTCGATAATTTTCCAACATGGGAACGAAGGTCACCGAGGCTTATGCTCCGTCCTCGAGGTTATCTGCGGAACGTTGTCCGATGGGCTGACTACGGTCTGCACTTGGACGCTGGAACCTGCGAACCTTTCCCTGAAGATCGCGGCCATGGTTCTCCCCGTTCGCTTGCTTTCTTCGAAAGCTGCGATTATTTCTTCACCTCTTATTGGGTTATCCGGCGCCATGACCATGGTTTGAATATTAAAAACGGAGTCACTTTCATCATCTGTTGGATTCGTGTAGTTAATAATATCTGCTGGATCAGCATGCATGGCATCCTGCATACCAAACCCATGGGCTCCATAGTCGGAATGCACGCCTGGCTCCTGAGATAAACGCATTTGGACCAAATCGAAGTCGCTAAAAGGCAGATGATAGTCGTTAAAGTTTATGAACTGTCTACCATCAATTCTCATCTGGAAATGATAATGCGGGAAGTTCGAATGAGCTCCGCCATGACCAGCAAAATCGTTAGGGGAACAGTCGAATGACCACTCGATATTCTTCCATTTGATAGTTGAGCTCAAAACTTTGCCTGCAGGTGCCTCTTCAGTCAAATCATTTATGTTTACAGCTATCCTTTCAGCGTTGGCGCACCATCTAAGGTACGCACATATATTGTGGTAACCGAACTTGGCCGTAACTAATTTTATATCTTTCGTCCTAAACTTTCCTCGACGTAGTAACCAGTGCACACATGGATCATCCCTGCTAACAGTCTTGAAATCCTTACCGCAGAGGTAACAAGTTTCTTGCTTGTAGCCATCAATAAAATCTTGGTACTGCTCCCGGTGTTCTTTATCGTTAATTAGATTCCATTCATCCAACTCCTCCTGAGTCATATCGTCAAAAGCGGCCTTGGCATGTCTGACTGCCTTTTCAATATCCTTGACCATGACCAACACACCTCTTATTTCTGATTGTGAACCATGTATAGGCTAAAGCGGCAGCAACTGCCAGTCCGGGTCCAAATCAGAGGGAACCCATTTCAATCACATTTGTAAATACACGCCACCGGCGAGGACTTCTCATGTCAGCTAACCAGAAGAAACACCTGCTCGACTTCAAAACCCAGTACGGCCTTGGCTTCGATCCGCAAGACGATGAGATCGTGGTGGACTTCTTCTGCGGTGGCGGCGGCGCCGGTACCGGGCTGGAAATGGGCCTGGGTCGCGCGGTGACTGTGGCCAAGAACCACAACCCGGCAGCGATCAGCATGCATACCGCCAACCACCCGGCGGCCCGACACTACACCACCGACGTGTTCGAAGGTGACCCCGACCAAGAATGCGGCGGGCGCGCCGTGGGCTGGTTCCACATGAGCCCTGACTGCACGCATCACAGCCAGGCCGCCGGCGGCCAGCCGCGCAAGCGTGAGATCCGCAATCTGTCGTGGATCGGCCTGAAATGGGCCGGCAAGAAGCGGCCTCGGGTCATCAGCCTAGAGAACGTGAAGCAGATCCTGCAGTGGGGCCCGCTGATCGCCAAGCGCGATAAGGTCACCGGACGGGTGATGAAGCTGGGCGGCCAGGTCGCCGCGCCGGGCGAAGTGGTTCCTGTGCACCAGCAATTCCTGGTGCCTGACCCAAAGCGCCGCGGCACCACTTGGCGCCGGTTCGTGGCGCTACTGGAAGGCATGGGCTATGCGGTCGAGTGGCGGGTGATCAAAGCCTGCGACTTCGGCGCGCCCACCAGCCGCGAGCGGCTGTTCATGATCGCCCGGTGCGATGGCCAGCCCATTGTGTGGCCAGAGCCAACGCACGCTCGCAAGCCCGCCAAGGGCCAACAGAAGTGGCGCACAGCCGCCGACTGCATCGACTGGTCGGTGCCGAGCAAAAGCATCTTCGGCCGCAAGAAGGACCTGGCCCCGGCCACGCTTCGCCGGGTTGCCAAGGGCATGAAGAAGTTCGTGATCGACAGCGCCGACCCTTTCATCGTGCCGATCGCGAACTGGTCCAGAGAACTGGCCCAGTCTGCTCATGAACCGCTGCGTACGGTGACGTCGTGGCCACGTGGCGGATCATTCGCCATGGCCAGCCCGATCATCGCGCCAGCCACCCACCAGGGTAGCGACCGGGTCAACGATCCATGCCTGCCGCTGCCGACCGTGACATGCGCCAACCGCGGAGAGCTTACCTTGATCAGCCCTACGCTGGTTCAGACCGGTTACGGAGAGCGTGAGGGACAACAGCCGCGGGTCCCTGGGCTCGATACCCCGCTGGGGACCGTCGTTGCAGGCGGCGTGAAGCATGCGTTGTCGAGCGCCGTGCTCGTTGGCGCAGGCGGGCCGGAATATGCCGGGAAGCCGGTGGGCGCTGATCAGCCAGTTGGGACTCTGATGACGCAGAGTCACCGCGCGCTCGCTGCAGCGCACCTGGTGAAGTTCCGATTCGATGATGCAGGCAAAGCGCTTGACGAGCCTCTACCGACCATCACCAGCGGCGGCAACTACCAGCGCCCGCCCGGCGCCGCGCATGCCATGGGGGTGTGCACGGCAGTCATGGCCCAGATGAACGGCGGATTCAACACCACCGACGCCAAACCCATGGACGAGCCTATGACCACCGTCACCAATACCGGAAGCCAGCAGCAGTTGGTCACTGCCAACCTAGTGCACCTGCGAGGCAACTGTGATGCGCGGGACACTGCAGACCCGTTGCACACGATCAGCGCCGGCGGCACCCACCACGGCGTGGTCACCGCCTTCATGGAGCGCCAGTTCGGCGCCAGCGTCGGCCAGGCTATCGACGAACCCGCACCGACAATCACGGCCTGTGGTGGGGGCAAGAGCTCACTGGTGGAGCTGAAGCTGTCGCCCGAGCATGAAGAAGGCGCGCTGCGCGTTGCGGCGTTCCTGATCAGCTACTACGGCACGGAGAACGTCAGCGGCTGCAGCAGCCCGGCGCCGACGATCACGACCAAGGATCGGCTGGCACTGGTAACTGTCATGGTCAAAGGCACCCCCTATGTGATCTTCGACATCTGCCTGCGCATGCTGCAGCCCCATGAGCTGTACCGCGCCCAGGGCTTCCCCGCTAACTACATCATCGACAAAGGCGCAGACGGCCGGAAGTTCACGAAGACCGAGCAGGTGCACATGTGTGGCAACAGCGTGAGCCCTCCGCCGATGGCGGCGCTGGCCCGCGCGAATGATCCCTGGCGCGCCGCGGCGCGTGAGGCGGTGGCAGCGTGACCGCCCTGCGCCGCACCACCACACCCCGCGCCAGGCCCATGCCCTGCCTCGAGCTCAACGGGGTATGCGACGAATCCGGCCAATACCGCGCCCACGGAAACCACCGCTCCTGCTCCAAGAAGCGTCAGCAGCGGTATGCACAAGCGAGGAAACAATGAGCCTGCTCGCCGCTCAATGCGTCATCGTGTGGCTCTGCCTACAACTTCCCCTCGGCATGATCATCGGCCGCTACATCGCAAGCGCCGACGTCATCGCCAAGTAACCCCTTCCCCTTCAATTCACAGTCAGCCGCTGTAGCGGTGAGGACGAAGTCATGCCTGAAGAAACTGTTTTGATCCAGCCGGTGGCAGTGGCGCGCGACAGAGACGGATGGTGGTACCACCCAGACATTCCAGATTTCGGCGGCGGTGAGGACCCTGCGCCCTACTTTGCCTGGACGAAAGAGCAAGGCCTCGAGCTCAAAGGGTGGCACTCAGGCGACGAGCTCGAAGATCTTCCCGACGAAGATGCTGCGTGCACTGCGTGGAATCCTGAATCCCCAGGGCCTGAGTGGTTCCTGATGGGAATCTTCGATACGGATGACGGCCCCTATGTGCAGTGGGCTCGCCGTGTGGTGACGCCATGAAAACTCTCGGCGAAATTGTTGAAGCGTCACGCTCAGGCGAGCGGCCCGACTATGACGACCTGCGCCTGGCAGTCTGCGCCATGGACATCCTGATGACCTTCGATCGCCAAGCAATCTGGAAGCTTGCCGAGGCTGAATCCGAAGGCAAGAAACCGGTCATGGTCTGGAGCAGCCTTTGGCAGCGCGATGAGAACTTCAACCGCGTGAAGCGGGCGATGGCGAAGGATCCTTGCAGCTATCTCGGCCCTACCTACGACCCAGACAGCACTGAGGTCCAGGACCGACGCCGAAAGTCGATTGCGCTGATGGATAGGGCGCTGTCGAGAGATAAGACCGAACGCCCGAGCTAACGCCTTCTGCCGCCAACAGTGGGCGCCGACTGCCCGAGTGCGGGCCGAAATTCAATTGGAGAGGTACCAAAACATGAGCGCAGAGCGCGAGGTGGCCGTTGTCCACGAAATGGACAAGGTATCGGAAGAGAAAATGGCGGACCTGCTGGGCACCACCGTATATGCGTTGCGGGCCAGGCGTGCACGCCGCCAGATCCCCATGGGAGTTTGGATCAAGCAAGGTAGCCGAATCATCTACAGCATCAGGAGATACGAAGAATGGCTGGAAAGTCAGTGGGTATGCCCCGAGGGGTGGAAGTCTTCCGGAACGCTCTCCGTGTCCGCTTTACCTACAACGGGGTCCGGCGCTGTGAAACGCTCCCCTATCCCCAGACACAAAAAGGCATCGCAGCTGCATCCAAGCTTCGCGATCAGGTAGTCAGCCTCATCAAACATGGGCTGCTTGATGACGACAAATACGCCGAGCTGTTCCCCGGCTCGGCAACCGTCTCCGGAAGCGCGCTCAGCTTCGGCCAATATGCCCAGCTTTGGTTGGATAGCCGGGAGATCACTGCGGGCACTAGGAACAATTACAAAGGGGCACTGAACCTATACTGGGTCCCGCGCTTGGCACTGGTTCGGATCGATCTGATCACCCCTACCTTGATCCGTACGATCATCACTTCTACGGCCTGGGCTTCGCCTGGGGTGAAGCGCAACGCCCTTACCAAGCTTTCCACAGTGCTGAAGTCGGCCGTCTCCGACGGGCTGCTTGCGAAGAATCCCGCCGACTCAATCGAACTGCCAAAGCGCAACCGTAAAGAGATAGACCCATTCACGTTAGACGAGGCGAACCGGATCATTGCTCAGCTCTACGCCCACAAGCACTGGCCTGGAACAATCTACGCAGCCTTCTACGAGTTCGTCTTTTTCACGGGACTGCGGCTCTCTGAAGCACTTGCGTTGCGCTGGGACGCGATCGATTTCAATAAAAAGATCGCTCACGTCTGTCGGACAGTCGCCCTAGGAGAGATCGAAGAGCGGACGAAAACCGGCGGCGATCGGTTCGTATTGCTGAACGATCGCGCGCTTCACGCCTTGGAGTTCGCGCGAGATTATGCAGAACGTCGGAAAAGTGGAGTTGGTAAGGTGCTTGAGACACCCTACGTTTTCCCTCCCTCGAAGAACGGAGAGTACGTAAAACAGACATCGGACATCCACAAGCAGTGGCGTCCAGCCCTGCTGGCGCTGGGAACTCGCTACCGGCCGCCATACAACTGCCGCCACACCTATGCGACAATATGCTTAATGTCCGGTTTGAATCCCGCCTTTATCGCTCAGCAGCTTGGCCACAGTGTGCAGATGCTGCTATCAACGTATGCGCGATGGATCAACTCAAGCTCAGATTGGAGCGAGATGGAAAAGCTCCAAAATGGTATCAAATCGGTATCGCCCAAAACCGTCGCTCCCCAAGTTATTGATAGGTAAGCTCTTTGATCTCCACAGCTAACATCACCATGCAGTTTGGCGCCAAGCCGCTGTTCGAGAACGTTTCCGTGAAATTCGGCAACGGCAACCGCTACGGCCTGATCGGCGCCAATGGATGTGGCAAGTCGACGTTCATGAAGATCCTGGGCGGCGACCTGGAGCCTTCGGGTGGGCAGGTCATGCTCGAACCGAACGTGCGCCTGGGCAAGCTGCGTCAGGATCAGTTCGCCTACGAGCATTTCAGCGTGATCGACACGGTCATCATGGGCCACGAGGAGCTGTGGAAGGTCAAGGCCGAGCGCGACCGCATCTATTCGCTGCCGGAAATGAGCGAGGAAGACGGCATGGCCGTCGCCGAGCTGGAGACCGAGTTCGCCGAAATGGACGGCTACACTGCCGAGTCCCGTGCCGGCGAGCTGCTGCTGGGTCTGGGCATTCCACTGGAGCAGCATTTCGGCCCGATGACCGAAGTTGCGCCGGGCTGGAAGCTGCGGGTGCTGCTGGCGCAGGCGTTGTTCTCCGATCCGGAAGTGCTGTTGCTCGACGAACCGACCAACCACCTGGACATCAACACCATTCGCTGGCTGGAAAACATTCTCACGGCGCGTAACAGCACCATGATCATCATTTCCCACGACCGGCACTTCCTCAACAGCGTCTGCACCCACATGGCCGACCTGGATTACGGCGAGTTGCGCCTGTTCCCAGGCAACTATGACGAGTACATGACTGCTGCGACCCAGTCGCGCGAGCAGTTGCTGTCGGACAACGCCAAGAAGAAAGCCCAAATCGCCGAGCTGCAGACGTTCGTTTCGCGCTTTTCGGCCAACGCTTCCAAGGCCAAGCAGGCGACGTCGCGGGCCAAGCAGATCGACAAGATCCAGCTGGCCGAGGTCAAGCCTTCGAGCCGCGTCAGCCCGTTCATTCGTTTCGAGCAGAACAAGAAGCTGCACCGCCAGGCGGTCACCGTCGAGCGCATGTCCAAGGGCTTCGACGGCAAGCCGTTGTTCGAAAACTTCAGTTTCGTGGTCGAGGCTGGCGAGCGTGTGGCGATCATCGGCCCGAACGGGATCGGCAAGACCACCCTGTTGCGTACCCTGGTCGGCGAGCTGACCCCGGACGCCGGTGCGGTGAAGTGGACCGAGAGCGCCGAGCTGGGCTACTACGCCCAGGACCACGCGCACGATTTCGAAGACGATATGAACCTGTTCGACTGGATGGGCCAGTGGACCCAGGGCGAGCAGATGGTGCGAGGCACTCTGGGCCGCATGCTGTTCTCCAACGACGAAATTCTGAAGTCGGTGAAGGTGATTTCCGGTGGTGAGCAGGGGCGCATGCTGTTCGGCAAGCTGACTTTGCAGAAGCCCAACGTGCTGATCATGGACGAGCCGACCAACCACTTGGACATGGAGTCGATCGAGGCGCTGAACCTGGCGCTGGAGAACTACCCCGGCACGCTGGTGTTCGTCAGCCACGACCGCGAGTTCGTGTCTTCCCTGGCCACCCGCATCATCGAGTTGAGCGCCAGTGGCGTGATCGATTTCAGCGGCACGTACGACGATTACCTGCGCAGCCAGGGCGTGGTTTTCTAAACCGCTTCATGCCCCGCCGCGTTTCTCATGGGCCACCGCGTATACCGCCGACGCGGCTTGCGCCGCTGCTACAGGGGTCGTGGTTGACGCGGTTCTTGTAGCAGCGGCGCGAGCCGCGTCCGGGGCGCCGCGGCTACAGGGGTTCGGGGCGGCCCAGGAGAAAGCCTTGGGCGTTGGCGGCGCCCAGGCGTTTGAGTTGTGCCAGCTCCGCTTCCGTTTCCACGCCTTCGGCGACGATCACGCTACCCGTTTCGCGGGCGAACGCGATCAATGCCGAGGCCATCGCGCGTCGTTGGAAATCCTGATCGATGCCGCGGGTCAGGCTCATGTCGAGCTTGATGATGTCCGGACGCAGCTGAAGGATATGACGCATGCTGGCATAGCCGGCACCGGCGTCGTCGATCGCTACCCTCACCCCTCGCACGCGCAGCGGCTGCAACGCCACTTGCAACGATACGTAGTCCTGCACCACCGCATGTTCGGTCAGTTCCAGCACCAGGCGCTCGGCTGGGTAATCCTGCAAGACACCCAGCAGTTCGCCGCTGAGCACCAGCTCGGGCGAGCAGTTGATGCTCAGGTAGGTGTCCGGCGCCAGCCGTGCCAGACCGGCCAGGGCCATGCCAATGGCCAAGCACTCAAGCTGCTTGCCCAGACCGACTTCAGCGGCCTCCTTGAACCACACGTCCGGCGGACGCACCGGTTTGCCACTGAAACGCGACAGGCACTCCCAACCCGCTATACGCATGTTGCTCAAATCATAAATCGGCTGGTAGACCACGCGCGGTTGCTGTTCCTGCATCACCTCGAGCACGCGCAACGCCTTGTCGTCGTGATCACGGACCATTTCCAGGTCGGACTCCAGACGCTCGGCGATCAGCTCGGCAAAGACCCTCATCATCTTCAGGTCGCGTTCGGTCAAACCCGGATCGGGTGCGTGGCTGAAGCAGCAAAAGGTGCCGTACAGGCGGCCATCGCTCAAGTGAATGGGCACGCTCATGTGCGCGCCGATCGGCAGGCCCGGGGTCTGGGGCACGGCCATGGCGGCCGGCAGTTGGCCGGTGTCACGGATCAGCCCCGGCAGTTCACCGCTGACCACGCCGCGACAGTAGCCGGCGCTCATCTCGAGCACATCGCCTGGGCTCAGGGGCACCGAGCTGGCGGAGTCGACATGGGTGAACACGCGGTCGATCCGGCGGAAGTGGGAAACAAACGCTACATCCATGCCCAAGTGTATGCGCATGGCGCGCAACACACGATCCACGCAGCCCGCCTCGGTGGCAGACAGCGGCTTCAGCGCAACCAGGTCCATCAGGTTATTGGCTGTCATGACACACTATCGCCTCCTAATGTGATAGTGCCATCAGTGTAGATGGACTTCCCCCCTACCCTTCAAGAAAAAAACGACGAGTTGCTCGACGGCATGCTCGAGTTGATAAGTACGGCACCCTGCGATGCGCCCAATGGGTCGCAGCCTGCCGTGCCGGCAGCGGTGGCGCTGCTACACTGGGGCTTCCAACAGTCCAAAGGACACAGCAGCCGATGCTCGCAATCTTCAACGTCGCCTTTCCAGTGTTCGGGTTGATTCTGGTGGGTTTCGTCTGCCGTCGGCGCAACGTCCTGGGGCCCAATGCCTCGATCGAGCTCAACCGTTTCGTGATCTACCTGGGGCTGCCTGCCCTGCTGTTCGAAGCCATGGCGCGGCTGGGCACCCTGCAAGGGCTGGACATGGGCTACGTGCTGGCTTTCGGTCTGGGCATGGGCATCGTCTTCCTGCTGACCCTGTGGCTGCGCTTGCGCGCCCGCGCGCATTTTCTCGACGCGACCATCGATGCGCTGGGCGCAGGCTATCCCAACTCGGGATTTCTCGGCATTCCGCTGTGCCTGCTGACCTTCGGCGACCCTGGCATCGCCCCGGCCGTGATCGGTGCGGTGATGACGGCCTGCGTGTTGTTCGCCGTGGCCATCATCATGATCGAGACCTTCCAGCAAACCGAGAAACGCCTGGGGCGTACCTTGCTCAAGGTCGGCACCTCGCTGCTGCGCAATCCGATCATGGTCGCGCCAGTGCTGGGTTCGCTGGTGGCCTACAGCGGGCTGATACTGCCGGTAGGCGTGCGCCAGCTATTCCAGTTCCTCGGCGCAGCGGCCGGGCCTTGCGCGCTGGTGTCGATCGGGCTGTTCCTGGCAGCGGAAAAATCCCACAAGGCCGACAGCAGGACCTTGGTCATGCTGGTGGCGATGAAGTTGCTGGTGCAACCGGCACTGACGGCCTGGCTGGCGTTCTGGGTGTTCGACATACCAGCCATGTGGGCCTGGGCGGCGCTGCTGGTCAGTGCCCTGCCCATCGGCAACGGGCCTTTCATGCTGGCGGCGCTGTATGGCCGCGAGGCCGACACCATGTCGCGGGCGATCCTGGTATCGACCTTGCTGTCGCTGGTCACGGTGTCGCTCATCCTGGCGTTCATACCGGCAGCGGTGCAACGTTAGTCGCGCATGTAGCCGCCGTCGACGTCCATGATCTCGCCGGTGATGAAGCTGGCCGCGCCACTGGCCAGGAAGCATACCGCTGCGGCGATGTCCCGTGGCGAGCCGGCACGGCCCAAGGGTATGTCGGCGAGCACCCGGGCGCGCGCCTCGGGCGCCAGAGCTCGGGTCATCTCGGTGTCGGTCAAGGCCGGGGTGATGGCATTGGCGGTGATGTTGAACGGCCCGGCTTCGCGGGCCAGGCCCTTGGTCAAGGCGATCACGCCGCCTTTGGCCGCGGCATAGCAGCTGTTGCCCAACAGGCCGCCGCCACGTTTGCCCGCCACCGAGGCGATGTTGATGATGCGGCCGGCACGGCGCGCCATCATGCCCGGCAGCACTGCCTTGGCGCAGAAGAACACGCTGGTGAGGTCGATGGCCATGACCCGGTTCCACTCGGCGGCGCTGACGTCGAGCAACGGCCCGGTCGAGACGATCCCGGCGTTGTTGACCAGGATGTCGACGCCACCCAGCGCCTCTTCGACGGTGTCGACCATGGCCAGCACCTGGCTTTCGTCCGCCACGTCCACGGCCACGCCGATAGCCTCGATACCCAGTTCGCGCAGTTGCCCGGCGGCAATGCTGGCGGCCATACCGTCGAGGTCGGCGATCGCCACCCGCGCACCGCATTGACCCAACGCCTGGGCGATGGCGAAACCGATGCCGCGGGCGGCACCGGTCACCACCGCCACCTGACCGGTGATGGCAAGACTGATAGGGGCATTCATTATTGTTGTTCCCTTGGTTGAAAAGCAGACAGCAGCGATGCGTCTTCAGGCCGGCAGGTAAGCGCCCTGGGCCAGCTGGTCCTTGAGCTGTGGGATACCCAACCGGCGCAGGACTCGGTACAGCGACGGGCGGCAGATACCCAGGGCACGCGCCGCCGCCGACATGTTCCAGCGGCAAGCATTGAGCACGTCGAGTACGTCGGCACGCTCGTCGAGCGGCGCGGCCAGGGTCACCGGACGGCGAATCGGGGTCACGTTGGCAGGTGCGGGCGATGCGGTCGGGCAGCCGTGACCGAGGAAATCCATGGGCAAGTCGGTGCGCTGGATGCGGCTGCCTTCCATCACTGCGCAGGCGTAGCGAATCACCGCACGCATCTGCCGCAAGTTGCCCGGCCAGGGGTGATTGAGCAGCAGTGGCCAGACATCCGAAGCGATGACCTGCCGCGGGTCGCAGCCGGGCAGCTCGCTGGCGACCATGCGGCAGACCAGTTCGGCGCGGTCGGTGCGCTCGCGCAGCGGCGGCAGCTGCACCACGCCGGTGGCGATGCGGTAGAACAGGTCCTCGCGAAAGGCACCCTGCTGGACCAGGCTGGTGAGGTTCTGGTGGGTGGCGCAGATCAGGGCGAAGTCGACCTTGAGGCTGCGCTCTGCGCCCAGCGGAGTGACTTCGCGCTCGGCGATCACCCGCAGCAAGCGGGTTTGCTGTTCGAAAGGCATGTCGCCGATCTCGTCGAGAAACAAGGTGCCGCCGTCGGCCTGCTGAACCTTGCCCTTCTTGCCACAGGGCAGTGCGCCGGAAAAAGCACCGCGCGAGTAGCCGAACAGCTCGCTCTCGATCAGGCTTTCCGGGATGGAGGCGCAATTGAGCGCCACGCACTGGGCCTGCCGGCGCTGGCTGTGAGCATGCAGGGTGCGGGCCAGCACTTCCTTGCCGGTGCCGGTTTCGCCCTGGATGAGCACGGCGATGCCGCGCTCCATCAGGCGCAGGGCGCGGCGAAAGGCCTGGCGTACCTGCGGGTCGCTGTCGTTGGCGATATCGGATTCATACTGCTCGGCTGAAAGCAGTGCGGATGAGGACGGTACGGGCGCAGCAGTCGAAGCACGTGCGGTGTGTTCGCATACAGAAGACATCGGCGTCACCTTTTATTGTTTTATAGCTCGTGACTATCTCGAGGTCTGGCGCTCGTGACGCAAGCCTCGACGCTTTGGCCATTTCACAATACGGCAGGCGAACTTATGTTTTCCAATCCATAATCAGGCACCCACTGATACCTTTGCGAGCATCATGATCGAGCTCAGGCATTTACAGTATTTTCGTGCGCTGGCCGAAACCCTGCACTTCGGTCGCGCGGCGGAGCGGCTGCACATCTCCCAGCCACCGCTATCACGGCAGATCGCGCTGCTGGAAGAAGAGCTGGGGGTGAAGCTGTTCGACCGCTCGCGGCGCCATGTGGAGCTTACCGATGCCGGCCAGCGCTTCTATCTGGACACGGGGACGGTGTTCGCGGCGTTCGAGCAGGCCAAGCGCAATGCGCTGGCGGCGGCGCGTGGCGCGGCAGGCGAGTTGTCGGTGGGCTTCATGATGTCCACGGCCTACAGCGTCACCCCGGCGATCACTCGGCGTTACGCGGCGCAGTATCCGCAAGTGAACCTGAAGCTGACCGAGACCCTGCCCATGGACCTGGCCCAGGACATCAGCAGCGGCAACAAGGACGTAGCGATCATGTACCGGCCCCAGGATTGCAGTGGGCTGGAAACGGTGACCATCTACCGCGAGGAGATGACGGTGGTGCTGCCGCCGGGGCATCGTTTGCTGGAGCAGCCGTTGATCGACCCGCGCGACCTGGCGGCGGAAACCTTCATCATCGTGCCGCGCCGTATCGCCCCTGCCCTGCATGACATGATCGTCAATTATTGCCTGCAACATGGCGTGACGCCGAACGTCGGGCTGGAGATCAACATGCAGCAGACCATCGTCAACCTGGTGGGCGAAGGGCTGGGCATCGCCATCGTGCCGCGCTCGATGCGCAACATGCGCCTGACCACCACCACCTTCCGGCCCCTGGTGGCCCCACCGGTGATCGAAGTGGTCGCGGTGTGGAAAGCCGACAACCACAACCCCTGTATTGCCACCTTCGTGGAAAGCGCAATGCGCGCGAGTGAAGAGGCGACGCTGCAGGATCAGTGAGTCTCAGGTATATCGCAGTGCCCCTTTCGCGGCCGCTGACCGCTCCCACGGGCGAGCTCAGATTTCCAGGATGCCGGACGCCATGTAGCCGCCATCTACTGGGATTACATGACCGCTTATGTAGGAGGCGTCGTCGGAGGCCAGGAAGGCCACCGCGCCGGCCATTTCCGCCGGGGTGCCGTAGCGGCGCATGGGCACGGCGCGGGCGTAGGAGTCGCGGGTGGCGCTGGAGTGCAGGCGCTGGGTCAGGGGTGTATCCACGGGCCCCGGGGCGATGCCATTGACGGTGATGCCGTACTCGGCCAACTCGACCGCCATCTGCCGGGTCAGGCCGATGACCGCGGCCTTTGACGTGCCATAGGCGGTGCGCCCCGTGCTCGCCCGCATGCCGCTGATGGACGCGATGTTGATGATCCGCCCCCAGCCCTGCTCCTTCATCAGGCGCGCCGCCTGCTGGCCGCACAACAGCGCGCCGGTCACGTTGATGTTCAACACCCGTTGCCAGTCGGCCAGGTCGCAGTCCAGAAAGGCCTGGGTCCTGGCGATGCCGGCATTGTTCACCAGCACGTCGCAGCGCGACAGGCCGGCGAACACCTCGGCGATCGACTGCGCATCGCCGATATCGATCACCGCCGCCCGCGCCTCGATCCCCTGGGCGCGCAAACCGGCGACCATCTCTTCGGCAGCGCCGCGGTTGATGTCGGCCACCACCACACTGTGGCCGTCCTCACCCAAACGCTGGGCGATCGCCGCGCCAATGCCCATGGCCGCGCCGGTGATGAAGGCCACCCGGCCCTCGCCGCTCTTGCTGGGAAGCTGTCTGACTGCTTGGCTCATGACCAGGACTCTCTTAGAGGAAACCGATGGAAATCCACGGGAAACAGGCAACGATGACCAGCGCCACGACCAACGCCGCCAGATAGCCCCACACACGGCGGATGACATGGTCGGACGGGGTCTTGCTGATGGCGCAGGCGGCATAGAAACCGACGCCCAAGGGCGGTGCGAACAGGCCGATGCCCATGGCCAGGATCACCACCATGGCGTAGTGCACCGGATGGATGCCGAGCATTTCGGCGAGCGGGAACATCAAGGGCCCGAACAGCACGATGGCTGGAATGCCTTCGAGCACGCTGCCCAGGATCAGGAAGGTCACGATGGTGACGAACATGAAGCCGATGGCGCCGCCTGGAATCTCGCTGATCAGGTCGACCAGATTGGCCGAGAAGCCCGACTGGGTTAGTGCCCAAGCCATCGCCGAGGCCATGCCGATGATCAACAGGATCGCCCCGGACAACGCTGCCGCCTCGATCATCATCGGGTAGACCTTGCGGAACTCGATGTGGCGCATGAACAGGTGCATCACCAAGCCCACCAGCACCACATAGGCCACGCCGATGGTCGAGACTTCGGTAGCCGTGGCCGCACCTTCGAGCACCGCCACGCGGATCAGCAATGGCAAGGCCAGGGCTGGTAGCGCGATCATGAAGGTCTTGGCCACTACCGACATCGGTGCGCGCTTGACCGTGGGCATGGCCTCCTTGCGCGAGCGCCACCAGCAGACGATGGCGATCACCACAGTGGCCACCACCGCCGGCATCAGCCCGCCGATGAACAACGCGGTGATCGAGACACTGCACACCGCGCCGATGGTGATCAGCACCAGGCTCGGCGGAATGGTTTCGGTCATCGCCCCGGTGGCAGCCAGCAAGGCGGCCAGCTCTTCGGGCTCGGAGCCGCGCTTCTTCATTTCCGGAAACAGCGCCGGTGCCACCGCGGCCATGTCGGCCACTTTGGAGCCGGAAATCCCCGACACCAGGAACATGGCGCCAAGCAGCACGTATTGCAGGCCGCCGCGCACATGCCCCAGCAGCGAGGCCATGAAGTCGATGAGGGTGCGGGCCATGCCCGACAGCTGCAGCACCACCCCCAGCAGGACGAACAGCGGGACGGCGAGCAGCACCATGTGCGACATGCCTTCGTCCATGCGCCCGACGACGATGGACAGGGGCGCGTGGGTGGCCAGGGCCAGGTAGGCCATGGTGGCGGTGCCGAAGGCGAAGGCGATCGGGATGCCACCGAAGACGCAGGCGCCTAGCAGCACCAGAAAGAACACCACCAGGTTGTAGTTGCCGATCTCGGCGAGCAGCGGCTGGGCCAGCCACAGCGAGCCGCCGACCACCGCAACCACGGCCACGCCGGCGACGAACTGGCGCAGCGTCGAATAGCGCGCCATTCGCGCGACCGCCGCCAGCAGCATGAGCATGGCGCCGACCGGCAATGCCGCGGCGCGCACCCCGTCGGGGATGCCCAGGGCCGGCGTGGTGATCGCCATCTGCTCATGGGAGTGGACCATCGCCGGGGTGATGATCATGGCCACGAACAACACCACGATGAGCGCCGACAGGGTTTCACTGAAGCCCCGCCAGGCCGGCGGCAGCTTGTTGACCAGCGCCGACATGCGCATGTGCTCGCCCCGATCGAGCGCCAGCACGGCGCCGAACATCGCCAGCCAGATGAACAGCGACGAGGCCAGCTCGTCGGTCCACACCAATGGGTTGTGAAACACGTAGCGCGAGACGACGCCGGCGAGCAGCACGCAGGTCTCGATCAGCATCAAGGCAACGGCAAGCACCTCGACCACGCGCATGGCGCAGCGGTTGAGGCAGGTCAGCGCCCGGGCCGGCAGGCGCATGGCAACGGTTTCGGCCGGCATCGCCTCGGCGCTCATCATGCCAGCTTCCCGGAGTATTTTTCGAGGATGGCCCAGGCAGCGTCACCGAACTTCTCGTGCCAGTCGGCGTAGTAGTTGGCGCTGCGCAGCTTCTCGCGGAACGCCTGCGGCTCGGTGTCGGCCAGCTCCAGGCCTTTTTCCTTGAGGGTGTCGCGGATGCTGCCCTGCAAGGCTGCAAGGTCCGCGCGCTGGCCCATGACGGCGGCATCGACGTGCTTGCGCACCACCGCCTGCACGTCCGCCGGCAGACGGGCGAACGACTTGCTGTTGCCCAGCATCCAGAAACCGTCCCAGACATGGTTGGTCAGCGAGCAGTACTTCTGCACTTCGTAGAGCTTGGCCGAAGAGACCAGGGTCAGCGGATTTTCCTGGCCTTCGACGATGCGCGTCTGCAGGGCCGAATACACCTCGGCGAAGTTGATGCTGGTGGGCGCGGCATCGAACGCCTTGAAGATCGACATGATGATGGGGCTGGGCGGCACGCGCAACTTCATGCCGACCAAGTCTTCTGGCTTGAGCACCGGACGGGTGCTGGTGGTGGTGACGCGGAAGCCGTTGTCCCACATCTTGTCGAAGGCGAACAGGGTTTCGGTCTTGGCGATCTCGCTGCGCACATGGGCGCCCAGATCGCCGTCCATCGCACTCCAGACCTGGTCGTAGTCCTTGAAGGCGAAGCCCACGGCGCTGATCTGCACCGACGGCACCAGGGTGCCGAGGATCACCGGCGACAGGGCGAACATGTCCACCGCGCCGGAGCGCACCTGGGCCAGGGTGTCGGTGTCGCTGCCCAACTGGCTGCTGGGGAACACCTGGATCTGCACCGCGCCGTTGGTTTCTTCCTTGATCGCCTTGGCCATTTCCCGCGCCCGGACGTTCATCGGGTGAATCATGGGCAGGTTGTTGGCGAATTTGAGTTTGAAGTCCGCCGCTTCGCTGCGCGAGCTGAACAAGCCCAGGCCGGTGGCTGCGACCGCAGCCGATGCGAGGGTGGCGGTCTTGATGAAACGGCGGCGCGAGAAATCACTCATTTAGCTCTCCTGACCTTCTTGTTTTTATTGACCAGCTTTCATTCACCGGGCTGCCGGGGCAGGCGCTGGGGTACCGGTAAGAAAGCAAATCGGGTGCCACCCGTGCCCAACCTGCGGAAAAACCGCGCCCATCAGCGTAAAGCGGACAGCAAGCTGCTGTTTTACCTGAACAAACTTGTACCGACGTGAATGTATCTGCAGATGTCACGCGCCAAGCCCCGCCCTGCTGGGTGTAACAGGTGTCTCCCTCAGGTGTCGCCCACCATCGACAAAGCGACACCTGGGGCGACACCCGACGTCTGCGGGGTAACAGCCAACCCGCCAGCAGCAGGGGTTTGCGGGCCTTGGCACCGCTCTTGCTATCGACCCTGGCAAACAACATCAATCGAGGAAACACCTCATGGGTTCGCCAGTCATCAGCGGTTGGTACCACTCCCCCTTCGGCAAGTTCGACCAGCTCGACCCCGAGCAGATGATGGCCGATGCAGCCGTGGCGGCGCTCGAACATGCCGGGCTGGACGCCGAACAGATCGATTCGGTCCACGTCGGCCATTTCAATGCCGGCTTTCTGTATCAGGACTTTCCCTCCGCGCTGCTCGCCAACCATATTCCGGCCTTGCGCTTCACCCCGTCGGTGCGCCTGGAAAACGCCTGCTCCACCGGCTCTGCAGCCATCCATTCGGCGCTGCAGGCGGTGCTCTCCGGCCAGGCTCGCCACGCACTGGTGGTCGGCTTCGAGAAAATGAACACACTGCCCACCGACGAGGTTGGCAAGATCCTGCTCAAATGCTGCTACGCCAAGGAGGAAGCGCAGATCGAAGGCGGCTTCGCCGGGGTGTTCGGCACCATCGCCCAGACCTACTTCGACCGCTACGGCGACCAGTCCGACGCGCTGGCGATGATCGCCGCGAAGAACCACGCCAACGGCGCGCTGAACCCCTACGCCCACATGCGCCGCGACCTGGGCTACGAATTTTGCCGCGAGCCGTCGGCGAAAAACCCGTTCGTGGCCGGGCCGCTCAAGCGCACCGACTGCTCGCTGATCACCGACGGCGCTGCCGCGCTGGTCATCAGCCGCGACGACCACGCGCCTGGCCGCGGCCAAGCGATCACCTTCAGGGCAGCGGTGCAGGTCAACGACTACCTGCCGCTGTCGCGCCGCGACCCGACCGTCTTCGAAGGTGCCGCCCGGGCCTGGCAGCAAGCGCTGGGCACCGCCAACCTGAGCCTGGCCGACCTGTCGCTGGTGGAAACCCACGACTGCTTCACCATTGCCGAACTGCTCGAATACGAGGCCATGGGCCTGGCCGAACGCGGCCAGGGCGCGCGGGTGATCGCCGAGGGCATCAGCCGCAAGGACGGCCGACTGCCGATCAACCCCTCCGGCGGGCTCAAGTCCAAGGGCCACCCGATCGGCGCCACCGGGGTGTCGATGCACGTGATGGCGGCCATGCAGCTCAGCGGTCAGGCCGGCGACATGCAACTGGCCAAGGCCGACCGTGCCGGGGTGTTCAACATGGGCGGCGCGGCGGTGACCAACTACGTGAGCATTCTGGAGCGCGTGCAATGACCGGCATCGACAACGTGATGAACCTGGGCGAACTGCTCAACCAGATCGCCCGGCGCTACCCCGATGCGCCGGGCTTCATTCGCGGCGACCAGGTCCACACCTGGCGAAGCATTTCGCAACGGGTCGACAGCGTCGCCACCGCCTTGCGCGCCCGCGGGCTGGGCAAGGGCGACAAGTTGCTGGTGCATTCGCGCAACAACTTGCCGCTGTTCGAGAGCGCCTGGGTGGCGTTTCGCCTGGGCGCGGTGTGGGTGCCGACCAACGTGCGCATCACCCCGCCCGAGGCTGCCTACCTGGGCAGTTCCAGCGGCGCGGTGGCCATGCTCTACGATGAGGGGCTGGCGCATTACGTGGACGCGGTGCGCGCCGAGTCGCCGGCATTGCGGCAGGTGATCGCCATCGGTGAACCACGCGCCGGCGAGCTGAGCTATGGGCAACTGCTCGACGAAGGCGCGCCACACGCCAGCACGTTCCGCGCCGCCGACGTCAATTACCATGACCCGCTGTGGTTCTTCTACACCTCCGGCACCACCGGCCATCCCAAGGCCGGCGTACTCACCCACGGGCAGATGGCCTTCGTGGTCAACAACCACATCGCCGACCTGATGCCCGGCCTCAGCCAGCATTCGCGCTCGCTGGTGCTAGCGCCGCTGTCCCATGGCGCCGGCATCCACGCCCTGGTCAACGTGGCGCGTGGCGCCGCCTGCGTGCTGCCGGCCAGCGACCGCCTGGACTGCGACGAAGCCTGGCGCCTGGTGCAGGAGCACCGCGTGGACAACCTGTTCACCGTGCCGACCATCGTCAAGATGCTCACCGAAGACCCGGCCGTGGACCGCTACGACCACAGCAGCCTGCGTCATGTGATCTACGCGGGGGCGCCGATGTACCGCGCCGATCAGTGCCACGCCCTGCGCAAGCTGGGCAAGGTGCTGGTGCAGTATTACGGCCTGGGCGAAGTCACCGGCAACATTACCGTGCTGCCCGCCGATTGCCACGACGCCGAGGACTCGCCCGCCGCCAAGGTCGGCAGTTGCGGCTATCCGCGCACGGGCATGCAGGTGGCCATTCTCGACGACGCCGGCAACGAGCTGGCCACCGGCGAGGACGGCGAGATCTGCGTGCGCGGGCCGGCCGTGTTCAGCGGCTACTACAACAACCCGGCAGCCAACGCCAGTTGCTTCAAGCACGGCTGGTTCCACACCGGCGACCTGGGCCATGTCGACGAGCACGGTTACCTGTTCATCACCGGCAGGGCCTCGGACATGTACATTTCCGGTGGCTCCAACGTCTACCCGCGCGAGGTCGAGGAAGCGCTGCTCACCCACCCGGCGGTCAACGAGGTGGCCGTGCTGGGCATGCCGGACGAGAAATGGGGCGAGTGCGGTTGCGCTGTGATCGTCACCACCGGCCAGGTCAGCGACGAACAGTTGCTGGCGCACCTGGAGCCGCGCCTGGCCCGCTACAAATGGCCCAAGCGATTCGTGCGCTGGGAGGACATGCCCAAGTCCGGCTACGGCAAGATCGTCAAGAAGCAGATCCGCGCGTTGCTGCAGGAACGCGAGGAGGCAGCCTGATGAACCCTCATTTCGAACAGCGCGACGGTGTGCGGGTCTTCGTCCACGGCGGGCCGGCGCAGCAGCCGCGGCGCCTGGATCGCAGCGTGGCGCAGGGTGAAGAGCTGCGCATCGTGCTGCCCCTGGCCTGCAACGTCGCCGACGGCGTGCTCGCGGCCCTGCGCGGACGTCGCTACGGCAGCGCGGTGGGTCGCATTCTCTGCGGTGGCGCGGCGCACCTGAGCTACCACCGCATGGTGGTCACCGACAAGGCGCAACGGCCCTACGACTACGGTGCACCGGTGGTGCTGGACGGCTACATCACCTTCATCAGCGGTGCGATCACCGTCGGCCGCGATGCGCAGAACCAACCGTTGCTGCATTGCCACGCCGGGTTTCTGGACCGCGACGGCCAGCAGCACGGCGGCCATCTGGTGCTGGACAAACTGGTGGTCGGCAGCGAAAACCTGGTGATCCGCCTGTGCCTGTTCGATCACGTCGCTTACCAATCGCAGCCCGACGCCGAAACCCATTTCAGCCTGTTGCACCCGATCGATCAGGAGGCCTCATGAACGCCAGTGCCGTACTCGAACCCGAGCTGTCCGCTTCAACCGTGCAGACCGGTCGCCTGGGGCGGCTGGTGGTGGCGAGGCTCAAGCCCAACGAAGACATCGTCGACAGTGCCGAAGCCCTGTGCGCCAGCCACGGCATCGAACTGGCAGTGATTCGCGGCGGGTTGGGCAGCCTGATCGACGCGAACCTGGGCTACCTGGGCCGACACGGCATGAAGACCCTGGCCGTACCGGGCCCCGGCGTCGAGATCCTCAGCATCAGTGGCGAAATCGTCATCGGCGACAGTCGCCTGCAGGCCGTGGTCGCGGACGCCGACGGCAACATCTTTGCCGGACGCCTGGAGCGCGGCCGCAACCTGTCGTTCATCACCGTGGAACTGACCTTGCAGGAGTGGCTGCCGGACTGAATCGGCGGCAATCCCCTGGACAAGACACAGCCCTGTGCAAGAAGCAGTGGAGACCTGTGGGAGCGGGGCGGGCGGCTGAGCCTTCTATCCGCGAAGGGGACGCCGCGGTCGACCAGATGCACCGCGTCGAGCCCTTCGCGGGCAGAGCCCGCTCCCACAAGAAACGGCGGTACCACCGTGAACAAGAAACAACGGTGACCCTGTGGGAGCGGGTTCTACCCGCGAAAGGGACGCCGCAGTCATTCCTGCCAGTGGCGGCACTTGGAGGTCTGGCCGACGCCCGGATTGAAGGCGTTGCAGGGGTCCAGTTGCTGATAGAAGGCCTTGAGCGCCGGCTTGGCCGGGTATAGATGGCCGACGTTGTGCTCGGCCGGATACTCCGCGCCGCGCTCATCGAGCAGCGCCCACATGCGATGCTCCACCGCCAGACAATCGCTGCCCTTGCGCAGGATGTAGTCCTGGTGGAATACGTGGCAGAAGAAATGCCCATAGTAGAGCTTGACGATCATCTGCCGCTCGATGTCGTCGGGCAGCGTCTCGAACCACTGTCGATCGTTACGCGCCAGGGCGATGTCCAGCGCCACGATGTCTTCCACCTCGCGGTCGTGCACGGCGCGGTAACGCACTGCGGCGCCCGCGGCAGCGAAGCGGTGGAGAAAGGCCTTGCTGCCCTCCTCTGCGGTACAGCGGAAGAAATCACCGTCGCGCCCGGCGAACAGTTCCTCCAATAGTTTCTGCGTCGGCTCCACCGAGCCGGCCGATACCTTGACCATCAGGTAGTGCTCGTAGCGCCGGCGAAAGTCGCGGATGCGCGGCGGCAGGTGGTCGGGAAAGCAGCGCGCGGCCACTTGCAGCACCCGGTCGGCGAGGTTCGCGCGCAGCCAGGGAAAACGCTTGAGGAAGGTGTCGGCGCGGCTCTTCAAGGCAAACAGCTTGGGCAGGCGCTGGGTGCCCAGGTGGTGGATCATCAGAAACGTGTCCTTGCCGTATTCGGCGGCCACGTCGTAGGCGTCGCGGTGCATGTACTCGCCGGCAATCGGCAGCTCGTCGAAGTGTTCGAGCATGTGCCGGCGAATCTGCGTGAGGTCGGCGGTGTCGTTGCTGCCAATGTAGAACACGGCGGTGTCGCGCTCGGCGGCGAAGGTGTCCAGGCGCACGGCGAACACCGCCAGCTTGCCGGCACTGCCACTGGCTTCGTGCAAGCGCTGGTGGTCGGCATTGAAACGCGCGGGGGTGGGCGCATCGACCTCGCGCACATAGGCCGCATAGCCATGGTCGGAACCCAGCCCGGCGTCGGCCTGGATGTCGGCGGCGGTGTAGCGCTGCGCGTCGAGGTTGCCCAGAATCTGCTCGGGCGTATCGCCCAGTTCGACGCCCAGGTGGTTGACCAGTTGCAAGGTGCCGTCAGCGCCGAGCTGGGCGTACACCGCCATCTGCGTGTAGGCCGGTCCGCGGCGCACCAGCGAGCCGCCTGAATTGTTGCAGACGCCGCCGAACACCGACGCGCCGATGCAGGATGAACCGATCACCGAATGGGGCTCGCGGCCCAGCGGCTTGAGGACCTTTTCCAGCTGATCGAGGGTGGAACCGGGGAAGCAGATGACCTGACGGCCCTCCTCGATCACGTGCACCGTGCGCATGCGCAAGGTGCTGATGATCACCACATCGCGGTCGTAGCCGCCGTCGGGGGTGGAGCCACCGGTCAGGCCGGTGTTGGCCGCCTGCATGATGACGATCACATCGGCCGCCACGCAGGCCTTGACCACCTGCCACTGCTCCAGCAGCGAGCCGGGACGGACCACCGCCAGCGCGGCGCCGCTGCCGAAGCGGAAGCCCTGGCGAAAGCGTTCGGTCTCGGCCGACTCGGTGAGGACATGGGTAGCGCCGACAATGCCGCGCAGAGCGCTGATCAACTCGCTCATTGCGGCATCACCGCTACCGCATCGACTTCGATAAGCATGCCGTCCAGGGCCAGGCGCGGCACCGGGATCAAGGTGCAGGCAGGCGTCATGGCATCGCCCCAGGCCTCGCGCAGGGTGTCGCTCCAGAGGGCCAGGCGCTCATGGTCATGGTCGACGATCAGCACGGTGAGCTTGGCGACGTGGCAGTAATCGGCACCGGCGCAGGCCAGTGCGGTGCGCAGGTTGGCCAGGGCCTGCCCGGCCTGCAGCTGGAAGTCCGGGGAAATGCTGCTGTCCAGGCTTTCACCGCCTTGGCCGGCGATGAACAACAACTTGCTGCCGCCAGCGACCTCGGCCACATGGGAGTAACCATAGGGCGCCGGGTCGAAAAGGCCGGGCGGGTTGCTGAGCTTGAGCGGGACGTGGTCGGGCATGGGCAGGCTCCTGTTGGCTGACAGACCTTACCCTAGCACGGCTTGCCGGGGGCATCGCGGCTTCTTCAGGCGTCTTTTGGCCAGCCCCCACCCAGGGCCCGATACAGCCGCACACGGTCGATCGCCGCGGCGGTAGCGCTGTCGACTAGTTGGCTTTGCGTGGCCAGCAGCGCGCGCTGCACACCGAGCACGTTGATGAAGTCCGTAGCGCCTTGGTTGTAGCGGTCGCGGGCAGTGCCCAAGGCCACGGTGTTCTGCCGCACCGCTTCGCCCAAAGCGGCATGGTGCTGCTGTTCGGCAGCGTAATCGCTCATGGCGTCGTCGACCTCGTGCCAGGCGGCCAGCACTACACGTTGGTAGTCCAGCGCAGCTTCCTGCTGCTGATGCTCGCGCAGCTCCAGGGTGCCGGTCAGGCGTCCGCCCTGGAAGATCGGCAGGTACAGGCTGGGGCCGAACGACCAACTGCGCGAATCCCAACTGCCCAGGTCCGAGCCGGCCAAGGCCTGGGAGCCGAAGCTGGCGCCCAGGCTGACGCGCGGGTAGAAGTCTGCCTTGGCCACGCCGATGGCCGCGGTGGCACGGTGCAGGGCCGCTTCGCTGCGCTGGATGTCGGGCCTGCGCTGGGCCAGTTCCGAGGGCAAGCCCATGGGCACGTCCGGTGCGGGATCGGGAATGGCCCGCGGTGTGCGCAACTCGTCGGCCAGGGCCCGTGGCGGTTCGGCCAGCAGGTAGCTGAGCGCGTTGATCAAGCGGTCCTGCTGCGCCTGCAGCACGGGCAGCGAGGCTTCGATGGTGGCCACCAGCGCGGCGGCGTTGGCGGTGTCCAGGTTGGTGGTGACGCCGTTCTCGTAGCGGGTCTGGGTCAGGCGCTGGCTCTGCCGGGCGATCTCCAGGTTTTCCCGTGCCACGGCCAGGCGTGCCTGCACGCCGCGCAGGCGAATGTAGTCGGTGGCGGTACGCGCCGCGATGCTCAGGCCGACCGCGTCGCGCTGGGCCTGGCTGAACTGCACGTCGGCCTCGGCCATCTCGACGCTGCGCTGGACGTGGCCCCACAGGTCCACCTCCCAACTGGCATCGAGCGCCCCGCTCCACAGCTCGAACGGCGCCCGGCCGTTCTGCCCGGACGGGTCGTTCAACCCTTCGCCGCTGTTGCGCTCGCGCTGGTAACCACCGCGCGCGCTGAGCCCCGGCAACTGCTCGCTGCCGCTGACCTGGCGCAGGGCCTGGCTCTGCTGCACGCGGTTGGCCGCCGAGCGGATATCCAGATTGGCCTTGGCGGCGCGGGTGACCAGCGCGGTCAGTTGCGGGTCGCCCAGTTGCTGCCACCAGGCGGTGTCCAGCGCCGCGTCGGCGCGGGTGCCGGCGCGGTCCTGCCACTGCGCAGGCAGCGCCGCCTGGGGCCGCTGAAAGTCCGGCCCGACGCTGCAGGCGGCGACGCTGCTCAGGGCCAGGGCAAGCAATGCACGTTTCATCTCAGGGCTCCTGGGTGGTATCGACCGACGCGATGACCGACAGGCCCACGCGCAGACGGTCCAGATGGGGCTGATCGGCCTCGAACACCACCTTGACCGGGATGCGCTGGACCACCTTGGTGAAGTTGCCGGTGGCGTTGTCCGGACTGATCTGCGCGAACGACAGACCGGTGGCCGGCGCAACGCTGTCGATGTGACCCTGAAAAATCTGGTCGGGAATGCTGTCGACTTGAATGTCCACGCGCTGATTGGCGTGCATGTGCGCCAGTTGCGTCTCGCGGAAGTTGGCGACCACGAACGCCTCGTGCAGCGGCACCAGGGCCAACAGGGGCCGACCAGGTGCGACATAGGCGCCGACGCGCACCGAGCGCTGGCCGATCATGCCGTCGACCGGTGCCAGAATCTGTGTGTAGGACAGGTTCAGCTCGGCCTGCTCCAGCGCCGAGCGGTCCTTGTCCAGCGCTGCTTGGGCCACTTCCAGCTCGGCCTTGAGCACATCCAGGGTACGCTGCGCTGCAACGCGCGACGCGGCATCGCGGTCACGCGAGGCTTCCCAGCCCTGCAACTCGGCCTCGGCCTTCTGCCGCTCTTCCTGGGTGCCGGCGCCAGCGTTGGACAGGTTGCGGTAACGCTGGGCGTTGGCCTGGGCGAACTTCAGCGACGCGGCCGTCGCGCGGGTCGCGGCACTGGTCTGGTCGATCACAGCCGCCTGACGCTCGATGCTGGCGCGCAGGTTCTTCACCTGTGCCTGTGCCGCACTGACGTCGGCGCGGGCGGCTGCCACCGATGCACGGTAGTCGCGCGGGTCCAGGCGCGCGAGCAACTGCCCTGCCTTGACCGACTGGTTGTCCTGCACTAGCACCTCGGTGACCACCCCGGCCACCCGCGGCGCTACCAGTACCGAGTCGGCACGAATGTAGGCGTCATCGGTGCGCTGCAGACCATCGCTGTGCAGCACGTGGTACAGGCCATAGGCAGCGCAGACGAAGATGGCCGCGACAATGAGGGAGACGGCGGTTCGGTGTTTGGTGGCAGGTGTCATGACGGTACCGGAGGTTGCGGTGGATAGGCACGTTTGGGCAGGGTGGCGAGTACCACCAGCAGCACGGCGATGAAGGCCAGCAGTGCCAGAAACGCGTCGCTGTAGCTGAGCACGAACGCCTGGGCGCGCACGCGGCCGGCCAGTTCGGCGGCCGGTTCGCCGTAGAGCGGCAACAGGCTCTGGTAGCTGTTGCCGACCTGGTCGAGCAAGGTGTTGGAATGCAGGTGCTCACGGGCGGTGACGAAATTTTCCAGCACCACCCCTGCTACCACCGACGACAAACCACGCAGGGTATTGACCATCGACGAGGCGAACGGCCCTTCCAGTGGATGGATCACGCCGGTGGCGATCATCAGCAACGGCACCACCACCATCGGCTGGCCGAAGGTGTGCAAGGCCTGTAACAGGTAGAAGTCGTCGCGAATCCATTCGCCGGTGAGCTGCGAGCCACCCAGCAGCGCCAGGGTCAGCAGGCCGAAACCAGCGGCCATCACGTAGCGTGCGTCCACCCAGTTGCGGTTGATGACGAACGCCACCAGCGGCGCGATCAGCAACTGCGGCAAGGCGATGCACAGCGCAGTGGGCATGGTCTGCAACGGCCGGTAGCCCTGGATGTGGGTCAGGTAGCCTGCGGGAATCGCACTGCCGGCCATGCCAACGAAGAGGAACAGGCACAGCGTGGTGATGCCGAAGGCGAAGTTGCGCCGCCCCAGCAACTGCAGTTTGAACAGCGGCAGTGGATGAAACCATTCGTTGAGCAGAAACAGCGGCAGGCACACCCCGGCACCGATCAGCAGCGAGGCGATCAAGGGCGACTCGAGCCAGTCCAGCCGTTCGCCCTGGGTCAAACCGACGATCAGCATGCTCAGGCCGGCCGTGCCCAGCAACGCGCCGCGCCAATCGGCCTGCTTGAAGCGCTCCAGGCGCAAAGGGTCCTGAGGCAGGCCATAGGCAATGCAGGCGCCGCCGATCAGGCACGCCGGGATGATCTGCCAGAACACCAGGCGCCAGTCGCTGCCCTCGGTCCACAAGGCGGCCAGCGGCATCGCCAGGTTGGGGCCGAACGTGGCCGTGAGCGCATAGGCCGACAGCCCGTACAATTTGATGTGCCACGGCAGAAACCGCAGGGCGGCGGTCATCAGCAGCGGCGGCAGCGCGCCCCCGGCCAGGCCCTGAAGCACGCGCAACACCAGCAGGCTTTCCAGGTTGGGCGCGAACGGGCACAGTGCGCCGAAGCCGGCGAACGCCACCGTGACCACGATGGCGAAGCGGCGCAGGGAAAAAGTCACTGCCAACCAGGGCGCCAGGAGCATCGCCGACACTTCGGCCGCTGCATAGGCAGAGCTGATCCAACTGCCTTCATCGTGGCCGTAGCCATAGATGCCCAGCAGGTCGGCCAGGGTGATATCGGTGACCCGGTCGTTGATGCCAGACGTCAAGGCGGCGATCAGCACGCCGACCAGCCCAATGGCTAGACGCCAGCCGAACGGCGCCGGACCGGGAGGAGAAGAAGGTGGGGACACGAAATGAACCTGCTTGCTGCGAATGACGGGTAACAAATTATTGCGAACTGCTGAATTCCGATACAATGTACCGATCAGTGATACAAAAGGCAAATTCTATGAGCAGCGACAATGATCGTAACGGTATTCAGGTCATCTCTCGGGCGGCAGCCATCCTGCGCTGTCTGGAAAGCGAACCGGACGGTCTGAGCCTGGGCGCCATCGCCAAGCGCATCGACCTGCCCCGCTCCACGGTCCAGCGCCTGGTCGACGCACTGGCCCATGAAGAGCTGCTCAAGGTCCAGGGTGCCGGCGGCGTATGCCTGGGCCCGGCGTTGATGCGCCTGGCGTCCAACAGCCACGTCGATATCATTCAGCAAGTGCGCCCCTATATGGAGGCGTTGACCGAGCGAACCGGGGAAACCTCCGTGCTGGTCAACCGCAACGGTACCCACCTGATGCTGCTGCACTCGGTGGTGTCGCCGCAGCCATTACGTGTAGCGCCTTCTTCGGGGAGCTTCCTCAGCGTCTACGCGACCTCGGGCGGCAAGGCGTTGTTGGCCAAGATGAGCGACGAGGCCGTGGTACAGTTGCTCGGCCCGGTGCTGGAACCGTTGACGCCGAGCACGCCAGACCTGCCCCGCCTGCTCGAACAACTCGCCGAGGTTCGCGACCGGGGCTATGCCTGCGACTCCGACGAGCACATGATAGGTGTGGGCGCCATGGCCGTGGCCTTGCAAACCTCGCAAGGTCAGTACGCCCTGGCCCTGGTGGGTCCGGTATGGCGGGTCGAGGCGCAGCACGAGGTGTTCCGCAAGGCGCTGTCCGACACCCGCAACGCCATGGCGGGTGTTTTGAGCGCTGGCCTGCGCGCCAGCCCGGCGTCGTCAATCTGAAACAAAATGCCACTATCTTGATTGGAGCCAACGTCGAACAAACTGGCAAGATCGCACTCAGAGAGTCGCCCCTGCCACTGGATAACAGGCAGGAAAAATAAAGACAGGGAGAGCCCAGGCGCGTGCATGCCACGCGCATTGGTCGGGTGTGTCAGCTAACCCAGAGAGAGTTCAAGAACCTTCCTATGAAAACTTTGAGCAACTGTGCCCGGCAGTTGAAACGCTACTACTACGCATTGCCCGCCCTGCTCCTGGCCGGCTCCTGCACCTTCCTCGCCTTCGAGATCAGCGACAGTCGTGCAGCGCCCGTCGATGGCACCCAGACCCTGGTGTTCCTGCGCCACGCCGAAAAACCCGCCGGCGGCCTCGGCCAGCTCAACTGCCAAGGCCTCAACCGCGCCCTGAACCTGGCCGAAGTGCTGCCGCAACGCTTCGGCAACGCCGATTTCGTGTTTGCCGCCGACCCGGGTCGGCACGTCGAGGAAGGCGAGAACGACGAATCCTACAGCTACCTGCGCCCGCTCATGACCATCAGCCCCAGCGCCATCAAGCTGGGCCTGCCGGTGAACATCGAGTACGGCGCCAATGACACCCAGGACCTGGCCAAGGAACTGATGCGCGACAAGTACCACAACGCGGTCATCTACACGGCCTGGTCGCACGGCTACCTGCCCGAACTGATCAACGAAGTGGCCGGCCGCGCCGTGGGTCAGGAGATGAACATCACCAACGACTGGGAATCCAACGATTTCGACTCGGTCTACGTGCTCACCCTGACCTGGCACGACGGCAAGGCCAGCCTGCTCTCGCGCAACGTCAAGCAGGGACTGGACAACGGCCACACCGCCTGCCCGGCCTAACGCCAGGCCTGGCTGGCCACACTGGCGCCAATCCAGACACCGAACGCAGCACCAAGCGTTGCAAGGGAGGCTCGGGTATACTGCCCCTCCCTTACAACGTGCTTGCCCCGGAGTCACCATGCCTGCCAATCAACACCCCGATGCCGAGCCGCTCGTCGAGGCCGCCCAAGTCGATGGCCAGGCGCCGATCCCGGCCTTCACCTTCCCCTTCAAGCCAGGTGCTTTCGCGGCCAAGGAAGCAGCCCGGTACCCCGGCGCGGGCAAGTCTAACCATGACAAGACCCCAGGCCGCGCGCCGAACGGTACCCGCCGCTCCATGGGCAAGCGCTGAGGCCAGCGCCCTGAAACGACAAAGCCACCCATAGGTGGCTTTGTCGTTTTCAGGGCTTGTCGCGCTGCTGCGAATACTGACGCTGCTGCGAGCGTTGCCGCAGGATGATCGGCAAAATACGCCGCCCGTCGTGCCAATAGCGCCCGGCCAGGCGGCGCGGCTCGCTGAGAATGCGGTGCAGCCATTCGAGCGAAAGCTTCTGCACCCACATCGGGGCACGCTGGACCTTGCCCGAAAGAAAGTTCAGCGCCGCACCCGTGCACAGGCCTACGCCATGGGCACGACCGCGGTCGGCGATCATCTTGCTGAGCAGTTCCTGACGCGGCGAACCGACCGACATGATCAACAGCTGAGCCCGGTGCTGCTCGACGAACTGCAAAGTGGCTTCCACCTCCGCCGGGTTGTCGATGAAGCCCATGGGCGGGTTGTAGTGCAGGAACGTCACCGCTGGGTAGCGCTGGGCCAGCACCTGCAGCACGTCGGTGGTCGAGCCGACGACCGTCACGGTCCAGCCTTCGCGCTGGGCTTCGTCCATCATCGACACGGTCAGGGTGCTGCCGGGGATGGCCTCGGGCACGCCGGCGTCGAACTTGCGCAGCACCGGCATCAATACCCGGCTGTCGCAGATCCGGTAGGCCGCAGTGTCGTAGGCGTTGCGGAATACCGAGTCGTTTTCAAGCAGCACAACGTGGTTGACGTTGGCGGTCACTACGTAACCAAAAGGCTTGTTCACTTCGCCCTTGATGGCGCGGATCAGGTCCCTTTGGTCACCTTTGTAGAAATCTATCCCAAAAACTTTCATCCAGGCCGTCCTATCAGTTCTAGAATGCGTTAATGCAGCGCCGTAGAAAGGCTGCGGGAGCTTGGACGATTCGGCTTATTCGTCTAAAGCGTGGTAATTGATTGTCTTCTATCCATAGGCTGAGCCCATGAACATCAAAAGGTTGTATTCACGTGCAGTGTCCGGGCGCGCAGTACCTTTCGTGCCGAAACTCCATGCCTCACGCCCTCGTCGCACACTGCTGAGTGCGGCGATGGCGTTGGTGCTGGGCTCTGGCGCCGCACTCGCGGATGTGCCGATGACGCAGGTCAACGTTTCGGGGGCTGAGTTCTCCGAGAATGCGTTTCCGGGCGTGGAAGGTACGCACTATTTCTTTCCGCGCGAAGGTTTCTTTGCCAACTGGAAGCGTCGGGGCGTTCAAAGCGTGCGCTTCCCGCTCAAGTGGGAGCGGCTGCAACCTACGCTGGGCGGAGCATTGGACCCGACTTACGCGAGATTGATCGACAAGATGCTGGTGCAGGCCGCTCAGGCCAACATGCAGGTGATCCTGGACGTGCACAACTACGGGCGCTACCGCGGCAAGATCATCGGTACCAAGGACGTCACCGTGGCTCACTACAAGAACCTCATGAGTCAGATGGCCCGCCGCTGGAGCCCCTACAGTGCACTGGCCGGCTACGACCTGATGAACGAGCCGCACGACGAGTCCGACGCCATCTGGCCGACTGCGGCGCAAGCCGGCATCGATGCCATACGGGCGATCGACAAGACCCGCCCGATCTACGTCGAGGGTCGTTCGTGGTCCAGTGCCGAGCGCTGGCCGCACTACAACGATGAGTTGCTCAAACTCAACGACCCATCGAACAAGCTGATCTTTTCCGCGCATATCTACATCGATCCCGACGGCAGTGGTAACTACAAGAATCGAATTTCCGGCAAATGGGATCCGGATATCGCTGTGAACCGCGTCAAGCCGTTCGTCGATTGGCTCAAGCGCAATGGCAAGAAGGGCCACATCGGCGAATTCGGCATCCCTGACAACGACCCGCGCTGGCTGGATGCGGCCGAGCGGTTGCACAAGTACCTGGCCATCCAGTGCATGCCGATCACCTACTGGTCGAGCGGCCCCTACTGGGGTGGCTACTTCATGGCGGTCGAGCCGATCAACGGCAAGGCCCGCCCTCAATGGTCGGTCATGGGCAGGTACCTGAAAGAGCCGAAGTGCAAGGCTATCGGCCCGACGTAACCGACAGGCCCGCTGGGCCGGCCGGTCGTTCCTGGGGACGATCGGCCGGTTGCGACGCCGGCACCCTCACCTGCCCGTAGTAGACGAATGCCGCAACCGCGAGCGCTGCAATGTTGCCGTCATACATCATGGCCGGCGACAGGAACAGGTTGATCAGGTTGAAACACATGTCCAGGATAAAGGCAGCGAGCAGGTCACCTTTGTTCCGGCACTGCCGACCGATTCGCCAGAATCCGACGAAGTACACCAAAATGATCAGCGGCATGATGAAGCCGTAGCGATACATCACGCCCAGCACACCCACGTCTGACAAGTAGAAATACGAGCTGTACAGGCGCGAGAAACCGCCCTGCCACTGCAGTGACAGTGCGCCCATCCCCACGTACCAGTTGGCTGCGGTGTCGCGCAGAATGATCGCCGTGGTATCGGCACGCACCCCACCCGGCTCGGTCGCTTCCTGCACCAGGGCCATCAGCCGCTCGTACTGTGCCTCGAACGGTGCCGGCATCACCATGTAGGCAATCCCGCCCACCACGATCATCGCCAGGCCCAGCTTGACCAGCACATGCAGGTGCGCGCGGAAGATCCACAGCGCAGCCAGGGTCCATACCAGCATGGTGTTACGGGTCTGCAGCACCAGCCACAAGTACGCCGCGAACAGGCCCAGCAGCAATACCGGCACCAACTCGATACGCCGGCGCAGGCGGTACATCAGCATCATTGCGCACAGCGACACGTAAGAGCCGCCGATGCTGAAGCGATCCGGACGCAACGGGTTCAGGCCGTAGTCCTTCTCATCGACGTTGAACGCCACGGCGGCGTTTTCCGGGACGATCTTGAAGTAGTAGAGGAAGCCGACCGCCACGCAGGCCAGGCCGCCCATCAGGAAATAGCGTTCCAGCTGTTCCTGGGTCGGTTGCGCCTTGAGCATCAAGTACAGCGCCGGGAAAAACAGCAAGTACAGGAAGTTGCGGCGCTCTTCGAGCAGGCCGTAGAACAGCGGCTGCTCGAAGTGATACCAGGAGAACAGTGCGGACATCACCGGCAGGGCCACGCCCATGAACAGGATCCACATACTGGCCCGTGACTGCCAAGGGCGTTGCCACATGGTCAGCAACAGCACCGCCGAGCCCACCACACCGGCCAGATACAGTTCACGCAGGTACGGCAGCCCCGCCAGCTTGTTGTCGGTCAGGAAGATAAAGCCGGAGTTGACCACCACCAGCAGGCACAGCAACGTGCGCGGATTGAACAAAGCCTGGAGCATGTCCGTTACCTCGTGGACGATAGATCACTCAGCGCCATTTGAACGCCAAGCCCTCGGTGATGCCCTTGATGCCGAACTTGATGTTCTTGGCACTGCTGCGGTTCTGCAGCACGGTGATCGCGCCTAGCGCAATGGCCGAGACGAAGGTGCACGCGGTCGAATGAAAGCGCTTGTTGTACATGATGGCGGCGCGGTTGCGGTAGAAATGGAACATGTGGCTGCGCCCTTTGGTGCTGCCGCTGTCGCCATGGCGAGCGAAGCTGTTCAGGGCGACGCGACCGTGCCAACCGACCGCCGCTGCGCGACGTTCCCAGTCCACTTCTTCGGAGTACATGAAGTAGCGATGGTCCATCATGCCGACTTCTTCGATGACCTCGCGCCGCACCATCAGGCTGGCACCCATCAGGTAGTCGGGCTCGGGCAGGCCGGCGGTAGCCAGCTGCGCACGGTCCAGGTTCTTGCCCATCAGCTTGGTCTTGCCTAGCCAGGGGAACAAGGTGCCGCCGCCTACGCACTGGACTACCTGGGGGCGGTCCGAGTACACCAGCACCGAGGCCGAGAAGCCGCACTTGGGCGACTGTTCCAGGGTGTCGCGCAAGGCTTCCAGGGCGCCGGCCTCGACGGTCACGTCGTTGTTGAGCAGCCAGATGTAGCGGTAGCCTGCGCGCACGGCGTAATCGATGCCGACGTTGTTGCCACCGGCGTAGCCGTGGTTGCCTTCGTTGACGATCAATACCCGCTCGTGCGGCGTGTCGTAGCTGCCGGCCGCGCGCTCGTCGATGACGTGAAGGTCCGGGCCGGTCGAGTCGCTGAGGAAGTGCTTCAGGCGCGAAACGCTGTCGTCCTTGGAATCGTTGTCGATCACCACGACCGGGACACGGCAATGCGCGTCCAGAGCACGAATGCAGTCAATGGTGGTATCGGCGCCATTCCAGTTGAGGATGATCGCGCACACATCGTTGTTGGATCGGGTCATGCTTGAGCCTCCTGTAGAGTGCCACTCTGGCGGTTCTGCCAGGCACGCGCCTTGAATACGACGATCGACATCATCGCCAGGTAGATGAAAATGTTTGCCGCCGCGATCGCCATCACCACAGCCAGGGCCGAGCCGCCCCACAGGGCGCCGATGGCCACTGCACCGAAGCGCAACGAGGTGGCGAAGACTTCGAAACCGAGGAAGTAGGCCTGCAGGCGCAACGCCGGGATAGCGACCTCGCACGGCATCGCTGCGAACCGTGCCAATTCGGCCAGGGCCAGCCAGCGCGCGTATTCGCCCGCTTCGTGCCACTGGGCACCGAAGGCCAGGGTGAACAGCCAGGGCCCGGCAATGACCAGGATCAGAAAGCCCGAGGCGCCGATCGCCGTCATCGCGCCCACGCCCTTGAGCAGCAGGCCGACGACCGCTTCACGCGCGTGTACGGCGGCGGCAATGCGCGGGTAGAAGACGCTGCCCATGGCTTTGCCGATGAAATTGCTGGGCATGGCCAGCACTTGCAGGCAGAGGGCGAAATAGCCTGCCGGTATGGCACCGAACAGCGACGCCAGCACCAGGGTAGGCATGTGCACAGACAGTGCGTTGATCAATACCTGCGGGGCACGGAAAAGGGGGAAGTCACGGTATTCGCTGGCCAGTTGGCGCAGAGTCTTGCGTGGTGCCTCGTCGGTGTCGCTCGCCTCGGCCGGAGCCGGTTTGCTCATGGCCATGCCGATCAGAATCAACAGGCTGTGCACCACGTAGTACAGCGCGCTGGTGACCACCAGCATGGTTGCGCTGTTGTTGAACAGGCCACCGACGCTGCGCATGCCGTTGTAGACCAGCGCGTGGCTGGTGGCCGCACGAGCGGTCAGGCGATAGCGGCCATGCCGATACAGCCACTGCTGCAGTACTTCGAGCACCGCCGAGCTGAACATTACCAGCGGCAGCAGCATCAGGTACGGGGTGAGCAATGCCAGGTTCCAGCGTTCGGCCAGCATCGGCCCCCACCACAACAGCACGCCGGCCACCAGGATGGACACCAGCAAGGCAACCAGGGTCGCCAGCTTGGCCAGGCCACTGGCATCGCGATGGGTTCGGGGCAGGACGATGGCCATCGACCAGGTCAGGCTGCAGGCCGGGATCAGGATGATCGTCAGGCTGAGGAAGGTACCCACCACCCCGAACGCTTCGGGGCCGTAGATACGCATGATCACCGGGATCAGCGCCAGGTTGATCAGCTGCGCGCCGGCCGAGCCGCCGAGCGCTGTCGCCAGGTTACGCACCATGCGGTTCTGGCGCAGCTGCTGGATCAGGCCAGGGGCCGGTGTCGGCCCCTGGCTCAAGTCGTGTTCCATCCCAGCCTCCGGGCTCAATAGATGTTCCGTGAGAACAGGGTAAACGGGGTCTTGATCAGGATCTTGATGTCTAGCCACAGCGACCAGTGGTTGATGTAGGCCAGGTCACGTTCCAGACGTCCCTGCATCTTGTCCAGGGTGTCGGTTTCGCCACGGAAGCCGCTGACCTGGGCCAGGCCGGTGATGCCCGGCTTGATGCGGTGACGCGCCATGTAGGCCATCAGCTTGTCGCAGTAGTAATGGTTGTGGGCGATGGCGTGTGGACGCGGACCGACCAGGGCCATTTCGCCACGCAGAACGTTGATCAGCTGTGGCAGCTCGTCCAGGGACGAGCGACGCAGGAATGCACCCACGCGGGTCACGCGCGAATCGTTGCGGGTGGCCTGCTTGACTTCCTGATCGTCGTGCATGCGCATCGAACGGAATTTGTAGACGTGAATCACCGTGCCGTTGCAACCGTCGCGACCCTGGCGGAAGAACACCGGGCCTGGCGAGGACAGCTTCACCGCCACCGCACAGCTGATCAGCACCGGTGCCAAGGCCACGATTGCCAGCAGCGCCAGGCTGCGGTCGATCAGGTCCTTGGCCATGGCCGCCGCCGGGTGCGAACTCAGCGGGGTTTCGTTGAGGTAGATGGCCGGGAATTGTTCGATCTGCGAGATCGACTGGTTGAGCAGCATCATGCTGCCGAAATCAGGTACCCAGACCACGTCCACCGCCAGGTCGAGCAGGTCGACGTAGATGGATTCGATCTGCACCATGCGGTCCAGCGGCAGGGCGATGTACACCCGGCGCACCTGCTCGCGCTGAACGATGTCGCGCAGCTCGTCGAAGCCACCCAGGTGGGGCACGCCAGGCACCGGCACCCAGTCGGCATCGACTTCGGCGTCGGGCGCGATCACGCCCAGTACCGGCACGCGCGGCTTGAGCTGGCGGGCCAGCTTGCCGGCCAGTTCACCGGCACCGATGATCACGGCCTTGCGTTCGTTCTTCAGCCGCTGGTTGTGGCGGTTGAGCAAGAAGCGCAAAGGGATGAACGTCGCGGCCTGGGCCAGGAAGCCGTAGGCGATCAACTTGACGGCCATGCCGGGCGCCAGGGTCTGCGGGCTGCCACTGAGCCAGATGACCACGGCCAGGGCGGCGACCAGGGTCAGCCAGCCGCCGAGCAGGCGCAGCAGGCCCAAGAGGTAGTTCAAACGCTTGTGGTAGACGTGCAGGAAGCTGTAGACGGGAACCGAGGCAAGCACCCCGATCATCATCAGCACCCGGTACTGGGGTGGGAACGCGTCGAAATGGGCGTACAGCACACTGAAGGTCAGCGCGCATGCCAAAGCGGCACCCGCGAGCCACATGGTCCAGAACGTCAGGCCCCGGCGGTTTACCATCGGGTGCAAGCGAGGCGCAATCATAGAAGTATCCTCTGCAGACAAGTGCGGCGTGGATTGGCATTTTCCGTAACGCGGCCAGCCGTGCGCACTGCTCGCCCCGAAGGGTGAGCGGCGCGGCTGCAAGGTCGGAAAGGTTTATTGGGCCGGGGCTGCCGGCAGGTAGTCGTAGTAATGGTCGCGACGCTGGCCGGGCTCGGGGCGCGAGACCTGGTTGAGGACCACACCGGTGATCGGCGCGCCGGTCTGCAACAGCTGACCGATGCTCTTGCGTACCAGTGGCATGCTGGTGACTTCGGACTTGATCACGTAGATCACCGAATCCGCCATGCCGCACAGCAGCGCCGCATCGCTCACCGACTGGCTGGCCGGGGTGTCGAGAATCACACGGTCGTAGCGGTGGCGTGCCCACTCCAGGAAGGTCTGCATGCGCGTGCTGGCCAGCAGTTCCTGTGGGTTGTAGGGCATTTCACCGGCGCAGATCACGTCCAGGCTACCGATGCTCTGCAGGCAGTCATCGACGCCCGCCTTGCCCGCCAGCAACTCGGCCAGGCCGATGTGGTGAGCGTCCAGGCCCAGGTTGGTGGCCACTTTCGGACGGCGCAGGTCGGCTTCCACCAACAGCACGCGTTCGACGCGGGCCATGGCACCGGCCAGGTTGATCGCCAGGGTGGTCTTGCCTTCGCCCGGAGTGGTCGAGGTCAGCACCAGGGTCTTGCGGCGTACATCGTCGTCGTTGAGCATCACGCCGGTACGCAGGGTCCGTACGGCTTCGGCGAATGCCGCGTCGTCGTTGCGCTCGAACTGGCGATGGATGCGCGAGCGGTTGCGGCGCTTGAGCAGCGGCACCACGCTCAGTACCGGCAGTTGCAAGGCACGCTCGACGTCGGCGCTGTTCTTGAAGCTGTTGTTCAGGGCTTCACGCAACAGGGCTATGGCACAACCGGCAATCAGCGACAGCAGCGCGGCCAGAATCACCAGGATGGCCTTGCGCGGCGTGGTCGGGAACAGCGGCGCGATGGCTGGGTCGACTACGCGGGCATTGCCCGAGACCAGGTCGGCGGTGGCCATGGTTTCGCGCAGCTTGGTCATGAAGGTGTTGTACACATCACGGTTACTGTCGACGTCGCGTTGCAGTTCACGCAGGGCGAACTCCTTGCGGGAGATGTCCTGGATTTCCTGCTTGTTGCTGTTGAACGAGGAACGCAGCGAGTTCTCGTTGTCCTGGGCCAACTGATAGTTGTGCTGCAGACCGGCGACCACTTGGCCGACCTGGCTGCGCAGGCTGGCCTGGGCAGCTTGCAGCTCGGAGCGGGCAGCGACCATTTGCGGGTGCTTGTCGCCGTAGCGCTGGCTGTACTCGTCGACACGTGCCTGGGCAGTGGCGGCGACGGCCTGGAACTGCTGGATCACCGGGTTGTTGATCACCGCAGGTACGCTGGACAGGTCCAGATTGCCGCCGCGAGCCAACAGGCCCTGTACTTGACGGTACTGGCTCTGGGCATCGGCGCGTTCGCGGCGGGCATCGACCAGACGGTCGCTGGTGCGGGCCAGCTCGTTGGCGGTGATGGTTGCCACGCCGCCTACATCGACCAGGCCTTGGCCGTCGCGGTAGGCTTGCAGCTTGCTTTCAGCTTGCTGCAGTTGGGTACGCAGTTCCACCATGCGGGTGTTCATCCAGCGGCTGGCGGTCAGCGATTCCTGCTGCTGCGAGTTCTGGCGGCTGGCCAGGTAGCCCTGGGCCAAGGCGTTTGCAGTGGCGGCGCCGGTTTCAGCATCGGCCATGGTCACGCCGATGCTGACCAGATGGCTCTTGCCGACGACCGTCACGCTGGTGCGCTGACGCAGTTCCATCACAGCGCTGTTGAATGCCTGCTGTTCGGTGTAGTTAAGCTCCTGGTGCCAGCTCTGCGGGAACCAGTCGGCATGCCAGTTGGACAGCTGCGCCTTGATCTTGGACAGGCGCGACTGCTTCTGCCGTGGATCCAGCTCTTCGTGGTGCGACAGGTCGAGTTCACGCACGGCGCGCTCGGCCACTTCGCGGCTCTGGATCAGGCCCATCTGGGTCTGCAAGTAGTCGCTGTTCGGGTCGGGGCGGTCCGGCGTCTGCTGGAACGTGATGACCTGGTTACCGCTGGGCTCGATCACCAGGGTGGTGACGGAGCGATAGGTTGGCGTCATGTTCAGGGCGTAGATCACGGCGGCAGCCGTGCCCACCGCGAAGACACCGAGAATCATGGCGCGGCGACGCCACAGCGTGCGCCACAGTTTGCGCGAGTCCAACGCGTCGCGGTCTTCCAACGCGGGCGCGGCCTGCCACGGGGCAACGCCGCCCTGGCTGTTTCTTACGGCTATCTGGCTCATGTCAGAAGAACCCCTGATCGATGGTGATGGTGTCGCCCGGTTCTACCGGTGTTGCCAACTGGGCCGCTTTGGCGCTGCCGCCGCGATTGATGTTGATGCGGTTGACCGAAGCACGCTCGGTCAGGCCGCCAGCCAGGGCGATGGCTCGGTCCATGGTCAGGCCCGGCTTGTACGGATACCCGCCTGGCGCCTTGACTTCACCGCCAATATAGAAAGGACGGTATTCGACCACGCTCACGGACACTTTCGGATCTTTGAGGTAGTCGCCGCTCAGGCCCTTGGTAATGACGCGCTCGATCTCGTCGGTGGTCTTGCCCAGTGCTTTCACGGCGCCCAGGAAGGGGTACGAGAACGTGCCGGAGTCGTTGAGATGGACTTCTTCGTTGGTCAGGTCGGGTTCACCCAGTACGGAAACCCGGATGACATCGCCCGAAGCGAGCTTGTAGGCATCGGCCTGGGCTCCCAGGCTGAACAGTGCCAGTACGACAATCAATGCATGCTTGAACATGGTGGCTTCTCCCCTTTGGGTCAGGTTCACAGGGACAGCTTGAGGCTGAGCAGGTAGATGTTGCGAACGTAGTCTTCGCTGTCCACGTTCGAGTTGTTGTCCACGCGGTTGTAGCCCAGGGAAACCTCGGCCCAACGGCTGGCGGTGTAGATCACCTCGGCGCCGGCGGCGTTCTGGGTGTCGTCGCGACCGCCCGTGCCCAGGTACTCACGCTGTGCGTGGCGGTAGTTGACGTCGGTGGCGAAGAACGACGACCAGCTGTGGCGCCAGCCCAGACGGCTGCTGGTCACGTGCACGGTGTTGGCCCCGTCGTCACCTTCGTCGAAGGCGCGGCGCATGTTCACCGAGATGGTGGAATAGGTGCGTGGCTTGTAGTCCATGCCCACTTCCCAAGTGCCGCTGCCGTAGTCGTTGCTCTGCGAGCTTTCGAAATCCTTGCGCTCGTAACCTGCGCGGGCGGTACCGCTGAGCTTGGCGGTGACGTCGCGGTCGATACCGAACAGCACGCGGTTGCCCTTGCTGTTGCGGCGGTCGAAGTCCAGGTAGTCGTAGTCGACGTGGTCCAGCTGGACCAGGGCGCGGGTGCTGCCGCCCAGACGATGGAACCAGGTACCGCTGACGCTGGTGGCGTCGTATTCCTTGTCGTCGTTGATGCCGTTGGCATTGCGATAGCGCTGCTGACGGTAGCCGCCACCCAGTTCGATCTGGTTCATGGCGCTGAGCGCGCCGAAGGTGTACTTCAAGCGACCACCCTGGCGGGTGTACTTGTCGTTTTCACGCTCGTCGGCGGAGTCGACGGTCTCTTCGCCGCGCTTGTAATCGAGCGAGGCGTCCAGGCGGTTGCGCGAATCGAATGCCCAGATGCCGTTCAGCTCGGCATCATGGTCGATGTGGCTGGCGTCGGCGTGGTCCAGGTAGGTCTGGCTGTCGGCCGAATACCGAAATTTGTAACCGGTGTTACGGGTTTCGCGGGTAAACAACAGGGTCGGCTTGACCGAGGTGATCCACGCTGCGTCCTCATTGCGATCCACTGCACGAAAGTTGTCGTCGTAGCGTTCGCTTATCTCCAGTGTCGGAGTGAAGTTCACGGGACCAAGCTCGACCTTTGCCGGTTCCAACGCCCAAGCGCTCAAGGGCCAAGGCGCCAGCGCCAGGCATGCCATCCACTGTTGTTTATTCATATCCATTCCCACTGCCGTAATTCGGGTAGACGCCAAGGGCGCCTAGAAAGAAAAGCCGATTTCGTTGCGTCGCAGATCTGCCTCGACCATCATCCGGCACAGCTCTTCGAGGCTGGTCTGCGGCTGCCAACCCAGCACTTCACGCGCCTTGGCCGGGTCGCCGATCAGCAGATCGACTTCGGCTGGACGGTGGAACATCGGGTTGACCTTGACCAGCACCTTGCCGGTCGCGCGGCAGGTGCCGCATTCCGAATCATCCTTGCCCGACCAGTCCAGGCTGATGTCTACAGCCTTGAACGCCATGCTGACGAAGTCGCGCACGGTTTCGGTACGGTTGGTGGCCAGCACGAAGGTGTCCGGCTCGTCGGCCTGCAGCATGCGCCACATGCCTTCCACGTATTCCTTGGCGAAACCCCAGTCGCGCTTGGCGTCGAGGTTGCCCAGTTCGAGCACGTCGAGCTTGCCCAGTTTGATCTTGGCCACGCTGTCGGTGATCTTGCGGGTCACGAACTCACGGCCGCGCAGCGGCGACTCGTGGTTGAAGAGGATGCCGCTGGTGGCGAACAACCCGTAGGACTCGCGGTAGTTGATGGTCATCCAGTGGGCGTAGAGCTTGGCGACACCGTAGGGGCTGCGCGGATAGAACGGCGTGCTCTCGATCTGCGGAATCGCCTGCACCTTGCCGAACATCTCGGAAGTGGACGCTTGGTAGAAGCGGATCTTCGGGTTGACGATGCGGATCGCTTCGAGCAGGTTGACCACCCCCACCCCGGTGATCTCGGCCGTGGTCAGCGGCTGTTCGAACGACACGCCGACGAAACTCTGCGCCGCCAGGTTGTAGACCTCGGTGGCTTCGGTGTTCTGCAGCAGGCGAATGCTGGCCGACAGGTCGGTCAGGTCGTACTCGACCAGGTGCAGGTTGGCATGGGTCGCGACACCAAGCTCTTCCAGGCGCCAGAAGTTCACCGAACTGGTGCGTCGGTAGGTCCCGTAGACGGTGTAGCCTTTTTCCAGCAACAGCTGCGTCAGATACGCTCCATCCTGGCCGGTTACGCCGGTGACAATCGCTTTCATGCAAATCTCCAGAGTCTTTGGTATGCAGCAACAACCAGTGCAACGCCCATCGGCACATCCTGCGAAGCTGACCTTGGACAAGCTGTTGCGCCAAGGTTCAGTCCGGACGTCGTATAAACATCGCATCGGAGCAAAATAAATCAGGTACACGTCTCGTCCAGCACCGTGGGGTACCGAAACGGTGATGTACGCAAGGCAGTGTCGATCTTGTGCGGCCGGTCTGGTCGCGTTTTGTCAGTGCCGACTCTGGGGCGGCATCGGTACGGCGAGGTGATACTAGGTGTCGAAACTCCGGCAGTGCAAGCCGAGTGCTATCACTGGCGTGTAAATAAATTGTCAAGCCTGAAATTTTTTGAAAAATCCATATAAAACAATAACTTACGCAAACTTAAATGATGGCGCCAAATATCTGCGGGCCTCGGGCGTCAATATTATTGGCGCCAAAGAATGTTCAGCGACCAGCTCGAGACAAACACCCGTCAATAAATGACGGTTCGTTGGCAAAACGCTCGTCGCTGCCACCATAGGGCGAGCCACAGCCCTCGGTTACCGAGGGCTGTGGCATTTTCAGCCAGTTCCAGTGTGCAACGTATGCGCAACAAGTGTGTTACGAAATCGCGTCAGGCTTATCCTCGCAACTCTGCGAAAACGCCAGTAAACCGACTTGTCGAGGCTTCTCAAACCCATACCGTGCCGAAGTCCGGCACCACTGGCACGACGATTAACTACCCTTCCTAACCGGCACTGTCGCTATGCCCACGTGCTATTGGTAGCGCTATCTCGCTGATGAACAGGTTCAGTGATCGAATGCTCAGGATGACGAATGAGTTTCAGGTGGGGCGAATGTGAGCTGACGTGAAGAACATGCATACTATCACTGGCGAGCTGCTATGTGACGTGTGTCTCGGCCTATCATGCAGATAATGGCATGATGATATCACACTATGCCGGGCTGCCGCATCTGGAGTCCGTTCGATCATTCAAGGAAGTCCCGTGTCGTCGTCTGAATCTGTAAAACGCTGGTGGGTGCTGCTCGCGGTCATGATGGTGTTTCTGCCGGTGGTGCTGGACGTGACCATCCTGCACGTGGCGGTCCCATCGCTGACCCTGGCACTGCTGGCCACCGGTACCGAGGTGTTGTGGATCATCGACATCTACCCCTTGATCATGGCCAGCCTGCTGATTCCCATGGGCACCCTCGCCGACCGCATCGGCCATCGCCAACTGTTGATTGCCGGGCTGTGCCTCTTCAGCCTCGGGTCGGTATTTGCCGCGTTCTCGCCCAGCGTCGCTGCGCTGATCGCCGCGCGGGCATTCATGGCCTTCGGCTCGGCGATGATCATCCCCTGCACCCTGGCCATCATCCGCCAGACTTTCGACGACGAGCGCGAGCGCGCCATGGCCCTGGGCATCTGGGGCGCGACTGGCTCGGCGGGCGCTGCCATCGGCCCGCTGGTAGGCGGTGCCCTGTTGGAGCATTTCTGGTGGGGCGCGGTGTTTCTGGTCAATGTGCCGGTGATGCTGGTAGTGATGCCGCTGGTGCTCAAGCACGTTCCGCGCACCGCCATTACCGGCGACGGCAACTGGACCATCGGCCAGGCCTTGATCCTGATGCTGGGCATCATGGCCACGGTCTATGCCCTCAAGTCGGGATTCAAACCGGGTAGCTCGGCATCCGTGACCACCGCTTCGGCACTCATCGGCCTGAGCATGCTCGGCTGGTTCGGGCACAAGCAGCTGCATGCCGCACAACCGATGCTGGACCTGAGCCTGTTCCGTTCGCCAGCGATCAGCGCGGGTGTGGTCATGGCTTTGGTGGTGATGGGTGCACTGGCCGGGGTCGAATTGATGCTGGCGCAGGAGCTGCAGTTCGTCCTGGGACAAACGCCGCTGCAAGCTGGAATGTTCCTGTTGCCGTTGATGGTCGCCTCGGCCGTCGGCGGCCCCATGGCCGGTTTGCTGCTGCGCGCCATCGGCCTGCGCTGGGTCGGCAGCCTGTCGCTGGCCGCCGCCAGTGCCAGCCTGGCGGGCCTGGCCATGGCCGATCTGCACCACAGCGGCCTGGGCGTGATCGGCCTGCTGGTAGTGCTCGGCGCGTCGCTGAGCATTGGCCTGACAGCTTCCTCGGTGGCGATCATGAGCAGCACCCCGCCGCACAAGGCCGGCTCGGCCGGCGCGCTGGAGGCCACCAGTTATGACCTGGGCTCGGGATTGGGGATCACCGGCTTCGGCATCGTGCTGGGTAGTGGCTACACCCGTTCGATGCAGATGCCCGAAGGGTTGCCGCCCGCCATCGCGGAGAGTGCCCGGCACTCGATCGGCGAGACCATGAGCGCTGCGAAAGCGCTGGGCGGCCCACAGGCGACCGAACTGGTCGCCGCAGGCCAGGCGGCGTTCAGTACTTCCCACAGCCTGGTATTGATGTCGGCCGCAACCTTGATCGGCGTACTGGCCGTGGTGATCTGGGTTGCGTTGCATCGCCATGGGCACACTCACAGTCAGGCGGTCTGACTGGATAGAGGCGAGTCGCACGGCACGCCGGTCAAGGCGCACTCACTGTTGACGTGTCGCTTCGTCGCTCCGGCTGAATTTTCTGCGGCCGGCCGAACTCGAATCATCACACCAAAAACATAATTGGTACCATGATGATCTCGCTCCAATCCATGGCCTGCCAGCCTTCGTGCGCCACGCCCAGCCGTGCCGCCCTGCCGATGTACCAATCGCTACTCGGCGACCCTGAAACCACTGATCCCACCGTGATAAAAGGCTTTCTCGAAGAGCAACTGGAGCAGGCTTCGGCACTGCCCTGCCCGATGCCGACCGAGCCGGCCCAGCTGTTGCAGTGGGTGGCGGACAATGCCGCAGCGGTGGGTCGCCAGTACTCGGAGTATCTGCAGTTACGCCATGCCGGTGCGCCGCGGCGTTTCTTCAGCAGCAAGGCGCATGCGCTGTACTTTCTGCAGCAGGTCGCGCCGAGCAAATTGGTGGATGGCGCGTGGCTGTTTGGAACGGTGCGCCACTCGGCCGACTGGCGTTACCGAGGGCTGATCCGCACCTACCTCGAGGAGCTGGGCGACGGTGACCCGGCGCTGAACCACGTGACGCTCTACCGCGCATTGCTGGCCGAGCATGACTGTCTGGCGACCCATGAGCTGGCCGACGGTCTGTATCTGCAAGGCGCTATCCAGCTGGCACTCGGACAGGCGAGCGATGACTTCCTGCCTGAGGTCATCGGTTACAACCTGGGGTATGAACAGCTGCCGCTGCACCTGCTGATCACTGCGTTCGAACTCAACGAGCTGGGCATCGACCCCTACTATTTCACGTTGCACGTGACCATAGACAACGCAGGCACCGGGCATGCGCACAAGGCCGTGGCGGCCGTCCTGGACCTGCTGCCGGGAGGTGCTGGCAATGCGGTATTCCTCGAGCGGTTGCGGGCAGGCTATAACCTCAATGATCTGGGCGTCGGGTCTTCTGCAGTGATCGAGGGCTTCAACCTGGACCATGAAGTGGTGCAAATGCTGGAGCGCAAGCGCGGCTTTGGCCAGTTCATGCACTCCGATTACTGCCGCCTGGAAGGCAAGACCGTCAACGAATGGCTGGCCCAGCCAGGCCAGTGCGGTGATTTTCTGACCGCTCTGGAAAACAAGGGTTGGATAAAACGCCATCAAGACCCGCAGGCCAGCCGCTTCTGGCAAATGATCGATGGGCCCGGCGCGCCGATGTTTGGCGTGTTCAACGGTTACGAGCTGCAATTGCTGAAGGACTGGATCGCCGGGGATTGGGTAGACACGCAGTCCGGCGTGAACAATCCATTCAGGGCGCGGTTCCGTCGCCGGGAGGCCGTTGCGTCGATCCCCGCCGCCGGGGCCACGCCTGCTGACTCGACCCGGGAATTGATTCGCAAGATGTCGCCGTCGCTGCACGCGTCGCCTGAGGGGCTTGAAGCCACGCGCATTTTTACGCAACGCCTGAGCGAGGGAGTGCTGAGCCTTGAGCATTGATGTACACGGTTTGACCAGGGGCCAGGCGGACGCCTGCGGTGCCGGGGAGGATGGCGAGCTGGACACGGTGCTGCTGCAACTGGGCCGTCGTCTGCAGGCGGACGGTTACCGCTTCGTCACCGTGACGCCGCTGACCCACCAGCGCAACAATGAACGCGCGGGCAATCGGGTCGCCCGTGACCTGCGCGGTGTGTTCGGCTGGAGTCGCCCGTTCGAACCAGGCCTGTTGCCGCAGGTGGAAACTGCAGCGTTATTGGAGAGCGCCATTCTCACCGAGCGCTCGGGGTTGCTGCACAGCGAGGTGCGCTGGTCCAGTCTGGACGGGCAGTTGTTCGTGCATTCGGCCTATCCGACCGTGGCTCATGATTCGGTATTTTTCGGTCCGGACACCCATCGTTTTGCCCGAGCCATCGATAAGCATCTGGCCCAGTCCCTACATCCTGTCCGCACCGCCATCGACATCGGCTGTGGCAGTGGCGCCGGCGCGATAGTGATCGCCCTCGCGCGCCGCGAAGCGCAGGTTCAGGCCGTCGATATCAACCGGATCGCGTTGCGCTTTACGGCGGTGAATGCTGCCTTGGCGGGCGTCAGCAACGTTTCGGCCTGGCACAGTGATGTCCTGCAAGGGACCAGTGGCGATTTCGATCTGATCGTCGCCAATCCGCCCTACATGCAGGACCCCGAGGCGCGGGCCTATCGCGATGGCGGTGGCGAGCTGGGATCGGCACTGTCGGTCCGCATCGCCCGCGAGGCCCTGGACCGTCTGGCACCCGGCGGCAGTCTGCTGCTGTACACCGGCGCACCGTCGGTGGACGGCGTCGACCTGTTCCTGGCCCAGGTACAACCGCTGCTGAATGTGCCGGGCCTGCAGTGGACCTATGAAGAAGTGGACCCGGACGTGTTCGGCGAAGAGCTGGAAACCCCTGGCTATCAACAGGCCGAACGAATCGCCGCCGTCGTCCTCACCGTCACCAAACCCTGACACACGCCCCCCGTAGCAGCGGCACAAGCCGCGTCCGGGCCCACCGCGTTTATCCAGACATACCTCACCCACCGCCGACGCGGCTCGCGCCGCTGCTACACAAACTGCACTCACCCCGCCTCTAACGCCGCGTCCGGGTCCGCCGCGGTCATCCAGAGACACCGCGTCAGCGCTGCCGGGCCCCGAACCTTTCGCGGTAGAACGATGGCGCCAAGCCGACGGCTTTGCGAAAGGCGACTCGGAAACTTTCTGCTGACGCGAAACCGCACCGCTGGGCTACCTGCTCGGTATCCAACGCGCTGGTTTCCAGCAGCGAGCGAGCCCGGGCCATTCGTTCGTGTTGCAACCAGGCCTTGGGTGTCATGCCGGTCGCGTCCTTGAAGCGTCGCAAAAACGTGCGCTCGCTCATCAGCGCCTTGGCGGCCATTTGCGGCACTGTCAGGGTTTCACCCAGGCGCTCACGAGCCCACTCCAGCACCGCCGCCAGATCATGCCGCGGCACCTGGGCCACCGGCGCAGCAATGAACTGCGCTTGCCCGCCGGCGCGCAGCGGCGCCATCACCAGCCGTCGGGCCACCGTGTTGGACACATGGGCACCAAAGTCCCGCTCCACCAGATGCAGGCAGGCATCGATCCCGGCCGCACTGCCCGCCGAGGTGATCACCTGCCCGCTGTCCACATACAGCACGGCAGGATCCACGAGGATTGCGGGAAACCGCCGCGCCAGCTCATCACAGTAGCGCCAATGAGTAGTGGCGCGCTTGCCGTCCAGCAACCCGGCTGCCGCCAGCACGAATACCCCGGAACAGATCGACAGCAGGCGCGCGCCGCGCTCATGCGCCTGGCGCAGCGCGTCGAGCAGCGCATGCGGCGGCAGTTCATCGCGGCTCCGCCATCCGGGAATGACGATGGTACGGGCCTCGGTCAACGCCTCATACCCGGCATCGGCGCTGACCATGAACCCCCCTGTCGCACGCAGCGGCCCCCGGTCGACGGCAACGATGCTATGCCGATACCAGGCAAAATCGAATTCCGGCCTGGGCAACGCGAATATCTCGATAGCAATACCGAATTCGAACGTGCACAAACCATCGTAGGCCAATATGGCCACCAGCCCAGGAGCGTCATGCATTGGCGAAAAACTACCGGTCGATGTCGAGTTCGCCACTGTAGCGCAAGGTGCGACACCTTTAAAGTGACGCTACACCCACCTTGCCAGGAGCCACCCATATGCCCAGCCTGATCAGTGAACACCCCGCCGCCAGCGCCCCCGAAGCACTCGCCCATTTCAGCCAGCGATTGCGTTTCGAAACCGATTGCTCCGATGTGTACCGTAGCCAGCAAACCGGCCAGGTCGACTTCATCCTGCTGGATGTACGCAACGAAACCGCGTTCGCCGCCGGCCATGTAGCCGGCTCGGTCAACCTGCCGACCCGAACGATCACCCCCGAACGTCTTGCCCAGTTCCCAGCCGACAGCCTGTTCGTCGTCTACTGCGCCGGACCCCACTGCAACGGGGTGCACCGGGCCGCGGTGCGACTGGCCAGCCTGGGCCATCAGGTGAAGGAGATGATCGGCGGCGTCACCGGCTGGCTCGACGAAGGCTTACCGCTCGCCAAAGCTGATGGCCGGGACGCGACGACGGCCGTGACCGCGTCCTGCGCCTGCTGATCGGCGTCAGATCCCGCTGAACCAGTTGTAGCCCTGGTCTTCCCAATAGCCGCCGGGGTAGTCGTTGCTGACGAAGATCTCGACGATATGCTTGGGGTTCTTGAAGCCCAGTTTGGTCGGCACACGGACTCGTAGCGGGTAGCCGTATTCGGGCGGCAGGGCGATTTCGCCGTAGTCCAGGGCGAGCAGCGTCTGCGGGTGCAGGGCGGTGGGCATGTCCAGGCTCGAGTAGTAACGGTCGGCACACTTGAACCCGACGAATTTGGCCGTGGTGTCGGCGCCAATATGCTCGAGGAAGGTTTTCAGCGGCACCCCGCCCCACTGGCCGATGGCGCTCCAGCCCTCGACGCAGATCAGCCGGGTGATGTCGCTGCGCTGGGGCAGCTTGCGCAGACCTTCCAAAGTCCAGGGCGCCTTGTCGCGCACCAGGCCGGACACGGCGAGGGCATAGCCGGCGACATCGATGTCGGGGATGTCGTCCTCACTGTAGAAAGCGTTGAACGGGAACGGTTGGGTCATCTGCGCCTTGCTGTAGGTGGGCGCCAGCCGTTGGCCGTTGAACAGCCAGGCTTGCACGCGATCGTTCCAGCGCGACATGGCCCACAAGACCTTGTCGACCTGGTCGCCGTCTTGCAGGTTGCAGCCGCTGAGCATCGCCATGGCGCCGACGGTCAAGCCGCCGCGCAGGAAATGCCGGCGCTGGAGGCTTTCCAATTCGGTGCGCTGGGCAGGCTCCAGCTTGATCGGGGCAGTACGGCGGGGCCTGGGTTCATTCATGATCGTTCTTCTCGTGGGTCAGCGGCCGCACACCGCCGGTGATCATCGGCGGCAGTGTCTTGGGCACCAGCAATACCAGGGCCAGATGCACGACCACGAAAGCACCGATGGCCGACATGGCGGCAAAATGAACATAGCGGGCGAAGTCGTAACCGCCCAGCAGGGCGACCAGTTCCTGGAACTGTATGGGCTTCCAGATGGCCACGCCGGAGACCAGAATCAGCACGCCGGCTGCCAGCACCAGCCAGTACATCAGGCGCTGTACGGCGTTGTAGACGCCTTTTTCATGGATCAGACGCAGGCGCAATGCATCCCGCAGGTCACGCTTGACTGCGGTAGGCGTGACCGGCAGCAGGTCGCGCTTGAAGTGCTGGCTGAGCAGTCCGTAAAGGACGTAGACCAGGCCATTGATCAGCAGCAGCCACATGACTGCGAAATGCCAGGCCAGCGCACCGCCCAGCCAGCCGCCCAGGGTGAGCGAGGGCGGGAAGCGGAACGCGAACAGGGGTGACGCGTTGTAGATACCCCAGCCGCTCATGAACATGCAGGTCATGCCGAAGGCATTGATCCAGTGGGTCAGGCGTACCGTGAGTGAATGTATGCGTTGCACGGCCATGAAATGGCCCTCCCCTATAAGAAAACACACCGCCCCCCCTATGGGAGCGGTCAGTGGCCGCGAAAAGACCACTGCGGTAGATCAGATACTCCGCGATGCGTCTTTCGCGGCCGATGACCGCTCCTACGGGAGAAAGCCCGCTGTGTTACATCGGAGGCTGGAAGCCGTCCTTGCCTACAGCTACGCCACGGGCGGTCTTGCCGTCGTCGGCGGGGAACACGACGATCTTGGCGCCCTTGACCAGTTGCTCGGCCTTACCCGCTTCAACGTAGGCGATCGGCACATCTTCAGGCACGACGACCTGCTTCTCGCCGCCCTTGTAGTTCACGGTCAAGGTCCGGCCATTGGTCTGGGCCAGCTTGCCCACGGTGCCGTTGGTCATGGTGCCAGTAGTGCCATCAGCGTTTTCCCAGCCGTAGTGCCCTTCACCGCTGCCCTTGAGGCTCGGCTCGAACACGGTCACTTCCAGCGCCTTAAGCGTACCGTCGGCCTGGGGCGTGGCCGCCGAGCCGATGAAGCTGTCGGCCTTGATCGAATCGATGCTGGCCTTGGACACCAGGCGAATGCCAGTCTTGTCGGTCAGGCCAATGGTCTGGTGCGCACCGCTGCGGGTGGTGAAGGACAAGGTGTTATTGTCCAGGCCATCGACCGTGCCACGCATCGGCTTGACGACTGGCATGTCCGCAGCCGAGGCCATCACGGCGGCGCTGAGCAGCAACGTGCCCAGGGTGGTCGACAGGGCAGTTTTGATCTTCATCGGTACGACTCCTTGCGGTAGGTGTGCAGTCATGTTCGGCCAACAACTGGCACGCGTGAATGACCGGGCGATGACATTTCTGTCATTCGTGCGACGGCGCCATCGATGACAGGAATGTAACCGACAGCGCCGTCCTGCTCCATTAGACTGCACTGCGCAGGCCCTGTTCGCCGCGCGCCTGGACCCTGAACCGCCAACCTATGAACCGCCGACGCCCGAGCGAGCCTGATCGATGCATATCCTGTTGATCGAAGACGACATCAAGACCGGCGAGTACCTGAAAAAAGGCTTGGGTGAATCCGGCTACAACGTCGATTGGGCGCAGCACGGTGCCGACGGTTTGCACCTGGCGCTGGAAAACGCCTACGACCTGCTGGTGCTCGACGTGATGCTGCCCGGCATCGACGGCTTCCAGATCATGGAGGTGCTGCGCGCTCGGCAAGCAGTACCGGTGCTGTTCCTGACCGCCCGCGACCAGTTACAGGACCGCATCCGCGGCCTGGAGCTGGGCGCCGACGACTACCTGGTGAAACCGTTTTCGTTCACCGAACTGTTGCTGCGGATTCGTACCATCCTGCGCCGCGGTGGCGCGCGCGAAGCCGATCGCTTTCACCTCGCCGACCTCGAACTGGACCTGCTGCGCCGCCGCGTGACGCGGCAACAGGAAGTCATCCCCCTGACCAACAAGGAATTCGCCCTGCTGCACTTGCTGCTGCGCCGCGAAGGCGATGTGCTCTCGCGCACCCAGATCGCTTCGGAAGTGTGGGACATGAATTTCGACAGCGACACCAATGTGGTCGACGTCGCGGTCAAGCGCCTGCGCAGCAAGATCGACCAGCCCTACCCGGTCAAGCTGATCCACACCGTGCGCGGCATCGGCTACGTCTGCGAGGTGCGCCCATGGGACGCCGACGCCCCCCATCCCTGACCCTGCGCTCGACCCTGGCCTTTTCGCTGGTGGCGATGCTCACGGTGGCGGGCGCCGGTTGGTACCTGTACGAATCCATGAAGGCGTCGGTGCTGCAACGCAGCGACAACGCGGTGCTCGGTCGGCTCGATCACTTTCGCAAACTGCTGCACTACGACCTGACCCTGGACAAGCTGTCGAGCAGCCCGCAGATCTTCCAGAACATGCTGGGCAGCGAAGACGACATCTTCGTCATTGCCGAAGTCGGCCAGCCACCGGTGATCCAGGTCAACCCGCTGCGCGCGACCTTGCCGCCCCTGCCCGAGGTCGCCCACGACAGCGTGCCCAGCAGGGCCGACCTGCGCACGGGGATGGCGCCTGCGGGTGTACCGCTGCGCGCGGCAAGCGTGTTGACCACTTCGGGCGGCCGCGAAGTGAAGCTGACGGCCGCACACATCATGGTCAAGGAAATGGCCATGCTCACCGAGTTCCGCCAGCGCATTTACCTGGCCGTGGGCATCGCCTTCCTGCTCACCGCCCTGCTCGGCTTCGTGCTACTGCGTCGCGGGCTGAGGCCATTGCGGGACATGACAGCGCATGCCACCGACATCTCCCCGGCGCGCCTGCACAGCCGCATGAGCAGCGAAAACACGCCTGTCGAACTGCAGCAATTAAGCGAGGCCTACAACGCCATGCTCGATCGCCTGGCCGAGGGTTATCAACGGCTCACCCAGTTCTCCGCAGACCTGGCCCACGAGATCCGCACGCCGGTGGGTTCGCTCATGGGTCACTGCCAGGTCGCCTTGCGCCAGGGCCGCAGCGCCGACGAGTACCAGGCGCTGCTGGCGTCGAATCTGGAAGAGCTGGAACGGATTTCGCGCATCGTCGAAAGCATCCTGTTCCTGGCCCGCGCCGACGATACCCAAGCCGTGGTCCAGCGTCAGCCGCTGCGGGTCCACGCTGAGCTGGAGCGCGTGGCCGAGTATTTCGAGGGCCTTGCCGAAGAGCGGCGGATCCGCCTGCTGACCTCGGGCGAAGCGACCTTGGATGCCGACCCACTGCTGCTGCGGCGAGCGTTGAGCAACCTGGTGGCCAACGCGATCCGCTATGCCGACGCGCACAGTGATGTGCTGATTGGCGTGGAGTCGAACGCGGGGCACTGCATGATCTGGGTGGAAAATCAGGGGCCGGCCCTGGACCCTGCGGCGCTGACCCATCTGTTCGATCGGTTCTACCGCGGCGACGCCTCGCGTCAGCAGAACTCCGACTCCAATGGCTTGGGCCTGGCCATCGTCGCGGCGATCATGCAATTGCACGGTGGCGAGGCCAGTGTTGTCCAGCCACAGTCCGGACGCATCCGCTTCACGCTGCGCTTTCCGGTACTCCACACAGCCTGAGCCACGTCTATTCGGGCTTCTTCCGGGCGCGAAAGGCCGCCACTTTCATGCGATTGCCGCAGGTTGCCATGCTGCACCAGCGGCGTCTGTGCGACTTGCTCAGGTCATGGAACAGCAGGATGCAGTCGTGGGCCTCGCACTGCCGCACGAACTCGAACTTGTCGCCGGTCACCAGGCCGACCAGCGCATCGGCCACCGGCCACAGCAAGCTTGCCGGGCTGGTGTCCTTGGGTCGCGTGACGAGGTGAAACGCCTGGGCTGCGCCATCCCATTGCAGGCAGCTGACAGGCCGCCCCGCCTCGAGTAGCTGGTTGATTACCCCGAGATCGGCATGCGCCCCCGTCATGGCAGCGTCCACCACGGCCCGCGCACCGAGCCGGAGCGCTCGGGCCTGAGCCAATAATCCCGGGACAGCCTCTGGATGCCCCTGCTCGGCCATCAGCCCCGCCGCCTTGAGCCAAGCCAATACCGCCTCGTCATCGTGCAGGCAATCATGCTGCTGATCACCCATACCGTACGCGGTGTTGATGAAATCCAACGCGATATTGTCGGCCACGAAAAGCGTGTCAGGAGCAATGCTGGTTGAGTTCATGACAGCCTGTAACTTGGAAAATGTGTTTGACAGGTTACCAAAACTATTCGTAACCTTCAAATGAACACATTAGAGGTTACACAAGGAGCCTTCATGACTACGTCCAAATCCGCAATCGCCGCTGCGCTTGCCGCCTCGTTGCTGGCCGGCACTGCACAGGCCGTCGATACCGCCAACACCGACCATGCCGAGAGCACCGTACACTACCGCTATGAGCAGGTAGGCGACGTCAAGGTCTTCTACCGCGAGGCCGGCAACCCCAGTGCCCCCACGGTGTTGCTGCTGCACGGCTTCGCCGCCTCGTCGTTCATGTTCCGTGAGCTGATTCCGCAACTGGCCGACCGCTATCACGTGATCGCACCGGATCTGCCAGCGTTCGGCTTTACCGAGGCACCTGCCCGTGGCCAATACGCCTACACGTTCAGCCAACTGGCGCAGACCATCGGCGAGTTCACCGAGCATCTCAAGCTCGACCGCTACGCGCTGATGGTCCATGACTACGGCGCCCCGGTAGGCTGGCGCCTGGCCGTTGCTCACCCAGAGCGCGTGACGGCGATCGTCTCGCAGAACGGCAACGCCTACGAGGAAGGCCTGGGCGCCGGTTGGGCGCCGATTCAAACGTATTGGCGCGAACCTACCGCGCAACACCGCGAGGCCTTGAAGGATTTCCCCACACCGGCTTCGATCAAGTGGCAGTACTTGGAAGGCGTCAGCGACCCGAGCACGGTTTCACCGGACGGCTATACCCTGGAAGGCCTGCAGATCCAGCGGCCCGGCAATGCCGACATCCAGCTCGATCTGGTTCTGGACTACGCCGCCAACGTCGCGATGTATCCGCAGTTCCAGGCGTACTTCCGCCAGTACCAGCCGCCCTTGCTGGCGGTGTGGGGCAAGCATGATCCGTTCTTCCTGCCGGCGGGCGCCGAGGCCTGGAAGCGTGACTTGCCCAAGGCGGACATTCGCTTCTACGACACCGGGCACTTCGCTCTGGAAACCCACGGACGGGAAATCATCCCGGTGATCGGTGAGTTTCTCGACGACAACCTGAAGTAGCGGCGCTACTACAGATCCTGCGGCTGAAACCGCACTGCCAGCGTGTCGGCGCGGACCTTGGTGGCCTTCAACAGGCACATCTGAGCATTGATCCGGTCTAGCGTGCCGCCCGTCAGACCGGCCTCGATGGCGCAGTCGGCATCGCGAAACTGTATCCACAGCCGCTGTGCATCGCGCAGCGCCGTGCGCTTGTCGCCTTCGAGTGTTTTCATGCCGGCCTGGTAGTTGGCGTTCAAGCGTGCGTCCTGACGCTTCGTCTCGGCGGCGGCGCAGCTGACCATGCCGGTGGTGGAGCTGTTGCTGTCCATGCACGTGCTGTAGGCCGAACTGTAGTCGGAAGTCGACGTGGAGCCTTCGGCCGAGGCCAGCGTGGCCTGGGCGGCACAGAGCGACAGCAAGGCAGCAGTGAGCAATGGCTTGCAGATGGATGTCATAGAAGACCTTTCGAAATCGAGAAAAGGCCTGGATCTTACCAGCCCCCACTCTCCAAGGATCGCACCCATGCTTTACATCGTTTTACTGGGCGGCAAGCACCCCAAGGCGCGCATCGAAGTACACGACATCGCCTGTGCGGTCGGCGACGATCTGCAAGCCATCTACCCGCAGTTGCGCGCGGACTGGTTCGGGGGTCAAAAGGGCTTGCACATCGATGCCTGGATGGCCGTGGACGGCATCGAGCAGTGGAAGGTCGAGTTCAGCCCGTTGGCGCCCGCCGCTGGTTCGCCAAGGCTGTACGTGATCAACCTGGGCGGTTACGAGCCGCGGGCGTTCGGCGAAGCCCATCACTATGTGCTGGTGGTTGCACAGGCCCCTCGCGAAGCCAAGAGCAAGGCCAGGCGCCAGTGCCTCGAACACTGGCGCCAGCCCCATACCGATGCGGTGCTGGACGTGGACGATTGCGTACCGATCGACCAGGTCAGCGGTCGTTACGTGCACCTGATCGAAAGGCCACATCAGGGCATCGAGCAGCGCAATGAATACATCATCCTCCCATGATCCCTGTAGGACGAACAGCGCATCGCGCTTATCCTGACACACCACAGCGCCTGCTTCGCGGCCGATGACCGCTCCCACATGTGCACTGCAATCCCGTAGGAGCGGTCCGTGGCCGCGAACGGCGCACCGCGTTTATCCTGACACACCACAGCGCCTGCTTCGCGGCCGATGACCGCTCCCACATATGCACTGCAATCCCGTAGGAGCGGTCCGTGGCCGCGAACGGCGCACCGCGTTTATCCTGACACACCACAGCGCCTGCTTCGCGGCCGATGACCGCTCCCACATATGCACTGCCATTCCTGTAGGTGCGGAATGATCAGACGTAGGGCGCTCGGGTCGCGCGCCAGTGCTCAATCTGCTGCTGGATGTTCCAGTGGATGATCTTCTCGAACAGCGCCTCGGTGAACGCCGAATCAAATCCGGCGGCAGCGGCCCAGTCCAAGCGCTGCTGGAGCATCGCGGCAACCCGTTCGGGTGCCGGAATGGATTCTTCGCTGGGTTTGAACTGGGCCGCGGCCTTGACGTATTCCAGCCGTTGCACCAGTGCCTGGAAAATCTGCCGGTCGTGCCAATCGATACCGCCGCGGATATCCTCCAGGTTCGCGCAGTCCCGGGGGTGGAGTGGTGGGGTCAAGGTAGCCTCTCTCTGGCAAGGTGGAATGGAAAAGCTGGAGCATTGCAGACCCGGCATCAAAATCTTCCCAGGCCAGCTGCCTGGTTCCATGAAGCCGTTCGCGGCAGCCGTTGGGCACTGCCCTGCCAGCTGCGCTGGAGGGTGGCACGCCAGACTTCCGGACGGGCATCGGCGATGACCTCGTCGATCAAGGCATCGATGGCCCGGTTGTCGCGGTGATGGGGCGTGGTGATCAGGTGCGCGGTGTCGCCCGAGGTGGCCAGGCCGTACTTGCGGGCGATGTCCGCCGAGGGGCAGGGAAACACTACGGTGATGGAGTTGGGGTTGCGCCACGCCTTGACCCCGCCGGCCTGCAGGCGGTTGACCGCATACTGGGCGGCAGCCAGGCTGCGCTCGACCCGACGGCGCCACTGCGCGGAAGAATGGCTGCGCAGCGCCGCCCACATGATCATCGGCGTATGACCGTTGCGCGAGCCGCTGATGGTCTTGTCGCTTGCCGAGATGTAGTCCACTTCCACGGAGATGCGCGCAACGTTCCTGCGCTTGGCCACGACGATCCCGCAGGGAATCGGCGAGCCGATCATCTTGTGCCCGGAAACGCAGATCGAATCGATGCCGTCGGCAAAGGTGAACGGCTGCGGCGCGTCCACGAACGGCAGGATCATTCCGCTCAACGCGGCATCGGCGTGCAGGTAATAGTCGCGCCGGGCGATGCCGGCATCTTGCAGGCGCTGCTGGATGACGGCGATGTCGTCGACGGCGCCGCGCATGGTCGTGCCGATGTTGGCGAAGATGATCGGGTGCCGTTCACCGTCTGCGGCGATCTTCGCCAGCAGGTCGTCATAGTCGATTTCGCCGGTGGGCAAGGCGTTCACGGCGCGGCACTTTATACGCAACAGCTTGACGATCTTGGCCACCGAATAATGGGTGTCCTTTGAATAGTACAAAGTCCCGTCGGGAAACAATTCCCGCGCCAGGTAACAGCCGAACATGTTGCCCTCGGTGCCGCCGTTGGTGACATAGCCCCAGCTGTCCTCGCGAGGAATCTCGAACAGGTCGGCGAAATACGCCATCACCTCTTTTTCGAAGTCGAAGGAATTGAGCACGTAGTTGCTGTGCTCGCTCCAGTCTCCACAATTGTTGATGGAAAAGCGCAGGAAACGCTCCAGCGCGCTGTAGTCGAAATCGGCGTTTTCCGGGTAGCCGATATTGAAGAACTGATGCTTGAGGCAGTGTTGCCAGAAATCATCGAGTCGGTGGGTGTCGGCAGTAGACAATGTCATCTTGCATCCTCTCTGGAATGACCAGGCGAGCCGCACTGCACCGGCGCGGCCCGCACCTTGAGTCAGGCGGCTTTCTGGCGGCTCTCGACCAGTGCCCACCAGTTGGCCAGGGTCGGCGCGCTGGCAAGTTCCTCGAAACTCACGGCCACGCCGCGCTCCTTGAGCTCGGCCGCCAGGCGCATCACCTGCAAGGAATCCAGGCCGTAGAAAATCAGGTTTTCCTCGGGGTCGAGGGTTTCGCCGTCTTCGATCAATTGCAGCAGGCGCGTCTTCAGCCAGGTGCGGTTGGTGTCCACTGCCAGCAGTTGGCGCAGGCGTTTCTTGTCGATCTTGCCCACGGCCGTCAGCGGCATGCTCGGGATCAGGCGGATGCGGTCGGGCAACTTGTACTCGGCAATGCCCAGCTCCACCAGGTGACGACGCAGCGCAGGCGCCTTGAGGGTCGGATCGCGGGTGACCACGAACGCGCAGCTCTTCTCGCCCAACGCCTCGTCGGGCATGGCCACAAGGCCGGCATGGGTCACGGCGGGGTGCAGCACGATGAGGTTTTCGATCTCTTCGGAGGCGATCTTCTCGCCGCCGCGGTTGACCTGATCCTTGATCCTTCCCACCACGCGCAGATCCCCGCTGGGCAGGCGCTGCACCAGGTCGCCGGAATAGTAGTAGCCCTGCGCGTCGAACGCCTGGGCATTCTGTTCGGGACTCTTGTAGTAACCACAGAAGGTGTACGGCCCGCGAGTGGCGAGCATCCCTGCCTGGCCGTCGGGCACCTCGGTGCCCTGCTCGTCGACGATCTTGATTTCATCGCCGGGGCTGACCGGACGCCCTTGGCTGGTGAATACCTGCTCGTCGCTGTCGTCCAGGCGGGTGTAGTTGATCAGCCCTTCGGCCATGCCAAACACCTGCTGCAACTGACAGCCCAGCACCGTGGGCACCTGGCGCGCCAACGAGTCCGCGAACACCGCGCCGCCGACCTGCAGGTAGCGCAGCGATTGCAGTTGCTCACGGTGTGGGGGCGCGGCTTGCAGCCACAGGGCCACGGCACTGGGCACCAGGGCCACGGTGTTGACGCCGTGCTGCTCGATGAGCGCAAAGCACGCCAGCGGCTCCGGATTGTCGGCCATGATCACGCAGCCGCCGGCATGGAACACGCCCAAGGCACCCGGCGAGCTGAGCAGGAAATTGTGCGCGGCCGGCACCGCGCAGAGAAAGCGCGTTTGTGCCGTGAGCGCGCAGACCTCGGCACAGGCACGGGCGTTGTAGTGGTAGTCGTTATGGGTGCGCGGGATCAATTTCGGCGTGCCGGTACTGCCGCCGGACAGCTGGAACAAGGCCACTTCGTCGGCGGCCGTGGGCGCGTACGGCGCCTGTTCGCTGCCAGGTGTCTCGATCCAGTGGGCTAGGCTGTGTTCGGTGCGGGCGTCACCGAGCAACAAGGCAATCTGTGGCCGGGCCGTGGCCTGCTCGAACAAGGTTTCATAGCCGTCGTCGCGAAACACTTCATGTTCGCGAGAGGCGATCAGCAATTTGGGTGAAAGCTGCTTGACGTAGGCGCCCAGCTCCAGCCGGCGGTGACTGAACAGCGCATTGAGCGGCACGATGCCGGCCTTGAGCAAGGCGAACAGCACCACATGGAACTCGGCGATGTTCGGCAACTGCACCAGCGCCGCATCGCCCTGGCCCAAACCGTGCGCAGCCAGGCGCGAAGCCAGGTTGGACGACAGCCGGTCGAGGTCGGCGTAGGTGAAGCGGCGCTCGCCACAGATGATCGCCAGCGCGTCAGGTTGAACCTGGCAGCGCTCGTCGAGAATGCACGTCAATGGCTGGTCGAGCCAGTAGCCGAGGTCGCGATAGGCCTGAGCGCGTTGCTGCGGCCAGCGGGTGAATTCGATAGTCATGGTTTCGCTCGTCATGAGAAAGGTGGATCAGGTGTGCAGTCCGCAGGCCTGGAGCATGGTGCGCAGCTTGGTCTGGACTTCGGCCCACTCCACTGCGGGCTGCGAGGCCTCGACGATGCCGGCTCCGGCAAACAGCCTGACCCTGGGGCCTGCAACCGTGCCGCAGCGAATGGTGACGACCCATTCGCCGTTGCCCTGAGCGTCGCACCAGCCGACCATGCCAGTGAACAGGCCGCGCTCGGTGGGTTCGACGAAGCGAATCAGACGTCGCGCCAATTCCGTAGGGAAACCGCAGACGGCAGGTGTAGGGTGCAGCCGACAGGCCAGCTGCAAGGCCGACACGCTGGGGTCGGCCAGGGTGCCTTCGATGCGCGTCGACAGGTGCCACAGGGTCGGGGTGCTGATCAGCGAGGGCTGCTCCGGCACATCCAGCCGCGAGCACAGCTCGCTGATTCGCGCAGCGATGTCCGCGGTGACGAAGCCGTGTTCGTAGTGATCCTTGTCCGATTCGCAAAGCCACTGGGCGCTGCGTCGATCGGCGTCGGCATCGGCCATGCGCTTGGCCGACCCCGCCAGCGGGTTGGAGACGAACGAGGCCCCGTGCTTGCGCACCAGCAGCTCGGGACTCACGCCCAGCAGCGTGGCACCGTCGGCCATCGGCACGCGGAAGTGGTAGCCCGCAGGATTCTGCGCACGCAGGTTACGGGCCAGGGCGTCGACGTCGATGTTCTGCGCGAACAGCAGTTCGCGCTGCACGGACAGCACTGCCTTGCGCACATCGCTGTAGCCAAAATTGGTCACCGCGTGCTCGACCGAACGCATGAACGCGTGCTCATCAGGCAGGTTGCGCTGCTCCAGCAACGGCGGCATGGGTGTCAGCGTGCCTGGACCGCTTGGCGGCGAGTCGTGCCACTGGGCCTGTTGCGGGACATACAGGCAAGACGGCTCGGACGGGTCGAAGGGGATTGCCCCGACCACCATCGGCACCTCCTGCCCGGCTTGCCGAGCCTGGGCGAACGCCTCCTGCACGGCTTGCTGGAATCGGCCTTGGCCATCATGGCCACCCAGCGCCGGAACCTCGACGCGTTGCACGACCCCCTGGGCACGCAGCTCGCGCTGGCCCGATACGAACGAAAAATCACCATTTGAAACAAGTTGTTGCATGTCTTGCGGCGCGGTCGTTCTGACGATGGCTGATCTCATCTTCGGTTTCGCCTCCCTGCCCTAAAGTGTAATTTTTAATTGCGAATGTGAATGATTATTGTTTCTAATGGTGACGGCATATCCACAACCTTGTCAATCACGTGAAACGAGTGAGCCATGAGAGAGTTAACTTCAATGCAAGCCGCCTGCTGGATCGGGCGAGCTGCTCATGCGGCGTTGGGAAACGTGTCAGCTCACCTGTACACCGAGTTCGACGGCCATGGGATCGACCTCGACCGGCTGCGCGCGGCACTGGAAATAACCGGCCGGCGCCACCCGATGCTGCAGTTGCGGGTAAGCCCCGACGGCTTGCAGCACACCCCGCCGACGGCGTGCGCGCCGTCCCTTGAAGTCGAGGACCTGAGCGGACTTGCGGCCGCGGAAATGGATCGGGTGCTGCTGCACAAACGCGACCTGTGGACTCATCAGCAACTGGACCTGGTCCACTTCGGCGGGCTGCGCCTAGGCATCAGCCTGCTTCCGCACGCGCGTTTTCGCCTGCACGTCGACACCGACATGATCGCCATCGACCCATCCAGTTTTCCCACGCTGATGGAAGACCTGGCGGCGGCCTATGCAACGGCCTATGTAACACCGGAGCAGCCAGGCGCAACGCCGCCGACGTTCTTCCAGTGGCTGGACACGCTACGCGCCGACCCGGCGGTGAAAAGCGCCCGCGATCGCGATCGCCACTGGTGGCGCCAGCGTCTGGATGCCATTGCGCCAGCCCCCACCCTGCCCTTGCTCGATCAGCCCGCGGCGCAGCCACGCAGCCAGCGCCTGCACACCTGGCTCGACGCGCAGCACTATCAGGCCTTGCAACGGCTGGCGCGCGAGCGGCGAATGACCTTGTCCAACCTGATGCTCGGGCTGTTCGCCACGGTGCTGGGCGAGCGTACCGGGGACGTCCGCTTTCGCCTCAACGTCCCCAGCTTCTGGCGCGCGCCGCTGCTGCCCTGGGTGCAAGACACCCTCGGCGAGTTCGCCAACGTGTTGATCGTCGACGTGGACATGGCCAGCGCCGACAGTCCGGCGAGCCTGTGTCGGCAACTAGGCGACAACCTGATCCAGGCCCTGGAGCACAGCGCCTATTCGGGCGTGGACCTGATGCGCGACCTGTCACGCCACAAGGGTTCGCCGCAGTTGGCGCCGGTGGTGTTCACCGCGGCCCTCGACCGTGGCCAGGCAGGGTTGTTGTCCGAACGCGTGCGGCAAGTCTTCGGCCCCATGAACTGGGTCATCTCCCAAGGCCCACAGGTGGCGCTGGATGTTCAGGTGGCGCACATCGACCAGGGCCTTTCGATCAACTGGGACATTCGCGTCGACGCCCTGCCTCTGCCATGGGTTTCTACTCTGTTCGAGCAGTTCGTCGCACGGGTGCAGGCCGTTGCCGCCGACCCGGCGCGTCTGGACCAGCCGTTCAGCGCACCGCCCGCTCGACAGCCGCTGAACGCCTTGCAACAGGCCTACCTGCTGGGCCGTAGCGCACACATGGCCCTGGGCGGCGTGGCCATGCAGGAATTTCGTGAGTACCGCGGGCCTATCGATGCACATCTGCTGCGCAGCCGCTTGGCTGCGATGGTGGAACGTCACCCGTGCCTGCGCACCCACATCGACGCCGAGCAGCGCGTGCAGTACGTCAGTGCCGCGGCCGAGGTGCACCTGGATGACATCGACCTGCGCCACCTGGCGTTGAGCGACGGCCTGCGCAGCGTCGAAGAACGCCGCGAGGCCTATGCCCACGCCGTGTTCGATCTGCGCGCCGCACCGTGGAACGTCACGGTGTTCCACCTGGCGCAGGACCAACACGTGGTGTTCGTGCGCATGGACGCCTTGATCCTCGACGGCCACTCGATCGCGGCGTTGCTGGTGGAACTGTTCACCGGCAGCACCGAGCAGAGCCTCGCCGCGCCAGCATCACGGCCAGCTGCGGCAGCCTCGAGCGAACAGCGCAAGGCCGACATGGCCTACTGGCGCGAAAAGTTGGCAGCCGTCACCGGCCCGCCGTGCCTGCCGTGGAAGCAGCTACTTGCCCAGGCGGGGCCGTCGAGCTACCGGCGGCAGAGCCTGGTGGTGCCCCGGACAACGTTCGCCGCGCTGAGCCGATTGGCGGCACGGCAGCATCTGTTCAAGAACTCCGCGCTCATGGCCGTGGTCATGGAAGTGCTTGCGCATTGGCTCGACGAGGGCGATCTGTGCGTGGCGCTCCCGGTCGCGCCGGCCGCTGGCGCCGACCTGGCCAACCATTCGAGCTTCATCGCCATCAACTGGGCCGCCGATTCGCGCCCGTTCGCCGAACGCGCCAGCGCGCTGCAGGTCGATGTGCTCGAAGGGTTGCAGCACCTGGCGTATTCGGGGGTCGACCTGACCCGCCTGCTGTTCGAGAAGCACGGACCGGGCCCGGTGCTGCCGGTGGTGATCACCAGTGGCCTGTCGTGGCCGGTGACCCCTGCCGACAGTCCCGTGCGCCTGCACACAGGGCTGACCCAGACGCCGCAGGTGGCCATGGACATTCGGCTGTCGACCGACGCCGAAGGCGCGCTGAGGGTAGACATCGACTATGCCGACAAGGTGATGGACTCGGAACACGTCGCCTGCATCCTGGGCATGCTCGACCGTGCCATGGCCCAAGTGGCCGCCGGCGAGCGTTTCGCCCTGGCCACCGCGCCGCTGCTGGACACCCGCCACTACCGCCACAACAGCCCCGAGAGCGAGGCTTGCCAAACGCCTTTCCTGGCTCGCATCGCCGGGCATCTGTTCGACCCCGACAACAGGCGCACTGCGCTCATCTGCGGCACCACACGCCTGAGCTATGCCGAACTGGGCGACGGCGTGGCACGGGTGATCGCCGCCTTGCAGGCCCGCGATATTGCGCGCGGGCAGGTGGTTGCGATCTGCCTGCCGCGCAGCCCCGAGCACACCCTGCTGACCCTGGCCTGCGCACTGACAGGGGTGATCTGGGTGCCCATCGACGCGTCGGCGCCTGCACAACGGCGTCGTTACCTGCTGGAAAACTGCCAGCCCGATCTGGTCGTGATGGCCGAGCTGGAACCCGTCGATCACCCCGCCGTCGCAATGTCGGCACTGCTCGCCACGCCTGCGGCCTTGCCCCAGTCTGCGCATGATCCGGCTCGGTCAGAGCTGTCCTTGAGCGACCTGTCCTTGAGTGACGCGCCGGCCTACTACCTGTACACCTCGGGCACCACCGGCCAGCCCAAGTGCGTGGTGTTGAACAACCGCGCCACGGCCAACGTGATCGGCAGCACCCTGGCACGCTGGCAGGTCAGCGAAGACGATGTGTTCATGTCGGTGACGCCGTTGCACCACGACATGTCGCTGTTCGACGTGTTCGGCAGCCTCAGCGCCGGCGCCACACTGGTGCTGCCTGCGGCGAACGAAGAAAAGGACGCGGTGCGCTGGAACCAGTTGATCGCCAAGCATGGGGTCAGCCTCTGGTGCTCGGTGCCGGCAATCGTGGAAATGCTCCTGGCCTGCCGTGGCGAACACGACCTGCGCAGCCTGCGCCTGGTCGCCCAGGGCGGCGACTACATCAAGCCGGTGGTGATCGCGCAGCTGCGCGAATGGCTGCCCGATGCTCGGCTGATTTCCCTTGGAGGACCGACCGAAACCACCATCTGGAGCATCTGGCACGAGATCGGCAGCGACGACCGTACGGTCATCCCCTACGGCCAGCCGTTGCCCGGCAACCGCTACCTGGTGCTGGACGAGCACGGCCGGCACTGCCCGCCGGGCGTGGTTGGCCGTATCCATACCACGGGCGTCAATCTGGCCCTTGGCTACCTGGAAGACGGCCAGTACGCGCAGACCGATTTCATCACCGTCGGCGATGAACAGGGTCAACCTGTCAGGGCGTTTCGCAGCGGCGACCGCGGGCGCTATCGCACCGACGGCACGCTGATCTTCGCCAGCCGGGTCAATGGCTACGTGAAAGTGCGCGGCGTGCGTGTTTCGCTGCCCGATGTGGAAAAGGTGCTGAGCAACCATCCCGCACTGCGCCAGGTGCTGGTGGTGGATTACGCAGACGCAAGCCAGGGCGAAACCAACCTCGGTGCGCTGTACGTGAGCGACCAGGGTACCGAGCCGGTCAGCGTCGCCCAGTTGCGCAACTATGCCCGCGAGCATCTGCAACCTTCCCATCTGCCGACGCGCCTGCTGGCCGTCGCCAGCTTACCGCTGTCGCCGAACGGCAAGGTCGACCGCCAGCAGGCACGGCAACTGCTTGCCGCGCCGACCTTGGATGCAGCCCCTGCTGCGGACGCGGTGGCGCCGGCCGTGCTGCAGGCTTACCTGAGTGTGCTGGGTCGCACGGCGCAAGCCACCGACGATTCCGCTACTCCTTTCATCAGCCTGGGCTTGCGCCCCCAACACTTGAAGGCCATTGCCGCCAGGCTGCGCGAATGCTTTGCCGTGACGCTGTCACCCGGCCAGTTGCTGCAGTGCCGCAACGCCCACGACGTGGAACGGCTGCTCGCCAAGGGCCGCACCGCACTGGCGCAGTGAATCGATCACGGCGCCCTGCAGTGGCGCCGTGCCTACCCGACAATGCTCATGGAGAGACGGGATGACGGATGTAACGACGATAGACATTGCGGGCATAGGCATCGGCCCGTTCAACCTGGGGCTGGCCGCCTTGCTCGATGGCCACCCCGAGGTGAGCCATCTGTTTTTGGAACGCAAGAGCGAGTTTCGCTGGCACGAAGGGTTGCTGCTTCCGGGCACCACCCTGCAAGTGCCCTTTCTGGCCGACCTGGTGACCATGGCCGACCCGACGCACCCCTTGAGCTATCTCAATTACCTGCATCATCACGACCGCCTGCACGCGTTCTACTACTACGACAACTTCCAAGTGCCGCGCCTGGAATACGACCACTACTGCCGTTGGGCGGCGCAACGCCTGAACACGTGCCGCTTCGACGAGGAAGTGTGCGATGTCACCTACGATGTCGATGACCAACGGTTTGTGATCCAGAGCCGGTCGATCTCCGGGTTCAAGCGTCACTATCGCAGCCGGCACTTGGCGGTGGGCATCGGCACCCAACCCTTGCTGCCACAGTGGGCGCAGGTCAAGAGCGCGGCGCCGATCATGCACTCGGCGCAGTTCGGCAAACGCCAGGCTGAGCTGGCCGAGTGCCAACAGGTCACGGTGATCGGTTCCGGACAAAGCGCCGCCGAATGCGTACTGGCGCTGTTCAGCGCGCTGACGCCAGAGCGGGTCGCGGCCGGCGCTTCGATCCGCTGGATCACGCGCTCACCCGGCTTCCACCCGATGGAATACTCCAAGCTGGGCCAGGAATGCTTCACCCCCGCCTACATGGACTACTTCCACAGCCTGGCGCCCGAACGCCGGCGCGAGATCGTCGCCGGGCAAGGGCTGCTGTACAAGGGCATCAGTTTCTCGACCATCGGCGCCTTGTACGACCTGATCTACGAGCGCTCCATCGGCGGGCGCGAGCCGGGCCTGACCCTGCTGTCGAACTGCGAAGTGCAACGGGTGGAAGATCTCCAGGGTACTCTGCGCATCGCCTACCGGCACCGCGAACTGGACCGCAGCGGGTCCATCGAGGCGAATGCGATCGTCGCTGCCACCGGCTACCGGCATACCTGGCCCGAATGGTTCGAACGGCTCAAGGAAACGGTGCTGGACACCGATGACCACGGCGACTGCGTGGTGCAGTCCGATTTCACCGCACGGCGCCGCGACGAAGGCGCCGGGAAGATCTTCGTGCAGAACGCCGAGATCTTCCAGCACGGCGTGGGCTCGCCCGACCTGGGTATCGCCCCGACGCGCAACGCCACCATCGCCAACCAACTGCTGGGGCGTGAGCGCTATCGGCTGCCCAAGCGCTCGTCGTTCCAGCGCTACGGCATGCATCAAGCCTAAAACGCATTCTGTGGGAGCGGGCTCTGCCCGCGAAAGGGCCACCGCGGTGGAGCAGTCATACCGCAGCGCGCCCTTCGCGGCCGATGACCGCTCCTACGGGGTGTACATCCCCGCGGTGTGCACCGATCTCCTGTAGGAGCGGTCCGTGGCCGCGAAAAGGTCACCGCGGTGGAGCAGTCATACCGCAGCGCGCCTTTCGCGGCCGATGACCGCTCCTACGGGGTGTACATCCCCGCGGTGTGCACCGATCTCCTGTAGGAGCGGTCCGTGGCCGCGAAAAGGCCGCCGCGGAGGAGCAGTCATACCGCAGCGCGCCCTTCGCGGCCGATGACCGCTCCTACGGGAGCTGCTAGAGGGTCAATTGGCTTACCAGGGCGCTTGCGCCTTCTTCACCGGTGAAGGCAGCCATCACCTGCTCGATGGCCTGGCTGACCCTGGCCATCTGCACGGCGCTGTAGCGGGCGGTCTGGTAGGTCACGACCAGGCGCAGCGAGCGTTGGCCATGAACCTTGTTTTCCATGATCTCGAACTGCATGCCGAACATCGACTGGCTTTTGTCGGGGTCGATCTGGCGGTAGCGGATCGCCTCGCCATCGGCCCCGCGCAAGGCGCCGTTCAAGGCATTGTTGGCGTGGATCTGGATGTACACGTCGAACAGCAGGCCATCGGCGGCCGTCATGCCCAGCGCCTGCTGGATCTGTTCCAGAGGCACGTCGGCGTAGGCCATGGAATCATTGATCAGGCTGCTGACCGACTCGACCATCCGCCCCAGCGCCTGCTGCGGCTCGAAGCGCACGCGGTGGGCGACCATGGTGGTGAAGTAGCCGACCGTGTTGTAGTAGTCCGGGTCGGTGCGTCCCGAAGCCGAGGTGCCGATGACCAGTTCCTCAAGGTTGCCGACCTTGTGCAAGGCCAGCGCAATCGCCGTGTACAGCACGCCGAACAGGGATGCGTTGTTCAGCCTGGCGAAACGCTGCAGCTCGTCGGTCAGCGCCTGGCTCGGGGTAATCTCGAACCACTGCGCCTGAATAGCGGATTCGGTCGAGGCTACAGCGCCTTCGCCGACGGGACTGGGCAGGCGCAGACCGCGCGTGGCATCGGCCAGCATGTCGGTCCAGTAAGCCAGATGCCGTGGGTTAATGCCGGCGATCCGGGCGCGAGTGGCGAATTCGTGAAACGCCGGCGCCGGCTCGTGCCAGACCGGCGCGCGGTCAGCGGCGCGTGCCGCATAGGCCTGGCTCAGGTCCTGCATCATGACGTTGAGCGACCACTCGTCGATGGCCATGTGGTGGACCAGCAGCGACAGCACTTGCCCACCGTGCTGCGCATCACGCAGGAAGCGCACGCGCATCGGCAGCTCGCGGGACAGGTCGAAAGCATGTCCGGCTTCGCTGGCCAGGCTCGCGCCGTCGCCATGCTGGCTGGACCAGAACCACTGGTACTGGCCCAAGCGCTCGACGGGCACCAGCCGTTGGTAGGGCTCGCCTTCGTCGAAATGGAAGGTGGTGCGCAAGCTGGCATGACGCTCGACGAGGTCACGCAATGCCTGCTCGAAGATGACCTCGTCGACCGACTCGCGAAACGCCACGGCGAACGGCAGATTGAAGATCGTGCCGAAATCGAACGCCGCATAGGCGCGCCCCAGCGAAGCCTGCGCCGGCGCGAAGGGCGCGGTCTGTACAGCCTTGGGCGTCACCACGGCGGCGCTGGTCGGGTGGTGCTCGCGCAGACGTGCCCGCAACGCCAGTGCGCCTGCCGAAGAGGCACTGAAGAAGTCGTTGAAGCCCACCTCAACGCCATGGCTGTCCGCCAGCTTGCCGATGATCCGCGTTGCCAGCAGGGAATGGCCGCCGAACTCGAAGAAGTCGTCTTCCAGGGTCATGTCCGGCTCCGCCAGGGTCGTGCGGAATTCGGCGAGGATCAGCGCGCCCAAGGTGTCGACGTCCGCGCCCGCCGTGGAATCGGCCGACGTCGAAACCGAACCGTCGCACGCCTGGCGAACCAGCCAAGGCAAGTGAGGCACGCCCACCGGACGTCCGTCGTAGGCGTCCATGACCAGCCGATACAGGTCGTCTTCACGACACGTCTGGTCCAGCACCTCATGCAGCACGAAACCCAGGATCACACCCTGCTCTGTCTGAATCACCAGTGCATTGAGCGGCGCCTGGGTTTCAGCATCCCAGGGCAACGCCTGGCGGGCGAGCAGCAGTTCGCTGGCCTGCGCCTCGGTGTCCACCTGCAGCACGCCGACACAGGCCTGCCAATCCTCGGCCGTGACCCTGCGCAGCTCGCCTTCATCGTCGAACAGGTAACGAGCATTGAGCGCCGGCAGCGCGTCGATGACGGCCCTGAGCGCCGACTCCAGGCGCTGGGTATCGAAGGCGCAACCCAGCGACCAGGCGCTGAAGTGCTTGCGGACCTGCTCGGGGTACTGCTGCTGAAGGAGCCAGGCCTGCTCTTCATGGGGGGTGAGCAGATCCTGCGGGGGAGTGTCGGGACGGGATTCCATCATGGAAATAAGCACCTTGGTTGGCAGAAAAAACAGGGTCATGGTCGATGCATGAACGCGACACGGAAGCAGCAATGGGTGGTGCATTTGCACTCAGCACGCAAAAAACGTATCGTGCAAATGATAATCATACTTATTATCATCCGTCAAAATCGCAACATCGACATGGGGTGGGAAAGGCATCGTGGACAACGGATCGTTCGCGCTCAGGCAACAACTGGAGCGACTCTACATAGACCATCACGGCTGGCTCAGCAGCCTCTTGCGCCGCAAGCTGGGCAACGCCACCGACGCCGCCGACCTGGCGCACGACATCTACCTGAACCTCATCAGAAAAGGCGCCGTACCAGCGCCCCATGAGTGCCGCTGCCATCTCACCCAGATCGCCAAGGGCATGCTCATCGACCTCTATCGCCGGCGCCGCCTGGAGGCCGGTCATCTGGAGCGCCTGAGGCAGCAGGAGGTGCCGCTGGGGCCGTCGGAAGAGAGCCGCGCGCTGGCGTTCGAAGCCCTGACCCAGGTCGACGCCGCCATCAGCCTGCAGCCGGCCAAGGCTCGCCAGGCGTTGTTGCTGCATCGACTGGGCGGCATGGGCCATCGCGAAATCGCCAGCGAGATCGAGGTGTCGGTGTCCTCCGTGGAGAAATACATCGCCAGCGCCATGCGCGCCTGTCAGCCCTTCGCCAGCGATCGCCCGCGCAATCGCTGCGCCCATTGAGGATTTTTCGGCGTCGTTCGAAATACACGGTAAGCACCGTGCATCCCAGCGCCGCGTCGAGCCTCCACGCCTCGCCGACGGCCTTGCAGCCCTGTTCCGGAGATCCAATGAGCGACGCAACGCCCCCCGCCCCCCCTGCCGCCGTCGAAGGCGCCCTGTCCCAACTGCTCAAACCCATTCGCGGACGCCTGGTCGCGGCGGCGGCCCTCGCCGGCCTGGGCACCGTGCTGACCCTGCTGCCGCTGGCCGGAATTGCCTACCTGGCCACCGTTGCGCTGGGCCCTGCTACTTTCGGGTTGGCGACGGCAGATTCGACAGCGTGGGTCTGGGCCGTCATCGCCGGCAGCCTGGCCTGCCTCGCACTGGGCATGATCCTGATCTCCCTGGGCGAGATGCTCGCCCACCTGCTCGACAACCGGATCACCGCGCACCTGCGCCTGGCCATCACCCGCCGTCTGGCCAAGGTGCCGCTGGGCTGGTTCACCGCGCGAGCCTCGGGCGAGGTCAAGCAGGCGATGCAGGATGACGTCGACACCCTGCACAGCCTGACCGCGCACTTCTACACCACGGTGGGCCGGGCGCTCGGCGCGGTGTTGTTCGCCACGCTGTATCTGTTCGCCATGGACTGGCGCATGGCGCTCGTCTCGCTGCTGCCCTTCCCGCTGTTTTTCCTGTTCGTGTCCAGGGCCACCCGGGCGAGCAGCGCCAACATGCAGGCGTTCGGCGCCGGGATGGCGCGCATCAACAACGCGGTGGTGGAATTCGTCAACGGCATCACCGTGGTCAAGTCCTTCGGCGTCGAGGGCAAGGCCCAGGCCAATTACCGTGAAGCCGTGGACAGCTTCGCACTGGCGTTCCAGGATTTCGCTCGTCCCTTGGTCAGTGCCATGGCCAATGCCCACGCGCTGATCACCCCGGTCGTGGTGCTTGGCATCGTGCTCACGTTCGGTACGCTGTTCACCTGGCTGGGCTGGATCGAGGCCATCGACCTGCTGCCTTTCCTGCTGGTCGCGCCCAGCCTGTGCGCACCCCTGCTGCTGCTCAGCTACATCACCCACGACCTGCACAACGCCACGGCCGCGGCCCTGCGCATCCAGCAGCTGCTGAACACCCCGGTACTGCCCGGCCCGACCCATGCAGCCAGCACGCTGCTGCCACGGGCCGAACTGCGGGTGCAGAACGTGAGCTACAGCTACGACGGCGAAACGCCAGTGCTCAGCGACATCGACCTGACCCTCGAGCCCGGCACGGTAACGGCCGTGGTAGGCCCGTCCGGCGCGGGCAAGTCGACCCTGGCGCGCCTGCTGCTGCGCTTCTTCGACCCGGATGCCGGCAGCATCACCCTGGGCGGCGTCGACCTGCGCCAGATCGACAGCGTGCAGCTTTACCGACATGTCGGCTTCGTGCTGCAGGACATCCGCCTGATCCATGCCAGCCTGCGCGAAAACATTGCCCTGGGGCGCGCGTCAGCCAGCCTCGAGGAGATCGAGCAGGCGGCGCGCCTGGCCAACGTCCACGAGCGGATCATCGCCCTGCCCCGTGGCTACGAGTCAGTAGTGGGTGAAGACGCCCAGCTGTCCGGTGGCGAACTGCAACGGGTCAGCATTGCCCGCGCGGTATTGCTCGATCCGGCCGTGCTGGTGCTCGACGAAGCCACTGCCGCCGCCGATGCGGAAAACGAAATGCAGATCCAACAGGCCCTGTCGCGCTTCGCCCACGGACGCACCGTGCTGGTCATCGCCCACCGCCTGGATACGGTGATGCACGCCGACCAGATCATCCTGATCGACCACGGCCGCATTCAGGAACAAGGCACACATGCCCAACTGCTCGCCGCAGGCGGTCGCTATGCGCGCCTATGGCAGGCAGGCGGCTATTCGCACACCGAGTGCACGGAGCACGCCCCATGCTGAAGACCTTCCTGCGCCTGCTCGGCGACGACGCCCAAGTGCTGCATCGCTACCTGGGCCTGACCCTGTTGTATGGCCTGCTCAACGGTCTGACCATCGTCGCGGTGGTGCCGGTACTCCACGGCCTGCTGGGTCATGACATCGCTGCCGCCGTGAGCGGGCTGGCGCCCATGCTGGTGGGTGTGGCGGTGTGCTGGGCATTGCGCCGGACCGTCGAGAAAGCCGGCGTGCGCTTCGGCATGGCCGTGCTGCAAACCGGCCGCCATCGTTTGAGCGAGCACGTCGCCCGGCTGCCCGTGGGCTGGTTCGACCCGGACAACACGGCGCGACTGAGTCATGTCTCGACCCAGGGCATGATGGCCCTGGCGCAACTGCCCGCCCACGTCCTCACGCCGTTGATCACCAGCGTGATCACGCCGCTGGCAGTGATCGCCGGGCTGTTCTACCTGAACCTGCAGATGGCGCTGATTGCCTTGGTGACACTGCCGCTGCTGCTGGCGGCCTTTGGGCTGACGGCGCGCCTGGGACGGCGCAGCGATGCCGGCTTGCACGCCAGCACTGCCCGCACCAGCCGGCGCATGGTCGAGTTCGCCCAGGCCCAGTCGGTGCTGCGCGCCTTCAATGGCGAGGATGGCGGCGCACGGTTCCTGGAGCAGGCGATCGCCGGCCAGCAACGGTCGGCCCGGCGGCTGATCCACGTCTCGGCCATGTCCGTGGTGGTCAACACCTGGGCGGTGCAGGCGAGCTTTGCCGCGCTGCTGGTCGCGGCCGGCTGGGCGTTGAATGGGTCGTTGGGCGGTACAGTGACGCCCGCTTCCATGACGGCGCTGGTGGCAGCGCTGGTGCTGGTCAGCCGCTTCGTCGATCCCTTGCTGGAAGTCGCCAGCTACAGCGAGGTACTGCGCGGCGCGCGCGGGCAACTGGCCGTGGTCGACGAGCTGTTTGCCGTGCAACCGTTGCCGCCGCCGCAGAAGCCGGTGCAGCCTGCAGACAGCAGCGTGGCATTCAATGACGTGAGCTTTGGCTATGGGCCAGATCAGCCGCGGATACTGCACGACATCAGCCTGCACATTGCGCCCGGCAGCATGACTGCGCTGGTCGGTGCATCGGGGTCTGGCAAGACCACGCTGGTGCGTTTGATCGCGCGCTTTTTTGACGTCGACCAGGGCAGCGTACAGATCGGCGGAGCCGACGTGCGGCAGCTGTCCAGTGCCCAACTGGCCGGGCAGATCAGCCAGATTTTCCAGGACGCCTACCTGTTTCAAGGCAGCATCGCCGACAACATCGGGGTCGGCAAGGCCGATGCCAGTCGCGAACAGATCCTGCTGGCCGCCGAACAGGCCGGCGTGCTGGACATCGTCGCGCGCCTGCCACTGGGGCTCGACACCCAGGTCGGCGAAGGCGGCGCACGGCTTTCCGGTGGCGAGCGTCAGCGCATCGCCATCGCCCGCGCCCTGCTCAAGGACGCACCGATCCTGCTGATCGACGAAGCCACTGCGGCCCTCGATGCCGAGAACCAGGCGGCCATCGCGCAGACCCTGGCCAGGCTGCGTGGCAAGCGCACGCTGGTGGTGATCGCCCATCAGCTGTCGACCGTGGAAATGGCCGATCAGATCGTGGTGCTGGAAAACGGCCGCATCGGCGAGCGCGGCAGTCATGCCCAGCTCAGCGGCCAGGCCGGGCCGTACGCACGCTTTCTGGCGCAGCGACGCGCCGCCAAGGGTTGGCGCCTCGCTGCGGACACGACGAACGAGGACGCTACTTGAGACCTGCAGTCTGGCTGGTGCCGTTCGGGCTGCTGTGTTGCCTGTCGTTGACCTTGGGAGTCAAGGAGGTGTCCTGGAGCGAATTGTGGAGCTTCTCCGGCGACGCGTGGCTGACCGTCACTGCCAGTCGCCTGCCGCGCCTGATGGCACTGGTGCTGACCGGCGCCGGGCTGGCCATGTGCGGGGTCATCCTGCAGCAGATCGTGCGCAACCGCTTCGTCGAGCCTGCCACCAGCGGCGGCCTGGATGCGGCGAAGCTGGGCATCCTGGTTTCGCTGACGGTGGCTCCGGCCGCGGGCAGCACGGCAAGGATGCTGTTTGCCCTGGGCTTCTGTTTTCTGGCCAGCGTGCTCTACGTGGCGATCATTCGCCGCATCCAGTTCAAGAGCGTGGTGCTGGTGCCGGTGGTGGGCTTGATGTACGGCAGTGTGCTCAGCGCGGTGGCCGAGTTCTACGCCTATCGCCACAACCTGCTGCAAAGCATGCAGGGCTGGATGCTGGGCGACTTCTCGAAGATCGTTCAGGGCAACTACGAAATCATCTACCTGATATTGCCCATCGTGCTGCTTACCTACCTGTTCGCCCAGCGCTTCACCATCCTCAGCATGGGCGAAGGCATGGCCAGCAGCCTGGGGGTGAACTACGCCGCCAATGCGGCACTCGGCCTGATGCTGGTGGCGGTGTGCGTGTCGGCCACGGTGATCACCGTTGGCGCGATCCCTTTCGTGGGCCTGGTGGTGCCCAACCTGGTGGCGCTCTACCACGGCGAAAACCTGCAACGCACCCTGCCCATCGTGGCCTTGTACGGGGCGGCGCTGCTGCTCGCCTGCGACATTCTCGGACGCCTGTTGATCTACCCCTTCGAAGTGCCGATCGGGATGACCGCCGGCTGCATTGGTGGCGTGGTGTTCCTGATTGTGCTGCTGAGGAAGTACACATGAGCGCGCGCGCCCTCCGTAACGGCCTCTGGCTCGCGGTACTGGCCCTGGCGGTAGGCTTCGTGCTGCTGGGTTCGGCAATGGATTTCGCCTACGTGATCCCGCGGCGCCTGATCCGCCTGGCGGCCATGGTCATCGCCGGGGTCTGCATCGCCTACACCTCGGTGATCTTCCAGACCATTGCCGGCAACCGCATCCTGACTCCGGCGATCATGGGATACGAGGCCATCTACCTGCTGTTCCAGGCGCTGCTGATCCTCTGCCTGGGCACACAGAGCCTGGTGCTGCTGGGCCGCGGCGGCAATGCGCTGCTGTCGATCGTGCTGATGCTCGGCTATTCCTGGCTGATCCACCACTGGCTGTTCCGCAACGGGCGCAACAACGTTTACCTGTTGCTGTTGCTGGGGCTGGTGTTGAGCATGGTGATGGCGACCTTCACCCAGTTCATCCAGTTGAAAATCAGTCCAGGCGAGTTCTCGATCCTGCAGGGTTTCAACTACGCCTCGTTCAACAAGGCACGGTTGGACCAGGTGATCTATTGCGCCGTGCTGGTCGCTGCGGCCTGCCTGGTGGTGCACCGTACGCTGCCAGTGCTCGACGTGCTGGCGCTGGGCCGGGACCAGGCCGTGTCGCTGGGCGTCGACTACCTGCCCAGCGTGCGCCTGCAACTGGCCCTGATCGCGGTGCTGGTGGCAGTGTCCACCAGCCTGGTTGGCCCCACCGCGTTCATGGGGGTGATCGTTGCCAACATCAGCTATGCCCTGGCCCGCACCGCGCGCCACCGCGTCACGCTGCCAACGGCCTGCGGCGTGGCCATCGGCGTGTTCATCATCGCCCAGTACCTGGTCGAGCACCTGTTCAACTACACCACCTCCGTCAGCATTCTCATCAACCTGGTGTGTGGCGTGTACTTCCTCGCGCTGATGATTCGCACCCGAGGCAACCCATGATCGCCCTGAGCAACGTGCACAAATCCTATGGCAACACCCCGGTACTGAACGACGTCAGCGTGCAGTTCCCGTCCGGCAAGGTCACGTCGCTGATCGGCCCCAACGGCGCCGGCAAGACCACCTTGCTGATGCTCATCGCCCGGCTGCAGACGCCGTCGCGGGGCACCGTGACCCTCGCCGGGCGCGACAGCGCCGGCATTCCGGTGCGCGAATACGCCAAGCAGGTCGCCACCCTGCGCCAGACCCAGGCATTCACCCTGCGCCTGACGGTCGAGGAACTGGTCGCCTTCGGCCGCTTCCCCTACAGCCAGGGCAACCTCACCGCCGCAGATCATGAAGCGATCGACCAGGCCATGGGTTTTCTCGCACTGCAGCCTCTAAGAGCCTGCTACATCGACGAGCTCAGCGGCGGGCAGCGGCAGATGGCGTTCCTGGCCATGACCATCGCCCAGCAGACCGACTACCTGCTGCTGGATGAACCGCTGAACAATCTCGACATGAAGCACGCGGTGATGATCATGGGCGCCCTGCGCCGGCTGTGCGACGAGCAGGGCCGGACGGTGATCCTGGTGGTGCACGACATCAACTTCGCTGCCAATTACTCCGACCACATCGTGGCCATGAAACACGGCGCCGTGCACAGCCAGGGCGCGGTGGCGCAGGTGGTCACCGAAACCTGCCTGCGCGACCTGTACGAACTGGATTTCGAGATCCTGCGCAGCGAGCGCGGGTTCGTCTGCAATTACTTCAACCCATCGCCGTCGAGGGAACCGATATGAACAGGGCACACCACAACGTCGCCTGCGCGCTACTGACACTGGCCATCACCGCCTTGTCCGGCTGCGACCAGCCTGCTGCACAGGCCACCGCAACCGCGGCGGCCCCCGCCTCTCCCGCCGCGACCGCCTACACCCCAGTCAGCGTCCAGCATGCCCTGGGCACGACGACCATCGACCAGCTTCCACAACGTGTCGTGGCCTTCGACATGAGCGAGCTGGACAGCCTCGATCAACTCGGTGCGCCAGTGGTGGGCATCGCCAAGGACTACGTCGCCGACTTTCTGCTCAAGTACCGCGACGATCCGAACATCGCCGATGTGGGCACCACCATCGAGCCCAACCTGGAACGGCTGCATGCACTCAAGCCCGACCTGATCCTGATCTCGCCATTGCAGGCGCGCAGCTATGACGAACTCAGCCAGATCGCGCCGACGATCTACGACGACATCGACCTGACCAATAAGCAGGGCAACTTCATCGAGACGGCAAAGAACCACCTGACCCTGCTCGGTCGAATCCTCAACAAGCAGGCGTTGGCCCAGGAAAAGGTCGCGCTCATCGATGCCAAGGTCGAGCAGACGCGCAAGGTCACCGAAGGGCGTCCCGAAAAAGCGCTGATCGTGCTGCACAACAATGGGGCCTTCACTTCCTACGGCGTCAAGTCACGCTACGGTTTCATCTTCGATACCCTGGGCGTGAAGCCCGCCAGCATAGACATCGAAGCCGGCCTGCACGGCCAGCCGATCTCCAACGAGTTCATCCAGCAGGCCAACCCGGACATCCTCTACGTCATAGACCGCACGGCAGTGATGGAACGACGCCCGGCGCTGAACCTGGACAGCCTGGACAACCCGCTGTTACGCAAGACCAAGGCCTGGACCCAGGGCCGGGTGATCTTCGTCGACGCCCGCACCTGGTACCTGTGCACCGCCAGCGTGACCTGCCTGACGCGCATGGCCGACGAGGTGATGCAGGGTTATGAGCGCTGAGCCGGCGAGACAAACGCCAACGGAAAATACATAGACAGGAATTTTTATCGAATGTTAACGATTTGCATTGAGGATATTTCGCTTTGTTTCGGAACCCTAGTGAGCCCCCACTAATTCCCGAATCGAAAGGAATCCAGCATGTTGCAACACAGTCATCCGCGACCCGTGAACCCAGCCTCGCCAGCACCGAAATTCGCGTTGAACCGCACCGGCACGGCGGTGCACATGGCCTTGCTGTTCGGCCTGAGCGGTGCATCGTTCGGCGCCTTCTCGCAGACCCAGGAGCCGGCTGAAAAAACGCGCGCGGAGACTGATCAAGGCAGCCTGATCCTGTCCGAAACCACGGTCGAAGGCACCCTGGACCCGATCGCCACGCTCATGCCCGAGTACGCCGGGGGGCAAGTGGCGACAGGTGGCCGCGTTGGTCTGCTGGGCAACAAGGACATCATGGAGACGCCTTTCAGCACCATCAGCTACACCGACAAATACATTCGCGACAGGCAGGCCAGGGACATCACCGACGTGATCGCCGCCACCGACCCTTCGGTGTTCACCAACGGCATCAAGGGCGGCCACGGCGAAAGCTATTCGATCCGCGGTTTTCCGGTGAGCTTCAGCGACATGACCGTCGACGGCTTGTACGGCATGGCGCCCTTCTACCGGGCGTCGCCGGAAGTGTACGAGCGTATCGAAGTGCTCAAAGGCCCTTCGGCGCTGCTCAACGGCATGCCGCCGGGCGGCTCGGTAGGCGGCATCGTCAACCTGATCCCCAAGCGAGCGGCCGATACGCCCCTGACTCGCCTGACCGGGACCTACCATTCCGATGCGCAATTTGGCGGACATCTGGACATCGGCCGGCGCTTCGGCGAGGGCAACCAGTTCGGTGTGCGTTTCAACGGCGTGTACCGCGATGGCGACACCTCCACCGATGACCAGTCCGCGCGCAACGTGCTGTCGGCCCTGGCGCTGGATTGGCGTGGCGAGCGCGCCCGGCTGTCGGTCGACCTGTTCGACAGCGACGACCACATCGACGGTCAGAACCGCGGTATCGGCCTGGCCCCCGGCGTCGGCATTCCCAAGCCGCCCAAGGCCGACACCTTGCTCAACCCCGACTGGGCCTCCGTAGAAACCCAGGACAAGGGCGTGATCCTGCGCGGCGAGTACGACCTCAACGATTACGTGATGGCCTACGGTGCGGTGGGCACCAGCAAGACGAACTACAAGTACAACGGTGCGTTGTCGTCGGCGCTGGTCAATCAGGCCGGTGATTTCACCACCACCATGGGCCAGCTCAAGTTCGAAATCGAGAAGACCTCGGCCGAAGTCGGCCTGCGCGGGCACTTCGATACTTCCGGCATCAACCACCAGTGGTCGGTGAACGCGACCCAGTACAGCGACAAGGAAAAGGACTGGGGCCGTCGCTCGGTACCGGGTGCAAACTGGACGACCAACATCTATCGCCCCGTCTGGGGACCAGAAGCCCCGGAAGCCTGGCCGCTGATCATTCACACCGAGAACGACCTGAAAAGCTACGGCCTCGCCGACACGATGTCGCTGTTCGACGACCGCCTGCAGATCACCGCCGGGGTGCGCCGCCAGGAGGTCGTCACCGACACCTTCAGCGTCGTCACTGGTGCGCGCAACCGGCCCAATTACGACACCCACGCCACCTCGCCGGCCGGCGCCATCCTGTTCAAGTTGACCGACAACCTCTCGCTCTACGCCAACTACATCGAAGGCCTGAGCAAGGGCGCGTCGGCGCCGGTGAGTGCCGCCAATGCCGGTGACGTGTTCGCGCCGTTCAAGTCCAAGCAGAAGGAGGTCGGCCTCAAGCTCGACCTGGGTACCTTCACCCACACCCTGGCGGTGTTCGAGATCAAGCGTCCGAATGCCTACACCGACCCGGCCACCAACATCTATTCATTCGGCGGTGAACAGCGCAACCGCGGCGTTGAGTGGGGTTTCTTTGGCTCGCCGATGATGGACGTAAGGCTGATGGGCGGCATCGCCTACGTCGACCCCGAGGTCACCAAGAGTGCCGGTGGCGCCACCGATGGGAAGACCGCTACCGGTTACCCCAAACTGCAGGGCAAGCTCGGTGTGGAATGGGACACGCCGCTGCTCGAGGGGCTGACCCTGACCGCCAACGCCACCTCCGTCTCCAAGCAGTACATCAGCGCCGACAACAGCCTGTCGATTCCCGGTTACACGATTTTTGATGCCGGGGCACGCTACACCACGAAGGTTTCCGACAAGCCGGTGACCTTGCGCGCCAGCATCCGCAACCTGGCCGACAAGGACTACTGGGGCATCCCGCAGACGCAGAGCCTGGGCCTGGGCGCACCGCGCACCTATGAACTGTCGGCCAGCGTCGATTTCTAGATCACGTGGCAGCCGGCTGACCTGCGCCCAAGGGCGTGGGTCAGCTGCATCTACACCGCCTGTAGCGGCGATCGAGCGAAAATGGACTTGTGACCACGACGGGTTACAGTCACTCTTTGTCGATCCACGCCTACCGAGCCCAGCAGCCGCCATGACCCGCCAGCCCCCCACGTTTCCCTCACGAGGCCCTACCGATCACAGCGTTCGCGACCAGATCGTCGAGGCCGCCATGCAGCATTTCGGCCACTACGGTTACGAAAAAACCACGGTGTCGGACCTGGCCAAGGCCATCGGTTTTTCCAAGGCCTACATCTACAAGTTCTTCGAATCCAAGCAGGCCATCGGCGAGATGATCTGCGCCAGCCGGCTGGCCATGATCATGGCCGTCGTCGACCAGGCCATGGCCGAAGCCAGCAGCCCTTCGGACAAGCTGAGCCGTCTGTTCAAGGCGCTGGTGCAAGCGGGCAGCGAACTGTTCTTCCATGATCGCAAGCTGTACGACATCGCCGCCGTCGCAGCGCGTGACAACTGGCCTTCTGCCGCAGGCCACGGCGAACGCCTGCACCGTTTGATCGAGCAGATTCTGCGCGAAGGCCGAGAAACCGGCGAGTTCGAGGGCCACACGCCACTGGACGAAGCGAGTCACGCGGTTTTCCTGGTGATGCGCCCCTACATCAGTCCCGTGCAGTTGCAGTACAACCTGGAGACGGCTGCCACCGCTGCCGAGCAGCTTCCCGCGTTGATCCTGAGAAGCCTGGCGCCGCGATAAGTGACCATTGACTGAATTAGTCACTCGTATCAGAATCGGATTCCTTTCCCCTTGCCTACGTAAGGAATCCCATGTCTCGGCTTCGCGCGCCTGCGCTCGGTATCTGCCTGCTTCCCTTGCTTCTGACCGCCTGCGACAGCCAGCCGAACGCTGCGGATCCGCGCACCCAGCCGCCGGTGGTCAGGGTGGTCGCGGCCGGCCCCGCCCCTGACGGCCGCCGCGCCTTCACCGGCGTGGTCGCGGCACGGGTGCAAAGCGACCTGGGCTTTCGGGTGAGCGGCAAGGTGGTGGAGCGCTTCGTCGATGCCGGCCAGTCGGTCACGCGCGGGCAGCGCTTGATGCGCCTGGACCCTGCCGACCTGGCGTTACAGTCCAATGCCCGCGAGCAAGCCGTCGCCGCCGCCCAGGCGCTGGCTGCGCAGACCGCAAGCGATGAGCGACGCAACCGCCAACTGGTCGCCAGCGGTGCCATTTCCGCCGCCAACTACGACCGGTTCAAGTCGTTGGCCGACACCGCCCGGGCCGATCTGGTAGCGCTCCAGGCACAGGCGGCCGTGGGCCGCAACGAGCAGAGCTACGCCACCCTGAGCGCCGATTCCGACGGCGTCGTGGTGGCCACCCTGGTAGAACCCGGCCAGGTCGTGAGCGCTGGGCAGGCCGTGGTGAAGTTGGCCAAGGCCGGCCTGCGCGAGGCCGTGGTGCAGTTGCCCGAGACGCTCAGGCCGGCGGTGGGCAGTACGGCTCAGGCCAGCCTGTTCGGCGGGTCTGGCCGAAGCGTCACCGCCACGCTGCGGCAACTCGCCGACGCTGCCGACCCGATGACACGGACTTTCGAGGCGCGCTATGTGCTCGATGGCGAACATGCCAGTGCGCCGCTGGGTTCGACCGTCACCCTGTTCATCGGCGCGCCACCTGCTGCACCCGATGCTCTGAGCGTTCCCATTGCCGCCCTTCACGATCCGGGCAACGGGCCGGGTGTGTGGAGCGTCGCCGGGGCGCCGGCGCGAACCGCGTGGCGGGCCGTTCAGGTCATCGGCCTGAGCGACGATACCGCCACGGTGCGGGGCTTGCAGCCAGGCGAGCGACTGGTTGCCCTGGGGCCTCACCTGCTGCACGACAGCCAGGAAGTACTGATCGCGACGCCGGACCTGCAAGCCCAGGCCGGGGCACAACCATGAGCGGCACGCGCTTCAACCTGTCGGCGCTTGCCGTGCGCGAGCGCTCGGTCACGCTGTTCCTGATCTTTCTGGTGGCCATCGTCGGCACGCTGTCGTTCTTCAAGCTGGGCCGCGCCGAAGACCCGCCGTTCACGGTCAAGCAGCTGACCGTGGTCACGGCCTGGCCAGGCGCGACGGCGCAAGAGATGCAGGACCTGGTGGCCGAGCCTCTGGAGAAGCGCCTGCAGGAGCTGCAATGGTACGACCGCAGCGAAACCTACACCCGACCGGGGCTGGCCTTCACCCTGCTGTCGCTGCAGGACAAGACCCCGCCGGCGCAGGTCGAAGACCAGTTCTACCAGGCCCGGAAAAAGCTCGGCGATGCGGCTAGCAGCCTGCCGGCCGGCGTGGTCGGGCCAATGGTCAACGACGAGTTCGCCGACGTCACGTTTGCCTTGTTCGCGCTCAAGGCCCGCGGCGAGCCGCAACGCCTGCTGGTGCGCGAGGCCGAAGCTTTGCGCCAGCGTCTGCTGCATGTGCCTGGTGTGAAGAAGGTCAACCTCATCGGCGAGCAGCCCGAACGGATCTTCGTGTCCTTTTCCCATGAGCGCCTGGCGACCCTGGGCCTGTCGCCCCAGGACGTTTTCGCCAGCCTCAACGGCCAGAACCGCCTGACCCCCGCCGGCTCGATCGACACCCAGGGTCCACAGATCGTGGTGCGGCTGGACGGCGCCTTCGACTCGCTGGACGCCATACGCAACACGCCAGTGATCGCCGGCGGGCACACGCTCAAGTTGGCGGACGTGGCGACGGTGACGCGCGGCTACGAAGACCCGGCGACGTTCATGGTGCGCCATCAGGGCGAACCGGCGCTGATCCTGGGCGTGGTCATGCGCGATGGCTGGAACGGCCTGGATCTGGGCAAGGCGCTGGCCGCCGAGACGGCGCGAATCAATGCCGAGATGCCGCTGGGCATGAGCCTGGCGCAGGTCACCGATCAATCGGTGAACATCGGCGCGGCAGTGAACGAGTTCATGATCAAGTTCTTCGTCGCCCTGCTGGTGGTGATGGTGGTGTGTTTCGTGAGCATGGGCTGGCGCGTCGGCCTGGTGGTTGCAGCAGCGGTGCCGCTGACCCTGGCCATGGTGTTCGTGGTGATGGAAGCCACCGGCAAGCACTTCGATCGCATCACCCTGGGTTCGCTGATCCTGGCGTTGGGGCTGCTGGTGGACGATGCGATCATCGCCATCGAGATGATGGTGGTGAAAATGGAGGAAGGCTACGACCGCATCGAAGCATCGGCCTATGCCTGGAGCCATACTGCCGCGCCGATGCTGGCCGGCACTCTGGTGACCGCCGTGGGCTTCATGCCCAACGGCTTCGCCCAGTCCACGGCCGGGGAATACACCAGCAACATGTTCTGGATCGTCGGCATCGCGCTGATCGCGTCCTGGGTCGTGGCGGTGGTGTTCACGCCCTACCTGGGCGTGAAGCTGCTGCCGCCGATCAAAGCGGTCGAAGGCGGACACGACGCGATCTACGACACCCCTCACTACAACCGCTTTCGCCGGTTCCTGAGCCGGATCATCCGCTGGAAGTGGGCCGTGGCCGGTACCGTCATACTGGCATTCACGCTGGCCATCGCCGGCATGGCGCTGGTCAACAAGCAGTTCTTCCCGACCTCCGATCGCCCGGAAGTGCTGATCGAGGTGCAGATGCCCTATGGCACGGCCATCGAGCAGACCAGCGCAGCCACGGCCAAGATCGAAGCCTGGCTGCGCAAGGATGACGCGGCCAAAATCGTCACCGCCTACATCGGCCAGGGTTCGCCCCGCTTCTACCTGGCGATGGCGCCAGAGCTTCCCGATCCCTCGTTCGCCAAGATCGTCGTGCTCGCCGACAGCCAGGCAGCGCGCGATGCCTTGAAACTCAGGCTCCGCGAAGCCATTGCACAAGGCCTGGCGCCCGAGGCGCGGGTGCGCGTGACGCAACTGGTGTTCGGGCCCTACTCGCCCTACCCCGTCGCTTACCGGGTCATGGGGCCTGACCCGCAGGTGCTGCGCGAGATCGCCGGCAAGGTCGAGGCCGTCATGCAGGGCAGCGCGATGATGCGCACCGTGAACCAGGATTGGGGGCCGCGCGTGCCCACGCTGCATTTTTCCCTGGATCAGGACCGGCTGCAGGCGCTGGGCCTGAGCTCCGCCGCCGTCGCCGAACAGTTGCAGTTCCTGCTCTCCGGGGTGCCTGTCACCGCCGTGCGTGAAGACATCCGCTCGGTGCAGGTGGTGGCCCGGGCCGCAGGGCCTGTGCGGCTCGACCCCGCCAGGATCGATGACCTGAGCCTGGTCGGCGCAGGCGGCCAGCGCATACCGCTGGCGCAGATCGGGTCCGTCGAGGTGCGCATGGAAGATCCCATCCTGCGACGCCGCGATCGGGTGCCGACCTTGACCGTGCGCGGCGACATCGCCGAGCACCTGCAGCCGCCGGATGTATCCACCCAACTGCTAAAGACGCTGCAACCGATCATCGCCGCGCTTCCCGACGGCTACCGCATCGAACAGGCAGGCTCGATCGAAGAGTCGGCCAAGGCCACCGCGGCACTGGCGCCACTGTTCCCGATCATGATCGCCATTACCTTGTTGATCATTGTCGTGCAGACACGCTCCATGGCGGCGATGACGATGGTGTTCCTGACAGCGCCGCTGGGCCTGATCGGCGTGGTGCCTACGCTGCTGCTGTTCAACCAGCCCTTCGGCATCAATGCTCTGGTCGGTCTGATAGCACTGTCCGGGATTCTGATGCGCAACACGCTGATCCTGATCGGGCAGATCGACCTCAATGAGAAGAATGGCCTGGCGCCCTTCGATGCCGTGGTCGAAGCCACCGTGCAACGCGCTCGGCCAGTGCTGCTGACGGCGCTGGCGGCGATCCTGGCGTTCATTCCGCTGACCCATTCGGTGTTCTGGGGCACCTTGGCCTACACGCTCATCGGCGGCACGTTCGGCGGGACGGTCATGACCCTGATCTTTCTGCCTGCCATGTATGCCATCGGCTTTCGTATCCGTGCCGATACCGGCTCGACACCTCATTCAAAGACAGGTTTGGAGACACATCAATGAACACTCAAGATGGCCAGAAGCGCATCGTGGTCACCGGCGCAGGGCTGGTCACACCACTGGGATGTGGCGTGTACGAGGTCTGGCGGCGGTTGCTGGCCGGCATGTCGGGCATCCGTGCGCTGCCAGAGCACATCGGCGAAGGCACCGGCGTTGCCGTGGCCGGGCAGGTGCCCACATTGGAAATGGACCCGGTGGCAGGCTACAACGCAGATGCGCTGATACCCGCCAAGGAACGCAAGAAGATGGACCGCTTCATCGAGTTCGCCTTGGTCGCCGCCCATGAAGCGCTGACCCAGGCGCAGTGGCACCCGACCGATGAAGCTCAGCAGCAGCGCACGGCAACCGTGATCGGTTCCGGCGTGGGCGGCTTCGGCGCGCTCGCAGGAGCCGTTCGCACGACGGACGAGCGTGGACCGCGGCGCTTGTCGCCGTTCACCGCACCGTCGTTCCTGGCCAACATGGCGGCCGGGCACGTTTCCATCAGCAACGGTTTCAAAGGCCCGTTGGGCGCGCCGGTCACCGCGTGCGCCGCCGGCGTCCAAGCCATCGGCGATGCCGCGCGGCTGATCCGCAGCGGCGAGGCGGACATTGCCCTGTGCGGCGGTACCGAGGCGGCTATCGACCGAGTCACCCTGGGCTGTTTCGCGGCTGCTCGTGCGCTGTCGACCGAGTTCAACGATCGTCCTGCCGAGGCCAGCCGCCCCTTCGACCGGGATCGCGACGGGTTCGTGATGTCAGAGGGCGCGGGCCTGCTGGTGATCGAGTCCCTGGAACACGCCCTGGCCCGGGGCGCGACGCCGCTGGCGGAATTGATCGGCTACGGCACCAGTGCCGACGCCTACCACCTGACGGCCGGCCCGGAAGACGGCAGCGGTGCTCGCCGGGCCATGGAGCAAGCCTTGCGCCAAGGCGGCATCGGCCCGGAGGACGTCCAGCACATCAATGCCCATGCGACGTCCACGCCGGTCGGTGACAAAGGCGAGCTGGCGGCCATTCGCGCCCTGTTCGGCACTCGGGCAGGTCTTGCGATCACCTCGACCAAATCCGCCACTGGCCACCTGCTGGGCGCCGCAGGCGGGATCGAGGCGATCTTCACCGTGTTGGCCCTGCGCGACCAGACAGTGCCGCCGACCCTGAACCTGCAGACGCCGGATGAAGCCGCCCATGGGCTTGATCTGGTGGCTTTGACTGCGCGCAAGACCCCGATGACCCACGCGCTCTCCAATGGCTTCGGCTTCGGCGGCGTCAACGCCAGTGCGCTGTTCCGACGCTGGGAAGGCCAGTAATTACCCCCTGTGGGAGCGGGCTCTGCCCGCGAAGAAGACGCCGCGGTATTTCTGGGAGACCGCGGCGAGGCCTTCGTGGGCAGAGCCCACTCCCACACAGAGCCCACTCCTACACAGTAGATGCCCCAACCCCCTGTGGGGTGCCCCAACCCCTGTGGGAGCGGGCTCTGCCCGCGAAGAAGACGCCGCGATGTTTCCGGGAGACCGCGGTGAGGCCTTCGTGGGCAGAGCCCACTCCTACACATTAGATGCCCCACTCCCACAGGTGGGCTCTCATCTTGCGTGGGGCGCCGGATCGATCTCACTGATGATCACTATCAAGCCCCCCGCCTCCCAGCTCGCTGCAACCCTCCCCTATAATCGCCGCCAATTCCCCGCTCTCCGCGCCTGTCCGCAGGCGACCTGCCCTTTTGGAACCGATTCCCATGCCAACCCCCCACGCGGCCGCCTCCGGCCTTTCCGAAGCCAAGCCGCAGAGCGTCAAGCAGCAGTGGCTGGCGATTCTGTCGGTCGCCGTCGGCGCCTTCGCTCTGGTGACCAGCGAATTCCTGCCGGTGGGCGTGCTCAACGATGTCGCCAGCGACCTGGGCATCAGTGCCGGACATGCCGGCTTGATGGTCACCCTGCCCGGCATCATGGCTGCCCTCGCCGCACCGTTGCTGTCGGTCGGCATCGGCGCCATGGACCGCCGCTACCTGCTCACCGGCCTGACGCTGATCATGATCATCGCCAACTGCATCGTGGCCTTCGCCAGCGACTTCAATGTGTTGCTGTTCGGCCGCGTGTTGCTGGGCGTCAGCATCGGCGGCTTCTGGGCCACCGCCATTGCCCTGAGCGGCCGATTGGCGCCCAAGGGTGTCGGCGTGGCCAAGGCGACGTCGATCATCATGATGGGGGTGACCCTGGCGACGGTGCTGGGCGTGCCCGTGGGCACCTGGCTCAGCGGTTTGATGGGCTGGCGCATGACCTTCTTGGTCACCGCGCTGGTGGGTATACCGGTGCTGCTGGCGCAGATATTCCTGTTGCCGCCGCTGCACCCGGATCGGGCCATTCGCGTCAATGACCTGCCTGCGCTGTTCAGGAACCCCCAGGCGCGGGTGGGTTTGATCGCCGTGCTGCTGATCGGTCTGGCGCACTTTGCCGCGTACACCTATGTCGCGCCATTTTTCAAACAAAGTGCCGGGTTCGACGGGTCGACCATCGGCTCGCTGTTGCTGCTCTACGGCATGGCCGGGGTGCTGGGCAACGTGTTCGCCGGGTTCGCTGCCAACCGCAACGTGCGCTACACATTGCTGCTGGTGGCCCTGATGATCGGCACCAGCACCGCCCTCTTCCCGCATTTCGCCACCAGCCTTGTCGGCGCCGCGATGCTGATCGCTCTGTGGGGGTTTGCCTTTGGCGCGTTCCCGGCCTGCTCCAGCATCTGGATGTTCGTGGTCGCGCCCAAGGACGTCGAACGCGGTATGCCACTGTTCGTTGCGCTGTTCCAGGTGATCATCGCGCTGGGGTCGTTTTTCGGTGGGCAGATCGTCGACCAGTTGGGCAGCTCGGTGCTGCTGAGCCTGGCTACGGCCTTGGTCGGCGCAGGTTTTGCGACGGTGCTGGTGCTGGGTCGCAAGGTCAGCAACAACGCGGTGGCCCAACCCTGCTGAGCCCGTGTGCGCTGAGGATCCCGGCAGGATTCTCAGCGCACCTGCGCAGATCGCAAAAAAATTTTGAACTGCCTTTCCAGCCGCTCACCTAATGATCAGCTTGTGAATATTCCCACAGGCACTGTGTCAATATCGGCACTCTCCGAGAGGTGGTCAACGTGGCTAAAGACGAAAAGAAAACCAAAAGCGACGCTTCGAAAGCCAGCAAGGAATTGAAGGACAAAAAGTCTTCGCCGGAAAAGAAATCTGCTGCAGCTTCCGCACTTTCGAAGTCCTCCGACAAGGACAAGAAAGACAAGAAGAAAGATGTAGAGCCGAAGAAAACTGCGAAGAAAGCCGATAGCAAGCCGGAAAAGGCCGAGAAGGCCAAGAAGTCCGACAAAGTTGAAAAAGCAGAAAAGCCTGCGAAGAAAAAAAAGTGACATTCGTTGTCTGCTAGGGCCTCGTGCCCTAGCTTTCCCTCGGTATTCCCTCGCATTCCCCCGTTGTCAACGCTGTTCGATACCCCCTCACGCACGCGTCTGATTCACCACCACCACGGTCAGCCAAGGCATCCGATAGATTCGTACCGGTTGGGTACGCGCCAGCACATCGAGCATGCCAGGCACGTCGTCAAGGTTGAATACGCCACTCACTGCAGTGCTCGGCAGGCTGCCGGCGATGACCAGTGAGCCCGGCAGGTAACGCTCGATATCGGCGAACACCTCGGCCAGCGGCTGACGGTTGAAGATCAGCTTGCCGCGTTGCCATGCCGACGCTGTGTCCAGGTCCAGGACCGCGGTCGGCGAAGGCGCTTCTCCCGCCATGTAAGCCAGGCGCTGGGCCGCTTTCAACGGCACCACCGCGCCGCCGGACGTGACCTTCACTTCCCCCTCCGTTACTCCCACGCGTACGTGTTCGCCCTGGCGGTCGACATCGAAGCGGGTACCTACCGCCTGCACCTTGCCGCCCGAGGCCTGCACCACGAACGGCCGCAGGGCATCCTTGCTGACCTGAAACAAGGCTTCGCCCTTGAACAGGCTGATTTCCCGTTGCGTGGCGGAGTAGTGAACCGACAGCGCCGAGCCGCTGTTCAACCAGACCTGGCTGCCGTCTTCGAGGGTCAGTGCGCGGCGTTCACCGACCGCCGTCGCATAGTCGGCGAAATGCACCTTGGCCGGCTCGCTCAGCCCGGTCAGTGCCAGTGCACCGAGCCCGGCCGCCAGGGCTGCCCAGCGCAGCGGCCGCCGCTGGGGCCGTGCGGGTGGGACGAAGGTCTGCACCGTGCGAGTCTCGGGCAGCGCCTGCCAGATCTGTTCGGCCAGTCGTGCTGCCGCTTCGTGCTCCGGGCTCAGCAGGCGCCAGCGGGCAAAAGCGTCACGGTCCGCGTCGCTGGCATGGCCCGAGGTCAGGTGCACCCACTGCTCGATGGCCTGGTCTTCCAGTTCGATGGCAGCAGCAGTCGGGGTCATGGGCTTGGTCATGGTGATGGGCTCGCAAACGTCGCCGGAAGGACGTCAGTACCGTGCATTCTAGAGGCACTCCGACTGACGAAGCCAATCGCGGCAGTGACGCATGGCGAGCACCAGGTACTTGCCCACCGAACTTTGCGAAACCCCCAGGCGCGCAGCGATCTGCGCGTGGGTCAGGCCTTCGAGCCGGCTGAGCAGCAATGCCAGGCGTGCATTGCTGGGCAAGCGATGCAAGGCGTGGTCGAGCTGTTCGATGGCTTCGGCGGCCAGGAAGGATCGCTCCGGGGAGGCCATGGGATCGCAGGGTTCCTCGTCGGATTCCTCGCCCTGCAGCGCGCAGTAGCGCCGTTCCTGACGCAGGCGGTCGATGGCCAGGTTGCCCGCCACCCGGAACACGAACGCGCGCGGTTCGAGAATCTGCGCCGTGTCGGCCAGCCCGGCCAGGCGCACATAGGTGTCCTGCGCCACATCGGCAGCCTTCTCCACATTTCCCAGGCGACGTGCCAGAAAGGCCAACAGGTCGGCGTAGTGCTCCTGAAAGACCATCAGCAAAGGGTTGGAGTTGGGTGACACGGACATGCGCACGGCCCCGGCGGTTAAGCGGCGCATCCTATCCCAATTGAGAACGCTTATCATCAGAATGGCGGATGATAATGAAAATAATTTCAATCTGGACGGCAAGGTTGGCCTATGTCGGTCGTCGTTGCAGAGAGAACCCTGATTCTCGGGCATTTCATCTCCATTCGATAACGGACGTTTCAGATGCAGGCACGTTTTCCGCACTTCGCTCCCGCCGCCGGTCGCACCCTGACCCTGGCGCTGCTGCTGGCCATGACGACCGGCTTGCCGACGTTTTCACTTTCGGCACAAGCGGCCGAAGCCAGCACGGCGCTGGACCTGCAATCGGTCGAGCAGTCGCTGGACCAGGCGCTGACCCGGTTGGCGGACCAGGCCAACGTGCGGCTGATCTTCAACTCGGCGGACGTGGCCAACCTGCGTGCACCTGCCTTGAAAGGCCGCTATACCCTCAGCCAGGCCATGGAAATCCTGCTGCGCGGCAGCGGCTTTACCTGGCAACTGCTCGACGAGCGCACCCTGGTGCTGCAGAAGCTGCCGGCCCGCGATGACCCGGCCATGGCCCTGGGCGCGACCACGGTCAATGCCCTGAACGACCTGGGCAGCACCACCGACGGTACTGGTTCCTACACCACCGGCAGCAGCAGTACCGCCGCCAAGCTCAATCTGAGCCTGAAGGAAACCCCGCAGACCGTCAGCGTGGTCACCCGTCAGCTGATGGACGACAAAAAGCTCACCAGCCTGGACAAGGTGCTCGAACAGACCCCAGGCATCACCTTCCAGTACCGCAACTTCGGTGGCCACGTGTACACCTCGCGCGGATTCTCGCTGCTGGCGGAAAGCTTTCTGGTCGACGGCGTTCCCGGTCAGGGTTACCAGATCACCGGCTGGATGAAGCCCGACACCGCCATCTACGATCGGGTCGAAGTGTTGCGCGGCGCGGCCGGTTTGCTGGTGGGCGCCGGTGAGCCGGGTGGCGCGGTGAACCTAGTGCGCAAGCGACCGACCGCCGAACCACGGCTGACGGTTCAGGCCAGTGCCGGATCCTGGGACCGCTACCGCATGGACCTGGACGCCAGCGGCAAGCTCAACGATACCGGCAGCGTGCGCGGCCGACTGGTCACCGCCTATGAAGACAACGGCTCCTACCTGGACGAGCGCAACACGCGCACGCCGCTGGTGTACGGCATCGTCGAGGCCGATCTGAACCCCGACACCACCGTGAGCCTGAGCCTGCGTCATCAGCAGAACGTCATCAACGGCTATTCGATCTACGGCCTGCCGCGCTACAGCAACGGCAACGCGCTGGACATCTCGCGCTCCACTTCCCTGGTGCAGGACTGGAACCGGCACGAAAGCGAGATGAGCGAGGCGTTCGCCGAAATCGAACATCGCTTCAATGAGCGCTGGTCGAGCACCACCTCGGTCACCGTGTCCCAGGGCAGCTTCGATCAGCAGATCGCCTACGCGCGACGCGCCATCAGTCCGGTGACCAACACCGGTTCGGTGTTCCAGGGGGCACTGTTCCGCCAGGACGAAGTCACCAGCACCGGCCTGGACAGCCATGTCAGCGGCAATTTCGACGCCTTCGGCCTGACCCATGATGTGACCGTGGGCGGCACCTGGTCGCGGCAGGAAGCCACCACCCAGCAAGCGACCGCCAGCCTGCGCAACCAAGCGCTGAACATCTTCGATGTCGACCACCACGCCATCGCCAAGCCTGCCCGGCCGGCCTGGACCACCGACATCGACATGACCGAGGAGCGTGCCGGCCTGTACGCCAACTCGCGGCTGCGCCTGAGCGAACCGCTGAGCCTGGTGCTCGGCGGCCGCGCCAGCTGGTACGACTACACCTACGACATCAAGCGCGGCGCCGCCCTGCCCTACGAGTCCAAGGTGACGCGCAAGGTCACGCCCTATGCCGGTGTGATCTACGACCTCAACGACGACTGGTCGTGGTACGCCAGCTATGCGGAAATCTTCAACGCCCAAGGCAACTACGTCGACACCCGCGGCACGCCGCTCTCGCCTTCCGAAGGTGACAACTACGAAACTGGTATCAAGGGCGCTCTGTTCGACAACCGCCTGAACCTGTCGATGGCACTGTTCTACATCAAGCAGACCAACGTCGCGCTGGTGGACCTGGCCAACACCAACTGCACCAGTAACGACTCCGAGGGCACCTGCTACGTCAATGGCACCATCAAGCGCAGCAAGGGCATCGACCTGGAAGCCAGCGGCGAGATCCTGCCGGGCTGGCAGGTGTTCGGCGGCTACACCTTCAATCTGCTGCGCAACAACACCGAGGACGTCGAGGTTGCCTACGAGACGCCCAAGCACATGCTGCGCCTGCAGACCAGCTACAACCCGCCGGGCGCCTGGGACCGGCTGACCGTCGGTGGCGGCGTTTCGGCGCAGTCCTACTACAAGGCTTCGTCGACCACCGGGCTGGATTTCGGCAGCCAGGGCTACGCGATCTGGGATGCGCGGGTGGCCTGGAAGCTGGACGAGCACTGGAAAGTCCAGCTCAACGCCGAAAACCTGTTCGACAAGCGCTACTACACCACGGCCGTGGCAGTCGACCGCTCGAACGTCTTCGGCGAGCCGCGCAGCTACATGCTGACCTTGCGGGGCGATTTCTGATCGCATCGGTGCAGGGCGCAGTGCAGTGAAGGGTACGCTACGCCGGTCGATGGCCTGGCTGCACACCTGGTGTGGCCTGGTGTGCGGCTGGGTGCTGTGCGTGATTTTCCTCACCGGTTCGCTCAGCGTGTTCCGCGAACCCATCACCCGCTGGATGGAGGCGCAGCCGATTGCCGCATCCGACGCTGCGGGCTCGGTGGACGAGGGGCGCGCCGTAGCGCAGGCGCAGCGCTACCTCGCCGTGCATGGCGCTGGCGCACGGCTGTGGCGGGTGCAGTTGCCGGCCCATCCGGGCGAAGCCGTACGCCTGCTCTGGCGCGACGGCAGTGGCATCCAGCAGATCGCCCTGGACCCTGCTCGCGGAACGCCAGTGTCGCCAGCAGCGCTGCGCCAGACCGAAGGCGGCCGGCACTTCATGTCGTTCCACTACATGCTGCAGTTGCCGTTGCTGGGGTTCTGGATCGTCGGCGCACTGACCGTCGGCTTTCTGGTGGCACTGGTGTCCGGGGTGGTGATCCACCGGCGCATCTTCGCCGACTTCTTCACCTTCCGGCCGGGCATCGGGCCACGTTCCTGGCTCGATGCACATAACGCCGCGGCCGTACTGACCCTGCCATTCCTGCTGATGATCGCCTACACCGGCCTGTGCATCTTCGCCAGCAGCTACATGCCGTGGCCTGTGCAAGCGGTGTACGGTGCGGACGATAGCGCCTATGCACGCTTCACCTCCGAGCTTGCCGCTGAACCAGCTGTGGTCGGTTCCATGGCGCAGCCGACCGGTCCAGCTCCGGATTGGGCAGGTCTTCTGGAAAAGGCGCGCATGCTGACCGGGCAACCGGCGCAGATGCTGCTGGTGAACGCGCCCGGCTCCGCCAACGCACGCGTACGCATCATCGGACGTGCGGACCCGAGGCAACCTTCCTCCAACCTGTTCACGGCCCAGGCCAGCGTGCTGTTCGACGCCGCCAGCGGCGCGGTGCTGCAGATCCAGCGGCCCGACCCGGCCAGCATGTCCATGGGCGCGCGGATCAAAGGCGTGATGCGCTCCCTGCACTTTGCCGATTTCGGCAGTTGGGCATTGAGGTGGGTTTACTTCACCAGCGGCTTGCTGGGCACCGCGATGATGGTAGCCGGTATGTTGCTGTTTTCGATCAAGCGACGGATCAAGGGTCAGCACGAATTCGGTGACGCCACGCGACGTTTCTATCACTGCGTCGAAGCCTTCAATGTGGTGTGCAGCGTCGGCATCGGCCTGGCGTGCTGCGGCTATTTCTATGCCAACCGGCTGCTGCCCCTCGAGTTGGCGGACCGTAGCCGATGGGAAATACGCAGCTTCCTGCTGATCTGGGCGGCGACCTTGCTGCACGCTCTGTGTCGGCCCCGCCAGCGGGCATGGACCGAGCAACTGGGCCTGGCGGCGCTGCTGTGCCTGTGCCTGCCGCTGCTCAACCAGTGGACCACCGGCCAGGCGCTGTGGCACTACGCACGGGTCGGCGATTGGCAACGCGCAGGCGTGGAGGCGGTGTCCCTGGGCTTCGGCGCCCTGCTCGCTTTCGCCTTGGTGAAGCTGTACCGGCACCATCGGCGGCAGGGCTCGTCGCGCTAGGCCGATGGATGCCGAGTCAACCCGGCGCAAAAGCGTATACCCTATACGCTCAATCCCTCGAATGACCCAGTGACGTGGCCCAGACCAAACTCAACGCGCCGGACCTCGGCAACTCGCCTTCGACCTCGGAGATCATCACTCGGCACCTGCGCGACGCGATCGTCGCCGGGCACTTTGCCGAAGATGAACCGATCCGCCAGGACGACATCGCGCGCCAGTTCAATGTCAGCAAGATCCCCGTGCGCGAAGCGCTCAAGCGCCTCGAAGCCGAGGGCCTGGTGATGTTCCAGCGCAACCGCGGGGCCATGGTCACGCGCTTGTCGGAAGCCGAGCTGGCGCAGATGTTCGAAGTGCGCATGCTGCTGGAAGACAAGGTGCTGCGCCTGGCCATTCCGAACATGACCGAGGCGACCTTCGTCCGCGCCGAGAGCATCTGCCGCGAGTTCATCGGTGAGAACGACGTGGGCCGCTGGGCGGAGCTGAACTGGGCGCTGCACGCCTGCCTCTACGAACCTGCGCAGCGGCCGTTTCTGGTGGGCATGATTCGCTCGGTCAACGACAAGCTGGAGCGTTACCTGCGCATGCAGATGAGCCTGTCGGCCGGCAAGGATCGCGCCGACCACGAGCACCGGGAGATTCTCCAGGCCTGTCGCGCGGGCGACGTCGAGCTTGCCGTGCGCCTGCTGGACGAACACATCGCCGGGGTCTGCCAGACCCTGTTCGAGCACCTGCCCAGCGCGCGTTGAAATCGTCCTGGGAACCGGCCAATAAAATCAGCCACTGTGCCGAATTCGTCATCGGCACGCGTTAAATCGCTCAAGCCCCACCGCCTCATCTGCGCCACGCTAGGGTTCACTGAAACGACTCGACGAGTGGCCCATGAACCGCATTGAAGTGATCGACTCGCACACCGGGGGTGAACCCACGCGCCTGGTGATCGGCGGTTTCCCCGAGCTCGGCACGGGCAGCATGGCCGAGCGCCGACAACGGCTTGCCGAACACCACGATGCCTGGCGCGCCGCCTGCGTGCTGGAACCGCGTGGCAGCGACGTGCTGGTGGGCGCGCTGCTGTGTACGCCCGTGGACCCCAGCGCCTGCGCCGGCGTGATCTTCTTCAACAACACCGGCTACCTGGGCATGTGCGGCCACGGCACCATCGGCCTGATTGCCTCGCTGGCCCATCTGGGCCGCATCGGTGCGGGTATGCACGCCGTCGAGACACCGGTGGGCACCGTTCAGGCGACACTGCATGACGACGGTTCGGTCAGCGTGCGCAACGTGCCGGCCTATCGCTACCGCAAGGATGTAGCACTGAACGTACCGGGCTTCGGCCCGGTCGTGGGCGACATCGCCTGGGGCGGCAACTGGTTTTTCCTGATCGCCGAGCATGGGCTGGCTGTCAGCGGTGACAACCTCGAAGCCCTCACGGCCTACACCGTCGCCGTGCAAAGGGCGCTCGAGGATCAAGGCTTACGCGGCGAAGACGGTGGCCTGATCGACCACATCGAACTGTTCGCCGAGGACGAGCAGGCCGACAGCCGCAACTTCGTGCTGTGCCCGGGCAAAGCCTACGATCGATCGCCCTGCGGAACCGGGACCAGCGCCAAGCTGGCGTGCCTTGCAGCCGACGGCAAGCTGCAGCCCGGCCAGATCTGGCGTCAGGCCAGCGTCATCGGCAGCACGTTCGAAGGGTCCTACGAGCCGCTGGAGCCGAGCGCCGATGGGCGGGTGGTGCCGACCATTCGCGGGCAGGCGTATGTGAGCGCCGAAGCCACGCTGATTTTGCACGGTAACGACCCCTTCGCCTGGGGCATTCGCCTGTGAGCACGCAGGCCGTGGCCGACGCCATTGTGATCGGCGCGGGCATCGTCGGCGCCGCCTGCGCCCAGGCGCTCGCCAAACGTGGCCTGAACGTTCAGGTGCTGGACGCCGGACAGCCCGGCGCCACGGCGGCTGGCATGGGCCACCTGCTGGTGCTCGACGACAACGCCGCCGAACTGGCGCTGAGCCAATACTCGCTCAGGCGCTGGCGCGAGATGGCCTCGGCGCTGCCTCAGGGCTGTGCGTACCGCAGCAACGGCACCCTCTGGCTGGCTGCGAACGATGAGGAAATGGCCGTTGCCGAGCACAAGTTCAAGGTGCTGCGCGAGCATGGCGAGGCGTGCGAAATCCTTGGTGCGACCGCCCTGCGCGCGCGTGAGCCGCTGTTGCGCGAGGGCCTGGAAGGCGGTCTGTTGATCAAGGGCGACGGTATTGTGTATGCACCGGCGACCGCGCAGTGGATGCTCGACCATCCCTTGATTCGTCAGCAACACGCCACGGTCATTGAGGTGGACGGCCACCGTGTGCGCCTGGCCGACGGTCAATGGCTGAGCGCCGATCTGGTGCTGTTGGCCAATGGCATCCAGGCCACCGCGCTGTGCCCCGAGTTGCCCGTGCAGGCCAAGAAAGGTCATCTGGCGATCACCGACCGCTACCCCGCGCAGATCACCCATACGCTGGTAGAGCTGGGCTACGTCACCAGCGCCCACACCGCCAGCGGCCCGTCTACGGCCTGCAACATCCAACCGCGCCCGACCGGGCAATTGTTCATCGGTGCTTCGCGACAATTCGACACCACCGAGCCTGACGTCGAAGGCTGGATGCTCGCCAAAATGCTCAGGCGCGCGGCCGAGTATGTCCCTGCCCTGAACGACATGAACGTGATTCGTGCCTGGACCGGTTTCCGCGCGGCCAGCCCGGACGGCTTGCCCTTGGTGGGTGAGCATCCACAGCGTCCGGGCCTGTGGCTGGCGGTGGGTCATGAGGGCTTGGGGGTGACGACCGCACCGGCGACCGCCGACCTGCTGGTGGCGCAACTGTTCGACGAATCGCTGCCGCTGGCCGCAGCACCGTACCTGCCACAGCGTTTTCTCGGAGCATGTGCCCATGCCTGAATTGACTGTGAATGGTCGCACACTGCGTGTGGCTGCAGGCACCAGTGTCGCAGCCGCGCTGGCGATCGCCGGTGACGGCTGCACGCGGACCTCGGTCAGCGGCCAGCGGCGTGCGCCCCTGTGCGGCATGAGCATCTGCCAGGAGTGCCGGGTCACCATCGACGGTTCCCGGCGCCTGGCGTGCCAGACGCACTGCCGCGACGGCATGCAGGTGCACACCTCATGATGAACGAACACGCCGAGGTCCTGATCATCGGTGCTGGCCCCGCTGGCCTCCATGCGGCACTGGCAGCAGCACCCAGCGGGGCTCGCATTGTGCTGCTCGACGACAATCCGGCCCCCGGTGGACAAATCTGGCGCGACGGGCCCCACGCCGCGTTGCCGACTCAGGTGATTCGACTGCGTGAGCGCTTGCAGGGATATAGCAATGTGCAGCTCCACACCGCCACCCGAGTGATTGCCCGGCCCGCGCCCTACCGCTTGCTGGTGGAGAACGAGGAGCGCGGCTGGATCATCGACTATGCCAAGCTGATCCTGTGTACCGGCGCCCGTGAGCTGTTGCTGCCCTTCCCCGGTTGGACACTGCCCGGCGTGACCGGCGCGGGAGGTTTGCAGGCTCTGGTCAAGGGCGGCCTGCCCATCGCGGGCGAGCGTGTGGTCGTCGCGGGCAGCGGTCCGTTGCTGCTGGCCAGCGCCCACACCGCGCAAAAGCAGGGCGCTCGGGTGATCCGCATCGCCGAGCAGGCCAGCACCGGCGCTGTCGCGCGCTTCGCAGCGCAGTTGCCACGCTGGCCGCACAAGGCGCTGCAAGCACTGCAACTCGGCTCAGCGGTGTATCGCGCCGACAGCTACGTACTGGCCGCGCTCGGCAGCGAACGGCTCGAAGGCGTGCGCCTGATGCAACGGGGGCGAACCGTGGAAATACCGTGTGAGCGACTGGCCTGTGGCTTCGGCCTGGTGCCCAACACGCAGTTGGGGGAGGCCCTGGGCTGTGCGTTGCAGGCTGGAACCATTGCCGTCGATGGCTGGCAGGCGACTAGCCTGGCCGATCACTTCGCCGCCGGCGAATGCACCGGTTTCGGCGGCAGCGAGCTGGCTTTGGTCGAAGGCAGCATCGCTGGGCACGCTGCGGTCGGCGATCAAGCCGCAGCCGCACAGCTTTGGTCGCAGCGCAGCCATTGGCAGGGCTTCGCCGCCGTGCTGAACCGCGCGTTCGCCCTGAGGCCGGCGCTCGCCACCCTGTGCGAACCGGACACACTGGTCTGCCGCTGTGAAGACGTGCCCTACGCGGCCGTTCAACCACATGGCTCCTGGCGCGAGGCCAAGCTGGCCACCCGCTGCGGGATGGGCGCCTGCCAGGGCCGGGTGTGTGGTGCTGCCACCGCGCAGCTGTTCGGCTGGCAGCCGTCCACACCTCGCCCGCCCTTCAGCCCGGCCCGGATCGCGACCTTGCTCTGCATCGACGACCACCCGCCTACTTGATCCCATCGCCAGCACTTTGCGCAGCGGGCCGGGGGCACTATGCTCCGGGCGTCCTTTCCGGAGCCTGACGCCATGCTCGCCGCCCTCGTTCCTGCCAGTCCCTGCCACCTGCCCGACCTGCTGGTCAGCCTGCAACCGTTGGCGCCACTGCTCGACGCCTTGGCCGACGTGGTGTTCTTCATCAAGGACGACGCCGCTCGCTATGCCTTCGTCAACACCACCCTGGCCCGGCGTTGCGGGTTCAAGACCCACCGGCAACTGTTGGGCCTGACCGCCGAGCAGGTGTTCCCGGCGCGCTTTGGCTCGCTGTACACCGAACAGGACCGCAAGGTCCTGAGCAGTGGCCGCGAGTTGGCCGACCAGTTGGAGCTGCACCTCTATGACGGCAATCAGCCGGTATGGTGCCTGACCCACAAGATCGCCCTGCACGACGAGCAAGGTCGCATCGTCGGTCTGGCCGGCATCTCTCGAGACCTGCAACTGCCGCAATCCAGTCATCCTTCGTTCCAGAAAGTGGCGGCGGTGGATGCGCACATCCGCGCCCACTTCCATCGCCCGATCAGCCTGGCGGAACTGACGGCGATTGCCGGGCTGTCGGTCGCGCAATTGGAGCGGCACTGCAAGCGGATCTTCCAGCTCACCCCGCGCCAGCTGATCCACAAGGCGCGCCTGGAAGAAGCCTCGCGCCTGCTGCGCGAAGAAGACCTGCCCATCACCGACATCGCCCTGCGCTGCGGCTACACCGACCACAGTGCATTCAGCCGACAATTCCGCGCCTTGACGCATTTGTCACCCAGTTTGTATCGCGATAGTCATCGCTGATGTTCCGTTAGCGGGCAGTGACGCTGGCGATGCTCCCTTATGTAACACCCCAGATTGGATCTCGGAAACGCGAAGGCATGCTCGTACCCACCTGAAACGTGTCTGGTTCAAGCTTCCTTGAAATCATCCAGTGACAAAGGCGAACAGGCACGGCTGTTGCATTTCAAATATCGTATACGAAATCTCATCGGTCATTCCTGCACTATCCCATCCGAGGTTCCCATGCAAACACCCGCCTTCGCCGTAGCCCTTACCGCTGTGCTCAGTAGCGCTTTCATGGCAACCGCCCAAGCCGACAAGCTGGACGACATCGTCGGCTCCGGCAAACTGCGCTGCGCGGTGACGCTGGACTTCCCGCCCATGGGTTTTCGCGACAGCGCCAACAAACCCGCCGGCTTCGACGTCGATTACTGCCATGACCTGGCGAAGGTGCTCGGCGTAGATGCCGAAGTCGTCGAGACGCCATTTCCGGATCGGATTCCGGCGCTGATCTCGGGGCGTGCCGACGTCATCGTGGCGTCCACGTCGGACACCTTGGAGCGGGCCAAGACCGTTGGCCTCAGCGTGCCCTACTTCGCCTTCCAGATGGTCGTGCTCACCCGCGACGACACGGGCATCAACGGTTTCGACGACCTCAAGGGCAAGGCACTGGGCAACACCAGCGGCACCTACGAGGCCATAGCCCTGGAAAAGGACGTGAAGAGTTGGGGTGGCGGCAGCTTCCGTGCCTACCAGTCGCAGAACGACACCATCCTGGCCGTCGCCCAGGGCCACATCCAGGCCACCGTGGTCACCAACACCGTAGCTGCCGCCACCTTGAAATCCGGCAAATACAAGAACCTCAAAGTCGCCGGCAATGCGCCCTACGTGATCGATTACGTTTCCCTTGGGGCCAAGCGCACCGAGTATGGCTTGCTCAACTACCTCAACCTGTTCGTCAACCAGCAAGTGCGCAGCGGTCGCTACAACGAGCTGTTCGTGAAATGGGTCGGCACCGAGATTGCGCCCACCAACCTCACCGTCCCCAACGTCTACTACTGAGGTGACGACCATGCCCGGCATCGCCAGTGGACGCCGCCTGATCGACGGCAGCGCGCAGGGTGCCCTGCTGTTCGCCGACACTGGCCTGAGTTTCTGGGGCGGGGTCGACCCCAGCAGTGGCGAGGTCATCGACCGCCACCATCCGCTCAGTGGCCAGAGCGTGGGAGGCCGGGTGTTGGCGATTCCCGGCAGTCGTGGCTCCTGCACCGGCAGCAGCGTGATGATGGAGCTGATCGCCAACGGTCATGCCCCGGCGGCGCTGGTGCTGGCCGAAGCGGACGAGATTCTGACCCTGGGGGCGCTGGTGGCGCAGCATTTCTTTGGCCGCTCCCTGCCGGTGCTGTGCGTCGGCCACGAAGCCTTCGCCACCTTGCGCGGCCAAGGCTGGGCGCGGCTCGAAGGCGGCTCTGTGAGCCTCTACAACAACATGCCGGAAGACGATTGGCAGCCTTGCCAAACCCCAGCCCAGGACGACCCCGCCGAAACCGGCTTTGAACTCGACCACCGCGACCATGAACTGCTCGAAGGCACCCATGGCAAGGCAGCGCAGGTGGCGATGCAGATCATCCTGCGCATGGCGCGCCTGCAAGGCGCCCGGGAACTGATCGACATCACCCAGGCGCACATCGACGGGTGCATCTACACCGGCCCGGCGAGCCTGCGGTTTGCCGAGCAACTCGTACAGTGGGGCGCGCAGGTGCGCGTACCCACTACCCTGAACGCGATCTCGGTGGACCAGCGTCGCTGGCGCGAACTGGGTATCGACCCGGCCCTGGGCGAACCTGCCAGCGCCTTGGGCGATGCCTACATGGCCATGGGCGCACGCTTGAGTTTCACCTGCGCGCCTTATCTGCTCGACAGTGCGCCACAGCTCGGCGAGCAAGTGGTGTGGGCCGAGTCCAACGCCGTGGTGTACGCCAACAGCGTGCTCGGCGCACGTACCCTCAAATACCCCGACTACCTCGACATCTGCATCGCCCTGACCGGCCGCGCGCCGTCGATCGGCTGCCACCTCACCGGGCAACGCCAGCCGCAACTGCGCATCGCGGTACCGGCCCTGACGGAACGGGACGACAGCTTCTACCCGTTGCTGGGCTATCACATCGGCGCCCTCTGCGGCAGTCGCATTCCCCTGATCGACGGTCTGCAACACCTGCGCCCCGGCCTGGATGACCTCAAGGCGTTCGGCGCCGCGTTCGCCACTACCAGTGCCGCACCGATGTTTCACATGGCCGGGGTCACGCCGGAAGCATCTGACCCAGCGTGCTCGATCGATTCGTCAGGGACGCTGCCACATCTATCGATCACGCCCCTCGACCTGCTGGCGAGCTGGAAGGAACTCAACAGTGCCTGGGATCCGCAAGTGCGGATGATCTCCCTGGGCAATCCGCATTTTTCCCTCAGTGAGTTTGCCCGCCTGGCTGAGCTGTGCCGAGGCCGGCGCAAGCACCCGGACGTGGTGCTGGCCATCACCTGCGGCCGAGCGGTGCTGGAGCAAGCGCGCGCAGCCGGTCACTTGACCGTGCTCGACGCCTTCGGCGCAACGCTGATCACCGACACCTGCTGGTGCATGCTGGGCGAACCGGTGATTCCCATAGGCACACGCTCACTGATGACCAATTCAGGCAAGTTCGCCCATTACGCGCCGGGCCTGGTCGGGCGCAGTGTGCATTTCGCCAGCCTGGCCGTCTGCGTCGACAGCGCGTGCAGCGGCAGCACCTGTGGTGAACCGCCCGCCTGGCTGTACGCCGCCAGCCCAGTGGAGCGCTCGAACCATGTTTGACTACACCTTCCAATGGCGGGCCGCGTGGCGCGCCCTGCCCGACATGCTGCAGGGCGCCTGGGTCACGTTCGAAACCGCCGCGCTGTCGATGATCTTCGGTGTGCTGATCGCGCTGCTGCTGACCGTGATGCGCGCAGGCTCCGAACGGACGTTGCGCGGCCGGGTGCTGCGCGGCATCGGCGACGGCTGGGTGTCGATCGCGCGCAATACCCCATCGCTGTTCCAGATCTACATCCTTTACTTCGGCCTGGGTTCCATGGGGCTGCACGTCAGCTCCTGGCTGGCGCTGCTGGCCGGCATCACCTTCAACAACGCCGGTTACCTGGCGGAAAACTTCCGCGGCGGTCTCAAGGCAGTGCCCGACACGCAGATGCGTGCTGCACGCTCGCTGGGCATGAGCGCCTTTCAGGCGTACCGGATGATCATCGTGCCGCAACTGTTGCGCGTGGTGTTCTACCCGCTCAGCAATCAGATGGTCTGGGCGGTATTGATGACCTCGCTGGGCGTGGTGGTCGGGCTCAACGACGACCTCACCGGCGTCACCCAGGACTACAACGTGAAGACCTTCCGCACCTTCGAGTACTTCGCCATGGCCGCGGTGCTCTACTACCTGATCGCCAAGCTGATCGTCGGCCTTGCCCGGCTGTTGAGCTGGCGTCTGTTTCGCTACTGAGGAGCGGCGCATGTTTTCTACCAGCCTCACCGCGACAGACCTCGTGTACATGCTCGACGGCGCCTGGGTGACCCTGCAACTGACGTTCTGGGCAATCCTGCTGGGCTCCTTCGGCGGTTTGCTGTGCGGCCTGCTGCGCGCCCTGGCGCCGCGCGCCAGCCTGCCCCTGGCCTGGGTGCTGGACGTGTTTCGCAGCGTACCGTTGCTGATCCAGTTCGTCCTGCTCAATTCGTTCAAGAGCATTGCCGGGCTGGACATCAGCGCCTTCAGCGTCGGCTGCATCGTACTGGGGGTTTACGCCGCCGCGTATTTCACCGAAATCGTGCGCAGTGGCGTGCTGGCCGTGTCGCCGTCGGTACGCCGCGCCAGCCGCTCGCTGGGCCTGAGCTACTGGCAGGACCTGCGCTACATCGTCTTGCCAATGGCCACCCGCGTAGCCTTCCCCGGTTGGCTGAACCTGGTGCTGGGCGTCATGAAAGATACCGCGCTGGTGATGTGGATCGGCATCGTCGAACTGCTGCGCGCCTCGCAGACCATCGTCACGCGCATACAGGAACCGCTGCTGGTGCTGTGCATCGCCGGCCTCATCTACTACGTCATGAGCCTGGTGGTCGCACGCCTAGGCGCTCGTCTGGAAAGAAGGTGGCAGGAAAATGATTGAGATCGACAACGTACACAAATCCTTCGGCGAGCTGGAGGTCATCAAGGGCGTCAGCCTGACGGTGAGCAAGGGCGAGGTGGTGTCCATCATCGGTGGCTCGGGTTCGGGCAAGTCCACCCTGCTGATGTGCATCAACGGCCTGGAGCCGATCCAGCGGGGCAGCATCCGGGTCGATGGCATCGAGGTCCACGACAGCAGCACCAACATCAATCGGTTGCGGCAGAAAATCGGCATCGTCTTCCAGCAATGGAATGCCTTTCCGCACCTGACGGTGCTCGAGAACGTCATGCTGGCGCCGCGCAAGGTGCTGGGCAAGAGCAAGGATGAGGCCGAGGCGCTGGCCGTGCGGCAGCTGACCCATGTTGGCTTGGGCGACAAGTTCAAGACCTTCCCCGGCAAGCTGTCGGGTGGCCAGCAACAGCGCATGGCGATCGCCCGGGCGCTGGCCATGTCGCCCGACTACATGTTGTTCGATGAGGCCACCTCGGCGCTCGATCCGCAGTTGGTTGGCGAAGTGCTCGACACCATGCGCATGCTGGCGGAAGACGGCATGACCATGGTGCTGGTGACCCACGAAATTCGCTTCGCCCGCGATGTGTCCGATCGCGTCGCCTTCTTCCGCAACGGCCTGGTGCATGAGATCGGCAGCCCGGATCAGGTCATTGGCAATCCATTGCAGCCGGAAACGGCTGCGTTCCTGAAGTCAGTCAAATAACCGCCAGCAGGCAATAGCCCGACGCGTGCACAACCCGCTTTATCAACACCGCTAAGTCTAAACGTATACGAAATACACTTAATCCCTGGAGACATTCAAATGAGCAAGCGCATCAACTGGAGTGGCGTATTCCCGGCCGTCACCACCCAATTCAACGATGACTTTTCCATCAATCTGGAGAAGACCCACCAAGTGATTTCCAATGTGATCCGCGACGGTGTGTCCGGCCTGGTGGTCTGCGGCTCGGTGGGCGAGAACACCTCGCTCACCGCCGAAGAAAAGATCGCCGTCACGGAAGTGGCCGTCGACGCTTCCGGTGGGCGCGTGCCGGTCATCTGCGGCGTGGCCGAATTCACCAGCGTCGCGGCGGCGAAGACGGCCAACGCCGTTCGCCAGGCCGGGGTCGATGGCGTCATGTTGATGCCAGCGCTGGTGTACGGCTCGAAACCCTTCGAAACCGCCGAGCACTTTCGCTACGTGGCCAGGCACGCCGACGTGCCGTTGATGGTCTACAACAACCCGCCGATCTATAAGAACGACGTGACTGCCGACATCCTCATATCCCTGGCTGACTGCGACAACGTGGTGTGCTTCAAGGACTCATCAGGGGATACCCGGCGCTTCATCGACGTGCGCAACGAGGTGGGCGACCGCTTCGTGCTGTTCGCAGGCCTGGACGACGTCGTCCTTGAAAGCATCGCGGTGGGTGCCGAAGGCTGGGTGTCGGGCATGTCCAACGTCTTCCCGCAGGAAGGCGAAACCATCTTCCGCCTGGCCAAGGCCGGACGTTTCGCCGAAGCCATGGAAATCTACCAATGGCTGATGCCGATCCTGCACCTGGACGCCCGTGCGGACCTGGTGCAATGCATCAAGCTGTGCGAAGCCATCATGGGCCGCGGCAGCGCCCTGACCCGCCCACCCCGCCTGGCCCTGCCAGAGGAAGACCGCCTGTTCGTCGAGCGCATCATGGCCAAGGCCTTGGCCAACCGCCCCACCCTGCCCGACGTCGGTCTCTGAATCACGGCCGGGCCAGCTGGCTCGCCTGCCCTCGTTATCCCGACAGCGAACGCTTGGTCAAAGCCCCAGATCACTCAAGCCTGGGTGATCGTCGGGGCGGCGGCCCAGGGGCCAGTGGTATTTGCGTTCGGACTCGGCGATGGGCAAATCGTTGATGCAGGCGAAGCGCCGTTGCATGAGTCCGTTGGCGGCGAACTCCCAGTTCTCGTTGCCATAGGAGCGAAACCAGTTGCCCGAATCATCGTGCCATTCATAGGCGTAACGCACGGCGATGCGGTTGTCGGCGAAGGCCCAGAGTTCCTTGATTAGCCGGTAGTCCAGTTCCTTGCGCCACTTGCGTTCGAGAAACGCCTGGGCCTGGGCGCGGCCTTCGATGAACTCGCTGCGGTTGCGCCAGTAGGTGTCCTGGGTATAGGCCAGCGCCACTTTGGCGGCGTCTCGCGAATTCCAGCCGTCCTCGGCACCGCGAACTTTGCGGGTCGCGGTTTCGAGGGTGAACGGTGGCAGTGGCGGGCGTGTTTCTTCGCTCATGTCGAGGATCCTAGAAGGGTTTGTAGGGCAGGAACTTACCATCCAGTGTAATCACCGCGCGCGAGCCGCCCTCGGGATCGTCGACTTTCTTGATGTCGAGCTTGAAGTTGATCGCGCTGATGATGCCGTCACCGAATTGCTCGTGCACCAGCGCCTTCAAAGTGGTGCCGTAGACCTGGACCATTTCGTGGAAGCGATAGATGGTCGGATCGTTGGATACGTCTTCGGCGTTGCCGCGTAGCGGTATGGTCTGCAACTGCGTCACCGCTTCCGCATCCAGGCCCAGGCGTTCAGCCACAACTTCCGCCACCGCCTCAGGCAGTGGATGCTGACCCAACAAAGCGGCGGTCACATACACCGTGCTCAATCCGGTGCCTTCGGCCAATCCCGCCCAAGTCAGATTGTTCGCGGTCTTGGCCTGCAGCACTCGCTCGGTCAGGGTCTGGCGTGGTGCCTTGGAAACGTTGCTCTGGGACATGGTCGATTCTCCGAATGGAAACGCAAGTTCAGGGGGTAACGCCTGGACGCACAGAATCAACAAAACCCACCATAATGACCAAGACTCATTTCAGATCATGTCCATAATTTTAGCTTATGGTGAAACCGTGCTGCTACGTCATATCCGCTACCTGCTGGCCGTCGCTGATCACGGCAGTTTCACCCGCGCAGCCGAGGCGCTGCATGTCTCCCAGCCAGCGTTGTCGCAACAGATAAAACAGCTGGAGCTGAGCATGGGCGTGCCGCTGTTCGACCGTAGCGGTCGGGGCATCGTCCCTACCGACGCCGGACGCGTTTATCTGGAACATGCGCGACGCTCGCTGACGGAGCTGGATGCGGGCCGGCGTGCGGTAATGGACGTCAGCGATCTTTCGCGCGGCCAGTTGCGCCTCGGCGTCACGCCGACCTTCAGTGAATACCTGGTGGCGCCGCTGATCGACCGCTTTTCCGCGCGTCATCCTGGCGTGGCGATCAGCCTTACGGAAATGTCGCTGGAACAGATCCTCGATGCCCTGGCCCGCGATCTGCTGGATGTGGCCATCGGCTTTACCGGCGAGCATGGCGCCGACATCGACGCGCAACCGCTGTTCGAGGAGAAACTGTGTCTGGTCACGGCAGGCTCGAGCCTGAACACGGGTCAGCAAGGAGCACTGGCGTTGGACAAGGTGTTGACCGTGGCCGACCTGAAGGCGCTTCGCTTCGCCTTGCTGGCGCCAGCGTTCGCCACGCGGATCTCGGTGGATGCTTGGTGCCGCAAACAGCGCTTCACGCCCACTATCGCCCTGGAAGCCAATTCGATCGCCATATTGCTCAAGGTCATCAAGCAAGGGCGCATGGTGACCATCCTGCCCGACGCCATCGTGCGCGAGCAGCACGACCTGCGCGAGCTTCGCACCAGCCCCGTGCTGCCCAGGCGAACGGCGGCCTTGTTACGTCGCAAGAACGGCTATCGGAGCGCCGCCGCCGACGCGTTCGCCAAGCTGGTCAAGGAATCGCACGACTGATGACACCGACACACCGGACACAAACTTTTCCCTGATTCAGGCGTCAGCTTGATAGCGACTTTTCGCGACTGCACTTTCATCATTGCACAGGGACTTACCATGGTTTTCTTCATCTTCCTGCTGGCCTGCGCCGCCGCGGCCAGCACCGGTGTCATCTTCAAGCCCGGCCAGTGGTATGCCTCGTTGGTCAAGCCGCGGTTCACCCCGCCGAACTGGGCGTTCCCCTTGGCCTGGACGGTGATCTACCTGTTGCTGGCCTGGGCGGGCTATCGACTGACCCAACTGCCGGGCAGCGAGACGGTGCTGGCACTGTGGGCCGCACAGATCGCCCTCAATACCCTGTGGACGCCGGTATTCTTCGGCGCCCACCGGCTGCTGGCCGGTCTGGTGATCATCGTCGTGCTGTGGCTGGTAACCGCTGCCATGGTGGTGTTGGCCATCCGCCTGGACCTCATCTCGGGGCTGATCCTGTTCCCCTACCTGGCCTGGCTCTGCGTAGCGGCAGCGCTGAACTTCTCGATCCTGCGCAACAACCGCTGACCCCAGGCTGGGTTGGCCAGCGTGGGCTCAGATCGCGAATTCACCGACCATGGCCGTCAGGCCCACCGCCAGTCTCGACACCTCGCCGCTGGCGGTAGCGGTTTGCGTGGCCCCTGCCGCGCTCTGGATCGACAGGTCCCGGATGCTGATGATGTTGCGATCGATTTCCCGTGCCACCTGGGCCTGCTCTTCGGCAGCTGTCGCGATCACGGTATTGCGTTCGCTGATCAGGTTGATCGAAGCGGAAATCTGATTGAGGGAGGTGCTGGCGTGCTGCGCCACGGCCGAAGAATCGCTGGCCATCTGCTGGCTCTGCTCCATGGCCTGCACGGCCTGGACCGAATCGGTCTGCATCGAACCGATCATTTTTTCGATTTCCTGGGTGGATTGCTGGGTACGATGGGCCAACGCGCGGACCTCGTCCGCCACCACGGCGAAACCGCGGCCCTGCTCACCGGCGCGGGCTGCTTCGATGGCCGCGTTCAAGGCCAGCAGGTTGGTCTGTTCGGCAATGGCGCGGATCACCTCGACCACGGTGTTGATCTCCCGCGCCCGTGACGACAGCTGCTTGACCTGGTCACTGGTGCTGCCCACGTTCGTCGCCAGCGCCTGGATGGCCGTCAGGGTCTGCTCGACCTTGCCCAGCCCGTCCCTGGCCAGCGACTGCGTGGTGGCGGATGCATCGGCGGCTTCTGCGGCGTTGCGCGCTACCTCGTCGACCGCCGAGCTCATCTGGGTGACGGCGCTGGCCGCCTGGTTGACTTCATCGTTCTGGCGCACCAGCCCACGACCGGACTCTTCGGTCACGGCGGTCATCTCTTCCGCTGCCGCCGCCAGTTGGTTGGAGCTGTCGGAAATGTGCGCGATGGTCTGACGCAGGTTGGCCTGCATCTGGGCCAGCGCCGTGAGCATACTGGCGGCTTCGTCCTGCCCGACCACGACGATCTGCTCGGTCAAGTCCTTGCGTGCGATGCGCTGGGCAATCTGTACGGCTTCCTTAATGGGCTGCGCAATACTGTGGATCAGCAGCGCAGCCAGGACGATGGTCACCAGCACTGCTGCTGCCATCAGCCCCAGTACCCAGCTGCGCCCCGCCTCGAAGGTCGCGGCCGCAGCATCGCCAGCATCGGTCGCACCGCGGTCGTTCAGGGCCATGAGTTCGTTGACCTTGCCTTCGAGCCTGTTTGTCAGCGGCCGAATGGTCGTGTTGATCAGGCCGGTGGCCGAGGTGGCGTCGGCGTTGCGCAGCATGGGTTCGAGTTGGCCCAGTAGCTGGTCGTACGCCGCCGCATCGGAACGTATGGATTCATACAGCTTGCGGTCATCATCGCTCGCCACGGTACTTTCGTAGTGTTTCACGGCGTCCAGGAAAGCAGTGCGATAGCCGGCGAACGCGTTGACCGTCTGCTCGCGCAGCGCGGCGTCGGTGGTGGTGGCACCGCGCAAGCTTTCCAGCCGCAACCTCAACAGCCCGCTGTTCATCTGACCTGCGTCGCGAATACCCAGCATCCAGTTGGTTTCCACGTCCTGTTCGGCCTCGTACAGCTTGTTCATCTGGACCAGGGAAATACTGCCTAACAAGATTACGACCACAACAACGGCCGAGAAAAATGCGATAGCGCGAGGGGCGAGATTGAGGCGTCTGATGATCATGCAGGATTCCATTGCGATCAGGGGTTGATGCCATCTGTCATCGGCCTGCAAGGCAAACTCTTGAGTCGCGGGGCTGACTGGATTGCCGCAACGGCAGCGGGTAGCCTTCCTCCCTGAAAGTCGCTTCTGGCGCTCGTTTCGCTATGGCAACGACGCGAGAGCTGAGACCTCGCCCATCTCGTCAGCCAAGGTTTGTATCAATTGCGCAGCCGGCATCGCTCGCGCCAGCGGCGCGCCCTGCCCCGCCCACTGCGCGGCAAATTCATGACTACCCTTGAGCACGGCAGCGGCATGCAGCGCCTTGGCCGCATCGTAGGCCAGCGGATATTCGGCTGCCTGCGGCAATGGCTCCGACGAGCCTTCCAGGTACAGTCGGTTGACCAAACCCCGCGCGGGTCGGCCGGACAGATAGCGGGTCACCCGAGTGTCATGCGCCTTGGCGGAGGCGAGTGCGGCCCGATGCTGCGGCGTGGCCGAGGACTCGGGACAGAGGATGAACGCGGTGCCAAGCTGCGCGCCGCAGGCACCGAGGGCCAGCGCCGCGTCGATGCCGGCCCCGTCCATGATGCCACCGGCGGCTATCACCGGCAGGCTGAGCTTGGTCGTCAGCACGCGCAGCAGCGCGAACAGTCCCAACGCCTGGTCCTGGTTCGGCGAGTCGTCGAACACGCCCCGATGCCCTCCTGCCTCATAGCCTTGGGCCACGATGGCATCGATCCCGGCGTCTTCAAGCCACCGCGCCTCTTGAAGAGTGGTAGCACACCCTAGTGTGACGATGCCCGCGCCTCGCAGTTGCTCGATCCAATGGGGTTCGGGCACGCCAAAGTGGAAGCTGACCACCCGCGGTCGCTCGGCGAGCAGCACGTCGAGCATTGCACGGTCATCCAGAAAACTGGTGTAGATCTCGCGCAGCGCTGACGGCGGCACGGCATCGAATTCGGCAAACCAGGGCGCCAGGTGCGCCAGCCAGGCAGTGTTGCGCGCGTCGTCGAAACGCGCGGGTGCATGGCAGAACAGGTTGACATTGAAGGGCCGGTCGGTCAGCGCGCTGGTCTGACGGATCAGCGTTCGTGCCTGCTCCGGCGTGCTGGCGCCCAGGCCAATCGAACCCAGGGCGCCGGCATTGCTTACCGCAGCCGCCAACGTGGGGTTGGAGACCCCGACCATGGGCGCCTGAACGATGGGCAGCCGCACGCCGACGTGGCTCCAGAAACGAAGATTGCGCATTGCACCGACCTCTTCAAAGGGTTGCAGCGAGAAGCTTACGCCAAAGCCTGGGCAGGGCCGAAAAATTCATGGCGGGCCTGTGGGTCGGGTACGCCCAGGTCATGCAGCGCGTTTTTCATGAACTCCATGAACGGCGTCGGGCCCAGGAAGTAGGCGTCCACGTCACGGTCGGCGGGTAGCCAGGCTTCCAGGTGGGCAACGCTCGGCATCCCAATGGCATCCGGGGTGCAGGCATCGCGATCGGTCGCTTGACCGTACACGACATGGCACTGGAACTGCGGATAGCGTTGTCGCCATGCCTGCAACAGCTGTGAAAACCCATGCACCTGGCCGTTGCGGGCGTAATGGATGAACGTCACAGGCCGAAGGCCCGCTTCCAGCGCCTCGGCGGCCATCGCCAGCGTGGGCGTGATTCCCACGCCGCCGCTGATGAACACGAGCGGTCGGGCCTGATCGTTGAGCGTGAAGTTTCCGGCCGGCGGAAACAGTTCGAGCAGGGAGCCTTCCTCGACATGATCGTGCAGGTACGTCGAGGCCACGCCTCCGGCTTCACGCTTGACGCTGATGCGGTAGTGGACGCCATTGGCCTGTTCGCTCAATGAATAGTTGCGACGCACCTCCTGGCCGTCGATCATCAGGCGCAGGCCGATGTACTGCCCGGCTGCGTGCTTGATGACCGGCTGGCTGTCGGTGGGCACCAGGTAGAACGATGTGATCTCGGCGCTTTCGACTTCCTTGCTTGCCACTCGGAACGACCGCGCACCACGCCAGCCGCCGGGTGCGGCGGCAATAGCGTCGTAGGCATTGGCTTCGCCTTCGATGAGGATGTCCGCCAACTGCTGATACGCCGCTGCCCAGGCTGCGATGACTTCATCCGTGGCGACGGCGGTCCCCAGCACTTCGCGGATGGCTTGCAGCAGGCAGGTGCCGACGATCGGGTAATGCTCCGGAAGGATCTGCAACGACACATGCTTGTTGATGATCCGACCCGCCAGCTCGCCCAGGTTCTCCAGCTTGTCGATGTTCCTGGCGTACATCAGCACACCATTGGCCAGCGCCCGGGGCTGTGCACCGTTGACTTGGTGCGCTTCGTTGAACAAGGGTCGCACCTGCGGATAGGTATCGAGCATGAGCCGGTAGAAATGGGTGATGAGCGCCTCGCCGCCGGTTTCCAGAACCGGCACGGTCGCTTTGATGATGTTGCGTTGGGCAGAAGTCAGCATGGTTCAGCTCCGGATAGTCAAACAGTTATGCCAATAGCCAGAGCAACCCTCATGCCAAACCAAAAACCCTTGTAAATCAACAAGGAAACCGTGTAGAACAGTCTTTCTGACCGAGTCCTTTGGACACAAAAAATGGCAAAAGAAGTCATTACGACCCACCAAGCCAGGGCCCTCCAGGCATTGCTACCGCTGCTGGGTGACCTGACTGCAGAAGTTTCTTCCGAGCTGCGCTACTACCGGGTGCTCGATGCCCTGCAGCAACTGGTACCGGCCGATGCCATGGCCTTGCTGCGGGTGGATCATGGCGAACTGATTCCTGTCGCTGCCTACGGTCTGGCCGAAGACGCCATGGCCCGCCGCTACCCTGTGGTACGCCACCCGCGCCTGAAGGCGATCGTCGAAGCAAAAGGCCCCGTGCTGTTCCCGCCGAACTGTGACCTGCCAGACCCCTATGACGGTTTGATCGGCTCGAGCGCATTGCCCGTGCATGACTGCATGGGCTGTGCATTGCGGATCAACGAGCAGATCTGGGGCGTGCTGACCCTCGACGCATTGACCGTCGGCCAGTTTTCCGAACGCGATCTGCAGACCATCGAGACCTTCGCCACGTTCGCGGCCGCTACGGTGGTGGCGGCGTCTCGCTTCGATGACCTGTTGCAGACCGTGGCCGGTGAACGCAAGCGGGCCGAAGCGTATCGACTCGCCGCCCATCGGCCCAAGCCTGCGATGATCGGCAACAGTGAACGCTTCAGGCAGCTCCTGTCGGAGGTCGATCTGGTGGCGCCCAGTGATCTCACCGTGCTGATCACCGGCGAGACGGGCGTGGGCAAGGAGCTGGTCGCACAACGGCTGCATGACGGCTCGGCTCGGGCCGACAAGCCCTTCATCACGGTCAATTGCGCCGCGTTGCCGGAACACCTGGTGGAAAGCGAGCTGTTCGGGCACGTCAAGGGAGCTTTTTCCGGGGCCATCGAGAATCGCCTGGGCAAGTTCGAACTGGCTACCTCGGGAACGCTCTTCCTCGACGAGATCGGTGAACTGCCCCTGGTCGTACAGGCCAGCCTCCTGAGAGTGCTGCAGGGCGGCCAGCTGCAACGGGTCGGGTCGGACAAGCTCCACGTGGTCGACATTCGCCTGATCGCCGCCACCAACCGCAACCTCGCCGACGAAGTGCGGCAGGGGCGGTTTCGGGCCGACCTGTATCATCGTCTGAGCGTCTACCCGCTGCGGGTGCCGGCACTACGGGAACGTCGCGAAGACATCATGCTGCTGGCCGGGGCGTTTGCCGAACACAACCGTTGGCGCATCGGCGTGCCTTCGTTGCGATTCTCGGAGAACGCCCGTCGCGCCCTGATCGGATATGCCTGGCCCGGCAATATTCGCGAGCTGGAACACCTGATGGCGAGGGCCGCACTCAAGGCAAACAAACGCACGACGTCCTCCCTGGCCAAACAGGTGCTGACCCTGGAGTCGGAGGACCTGGACTTTCTCGAAGCCACCACGGACCATAGCTCCACGGCAACCCCTCTCCCGCACTCTGCAGACTCGGCGCCGCCCGTGGATTTCCGCAGCGCCGTCGACGCCTACAAGCGGCAGCTGCTCAGCGACGCCCTTGCACGCCACGACGGCAATGCCGCAGCCGCCGCCCGCAGCCTGGGGCTGGACCGGGCCAACCTGATGCGCCTGGCGGCCCGGCTGGACACTACGCCCGGCCGGTAGCTGATCATGGGCGGGCAAACAGGAGCTTCAGGCCCGCCCCGGCAAACACCGCCGCCAGCGTACCCTCGATCCAGCGGCGCGCCTTTTGATAGGCGCGAACCATCGGCACCGTGGAAAACACCACCGCGTAGCCGCCGAAAATAGTCACGCTGAGTACGGCGCAACCGGCCAGGATAATGGCAACCGTCGAGGTGGTAGCGCCTGGCCCCAGACCCAGGGTCATCGTCGCGATCCAGCTCAGGATCGCCTTCGGGTTGGTAAGGTGCATCAACAGGCCACGTCGATAGAGTTTCCATTCGGATACCTTCGGCACCGCTGACAGCTCACTGGCAAAGCGTTCGTTGGAGGTCAGCGCCGAGCGGCAGGCCTTGCTGGCAAGGAACAACAGATAGGCGCCGCCTATTACCTTCAACACGAAGAGCGCCTCGGCGTACTGGACGATCACCGCAGACACACCTGTCGCGGCCATGGTGCCCCAAAAGAACGACCCGCTGATGACACCCGCCGCCAGCATCAACGCCGGTCGCCTGCCCTGGTGCATCGCCACGCTCATGATGCGCATGTTGCTGGGCCCTGGGCTGGCGGCGCCAATGATGTAGGTCACGAACACCAAAAGCAGCAGGTGGAGATCGAATGACATTGAAGGACTCCACTAAAGGCGGGTGCAGGTTATCTGATTGGATACCCTATAGTAGCGTCGGTCTGGGAAGTAAACCCAGTCGCAACATTCAGTACCAGGGAGTTCATGCATGTTCACAGGTCTCAGTGCGTTTCCATTGACTCCGCTGCGCGACGGCAAGGTGGACGAGAAAGCCTTCGCGGGTCTGGTCGAGAACCTGGAGTCGGCCAAGGTCGACTCCATCGGTGCCCTGGGATCGACAGGCAGCTATGCGTATCTGAACCAGGAGGAGCGGCGCCTCGCGGCTCGGCTCGCCGTTCAAGTGGCCGGGGCGGTGCCGGTCATCGTCGGGATTGGTTCGATCGCTACCCGAGACGTGCTGTTGCTGGCCGATGACGCCCAGGCCGCAGGTGCTTCGGCGCTGTTGCTGCCGCCGGTGAGTTATCAGACGCTGGGCGCGGACGAAGTATTCGACCTCTACGAAACGGTCGCACACCGAGTGTCGGTGCCGTTGGTGGTGTACGACAACCCTGGCACCACGCACTTCCAGTTCACCGACGAGCTGCACGGGCGCATTGCAGCTTTGCCCAACATCGCTTCGATCAAAATCCCCGCCGTGGTAATCGACCCTGCGCAGGCATCGGCTCGGATAGCGGGCTTGAGGGCGATCATTCCCGACCACGTCAGCATCGGCATCAGTGGCGATGCCTGCGCGGTGACCGGACTCAATGCGGGATGTGATGTGTGGTACTCCGTGGTCGGCGGGCTGTTCCCGCACACCGCGCAGGCGCTTGTCCGCGCAACGCACTTGGGAGACCCTGATCAAGCCATCCAGGCGTCAACACGGCTCGAGCCGTTATGGGCGATGTTCCGCCAATACGGCAGTCTGAGAGTTGTCGCTACCGCAGCGCAGATCATGGGCCACACTGCGGCAGACTGCTTGCCGCTGCCCCTCAAGAAACTCGACAGGCAAGCCAGAGAGCAAGTCGAGCAGATACTGGAAACGCTTCGGCTGGCATGAGACCGACTGCGGGCCCAAGTCAGTGGCGGTCGACCGCCAACTGGACGTCGCTCGGCGCCTGGAGTTTGTAGCCCATGCTGTGCACGGTGTGCAGCAAGGGCACCTCGAAGGCTTTGTCGATCGTTCGGCGCAGCATATAGATGCCGGTTCGCAGGCTGTCGGAATCGGGCGCTTCCTCGCCCCACAGCGCCCGTTCCAGCTCGCGGCGCTTCACGATGGCGGGACTCTTGCGCATCAGCAGCTCCAGCAAGACCAGCGTGGTGGGGTTGAGCTTGAGTAACCTGCCCGCCCGCCTCACTTCCAACGAATCCAGATCGAAGCTCAGGTCATGGACCTCGAGCACGTTTTTTCTCATCCCGGCCGATCGCCGACTCACCGTCTCGACACGGGCAAACAGCTCGGACAAGGCGAACGGCTTGATGATGTAGTCGTCGGCGCCGACGCGAAATCCGGTCAACCGGTCTTCCAGTTCGTCGCGATTATGACCACAACAACGGCCGAGAAAAATGCGATAGCGCGAGGGGCGAGATTGAGGCGTCTGATGATCATGCAGGATTCCATTGCGATCAGATGTTGATGCCATCCGTCATCGACGTGCGGCACTAACACTTGAGCCAGCGAGTGTGAGGTGAATGCGAAGACGACCTTTGCCGACGGGATAGGGTAATGCACGCGCGCCTGATGGTTAGATTACGAACGAGGTCAGAGGAGCAGCAATCCCCTGGTTCAAAAGCATCGGCGTCATCTCGGTTGGTCCCGAACTGGACAGCGGATTTGAAATATCCCCGCCTTGAGGGCCTCCGAAGCTCGCCATCGCATTGACGAGAATTTCAACTCGTAAGGTATCACTTGGATAGTCACCTACCGATATCTCCTGAGCTCGACTGGCTACACTTTGATTCCAACCTGCGAAAGCAACAGGGTCGGATATACCCATGACCTCCGAGGTCTCGAGCCTGTCGCCAATCCAAATGCGTTGCTTCCCCGAATCATGGTGAGGCTCAATTCCCTGGCCACCAAGCCTTACCTCATCATCAGACTCGCTCATTATCGAAGCAACCATCGGCCCACCCAGGATCAAGTCGCTGCCTGGACTTTCGTCAGTCCAGTGATCAAGAGGATTCATCACCACCATTGACTCGATCTGTGCGGGCATATATTCAACACCTTCGATAGTAATAGAAGCTAGAGAGCCGCCTTGGAAGTAATAACCAAGGACCGTAACGCTCTGATCCACACCGTCACCTATTCGTATAATAAGATCCTCAAAAGAGCGCTGAAATAAAATCGAGTCGAGCAAGATACGTTTATCCAGGATCAATCTATCAGCGCCCCCAGTGCCTGCGGCAATTTTGTCATGACCTCCACCTGACTCATAAATATACGTGTCGTCGCCACGATCACCCGATAGATAGTCGTCACCTGTTCCGCCGTTGAGAATATCGTCTCCCGCAGCGCCATGAAGGACATCGTCACCGGCCAGCCCGAGGATCAGATCATTACTGGAAAGACCATGAAGCCAATCTGACTGCTCGCTTCCGGAAATCGTGTTGGATATAGGGAAGGTTGATAGCAAATGATCGGGCGAATAGTGTAAAGCCTGGTGTCCATCGGTTAGAGTAATTGCGTACCGTATATCACCTTGCGTGAAGACCGACCGAAACGTAAGCGTGTCTTGCCTGGTGTCACCAAAGTACAATACCAAGTCTGCGTCAGAACGCTCAAGCGCGTAGCTTGAAAAATCACCAATGGGCAATTGTACGTTTACTTGGCTGAAACCGCCGCACTCCAGAACATCGTGGTCAGATCCGCGGCCGAAAAATACGGTATTATTCCCTTCGCCAAAAACGATAGTGTCATTTCCTTTACCACCATCGAATAAATTATCACCTCCGTTATCGGCAAGGTGATCATTACCTTCGTCCCCGAAGAGCTGATCATCACCGGCATCGCCATAAATCTCGTCGTCACCCGAGCCACCATGAAGAACATCATTCCCTCCACCTCCAAGTATCAAATCATTTCCATCTTCTCCATCCAATACGTTATCCCTATGATCACCACGAAGGTCATCAGCGATTTCAGTCCCTGCCCATACCGCCGCATGGATGTTTTCGCGATTCCAAGACAACCCATTAGAAAATTCAATGCTACTGATCGATTCCGGCGAGCCATCATGAACAATAAAATAAGATTCTACACGTATGGATTGAGAGGAATCATTTGCGAGCTGAATCACCAAGTCGTGCATGGATCGATAAAGATTGATATCTGAAGGCGCTATGTCAGGCCCGAATTTCACCACATTGATAGCGCCAGTTGATTCCCTGATGATATCTCCCCCCCATCCGCGCGAAAAGTAGTAGGTATCCATACCTCGTCCCCCCGACAGCGTATCGTTTCCCGATCCACCTATTAACAAGTCATCGCCATGGCCACCGAAGATGAGGTCATCGCCATCTCCACCAATAAGTATGTCATTGCCAAATTCCCCGGAGAGCTCATCGTCCCCAGCGCCTCCATTCAGGAAATCGTTGCCTACACCACCGGCGACATTATCATCACCCTCTTCTCCAAAAAGGATATCTCTGCCTGCCCCACCCTTAATTCTATCATTTCCATCCCCGCCACCAACGATGTCGTCTCCAAAGCCACTGTGCACATGGTCAGCTCCATTTCCCGCCAATATAAAGTCAGACCGATCGCGTGAACCTGCCAGTTGGTGGCGACCAATCACTCCATCCAGATCATGGCTGTACATAGCCGTAAGCCGAGCAAGTTGTTGCGGCGACAAGGCACGGGCAGTGGGTATTATCATACTTGCCCACTCGTCAGTTTTCAGTTCACGAGTGAGTTCGATAGCATCAGCTACGGCCTGCAGCGGATTTGTTTGCACCAGTGCCTCAAGAGAGTGTGTTATTTCTCCATACCGTTCGACCGGAGCACCATTTTCAATGACGAACCTTCTCTTGCCAGCATAAGCAGAAAGTCTTGTTTGCAAATTAAGACCATTATGCACCGATGCTCTGAGTGCAGTGTAAGCTCTTTCTATCTGAGTTATCTGCTGTGGTTGAACGTCGAGGTCTCGTTCCGTAACATATATTTTATCTGGGGCCGAGTCGATGGACGATACATGGGGTCCTGTTTCACTATCCACCTCCCCGCCCGTCATAGAATGCAATGAAAACAGATCAAAATTTTCAGGATCAAACGTGAAATGTTCAACACCTGTAAAAGCCTCGAGTATTCCAATCTTTCGTAACAGCTCCGCTTTCGATAGGTCCTCAGGGGAGGGCAAAATGGAAGCCACATTCGATTCGGACGCTCGCAAACCTGCATGCCAAGAGTACTGGAACTCCACGGCGTGCTGGTCACGTGACAAGGAGCCGATCCGTTCCTTAAAGTTCTTCCCAGTGCTGGTTTCACTCCAGGAGATCAACAGGTCATCGAGCAGTGCAAATTGAGCCAATCTCGTAGGAGCCTTGGCATAAGCCGCGAGCGCTGTTTTCAGTTTACCGCTTAGCATTGCGGATTCGCGCAAACTTCTTAACGAGCCGGAGCCATTCATATCAGGAAGTCTTGCGGCAACAGCATCGAGTGCAATGGGACTTTGAGGGTCCTGAAAGAACGTATTCTTGACGAAATTGACACCCTCAATGCTTCTTTCAACGGTCGCACCAGCAACCGTCGACTGATAACTACCGACATCCGAAATTACATTACCATTATCGACATAACTCACAGCCTGATGAGTCAGGCTGATCGAGGTTATAGCGTGCTCGCTCAGACTTTTGAGCTCCGCGCTTTGTGACAGGCCGTCTTGGTTCAGATCCTGCCATATTTTAACATATTCGAAATCAGCGTCTCTGGCATCGAAAACCAAATCCTCATTGGTATCGAAATCAGCGAGCGCTTCAAAACCATTACTGGCTTTCTGTCCTGACGAAAGTACCATGTCGACACCAAACAGCTCACTGCCGTTATTAATGACACCGTCCCGGTTTTTATCAATGACTAAAAGGCCGTCGTCGCTGAGTACCCACCCTGATCCAGTTCTTATGCCATCCCCGTCATGGTCAAACATGATCCCGACATCTGCAGACACTGTTTCAACTCCATCACCGTCAAGATCGAGGACAAGAGGATCGATAACCTGCCGCGCATTGATGAAATCAGTATAGACATCGAAGTCTATGGACTCGCGCGGAGCAAACACGTGAGTGAGCGTACTCCACACACTGTCAAAACTGATCATGTGGCCCAACCAGGTGCTGGATTCCAACACGTTACTACCAGTGTCATAGCTGTGGTACATCAAGCCCATCGTTTCAAAGGCAAGCTCCAGCTCTTTATCGGCATGCCCTGCAGACTCCAACACTTTTTCCCAATACGCTTCAATTTCTGACGAGTCGTTGATTATTTTGAAGATACTGTCCAGCGTCCAGGCTTGGATAGGCAGGCCGTTAGCTTCGAAAACATTTGTATGAAACCGAGAGGCCTCTTTAGCAGTTACATCGCGCCCGACGGAGGCATCATCACCCACTGCTAATGAAGATAGAGTATTTAGATAGCCGTGAGCCATATCCCAACGAACTTTATCAACATCTGCTTCGGTTAGCACTTTTCCATGGCTTTTAGCGACAGACTTCATATACGATATTGCGGCCTCACCGGAAAGTGAATTCCCCAGCGCAACCCCATTAGCTAAGCGCGCATAGTTAAAGCCTTTATCGGCAAGGTAGCCGTACATCTTACTAACTCCTTCGGTCACAAGTATTTTACTCGCGACATCTAGCTCGGCTCGCTTGACTGACTGAACCATTTACCTCTCCCTGTTTTTGATGCTACCAACTAACGTTTCGGCTTCATTCAGAAGCTCTTTCCATTTTGAAATCGAATGATAACTAAACTCAACATTTACTTCAGTGGCGTCGCCCACCGACTTGACACAAAGTAAGCATCTTGTTCGAAACTTGCTCGAATGAAACCTACAGATGATGTATAACGGATCACCTTCATTAGCCGCGTTAGACCAGTAGATTTCTGCTAGGCTTGTTTTGTAGACCGGATCCACGCCGGAGTATTTCTGAAGGCCAAATGCCTCTTCCGTACCGTATGCTTCGCCCTGACCCGTTCTAAGATGTGGCATGTATCGTTGTAGTGTTCCGGTAAAGTCTAAACTGCTGGTTGCGGGGTTCAACCTCACCATATGTATCGAAACATGGCGCCGATCCGGATCGTTATAGACAGTGCGTCTTCCAGCAGCTTCCATGCCCGGATAATAGACTTCCAGCACAATGGACTTGAAGGACCCCGTACAGTCTTTTGTGCCGTGCTTGGGACGAGGCACCCACGAATCCCCCTCCAGCTCGGGTGGGAAAAACGTGTATTTCATATCGATTACAACAGTGTCTTTACCCCAGAGCCCGCACCACACACCGGCAGCTCTTGCGGAATCTATCTCACCTAGCACAGCAGCCATAACGAAAAATATGTATACGAGAGTTTTCATGACTCACCCCGATCACTTGTAGCGTAAAATTCTGCAAACGCTAGCCCCTTCGCCATTTAACGCAGGCAACAGGATCTTAAGCTCTACAAGCAACGCCCTTTAGCCCGTTCGATAACAAGCATAGCGGGCCAAACACCTGAACGGCCGCTGATAATATTATCGGGATATGTCCAACATGAAGGCGCAACGCCATCCGGCAATAAGAAAAGTGCAAGCCTGTGACATGACGAAGTTACGCCAATTTCAAACCCGGTCATCTTCCATACCCTCCATCATTTATACATCCAAAAAAACAGCTCACACTTATACGCCAACGCAACCAATTCATACTTATTGACCAATCCGTTCGCCTGATCCCTCCACCTACTGCATAGATAGAACCTAGTCGATTGGATATCCGCAGCCTCATAGATCCCGAGAATTAGTAGCCGCGTACGTATCACCTCGCGAACTATTTAAGCGATGGTGAAGTGACTGGTCGTGGCGTCGTATTGGATAGGTGCAGTCAGGTGGGGCTAGCAGGCGACTATAGATGCGTACCACAACCCATCCACCACCACCTTATGCTCTGGCAAACAGAAGCCTCAGGCCCGCGCCGGGAAACACCGCCGCCAGCGTACCCTCGATCCAGCAGCGGGGTTGTTGATAGGCGCGAACCATCGACACCGTGGAAAACACCACCGCGTGGCCGCCGAAAATAGTCACGCTGAGTACGGCGCAACCGGCCAGGATGATGGCGACCGTTGAGGTGGTAGCGCCTGGCCCCAGACCCATGGTCATCGTCGCGATCCAGCTCAGGATCGCCTTCGGGTTGGTAAGGTGCATCAACAAGCCACGCCGATAGAGCTTCCACCCGGATACCTTCGGCACCGATGACAGCGCACCGGCAAAGCGTTCGTTGGAAGTCAGCGCCAGGCGTCAACACGGCTCGAGCCGTTATGGGCGATGTTCCGCCAATACGGCAGTCTGAGAGTGGTCGCTACTGCAGCGCAGATCATGGGCCATACTGCGGCGGACTGCTTGCCGCTGCCCCTCAAGGGACTCAACAGGCAAGCCAGAGAGCAAGTCGAGCAGATCCTGGAAACGCTTCGGCTGGCATGAGACCGAATGCGGGCCCAAGTCAGTGGCGGTCGACCGCCAACTGGACGTCGCTCGGCGCCTGGAGTTTGTAGCCCATGCTGTGCACGGTGTGCAGCAAGGGCACCTCGAAGGCTTTGTCGATCGTTCGGCGCAGCATATAGATGCCGGTTCGCAGGCTGTCGGAATCGGGCGCTTCCTCGCCCCACAGCGCCCGTTCCAGCTCGCGGCGCTTCACGATGGCGGGACTCTTGCGCATCAGCAGCTCCAGCAAGACCAGCGTGGTGGGGTTGAGCTTGAGTAACCTGCCCGCCCGCCTCACTTCCAGCGAATCCAGATCGAAGCTCAGGTCATGGACCTCGAGCACGTTTTTTCTCATCCCGGCCGATCGCCGACTCACCGTCTCGACACGGGCAAACAGCTCGGACAAGGCGAAGGGCTTGATGATGTAGTCGTCGGCGCCGACGCGAAATCCGGTCAACCGGTCTTCCAGTTCGTCGCGGGCAGTGAGCATCAGAATGGGCGTGTGCCGCCTGGAGACCGAGCGCAGCTTGTGACAGACCTGGTTGCCGTCCATGCCGGGAAGCATCACATCGAGAATGATGGCGTCATAACTACCCGTCATCGCCAGGTGAAGCCCGGTCACGCCATCCAGCGCGCCGGTTACTTCGCAGCCTTTGAGCACGAAGTATTCCGAGACGTTGGCGAGGATGTCAGCATGATCTTCGATGACCAGTATGCGCATGGAAGTCTCTTTGTTATTCAAGGCAGGAGAACGAAAAACGACTGACCACTCAACGCTCGACTGGCATTTGTTTCGTGGCCACAAGCGCATTGCCGTTCACCCCCTTGCAGCCGGCGAACATATCCAGCGCGCTGTTGTAGACACGCGTCTGAACATTCAGCAAGCCTAGCATCGAGTGAAAGAGGTTGTCCTGGCTGAGCGGGGCATTGCGTGTGCGCTGCAGGCAGCGACTGTCGACGGCGAGCGCACGTTGGTAACTGTCGGAAAACCATACCAGCAGCGGGACGTGCTTCTGCTGGTCGGGTGCCAACATGTAAGGCGTACCGTGCAGGAACACGTTGTACTCCCCAAGCGACTCGCCGTGGTCGGAGAGGTAGATCATCGCGCTGGCCACGTGGTCCTGGTTGTTGCGCAGGGTATCGATGAGCCGCGCCAGAACGTGATCGGTGTACCGCACGGTATTGTCGTAGGCATTGACGATACTCTCCCGGCTGCAGGCATCCAGGGCGTTGCTTTTGCACACTGGGGTAAAGTGTTCGAAGGCTTGCGGGTAGCGCTTGTAATACTCGGGGCCGTGACTGCCCATCTGGTGCAATACCAGAACAGTGTCCTTGCTCATATGATCGATGAACGCCTGCAAACCCTGCAGCAGGATTTCGTCCCTGCACTCGCTGTCCGCGCACAGTGTCGGATCTTTTTCATGGCTGACATCCAGCAACGTGACCCGGTCGCAGGTGCCCTTGCAGCCGGACTGGTTGTCCCACCACACCACGTCCAGGCCGGCACGCTTGAGCACGTCCAGCAACCCTTCCTGGTTTTTCGCGATGGCCGCCTTGTACTGCTTGCGGCCCATGTTGGAGAACATGCAGGGCACGGAAACGGCCGTTTCGGTGCCGCAAGAGTGAACGTCGGTGAACGACACCAGCCCCTGCTCTGCGGTCAGTTGCGGCGTGGTATCGCGCCCATAACCGAGGACACCGAAGTTCTCGGCGCGCGCACTTTCGCCTACTACCAATACCGTCAGGGATTTGCTGGCGTGGTTGCTCACGTTGACGGCACGTACCGCATCCTCACCCAGCGGCACGAAAGGATGCTGGGCAGTCGAAACCTGCTCTCGTGCATAGCCGATCGAAGCGCCGATGTAATTGCTTGGCACCACCATCAGGCGCAACTCGTGGTGATTGCGCAACAGCGATGACAGGCCCTGGTAGTCCAGCAGCGCAACCGTGGCGATGATGCCGGCGCAACCGGTGCCGATCAGCAGCTTGCTCAGCACTTCGCGATGCGGCCTGCGGTAGACAATGGGCGTCTTCCACACCAACGCACAGGGCAGCACGCCCAACCCAAGGATGTACACCCACAGCAGGGGCGACAACAAGCCCTCTACTTCGGTGACATTGGTTTCAACCAGATTGCGGAACATGCCCGCGTCGACCACGATTCCGTACTGCCCCATGAAGTAGGCGACACAGGCGCTGACCAGAAACAGCACCATCAACAGGGGTTTCAGTAGTTTGGGAAACGCGAGCATCGTCAGCACGAAGTTGAATACGCACAACAGCAGCACGGCGAACGCCCAGGCGAGTTGCGTACTGGCGCCCTCACCACCGGTGATGGACGCCAGGTGTGTCCAAAGCGGTGTATTGAAGCCGACCAACAGAAACAGGCTGGCAGCCAGTGTCACGAATTCCGGGCGAACAGGTTTTATCTTGAACATGCGGGTCTACTGTCAGGCAGATAGGCGGGCCGTGCGCAATGCGCCGGGTATCGACAGCGCGGACTCTAGACGCGAATAACTCAAACTTTCGTGAAAGATTTGCGAGGAAAAGCTTGCTCGAAAAAACCGCAAACCACGCCTCTGAGACACATTGATTATTTATCCTGATTGCCCACTGGAAACTGCGTGCCCGACGCATTTTTCACATCTTCTTCACCCATCGCTGAAGGCCTGAAACCTATCGTCGCCAGCACAGCAGGCAGCAGCCAGCCGAGCACCACATGCAAGGCTTCGCGCCCATCGCCGTCGTCGATTCTCTACCCAACCATCGGAGCCGTTCATGGCTATCGAAGTACCCTTGCGTGCCTCCCGCCCTTTTGATTTTCGCCTGGCGCTGGGCGCTCCCCTCGTGCTTATGGCGTTGATGTTGTGGCTATATCCACCTGCACTCGATTTCGCTCTTGCGCAACTGTTCTATGTGCCGGGCACCGGCTTCATCGGACGGCAGAGTTATTGGCTGGAAAATATCCTCCACGACCGCGCCAAACAGGCCGTGATCGCCTTCGCCGTACTGGCACTGGGCGGGTTCATCGCCAGCGTGTGTTCACCCAGGTTGCGTGAATGGCGCCGCCCCTTGGGTTACGTGGTGCTGGCAATGGCACTGACGACCTCAGTGGTCACCCCGCTCAAGGTGCTCACTGCCGTGCATTGCCCGTGGAGCCTGAAAGAGTTCGGTGGCCAGGAAACCTACACACCGCTGCTCAGCCCACGCGCCGAGACCCAGAAGCCCGGCCTGTGCTGGCCGGGAGGTCACGCCTCGAGCGGCTTCTCGCTGATTGCGCTGTTCTTCTTCTGGCGCGACCGCCGCCCACGCACCGCACGAATCGCGCTGGCCGTGGCGTTGGGATTGGGCGCGATTTTTTCCCTGGGCCGCATGGCACAGGGCGCGCATTTCCTGTCTCACAACATCTGGACGCTGCTGATCGACTGGCTGATCTGCGTGCTGTGTTATCGCTGGATTCTCTATCGCCCCGCGCCGTCCCAGGCTGTGCAAAGCCATGCCCTTGCGGCCCACGGAGATCGTTGAGATGAGCGCCAGGGGCGGTCCGTTCAAACAGGCGAGCCTGCTGCTGGGCCTGGCCTTGGCGGCCGCCCTGCTCAGCGGCTGCCAGACGACGCGAGAGCGGCTATTGGCCGAAGGCTACCCTGCGCCCTTCGCCAACGGCTTCGAAGACGGCTGCAGCAGTGGGCGCAACGCCGCGCAGGCGCTGGGCGAATTTCGCAAGAACGTCCCCGCCTACCTTGCCGATCGCCAATACGCCACCGGCTGGGACGACGGCTTTCGCCAATGCCAGGCCAGCGTCGCCGGCGAGCTGCAACGCCATATCGGCATCGACAGCAAGGCCGACCGTGATTGGCGGCACGCCAGGAATCAGGGCATGGGCAAAGCGCTTGGGCGAGCGTCGCGTGACTAGCACATCGGTTAGATGGCCGCCCTTTCGCGGCCATCGTTCGGATGCTGCGCATCGACGATCAGCGTCGCGCAGGCCAGGCGAATACGCGGCGCCACATGGTAGGCGCCATCGTCGTTATGGCGCAGGTAAAGGCGTTCACAGCTCCGGCACTGCCAGACTGCGCTTTGATTGTAGGGATAGAAGCGCGGGGCGATCGGCGCATCGTTCGACCAATAGCTGGTACCGGCTGGGTGATATTCATCAATGATGGACTCATCGGGCGAATACCGGGCCAGCGTCCCGAGTTGCACGAAGTCATCCTCGTGATAGCCCACCGGCCATGCGGCCCAGCCTTGCAGATCCCGTTGCAGGCAGTGACAGTCCAGGCTGATGGCAGACGCCTGGGTAGCCAGATCCTTGAGGGCCGCAGTATCGATGTATCGTTCCATCATCACCCGTTGCGCTCCTGAACATCCATGGAAATGACAGCCGCTTGCAATAACAAGCGGCCTGCCTGTGAGCGTGCACGGCGATTGCCACGCATTGCGTGACGTCCGTATCCATCCGCCAACAGCCCTTCCATTCTGCGAGATCCCAGAGCCTGCAACAAGGCGAAAAATATGCTGCGCCGTTTGCCTGGCCGCCGGACAGCAAGTGCGTTAAAAATGGCGGAAAAGACTGAATGCGATGTCTATGTGACGTGAAGAACATTGCCTTGTTGTCAGGCACCGCATGCCACTACCAATACGGAACGCTCATCGATGTACGAGAAACCCCACTGGCCGCTGACGCTCTACTTCGACGGGGACTGCCCCCTGTGCGCTCACGAGATCAAGGTTCTGAGCGGCCGCGCTTCACCCGATCGCCTTCGGTTCATCGACATTGCCGATCCGACGTTCGATCCGCAACCCCTGGGATTCACCCGCGCGCACATGGGGTCTTTGCTGCATGCGCGCTTCGCCGACGGAACGTGGGTCACCGGCCTTGACGCCACACTCTGGAGCTGGCGAGCTGCAGGCCTTGGCGCGTGGGCGGCACCGTTGTCATGGCGGTGGGCCCGGCCGCTGTTCAACGTAGGTTATCGCCTGTTCTGCCGCTGGCGCCCGCATCTGGCGTGGCTGCCCCACCCTGACGGCGCCGCGCGTTGCCGCGGCGACAGCTGTACGCTTCCTGGCACGGATCGTACATCGCGCAAGCGGCCGCCCTCTGATTCTCTTTGAGCGCCAGCGCGACCTTTTTCGCCCATTTGGCTGATAGTAAAACAACCTGTCAAACTCGCACCCGTTGCCAAAAATGACAACAAGCGTATGATTGAATTGAAGGCAAGGAATGCTTATGGACGTACTGAAGAGGGATCGGTTTGATGAAGCATGTCGAAGGCATCCAACGTGTTCCAATGCGCTCAAGACGTGCTATCGCGTGCTGTGCGCTCTCGAACCTGAAAATTACAACGATTTAGGTGCTGCGTTAGGTAACAGGCTTGATCTGTTCAAACCTCGTTCTGAAGCAGGATGGGTTGTGATTGATATTGGCGGTAACAAATTAAGGCTGATCGCTGGCATCAACTACGAGCGGCAGAAGTTATACGTAGAACATATCTATACACATGCGGAATACGACGTTGCAGACGATTGGTATGCCAGAAACAGTCAAGGAGTGAAGCCATGACCGCTGTGCTTGAAAATTCGCAAGCTATTCGCGCTGCTCTGGAGAGCCTTCAGCGGCTGGTTGAGCAACTTCGTGAATCTTTCGTTGGCGGAATCCATACGCCCGACGAGTACCAACGTGCGTCTATTCTGCTAGACGAACTGACCGATGGCCACAGCCTCAACAAGTACGAGACACAGGTCCTGATCGAGCTCGAGGAAGCTATCCAGACATACGAGCGCGACTCAGAACAATTCGCTGCTATCAATGCGAATCTGGCATCTGCAAGCACGCCAGTGCAGCTCTTACGCGACTTCATGGACGTACTAGGTCTTAGCGGTTCAGATCTGCCTGAAGTTGGAGACAGGCACGTAGTCTCCAAAGTGCTTGCGGGCACGCGTCCGATCAGCCACAAGATGGCCTATGCGTTGGCCGAGCGGTTCAGTACCAAACCGGATGTTTTCCTGGAGAGGCAAGATAGGTCTCACGTTGGAGCCTCATGCCAGGGGCGGTAGTGAGCAGTAAAAGTCGCCAAGACGACTCGCCCATACTCGCCAATAGGTAGCGGTTCATGTCAACGGACCGAATCAGCACAGATTAATCCATGCCTCTCGTTGTCGCAGGTTGTCCATGAACACGTTCGAAATCCACAGCTTCATCACTCGCTGGCACGCGCTGGGCCTGCCACGATCAACGCCATGGCAAGTGGCTCAGGACTGCGAAAACCAGGTTCTGACCTTGCTCGATCGTCTTGGCCGGGGTTATCGACGTCACGCAAACTGCGCCATTCACGAAAGCGCGGTGGTGGAAGAAGGCGCTGTACTCAAAGGCGCGATCATCATCGGTGAAGGAGCATTCGTCGCTGCGGGCGCGTACTTGCGTGGCGGTGTCTATCTGGGCAGCCACTGCATCGTGGGCCCCAGCTGCGAGTTGAAGAGCACCTTCATGCTGGACGGCAGCAAGCTGGCCCATTTCAATTTCGTCGGTGACTCGGTGATCGGCGAAAGAGTGAACATCGAGGCCGGTGCGATCATCGCCAATTACCGCAATGAACTGGACGGGGCAAACATTCGCATTCGCCATGGCGATGACGTCATCGAGACGGGCGTGAACAAGTTCGGTGCCCTGGTGGGCGACGGCTGCAAGATCGGCGCGAATGCGGTGATCGCACCCGGTGCGCTACTGCCGCCCAATACCCGTATCCCACGTCTGGGGTTGGTCGACCAGTTCGCCCACGGTTGATCAGGACGATGAATTGGATGCAAGCAAGGGACACACCTGCGCAGCCCGCTCCGCCAGCAAGGCACGCAGCCCCTGCATCTGCTCGATTCGGTCATCGAGCAGCGCGAGCTTTTCGGTAAACAACCGAGCCAGTACCTCGGCCGAAGCCTGACCACTGTTCCACAGCAACGGCAGGTTTTCACCGATTTCGCTCAGCGAAAACCCAAGCTGCTGGGCCAGCTTGATATAGCCCACCAGCTGCAGCGTCTGCTCCGGGTAGCTGCGGTAGCCATTGGCAGTACGCCGGGGCTTGATCAAGCCCTTCTCTTCGTAGAACCGCAATGCATCGATGGACACGCCCGTGCGTGCGGCTACCTGACCGATTCTCATGGCCTAATCCTTCTGTTGACTCTGGTCCTAGCACCAGGGTTTAGCCTGCGCGCTCGAACAGTGAGGGATAACCATGATCAGCGCAAAGACAAATCTGCAGACCGTCCGGCTCAGCGCCGGCTATGACCTACTGATGACAGCGGGCTTCATGACGCCTTGGACGGCGCTTTGGGTGTTCGACGGTTTAGCCGCGCTCTCCGATGCACTGGCATTGACCCGCCCGGTGCCCGTACTGGATGCGACCAGCCTGCTGTTCGCCAATCTGATGGGCAGCCTGGTGGTGGTTTGGTCACTGTGGCGCCTGCGACACCCCACTCGCCGCGCCGGCTTGTACGATGGGGTAGCCCGCGTGTTGTTCTCTGCGTGGCAGTTGTACGCGGTGGCACACGGCGCAAGCTTGTTGATCCTGGGCTTTACCTGCATGGAAATCGCATTCGCCGTGGCTCAGGGGTTGCCTGTGGATGATCCGCAGCGTGCTGCTCGATCCACCCGTGTTCTAGTGCACCACGGCCAGGCGCACGGCCACTGCCCCAAAAAAACGTAGAAACATTTTGAAACACGCGGCGCATCTCCCTACTCCAACGTCTTTCCCTCAAAGACTAATCCATGAAGACGCCCCGCCCTGCCGCACGTTTGGAACCGCTCGAGCAACTGCGCAACCTGAAGATGGCGCGTTCCGCCCACGCCTATGTGCGGGGCAGCACGGTGCAGTTCTATGAATGGCTGCAGTCCCAGTCGGGTCGGCGGTTACCCAGCGGGCCGCCGGTGTGGATCTGCGGCGACTGCCATGCCGGCAATCTGGGCCCGACCGGGGATTCGAAGGGCCGCATCGATATCCACATCCGCGACCTGGACCAGACGGTCATCGGCAATCCCGTGCATGACCTGGTTCGGCTCGGCTTGTCCCTGGCGACCGCCGCGCGCGGATCGGACCTGCCTGGCGTGGCCACCGCGCGCATGCTCGAAGAGATGATGGTGGGCTATGAGCAGGCCTTCAAGAACGACCATGACGAAGAGCCGCAACGCCCGGCACAGGTGAAGGCCGGCATGCGCAGCGCCGTGCAGCGCACGTGGAAACACCTGGCTCAGGAGCGCATTGAGGACATGCGTCCGACCATTCCATTGGGCAAGCATTTCTGGGCCTTGTCCAAGACCGAACGCAGCGCCATCAAGACGCTGTGCGCCACCGACGAGATCCACGACCTGGTCACCTCGCTGAAAGGCCGGTCGGGCAGCGACAATGTCGAGTTGCTCGATTCGGCGTACTGGGTCAAGGGGTGCAGCTCCCTGGGTCTGAAACGCTACGCCGTGCTGCTGGGCGTGGGCGACGACGACGATCAGGAGCTCTGCCTTCTGGACATCAAGGAAGCCGTGGCGGCCGCAGCGCCGCGTACCGTTCGTGCGGGCATGCCGCGGGACAACGGCAAGCGCGTGGTCGAAGGCGCCCGGCATCTGTCACCGGGGCTGGGCAATCGCATGCTGGCCACCCGTATGCTCGACCATGGCTTCTTCATTCGCGAACTGCTGCCCCAGGACATGAAGCTCGAGCTCGATCAGTTGAGCGAAACCGAAGCCATGCGTGCGGCGAGCTACCTGGCCAGCGTCGTCGGCACGGCCCATGCCCGGCAGATGGACCTTTCGACCAGAGCCGCCTGGATCCGCGAATTGCAAACCAACCGCTCCAATACCCTGGATGCGCCTTCCTGGCTATGGTCCAGCGTGGTACATCTGGTGGGCAGCCATGAACAAGGCTACCTGGAACACTGTCGCCGCTACGCGCTGCAGAATTGAACATCGGCGCTTGCGTCGAGGACTAATTTGAAACCTTGCGCAGCCCCTCACTCAGGAACCCCGTGTATGCATATTCTTCACATTGCCAGCTCGCCTCGCGGGGAGCGTTCGGCCTCCCTGAAACTGGCCGACCGCTACCTCGAAACGGCTGCATCGATTGCGCCGGACACTACCGTCGACGTACTGGATGTCTGGACCACCGACCTGCTGCCGTTCGACGGCCCCGCGTTGAAAGCCAAATACGCGGACTTGGAGGGTGTAGAAATGACCGCCGAGCAGGCGGCTGTCTGGAAACAGATCCACGCCCTGGGCGAGCGATTCCATCGTGCTGACGTGATTGTGTTCAGTGTGCCCATGTGGAATTTCGGCGTGCCCTACCGTCTCAAGCATCTGATCGACTCGGTGTCACAGCGCGGCGTGCTGTTCGACTTCGACGACAAGGGCATGGTCGGCCTGCTCAAAGGCAAGAAAGTGGTGGTACTGGCCACCCGTGGAGTGGCGCTTGGTGAAGATTACCCCACCGAAGACTTCGACCATCAGGTGGCTTTTCTGCGGACCTGGGCCCGCATGGTAGGTATTCCCGCCATCGACACGGTGGAATCGGAAGGTACCCTTGGCGATGCCGCAACCGCCGAGGCCAATTTCACCGCCGCCCTCGATGCGGCTGCGAAGCTGGCCACGACTCTGGCTTCCTCAGGCAGCCAGCCCCGCTAGACCTCGGTCTGTCGATCCGCCGCCGAGCGCGGATCGACACCGTTTCTTCCTCGCTACACCTTGAATCGCGATACCACGGTACGCAGTTCCGTCGCCAACAAGGTGAGTTCTTCCGCCGTCACCGCGTTGTCTTCGATCCCTTCCATCAACGCCAGGCTGCCATTGCGGATTTCGGTCACGTTGCGGTTGATGTCTTCGGACACGGCATGTTGCTGAACGGCGGCGCTGGCGATCTGGGTGTTCATGCCGACGATCTGCTCGACACCCTCGCTAATGGCATCCAGGCTGTTCGACGCCGCATCGGCCGACTGCAAGCACTCTTGGGCGCGCTGCCTGCCGGCCTTCATCTGCTCGACAGCAGCCGAGGTGGCCGATTGCAGCTCCTGGATAATCCGGCGGATTTCCTCGGTCGAGTTCTGCGTGCGTGAAGCCAGGGTCCGCACCTCGTCGGCGACCACGGCAAAGCCACGGCCCTGTTCCCCGGCACGGGCGGCTTCGATGGCCGCATTGAGGGCCAGCAGGTTGGTCTGGTCGGCGATATTGCGAATCACCTCGATGACCCCGCCGATCTGCTGGCTGTGCTGGGCCAGCGCCGAGACTTTCTGCGCGCTGCGCTCCACTTCGTCGGCCAGAGACTCAATGGTGACTTTGGTTTCGTGCATCTGTGCCAGGCCGGCATGGGTGGACTGGCTGGCCTGCCCGGCAGCGTGGGCGGCGCCTTCGGTGTTCTGCGCCACGTCGGCAACGCTGGCGGTCATCTCGTTGATGGCCGTGGCCACTTGTTCGGTCTCGCCTTGCTGAGTGCTCATCGCGCGCTTGGCACTGTCGATGGAGACACCCATGCGCGCAGCGGCGTCGGAAACGGACTGCGAGCTGCGCTCGACCTGGGTCAGCGAGCTGCCGAAGGCTTGTACCATGCGGTTCAGGCTGTTGCCCACGTCGGCCATTTCGTCTTTTCCGCGAACCTGGACGCGTGTGCTCAAGTCACCTTGGGCGATGAGCTGGGTGGCCTGCAGCACATCTTGAATGCTGCGACGCATGGCACTGTAGATGCCGCAGAAAACGTACACCAGCAACAAGCCGACGACAGCGAACATGCCGAGAATGAACAGGCGTTCCGATGTCTTTTCCTGAGCCCGATAGGCCAGGCGGTTGAGCAGCTCTTCCTGCAGCGTGTCTTGCGCCTTGTACAGCTCGGCCACCACCGTGTTGCCCTTGGCGGGTACGTTCTGCACGTTGACCAGCGTATCGCTGGTGGAGGACGTGACCGCATCAAGATCGGCACGGAAGCCGGTCAGGCTCATGAACGCACTGTCGATGGGTGCCTGAATGCGATCGGCCAGCGCGGGCTCTCGGCGACGCAGCAATTCCAGGCTTTGCTGCAACTCCTTGTGGATCAGCAACTCGTTCTTGAGCATCGACTTGATCACGCCACGCGTTGCCGGGCTCAACGGCTGCCCTTCACGCAGCCCGCTGGCCAACCCACGCAATTGCCCGACGATGTTGATCTGCCGGGGCAAACGTAGCGTACTCAGGTCGATCATGAACAGCGAGGCGTAATCCTCATCCAGCACCATGCCGGAGGTGGCCGAAACGTAGTAGACGAAATTGAGCGTCTCGGTCAGTTGGTCGTTCCATCCATCGAACATGCCGCTCGGATCGACGCCGGGCTTGGCCGACGACATCAAGCGCGTAGCCGAGGCATGCAGGCGCTCCACGCGATCGCCGGTCTGCAAGGCGTCGTTGAACTGGCCATCGGTGGTCGCCAGTTTCGAGAACGCAGCCTCGATCTTCGCCTGGTTGGCCAGGACATCAGCCTGCGCGGTCTGGTCGCCGCTGAGCAAACGGTTGGTCAACGCGCGTTGCATCATGGACAGGCGCAGGATCGGCGTTACATCCAGCAGGTAGCGCTGGCCGGTCTGCTCCGAGCGTATGACCGCCAGGCTGTCATTGAGCTGAACGATGAAGCGGGTACCGAGCAGGAGCAGCGGGACCAGAACGATGAAGGCAAGTACCGCGAATTTTGTCGGGAAGCGTAGCCGGTTGGCCAATGTGACGGCAGGAGCAAGGATGTTCATAAAGTTCTCACAGCCCGGAATGGGTCGGTTTGTTGTGGGTCTTGGGTGAGAACGGTCCATTTTCTCGGACGCCGGGCTCTGTCTGGCCCTTTGGCTGATCACAAGTGTTCTGTGGTCAAACGTGCGTATCGGTAGGCATCGAGATAACTTTACAAAAAATTGTACAATTAATTATTTTTGTATGACTTTTGAACCTTATGTTTTGACCGATGTCATTGCGACATCACTGCAGCCGCATAAAATAAAGATTGAATCCTCACAGAAAATGTTATTTAAATAACACAAATAACAGCCGTGGATGCTTCCGTCGGCGCTGGCGAGGTCACAACAACAATGAGCAAGATTGCAGTCATCGGCAGCAACATGGTCGATCTGATTACCTACATCGATCGCATGCCTGCCCAGGGTGAAACCCTCGAAGCACCCCGTTTCGCCATGGGCTGTGGTGGCAAAGGCGCCAATCAGGCTGCGGCTGCGGCGCTGCTGGGGGCTGACGTGCTGATGCTGAGCAAGGTGGGCGACGACGGCTTCGCCGACACCACCCTGGCCAATTTCCAACGCCTGGGTATCGACTCGCGCTTCGTCGAGCGCGTACCGGGCGTATCCAGCGGCGTTGCACCGATCTTCGTCCAGGAGAACTCCCACAACAGCATCCTGATCGTCAAAGGCGCCAACGCGCACCTGCAGCCAGCCGACATCGACCGCGCCGAGGCACAGCTACGCGACTGCGCCTTGATCGTGCTGCAGCTGGAAATCGAACTGGCAACCGTCTACCACGCCATCGAATTCGCCCGTCGCCATGCCATCGCCGTGCTGCTCAACCCCGCCCCTGCCCTGGCCGGTCTGAGCAACGACCACCTGGCGCTGCTGGACTTCCTGATCCCCAACGAAAGCGAACTGGCCCTCATCAGCGGGTTGCCGGTGACCTCTGCCGAAGAAGCTGCACAGGCGGCGCGGACATTGGTGGCCAAGGGCATGCGCCACGTCATCGTCACCTTGGGCGAGCAAGGCGCTTTGTACGTGGGCGCCGAAGGCGAGTGGCAGGTTCCCGGGGTCAAGGTCGAGGCACGCGACACCAGTGGCGCAGGCGATGCCTTCATCGGTTGCTTTGCCCGTCACTGGAGTCAGGACCGAGATATTCGCCAGGCAATGCACCAGGCGGTGGCCTACTCCGCCTGTTCGGTCACCGGCCTGGGCACACAATCTTCCTACCCCGATGCGGCTACGTTCGCACGGTTTCTCGATACATCGGCCCGCTGAACCTCACCAGCACTCTCGCGGAGAACAATAATGAATAAGCCTGCGCTGCAACAAACCCCGGACGGGTTCTACCTGAACCGCACGCCGTGGTTCGCCTTCATCCTGCTGTGTCTGATCTTCGCCCTGTGGGCCGCTGCGGCCGGCATGAACGATGTGCTCATCGCTCACTTCAAGAAGGCCTTCCTGCTCAGCGACTTCCAGTCGGCTTTCGTCCAGTCGGCGTTCTACCTGGGCTACTTCTTCGTTGCCATACCGGCGGCACTGGTGGTGCGTCGCTTCAGCTACAAGACCACGATCCTCATTGGCCTGATGCTCTACCTGTTCGGCTGCGCGTTGTTCTTCCCGGCGGCGTCCACCGCCAAGTACGGCATGTTTCTGATCGCGCTGTTCGTCATCGCAGCCGGCCTGTCGTTCCTGGAAACCGCGTGCAACACCTATTCGACCCTGATGGGGCCGCGGAAGACCGGCACGCGACGCCTGAACATCTCCCAGACCTTCCACCCGTTCGGCGCCATGACCGGGGTCTACGTTGGCAGCTTCGTGATGTTCAAGGACACCGACGCCACCCACGAGCAGTTGACCCAGATGAGCACCAGCGAGGCGGCGGTGCAGCAGTTACAGATGATCCAGTCCACCTTGCTGCCGTACAAATGGATGATCGCCGTGCTCATCCTGATGTTCATCCTCATTGCCATCACCCGTTTTCCGGCCTGCAAGGGCAACCGTAGCGCCAGCGAACCCCGGGCCAGCCTTGGCGAAAGCCTGGGCCGCCTGCGCCGCAATCCGCGCTTCTGTTTCGGCGTGCTGGCGCAATTCCTCTATGTAGGCGCCCAGGTGGGTGTGTGGAGCTTCACCATTCGCCTGGCCATGCAGATGGGCGGCATGAACGAACGCAGCGCCTCGTGGTTCCTGCTGATCACCTTCGCTGCCTACTTCGTCGGCAAGCTGGTCGCCAACCTGCTGATGCGCAAGATGCACCCAGCCAAGGTGCTCGCGCTGTATGGCGTGCTGTGCATCCTGCTGCTGGCCTATACCATTCTGGTCCCGAACATCACGGCGGTGTACGCGGCCGTTGGGGTCAGCGTCTTTCTCGGTCCTTGCTGGCCGACCATCTACGGCCTGACCATCGACGGGCTCGGTGAAGACACCGGCGTCGGCGGTTCGCTGCTGGTGATGAGCATCGTCGGCGGCGGTGTGATCCCGATCTTCCAGGGCCTGCTCAGCGACGCCAACAACGGCAATATGCAGATCGCCTACACAGTGCCGCTGCTGTGCTTCGTGGCCATCGTGATGTACGCGGTGCGCTGCATGCGCCAGCCACAACCGGTGCTGAACGGCTCACCTGCGGCGGTGGTGCAATGAGTGCCGACCACCTGCGCCTGCCGCTGTACCCACAGTTGTGGGACAACGCCAGCCGGACCCTGCTCGAGTCGCGCCATTTCAGCGTACGCGCCTGGACCTACCCCAGCGGGGTCAAGGCGCTGTCGCTGGAGAACAGCCGCGGCAAGTTGGTGATATTGCCCTGGCAGGGGCAGATGATCTGGTCGGCCGAGTTCGATGGCCATGACCTGACCATGCGCAACATGTTCAGCCAGCCCCGCCCTACTGCCAGCGTGATCGGCACCTATGGCTGCTTCATGTTTCACAGTGGCTTGCTGCGCAACGGCTGCCCAGGGCCGGAGGATGACCACGCGCTGCACGGCGAAATGCCCTGCGCGCCGATGGACGAGGCCTGGCTGGAAACGGGCGAAGACGAGCACGGCGTCTACTTGCGCCTGGGCGGCACGTATGAATACGTACAAGGTTTTGGCGACCACTACCGAGCCAGCCCCAGCGTGACCCTGCGCCCGGCCAGCGGGCTGTTTGACATCGGCATGCACGTGGTCAACCTGGCGGGCAAGCCCATGGACCTGATGTACATGGCCCACATGAACTACGCCTATGTCGAAGGCGCGCGGCTGAGCCAGCCGTTGGGCTGCGAACGCACCCGCGTGCGCGCCAGCGTACCGGCCCATGTGCGGCCGACGCCGGCCTGGACCGACTACATGGCACACCTGAGCGAAGACCCGACGCGCCTTGCAGTACTCGACTCCCCTGCGCTGTACGACCCGGAAATCGTCTGCTTCTTCGATGACGTGCGCAGCGATGCCGATGGCCAGGCGCACTTCTTTCTGGAGCATCCCGATGGCGCGGCCTTCTACACCCGCTACAGCCCTCGCCAGTTCGACCACGCGGCGCGCTGGATCCTGCACAACGCGGACCAGCAGGTAGCGGCGTTCGTCTTGCCTGCCACCTGCGAGCCTGAGGGTTACCGCGCCGAACAGGCCAAGGGCAACGTCCGCAGCGTGGCACCCGGTGCGCGCGCCGAATTCAGCGTGCGCACCGGTTTTCTCGGAGTGGCGGAACGGCGGGCGTTGCCCACGTGAGCGGTCTACAACACCAGCTGGGCGCCGCCCGCCTGGATGGCTTCGCGGTAGGCACGGGGGATTTTCTTGTCACTGACCACGCACTGGAAGTCGCTCAACGCGCCAAAGTGCGCCGTGCGCACGGCGTCGAACTTGGAGTGATCGGCCAGCAGCAGGCATTGCCGCGCCTGGCGCATGACTTTCTGCTTGACCTCCACCTCGTGGAAATTGAAGCAGGTGACGCCACACTCCAGGCTGATCCCGGCGGCGGACACGAACGCCCAGGTCAAGCGCACGCCATCCAGAATACTGGCTTCGGCCTGGCTCTCGAACACCTGGTTCTTGCGGTGAAAGACACCGCCACACAGGACGATGCTGCAGTGGGGTTTGTGTTGCAGCTTGAGCAGGACGTTCAGCGAATTGCATACCGCGGTGAACTCCAGATCGTCGGGAATGAAGTCGACCACGAAAGGGACCGTCGTCCCGCAATCGAAGAACACCGTATCACCCGGCTGGATGAAAGCGGCGGCCAGCTTGCCGATCCGGCGCTTTTCCTCGACGTGCCGGGTGTCCTGCTCGCTGACCCGGTAATCCCCGGGCTCCGGATCGTCGTGGGCGCGGGTGATGTAGCCGCCCAGCAGACGCAGCTGTTGCGGATGCCGACTCAGGTCGCGGCGCAAGGTCATTTCGGACACGTCGAGCAGCGCGGCCATTTCGCGCAGATGAACGGCCTTCTGGTCTTGCAGGACCTGTTGGATCTGTTTGATTCGATTGGTTTTCTTGACGTCCACGGGCATGCCGGCGATCCGTTGGTGGTGTAGGGACGGTTGATACCGCGAACAAAGTAACACCGATTGTTAATTTTATAACGTGCGGGCTCAAGCCCCGTGTTTCCACTGATGACAGGAATCGCTCCATGACTTCACTCGACCCCGCTGCACTGGCCCAAACCATCGATCACACTTTGCTGGCAGCCGATGCCAGCCGCGAGCAGATCGCCACACTGTGCGCAGAGGCCCGCGAGCATGGCTTCTATTCGGTATGCGTGAATTCGAGCCAAGTGCCTTTCGCGGCGCAGCGCCTGGCAGGCTCTGCGGTCAAGGTCTGCGCAGTAGTGGGCTTTCCGCTGGGCGCGGGGTTGAGCGCTGCCAAGGCTTCGGAAACGACGCTGACCATCGCAGCCGGTGCGCAGGAAGTCGACATGGTGTTGAACATCGGCTGGCTCAAGGACGGCCTGTACACCGACGTTCGCGATGACATCGCCGCCGTACTGAAGGCCTGCGGCAAGGTGCCACTCAAAGTGATCCTGGAAACCTGCCTGCTCGACGAGGCGCAGAAGGTGCGTGCGTGCGAGATCTGCCGCGAATTGGGCGTTGCCTTCGTCAAGACCTCCACCGGTTTCAGCCGCAGCGGCGCCACCCTTGAAGACGTCGCCCTGATGCGTCGGGTGGTCGGCCCGGATATCGGTGTCAAGGCATCGGGCGGCGTGCGCGACGTAGCCACGGCCAAGGCCATGATCGAAGCAGGCGCTACCCGCCTGGGCACCAGCTCGGGGATCGCCATCGTCACCGGCAGCCACGCGGGCACCGGCTACTGAGTCCACGCGCGATTGAGGAATGTTTTTCACCAGTGTCGATCCAAAAGGTCGGAAACAGGCATCAGGCTGGCCGTTAGACTGATGCCATCTCTTGAATCTTGGACAGACACTATGAATGTACGAAATCAGGACACTCAATCGCACGACCTGGCTGACCATGACGCGTTCAGCCGTACCTTCCAGCCGGGCCAGTTGAGCATCGGCTTCATTGCGCCTGCCTGTGGCTATCCGGACAGCCCGTTCCCGAGCCTGTCGGACCAGGCCGAGATCGTGCAGAGCCTGGATCGCAGCGACGCCGCTGCGTTGTGGTTGCGCGACGTGCCCTTCTACGACCCCTCGTTCGGCGACACGGGCCAGGTGCTCGACCCGCTGGTGTACGCCGGTTGGCTGGCCGCGCTCACCCAACGCATCGCGATCGGCACCGCCGGGTTCGTAACGCCCCTGCGAGAACCGGTGATCACCGCCAAGCAGATCACCACCGCCGATCAGCTGTTGGGCGGACGCTTTCTGGCCGGCATGGCCTCCGGTGACCGACCCACCGAATACCCGGCGTTCGGAGTCGACTTCGGCACGCGTGTGGAGCGCTATCGCGAAGCGGTGGCTTTGATCAAGACCCTGACCTCAGTGTCGTTCCCGCGTTTGAAAACAGAGCATTTCGGTCATTTGCGCGGCGACATCGACCTGGTACCCAAAGCAGCGGCTTCGCGCATCCCCATCATTGCCATAGGCCGCGCCGGGCAAAGCCTCGAATGGCTGGCCGAACACGTCGATGCCTGGATCTGGCACGGCGACGCCCAACGGATGCCGGAAGTGGTGCCGCACTGGCGTGAAATGACTGCATCGCGGGGTTTCGTGCCGTTCGGCTATGGGGCGATGTTCGACCTGGACGTGGACGCCGATGCCCCCCTGCAGACCGGTCGCGTCCTGCGCGGCGGCAGGAACGCTCTGAAAAAGTTTTTCGCCGACCAGCGCGAGGCGGGCATCAACCATGTCGCCCTGAACCTCAAACCGACACGGCGCCCGGCGTTGGAAGTGATCGCCGAATTGCAGGAGTATCTCCTGCCCGAGTTTGCCGTTGCATAGGGCCGATCAAGCCCTTATGCAGTGTTGGCGCTCTTGCAGCACAGGGAGTCAGGGCTAGACCCTGTCCCTGCGCATCTGCGAAACCAGAGTAAAGCGGTCCTGGGGATGCGTGGTTTCCGAAACCACCATCACCGCCCCTTCCCGGTCCCGGTATTGACGAAGGATATTCAGGCCGGGTGAGCCGACTTCGGCATTGAGGCTTTTCGAAACTTCAGCCGAAAGCAGCACTGCACGAACGTGCTGATCGACAACGTCGATGTACCGACCGAAATGCTGTTCGATCAGGGCTGCGATCAACTCGTCGGGATGCTGTTCGGCCAATTCGACCACGCCAGCGTAGATTTCCTGCGCGTAGACGTCAGTCCAGCACAGGGGCGCGCGTGGATTGTTCTGATCGACGCGGATGCTGGAGACCCGAAAGTAGTGCTCCCCGGGTGTCAGTCCCAACCGCTTGGCCAAGGCAATGTCGGCTACGAAATGCAGGACGTTCTGAATGCGGCGCACCTGGGTTTCGGCTAGATGGACCAGGTCTGACACCGAGGCCAGTGACTGCGAGTATCCCCCGATGGGCGTGGCCGACTCGACCCGTGTGCCCACCCGCTTGCGCCGCGAAACCAACCCCTGATTCTGCAGTTGGGTAATCGCGGCGCGCACGGTGTGGCGGCTCACGGCGTACAGGTCACACAGCTCCAGCTCGGTAGGCAGCAGTGTGCCTACGGGAAACCGCCCGCTGGAAATTCCTTCCATCAAGTCCTTCGCAACCACTTCATAGCGCGCTTGGCTCATACCTTCCATCAGTCTCAGGCGATCAACGAGTTGACAGTGTATCAGCGCGTACGCAATTATTATGTACGTACATATTAATATGTACGGTAAATAACAAACATAATAGGATCACTTCATGTCCAGCACCGTCTTTGACTCCGTCCTTTTCCGCGACATGTTCGGCACGGCCGAAATGCGTGGCGTGTTTTCCGACCAGGCGCTGATCGAGCGCTACATCGAGGTGGAAGTGGGATTGGCGCGCGCTCAGGCTCGCTGTGGTGTCATCCCGAGCGAAGCCGCCGAACGGATTGCCGAATGCTCCACCTACTCATCCCTTGACCTGGCACTGATGCAACATGAAACCGAAATCGTCGGCTACCCGATTTTGCCTCTGGTCGAACAACTGTCGAAAACCTGCGGCGATGCGGGGCGCTACGTGCATTGGGGTGCTACGACCCAGGACATCATGGACACAGCCGTGGTGCTGCAGATCCGCGCCGCGCTGGTGCTGATCGAACGCGATATCAAAGCCGTACGGGGCTTGCTCGCCGACCTCGCCATGCGCTACCGCGATACCCCCATGGCGGGCCGTACCCACCTGCAGCACGCGCTGCCCATCACCTTCGGCTATAAATGCGCCGTCTGGTTGAGCATGTTCGACCGCCACGCCGAGCGTCTGGTGGAACTGCGTCCGCGGGTGGAAATCGGTCAGTTCGCAGGCGCGGCTGGCACCCTGGCTTCATTGGGCGACAAGGGTCTGGAGGTGCAGGAGGCGTTGATGGCGGAGTTGGGCCTGGGCGTCCCGCAGGCCACTTGGCACGTCGCCCGGGACGGTCTGGCGGAAACCCTGAACTTCCTCGGCCTGGTCACGGCCTCTCTGGGCAAGGTTGCCTTGGACGTCATGATGATGATGACCAGTGAGCTGGGTGAGGTGTACGAACCTTTCGTCAAGGGACGTGGTGCCAGCAGCACCATGCCGCAGAAACGCAACCCGATTTCCTGCGAGTTGATGTACGCAGCCGCCAAGGGTGTCCGTCAGCATGCAGGGCTGATGCTCGACGCAATGATTCAGGACTTCGAGCGTTCTACTGGCCCCTGGCAGGCCGAATGGATCGCCATCCCCGAAGCTTTCGCCCTGAGCGCCGCCTCGCTGGGTCAGGCCAAGTTCATGCTCGCGGGCCTGGAAGTTCGCCCCGAGCGCATGCGCAAAAACCTGGACATGACCCAAGGGCTGATCGTGGCCGAAGCCGTGATGATGGGCCTCGCCCCTGCCTTGGGTCGACAGGTGGCACACGATGTGGTCTACGCCGCCTGCCGCATGGCCAACGACGAAGGCACCAGCCTGCTCGACGCGTTGCTCGCCCAGGGCGAAGCCACGGCTGAGCTTGACATCGAAGAGCTCAAGCGACTGACCGACCCTTCCAACTATCTCGGCCTGGCACCGCAGATGGTCGATATCGCCCTAGCGCGTGAGGGCAGCGTCAAGCGTTGATTTTGCCCAGGCTCGCCGCGAGCGAGCCCTACTGCCTACTGCTCGCCTATAACAACAACGAGACCGCAGACATGACGACCCTCAACAAGAAGCCGTTCTACAAAGACCTGACCTTTCAGGTCATCGCCGCCATGGTGCTGGGCATTGCCTTCGGCTTCCTGGCGCCGGAGCTGGCGGCCAAATTCAAGATTCTCGGGGACATCTTCCTCAAATTGATCAAGACCGCCGTCGCCCCGCTGGTGTTCTTCACCGTGGTGCACGGCATAGCTTCGGCGGGTGATATAAAACGGGTTGGCAAAGTCGGCCTGCGTGCGTTGATCTACTTCGAGATCGTCTCCACCATTGCCTTGGCCATCGGCTTGCTCTGGGGCAATCTGCTGAACATCGGCTCGGGCATGCACGATGCGCATCCGAGCAGTGCCACCGCCGCCGCTGCCTCGGCTGCAGTCGCCAAAGGTCACGCGCCGGCCTCGACCATGGACTTCATCTACGGGATCTTCCCCGACAACTTCGTTGGCGCCTTCGCGGGCGGGCAGTTGCTGCAAGTGCTGGTCATTTCGGTATTGTTCGGCTTTGCCCTGCTGGCGCTCAAGCCCGAACGTCGCAGTGTCATCGAGGATGGACTGAGCCGCATCTCCGAATGCTTCTTCGAGTTCATCAATCTGATCATGAAGTTCGCCCCTCTGGGCGCTTTTGGCTCGGTGGCCTATGCCGTAGGCAGCAACGGGGCGGCCGTACTGATGTCACTCGCCAACCTGGTACTGATGTTCTATGTCTGCATCGCGTTCTTCATCTTCATCGTACTGGGCATCGTCTGCCGAATTTCCGGGTTCAGCCTGTGGCGGTTCCTCAAGTACATCAAAGATGAGATTTTCATCGTACTGGGCACTGCCTCTTCCGAAAGTGCGCTGCCGCGTCTTTTGCAGAAGCTCGAGAAGTTCGGTTGCTCCAAGCAAAGTGTGGGCCTGGTGTTGCCTACCGGTTATGCCTTCAACCTGGATGGCACTTCCATCTACATGTCCCTGTGCGTGCTGTTCATCGCCAACGCCTATGGCGTTCCTCTGAGCTGGGAACAGCAACTGGGCATCATCGCGATCATGCTGGTGACGTCGAAAGGTGCTGCGGCGGTGTCCGGCGGCAGCTTCGTGGTTTTCGCGGCCACGGTCACCGCCATCGGCTCGCTGCCCGTGGAAGGGCTTGCGTTGCTGTTCGGGGTGTACCGCTTCATGTCCATGGCCATCGCCACCTGCAACACCATTGGCAATAGCGTAGCGACGGTGGTGGTTTCGAAGTGGTCCGGCGAGTTCACCGAGCACACTGCGCAGGCGGAGTACCACCGTGTGTTGGGGCGCGACCTGCAAGCCGCGCTTTAACGTTGTATCCAGCTCCGGCAGCCCTCAGCCATCCACTGCGAGTGGCCACTCCTGCACACACAGCCGGTTCTTGCCACCGCGCTTGGCCCGATACAGCGCCTCGTCCGTGGCCTTGATCCAGTCACGCTCGCTGGCATATTGGTGTGAGTAAGGCACCAGTCCGATACTCAGCGTCACCTGAACGGGCACGGTGACGTCGGCCCATTCGGCAAATCGCTGGCGAATCTCGTCCAGCTGCCGGTACGCTTCGTCGACGCCTGCATCCAACAACAGCAAGCAGAACTCGTCCCCGCCGTAGCGACCCGGCACGGCGGAGGTTCCCAGCCCCGAGCGCAGCAGATTTGCCAGGCGACCAATGATGGCGTCGCCCACCAGATGACCGTGTTCGTCGTTGATGCGCTTGAAGTTGTCGATGTCTATCAAGGCCAGCATCGCCACCACCTCGCCTCTTCTGCAGCGAGGGAAGATCTCGTCAAGCTTTTCCCTCCACGATGCGTGGTGCAACAGCCGGGTCATGCCGTCCAGCTTGCTGATGAGCTTGAAGGCTTTCTTGTGCACTGCCAGCTGCACGGAAACAGCGTAGCTGGCACGGGCCACGATCAACGGGTAGATGACCAACATCGGCAAGCAGGTCAGTTGCTGGAATGCACTGGTTGCCAGTGACAGTTCAAAACCCTTGAGGCTCAGCATGAGCAGCAGGCCCAAGGCCTGCAGCGCGACGCTGGTTCTGAACAGACGCCACCCGCCTGCGGCCATCGCGTTCATGGCGACCATGGCCAGCAGGAGAACCGAGGGCAGCAGATTCAGCGCCATCAGCCCCGCCCAGCATCCAGCGAACAAGCTGTCCAAGGCCAGGCTGCGCAATTCGACGGCGAAAGGATTCAATGCTCTGCGTGCGAGCAGATAGGCAACGGTCGGCCAGGCCATGAGGTTGGCCAGCATCGCTGCCCATACCCATGCCGGCGTGCCGGGATCGACCCACAGCACTGCGCTGATGAACACAGCGCTCAACAGGCAGCCTACCGAACGGGGTCGGTAGATACGACGCGCAAATTCTATCCCCAACTCACGGCGACTGAGTGGCATTCCAAGGCTCTCCGGCTCTGCTATCAATGTGCCCTGTCAGAGCTCGGAAGTGCCGTGGGGCCGCTGGGGACGGTGCGTCGAGCGGCATGGCACTTTGGCATCGATTTTATAGCAAGCCGCAGATACAGTCAGCAGTTCATCGCTGCAACAATGCCATTGGCCGATGAACGCCGGGGATGGGTGTCATTCTCCGTGGCCGTACTCCGCATCGCTGACCTGCTCGAGCCATTCCACCACCTCGCCGTCCTGAGCTTCGGCAATGGCAATATGACTCATACCGGTATCGGGCCTTGCTCCATGCCAGTGTTTGACCTGCGGAGGAATCCACACCGTATCGCCTGGACGAATCAATTGCCGGGCCTGGCCCTCTTGCTGCACGTAGCCCGCGCCGGCGGTCACGATCAGCGTCTGGCCCAGGGGATGGGTGTGCCAGGCCGTACGTGCGCCCGGTTCGAAGGTTACGGTAGCGCCGCCGATACGCGCGCCGTCGGTGCCTTTGAAGGGTGCATCGACCCGCACCTGGCCAGTGAAATACTCGGCAGGCCCGACAGCCGAAGGCTGTGAGCCGGCAGGCGTGACGACGACATTCATGGGTTGTGCTCCTTCGCTTTCGGATGTCAACAGGGACAGCGAGAGTGCTGCGGCTGCAAGTGCTTTCATCTGGCGTTCTCCTGTGGTTCATGTGAGAACTTTCAATCTATCAGGTAGATATCCATCCGATTAGCCACTGAAACCTGCATGGATCAGTGAGCAGGACTCATCAATGTCGCGCGAAAACGCCGCCAGGCTGCCCGCCTGCCTCGGGGTGGTCTGGGACCGCTGCTTCAGCAACGACTCCGGCCAGGTCAGCGTTGCGTGCCGCCCAGGCAATACGTTCAGAGCTTGAAGCGGACCCGAATGGTGCTCGTCTTCGCGGACCGATCGACCGCGATGGCTTCCTTGCCAAACCCCGAGTAGCTTTTCACCAATCTCATGCCAAGGCCCGTTCCATTGGGCTTTGGATAGGATTCGGGAAAGCCGTCACCTTCGTCTGCAACGGTAACTACCGCGTGGTCTGCGGCATGGATGACACTGACTTGAATGGTCCCCTTGCCATACTTCAAGGCATTGGTCACCAACTCGGAAATGACCAGTCCCAAAGGCGCCATTCTTTCGGGTGACAGTGCGAACGCGTCGACCTGCAGGTCGATGTTGCGATCGCCAAACGCCTTGCCGATGTCGCCCAACAGTGCTTGAAGATAATCGGCCGCACAAACGGCCTGGGATTGGGAAGTCTGGTACAAACGCTCGTGCACCGTCGCGATCGTGAGGACTCTTCCCGCGGCCGTTTCCAACTGGATCTTCACCGCTTCCTCGACAGCCAGGTTGGCTTGCAGAAGCAACAGCGTGTTCACAAGGTGAAGGCTGTTCTTGACCCGATGGTGTATCTCTTCCAGGTGAAGGTCACTGTTGGTCAGTTTGGTATTCTGTATTTCGATCAACGACGCCAGGCTGGCCTCATGGTTGTGTCGCTCGGTAATGTCCCGCGACACAGCGATGATTTTTTCTATATCACCACGTTTGCCAAAGATTGGTGCTGCGGTCACATCCCACCAGCGTGGGTCACCCTTGGCGGTCGGGCAAAACGACTCGAAGCGCACCGACTCACCGCTTGCCGCACGGTTCACCGCATTGACGACCGTGGATTTGGATTCTTCTGGCCAGAGCTGAGCCCACGGCTTGCCAAACACGTTGTCCAGGCTGTCGACTTCCATCTGGCACAGACCGGTCTCGTTGAAAAATTCGATTTCACCTGCGGCCGAAAGAATCTTCACGCAGTCGGGGCTGGCATTGAGCACGCTCTCCGAATACAGATGCGGTCCGTTGGACTCGGCGTCGATCCCGATACGCTCCACCGCCATGGAGATCACGTTCGCGATGCCCTCCATGAATACCAGGTCGCTTTCGATGAAATCATCACCGTCTCGACTGTCGGCTTCCAGCACCCCGTAGGGCGAAGAAATGCCGCGGATAGGGACGTTGATGGCCCGCTCGATCTGATACGCCTTCATCAAAGCCGGAGTTCTGAACCGGTGTTCTGCACTCAAATGGTTGGAAATGACTGGCCGATTGGTAGAGAACGCGTATCCAGCCGGGCTGGCTTCGTCCGCACCCACGGTTGCGCTGCCGATATCGGACTCAGCCCACCCTACCCCGTGCGAAAGAATGAATTGGTCGCTATCGGGTATGGGGCGCAAGACTTTGGCGAAGCGCGTATCCATCCCAACGGCGACAGCCTCGCAGGCCTGCGTCAGCAGCTCGTCCACATTGGACAGGCGAAGGGACTTGACGCCGAACTCGACGACCAGCTCGTGTTGCTTGCGAAGTCGGGCATGGGAAATCTGGAGAGCTGCACGAATGGTCTCGGCAGGCGGCATCTCTTGCATACAAAATCCGGTAGTGACTGGGTTGCAGGAAGGCAAGGGATCGGAGCCCTTCTTGGGGACCATCGGTCAATCTCTCCATGGCCCAGCTCGGCGATGAGGTGTGCTGACTGCCCTGGAAAAATCAGCCGGACCATTGTGCCACCGCTCGAAGCACAGATGAATCGGTCTCGGGTGTTAAATACTGCCGATGATCAGCCAATAGTGAATCGCGGTTAACAAATCTGGGGCGCGATGAGCTGAACCTTGCTTACCGCCAGATTACTAATCATCATCACGAATTACACAGTTCAGTCCCCAGGCCATCGACGGCGGTTCAAGTCGAGCTGAGGTGATCAGCACTTCAGCAGGAGCCTGTTCAAGCGATGCCTACAATCGATGGTTTCGGCGATCCGTATGCTTTCCTTTCGGGTGGCGGCGAGATGGGCCAGCGCATGCGCGCTCACGACTGGGCCGCCACCTCCCTGGGCCCCCTGGCCGATTGGCCGCAGTCGCTCAAGACGATGGTCTCGACCTGTTTGAACTCGCCAGTACTGGCTACCGTGCTGTGGGGCCCGGACCTGATCATGCTCTACAACGATGCCTACATCCCTTCGTTGGCCGATCGCCACCCCAATGCCATGGCAACGCCGGTCGCGCACGTCTGGGGTTCGGCGTGGGAGCAGGTATGCGCCCCGTTCCATCATTGCCAACGCACGGGCGAAGGCTTCTCGCAAGCCGAAGTCGAACTGCCGATGATCCGGCGAGGCAAGTCCGAGACGACGTATTGGAACTTCAGTGCTGCGCCGATTCGTGGCGAGAACGGCCTTATCGTGGGCCTGTTCAACCAGGGCACGGAGATCACTGAAGCCATTCGCCAGGAACGCGAGCGAGCGCGTATCGAAGCACAGTTGCAGACCCTGAACGAAACCCTGGAGCAGCAAGTCCAGCAGCGCACCCTGGAACTCAACCAGCTCTGGCATACCTCTCCCGATTTGCTCCTGGTGATCGACTTCCACGGGGTGTTTCTTCGGGTGAACCCGTCCTGGACGGCCTTGCTGGGTTATTTACCCGACGAACTGGTCGGCCATCACGTCAACGAATTCGTGGTCGAAGATGACCATGACGACACGGTTGACGCCTATGTACTCGCCGCTGAAGGCGGAATGCCTCGGGTGGTGAACCGATACCGACACAAGGATGGATCGTTGCGTTGGTTTTCCTGGGTGGCTGCGCCGGCCGGCGACGTTACCTATGCAACCGGGCGCGACGTCACCCTGGAAAAGCAGCAGGCGCAAGCGCTGACACGAGCCGAAGAAGCATTGCGCCAATCCCAGAAGCTGGAGGCCATCGGGCAACTCACTGGTGGCGTCGCACATGACTTCAATAACCTGCTCACGGTGATCAAGTCCTCGGTGGACATGCTCAAGAAGCCTGACTTGCCCGACACCCGCCGCCAGCGCTATGTAGGCGCTATTTCCGATACGGTAGACAGGGCGGCCAAGCTGACCTCACAACTGCTCTCCTTCGCCAGACGCCAAGCGCTCAAGCCCGAAGTGTTCGCCGCCTGCAATACCGTCAGATCACTGTCCGGCATGATCGAGACGCTGACGGGTTCCCTGATCCAGATCGTCACGCAGCTGCCGGAAGATCCCTGTTTCGTGAGGGCAGACGTCAGCCAGTACGAGACCGCCCTGATCAACATGGTCGTCAATGCAAGGGACGCCATGGGCGGTGAAGGCCAGCTTGCGATAAGGGTTCAGACGATCGAACGGATTCCAGCCCTGCAGGGGCAGGCAGCAATCGACGGACCGTACGTGCAGGTGTCGATCATCGACACGGGTGTCGGTATTCCTCAGGATCAACTTGCCAAGGTGTTCGAACCCTTTTTCACCACCAAGCGCCCAGGTCAAGGTACCGGCCTGGGCCTGTCTCAAGTCTTCGGGTTTGCGAAACAGTCGGGGGGCGAGGTCACGGTGCAGAGCTCGACAGAGCATGGAAGCACCTTCAACCTTTACCTGCCCAAAGTAGAGGCGCCTGCACCAGCGGTTTCGCAGGAAGAGGAAGAAGCGCTGGTATACGGCCATGGCACCTGTGTGTTGGTGGTCGAAGACAACGTCCAGGTTGGCAATGTCGCTGTGCAGTCCTTGATAGATCGGGGTTACTTTCCAGTACTGGCCAACAACGCAGAGCAAGCCCTTGCAGAACTGGCCGCAGACGCAGATCGCTTCGATGTGGTGTTTTCCGATGTCATGATGCCGGGAATGAACGGGATCGATCTTGCGCGGAAAATCCGCGAAGAGCACCACGACCTTCCCGTACTACTCACATCGGGGTATAGCCATGCCCTGGCAGAGAACGGCACCTTCGGTTTTGAACTGCTGCATAAACCCTACTCGATCGAGCAGTTATCGCGGCGCTTGTGCAAGGTTGCCAACTGCAAGCGGCGTCAGCGGATACTTGGAACCTGATACCCGCCCTGGCCATGGGCTCTGGCCAGCAGCGTTTCACCTTTCCTTCGGCTCGATCATCCAATCGCGGGCCCGATGCGCAAAAAAAAGGCTGCGATTTCTCTTCACAGCTTTTTTCTCGGTGTTCATGGAGCTTTGCGGTTCGCGGTCGATACCCCTTTGAGAGGCATACATCCAATCCGAGGGTAACGACGTGTTCAATTCAGCGCTGAAACGTAGGTTGCAATCCCAGGACGCTGAAATCATCAAACACCAAGGATTGGTGAATGCACTGGATCGCTCGATGGCAATCGTCGAGCTGGGTCTGGACGGTAAGGTCATTCGCGCCAACGAAAACTTCTTGCGGATCATGGGCTATCGCGCCGAGCGAATCGTCGGCGTGGCGCATGCGGATCTGTGTCCGACCGCTCTGGTCCGCAGTCCTGCCTACACGGAGTTGTGGGGCCGTCTTCGAGCCGGGGAATTCGTTTCCGGCACCTTCCAGCGGGTCGGCGGGGACGGGCGAAAGGTGTGGCTGGAGGCCAGCTACAGCCCCGTGCTGGATGAGCAGGGCAAAGTTTGCAAGGTGGTCAAGTTCGCGTTGGATGTCACCCAGAAGGTGCTCCAGGATGCCGAGGCCAACAGCAAGCTCAATGCCCTGGATCGGGCGATGGCGGTCATCGAGTTCGACCTTAACGGCAACATCCTTCAGACCAACCAGAACTTCCTGAATACCATGGGCTATGCCCAGGCGGATCTGAAGGGCAAGCACCACCGCATGTTCTGTGAGGCCGACCTGGTCGGCAGCAGCGAATACAGCGATTTCTGGAAACGACTCAACTCCGGAGAAGTCTTCAGTGGCCAATTCAAACGCATCGGCAAGCACGGCCGAACGTTGTGGCTGGAAGCGACCTACAATCCCGTCTTCGACGCGGATGGCACCCTGACCAAGATCGTCAAGTTCGCCAGCGACATCACCGAGCGTGTGGAGAAGTTCGAGGAAGACTCGCGCAGCGCGTCACGCGCCTACCATATCTCGGCCGAAACCGAGAAAGTCGCCGAGCAGGGCGCCGAAGTCATTCAGCAAACGGCGGTGGAAATGCGCCTGATTGCCAACCATATCGAGTCCTCGGCGCGCCTTGTGGGTCAACTGGGAGAGCGCTCGGAGCAGATCACGGCAATCGTCAACACCATCCGCAGCATCGCCGACCAGACCAACCTTCTGGCACTCAACGCCGCCATCGAAGCGGCGCGCGCAGGCGACCAGGGTCGTGGCTTTGCGGTGGTAGCCGACGAAGTCCGGCAACTGGCCGGGCGTACCAGTCGATCGACCAGCGAGATCGCTGAAATGATCGGCAAGATCCTGGCTGAAACCCGGGACGCGGTCACCAGTATCAATTCCACCCATGAAGGTGCACAACGAGGCGTGTTGCTGGCCGAGCAAGCCGGCTCGGTGATCCTGCAAATCCGTACGGGAACCAGCGATGCCGTGGAAGCGGTCAGCATGTTCGCATCCAAGCTGGATGAGTCGGAGGTGATTCCGAAGACGGCCGTTGGCTGGATGGGCTGATTCACATAAACACATTCGAATGTGTTAATGTGTGGCCACTTTCAGTAGCCCTACGGAATCACCATGACCGACGCCAGCTTGTTCACCCCCCTCACACTCGGTGGCCTGACCCTCAAGAACCGCATTGCCCTCTCCCCTCTGACGCGGTCGCGGAGCAGCCAGCCGGGCGACGTCCCCAATGCCTTGATGAGCACCTACTACCGACAACGTGCCGGTGCGGGGTTCATGATCACCGAAGGCACGCAGATCGAGCCGCGCGGCCAGGGTTACGCCTGGACGCCGGGTATCTACAGCCAGGAGCAGATCGCTGGCTGGCAGCAGGTCACTCGCGCCGTACACGAGGAAGGCGGCGTGATCTTCTGCCAGCTCTGGCACGTCGGGCGGGTGTCCCATAACAGCCTGCAGCCTGACAACCAGCCACCTGTAGCCCCGTCGGCCATTGCAGCAACGGCAGTGAAAGTGTTCATCGAGACCGGCCCTGAAACGGGCGAGCTGGCAGATCCCAGCCTGCCTCGCGCACTGTCCACGGCAGAGGTCAAAGCGCTGGTGGAGTTGTACCGCGTGGCCGCCGTGAACGCGAAGCAAGCAGGCTTCGACGGCGTCGAACTGCATTCGGCCAATGGCTATCTGCTCAATCAGTTCCTGTCCGAACATACCAACCAGCGCACCGACGAATACGGCGGCTCCCTCGAAAACCGCCTGCGCTTTCTGCGTGAAGTGACCGAAGCGGTGATCTCGGTGTTCGGCCGCGAGCGTGTCGGCGTGCGTTTCGCACCGCTGTTCGAGACTACCGAGGAGGCGCGTGTCTACCTGGGCCTGGTGGAAAGCGACCCTCATGCCACCTACGTTCAGGCGGCGGCGATGTTGAATGGATTGGGCATTGGTTACCTGTCCATTGCCGAAGCCGACTGGGACAATGCTCCGGAGTTGCCTGTGAGCTTCCGCCAGGCACTGCGCGAAACCTTCGACAATCCGATCATGTATTCCGGCTGCTACACCCGGGAAAAAGCCGAACGGGTGCTCGCTGACGGTCATGGCGATCTGTTCGGATTCGGCCGCACGTTCATCGCCAACCCGGATTTGCCCAAGCGCTTCGCGCACGGCGCACCCCTCAATCCGGTCGACCACGCAACGCTCTACGGCGGTGGAGAACGGGGTTACATCGACTATCCGTTCATGACCCCTTAAAATAGACGCTTTCGGGCGGGTTCACTCTCGGCCATCACAGGGTCAGGCATCCACATGACGGCGTTGAACGAAGCACTGAAGGTTCTATCAAGCCCTACCCGGCGAGCCGTCCTGACCTGGCTCAAGGATCCTCATCGGTCGTTCGCAGGCTACAGCCAGCTGTACGATTTCAGTGTGCACGGCGTCTGCGCCAGCCTTATTCAGGACAAGGCCGGGCTGTCGCAGCCGGCCACCTCCATCTGCCTCAAAGCCTTGCTTGATCAGGGTTTCGTCGAGGCCAGCAAGGTGGGCAAATGGACCTACTACAGGCGCAACGAAGAACGAATCCAGGCGGCAATGTCCGGGCTGCTTACAGACCTAGCGGTGGACATCACTATTCCACAAGGCTCCTGACTGGCAGGCGCCTTGAGCATCAGTGACCGATAACGACCTCGCCCGAGATCCGGCCGCCCTTGGTAAAACCATGCACCCTCGCCCGTGAGGCGATTCCCAGGCTGATCAAAACCACCGCTAGTAATACCCAGGGAAACCAGCCCACCCCCCAGTGGCCGAGCAAGAAACCACCTAGCAACCCACCGCCTGCAATCGCACTGTTCCACACCACCACATTCATCGACAGCGCAACGTCTGCGCCCCTGCCTGCGGAGTCGGCCAGTGCCGTCTGCAACAGAGTGGCGGCGCCGCCAAAGGTCAGCCCCCAGATCGCCACGCCCAGATAAATGGCGGTCGCCGAGGTCATGAACAGGCCGAGGAATACCGCAACGGCGGCAAAGCTGGCCAGACTGAAGAGGACCGCTGTGCGCAGATGACGGTCGACCAGACGCCCCGTCACCCAGATGCCCGCCAGCGCGGCGATGCCGAAGGCCAGCAGGACCAGATCGACATCGTTGGCCAACCCCGCCTTCGCTACGAAAGGTGCGATGTAGGTATAGAGGATGTTGTGTGCCAGCATCCAGGTGAACACCACACCCAGCACCGGTCGCACCCCTGGGGTGAAAAAGACCTCGTGCAACGCCAGCCGCTGGGTCGAAGACTGCCCCGGATAGTCCGGCACCTTGACCAGCACCCAGCCGATCAGCACCAGCGTCAAGACGGACATCAACGCAAACGCCATGCGCCAGCCCATGAAGCCGCCCAGCCAGGTACCCAGGGGCACGCCCAGCGACAGGGCAATCGGCGTGCCGATCATCGCCACGGCCAGCGCCCGGCCCTGCAATTGCGGCACGACCATGCGTCGCGCATACCCGGCAATCAAGCTCCAGGCCAGACCTGCCGACACACCCGCAAAGAACCTGGCGACCAAGGTCAGTACGTAATGGGACGACCAGGCAGTGATGGAATTGAACAGCAGAAACCCCGCGATCGTCAGCAGCAGGACGGTTCTGCGCCGCCAGCTCTGGGTCGCGATGGTCAACGGGATGGCCGCCAGCAACGACCCTAGGGCGTAGACGGTCACCATCTGGCCAGCCAGCGACGGCGAGATACCCAGGCCGCTGCCGATCTGCGGGAGCAGGCCAGCGGGCAGCGTCTCGGTCACGATGCAGATGAAACCGGTCATCGCCAGGGCCAATAAAGCGCCGAGCGGGAGTGTGTCGCGTTGTGTTTCATCCGTGGTCATCCGGTGTGCTCCTAGGGATTTATATATCGATCGATACAAATCTAAACAAGCCGCTCGCCGTGGTCAACCACTTATGTATCGTTTAGTATCTATGTACCAACGAAGGAGATCCGACATGGCTCAGATGGGGCGCCCTCGCACGTTCGACCGCGACGAGGCAATTACTCAGGCGATGCACCTGTTCTGGGAGCATGGCTACGACGCCACCTCGCTCAGCCAGCTCAAAGCCAGCATTGGCGGGGGTATCACCGCGCCCAGTTTCTACTCTGCCTTCGGCTCCAAGCAGGCGCTGTTCGATGAGGTGGTGGAGCGCTATCTCGGTACCCACGGCCGCGTCACTGAAAGCCTGTTCGACACCACCCTGCCCCCCAGGACGGCCATCGAACTGACCCTGCGCCGCTCGGCCAGCATGCAGTCCGAGGCCGGTCACCCAACCGGGTGCCTGGTCGCGCTGGGGCTGATGAGCGCATGTTCGGCCGAGAGCAAAATCATCTCCAAGCCGTTGGTGAACGCAAGAAATGCCAACCGCGCCGGCCTACGCGCCTGCGTCGAGCGAGGAATTAGCAGCGGTGAACTCCCGAAAACCGTGATCCCTGAAGTGCTTGCCACCGCGTTCGACAGTTTTCTGCTGGGTCTGTCGACGCTGGCTCGCGACGGTGTGACGGCGGCCACCCTGGACGCGGCGGTCGATCAGACGATGGGGCTGTGGGACAGCCTGAGCACAGGTCACGATGCCTGATCGCTGTTCGAATCGGCCCTTGATAGCGTTGCGACGAACGCCGGCCCCATGATTTGCCCTTCACGCCATTACTGAGCTTCATTCACTACTTCATCCCGCCCATCGACGTTATCGCCACTGACGTGATGCCTTAACCTTAAAGGGTGTAGGGGATCTGCTTCAGCACCTGCTGGATTCACCTGCCTCAATCCGACGTGTCCTTTGCGTGGGTCATTGTTGTTCGTGCCGACGGGCATTGCTGAAGGAGAGAGAGACTTGGATCATCTGCATCCCAAAGACGGCTTCAGGCTGTCTCGCCGTCAGGTATTGGTGGGAACGGCAGGCTCGGCCGTGTCGATGGCCCTGTCGGCAGCGCCCGTGAACGCCGTCGAGCCCGGCAAGACAGCCGCGCAGGCACCGGCGAGCTCTTCTGTGACCTTCACGTTGAACGGTCGCCGGCAGACCCTTGAGGTGGACAACCGAACCACGTTGCTGGATGTGTTGCGCGAGCGCTTGAAACTCACCGGGACCAAAAAAGGTTGCGACCATGGCCAATGCGGCGCCTGCACCGTGTTGGTGGAGGGACGCCGGATCAACGCATGCCTGAGCCTTGCAGTCATGCATGAAGGCGACAGCATCACCACCATCGAAGGCCTGTGCACGCCGGAGCGTCTGCACCCGATGCAGGCCGCCTTCATCAAGCATGACGGCTATCAATGCGGCTATTGCACGCCTGGACAGATCTGCTCGGCGGTGGCGGTGCTGGCCGAATTGAAGGCCGGCATTCCCAGTCACGTAACCCAGGACCTGATCGCGCCGGTCGTGCAGACCCCAGCCGAACTGCGTGAACGCATGAGCGGCAACATCTGCCGCTGCGGCGCCTACTCCAACATCATCGATGCCATTACCGAGGTTGCCACGGGGGAAACCGCATGAGGTCATTCACCTACGAACGTGCGACGTCGCCCGAGCAAGCCGCCACGGCAGCAGCGGCCAACCCCGCAGCGCGGTTCATTGCCGGGGGCACCAATCTGCTGGATTTGATGAAGCTGGAGATCGAAACCCCACAGCACCTGCTCGACGTCAACGGTCTGGGCTTCGATACCCTCGAGGCCACGCGCGAGGGTGGTTTGCGCATCGGCGCGCTGGTGCGCAACACCGACCTGGCTGCCGCGCCCGAAGTCAGGCGCGACTATGCCGTGCTGTCCAGGGCCCTGTTGTCGGGCGCATCCGGGCAACTGCGGAACAAGGCGACCACGGCGGGCAATCTGCTGCAGCGAACCCGCTGCTCCTACTTCTACGACACCAACCAACCCTGCAACAAACGCCGTCCCGGTACCGGTTGCTCAGCGCTGGGCGGCATGAGTCGTCAGCAAGCCGTGATCGGTGTCAGCGATGCCTGCATTGCCAGCCATCCGAGCGACATGGCGGTGGCCATGCAGGCACTGGATGCCGCGGTCGAAACCCTGAACGCCAGCGGCCAGACCCGCACGTTTCCACTCGCGCAGCTCTACAAGGCGCCCGGCGATACGCCTCACCTGGAGTACACCTTGACCCCGGGCGAATTGATCACGGCGGTCATCCTGCCCAAACCGGCAGGCGGCAGGCACATCTACTACAAGGTCCGTGACCGCGCCTCGTACGCCTTTGCCCTGATCTCGGTGGCGGCAGTGGTGCAGCCGGATCGAACGGGACGGATCGCGCTCGGAGGTGTCGCCTACAAGCCGTGGCACGACGTCGCCGCAGACGCTTTGCTGCCTCAAGGGGCGGCCGCAGTGAGCGCCCGCCTGCTCGGCGACGCCCGCCCCACGGCGCAAAACGCGTTCAAGCTGAAACTCGCCGAGCGCACGCTGGGTCTGGCACTGGCTCAAGCGTCGTCGTAACGCCGCCCATTGCCTATCGCGCTGGCCGACCGGCGAACCGAACAGGAAGATAGCCCATGAAATTCGATACGCCCGCGACGACCAATCCGATCGATCAGCTCAATGTCATCGGCCACCCCAAAGACCGCATCGATGGCAAGCTCAAGACCACTGGCACCGCCACCTACGCCTATGAGCAGAATGCGGCAGTCAGCAACCCTGCCTATGGTTACGTGGTCGGGGCGGCGATCAGCAAGGGGCGCATTTCGTCGATCGACTCGGAGCAAGCCAGGCAGGCATCGGGCGTGATCGCTATCGTCACCCATGCAAATGCCGGCAAGCTGGACAAGGGCGAGTTCTATGTCAGCCGGGCGCTGGGCGGCCCCCAGGTGGATCACTATCACCAGGCCGTGGCCATCGTGGTGGCCGAAACCTTCGAGCAGGCTCGCGCGGCGTCTGCACTGCTGCGCATCTATTATGTTCGAGAGCCTGGACAGTTCGACCTGAAAGCACAGAAAGACGCGGCGCAAACGCCGCCGCCCGCCGCCTTCGGTCCCCCCGCGCAGACCGACGTCGGCGATTTCGACGGCGCGTTCCAACGTGCAGCGGTGCAACTCGACGAAACCTACAGCACCCCGGATCAGGCTCACGCCATGATGGAACCCCATGCCACCATCGCTCAATGGCAAGGCGATCAGCTGACCCTCTGGACGTCGATCCAGCAATTGAACTGGGGCGTTCGCGACTTGGCCAAGACGCTCGGCATCGCCAAGGAGCAGGTCCATCTGATCTCGCCCTATATCGGCGGCGGTTTCGGCGGCAAGGGGACGATCCTGTGCGACGCGGTGCTGGCGTCGCTCGCGGCCCGAGAGGCCCGACGCCCGGTCAAGGTCGCCCTGCCCCGGCCGCTGATGTTCAACAATCTGACCCACCGCCCGGCCACCCTGCAGCGTATACGCATCGGTACGGACAGCAATGGCAGCATCACTGCCATAGGCCACGAGAGCTGGTCGGGCAATCTGCGTGGAGGCCGTACCGAACCGGCGACGGCGGCGACCCGCTCGCTGTACGCAGGCGCGAATCGTCTGACGCGCCTGAAACTGGCCGTGCTGGATCTGGCCGAGGGCAACGCCATGCGCGCGCCCGGTGAGGCGCCGGGCATGATGGCGCTGGAAATCGCCATGGATGAAATGGCCGCCAAGCTGAACATGGACCCCGTGCGGTTTCGGGTCATGAACGATACGCAGGTCGATCCCGAACAACCCACCCGACCCTTTTCCAAGCGTCAGTTGATCGAGTGCCTGACCCTCGGCGCCGAGCGTTTCGGATGGAGCAAGCGGCTGTCGGCGCCCGCTCAGGTCCTGAACGATGGCTGGTTCATCGGCATGGGGGTGGCTTCAGCCATCCGGGGCGCGCCGACGAGCAAATCCGCCGCTCGCGTACGACTCGACCGGCGAGGCCGAGTCACCGTGGAAACCGACATGACGGACATTGGCACCGGCACGTACACCATCATTGCCCAGACCGCTGCCGAAATGTTGGGGCTGGATATCGATCAGGTCGAGGTCCTTCTCGGTGATTCGCGATTCCCCGAGTCCGCCGGGTCGGGTGGCCAATGGGGGGCGGCCTCCTCCACCGCAGGTGTCTATGCCGCCTGTGTGAAGCTGCGCGAAGCCGTTGCGCAGAAACTCGGCCTGGACCCGGTGACGACCGAGTTCGTCGACGGCCAGGTGCGCGACGCCGGCGCCAGCTTTATGCTGGCCAGCGCTGCGGCGCACGGCGATATCGAGGCAGAGGATCTGATGGAATATGGCGATCTGGCCAAACGCTTCTCCCAGCAGACGTTCGGTGCGCACTTCGTCGAGGTCGGGGTGAATGCAGCCACCGGCGAGATTCGCATCCGTCGCCAATTGGCGGTGTGCGCCGCCGGCCGTATCTTGAATCCGAAAACGGCACGAAGCCAGATCATTGGCGGCATGACCATGGGCGCCGGCGCGGCGTTGATGGAGGACATGGTGGTGGACCATCGCCTGGGTTTCTTCGTGAATCACGACCTGGCGGGTTACGAGGTCCCCGTGCACGCCGACATTCCCCATCAGGAGGTCATCTTTCTTGATGAGGTCGACCCTTGCGCAACGCCGTTGAAAGCCAAGGGCGTGGGTGAGTTGGGCATCTCCGGTGCGGCCGCCGCCATCGCCAATGCCATCTACAATGCCACTGGGGTACGGGTTCGGGATTATCCGATCACGCTGGACAAGCTCATCGATCAGTTACCCGCTTCTGTATGATTGCCCTTTCAAGCGCTCCGCTGGCGGGTGATCCATGCAACTGAGTCGTGCCAACCTGGCTGACATCATCTATTTCCTGGCCATTGCCAAGCACCAGAGCTTCAGCCGTGCGAGCGTCGAAGTCGGCATCAGCGCTTCGGCGCTCAGCCATGCCATGAAAGGCCTGGAGGCGCGCCTGGGCGTTCGCCTGCTCAATCGCACCACCCGCAGCGTGACCCTTACCGCTGCCGGCGAAGAGCTGCAGGGGCTGGTCAGCCATCCACTGACCGACATCAGCAACGCCTTGGAGACCCTCAACCGGTTGCGCGACGAGCCGGCAGGTCGCATTCGTTTGAACGTCCTCAGCGATGGCGCGAAATTACTGCTCGGCCCTGTCCTGCCAGTGTTCGTGGAGCGCTATCCCGACATCGAAGTGGACCTGACCGTCACCAACCGGATGATCGATGTGATTGGCGAGGGCCACGACGCAGGCATTCGTTTCGGCGGCACGGTGCCCAGTGACATGATCGCTCAGCGATTGTCCCCGGATGTGCGCTGGAGCGTGGTGGGAACACCCTGCTATCTCGAGCGTTTCGGTGTGCCCACTCATCCCGAGCAGTTGAAAGCCCATCGGTGCCTGAAGATCCGCCTCGGCAACGCGCGGTTGTATGACTGGGAGTTCGTCAAGGACGGCCAGAAACTCGAGGTGCAGGTACCCGGCGCGATCACCATCGATGAAACCCGCGTCGGCGTTGCATTGGTCACCCGAGGAGCCGGTCTGATGTACGTACCTGAACGTGTCATCGCCAGGTACATCGAGGACGGCACCGTGCAGGAGGTCCTGAAGGACTGGGCCCACACCGATCCTGGCTTCCACATCTACTACTCGAGCTTTCGACAGGTGCCCGTTGGGCTCAGGCTGCTGATCGATCTGATCCGGGAGTTGGAGCCCATGGGACCGCTGCCCAGATGATCAGGGTGTACCAACCGTTGCTTCAGGCGCTGACGCTAACCTAACCGCCAAATGTGGCCCTGCGGGTCAAGAGCAACAGGGCCAGATCGGGCACCCTGCCGAAATCAACACAGGAATGTCTTGCGTGCTAAATATTTGCACGATAGATTAATCATCACTGTTTATCGTGCATATGCGCGCTGGCGGTACCCCCATCCAGTCCTGAAGAGATAAATCCATGAACGTTCTCTATACCGCAACCGCAACTGCCACCGGTGGCCGTGATGGCCGTGCTGTCTCCAGTGACAAGATTCTCGACGTGGCTCTGGCAACACCGAAAGAACTGGGCGGTGCCGGCGGTGCAGCGACCAACCCGGAGCAGCTGTTCGCGGCGGGCTACTCGGCCTGCTTCATCGGCGCCTTGAAATTCGTCGCCGGCCAGAGCAAGCGCAGCGTGCCGGCCGACACCTCGATCACGGCCAACGTGGGCATCGGCCAGATCCCCGGCGGTTTCGGTCTGGACATCGATCTGCACATCCACCTGCCAGGTCTGGAACAGGCCGACGCCGAAGCGCTGGTCGAAGCGGCCCACCAGGTCTGCCCGTACTCCAATGCCACCCGCGGCAACGTCGACGTTCGTCTGCACGTCACTGTCTGACGCCCCCCTGCGATCGCTCTGATCGCAAGGGCAGGCCCGCGCAGTTCGGCTGAACTGCGCGGGCCTGCTGCGTTGATGATCCGATATCGACGACGAGCAGACTTCACTGTCCTGTCTCCTGCTTGCTGGCCTAGAATGCCGCAATGCCTATTTCCACCATCTCCCTCGTGTTATTCGCCGCCCTGCTCCATGCCGGTTGGAACGCACTGCTGCGCGGTGGCGCGGATCGGCTCTGGTCGATGACCGTCATGTGCCTGGCCGTGGCTGGCACTTGCATCGTCCTGGCACTGTTCATGGTGGCTCCAGCCATGGCGAGCTGGCCGTATGCCGTGTTGTCGGGCGTGCTGCACGTGGGCTACAACCTGTTTCTGGTGCGCAGCTACCGGATGGGCGACCTCGGGCAGACCTATCCGGTTGCCCGCGGCTCGTCGCCGATCCTGATCGCGCTGGGTGCAGCGATATTCGCCGGCGAGCACATCCAGGCCAGTGCCTTGGCCGGCATCTGCCTGGTCTCGGGCGGCATCATCCTGCTGGCCTTCAGCAAGGGCAAACTGGCCGTGCCCAGCCTGCCCTACGCCCTGGGCACCGGTGTGTTCATCGCAGCCTACAGCGTCACCGATGGCATCGGTGCGCGCCTGTCCGGCGCCCCCATGGCCTATACCGTGTGGATGTGTGTGCTGTGGGGGGTGCTGATGCCGATGGTGTATATCGGTCGGCGCGGAGCGCGCAGCCTGTTTGCTTATCGTCCCGGAATGGCAACGGCGGCTGCCGGCGGCCTGGTGTCCCTGCTAGCCTATGGCATCGTCATCCAGGCCATGACCGATGCACCCATGGGTATGGTCTCGGCGCTGCGCGAGACCAGCGTGCTGTTCGCAGCCTTGATCGGCTGGTTCTTCCTGGGCGAAAGCCTCACCGTGCGCAAAGTGCTGGCCTGTACGATTATCGCTGCCGGCACCATCATCATCGGCTGACCGCACAGGCATTGTATTACCCGCTCGCCGCTCCTTCGAACGGCAACAGTTCCACCACCCACTCGATGAACACCCGCAGTTTCAAGCTGATATGTCGATTGGGCGGATAGGCGATGTACATCGGCATGGACTCCAGTTGCCAGTCCTGAAACAGCGCAACGAGCTCGCCGCGCGCTACGGGTGCGCTGGCCATGTACTCCGGTAGCCAAAGCACCCCCATGCCAGCCAGCCCTGCGGCCAGATAGGCGTTGCCGTCGTCGACCGAAAGCACCGCTTGGCCGCGTACGGTCACGCGCTCGCCGTCGCGCTGCAGGGTGTAAGCAAGGGCCCTGCCCGTGCGTGCCCAGAGAAAGCCGATCACTCGGTGATCGGACGCTTCCAGATCGCCGGGATGCTGGGGCGTGCCGAGTCGGCGCAAATAGCCGGGCGATGCATAGACGCCCAATCGCAGGTCGCCCAGGCGGCGCGCCATCAGCGACTGATCGGTCAATTCACCGCCGCGCACGACACAGTCCACGTTCTCGCCGATGATGTCGACCATGCGGTCGCTGACGCCCATGTCGATCTGGATATCCGGGTAGCGGCGATGAAATTCGGGAAAGGCTGGCATCAGCACATGGCTGGCGAAAGGACTGGGCACGTCGACCCGCAGCCTGCCGCGCGGAACGGTGGCGGCACTGGATAGACCGGTCTCGGCGTCGTCCAGATCGGCCAGCAGGCGCACCACCCTGTCGTAGTAGGCGGCGCCGTCGGCGGTGACGTTGACCCGGCGCGTGGTGCGGTTGAGCAGCTTCACCCGCAGACGCGCTTCGAGCTGCTGCACCAGCTGGGTCACCGTGGTCTTGCTCATGTGCAGGGTGTGCGCCGCCTGGGTGAAACTGCCCGTCTCCACCACCCGCGCAAACGCCTGCATGGCATCGAAACGGTCCATCGGTACCTCGTTTTCAGGAGCCATTGTTTGGAAAACGCAAACAGTCCTGGTCAGACTTGCTCGTTTATCCCGCCAGGGCAAGCCTCTACTGTTTTCCTTCGATAGATAACGGGTCGCCCGGCCCGCTTACGGAGGCAATCCCATGACTCAGCGTGACGTCGTTTTTCCAACCGGCCGCCAGGCCCTTTATGAACGCAACCGCTATTCACCCGCTGTTCGCAGCAATGGCCTGCTGTTCGTGTCCGGCCAGGTCGGCAGCCGCGAAGACGGCTCGCCCGAGCCGGACCTGCGAGACCAGGTGCGCCTGGCGTTCCAGAACCTCAACGCCGTGCTGCACGCGGCGCAGTGCACCTTCGACGACGTGGTGGACGTCACGGTGTTCATCGTCGACCCGCAATCGCGGTTCGAAACCATCTGGGAAGTGGTGCCTGAATACTGGGGACAGGCGCCTTTCCCGAACATCACCTGCGTGGGCGTTACGTGGTTATATGGCTTCGATTTCGAGATCAAGGTGATAGCGAAGCTGCCTGGGGTTTAATGGGCACGAGGCGTCAAGCGGGCTTTGTATCGGCGTTATGGCGGATGACGATGGAAAATATAATGCGAGAAGTTCGGAAGAGTCCTACGTCATGCCTAAGAGGTATGTATGTCATCAGGTCTGGATGTAGTTTGCGAAAGATAGTTTCGAATGTATTCAAGTACCTGATTCGCACCCGAGTGAGAGTCGATCATATCGATCGGGCGTTGATCGCCCAGATAGGGATTCACTTGATCCATCCATTTGAATACGGCTGCCTTGCTTCCACGTACAGGGGCAGCCAACTCCAGAATCGCTTTGAGCAACTCAGGTTGGGCATACCAGGATTCAGGCTTTATGGTCGCCTTTCTCCCCGGAATGACACGGGGCAATTGGCAAGTTGCCAGCTCATGAGGATTGATATGCTCCCGTCTCCAATGGGCAAGCTTCACCAGGTCGGTGTTGGGAGGACGGCGCTGGTCGATGGTTGGTACGACTACACCGATCAGCACGGTGGTATGGGCTCTGATCATTTGCAGCGCTGGAGCGATATCGGTGTCGTTGGTGACGATGACGGCGTGGTCAATCTGGCCGGTAATGGCGTCGTGATAGGCTTGCAGAGCGAGGTTCACGTCACTTTGCTTTTCTTCGACTTTCCAGGCCTGTACCTCCCGGCACTCGCGTGGAGCACGGTTCGGGCAATCAGGATCGACGACCTTCACTTTCATCTTGTTGACCGCGTAGTAACCTTCGACCAACTCGATACGCGTTTCATATAGCTTTCTCAACGCAGTGTGATAACGCGCTTGCGACGAAACGGAATCGGCCGCGCGAGCAACGGACTCGACGATTTTCGCGGTAAAGAACTTTATCGAAGGGGACGCAAGCAGGATTGATTGTCTGATCCGACCTTCTTCATCCTTTACCAGTGCCGATGGGAGGATATGTCTTTCGAAAAGGGGCAGCAGATCCAGCCACTTGTAGGGAGTGCCACGTAGACATCCGTAGTAAAAGTTGTATCCATCGATGTAAATGCGAGTGCGCAGAGGCTCCGACTGAGGCGGTAGCTGCATTTGCCATACTCCAGAAACGAAAAAACCGGCTCGCGCCGGCTTTTTCCTCCTCCAACCAGATGGCCAAACCACGCCAGTCACGAGGATTAGTTGTTGGAAGCGATTATCGGCCAGTACCGAATGTGATGCAAGCCAATCCAGCAAACCGTTCTCCTAACATCCGCGCCGGAAAGATGAATCCGAAAGATCGGTACAACCCTCTTTGGCCCTACTCCCCCGCCCGCGCCGCAGCCATCTGGTCGTTGAAGTTCGTGAAGAACTGTCCATAGCCGCCATTGGCTTCGGCGAAACGCAACGGCTTGACCCGCTCGACGAGAATCTCCTCGGCATCCGGCGAGCGTTCGAAAATCGCCATGACTTCGTCGATGAACTCCGCGAGCGGCATCGCGTGGGGGTCGTTGGCTTGGCGCTGGCCCATCAGTTCGGTCTGGACGTACGGCGGCACCAGTTCGTGGACCTTCACGGCGGTGTCCTTGAGCTGGTAGCGCAGTGACTGGCTGTAGGAGTGGACCGCCGCCTTGGTCGCGCAGTAGCTGGGGTTCAGGGCCAGCGGGACGAACGCCAATCCGGAGGAGACCGTCACGATGGCCGCGTGGGGTCGAGTGAGAAAGTGCGGCAGCAGCAGGCCATCCAGATGGATGGGCCCCAGCAGGTTGGTAGCGACCGTGGCTTCAAGTTCGGTGGAGCCTGCCCGCAAGGACTCGCCGCGCATGATGCCGGCCGAGTGAATGACCGTGTTGAGGTCCGGGTGACGTTCGATCAGCTGTTCGACGACTCGCTGCCGGTCCTGCGCATCGCTGGTGTCGAGTACGGTGTAGTGCAAGCCGGGATTGGCCTGAGCCACTTGTTCGAGCAGTGACTCTCGGCGCCCCGCGATGATCACTTCGTTGCCTCGGGCCAGAAAGGCTTCGGCCAGAGCGCGACCGATGCCGCTACCGCCACCGGTGATCAGGATCGTGTTGCCCGTGGTTTGCATGGAAGCCTCCAGTAAGGTGGGGAAGTCATTGTGTGCAAGTCTGGTCTACCATAGGACGCCTGGGGGAAAGGCGCCAGTCGCACGCTCCTCATCCGTCCCATCGCTCACTCGCGAGGCCAGCATGCTGATGTCCGTGGTCGTCAACGGCCAACTTGTACTGTATCCACAACCCTGCGAGCCAACGCTGCCCTGGTGGAGCTTCACCAAAACGGTCCTTGCCGCCACCGCATTGACGCTGGTGCGCGATGGGCAACTGAGCCTGGACGATCCGTTGGCAGGCAACGACTACACCCTTCGCCAACTGCTGCGGCACGAGGCGGGCTTGGCGGATTATGCCGAGTTGGCCGACTACCACACCGCTGTCGCCAACCATGAACTGCCCTGGTCGGCGCAGGAAATGCTCGAGCGGTTGCAGGCCGACCGGCTTCGGTACAAGCCTGGTGCAGGCTGGCATTACTCGAATGTGGGCTACCTGATGGTGGCAAGGTTGATCGAACACACCAGCAACCTGACCCTGGCCGAGGCGGTTCGCACCCGTGTGCTGCTGCCATTGGGTCTCGACGATGTGCGTTTCGCGACCGATCGAGCCGATCTGCAACACGCCTGCACGGGGGCTTCGAACTATGACCCGGGCTGGGTCTATCACGGATTGCTGATCGGCCCACTGTCGCAAGCTGCCCTGCTCCTGGACCGGCTGCTGGCTGACACCCTGCTGCCGGCCGACCTGCTGGTGGCGATGCAGGAGACGCGCACACTGGGCGGCCCGATTGCCGGCCGCCCCTGGTCGGCGCCGGGCTATGCGCTGGGCCTGATGCGCGGGCCCGTGGCCGATGGGCAGGTGTTGACGGGGCATACCGGATGCGGCCCCGGCAGCGTCGTGGCGGTGTACCGAGGTTGCGCAGGCGACGTTTCGGCCAGTTGTGCGGTGTTTGCCCAGGGTGCCGGTGAAGGCGCTGTGGAAGCCTGCGTCGTCGAACACATCCACCGCTATCTGCACGGCTGAACGTGTCCGAACCACGCTCGGTACGCCTTTACACTTCTTCGTCCTGGAAAGCTTCTTCACGCTTCTTGCGAAACGCCGGCAGCACCATCATCACCAACAGAATGGCCGACGCGGCGAACAACACCGCACTGATGGGCCGCTCGATGAGCACGGCGGGATCGCCTTGGGAGATCAACAGTGCGCGGCGCAGATTGGTTTCCAGCAGCGGGCCCAGTACGAAGCCGAGCAACAGCGGGCCAGGCTCGCATTTGGCCTTGCGGAACAGATAGCCCAGCAGGCCGAAGATGATCACCAGTGCCACATCGAAACCGCGGTTGTTCACGCTGTACACGCCAACGCAGCAGAACAGCAGGATAGCCGGGAACAACAGGCGGTATGGCACCCGCAGCAGGCGCACCCAGAGGCCGATCAACGGCAGGTTGATGACCAGCAGCATGACGTTGCCGATCCACATGCTGGCTATCAGCCCCCAGAACAGCGCCGGTTGGTTGGTGATCACCGAAGGACCGGGGGTAATGCCATGGATCATCATGGCCCCGAGCATCATCGCCATGATCGAGTTGGAAGGAATGCCCAAGGTGAGCAATGGAATGAACGAGGACTGCGCGCCGGCATTGTTGGCGGCTTCCGGTGCGGCGACCCCTTCGACCAGACCGGTGCCAAACTTCTCCGGGGTCTTCGACATCTTCTTTTCCAGCGAGTAGGCGCTGAAGGCACTGAGCGTTGCGCCGCCGCCTGGCAATACACCTAGAAACGTACCCAGGGCCGTACCTCGCAGGGTAGCCGGCCACGCCTTGCGGAAGTCTTCGCGCGTGGGCCACAGGCGGGTGATCTTGCCGGCCAGCGACGTCTTGGCTTCGCCGGACTCCAGGTTGACCGCGATCTCGGCAATGCCGAACAGACCCACCGCGATGACCACGAAATCGATACCGTCGTACAGGTCGGTGCTGCCGAACGTCAGCCGCGTGGAACCGCTGCTCACGTCGATGCCGACCATCCCCAGGAGCAAGCCGATGCAGACCATGCCGACCGCCTTGATCACCGAGCCACTGGCCAGGATGGTCGCCGCCAGCAACCCGAACACGGTCAAGGCCACGTATTCAGCGGGGCCGAAGGAGAGCGCGAACTTGGACAGCAGCGGACCTGCCACGGCCAGGGCCACGGTCGCCACGGTACCGGCGAAGAAAGAGGCCAGCGCCGCGGTCGCCAAGGCCGCACCCGCCCTGCCCTGCTTGGCCATGGCGTGGCCATCGAGCGCCGTGACGACCGCCGAGGCCTCGCCCGGCAGGTTGACCAGAATGGCTGTGGTCGATCCTCCATATTGAGCGCCATAGAAGATACCCGCCAGCATGATCAGCGCGGCGAGTGGCGGCAGGAAATAAGTGATCGGCAGCAGGATCGCCACGGTTGCGGTCGGACCGATGCCTGGCAATACGCCGATCAAGGTTCCGAGCAGTGCACCGATCAGACAGAACGCCAGATTGGTCGGGCTCATTGCTTCGGAAAAACCCAGGTACAGTGCGTCGAACATGTCCATCAGAAGGGTCCCACCGGCATTTGGACATCGAGTCCATAGATGAATACGAGCAGCCCGAACAGGGTCAATACCGTACTGGAGATGAGCACTTCACGAACACGCCACTCCTTGTCGGCCATGCTGCCGAAGATGATCAGTCCTGCTGCGGCGATGATGAACCCGGCCAGCTCGGCGGCCAGGGCGAATCCCCCTACCGCTGCCAGCAGGATCAGCAGCGGGCGCAGCTTGACCCGATCGATGGCCTCCACCTGCTTGAACATGCCGACCAGGCCCACGACCAGACCCAGGACGATGATCAGCGAACCAATCATCAGCGGCATGAAGCCGGGCCCCATCATCGCCGCGCTGCCGACCGGCAGGTCGCTGGTCGACCACAGCACCAGGCCACCCAGACCGATGAAGATCCCGCTCGCCAGCACGTCGGGGCGGCTGCCCCGTGCGGTCATGCTCATTTCACCCATGGCGACGCGCTCCAGAGCTGCTGGAAGCGCTCCGTCTGCGCCGGCATCTGGGCAGCCCAGTCCTCACCGGACAGGTAGGCGATGGGCAAGGACAGGTCCTTGGCCTGCTTGAGAAAAGCCGGATCCTCGAGCACCTCCTTCACAGCCACGGACATGCGTGCAGCGATCTCGACCGGGACCTTGGCCGGTGCCGCAATGCCGCGCTCGGAGGTCATCACCAGGTCGACGCCTTGCTCTTTGGCCGTAGGCAGGTCCGGTTCCTGGGGCATGCGTTCGGCGGAGAACTGTGCCAACACCCGATACTTGCTGTCATCGCTCAGTTCGCTGATGTTCTGTCCGGCCGCGCTGATGTGACCTCCCATCAAGGCAGTGCTCGACTCGGATGCGCCCCCGAAGGGAACGTGGGTCAGCTCGATACCCGCCAGTTGGTCCAGTTGCACCATCATCAAGTGATCGTCGGTGCCCACGCCCGAGGTGCCCACCGACAACTTGCCTGGAGCGGCCTTGGCAGCCTGTATGAAATCGTTGAGGGTTTTATAGGGTGAGTCGTTCGGCACGGCCAGCACGGTGGGGTCATCGACGATGCGAGCTACAGGACGAATGGAGTCGGCCGCATAGCCGACCTTGCGCTGCACTCGGGTGCTGAGGAAGCCAGGTGTGTTGATGAACGCGAAGGTGTAGCCGTCGGGCCGAGCCTTGCTCAATGCCGTGTAGGCGATTTCACCCGCAGCACCGGGGCGGTTGACGATGACCACTTTGGCCCCAAGACGTTTTTCCAGGTACGGCTGCATGGTGCGCGCCATCACGTCGGTACTGCCACCCGGCGCGTAGGCGACGAGAAATTCGATGGGACGGTCTTCCGGCCAGGCGGCGTGGGCGTTCAGCGAGCTCATGGCAAGGGCCAGGAACGCTGCGGACAAACAGGTGCTGTGGCGTTTCATCAATGTGTTCCTCTGTTGTTTTTATTGGAGGCAACAAACGGGTTGGGGCTTGGCGGCAGGATTCTCGTGTCAAGGAACAATGCATCGAATCTAGCAGAATAGAACGGCATTTTAAAAGCCATTTCTGTCAGCGGGTCTGCCGGCTCGCTTTTTAGCGAAGACGCTCAATCAAGCCTCGCCTAGCAGCGCGCAACCCTTGGTTTTGAGGGCAGCGATCACCCAAGAACGATCGTTGCTGCCCTGGGCGATCTGCTCCATTTGCTTGTGCTCGGCGGCGTACTTGGCAGCGGCACGTGCATGCACCTGTTCGACATGGTCGAAGGGCACGCACAGCAAACCGTCTTCATCGCCGATCATCAAATCACCGGGTTCGACCACCATGCCGTCGATGGCGATCGGCACGTTGACCTCGCCGGGGCCATCTTTGTAGGGGCCACGATGGGAAACGCCTGCAGCGAACAGTGGAAAGTCGCCCGCACCGATGTTGGCCGCGTCACGAATGGCACCATTGATGACGATTCCTGCCACGCCCCGCTTGACGGCGTAGGCCACCATCATTTCTCCGATCAGCGCATTGGTCAGATCGCCGCCCGCGTCGACCACGATCACATCGCCCGGCTCGGCGATATCCAGCGCGTAATGCAGCATGAGGTTATCGCCAGGCCGCGCCTTGACGGTCAATGCCGGTCCGGCCAGCACGCCTTGCCGGTGCATGGGCCGTAGACGCGTGCCGGCGGCGGTCATGCGGTTCATGGAATCGCTCACATTGGCGACGGGGAGTTCACGATAGCGCTCGACCCATTGCGGGTCGACCTTGCGCGGGCGCTGCAGGACCTGAAAGCCGATGCTCATGTGACATACCTCTACTTGATGTTATTCGATGTCGTTTTTTTAGAATTGCATTTCATTTAAACCGATGCAACCGTCTTTTATCGCGACAGATCGTGAGCAGAAGATTTTCTAGAGTCATTTATTGCAACGTCATTTCATTATGCTAGATTCTTTTCTGGGTCATGTCCGAGCATTGGCAGACTCCTCCCCGCAAGCTTCCAATAAGAACAAGGTACTCACGATGTCCCACACCGTCCTGCTGACAGGTCCCCAGCTCGCTCCCGAAGCCATGCATCTCGCTGCCGCACATGGCGTGAGAGTCATCCCCACCACGCCTTATCTGCCCGAGCAGGAACTGCTCGCCGTTATCCGGGCGGAGCAACCTGACGCGATCATCGTTCGCCAAGGTCAATTGACCCGCGCAATGATCGACGCCTCATATGCGCTGAAAATCATTGCCAAGCATGGGGTGGGCTACAACACCATCGACATCCAGGCCGCCGCAGACCTCGGCATTCCGGTGACCATCGCGGTGGGCGCCAACGCGCAGTCGGTGGCCGAGCACGCCTTTGCCCTGCTGTTCAGCGTGGCACGCCAGACCGCATGGCTGGACGCACGCATGCGCCAAGGTCATTGGGACAAGTCGTCGGCCAATGGCATCGAATTATTCGGCAAGACCCTGGGTCTGGTCGGCCTGGGCTCCATCGGCAGCATCCTCATGGACCTGGTGGCGCCGCTGCAGATGCGCGTCAAGGTCTACGACCCCTATCTGTGCGAGCTGCCGATGCGCGCCCATGTCGAGCGTGAGGAAGACCTGGAGCGGCTGTTGGCCGATAGCGATGTCGTCAGCCTTCACTGCCCGCTGACCGACAGCAATCACCATCTGATCGGCACTGCGCAACTGGCGCGCATGCGTCCGGGCAGCATTCTGATCAACACCGCGCGGGGCGAGCTGGTGGACACTGAAGCGCTGGTCAGGGCACTGCGCGAAGGACAGATTGCCGGTGCCGGCCTGGATACGTTCAGCCCCGAGCCACCGCCAGCGGACAGCACCCTATGGGATCTGCCGACGCTGGTTGCCACCCCGCACGTGGGCGCCAATACTGCCGAGGCTCGCGACCGTGTGGGCCTGGTGGCGCTGCAACAGATTCTTGCCGTCTGGAGCGGTGCCGAGCTGGATCCGCGCTGTGTGGTCAACCGTCATTTGTTGGGTCGTTGACCACCTGGGCGTGCAGCTGCGTCAGTGGCACAGGATGTGAAGCTCAGTCGGCGGCGTTCGATTCGCCGCCAGCAGCTTTGTCGTCCACGGGCTTGAAGCCCAGGCTGCGCATGAGGTCGCGGGCGGTGTCGAAGAGCAGCGTCCAGTGGCCCTGGGCGACCTCTTCGGTGAGCCGACTGGCCGGCCCGGAAATGACCAACGCCCCCATCAGCTCGCGCTGCGCGCCATACACCGGCAGGGCAATGGATGATGCGTGGGGATCGGTGGCGCCCTTGGAAAAATAGGGTTGTTCCAGCGCAGTACCGGTTTGTACCGGCACACGCAGCGCCTGGGCCCCGGCTGCTTCATCCATTGGACGCATGTCGCCGGGCTGCATGTTGAGCCGCAGCCGATGCGCGGAGTTCACCCGGAATTGGCACATGCGGTAGGCGCCATGGCGCACATAGAACGAGGCTGTCTCGCCAGTCTGTTCGGCCAGCAGCTGCAGCCTGGGCATCACGTGGCGCTCCAGGTCCAGGGCCTCCTGATACACCGCGTTCAGCCGCATCACTTCGCTGGCGAGCTGGTAGCGCCCGTCGGCCATTCGGGTGATGTAGCCGTGGTCTTCCAGCGACACCATGAGCCGCATGATGGTGCTCTTGATCAGCCCGGTGCGATTGACCAGCTCCACCAGGCTCAGCGCGGTATCGCCTATTGCGAACGCGGAAAGCACCGTCAGCACCCGATCGGCCGAAGCGACTCCATTTACCGCCGGACGCGGGCGCGCTTTTACCATCACACAATCCTCAGTGGCGAGACCTCGACCGTGCTGGCGAGGCTGCGCGTCATTATCCGACAACCGAGGTATTGCGGCTACAACCCAACGCCGCGCATTTCGCCGCTGACACAATTCCTTAACCGCCTTGCCTGTAGGGTAGCCCTGCAACCACCGGGACTGACCTCGCGGTGGCTGTGGTGACATGCAGTCTGCATCTGTGCAGTAGCAGCGAAACAGACCTACATCCCCTCAACAAGGAGAGACACCATGAGCACCACTACCCCAGCAGCAAGCACCAGCAGCGCCGACGCAGCCATCGAGAAAATGACTGCCGCCTTCGACTCGGCCATCGAGAAATCGGCCAAGGTGACTGAGATCACCACCGAGAAGAAGTCCGAACTAGACGCCGCCAAGCAGCGTCCGCAGAACTGATTCGCTGGCGGGTGGCGCCCTGCGCCATCCGCCCGTTCTAGTCGCCGTCGAGTGATGAATGCCTGTGACTGCTGCACACCGCGCTCTACCACTGGTTGCCCGTCCCCTTCTTCCCGAGCTCAACGTGCTGAGCGGCCTGCATGCCGGTGCGGTCGTTGCGCTTGAAAGCGGCCTGTGTCGCATTGGCGCACACGAAGACTGCGACATCGTCCTGCGCGACCCCCAGATTCGTCCAGCCCACCTGACAATCCACGTGCACCGGCGCTTCCTCGCGATAGAGGCCACCGGTGGCGATGTCATGGTCGGGGCCGTACGGGTGAGTCAAGGCCACGGCTACCGCTGCACGCTGCCGGTGCATATGAGCATCGGCGAGACTTCTCTGCGCCTGGCGCATCCGGCCGGTGCCGAAACGACCCATCAAACGGCAATTACCCGTTGGGCCATGCTCGCCGTGGCGGGTTTGTCGATCGGCGTAGCTTGTCTTTGGTGGCTTGGCCCCGACGCTGCTCCGGCAGCTGTCGCTGCCAGCGCTCCACCGGGTGCCTCCACGCCGCGCGCCGTCGCCGCAACGCAGCCAGAAGCATTGGCTGCCTTGCGTGATCGCCTGGATCAGGCTGGCCTGCAACCCCTGTCCATCGATACTCAAGGCGACACGCTGCGAGTCAGCGGCCTGGTCGACAGCGACCAACGCACCCGCTGGATCGAGGTACAGAACTGGTATGACCGAACCTGGGGCAATACGCCCGTGCTGCGCAACGATGTCCAGCCGGCGCCGCTGGTCCCGCCACGGGTGCATTTCCAGGCGGTCTGGCTGGGCCCGCAGCCCTATGTCGTCGGTGAACGCGGCGAACGTCTCTATCCCGGTGCAGCCCTGGCCGATGGCTGGTTCCTGCACCGTATCGAACACGATCGGCTGATCCTCGCCCGTCAGGGCAAGGAATTCGAGCTGACCCTGTGAACGGGCCTGTGACGCTGGAGCGACCGGCATGAAGGTCGAAGCACGCAAGGGGCCCGAGCCCGCAGCCGGCAGCCTGCGCAGCGAGCCTGTGCAACCCGCCGCCGCCGGGGCCGCGGCGGCCACCCGCGAGGCCTTCGAGAAACACTTCCGCAACCGCCGCGCCGAGGTCGGTAGATCGCTGCGCGGACGGCTCGAGCAACTGACCCAGGTGCAAATTCAGGACCCGACGATATTCAGCCCGCACCGCACCGCGCAGATCCTCCAGCACCTGATCGAGGTGATCGTGCCGCGCCTGGGTGCCGATGCAGAGACCGAGGCGGTCGCGTTGGCCTTGCTGCACGAAGAACTGCAACTGCAGCGCGACATCGAGCAGCATCTGGAAGCCGGCGTCGACCATGACGCCTGAACGCGATCTGCCAGGCGACGCCGACCAGACGCGGGCGGCGCAGCTACCCCGTGACTGCGCCCAGTGGCTGCACAGCCGGGGACAGTCGTATGCACGCAGTGGGCAAGAACGACGCGGGCTGACCTACCTGCTCATGGCCTACCGAATCTGCCCTGACGACATTCATATCCTGCGCAGCCTGATCGGCCTGTTCACCCAGTCGGGCGACGGACGCCGGGCACTCAACGCACTCGACTACCTGATCGGCCTGGAAGGTGATCACCCGTGTCATTCACTGTTGCGCAGTCGCGCACTGTGGGTCAGCGGCGATCATGCCAGCGCACGCGAGTGTTTTTCCCATCATCTGCTGGGGCCTACGCCGCCAAGGAATTCGAACCGATGAATCTCGCCCCTCTCAACCGCCTGGCGGTGCTGGCGTCCCAGCGCAGCGACGTGGTCATTGCCGCCTTCATGATGCTGGCAGTGGTGATGATGATCATTCCCCTGCCCACGGTCATGGTCGATGCGCTGATTGCGGTGAACATCGCTTTCAGCCTGCTGGTGCTGGTGGTGGCATTCTATGTGTCGCGTTCGGTGGATTTCTCCGCACTGCCGCCGATCATCTTGCTCAGTACCCTGCTGCGCCTTTCGCTGTCGATCACCACCACGCGCTTGATACTGCTGCAGGGCGATGCGGGTGAAATCGTCGCCGCGTTCGGCGAGTTCGTGATTGCCGGGGAGGTGGTGATCGGCCTGGTGGTGTTTCTGATCATCACCGTGGCCCAGTTCCTGGTGATCACCAAGGGCGCCGAACGGGTCGCCGAAGTGGCGGCGCGCTTCACCCTGGACGCCATGCCCGGCAAGCAGATGAGTATCGACAACGACCTGCGCAATGGCGACATAGAACCGGCACAGGCCAAGCAGCGCCGCGCCCTGCTGGAACGCGAGAGCCAGATGTACGGGGCGATGGACGGGGCGATGAAGTTCGTCAAAGGCGATGCGATCGCAAGCCTAGTGATCCTGTTCGTCAACCTGCTCGGCGGCATGGCGATCGGCATGGCCAAGCGCGGCCTTTCGTTCAGCGAAGCCAGCCACACTTACTCTCTGCTGACCGTCGGCGACGGGTTGATCGCACAGATCCCGGCGCTGCTGATCGCAGTGGCGGCCGGGATCGTGGTGACGCGGGTTGCCAGCGATGACGACCAGGATCTGGGCAGCGAGATCATGGGTCAGCTGGGCTCGAACCAGCGCGCGTTGACCCTGACCGCCGTGATTTTGTTGGCCGTAGCGTTGATTCCCGGTTTTCCCGCAGCCGTGTTCGTGGCCATTTCGGCAATTCTGGGTGCGGCAGCGTTTGCCTTGCATCGACGGCAAACCCGCTCTGCACTGACACAAGCCCTGCCTACCACGACCATGCAACCACCGGACGCAGCGGCTGCCGCTGCCCACCATGAAAGCCTGCCGGCGCCGATGGAGCCGGAGCGCCGAATCATGTTGCGCGTCGGCCAGGCTCTGGCCCAGCACCTCACGCTGGACGAACTGCGCGCGCACGCCGAGGACGCCCGCCAGGCGGTGATGCACAAGCTGGGTATCGAGTTGCCCGAGGTGGGCACTCGAATCGACACCGGCATGGCGGCCGACCAGTTCGCGATCCTGCTCGAAGGCGTTCCCATCAGCGCAGGTCCGTTGCCTGCTACCCATCTGTGGGTGCGCGATGACCCGATGCACCTGCAATTGCTGGACGTGGAGCCACAGCATGGCATGGCCCTGGTCGGGCGCAGCGAAACCCTGTGGGTCGATAATATCCATCGCGAGGCGCTGGAACAGGCTGGCATCGGCTTTCACGGCTTGGAGCTGGCGCTGGGGACCCATCTGCAGACCGTGCTGACCCGCTACGCCGCAGACTTCATCGGCATCCAGGAAACCCGTCGCCTGCTCGACCGGATCGAAGCCGACTACCCGGAGCTGGTGCGCGAAACACTGCGGCACACGTCGCTGCAGCGCCTGGCCGACATCCTCCGGCGCCTGCTCGACGAGGGCATAGCGGTGCGCAACCTGCGTGGCCTGCTCGAGGCGTTGGTGGAATGGGGGCCGCGCGACCTCGAGCTGCATGTCCTCAGCGAGCACGCACGCAGTGCGTTGTCACGCCAGATCTGTCACCGCTATGCCGACGAGCACCGGGTCATCGCCGCCTTCGTATTGGCCCGGCCTGCCGAAGACGCGATCCGCCAGGCCTTGCGCCGAACCGAATCGGGCCGCGGCGCGAGCCTGCCGGAAGTGCTGGGAAACAGTCTGCTGGAGCAGTTGCGCCAGGCCTTCACCCGCACGGCCGACGATTTTCAGGTGGTATTGATGGTATCGGCCGACCTGCGCCGCTATCTGCGCCAATGGCTGGTTCGTCACGACCTGGAAGTCCCCGTGCTGTCCTATCAAGACCTGACCCGAGAGTTCACCTTGCACACATTGCGATCCATCGCCCTGCCCGGCAACCCTGCTCCAGCACTGGCCGCTCCCGATGCAGGAGTCACGGCATGAGCCTGCATTTCGCGCCTGCGGGGAGGCTGAGCCGCCTGCTGAGACCGGTTATGCGTGCCGGCGCATGCCTGGCGCTTGTGCTGGCGGGCCAGGCCCAGGGCATGACCTTTGATCCGGCAGACAGCACTACGGTCCAGTTGAGCGTTGGCGAAGGGCGCATCCTGCGCTTCGCTGCACCCGTGGAATCGGTGTTCATCGCCGACAACGCGATAGCCGACATTCGTATCGTCTCGCCCGGCGTAGCCTATGTATTCGGCAAGACCGACGGCCAGACCAACCTGCTTGCCCTCGACGCCCGGCAAGTGTCACAAGGTGCGGTGCGGGTCAGCGTCAGCCCGGCCATCGGCGCGGCGCTGCAACAACACAACTCGGACAATCAAGTGCAGGTACACAGCCAGGGCAAGCGTCTGCTGGCCAGCGGCACCGTGGCCGACCTCGACAGCGCGATCGAACTCAACGCCCTGCTGGTTAGCAGTGCGCCGCCCGGCGTGCCGCCGATCAACGCAGCGACCTACCCAGGCTCGCCTCAGGTGAACATCCGTGTGCGCTTCGCCGAGGTCTCCCGCGAGCAGTTACTGCGCTACGGCGTCAACTGGAATGCCTTGATCAACAGCGGCTCGTTCTCGTTCGGGCTGATCACCGGCGGCCCACTGGCCAGCTCGGCGGTGGCCGGCGCCACCAACCTGTTGTCGGCCGGGTTCAACTCCAGCAGCGCCAGCGTCGATGTGCTGCTCGACGCACTGCAGAGCAACGGTTTCCTGGAGATCCTGGCCGAGCCGAACATCACGGCCCTGAGCGGCCAGACCGCCAGTTTCCTGGCCGGTGGTGAAATTCCGGTGCCCGTCCCGGTCGGCAACCAATTGATCGGCATCGACTACAAATCGTTCGGCGTTTCGCTGCAGTTCACCCCGACTCTGCTGCCCAACAAACGCATCGGCCTGCAAGTGCGGCCCGAAGTCAGCAGCCTCTCCACCACCAGCCAGGTGCAGATCAGCGGGTTCAGCGTACCCAGCTTCCAAGTGCGTCGGGCCGACACCCGCGTCGAAGTCGGCAGCGGGCAGACCTTTGCCATCGCTGGGCTGTTCCAGCGCAGCAGTTCGCAAGACATCGACAAGCTGCCGCTGCTGGGCGATGTGCCGGTGCTGGGTAACCTCTTCAGGTCCAAACGCTTCCAGCGCAGTGAAACCGAACTGGTCATCCTGATTACGCCCTACATCGTCGAGCCCGTCGCCGACCGCAGCCTGGCCACGCCACTGGACCCTGCCCGCGACAACCCGGCCTGGCGGTTGGCCAACGGCAACGTTGCGCTGACCGCACACAGGGAGTTCGGCTTTTATGTGGACTGAGCGTACGTGGACTGACCCTGTGTGGATTGCCCGTTGCAGAACCCTGGCCTGCGCTGTATCCCTGCTGATACTCGGCGGATGCGCCACCGAATTGGACACGCCGGACGATTCCCTGGACTACCTGATGCTGCGCGAAGATCCATCGACCGGTGCTGCGCGCGCCTTGCCCATGGCTTGCACCGGCGGCGACAACCCTGCGGGACATGCGCGCTTGCCCGTCGGCTGCGCCAACGCCCTGAACCTGCAACGGATGGTGCAGAACCCCAATGACGTGCACCAGGGGCAAACCATGGGGCCGACGCTGGCAGCGCCTGTGGGACGCGCCGCCCAGTATTATCTGTTGGGCGAAACCGCCGATGTGGAACGCAAGCGGGCACTGGAGCGGGAACGACTCGCCGCGCCGCCGCCCTGAGCCTCAGCGCGCCTGGCGAGTGAGAATGCCCAAGGCGCGAGCGCGGTCGGCCGGGTCTAGCAGCAGCTTGATGGCTCGCGCCTTGCCGATCAGATCCACTCGCTCGCTTGCGCCCAGATCGGGCAATTCGGCGGCGATGCGCTGCTCCTGGCCGGCCAGGGTCAGTACCAGCAGTTGCTGGCGCAAGTGACTGGGGCGTGCCAATGGCGAGCGTACCACCTGGGTCATGCGCTCGACGGCCTCGCCGGACTGACTGCCAAGCGCGCAGGCCAGCGCCAGGTTGGTGCTGATATCCAGATTCTGCGGCGCCAGGTCGTGGGCCTGTCGCAGCGCGGCGAGCCCTTGCGCCTGCCGGCCGGCGAGCATTGCGGCAGTACCCAGGCGATTGTAGGCGCTGGCCGTGCCGATCATGGGCGCCGCCTGTGCCAGGGTCTCACTCGCCCGGCTGACTTCGCCGGCCTGCAACAACGCCGTGCCCAGACCCAGCAGTGCTCGCGGCTCTTGAGCCTGATTGACCAACACGCCACGGAAGGCCCGTGCCGCACCTTGCGGATCGCCGCTGGCCAAGCGCGCTTCGCCCAACTGCAGCATGACCTCGGGCGCCTCCTTGGACAGTACCGCAGCACGCTCGTAAAGAGCCACCGCCGATGACGGGTCGCCGCGGCGATCGACCTCGGCGGCCAGTTGCATCAATCGCGCGCCGTCATCGCTGGGCGGAGCCTGCGTTGCACAGCCACCCATCAACAAGCTGACTGCTGCCAGGGCCGAGATCGGCAGAGACTTTCCGGGTCTTGAAACGCCCACTGAACCGCTCCCCTGAAGGCTGACAAAGGGCTGAGTGAACCTTAAACAGGTGACAGTCCGGTGACAGCGACAGCCCGTATCCGAGGCAACAGTGTGAATGCCTCATCGTCACAAAACCGCAAAGTGTGCGCGGCTACACTCGGCCCGTTCCAATAACCGGCAGGAGCCCACAGCGCATGAGCCAACACGGCGCAGAAACGATGTGCAGGTCACGCCTGCGCCCACGCAGCGCACTGTCGCGGCTGTGCCTGCTGCTGACGCTGGGCGTGCTGGCCGCGCACGAGGCAGCCTGGGCAAACGCCGGCGCCTCACTGGCCTGGACCGCGCAGCCCTATCCCTACCTGATCATCGACCAGGACGTGCGTGGCGTCCTGCAGGAAATGGGCAGCAACCTGGGCTTTGCCGTGGTGCTTGCCGACAGCGTCAAGGGCAAGGTGCGCGGCAAGGTGCGCGCCGACAATGCCGCCGATTTTCTCGCCGCGCTCAGCATCGCCAACGGGCTTGGCTGGTACTTCGATGGCAGCACGCTGTTCGTCGACAGTACCCAGGACACTGCGGCACGCACCTTCGACACCGGCACGCTATCGACCGCGGCGGTGCACGGCGCACTGGCGCCGCTACTGGCAGGCGGCCCGCGCGCCCGGCTGACCGTCGACGCTACCGGCCACCAGGTGCGCGCGGTGGGCTTGCCCGGTTATCTGAGCCTGATCGATGAGCAACTCGCCGCCCTGCGTCCAACCGTGCGCCGGACGGTCAGCACCGGGCCCGGCCCTGCCAGCGTGAGGGTCTTTCGCGGCGGCGCCGAGACTCAAGTGGTTTCAGGCCTCAACTGAGTTCTACCCCTGCCTTCGGGCTCAACAGCAAGGAGAACGACCATGGCTACAAATGCTATCGATCCGAACCTGGACCCCTCTGTCGGCACTGACGGCGAAGCGCAGTTCAACGCCGCTCTGGACAGCTCCACGGAGCTGACCGATGCCGAGTTCACCGATCAACTGGTCAGCGGCGCCGTCACCGTGGCGGGCCAGATGATCATCATGCCCAAGGCCAACGAAATGCTGAACGAAGCGATGTCCGACGAGTGATCGCGGCACGCTGAACCGTCCTCTCGTCGAACAGGAGCCTGACCATGCTGCCCATTGCCGCCAACGCCGTACCGGCACAGCCACCCGTCGCCGATGCTGTGGGCACCGGCCAGGTATCGCAGAACCTTTTCGAACACATGGCCCGCCAACCAGCCATCGCCCCCACCGGCACCAGCCCCGCACAGTTGGGGGCTGGCGTTCTGGACAACCTCGACGGTTTCTTCAATCGCACCCAGCGCTTCGCCGAGCGCGCCGCCGACCTCGGCGCCAGGCCAAGCGATAGGCCCGCCGGCGCTCCGACAGTCGGCCACTCGACCCCATCCCCTGGCCCTGCCGATCCGCAACTGCAGAAAGTCGTCGAGTCGCTGAGCCTGATGTTCGATCACTCCATCGAAACGCAGATGGTGGTGCGTGGCGCCACCCAGGTGTCCGGCGCTGCCAACACCTTGCTCAAGGGTCAATGATGAACCTTTCACCACCGACGACCCTGCACCGCGCGGCGCGCCGTCTGCTCGCCATCGTGCTGCTCGCCTGCCTGGTGCAGGGTTGCAAGACCCAGCTGTACACCAACCTCAGCGAGCGCGAGGCCAACACCATGGTCGCCGCCCTGTTGCACGAGGGCATCCCCGCCGAACGGGTGGTGCAGAAAGACGGACGCCTGACCGTCAACGTGGCGCAGGAGCGCTTTGCCCAGGCCATGGCGATCCTGGAGCAGGCCGGCCTGCCGGAGCAGACCTTCGCCAGCATGGGCGAGGTGTTCAAGAGCAACGGTCTGGTGTCGTCGCCGACTCAGGAGCGCGCCCAGTTGATCTACGCATTGAGCGAAGAACTGGCACACACCGTATCGCAGGTCGACGGCGTGGTCTCGGCCCGGGTCCATGTGGTGCTGCCGGACAACGACCTGCTCAAGCGCAACATCACCCCCTCGTCCGCCTCGGTGTTCGTTCGCTACGAAGCCGGGCTGGACATCAACGCACTGATCCCGCAGATCAAGACCCTGGTCGCCAACGGTATTGCCGGATTGGGCTACGACGGTGTTTCGGTCATTCCCGTCCAGGCCGCGGCCCGTGAACAGGCCCGCCAGGCTCCCGCGTTCTCATCGGTCATGGGCATCTGGGTGCTGGACGCCAGCCAGACCCAAGCCAAAGTCCTGTTCGGCGTGATGCTGCTGAGCATCGTGGCCCTCGCGGGCGCACTGGGCTATGTGCTGTGGCAGGCCCGTCAGCCCCGCAGCTATGCCCTGGTGGATGCCACATGAGCGCGGAGCAACGCACCCTCGCCGCAGCCGAGCATGAGCAGCGCTGGCAAGCCTTCACCGCCCAACCCCTGCAGAGCGTGCACCGAGCGCGCCTGCAGGCCTGCTTCGACAACCTCGACCTGCCCGCCGCCACCCTGGATGCCATGCTCGCCCAGCCGCGCCTGCAGGAGCGGCTGACCCGCATGCTGGAACAACGTTTTGCCCTGCAACCCCTTGAAGCCTTGCAACCGCCACAGTGTGAGGATGTGCCCATAGCCACCTTGGACATCGCGCAATCGAAGCGATTGGCGCGGCGCTGTGGGGTGGTGTTCTGGGCCGAAGCGCTGGTTCGGGAAATTCGCGCGCCGGCGGTCCGCGCCCTGCGCGAGCGGTTTGGCGACGCGCTGCTTGAGCTGGCCCTGGCCGAACAGGCCCTGGCCTGCCCACTGGCACCCGGCGAACTGCCGGCGTCGCTCGATGAACTCGACACCGCGGTCGAGCGTGACGGCCAGGCCTGCGTCAACGCCTGGCTGGCCGAACAGCCTCGCGCCCTGGCCGCCTGGTACCGATTGAAGATCGACGATCCGGCTGCTGCCGCCCCCATCACTGCACGCATCGAACAGTACGGGCCCGCCATCGTGCGCCGGGTGGTACGAAGCGATTCGCCGATCCAGGGGGCGCCGGATGAGTGAAGCGAGCCCGTTGCCGACCCCTGCCAAGCGCATCGTGCGAGCCCATGAGGCTGCACAGTGGATCGACGGCCAACAGTTCCTGGAAGACGCCCGAGAGCAGGCTCGCCAGATGCTCGAACAAGCCGACCGGCAGGCGCAGGATGCACGTGCGGCCGGGTACGCCGAAGGGCTGGCCGAGGGGCAGGCAGCGGCGGGTCGACGGTTGGTCGAAACCGGCACTGCGCTCGACCGCTATCTGGCCACGGTGCCGGTGCAACTGGCCGAGCTGAGCCTGACACTGGTCCGCCAGGTGCTGGACGACTTCGATGCAGCGCCCTTGATCGCCCACCTCTGCCAGCGCGCCCTGCGCGACTTCCGCGACCAGCAGCACTTGATCTTGCGCGTCCCGACGGCTCAATTGGAGCCGGTTACCACATTGCTGCAGGCGCTGCTGGGCGTTGTCGAAGTCCACGGCGACGCCAGCCTGGGCCCGCGCCAGGCCACGCTGTCGAGCCCGGCAGCGCTGGTCGATCTCGACATCGACGAGCAGCTGCAAGGACTGCGCGCGGCGCTCGGCCTGCCGGAGACGCCTGCCAACCTGGAAGCGGCGCCGTGAACGCGGTGTTCGACGAGCTGCTGCCCGACCTGCTCGCACGGGCGAGGAGCGCCATACCGCGACCGATGCGCGGCAAGGTCCGCCGGATTCGCGGAATCATGGTCTACGCCAGCTTGCCCATGGCTCGCATTGGCGAGCTGTGCTACTTGCGCGACCCTCTGGACCAGCGTCGGATCGCCGCCCAGGTGATCGGCTTCGAGGGCGATGAAGCCTTGCTTACGCCAATCGGCGACCTGCAAGGCATGTCGACGCGCTGCGAGGTCATTCCGACCGGCGCGCCCCTGACCGTGAGCGTGGGCGATCATCTGCTCGGCCGGGTCATTGACCCCCTGGGCCACTTTCTCGACGGCCCGGCGCCGGCGTCCGGCCCTACGCGCCACTACCCGGTGCACGGCGAGCCTCCGGCCGCTTTCTCGCGCAGCCTGATCGAGCACCCGCTGACGCTGGGCATCCGCGCGATCGACGGGCTACTGACCATTGCCCGCGGACAGCGAGTGGGTATCTTCGGCGAGCCTGGCGTGGGCAAATCTTCCCTGCTGACCAGCATCGTGCGCGGCACCGCCGCCGACGTCATCGTGCTGGGGCTGATTGGCGAGCGTGGCCGCGAGGTCCGTGAACTGCTCGACGTCCAGCTTGGTGCGCAGGCCCGTGCCCGCACGGTAGCGGTGGTCGCCACCTCGGACCGTCCGGCGATGGAGCGGGTCCAGGCTGCCCACGTGGCCACCAGCATCGCCGAATACTTCCGCGATCAAGGCCTGCACGTCCTACTGTTGATGGACAGCGTCACCCGCTTCGCCCGGGCCCAGCGCGAGGTCGGCCTGGCTGCGGGCGAGCCGCCGACCCGGCGCGGGTTTCCGCCATCGTTCTTCGCCGCGCTGCCGCGCCTGCTGGAACGTGCAGGGCCGGCCGCGCGCGGCAGCATCACCGGTCTGTATACGGTGCTGACCGAGGGCGACGGCAGCCAGGACCCGGTCGCCGAAGAAGTCACCTCGATTCTCGATGGCCACATCGTGCTGAGCGCCGCCCTGGCGCAAAAGAATCATTTCCCGGCCATCGACGTATTGCGCAGCCGCAGCCGCTTGATGGACAACGTAGTGCGGCCGCTGCAACGCCAGGGCGCAGCGCAGATCCGACAGTCCATGGCGCTGTACGCCGATGTCCAGCTGTTGCTGCAAGTGGGCGAGTACAGTGCCGGCAGCGACCCGCAGACCGACGCTGCAATCGCTCGGCAAGGGTCGATCGAAGGGTTCCTGCGCCAGGACGCGAACAGCTGCAGCGACTATGAACACACAGTGCGCGCCCTGCTCGAGTTGCTCCAATGACCGCTGCCGAGCGCTTGCAGGCACTGGTGCGATTGCGCGAGCTGCGCGAACGCAAAGCCCGCATGGCGCTCGCCCATCAGGTGCGCAGCCGCGACGAGCTGGAGCAGCGCCTGGACGCCCTGACTCAGGCACACCGCCGACACAGCGAGGACCTGGCCCATCGTGACGCGCGAAATGGCGCAGCGCTGCTGGGTGAAATCGTCGATCATTGGCAGGTCCAGCATTACCAGGAGCAGGCCGGCGAACGCGTCCGGCTGGATGAGCAGTTCACACGGCAGTTGCAAGCGCTCGCCAATGAACGGACCCAAGTGCTTGCTCGACTGGACACCCTGCGCCGACACCATCAACAGCACCAGGCCCGGAGCGAGGCCATGGCGCAGGTGTTGGGACGAGCGCTGCGCCAGGTCCAGCTACGAGCGCAGTGGCACGCCGAATGGGAAGCCGAAGACCGGCCGAGCGGCTCGCGCCATGGGTGAGGTCCGCCCGATCCGCGTTGCAAAAACGTCGCCACCGCCCGTGCTGCCGATCCGGCCGGCGCGGTTCCCGTCGGTCGATGTCCACGCGGTCGAGCCGATCAATCAGTGGTTGCGCCCACGCACCGCCCTCGACTTTTCCTGGGGCGGCCAGGCCTGCCAGGTCAAGGTGCAAGCCTGGCCCGAGGCGCTCGGCGACAGCGTGGACGTCACCTTCAAGCTCGGGCAAGACACGGGCACCTTGCACCTGCCCATGGCCTGGCTGGCCGAGGCGCTTGGCGCCCCAACGAGCACCAGCCTGCAAGGGGCCAACCCCGAGCAGCGCTGCCTGCTGCTCGAGTACCTGTTGCTCGATCTCGTCGAAGCCCTGGAGCAGGCGACCGCACAGCCCTTGCAGTGCATCCCCGAGCCGCCGGCGCAGCATCCGCTTCCGGTGCGCCTGGGGTTGAGCGTGGGCAGCGAATCCTGGCAGGCAACGCTGGGCCTGGCACTCGACCTGGGCGCTGCCGAACGTCTGCTGACCCTCCTGAACACACAGGCTCCATGCGTGCCTGATCGCCTCGACGGGCTAGCGTTGCCAGTGTCGGTCGCCTGCGGCTGGCAGCAGCTGTCCATGGCCGAGCTGCACAGCCTGAAGCACGGCGATGTGGTCATGCTCGATCGGCCCACGCACGGCGTGCTGGTGCGCATCGCCGACCGCCTGCACGCCTTCGCCACGCTCATTCCCGGCGGCCTGCGCCTGGACGATCCACCGTACCTGTCCCCTACCTCTTCCTTGCCTGGAGCATTGAGCATGGCGCAATCCCCCGACAACCCCGTGGCGCACCTGCCGGTCACGCTGATCTGCGAGGTTGGACACCTGGAGCTGACCGTGCAGGCGCTGGGTGAGCTGGTCTCGGGCAGCATCCTGCCCCTGCCTGATCGAGAGGGTCAGCAGGTCATGCTGCACGCCAATGGCAAAGCCTTCGGCCACGGCGAACTGGTCACCCTGGGCGAAGGCCTGGGCGTGCGCCTGACGAGCCGTGTCGCCCATGAATGAGCTACAACCCAACCTGATCGAAATAATCATCGTGGTTTCCACCATCGGCCTGGTGCCGTTGGTGGTCGTCACCATGACCGGATTCCTGAAGATTTCCGTGGTGCTGTTTCTCATCCGCAACGCACTGGGCGTGCAGCAGACCCCGCCCAATCTGGTGCTGTACGGCATCGCGTTGATCCTGACCGTTTACATCACCACGCCGCTGGTGGGGGAAATGCTTCACCGGCTCGAAGCACAGCCCATCAGCCTGCAAAGCGTGGACGGCCTGCGCGAAGCGGGCGACGTGCTGCGCGCGCCGTTGCAGGCGCATTTGTCACGCTACGCCAATCCCGATGAAAGGGCGTTCTTCCTGCAGGCGACCGAAAGCATCTGGTCGCCGGAAGCCCGCGCCGACCTGCGCGACGACGATCTGGTGGTCTTGATCCCGGCGTTCGTCAGCTCCGAGCTGACTCGTGCCTTCGAGATCGGCTTTCTGCTGTACATCCCGTTCCTGGTGATCGACCTGATCGTCTCCAACATCCTCATGGCGATGGGCATGATGATGGTCTCACCGACACTGATCTCGATTCCCTTGAAGATCTTCCTGTTCGTGGCCGTGAGCGGTTGGTCGCGCCTGATGCACGGATTGATCATGAGCTACGGCACATGAACGCCGTTCTCCCATTGCTCGCGAGGTAGCCCTGATGGGCCAGGACATCTTCCTGAGCGTAATGAAAGACGCGCTGATGACCGTACTGTTGCTGTCGGCCCCAGCCCTGTTGGTTGCCATCGTGGTGGGCTTCGGCGTCGGTCTGGTCCAGGCGCTGACGCAGATCCAGGACCAGACACTGCCCCAGGCCATCAAACTGGTCGCCGTCATGCTGGTGTTGCTGGTACTCGGTCCGCTGCTGGCCAGTCAGGTGGTCAACCTGGCCGGACAGATGCTCGACAACTTTCCCGCATGGACACGGTGACGGTGGCCCATGCTCGGTGAGCATCTGGCAGGTTTCCTCGACCTGGCCTACCCCCTGCTCAGCGCCTTCGGCATGGCCGTGGCACGCGCCCTGGGGATGATCATCATCACCCCGGCGTTCAACCGGCTGGGGCTCACCGGCATGATCCGCAGCGCCGTCGCGGTGGTCGTGTCGATTCCAATCGCGCCGGACATCTTCGTGGCCCTGGCCGGCGAGCAGTCTCCCTCGACCCTGATGTTGATGGCGCTGCTGATCAAGGAAATGGTGATTGGCGTGGTCATCGGACTGATTTTCGGCATCCCCTTCTGGGCCGCCGAGGTCGCCGGGGAGCTGATCGACCTGCAACGGGGCTCGACCATGGCGCAGTTGCTCGACCCCTTGAGCTCGGGCGAATCGAGCGTCACCTCGACGCTGCTGAGCATCACCTTGATCACCCTGTTCTTCATGTCCGGAGGGTTCACCCTGATGCTCGACGGGCTGTACCGCAGCTACCAGCTGTGGCCAGTGCTGGCTGCAGCACCCACCTTGGGCGCAGGTACCGTGATGGAAATCGTGGGGGTGTTGGACAAGGTGATGCAGACCGGCGTGCTGATGATCGCTCCGATCGTGATCGCCATCCTCACCGCCGACCTGCTGCTGGCCTACCTGGCACGCATGGCACCGCAGCTGCACGTGTTCGACCTGTCGCTGTCGGTGAAAAACCTGCTGTTCTCGTTCCTGATGGTCGTGTACGTCAGCTTCATGATCCCCTACATGCTCAACCAGCTGGGGGCGATGCGCGGCGCGTTCGACGTGGTCAAGGCCACGGTGCAGGCCGGTGCGACGTGAGCGATCAGCCCAGCGAAGAGAAGTCGCTGCCCGCGTCGCAGAAGAAGTTGCGCGATGCCCGCCGCAAAGGTCAGTTGCCCAAGAGCCAGGACATGGTCACGGCCATGGTCATCCTGACCTGCAGCCTGTACCTGATCAGCGTCGTCGACGAGCTGCAACAGCGCTGCATGGCATTCGTCGATCTGGTAGCCCAGGTCTGGAGCCAACCCTTTGCAAGCCTCTGGCCCAGGGTGCAGAGCACGGCTGTAGACTTGCTGCTGAGCGTCACCCTGCCGCTGCTGGCCGTGACGGTGGTCACCGTGGTGCTGAGCAATCTGGTGACCATGGGTGGGCCGGTGTTCAGTGCCGATCCGATCAAACCCGAGTTCGAACGCATCAGCCCGGTGGCGGGGTTCAAGCGAATCTTCTCGGTGCGCAGCCTCATCGAGTTGCTCAAGGGGCTGTTCAAGCTCGGCGCGCTGGCTACGGCGTTCGTGCTGGTCTACCGCACCGGGATGCAGAGCCTGATGCAATCTTCGGGCTGTGGCGCCGAGTGCGTGCGGGCTTCATTCCTGCAGGTGTTCCGGCCGCTGCTGGTCACGCTGATCATCGCCTTCCTGCTGGTGGGCGCTCTGGACGTGCTGATGCAACGCTGGCTGTTCGGGCGGGAAATGCGCATGACCAAGAGCGATCGCAAGCGCGAGACCAAGGACACCGACGGTGATCCCTTGATCCGCCAGGCGCGTCAACGCCAGCGCAAGCAGATGCACGCACTGGCCACCAAGCGGGGGCTGCACAACGCCACGCTGGTGATCGGCGAGGCTGGCCAGTGGGCGGTTGGCCTGCGCTACGTGCGTGGCGAAACGCCGGTGCCAGTGATCGTCAGTCGCGCCAGCGAGGACGAATCGGCGGCGATGCTCGAGCAGGCCCGGGTTCTGGGCATCGCCCATGCCGTGAATGGGCCGCTGGCGCGCCGCATTGCCGTGCGCGCGGCCGGCGACGCCGTGCCCGACGCGACGTTCCAGGAAGTGGCCGACATTCTGGTTGGCGCGCGCCTGATCTGATCGGTGACCCAAAAGTTAAACACTCGGGCTGTACGGTAGGCATTCGGCGCTTGTCCCGCGCGCTCGCCATTCGCACCCTCCCAAAAGGAAGCAAGCCGATGACCGATACCCTTCAGCCTGCCACGTCGACCGATCCGGTCGTCCCGCAAACCAATCCCGAGCTGACTTTCGACGCCCTGATCGCGATCGCCAAGAGCATCGCAAAACAGGCCCAGCCCCTGCCTATCGAGAACCCCGACACGCGGGAAATGATCGAGCTGCAGGAAAAGCTTCACGACGCCAGCGTGTTGCGCAGCGAGGACGCGCCGAGCCTCGACCAGGTCCGCACGATCGAGCGAGACCCCAGCAACCCCGATGTGCTGATGGTCTACAAGCAGGACGACAGCGTGGTGGTGGTGACCCGCGAGTTGACCCCGGAAGCCTTCGATACCCTGGACGACATGGCCAAGACCCTGGACGGCATCAAGAGCAGCGAGCAAGACGGCTACGAACGCGTCGACGACAACCCCTTCACCGACGCGGATATCGACGGCGCCACCATTGGCGTCAAGGACGAGGTCGGTCCAGGTTTGGTCCGCGCCGAGGTGTTCGATGCCGACGGTGGCAGCCGCAAGGTCATCGTGTCCAAGGAGACCAATGCGCAGTTGTACGAGCGTTTCGTGGCTGTGGACGAGGGCCGACGCAACGACGACGGCAAGATCGACGATGCGCGCAAGGAAGCCGACCTGCCCAGCATGACCGAGCTGGACGCCGGCAACCTGGAAACCGGCACGGTCGACCCCAATGACGCCAATCGCAAACTCACGGTCAGCGAACTGACCTGGCAGAACCTGATAGCCGAATGGAAGACCGGCGTCGACAACGGCAGCATCGCCAAGGACGACGACCGCGCCAAGCTCTACAACGCCCTGCGCGCCCAGGCGGCCAGCGACGGTGGCCTGGACATGGTGGTGCTGGACATGTCCATGGGCCAGAACACGGCCAATGTCAGTGGCGATGACCTGTCCTCGATCATCGATCGGGTCAAGGTCGACGAGCGGACCGCCGAACTGTTCGGTGCCGAGAGTGTTCAGAAAGACTTCCAGGCGCAGCAGGCCAAGGCCATCGATGCCTTGCCGGACAAGACCGCGGTGCGCGAGAAACTCGAGGAGATGGCCTTCTCCGAGGATTACTCGCGCTACATCGCCGAACTCAAGAAGGACGGCAAGGATGGCCTGGCCGAGGCCGACATCGGCAAGACCTACGCCGCCCTCGCCGCTTTCGATCCGGAAAAGGCCGCGCAGTTTTCCCAGCACATGATGATCGATGCGACCACCATGGACCTGGACAAACTGCTGGCCGATCCCTCCGGCATCAATGACCAGAACACGGTGCTAGCCACCCAGGACACGATCAAGACATTGTTGGCGGCCTTGAAGAAAGGCGGCGTCGACATCCCCCGGCGGACCGTGGAAACCGAGCGCTTCGTTCAGGAGTTTCTTGGCAACAAGCAGACTGCCAAAACCTTCGCCAGTGCCTTGAAGGAGCTGGGTGCCACCTTCAGCCAAAACGGTACGGTGAGCCAGGCCGACATTGAAAAGGTCATGGGCAAGGACGTCTACAAGACCCTGGGTGAAGGCGCACATGGCAGCATGCTGCGCACCCTCAGCGAGCTCAACGGCAACGGCGTGCTGGGTTCGGCCGGCGGCCTGATCTCGCTGGCGTCGGGTATCTACCAGTTGGTCGGCAAGGGCGGCAGCCTGGCCGACACGCCGGAAGAGCGCCTGGCCATCGCCAAGGACATGGTCAGCGTGCTCGGTGCCGGCCAGCATTTCGTCAACCTGGGCTCCAACATCGTCGACAGCGTGCGCGGCACCCAGGTCAACCAGATGCTCGGCCTGGACAAGTCGCTGCCGCAGATCTTCGGCAACGACAAGCCCCAGGGCGGTGGTCGCCCGTTCAGTATCATGGAAGGCGACCTGAAGAAGTTGCTCGAAGACTTCAACGCGGCTATCGACGCTGCACCGATAGACGACAAGAAGAAGCTGGCCGAAAAGCTCGACCTGTCCGAAGACAACATGAAGACCTTGACCGAGGGCTTTCGCGACGGCTTCGCCAAGAACCCCGGCCTCAATGGCAGCACGCCGAGCACCCGCGCGGTCTCGGCATTTCTGCGGATCATGGACGCAGGCGCCAACACCTTCGCCGGTGTGGCAGACCTGGTGCTGGGCGGCTTGAAGATCAAGTCCGGGCTCAACAGCAACGACCAGACGGTGGTGGCCCAGGGCGCGATCACCGTGGCTGCGGGGGCCTTCAACCTGGCCGGTGGCGGTGCGCAGATAGCGGCGCTGGTCGGCTCCAACGTCGCCCGCGCGCTGACCGGTCCACTGCTGTGGGCGGGCGCGGCCCTGACCCTGGCACTGACGCCGTTCCTGATCGTCGAGGACATCAAGCACAACAACCGCATGGACGCCCATCGCGACGACCTGCAGGATCTGTTCGCCGAGCTGTCCGAACAGGGCCTGTTGACCGAAGACGGCGACAAGCGCTTCGAATTCCTCGATGCCTACATGTACAACTATGGCCAACGCGACGCGCCCGACGACCAAAGCATCTTCGAGTATCGCGACGGCGAGTATGAGTTCTACGCTGAGGAAGGCCATCTGCCCGAAGCCGGCTTCGACGACGTCAAGCATGATGACTACAAAGGCGACGGCGAAAACCTGGACACCAGCCTGGAACGCGTTGGCTGACCACAGCGGGCCCTGCGCGACCACGCTGCGCTCCTACGGAATGTGCGGTATCCGTAGGAGCCTCACATCAGCAAGGCGCCAGTCGACCGTCGAGCCCCGGCGGCAACGGATGAAGGTCCTGATTACGCCCCGCCTTCGCCACCTGCCCCGGCATCTCATGCCCCAACAGTGCCGGCAAGGTGCGGGACAGCTCGAGCAGACGAGGCAGATCGATACCGGTGGGAATGCCCATTTCCTCGCACAGGTTCACCAGGTCCTCGGTGCAGATGTTGCCCGAGGTGCCCGGCGCGAACGGGCATCCGCCCAAGCCACCCAGCGATGCATCGAACCTTCGAGCACCCGCTTCATAGGCCGCCAGCACATTGCTCAGCCCCAGCCCACGGGTGTTGTGAAAATGCAGCGTCAGCGCGTCGGCGGGCAGCTGCTCCAATACTTGTCGCACCAGCCCATACACCTGGCGCGGATTAGCCATGCCGGTGGTGTCGGCCAGGGTCACCCCTTGCAGGCCCAGGCGCTGGTAGGCCTCGACCAGGCCCAGGACAACCTTTTCATCGATACGCCCTTCGAACGGGCAGCCAAAGGTGGTGGCGACGGTTCCGTTAAGGCTGACCGACATGCCGCGAGCCAGCTCGACCACCTCGGCAAAGCCTGCCAGCGACTGCTCCCGACTCATGCGCATGTTGGCGAGGTTATGGCTCTGGCTGGCTGACAGCACCAGGTTGAGCTCGTCAGCCCTTGCCGCCAGCGCCCGCTGGGCGCCCTTCACATTGGGGATCAGCGCGACATAGACCACACCAGGGCAACGCGTGATACCTCGGAACACCTCTTCGCCATCACGCAGTGCCGGAATGGCCTTGGGCGAAACGAAGGAGCCCGCTTCGATACGGCTAAAGCCGGCGAGCGAGAGCTGGTCGATGAGCTTGATCTTGTCTTCGGTGGCGACCCACATCGGTTCGATCTGCAAGCCGTCGCGCGGCGCCACTTCCTGGACGATGAGACGGTGCGAGTAGTCGCTGATCATTGCACGATCCCCTTATCTTTCAGGCGCTGGATAGCGCTCTCGCTCAAACCCAGCTCGGTCAGCACGTCCCGGGTGTGTTGCCCCAGGCTCGGCCCCTGCCAATTGACCACACCCGGGGTGGCGGAAAGTTTGGGCACGATGCCCGGCATTTTCGTTTCCACCCCACCGGGCAGCTGCGCGTCGAGAATCATGCCGCGAGCCTGATAGTGCGGATCGGCGACGATGTCGGCGACCGAGTAGATGCGCCCGGCAGGCACCTCGGCGTTTTCCAATGCCTGCAAGACGTCCTCGATCGAACGCTGGGCACTCCAGGTGCTGATAGCGCCATCGAGCAGGTCGCTTTGCGCGGCACGCCCGTCGTTGTGGGCAAACGCGGGGTCATCGCCCAGATCGGCTCGACCGATGGCGTTCATCAGGCGCTTGAAAATGGGATCGCTGTTGCCCGCAATCACTACATAACCGCCATCGGCCGTGGGGTAGGTATTGGACGGGGCAATGCCGGGCAATGCGCCGCCACTGCGCTCGCGCACGTGGCCCAGCATGGCGTACTCGGGCACCAGGCTTTCCATCACATTGAAGACGCTTTCGGCCAGGGAAACATCGACCACCTGCCCGTCCCCCTGACCGGTCTTGACCCGCAGCAGCGACATCAGCGCGCCCATCACCGCATGCATGGACGCCAGCGAATCGCCCAGGCTCACCCCCACCCGCGCCGGTGGCGAATCCGGGTGGCCAGTGGTGTAGCGGATACCGCCCATGGCCTCGCCGATCGCACCAAAACCGGGCCGATCGCGATACGGGCCGGACTGGCCATAGCCGGAGATACGCACCAGGGTCAGCTTAGGATTGAGCGCGTGCAGCACATCCCAGCCCAGCCCAAGCTTTTCCAAGGCGCCAGGGCGCAGGTTCTCGATCAGCACGTCGGCGCTTTCGGCCAGTTGCTTGACGATCTCGATGCCTTCGGTCGACTTAAGGTTCAAGGCCAGAGACTTCTTGTTGCGCGATTGCAGGTACCACCACAACGAGGTGCCTTCGTGGAGTTTGCGCCATTTGCGAAGGGGATCGCCCTGCCCCAGGCTTTCGATCTTGATGACCTCGGCACCGAACTCGCCCAGCATGCGCGCGGCAAAGGGGGCGGCGATCAGGGTTCCGATTTCGATGACGCGGATTCCGCTCAGAGCAGTCATGGGGCAGCCTCGATATGCCTTGGAATTTGCACCAAGACTAGAGGCATACCCGCGGCAATTACCAGCCGCGGGTCACCGGTCGGTGTACATCCAGTGCCACTCAGCCCTGGTTCACGCCCTCTGTCAGCAATTGATCCTCGCCGAGGAACCCACCGCTCTGGTGCTGCCACAGCCGCGCGTAGATACCATTTTTAGCCAGCAACTGGGCGTGGGTGCCCTGCTCCAGAATGCGCCCCTGGTCCATGACGATGAGCCGGTCCATGGCAGCGATGGTCGACAGGCGGTGGGCGATGGCGATCACGGTCTTGCCTTGCATCATGTGATCCAGGCTTTCCTGAATGGCCACCTCGACTTCCGAATCCAGCGCGCTGGTGGCTTCGTCGAGCAGCAGGATCGGCGCATTCTTGAGCATCACCCGCGCGATCGCCACGCGCTGACGCTGGCCGCCGGACAGCTTGATACCGCGCTCGCCCACCAGGGTGTCGTAGCCACTGTGGCCCTGGCGGTCGCTGAGTTGGTCGATGAACTCATGGGCCTGGGCGCTGGCCGCAGCGGCGCGTACCTGCTCGTCGGTGGCATCGGGGCGGCCATAGGCGATGTTGTCGCGGATGGAACGGTGCAGCAGCGAGGTGTCCTGGGTCACCATGCCGATAGCGCTGCGCAGGCTGTCCTGGGTCACGTGGGCGATGTTCTGCCCGTCGATGCGGATCTCGCCGCTATCCACATCGTAGAAGCGCAGCAGCAGGTTGATCAGCGTCGACTTGCCGGCCCCCGAACGCCCCACCAGGCCAATCTTCTCGCCCGCACGGATGTCCAGGCTCAGACCATCGAGCACCTGGCGTTCGCCGTTATAGTTGAAACTGACGTTGTCGAACGTCACCGCGCCGCCGGAAGTGGTCAATGCACCGGCGTCGGGGGCGTCCTGCACCTTCGCCCCGCGGGTCAGGGTGCCCATGCCGTCCTCAAGGGTGCCGATGTTTTCGAACAGCGAGGTCATCTGCCACATGATCCAGTGCGACATGCCGTTGATGCGCAGCGCCATGGCCGTGATCGCCGCCACGGCGCCGGTGCCGATCTCGCCCAAGTGCCACAGCCACAAGGCATAGCCACCGGCTGCCATGAGCAGGCCCACCACCAGCGCCTGGTTGACGATCTCGAACTGGCTGACCAGACGCATCTGGCGAAAGCCGGTGTTCTTGAAGTCTTCCATGGCCGCGCGGGCAAAGTGCGCCTCGCGGTTGGAATGGGAGAACAGCTTGACCGTGGCGATGTTGGTGTAGGCATCGGAAATGCGCCCGGTCATCGACGAGCGCGCGTGGGCCTGCTCCTGCCCGACCTGGCCCAGGCGCGGCACGAAATACCACATCGCCAGCCCGAACAGAATGAGCCAGCCCACGAACGGCAGCATCAGCTTGGCCGCGAAGCCGCCGGCCAGGGCGATGATGGCGATGAAATACACGCCGATCCCCGGCAGGATCTCGATCAGGGTGAACAGCACGTCGCGCACGGCCAGGGCGGTCTGCATGACCTTGGTGGTGACCCGGCCGGAAAACTCGTCGGAGAAGAACGACAGGCTTTGCCGCAGCATCAGCCGATGGAAATCCCAACGCAGCCTGAGCGGCAGGTTGATCGCCAGAATCTGGTGCTGGACCATGGTGCGCAAGGCGACCAGTGCAATGCTGCCGACCATGACCAGGCCCATGCCCCACAACACGCGGCTTTCCTGGGCGGCGGCATCACCGCCCTGCTGCCAGGTGGTGAGCAGGTCGACGACCTGGCCGAGAAATGAAAACAGCCAGGCCTCATACACCGAAACGGCGGCGCTGAGCAGCGCGAACGCCAGGATATAGCCACGCGCACCCCGCGTGCAGGCCCACAGAAAACGCACAAGGCCGGCAGGCGGTGGGGGTACTTCGTCAGGTGGAAAAGGGTCGAGCCTTCGTTCGAATGCACGAAGCATGGGGGTCTCCATTGGAATCAAGTGGCGCAGATTCTGCCACTTAACGATGGCTTCGTGGGTCGCCATGTCCAGTTTTGTCGACAATGGCGTGGCGCGGGCGTGCCGGGTCTCAGCAGGAAACCTTGTCCACGGCCTGATCGATGGACACCGCCCCGGCCTGGCATTCGAACCATTCGATCAGCTGTTCGCCGTGCATCGGCATGGCAATGAAATAACCCTGCCCCTCATCGCATCCCCAGCTTTTCACCGCGTCGTAGCTGGCCTGGCTTTCAATGCCTTCGACCACCACCTTGTAGCCCAGGCGCTGTGCCAGATCGATGAGCGTGGTGACCAGGCGTCGATCCTTTTCCTGGTTCTCGATGTCCTTGATCAGCGAACGGTCGAGCTTCACCGACGTGGCCGGCAGCTCGCGCAGGTAAGTCCAGTTGCTGTAACCGGTGCCGAAGTCATCGATGGAGATGTCGATGCCCAGCGCGCGCAGGCGCGTCAATTGGCGGCGGCACTCGGCAGGATTTCTGATCAAGGCTCCCTCGGTGAACTCGATTTCCAGGGTCGCGGCATCGACGCCGTGCCGTGCCAGGGTCTGGATCAGCCGGTCGGTGAAGGCCGGCCCTTCGAGATCGCAGGGGCTGATGTTGATCGCGACCTTGAAGTCGTAGCCTGCGTCCCGCCATTGCCGGGTCTGCTCGATGGCCGCCTCGACCACCCAGACGCTCAACAGACGGATCAGGTCGGTCTTTTCCGCCAGCGGCACGAACTCATCTGGCCCTATGGGCCCCAGGGTCGGATGAGTCCAGCGCAACAACGCCTCCACCGCGCAGCAGCGCCCGCTGGCGAAGTCGATGCGCGGCTGGAACACCAGGCCCAGTTGTGCGGATTCTTCCAGGGCGTAGGACAGTGAACTGAGCAGCACGAAGGCCCGCTGCTGGGCGATGTCCAGCTCGGCCTGGTATCGCGCCCAGCCGATTCCGCGGTCGCGCGCGTAATCGGCGGCGCTGACTACAAGACGCACCCAGTCGCGGTCGTTGATGGTCTGGCGATCCAGTTCCAGCGCGCCCATGCCGATCTGCGTACGAATGGGAATGCCGTCGTGTTCGACGGGTGCGGCGAAGGCTGTGGAAAATTTCTCGTGCAAGGTGGTCAGGCACTCGTCGCGCGGCTTGATGAACGCGAAACGCGTGAGACCGATGCGATAGAGCACGCAATCATGGCCGATCAAGCCCGCCACGCGACGGCTGATTTCACTGACCAGGTACTGAGAAAATGAATAGCCCAGCGCCTTGACGATATCGTTGACGAAGCTGGGAGAGAGGAAATCGACCGCGATCAGCAACGGCTCCTCGCCTTGGCTCAGGTGGCGATGAATGTCGTCTTCCAGGCGAATGCGGTTCATCAGGCGGGTGGGCCGATCAACGAACGAAGCGGTGCGCAGGTCATGCAACCGATGCACCACCAGCCGCGAAAGATGCTTCAGGCTCGCCAACTGGCCGGCGGACATCGGCGCGCGCGGTTGCTTGTCGATGACGCACAGACTGCCCAGGGCGATACCGTCGTCGGTCAGCAACGGCACACCGGCGTAATAGCGGATGCCCGGCGCGCCGGTGACCAGCACGTTGTGCCTGAACCGTGGGTCGAGGTGGGTATCCGGAATTTCGAAGAACTCATCGACCAGGATGGTGTGGCCACAAAAGGACACGTCCCGTGGCGTCGATGAAACGGTGATACCGACCTTGGCGCGAAACCATTGCTGCTGTTCTTCGAGAATGGAAATGATCGATATCGGCGCGCCGAAGATCTCCACGGCCAGCGCGACGATCCGGTCCAGCACTTCATCGTCGACCGCGTCGCGGTAGCACAGTTCGGCGACTCGCAGAACGCGCTCCTGCTCGTTGTCGGGGAAGGGTGGGACAGAATGGGTCATCACGGTATTCATTGCCCGATGGTCGGTCGCAAGGGGAGTCACTCAAGACAAGGCTGCATCATTGTATCGGCAGCCCTGCCTGTAACTGTAGCGACCTTTGCCCGGACCCTACCACTGCCCTTCGTCCGTCTAGACAGCGCCGAAGAAAGCGACCTTCTGCGAAAGCCGATCCGCGAGGCGCGCCAGCTCGGTGCTGGCGGTGGCGACCTGTTGCGAGCCGCTCGCCGACTGTACCGTCGAGCCATGGATGCGCGTGATGTTCTGCGACACGTCGTCGGCCACTGCGCTCTGCTGTACGGACGCGCTGGCGATCTGCGCGTTCATCGAATTGATCGCACCGACCTGCTCGCTGATCTTGGCCAGGGCGTCTTGCGCACTGCGCGTCTGAGTGACGGTCTGCCCCACCAGTTCGCAGCTGCTGCGCATGGTCTGCGCGGCCGCGTCGGTGCCCGATTGCAGGGTGCTGATCATGTCGCGGATCTCTTCGGTGGAGCGCTGGGTGCGGTTGGCCAGGGAGCGCACTTCGTCGGCGACCACGGCAAAGCCACGGCCGTGCTCGCCGGCGCGGGCGGCCTCGATGGCGGCATTCAGGGCCAGCAGATTGGTTTGTGCGGCAATCGAATTGATCACATCGATGACGGATTCGATCTTTTCGCTGTGGCGCGATACCTGATCAACCGTCTCGGTGGTCTGTGCCAGGGTCAAGGCCAACTGTTCGATGGCCCGGGTGGTGCTGGCCACCAGACGGTTACCGCTCTCCACTTCAATGTCCGCCAGGCGCGAGGCATCCGCCGCCTGAGCGGCGTACCCGGAGACTTCGCCTACGGTTGCCGCCATCTGCGTGATGGCCGTGGCCACCTGTTCGGCCTCGCGGGTCTGCAAGCGGATGTGCGCGTCGTTGGACGTCGAGGTTGCGGACAATTGCGCAGAGGAGTGGTTGACCTCCCGCGCGGCGCTGCGCACCTGCTCGATGGTGTCGGCCAGATGGCCAAGGGCGGTTTTCAGCACCCCCATCACGCTGCCGGGGTGATCGGTGACGATCGTCTGGTTCAGATTGCCGACAGCCAGCTGCTCGATCGCCAAAGCCACTTCGGACGGCTCTGCGCCCAGGGTCGACTTGACGAAACGGATGATCACGATCGACAGCACAATGCTCAGCAACAGCGCGATAGCGGTGGCCACCAGCATCAACGTGCTGAACTGGCTGGCGGTGGCCTGCACGGCGCCCAGCTTGGCCTTGATCGAAGCTTCCTCATAATCGATCAGCGCGTTGATCCGCTTGAGCCATTCGCTGTAGTCGTCCGAGGTCTGCCGCAGCAGCAGGGCCTGGGCACCCTGGATGTCACCGCCGCGACGCAGGTCGATGAGGGTGCGGCTCGACGCCAGGGTCTGCCGCTCGATGCCCTTGATGGCGTCCAGCAGCTCGCGTTCCTGAGCGGTGACATCGGCGTTGGTGAACAGCTGGTCCATGGGCGCTGCCGAATCGATGTAAGCCTTCTCCAGCGTGGCCACTTCCGCCAGGTGCTTGGCAAGGTCGCGATCGTTGTCCACCAGCACCGCATCACGTATGGCGATGGCACGGTTGTGCACGCTGCCGCGGAAATTGATCGCGTAGCGCTGGATCTTCGCGGCGTTTTCGCTCACGTCGCTCAAGGTCGAGTCGATGAACGCGACACGCTGGATGCCGATGGCAGTGATCATCACCAGTAACGCGAGAATGGCTGCGAAGCTCAGGGCTATGCGCGTGGCCAGGGACAAGGGTCTTTTCATGGGAGGCTCGGCAGTAGGCACGGCAAGGACTGAATAGGGGCGCGCTGCAGGAGTGCGGTCGCGCCGAAGTGGCGGACCTTAAAGCGCCGCCCACGAACAATCCAATTGGTAATGCAGGCGGGAATAATAGCGAAATGCTATCAAACTAATGCGCGAGTCAACTGTATCGCCAGGTTGACATGTAAAACGATCGCTTTACACTCGACCCATGGACAAACGTACGGAAATTCTCATTGGTGCTGCCCGCACCTTCGAAACCCAGGGCCTGCGTGGCGTTGGCATCGATCAGGTACTGGCCGCCTCCGGCGCCTCGACACGTACCCTCTACAAACATTTCGGTTCCCGTGACGGCCTGGTGCTTGCCGTGCTCGAAGACCGCCATCAGCAGTTCATGGCGCAGCTGGGCAACGAAGCGGCAGGCAGCGAACCGATCGCCGCGCTGTTCGATACGCTTGCGGCATGGGTAGACGTCAGGGGCACCTGTGGCTGCATGCTGCTGCGCGCACGCGGTGAATACGCCGAAGCCAACGAGGCCATCGTGGCGCTGGTGCAGCAGCAGAAAGAGCAGTTCCACGCCGAGATCGCACGCCGGGTGCAGGCCACCCTGGGCCGTGAACATCCTGCACTGGCCTTGCAGGTCTGGCTGCTGTTCGAAGGTGCCACAGCCGCCGCCAGCGTGGCCGGCGCGGCGGTGATCGACGGGGCGAAACAGGCGGCGCTGACTCTGACGGCCTGCGCCAGGGCCGAAAAGTCGTGAAGCGCGGCCTCAACCTGGTTGCCGCCGCGTTCGCCCTCACCGCGCTGTCGTACGGGCTGGCGCGCTTTGCCTATGGCCTGCTGCTGCCACAGATCCGCGCGGAGCTGTTCCTGGATGCCACCGCCGCAGGCTGGATCGGCAGCAGCGCCTTTGCGGCCTATTGCGTCGGCATCGTCCTGACCTTCGTCTGCGGTGGCAGGTTGACGCCCCGCGCCCTTGCCGCGTTCGCCGGCCTGGCCGCCACGGCAGGAATGGCCTGCATCATGGTTGCCTCGACCGGCTGGGTGCTGGGTGCGGGTGTTGCGCTTGCCGGACTGAGCACCGGGCTGACCTCGCCGCCGCTGGCGAGCGCCGTCGCAGCGCACATCGTTGCCGACGGCCGGGCCAGGGCGAACGCGGTGATCAATGCCGGTACGGCCGTTGGCATCGTGTTCTCGGGCATGGCGGCGGCCCTGACCTTCGGCGCTTGGCGTGAACTGTATGGACTGTTCGCGCTGATCGGTGCGGCGGTGACGCTGTGGTTGTGGTGCGCCGTGCCCAAGGCGCGCAGCAACGAAGCCACCGCTGGCATCTCCCTCGACCTTCTGCGCCGCCCCGGCGTGGCCACGCTTTGTTTCAGCGCCTTTGCCATGGGCTTGTCGAGCACGGCCATCTGGACCTTCGGCGCGGACATACTGCGCGGGGCATTCGGCGTGAGCGACACCGGCATCGCCTGGGCCTGGATCGCACTGGGGACTGCCGGCGCCAGCGGCGCGGCCACCGGTGTGCTGATCGACCGCTTCGGCACCGCACGAATGCATACCGGGGCATTGTCAGCCATCGTCGTGGCAATCCTGGCCCTGGCCGCAAGCGGGTTCAACGCCGCCTTCGGCTTCGTGGCGATGAGCCTGTTCGGCGCCGCCTACATCATGTCCTCGGGCACCTACCTGATCCAGGGCATCGCGCTGCTGCCGGATCGGCCCGACCTGGGGCTCGGTTTTCCGTTCCTGTGCCTGGCCCTCGGGCAAACTGCCGGAGCGCCGCTGTTCGGTGCAGCCATGGGCGTCATGGGCGTGACTGGCGCCCTGTTCACCTTCGCCCTACCGGCCTTTCTGGCGATCTTTCCGAGGTCCCGGCACAGGTAGCAAAATCTTCACTCGAACCCACCGTCGATGCTGGAACTTAAGCCCGATTCGCCCACTCAGTTCTGTACCTGCCTGCCCTCATCCGAGACTACTGCCTTGGCCACATCTGCCACTTCGCGGCGTAACGCGCTGTCTCTCGACGGCCTGAATTTCTTCCTGGCCGATGTCCGTGACGGACTCGGGCCGTACCTGGCGATCTACCTGCTGGCCGTGCACAAGTGGGACCCCGGCAGCATTGGCCTGGTGATGACCCTGGCGGGGCTGGCGGCGTTGCTGACCCAGACGCCTGCCGGCGCCCTGATCGACAAGACCCGGCACAAGCGCGCGGTGGTGGTTGTGGCTGCCCTGCTGGTCACCGCCAGTTGCGTGGTGCTGCCCTTCATCACTTCGTTCGGCCTGGTCGCCGCCACGCAAGCGCTGGGCGCCATCGCAGGTTCAGTGTTCGCACCGGCCATCGCTGCGATTTCCCTGGGTATCACCGGCCCCAAAGCGTTCACTCGGCGTACGGGCCGCAACGAAACCTACAACCACGCCGGCAATGCCTTCGCTGCCTTGCTGGCGGGTGGTTTCGCCTACTTATTCGGGCCGGTAGCGGTGTTCTATCTCATGGCGGCCATGGCCCTGGCCAGCGTACTGGCCGTGAGCTGCGTAAGCGCAGACGCCATCGACCACGACGTCGCCCGTGGGCTGGAAGCGCATCACCAGCATGAGCATGAACAGCCCTCCGGTTTCAAGGTGCTGCTGAGCAACCGCGCTCTGCTGGTGTTCGCCGTGTGTTGCGCGCTGTTCCACCTGGCCAACGCGGCCATGCTGCCGCTGGTCAGCCAGAAGCTTTCGCAGATCGACTTGAGCATGGCCACCCCCCTGACCTCGGCCTGCATCGTCGCCGCCCAGCTGGTGATGGTGCCTGCCGCCCTGCTGGTAGGCGCGCGTGCCGACCAATGGGGGCGCAAGCCATTGCTGCTGGCCGGCTTCCTCATCCTGCCGATTCGCGGCGTGCTCTATACGTTTTCCAATGACCCTTATTGGCTGGTCGGTGTGCAACTGCTCGACGGCATCGGCGCTGGCTTGTTCGGGGCCCTGTTTCCGCTGGTGGTCAAGGACCTCACCCACGGCACCGGACGCTTCAACGTCAGCCTGGGCGCGCTGACCACGGCCTTCGGCCTGGGCGCCGCGTTGAGCAACGGCCTGGCCGGCTTCGTCGTCCAGGCAGCCGGTTACAGCGCAGCCTTCCTGACCCTGGCCGGGGTTGCCGCGGCGGCCTTCCTGCTGCTGCTTACCGCCATGCCCGAAACCCTGCGCAACGACACCGAACAGGAAGCCGCACCTTGCCCCACGCCAGCTTGATCATCTGGGGCGTAAGCCTCCTTGCGACGTTGGGCATCATCACCAGGCCACTGCGGATTCCCGAATACGTATGGGCACTGGCGGCAGCAATCGGGCTGGTCGCCGGTGGTTTGATCGCCTGGTCGGCGGCTTTGGCTGCAGTGCTCAAGGGCGTCGACGTCTACCTGTTTCTGGTGGGCATGATGCTGCTCGCCGAACTGGCCCGACGCGAAGGGCTGTTCGACTGGCTGGCAACCGTTGCCGCTCGCCAGGCCCGTGGCAGCGCGCAGCGCCTGTTCGATCTGGTGTTTGCGGTCGGCACGCTGGTGACCATCTTTCTTTCAAACGATGCCACGGCAGTGGTGCTGACGCCTGCGGTGTACGCAGCCACGCGGGCTGCCCGGGTCGACCCGCTGCCCTACCTGTTCGTCTGCGCGTTCATCGCCAACGCTGCCAGCTTCGTCCTGCCGATTTCCAACCCGGCCAACCTGGTGATATTCGGCAAGCACATGCCACCACTGCTGGATTGGCTGGCCATGTTCAGCCTGCCGTCGCTGGCAGCCATCGCCATGACCTACCTGGTGCTGCGCCTGACCCAGCGTCGGCACTTGCGGCAGCGCCTTGAACTCGTCGAGCAGCTGCCCCGCCTGAGCACCGGCGCACGGCTCACGGCTGCCGGTCTGGGTGTGACAGCCGTCTTGCTGCTGACCGTGTCGGCCCTGGACGAAGCACTGGGATTGCCGACCTTCCTGGCCGCCTTCGCCACCCTTGCGGTGGTGCACTTGTATAAACGCAGCAACCCCTGGCCGGTGTGCAAGGAAGTCGCCTGGGGCGTGTTGCCCTTGGTGGCGGGGCTGTTCGTGCTGGTGGAAGGCATCGGTCAGACTGGCGTGACCGCGCAGCTGGCCTCGTGGCTGGAGCAGGCCGCCCGAGACGCGCCGGCGCAGGCCCATTGGTGGGCTGGAATTCTGGTCGCCGTGGCCTGCAACATCGGCAACAACCTGCCGGTCGGCCTGCTCAGCGGCTCGATCAACGAACTGGGCCATCTGCCGCCCAACGTCACCGGCGCGCTGGTGGTCGGCGTGGACCTGGGCCCTAACCTGTCGGTCACCGGCTCCCTGGCGACCTTGCTGTGGTTGATCGCGGTACGCCGCGAGGGTGTGCAGATCAGCGCCTGGAGGTTCCTCAAGCTCGGCGCCGTGGTCATGCCCCCTGCCCTGATTGCCGCGTTGTGGCTGCTGTAGGCGTCGTCGGCGAAGTGCGGCTTAGAATTTGACGCTAGCCGTGAGACGCGCCGTGCGCAGCGCGCCCTCTTCCACCTGCAGCGTGCTGCTGCCGGTGGTGGACGGGTAATACTGCTTGTTGAACAGATTGTCGATGTTCAACTGCAGGCGCGTCTCATAGCCTTGGGTGGGCAGGTCCCAGCGCACGAAGGCATCGGCCAGGGTGTAGCTGTCCATCCAGAAGCTGTTGGCGTTGTCGCCCGGCCGCTCGCCCACATAGCGTGCACCTGCGCCCACGTGCCACCGGCCGGTCTGCGCCGGCAAAGCCAGATGGTGAGTCAGGTACAGGCTGGCCGTGTGCATCGGTGCATTGGGTAGGCGATTGCCTTCCTGTTCGGGTGCTTCGGCGTTTTTCAGTACCTCGGTATGGCTGTAGGCGTAGGTGCCGATCACGCTCCAGTTCTGGGCAATTTCACCGGTGACATCCAGCTCGATACCCCGTGACCGCGCCTTGCCGACCGCCTCGTCGAGGCTGTCGCCATTGCTCTGCAAAACGCTGTTGACCAGATTTTTCTTCTCGATGTCATAGACCGCCAGGTTCACGTTCAACGCGGCAGTCGGCGTGTACTTGATGCCGGCTTCGTAGCTGCGACCCTCGGTCGGTTTGAAGCTGTTGCCCGCATCGTCGGCGTCGTTGGGCACGAAGGATCGGCTGTAGTTGGCATACAGCGCCACGGTCTCACTGGGCTGGTAGACGATCCCGCCGAAAGGGATGAACTCGTCGCCGTTGGAATCCGCACCGGGGGCGTACGAGCGGCCCAGCCCCTGGTCGCTGTACTGGTCCCAATGCGCCTGACGGCCACCGAACACCAGGATCCAGCGATCGTTGAGGTGCCAGTTGTCCTTGAAATACAACGAGGTGGTAACCAGGTTGTTCTCGGCGTTGCTTTGGGTCGCACTGACCGTGCTCGGTTCGGCCAGGCGACCATACACCGGGTTGCGAATGTCGATGTTGCCGGCGGCAGTGTTGACGTTGCGGTAGGTCTTGCCGCGGTATTTGTCCAGCGACTCGTTGTCGAGGCCCACGACGATTTCATGCCGCTGGCCGAACAGTTGTTGATCGCCAATCAGATCCAGCGCCGTGTAGCGGCTTTCGTAATCGTAATGACCGCCGTTGGCGATGCGTCGCAGGGTGTTGCCGTTGAGTGTATTGGGCTGGGCGATGGCCAGGCTGTAGCGGTCCTGGGTCCAGCCGTAGGTCAGGCGGCTGCGCCAGGCGTCACCCAACTGGTACTCGAATTTTGCCGTGGTGCTCTGGCTGATGCCCACGGTCTTGGCCCAACGCTCGTCGAGGCGGTCGCGGTAGCTGATATCGGCCGGTCGTCCGCCGACGAACACGGTGCCGCGGTCGAACGGGCTGGCGTAGTCGTTATAGGTGTAGGCCAGCGAGGCACTGGCGCGCTCGCCCACCCAGGCGATCGAGGGTGCGATCAGGGTGTGTTCGTCCGTCCCATAGTTGCGCCAGTAGTCTTCATGGCTGCGCTCGGCGACCAGTCGGTAGGCCAGATCGGTATCGCCCAGCGGACCCGTCGTGTCCACGGACAGCGAGCCGCCGCCCTCGCTGAAGCCCGATGCGCTCAAGGTGGTGCTGCGAGTGAACTGCGGCTGCTTGCTGACCACGTTGATGACGCCACCCGGCTCCAGCGCGCCATACATCAGCGAGGCTGGTCCCTTGAGTACTTCGACATGATCGGTGGTCGCGCCCAGGTTGCGGCCAATGGCCGAGCGGATACCGTCGCGCAGGATGGAGTTGTCGTCGTTGCTGCCGAAGCCGCGCTTGATCAGCGCATCCTTGGTGCCGCCCAGGGTGTTGGTCTGGGTCACGCCGCTGACGAAGCGCATCGCGTCGTTGAGGTCCTTGACCTGGTAATCGTCGAGCGTGCGCGCCGTCACCGCATTGACGGTTTGTGCTTCGTCGCGGTTCTGCGTGGCACTCTTGCTCGCCGTTTCCCCGCGGGCCTGGGTGTAGCTGTCAGCGCCGTCACCTTCACCGGTGGCCTGGATGACACTGGACGGCAACTCTGTGGCTGCGATGGCCAAGCCAGGCAGGACTGAGCACAACAGCACCCACGAAGGGGCCCGATTCAACGACTTGACCACACATGTAACTCCGTACTGGATAAAAGACGCGAATGCGTCCCATCTGTATTGTACGGGTTGTCACGATCGTTTGCCGAGCCCGTTGAACCATTCCGAACATTTTACAGACGGAAGCGGCTCACCAGATCATTGAACGAAGTGGCCAGGCGCGACAGATCCTGAGTCGATGCGCTGGTCTGGTGAGCGCCTGCCGCGGTCTGCGTGGACAGGTCCTGGATGTTGATCAGGTTGCGGTCCACTTCACGTGCGACATGGGCCTGCTCCTCGCACGCACTGGCGATGACCAGGTTGCGGTCGTTGATCTGGGCGATCCCGGTGGCGATGGATTGCAGCGCATCGCCGGTGGCTTTGGCCAACACTTGAGTATCGCCCACCAGGCCTTGGCTCTTGCCCATGGCCGTCACCGCCTGATCCGCTCGCGAGCGTACAGCGCCAATCATGCTTTCGATCTCGCCCGTGGACGACTGGGTCCGTGCCGCCAAGGCCCTGACCTCATCGGCGACCACCGCGAAACCACGCCCCTGCTCGCCAGCACGGGCCGCTTCGATGGCCGCGTTGAGCGCCAGCAGGTTGGTCTGTTCGGCGATACCGCGGATGACGTCGAGCACCTTGCCGATATCGCGTACTTGCACGGCCAGGTCTTCGACGATGGTGGTCGAGGACTGGATTTCAACCGTGGCATTGTTCACCGCGTCCACCGCATTGCGCGCCTGGGTCAGGCCGTCGGTGGCCTGACTGCTGGCGGTCTGCGAGGCTTCCGAAGTAGAAAGGGCATTGCGTGCGACCTCTTCCACCGCCGAGGTCATCTGGGTGACGGCCGTGGCCGCCTGCTGAATCTCGTCGTTCTGGCGCAGCAGCCCGCGGCTGCCGTCCTCGGTGACGGCATTGAGCTCTTCCGCGGCCGAAGCGAGCTGGTTCGATGCATCGGCGATCTGGTGAATGGTGGCCTTGAGGCCTTCCTGCATTTCACCCAGGGCCGTGAGCAACTGCCCGGTCTCGTCGCGTGCCGAGCTACCGATGGTATGGGTCAGGTCACCTTTGGCGATCAGCTGGGCGCTGGCCACTGCTGTTGCGATGGGGCGGCTGATCAAACGGCTGATGAACAGCCCCAGTGCCAACGCCGCGAGGAATGCCAACGCGATACCTATATAAAGCACCCTGATCGCTGCCTGCTCCTGCGCTTCAGCGTCAAGGGCGCCCTCGCCGATTTGCCGGTTGTTCGACTCTACCATGATGGTCAACTCATCCATCACGGTACGATAGGCTTGCTGGATCTCGCCGGACATAAGTGAACGTGCACCCTGTACATTGCCAGCGTCCAGCACCGACAGCACTTTCTGGATCTGCGCCTGGTAGACCGGCCAATCACGTTCCATCCTGTCACCGGCAGCTCGCTCGTCGTCCGCCAGTGGAGTCTTGCGGTAGATCGAAAAGGCCTTCTCGCTGTCGGCAAGGTTGGCATTCATGCTTTGGCGAATGGTGTCTTTGACACTCTGCGAATCATTCTCCGCATGAGCGGCGATCAGGGCGTACAGATCCTTGAGCTGGGCGATGGCCTTGCTCTTGGCTTCGGCCGTCTTGGAAACCGAGATCAGGTTATTGGAAAACACCAGTTTGAGACTGTCCGACATCTGGCTCACACCGCGACTGCCCAGTACACCAACGGCCAGGGTAATGAGTGCGCACAACCCGAAGGCTGCGATCAATTTGGAGGATAACTTTGCATCGCGGAGCCATGTCATACGGATGTCCTGTCAGGTCGACCGAAAAGCACCGCGGCGTCGGGTACTTCGCATCAGGGTCTAGGGTGGTATGAGCCCTCTATCGGCACCCGCCATGGAAGCTTGAATAACGTGGCTTGCCATACGTCCGGCCTGCTGCATGGCGACCAGATGCACACAGATGCCGATCAGCGGTAGGAACGCTTGTGGAATAATGGCGGTCTGACATCACTCTTCCCCTACATGGCCCTGCGAGGCCAACCATGACCGATCTACACCGCCGAAATCCGTGCCGCCTGCCCACGCTTCTGCTGCTGAGTCTGCTCACTGTGGTTGGTCTCTCCATACTCTGGGAATTCCACCTCGAAGCCTTTGTCATGCACTGGCTGAATCTGCCTTATGACGGCGATTTCGAAGATGCCGAACGCTGGAGATTCGTCTTGACGGCTTCGGGCTTCTCGATGCTGTCGCTGATCATCCCGACGGTGGTGCTCACGCGCCTGGTCGCCAATACGCAATCGAGCTATCGACGCCTACAACGCATCCAGTCGCAGACCGAGACCCTGGCCAAATACGATTCGCTCAGTGGGCTGATCAACCGGCGCGTGTTCATGGACGTGCTGCGCAAAAAGCTCGACCTGCAGCGGCCCCTGGCCATCTTGCTGATCGATCTGGACCATTTCAAAGCCATCAACGATCAGCATGGCCATTCGGCGGGAGACAGCGTGCTGGTAGAGGTTTCGCACAGGCTGCAGGGCATCGCCGCCATCCACGCGGGAACGGCCGCGCGCCTGGGCGGAGACGAATTCTGCCTGCTGTTCCTCGACCACAGGGAAGAGAGCGAGCTTGCCGAAATAGCCGAGCTGGCGGTCCGCTGGCTGAGCGAACCGGTGCTCGAAACCACCCTGTGCGCGCGACTGGGCGCAACCATCGGCATTTCCCGGTCGTGGGTGGATGCGCAGGATGCATCGTCCCTGCTGCATTGCGCGGACACTGCCATGTACCGAGGGAAGAACACCGGTCGCTCGACCTTCAATTTCTACGACAACGAATACGAACGGCAGCTGCGGGCCCAAGCCGATCTGGATCTTGCCCTCAGGCATGCCGTGGATCGGGAAGAAATCGTGCCGTTCTTCCAGCCCATCGTGACCCTGCCGTCACAGCAGGTCGTCGGCTTCGAGATCCTTGCCCGCTGGCTCAAGCCCGATGGCAGCACCGGAATGCCGACCGATTTCATTCCCCTTCTGGAGCGCATGGGCCTGATACCGGCGATGACCCGTTCGCTGGTCAGGCAGGCCTGCCGGGCCGCTAGCCTGTGGGACGACGACCTTCATCTTTCGTTGAACGTCAGCGCCACGATGATCACCGATGAGCTGTTTCCGGATCGCCTGGTCGAGCAACTCAGGCACGAGGACTTCCCGTTCGAACGGTTCGAAGTCGAGATCACCGAAGAAGCGCTGGTCGGCAATCTGGAAGCGGCCCAACGCAACCTCAGCAAACTGCATGGGTATGGCATCAGCGTGGCGCTGGACGACTTCGGCATCGGCTATTCAGGCCTTTACCACCTGACGCGGCTGTCCATCGACAAGATCAAGATCGACCGCTCATTCTTCGAAGCCGGCAACATCGACCACCTGCCCATGGTCGAGGCCATCCTGGGGATGGCGCGAAGCCTGAAAATGAAGGTGACGGCCGAAGGCATCGAAGACTTTCACCACCCCTACCTGCCCAAGTGGCTCGCAGAGAACGGCTGCCACTACGCGCAGGGTTATCTCTATGGATCGCCCCAGGCAGGCAGCACGATCGCCACGGCCATTCAGGCACCCGTGGTCGTTTGTGGCGCAGCTCAGAACTGAACGCAGCGGCCCGTGACTGGATAGCTCGGATCGGTGTACCCAGGCGTCGAGCTGTGGCCGGCCACGACCAGAGCGTCGACGAACGCCTCGTCTTCCTCGGTGAACCTGTACCGCAATGCCGGCACATAGTCCCGCCACTGCTCCTCGGTGCGCGGGCCGGCAATCGTCGAGCTGATCAACCGATTGTTCAGCACCCACGCCAATGCAAACTGCCCCGATGTGATGCCCCGCGCCTGGGCGTGATCCTTGATTCGCTGGGCCAGGTCGAGCGACTCCGGACGCCACTCGGTCTGGTGCAGTCGCGGATCGCTGCGGCCGGCTCGCGTGTCGCTGCCGGGCTCGGCCCCAGGCTGGTATTTGGCAGTCAGCACGCCGCGCGCCAGCGGGCTATAGGAAACCACACCAATGCCGTAGTGCTCGGCCGCCGGCAGATGCTCGCTCTCGATCTGCCGGTTGGCCAGGTTGTACAGCGGCTGGCTGACGGTCGGCCGCTCGACGCCCAGCAAGTCAGCGACGCGGCAGAACTCCGCCAGCTTCCAGCTACTGTGGTTCGACAGCCCGTAACCACGGATCTTGCCCGCGCGAATCAGATCGGTCAGGGCGCGGACGGTCTCTTCAACAGGCGTGAACGGGTCTTCGCGGTGGACGTAATACAGATCCAGATAATCGGTTTGCAGGCGGCGCAGACTGCCTTCGATCGACTCGACGACACTGTGCCGCGACGCGCCACGCCCGTTTGGGCCCTGAACACCGGGGTTGGGGTTGACGAACTTGCTCGACAGCACCCACCGCGAACGCTGCCCGGCGATCAACTTGCCCACTGCGATTTCCGAAGCGCCATCGTTGTAGTTGTTCGCCGTATCGATGGCATTGATGCCCTGCTCCAAGGCATCGTCGACGATGCGCTTGGCCGTGGCGTCGTCGGTCTGGCCGCCGAACATCATCGTACCCAAGGTGATTTCGGAAACCTGAAGACCGTGACGGCCCAGGCGGCGGTATCTGACGTCGCTCATCGAAAAACCCTCTTTTTGGCGAAAGAATGCCGGTCATGCACGGCCAGCCCCGCGATGCTGGCCCATCCATGCCGATCCAGCAACATGATGGCCTATAGCCTTTATCGAAAAAGACTATTTAAGCTCTGCCCGCCTCAGCCGATAGTCTGATCACACCCACATGAATAGCAGCGCTCATCCAGTGGCCAGGGACGCCAGAAGAACGATCGAGCCTATGGAGCATACCTTGCCCACCACTCATATCCAGGAAATGCAGCAAGACGTCCATGACGCCGCCCGCCAGCTGGAGATGATCTACCAGATGCTGCGCGGCCATGCCCTGTTCCTGCGCAGCAGAAACATCGACCACTTGATCGATGACGTGCTGCTTGTCGAAAACCAGGCGGGCTCGCTGGCGCTGACCATTGAGGACCTGAAAGGCACCGCGCTGAGAATGGAAAAGGCAGCCTGAGTTTTCAATGCTTCAAGACGCCGTGCGTTATTCCAGACAGGCATTACCTATAAGCGTTTGGTGATTATCCAGACATAAGTGACAGTGCTAGTGTCGGTCTCTACCGATCAGCCGTCATGTCGCCCTTATGCCCAATTATCTCGATTCTCGTCACCGTCAGTCGATCCTTCACTTGCAGAGCAGCTGGACCGCCCGTAGCGACTGGCCCACCTGGTTGCTGTTGCTCGGTACCTATGGCGGCTGGTGGGTGCTCATCGAAGCGGGCTCACACCTCGGGCGCCCGCTTACCGTATTGCTGCTGGTGCCGCTGCTGACCTTCTGGATGTCACTGCAGCATGAGTTGCTCCACGGCCACCCCACCCGCTGGCGCGCTGTCAACAAAGTGCTGGGCTATGCGCCATTCGCCGTCTGGTACCCCTACACCCTTTATCGCGACAGCCACCTGGCCCATCACCGCGACGAAACCATCACCGTGCCACGCCACGACCCTGAAAGTCGCTACCTCGATGCCCAGGGCTGGTCCGGCAGCACGGCGCCGGGCCAGGCGCTGCATTGGCTGAACAAGACGATGCTCGGGCGCCTGTGCGTCGGCCCGGCGCTGGCGCTTGCGGGTCTGATCAGGGAACAGTCTGGGCGCTTGATTCGTGGCGAGGCGCAGGCCTGGCTGATGTGGACGACTCATCTGGCCTGCGTGCTGACGCTGTTCTGGTTCATCGCCCACCACGGGGTGCCGGTGATCGATTACGTGCTGGCCAGCGTCCTGGCGCTGGCCTTGTCCATGGTGCGTTCCTACTACGAGCATCGCCCTGCTGCCGCGCCCGAACAGCGTTCGGTACTCAACGAGGCGGGCTGGCCCTGGCGCTGGCTGTTTCTCAACCTCAACCTGCATCTGGTCCATCACGACCTGCCCGGGCTGCCCTGGTACTACCTGCCGCGTGTCTACCGCGAGCGACGGGCCGACTGGCTGCAACGCAGCGGGCATTTCCTGGTCAATGGTTACAGCGAGCTGTTTCGCCAGTACGCCGTCTGCCCGGTAGACAGCCCCTTGCACCCTCGAGGTGGGACTACGCAACCACGAGCACCGAGCAGCCATGAGCACCGAAGTGATCGCCGACCTGCCCATGTACCCGGCGCCCGCCGTCGTCGGTGAGGCTTACCGACGCTGGTTGCACGAAACCCTGAAACTGCTAGGCATTCAGCAGGCGAGTGCTTGGCACGGCTCACTGCTGGAACTCTGGTTGCACCCGCAACTGCTGCTGGCGCAAACCTGTGGCTTCCCTCTGATCACCGAACTCAAGCACCAGGTCCGTGTGGTCGGCCGCCCCTGTTTCGCCCTGCCCGATGCCCAGGCCGGACAGCACTGCAGTCTCTTGATCGCGCGGCGCGATGATGCGCGGCAAACACTGCCCGAGTTCTTCGATTGCCGGGGTGCCTATAACAGCCTCGATTCCAACAGCGGCATGAACCTGTTGCGCCATGCCCTTATTCCCCATGCGCGGCAGGGTCGGTTCTTCAAGAGTGTCCAGGCGACCGGCAGCCATCGCCAGAGCATCGCGCAGGTGTCCGACCATCACGCCGACCTGGCCGCCGTCGACAGTGTCACGTTCGCCTATCTGACCCAGTATGCGCCCAGTGAACTGGACGGCGTCCGCGTGCTGGGTCGTACCGCCCATGCCCCCACCCTGCCGTACATCACCAGCCGTAGAGGGCCGGCCCCGGAGTCATTGCGGCAAGCGATGAATGCGGCGTTGGCCAACCTGCCCCAGGTTGCGGCTGTAACAGGCATCGTGACCGTGCAGGAAACGGCGCTGGAGGATTACAACGTCTTGCTCGGCTATCGAGATGCCGCTCGCCAGGTGATCACCCAGCAAGCGCTATGGTGAGCGCACCCTCGACCGTCAGAAGAAATACCTGACCGAAGCACCCAGGGTCGTGGACGGCTGCGGCACGATCACCAGACCGCTATTGGTGCCATAGGCCACTTCAGTGCCGTACCGGTGGGGCCGAAAGGTGCCATAGACGCTGAACTGGTAATCGCTGTAGTCGTAACTGGCGCGCAGGTCATAGCGCGTGTAGGCCGGCATGGTCCTTTTATCGGTGCCCACATAGTAGGGAATGCCGCCCAGGTGATAGGCATCGGCGTTCAGGGTAATTTGCCCGCCCATGAACCCATCCCGGTACTGAACACCTGCCTTGTAGGTGTGTTCCGGCACGACCAGTCGCGCACCGATACCCGGCGCAGGGTTGGTGATCAACGCATCGATGATACGGCCGTAACTGGCATAGGTGCTGAGGGTGGAAGTGGCTTGATAGTTGAAGCTGGTCTCCACGCCTTTGCGCGTCGTATCGCCCACTTGCTCGTACACCCCAGGCGAGGTCTGCACCGTCTCGCTGTCGTTCTGGATGTAATAGAACTCAGTGGTCGTGGACAGCCGATCGCTGGGACGCAGGGTGAACCCGATGTCATAGGACTTGACCTTGCTCGGCCGCACGCTGTCGTTGATCTGCCCGCCCGTGTCCCTGAGCGGGAGCGCACTGCCACTGCCGGAGCTGATGTACTCCGCCGCCGGAGAACGGAAACCCTGGGCCACGTTGGTGAAGAGCTCGAGCGGCTCGAACGGCGTCCACACCAGGCCGAACTTGGGCGTGGTCACCGAACTGTTGTAGCCGGTACTGGCATTGCGGAACTTCAGGTTGTCGATAGCGTAATCGAACCGATCATGGCGAACGCCGGCGAGCAACTTGAGTGAATCGATTGGCTTGTACTGACCTTGGGCAAACACCCCATAGGTGATCAGGTCCATGTCGAAGTCGTGGTAGAAGTTCTGCGTAGGCGCAAAATTTCGGTACTGCCGCCTGAACGCATCGCCCTTGTCGCGGCGCACATCCGTACCCACCATGAGCGATGCCGTATCTTCATGCACGAAGTTGTAGGTCAGGCGACCGCCATAGATGTCTCGGTCGTCCTTGCCATAGTTATGCGTGTTCGTACCGTTGGAGATGCCGCGCACGCGCCTGAAGTCTTCGTAATAGGCGGTGTAGTACAGGCCCGCGTCTCCGTCGGCCGGCGCCCGATTGAAAACGTAGGTGTTGCGGTTGGCGTTACCGAAGCCGTACAGGTTATCGGTGTCGCGGCGGCCGATTGTGCCTGCCTTCAGGGCAGGCAGGTTCAGGTAGCCGTCATTCTTGAAGTCCGATTCGTAGTGGCTGAACCGTACCGAATATTTGGCCTCGCCAATGACCTTGGAAAGTTTCCAGAAGTAATTGTCGCGCTCGGTCTCGGCCGCCTTGCGATAGCCATTGGTCCGGTAGATGTCGGTCACCAACAGTGACTGCAACCCTTCGTGCTCACCACCGAGCACCAGATTGGTCCGCCGGCCATCGAAGCTGGCCACATCCACCCCGACGCTCGACGCGACATCGCCGCCGTCGAGGGTTTCGATGTTCACCGCGCCCGCACGGTTCTGATCACCGTACAGGGCCGACACCGGGCCCTTGATGACGTCAACGCGTTTGATCATCTGCGGCGTGAGCCACTCCAGAAATACCGGACCATGCCCCGCCCCACCCTGGCTTGAAGGAATGTTCTGCGGCACGCCGTCCACGGACACCGCCACATCTGCACCGTGAGTGCCATTGGTGGCGAACCCACGCATGCGAAAACCGTTGCCGGTGTCACCCTGATCGATATTGTTGGCCACCACGCCCGGTACCCGCCGGTAGATATTGGAAATATCGCGATCCACGTTAAGGGTTCGAATCTCCTCCTCGGTGATCGTCGTGACAGCGGTCGGCAGGCTTTGCGCAGTGCTACCGATCTTGCCACGCATCAGCGGCTGCGCTGCTCCCGAGCCTTGCCTGCCGCCCGAAATTTCGATCGGCCCCAGCTCAGTGGACCCTGCCGTTCCCGACTCCTGCGCCGCCAACGGCATGCACAAGCCAAAACTTCCCGTCAGCGCTGCACTGGCCATCGTCAGACGCCTGATACGATTCCCTTGTCCGTACATGAATCATCCTTTACGTTATGATATAACGTGTCGATAATACCTTCGAGTGAGATCCTTGACCACAAGCCATCTGCACGTTCGCCACGCTGAACGTGTGATGCCCCTCGGCATCGTTTCACCCTCCTTTCAGAGCCATCAGGAAGCCCCATGAAAATTGCATTGCCAGTGTTTGCAGCGGTAGCCCTTCTCAGTGCCCACGGCGCGTATGCCCATGGCATCTGGACGGAACAGCGCTACGGCCAGTTGGAGGTCGTGTATGGACACGGCGCAGAAGACCTGGCCTACGCGGCAGATAAGGTCAAAGGCGCGTGGGCTTACGACGCGCGCGGGCAAATGATCCCGGTGACGGTGGAGAAACTTGGCGACCACGCGCGGCTGCATCCTGAGAAGCCGCCTGCCGTGCTGGCCGTTGCCTTGGACAACGGTGTCTGGAGCAAGAACGCCCAGGGCGAATCGGTGAACAAGGCCATGGCCGACGTGCCCGGCGCCGTCAGCGCCAGTCACAGCTACAAGTACAGCCTGGCGATCCTCGATGCACACGCCCAGGTCCCCGCCGCGTTGAAACTGGCCATGGTCATTCGGCCATTGAAAGACCCCAGCGACGTCGGCGTCGGCAATCGGTTACCGGTTGAAGTGACCATCGACGGCAAGCCGGCTGCCGGGATTGCCCTGCTCGATGACTATCGAGGCTTGTCGGACGCCAGCAGCGTCGTCACCGATGCACAAGGCCGCGCCAGCGTCACCGTGCGCAATGCCGGGCTCAACGTCATCGCCGCACAAGCCAAGGTACCGGCAGTCGACCGCAAGGACATTTCGGAGCGCAGCCTCTTCACGTCCCTGACCTTCGTCGGCAAGGCGCATCAACACTGAGTTCACGCGCCGCCCGGTCATTTCAGCCAATCCAGCGTCATGATCAGGCGGCGCTCGCCGCTCTCCACTTGGGGCGAGCGATGGATGATTCCGCATCCCTCGTTACCCTCCCAGCGCTCGCCCTTGAACAAGGCGACGTCACCGGCCTGCAATCGACCCGGTTCGCCAGTTGGCTCGCACGCTGCATTACCCAGCCCCTCTCTGGCCATCGCGCCCTCTTCGAGCCATTCGCTGCCACGGCCGGCGTACGTCGTGATCAGGCGTACGGAGACCCAATCGACGTGGTAACGCGGACACATGGCTTTGTCCAAAATCCGCAGGCGCAGGCCAATGCGCTCTGCGCCCAGCAAGCACCCGTAGGCCTGGGTAAGCCAGGCGACGTCCTCGACGAACTCGGCATGACCCTCGCATCGAGCGAAGGCCGCAGCCAAGCCAGGCAACCGAGGGAGATCGTCGCCCTGCAATTCGATCACCCGCGACTCGGACAGTGGATCGCCGCGAGCTAACAGTGTTTCGCTGAACAGGGCTATCCCAGGTGGTAGAGGTCGCGCCCAGACGGCCAGATTGATGTCGTCACGAAGGATCTCCGCGAGCACGTCGGGTTCGGATGACTGGGCATGGTGCTGGGTCGTGAGCATGAAAAATGTCGCATCGATTGATAGAATCGATACAGTATAACATCTCTTTTCTGAATCCTTATGTCGTGGTGATGTGCGCGTTTCACCGTTGTCACACCCTCATCACCTACAGAGGGATAAGCCTATGAAACAGATTCAAGCAGGCGTGCTTGACGTTACGTACCAGGACATCGGTCCGGCCGATGGCCCAGCCGTCGTGCTGCTTCATGGCTTCCCATACGATGTCCATGCCTACGACTCGGTGGCCGAACGGCTTACCAACGCCGGCTGCCGATGCATCATCCCCTACCTGCGTGGCTACGGCAGTACCCACTTCACCGACGCCGGCACGCTTCGTTCAGGTGAGCAGGCGGCCCTGGGTGCTGACCTGTTGGCCCTGCTGGACGCATTGAAGATTGAGCGAGCCGTGCTGGCCGGCTACGACTGGGGCGGCCGCGCAGCTTGCGTGGTGGCGGCCCTGTGGCCCGAGCGCGTGATCGGACTGGTCAGCTGCGAGCCTGGCTACAACATCCAGAACATCGCCCGCGCCACACACCCCGCGACCCCGGAGGCCGAACACCGCCTGTGGTATCAGTATTACCTGCACGGCGCCCGCGGCCGAGCTGGCCTTGAAGCCAATCGCGAGTCGTTCTGCAAGTTGCTATGGCAACAGTGGTCGCCCACGTGGACGTTCAGTGACGCGCTGTTTTCGGCCTCGGCGCAGTCATTCCACAACCCCGACTTTGTGGACGTGGTCACGCACTCCTATCGCCATCGCTTCGGACTGGTCGATGGCGATCCGCAGTACGCGGCCATCGAACGCAGACTGGCCGAGCAGCCCAGCATCGCCGTACCTACGGTCATATTGGCCGGCGCAGACGATGGGGTGACACCGGCTCAGGATGAGCAGCAGGCGCTGCGCCCGTTCACAGGGGCTGTTCATCGATCGATTCTGGAGGGCGTGGGGCACAACGTGCCGCAAGAAGCACCGGCTGAATTCGCGGAGGCGGTGTTGAGTCTGGTGCAGGTGTGAGGTACTGTCCCGCCTCACAGGGGTAGCATGGAGCTTCTCGATAGCGCTTACCCGTCATAACTCTGGTTTGGAGCAAGGATGCAAGGCGCACTATTACGTAGTGGCAAGAGCGAGTCATTCACTGCGCTTGGCGAAACGGGCCGGCCCGTGTACCGGGCTGCACTGCAATTACTTGAAGCGATTCGGCGAAAGAACCCCGAGCTGGTCGACCACTTCGCAGTCCCTCAAAGCGATGAGGTGGGCAACAAAATCGACTGGTACAGCAGCATCGAAGGCGATGTCATTCCCTGGAGTGCTGCAACTGAAGATGAACGCGCGCCTGCCAGGTCGCAGCTGGAGAAGCTCAACGTAGCGCTCATGCAACTGAGCGAACGTTTTTTGGGGCCAGACCCGGTTGAGCAACAGGGCGATAAAGCCGTATTTGGCAAACTGCTCAAACGCGTCATCCATTTTCCGGATCAACACTTCGTCTACCTGGTCGCAGGCAAGCCAGTCTTGACGTTCTGGGGCTTTCAACACGCCAACGCCGACCCTGATCGTAGCCCGCTTCGTTGCCTGTACCCGCCTGAAGAAACCGTGACGCCAGCCGTGGCACCTTCCCCTCCGGTCGCGCCTGTCGTCGAGGCGGAGCCGCCCGTACAGGTTCGCCGATCCTGGTGGCGGCGCTGGTGGTGGCTGCTACCACTTCTACTGCTGCTGTTGCTGCTGTTGCTTTTTGGGTTGCGCAGCTGCGTGCCGACGTTGGCAATTCCAGGGGTGCCCGCCGCTGCGTTGCCAGAGGTGTCCTCCCCTTCCGGCCTGCCCACGGCAACGCTCAACACCGATAGCGGGATGAGCGCACCCGTACTCGGCAGTAGCGGCGCCGCGGGCGATAACGCCAGCCTTGCTACGCCTGATCCGCAAAAAGACGCCGGCATCGAGCCCCAGGTGCCGGCGTCGGTAGCCCCGCAAGATGCGGCCGCGCAAACGCCAACGCAACCGACGCCAGCCGACGAGCCCGCCGGCAAGCCCGAACGCCAGCCAGGGGAAACGTCAGCCGAAAAGCCGGCTGCCTCCTTGAGCATCCCTGAGCACGTGAAAGACGGTACTGCAGACTTCCTCGACGGCCACTACCGTGCCGGCGCCGGTATTCAAGATCGGCGCACTGGTCGACCGTTGCGACTGGAATACAAGTTCGAAGACGGCAAAGGTGAAGTCACTGTGCGCCAAGCAAACGGCATCAGTTGTTCCGGGCCGGTCAACGCGGCGATGAGTGGCGGAAACTTGTCCATCAACAGCAGCGCCCAGGCCACCTGTGGCGACGGCAGCACCTATGACATGCCTAAGATCGAATGTGGGAAAGGTGCCCAGAACATCGCTGATTGCACCGGCGGTTATGGCGCGGAGAAATTCCCCATGTCCATGCGGCAGTTGACCGAATAAGACTGGAAGAACTGACATGTTGCCTGAAGTTACACAATTCGAAGATACCGTTTCACTGGTCAGCGACACGGGTGTTCAGTTCCTGGATTTCGCGTTGCGCCTCGACGTGCGCAAAGAGCAGGCCGGCGAATTCGCGCCAATGGCCGACGGGCTCATCTGTCGATTGGTCTACGACGAAGAAAAGGACTTTTTCTTCTACGAACCAGAACCCGAGAGAATCGAGAAGACCAAACCGGTGTTCAGCATCGACATGCGCAGCAGTCTGGAATTGCTGAACGGTCTGTGGTTGCCGCTGCCTTTCTTTCGCTTCATGCAACCACACCGCTTCGATGAAGGCCCTACCAACTGGGCCAGGATGCGTGTCGTCAAGCTGCCGGCACCCGACATCGACGGCCACAGTCACCGTCTGACCCTGGCGTTCGACAGCCGCGTGATGCCTAAACGCGACGGCACCGCCTATCTGGCCCCGAACGAAGAGGACGTTAGCTCCGGGGTCTCTTTCAAGCTGGCAACCAAAGCGCGCGAAACGCGATGGTTCCTGGCGCAGGGTTGGGTCAACGAATGGCTGCTGGAGGTCTTCAACGAGGGCAACACGCAGCGCTCCCGCGAAGAACTGGACATCGACATTCGCGCCGGTCATCACCTCGCGCATTACCTGAACGTGCTGAGCCTGCTCGGTAGCGCGACGCATGCACGTCACCAAAACAAGGCCCGCGTGGAGATTCCCGAGCTGAAAGTGGTCGCCAACGACAGCAGGGGTCAGGTCAAGCCGATCCAGGTGGATCTGGTGCTGGATGTCGGCAACTCGCGTACCTGCGGCATCCTGATCGAGAACCACGGTCAGGCCGGTTCCGGGCTCAAGCAGAATTACGTGCTTGAGCTGCGAGACCTCATCACGCCGGAGCACACCTACAACCAGCCGTTCGAGAGTCGCGTCGAGTTCTCTCAGGCGTACTTCGGCAAAGACCACTGTTCGGTCAAAAGCGGACGCCACGATGCGTTCCAATGGGCAACGATTGCCCGTGTGGGCAGTGAAGCCAGTCGCCTGGCCAGTCGCCGCCGCGGAACCGAAGGGTCGACCGGGCTTTCCAGCCCGAAACGCTACCTCTGGGACGAAAATCCGTACGGCCATGGCTGGCGCTTCAACTGCTCGTACATCAAGACCGACAACGAGCCCTATGCCACCGCCGCACCGTTTTCGCATCTGATCAACGAAACCGGCGAGGCCTTGTACACGCTGGATGAAGACGATCGCTTGCCGGTGTTCATGCCACGTTACTCGCGCAGTTCGTTGATGACGTTCATGCTCGCCGAGGTCCTTGCGCAGGCACTGTCGCAGATCAACAGCCCCGCGCAGCGTTCGCGTCAAGGCAATACCCGTATGCCGCGTCAGCTCAACAGCATTACCCTGACCGTGCCGCCAGGCATGCCTCAGGCAGAGCGCAGCATTCTCAACGAGCGCGTGCAACAAGCCATTGGTCTGGTCTGGAAAAGCATGGGCTGGCACAGCGGCGAAGAAGATCCGCAGACCGATGAGCTCACCCCTCCGCGCACACCGGTACCTAGTGTCCGCGTAGAGTGGGACGAAGCGTCGTGCGGTCAACTCGTGTACCTGTACACCGAGATCAACGAGAATTTTGCGGGACACCCTGAAGAGTTTTTCGACACCCTCGCCCGTCCAGACAAAACCGATCGCGAACGCATTACCGTAGCCACTATCGACATCGGCGGTGGCACCACCGACCTGGTGATAACCGACTACCATCTGGACCGTGCCGGTAGCTCGGGCAGCGGCAGCAATGTCCACATTGTGCCGGAACAGCGCTTTCGGGACGGCTTCAAAGTGGCAGGCGACGATATCTTGCTCGATGTGATCCAGGATTTCGTGCTGCCCAGCTTCGAAAAGGCTCTGCTCAGCGCCGGGGTTAAATCTCCTCGCTCGTTGATGTCACGTCTGTGCGGCGATGAATCGGTCAGCGCGCAAGACATGATTCTGCGCCAGCAATTGAATCTGCAAGTCTTCACGCCCCTGGGCCTGGCGCTGCTCAAGGCATACGAGCAGTACGATCCGGAAACGCCGCTGGAGGTTCGCGTATATAGCTATCGTGAGCTTTTAGGCGAGACGGCTATTAGCCAGACCGTACTTGAATACGTGCACAGTGCCGTGCGCCGGGAAGTCGGTGTACAGAGTCCATTCGAGCTGTTCGACGCGCCAATCAGCTTCGACTTGCAGAAACTGCACGCGGCATTTCTCAACGAACAGATCAACATCACCAAAACACTTGGCGCGCTGTGCGAAGTGATTTTTCACTATCCCTGTGACGTGCTACTGCTGACCGGTCGACCGTCGCGGTTGCCTGGTGTGCAAGCGTTCATACGCAAAATGCTTCCGCTACCTCCCGGACGCATCTTGCCACTGCAGAACTACCGGACCGGCGGCTGGTATCCGTTTCACAAGAGCGGCCTGATCGACGATCCGAAAAGTACGGCTTCGGTAGGGGCAATGCTGTGCCTGCTATGTGCCAACCACAGCCTGCCGAATTTCTATTTCCGGTCTTCGGCGCTCAAGCCGTACTCGACGGTCAAGCATATTGGCGTGATCGACTTGAACAACGTCATCAAAGACGCCGATGTGCTGTACCGCGATATTCAGTCCCAGGACGGCAAGATACAACTGCCACTGGTGGGCATCGGTGACGACGCCGACAGTCCACAGCTTGAAATGCGTGGCGATCTGCGCCTGGGCTTTCGCCAGCTCGCCACCGAGCGCTGGTCTGCATCGCCGCTGTACACACTGCGTTTCACCGCGGCAGGTCGCGACAAGTTTTCCAGGGCCGTTGGGACCGACAACCAGGCGCCTCTGCTCAAGGTGCGGTTCGAAGTCAAAGCCCCCGACAAGCACACCCGCAAGCACGGGCTGGTCAGTGACCGATTGTCGGTGGCGGGCATTGAATCCAACAGCAACAACGTCAACTTCAACCCGCGCAGCGACCTGGAGCTGGAACTCAACACCATGCTCGACGCAGGCCTGAGCGAGACCAAGTATTGGCTCGACAGTGGAAGTGTGAAACGCAAATGAGCGACCTGAGCAAACAACAATCCGAGCTGGCGGCCAGCTGGGCTGCAGTGCATCACGGTGCAGGCCAGGCGTTGCAGTGGATCGAGCAGACGCGCCCTGATGCACCGCGTCTGGACGGTGAAGCGGACAACCTGAACGTGCGTCTGCATCGCGCCCGCAACCTAGCCCGCAATCTGGAGCGGGTAGCCTGTACCCCCATGACCATCGGCTTTTTCGGTCTGTCTCAGGCGGGCAAGTCGTACCTGATTTCAGCGTTGGCTGCTGGCGAGAGCGGTAAATTGGAAACGCGCTTCGGTGCCGAGACCCTGGACTTCATCGCCCATATCAATCCGGTGGGCGGTGGCAAGGAGGCCACCGGCCTGGTCACGCGTTTCAGCCGCGCGGCGTTGCCGAGCCCCGATCCGGCGTTTCCGGTAGAGCTCAAGCTGTTCAGCGAGATTGAAATCGCCAAGATCCTGGCCAATGCGTGGTTCAAGGATTTCGACCTTGAGCAGATCGAATACGAAATCGACGAAGCGCGCATCCAGCGGATCCTCAAGGCCGTCGAAGGCCGGGAAAGCCCCGTAGATGTGCCTGGTGTCAGCGCCGACAACGTGGTTTCGCTGTGGGACTACCTCAACGACAACTTCAAAGGCTCGGTGAAGAAACTGCAGCACCTGTACTGGCCGCATGTGCTGCGGCTGGCACCACGCTTGAGCATTCAGCAGCGTGCCGAGCTGTTCTCGATCTTGTGGGGCGAACAGCCCGCGTTGACCCGCGTGTACGAAAAACTCAGCGCGGCCCTGGCCAAACTGGGTCACCCACATGCTGTGTTCGCGCCGCTTGCTGCATTGGTCAGTCGTGACGGGTACGGCGAGTACAGCCAGACCGACAGCATCATGAACGTCGATATACTCAACCGGTTCGACACCAGCGCCGACCTGTCGATTGACGTCAGGCCTCAGCGCGACGGACAACTGGGCGCCAGCGCGTCGGTCACCGTAGCGCAGTTGGCTGCGTTGACGACCGAGATGACGTTCTGCCTGATCAATGAGCCCAAGGATGCGGTGGTCAACACCGTCGATTTGCTCGACTTCCCAGGTTATCGCGGTCGGATGAAACTGCGCGAACTCAAGGACTCGACCGGCGCCGACGACAATGTGGTGTCTCAACTGTTGTTGCGCGGCAAAGTCGCTTACCTGTTCGAGCGCTACACCGATTGCCAGGAAATGAACGCCCTGGTGGTGTGCACTGCATCGGACAAACAGAGCGACGTGCCGGATGTCGGCCCTGTGCTGACCCGCTGGATCGAGAAGACCCAGGGCGTGAACGCTCAGGATCGCGGCAAGCGCTCCGGCATTGGCCTGATCTGGGCCCTGACGATGCTCGACAAACGTATCTCCGGCGCACTGAACACGCCAGCAAATATGCTCGATGCGGGCTGGGAAGGTATGGTCAAGCTGACCATGATCGAGCGCTTTGGCAGCTTCTCCTGGATGACCGACTGGGCTGGAATGCCCTTCCAGAATACGTATCTGGTGCGCAAGCCGCGCATGGAAACACCCTTCATCGAGCTGCATGCCCAAACGGGCGACGAGTTGCACATCCTCGAACGCTCCCGTGAGCGCATCGATCTGCTGGGTCAGACCTTTAGTGCAAATACGTTGGTCGGCAAGCACATCTACCAGCCCGCGCAGGCGTGGGCGGCGCTGCTGCAAATCAACGATGGCGGCATCAAGCGCTTCAGCGAAAGCTTCAAGGATGTCGCTAATACCGAGTTCAAGCTGTCACGCATTCGCGACCAGCTGACTGAGTGCCTGGAAGACCTCACCACTCACGGCCTGAGCAGCTGGTATCAATCCGACGGTCACGGCGCCATGGCCGCAAAACGCAGCCAGGCCCAGTCGATCCTGCAACACGTGGGCAGGAATCAGGCAATCGTCGGCGAGTTGATCGACAACCTGCAATTGCCTGGCGACGGCGTGCGTGATCTTTATCTCAGCGGCATTTATGAGGAACACAGCGCACCCATCACCCAGAACGTCGCACTCGACACCCCGCCGGCCAGCCTCTACGGCAACAGTGGCGGGTTCGACTTCGCCGATTTCAGCGCCGCTTTCGATGCACCGGAAGATACGGCTGCCGCTCCACAGTCGTCGTCGGTCGCACCGGAATCGGAAGGCACCGATCACCGCTTCGCCAAGGCTGTGTTCAACGCCTGGATCGCTCATCTGCGCGAATTGGCCAATCGGCAGAGCCTGCTGAACCTGCTGGGTCTGACCAAACCAATCATCGAAGCGGTGGCCGACGAACTGATCACTGCCGCTTACCGACAGGATGTTCCAGGACAACTGGCCAAAGCCGTATTGAAGCGCGCCCAGAGCGGGGCACGCCGCGATCAACTGGTGGAACGCCAGGTCCTTGAGGTTCAACTGGTGCTGGGTGATTTCGTGTCGTGGTTCGGCTTTATTCAGACGCCCCTGGCACAGCGTCCGAAAAGTCTGGTGGGCAGCAAAGACCACCTCTATGCATTTTATGCCGATGTGGAGCAGGGCCGACTGCCGATTCTGCCCGCGCAGCCAGCCAACCAGGCCAAATTGTTCGTCGGCGACTGGCTATCAGGTCTGGCAGCGCTCACCTTGGGCAATGCCGGTCACAGCGCAGGCCGGGAAATCACTTCCGAACAAAATGAACGGCTGGGCCACGTGCTCGCCGCGTTGAAAGCGAGATAAGCGATGCCGATTCGAGTTGATCTACTGGGCCTGGAACCTGGCGTGCCAGGACAAGCCTGCCTGACGGTGAAGAAATGGCAAGGCGTCCACGAGCGTCTGGAGTTTTCCATCCAGCGCAACCAGGACAGGTTTTACCTGCAGGAACACAAGCAGTGGAGCAGCAATCCATTCTGGTTCAAGGTGCCACATTTCAGCGAAGGCGCCAGCGGTGAATCGCTGGAAACCCTGGTCGGCCCCGACGTAGTCGATCCGTTGCTCGAAGGCGGTGCCAACTCCAACTTCCAGATCGAGCTGCGCGAACAGGGACCAGGGTTCAGTGACCGTGGCGTGATCCGTCCCGGCATTGGATTGCTGGCATCCAGCGCCGGTGGCCAAACCCGAGGCATCTACGGCGGCACCGATCTGGTTATCCCTACGGTGCCAGGCGAGCCGCTGGATATCTCTGCTGTGCCAGGGCTCGACGCATCCAACGCACCAGAAGTCGAGCTGCAGCACGAACCGATTCATAGCGAACCGTTGGAGCGAGCTGCCGGGCCGGTACCGCCAAAGAAGAGCCAATTGCTGCCGATCATCCTTGGTCTGCTGGTATTGATACTCGCGGCTGCAGGCGCCTGGTTTTTCTTCCATAAAAAAGCCGATACGCCCGTGCCTTTAGTGCCAGCAGCCGCTGTCGAGCCCGGGACTCCAACGGCGGGCGCTGCGTGCACACTGGAAAGCATGAACACCCAACCTGAGCTGGCATTCGTTCAGGCATGCATCAAGCAGTCGCCAGCCAGTGCCGAATTGCTGAAGATCATCGAGACCGCAAAGGCGAGCAAGCACTGCGGAGTCGCACAGCGGCTGTATGCCAACCGTTCACAGGCAGGCGACCTGATGATCGCAACGGCCTACGCCCACGAATACGACCCCAAATATCATCAGCCAAGCGAGTGCTTCGCCGAGCCTGATAAAGCCACCGCTGCCTATTGGTACGAGACCATCCTGGGGCTTGACCCGAACAATGCAGATGCCAAGCAACGTTTCGAGGAACTCAAGCCATGAGTGGATTTCGACGTACGCTGGGCAGCGTAGCGCTGTTGACCCTATGCGCTATCGACCCATGGGCCCATGCTGCCGACAAACCGCTGATTCAAGAGGGCAAGAAAACCCTGTTCCAACGGGTGCTGACCACGCCGGGCTGTCAGCTAAGCGCTGCGGCGGGTACCAGCGATGGCATCGTGCAACCGACCTTTAGCCGTTTTTATGTCTACGAGCGAGCGCAGGCGGCTAATGCGCAGTGGCTCAAGGTCGGGGCTGACAGCTTCGGTAAAACAGTTGGCTGGCTTCCCTCGACATGTACCGTCGAATGGAAAATGCAACTGACCCTGGCCTTCACCAACCCGGCCAATCGTGATCGTCTTCTGTTCTTCAAAGAGCGGCCAACGCTGGAAGGCATACTTGATGCGCCGGATCCGGTGAGTAAAGTGGCGCCCTTGCGTGCCAAGCTCAAACAAGGCGTGCAAGCGCCGGGCGTACTGGCGCAGGAACCCGAATATTTCGTCGATATGCAAAAGCAGTTCTACTTGCTGCCGGTATTGAGTGGTGAGGAGGTGATGACCGAAGCGGGTTTTCGCACACGCATCCTTAACGTTGCCTCCGTCAGCAAGACCGATGAACAATCAGCGGCCGCTGGCGCTGGTCCAGGAACTGCTACTGGCGCAACGGGAACTACCAACTCCCCTGCCCCGAGCCAGCTGAAGGAATTCAGCGCGGCTGTGGTATTTGTCATCGACTCCACCATCTCGATGGATCCGTACATTGACCGGACTCGTGAAGCCATTAGCAAAGTCTATAAACAGATCGAAAAAGAAAATCTCGGCAAGCAGGTGAAATTTGGTTTGGTCGCGTTCCGCTCCAGCACCAAAGCGGTTCCGGGCCTTGAATACGTAAGCAAAATGTATGCAGACCCTAACAAAGTGCAGGACAGCGCAGATTTCTTGGCTAAGGTTGCTGATCTTAAGCAGGCGAAGGTCTCGAGCGGGGCGTTCGATGAAGACGCTTACGCAGGCGTCATGCACAGCATCGACAAAGTGGACTGGAGCCAGTTCGGTGCACGCTATGTGGTACTGATCACAGATGCAGGCGCGCTAGAAGGTACCGACAAACTTTCCAATACGGGTCTGAGCGCAGATCAGGTGCGCCTCGAGGCAGCCAACCCCGGGGTTGCCGTTTACACGCTGCACCTCAAGACTCCGGCCGGTATCAAGGATCATGCCCGGGCGGAAGCGCAATACCGTAATCTATCGACCTACCCTGGCACCAACACCTCGCTGTATTACCCGGTAAACGCAGGCGACGTCCAAGAGTTTGGGCGCAAAGTGGACTCTTTGGCGACTGCCATTACCTCGCAAGTCAAAGCTGCCTACATGGGCGACGAGGCGATTGGCAGCGCGGCGAATGCCAAGCAAGACCCTGACGACAAGAAGATGCTGGAAGACGCCGCCCTTATAGGCTACGCCATGCAGCTGGCCTACCTGGGTGAGAAGAACCAATCCCAGGCGCCGCCGGTGTTCAAGGCATGGATCACCGACCGCGATCTGATCAAGCAGAACATTCCCGCCACCGACGTACGCGTATTGCTGACCAAATCCCAGCTCAGTGACCTCAGCGACGTCATGAAGCAGATTCTGGACGCCGCCAATGAAGGGCTGATTTCGCCCACCGACATGTTCGAAAAGCTGCGATCAGTGGCCGCGACCATGGGCACCGATCCCAACCAGCTTAAGCAGAACAACAACACCAAAGTCGCAGACTTGGGCGTTTTGGGTGAATACCTCGAAGACCTGCCCTATCACAGTGAAGTACTCAATCTGGATGAGGACACATGGAAAAGCTGGGACGGACTCGCGCAGGAAAAATTTATCCGTACTTTAAGCACCAAGCTTCGGCACTACCAGCGCTACAACGCCGACGTCGACCGTTGGGTCGCGCTGGCCAAGGATAGCGATGCAAGAGATAACGTTTATCCCGTGCCTCTTGAAATGATGCCGTAGCGAGACCGTTCAGCCCATGCTCGAAATCCAAAATTTGCTTGTGCAACGTGGAGACGGCGCACAAGCGCACCGCGTACACCTGCCCAGCCTGCAGATCGGCAAGGGTGAAATCTTTGCTATCACCGGAGAAAGCGGCTGCGGCAAAAGTACCTTGCTGGAAGCGATCGGCTTGCTGTTAATGCCTTCGCAGCTGGGCCGCTTTCGTCTTGGGCGCGATGGATTGGACGTCGGACAAATGCTTGCAACCGATGATCAGGCCGCCCTGACACAGGTCCGTTCTCGGGATCTGGGCTTCATTCTGCAAAGCGGCGGCCTGCTGCCGTTTCTGAAAGTGCGCGACAACATCAGTCTGCCGCGCCGCCTGCTGGGCATGAATGCAGACAGCACTCACGTGGAACGGGCAATCGCCGCGCTACGACTCGATGCTTTGCTGGACAAACTTCCACATGCCCTATCCATCGGCGAGCGACAGCGGGTAGCCTGCGTACGGGCCATCGCGCATGAGCCACAGTTGCTATTGGCCGATGAGCCGACTGCGGCGCTTGACCCGTACAGTGCCCAGCGTTTGTTCGAGCTGCTGTTGAGTCTGGTAGCAGAACTGGGCCTGAGCGCCTTGGTGGTGTCCCATGACTGGGCACTGGTCAGGGATTTCGGCCTCAGGCGTATTGACGCCGTCAGCCATGCAGGAGAGACGCGTTTTGAACCGCTGGATTGATCGGCTGCGGCTGCTCTGCAAGCTTGCGGTCGAGGATTTATGGCACGACCGCAAGGTTTCGCTCTGCATCGCAGCGTCTCTGGTCGCGGTTATTGCACCGTTACTGCTCTTGTTCGGGCTCAAACACGGCGTGGTGAGCCAGTTGCAGGATGACCTCCTGCGCGACCCGCGCAATCTGGAAGTGAAAATGCTGAGCAGCGGCAGCTTCGACGACACCTGGATCACGCGCTTGCAACAGGTGCCCGAGACAGGTTTCGCCATTGGCCAGACCCGTTCGCTCAACACCCAGGCTGACCTGCTGATCGGCCTGCAACGTTTTGTCGAAAATGCAGAGATTCTGCCAACTCAGGCTGGCGACCCTCTGCTGAACATGCCAGCCAGCGCCTTGCAGGGTAATGATTTGATCCTCAGCGCGTCCGCCGCACAGCGCCTGCAGGCCGAGGTCGGCAGCAGTGTTCGACTACGGGCAGCGCGCCGCCTGGACGGCATCAGCGAGCTGGGTGAAATCAACCTCAACGTCGTCGCAATCCTGGATGCCTCGCGTTTCGGTCGCGCGGCAGGTTTCATCGCACCTTCTCTGCTGCTGTCGCTCGAGCACTTTCGAGACGGTTATCGGGTCCCGGCATTCGGCCTGGAATCCGGTAAGCCTTTGGACAACCTGCAACCGCTGTACGCGCGGGCAAGGGTGTATGCGCGAAATATCGACAGCGTAGCCGCGCTCGAGCACTGGCTGATGGCGCAGAATATTCAGACATCGAGCCGACTGGCCGACATCGAGAACGTTAAAGCCATCAACCATGTGCTAAGTCTGATTTTCGGAGTGATCGCAGCCGCCGCGCTGACCGGCTGTATTGCCTCGCTGGTCGGCGCATTTCTGGCCAATATCGACCGCAAGCGCAAAAGCCTGGCTGTCCTGCGTCTGCTGGGGTTCAGCAGCCCGGCGGTGGCCGGGTTCGTGGTCCTGCAGGCCATCGTGCTGAGCCTGATCGGCTACATTGGCGGACTGGCGTTCTATCTGGTGGGCAGTCGATTGTTCGACCATGTGCTCGGCAGCAGTCAGAGCACAGGGGCCTTCGCCTGCCATATTACCCCTTGGCACGGCTTTGCCGCATTGCTCCTGTCCCTACTGGTGGCCGTCTTGGTCGCCCTCATCGGTGCCGTCCGCGCTATCGGCATTCAACCTGCGGAGAGTCTGCGTGAACTTTAGACGTATCGCCCTGCTGCTGCCTTTGACAGTGGTTCCCTGGCTCGACGCCTCAGCGGTTTCCTGGGAAGAAAAGCAATTCAACCCCATGCCGGACAACGAAGACGTCATTTTACCCATGCCATGCGAGGGAGCTATGGTGTTTCGCAAGGCGTATATCCCGCTTGCCGGACCGCTGGACGACTTTCCGGTCAAGGTGGGTCAGGACGGTGCTGAATATGGCTACGTGGAACAGACCCGCCCAGCGTTCATCGCAGGCAGTTTCACCGGTGCCAAAACCGACAAGTCTCGTTACTACTTGATGGCCAAGTACGAACTGACTCAGCTGCAATACCGCGCGCTGACGGATGAAAAGTGCCCTGAACCCTCCAACAAGCTACGCCTGCCGCAAGTCAATGTGAGCTGGCTCGACGCGATGCAGGCAGCAGATAAATATAACCTCTGGCTGCGCAAGAATGCAGTAGACAAGTTACCCAAAGAGGACGGCTCGGCAGGTTTCCTGCGCCTGCCCACCGAAATAGAATGGGAGTTCGCTGCCCGAGGTGGCGTCGATGTCAGCGCCGCAGAATTTCGTGACACTCGCTACCCGATGCCCGAAAACATGAATGCTTACGAGTGGTTCGCCGGGTCTCAATCATCGAATGGTCAGTTGCAGCTCACAGGTTTGCTCAAGCCAAACCCTTTGGGCCTTCATGACATGCTGGGCAATGCCGATGAGATGATGTTCGAGCCGTTCAGGTTGAACAAACTGGATCGTCAGCACGGCCAGGCTGGCGGCTATGTAGTGCGTGGCGGCAATTACCTGACCGCATCTGCCGACATTCGCACCTCGTTGCGCCAGGAAGATCCGTACTACAACGCCGATGGCCAGATGAAAAGCAAGACAACAGGTTTCAGACTGGCCATGGTTTCGCAAACCCTGACTTCTCGCGATCGTGTCAAAGCAATAGAAAGCAGCTGGAAAACCCTCGGTACGGGCAGCGAGGAGCCGGCTCAAGGGGAAGGTAAAGGCACCGTTCAAGCGCTCAACAGTTTGGCTTCCAGCGTCGATGACAAAGCGCTCAAGGAAAAACTTCAGGCACTGGAAAATCAGTTACGTGCGACGAATCTTCTACAGGAGGAAAATCGTGATCAGGCTATACGTGCCAGCCTGAATCTTGGCGCATTCCTGTGCACCAAGATGCTCGATGATGGCCAGTACTTGGACTTCACGCAGAAAAATTACGCGCTCAATTGTGAAGGTTCCGAGAAAGATCCTACTTGCGATATGCGTAAAGCCAAGCTCGACGAGCAGAAGAGCCGCGTCCACAAGCTCGGGCTCTATTATGCCAGCAGCCTGGTGGAGTCCGCGTCTCTGTACGGCCAGCCGCTGCTGGAAAAACAGGTGCCGGTCATGGACGAAATCATGGATCGCAATAAGCAGCTGCAAGCGCTCAAGCCTTATCTGAAGGCCCACTGGAGCAATCAGAAAACCTTCCTGCAAAAACAGAAAATCGATGCCGATGCCTGGCTAACAGCCTGCAAAGCCGTGAAGCAATAATCTATCAGCACACATCAAGGAGCTACACCATGACTCAAGGCCTGCGTTTCCATTCCAAGCTGATGATCAGCTTTGTCGTGGCAGGCAGCATTCTGCTGACCGGGTGTGCATCTACAGGCAGTAGCCTTATAGGCAATTCGCCAGACCCGCGTCTGACGCAAGGAGCGACCGCTGAATTCTTCACCAAGTCAGGCTATCAGGCCTGTGCAGTCGCCGCTGGCGCTGGCGTGCTGGCTTGCGCCCTGTCCAACTCAGGCAATAAGGCCGCCTGTGCCGTCGTTGCCGGTATAGCGGCGTGCGGCGTAGCAATGGGCGCCAACTACTACCTGGACCAACGTCGCAGCCAGTATGCCAATACCACTGAACGGCTGCAGGTTATCACCCGGGATGTTCAGGCTGATACCGACAAAGTCGTTGCTCGAACGGCCGTGGCACAGCAGGTCATCAGCGATGACCAGCAGAGTATCGCCCAGATCAAGCGCGACATAATTGCGAAGAAGCTGGACAAGGCCAAGGCGCAATCTGACATCGCTAGCATTGACGAGAACATCACTTACCTGCGTAAGGAGGTGGGCAACATGCGCGGCAAGGTCACTGAGTACACCAAGGTCGCCGATGCCGAGCGAGCGCAAGGTAGCAGTGCCGAGCTCAAGGCTGTTGATATCAACATTCTGAAAATGAATGAAAAGGTCGCCGCGCTGCAGAAAGAAGTCGACGGTCTGTACAGCCAACGTTCTGCTATCACCCTGGGTTGACCTCATGAATACGACCGTTAGCTTGCTTGTCTGCCTGGGAGGTGCCTGGGCGCTTTCCGGTTGCGCTACAGCTCCCGGCTCATGCGACGCCACCAATCGTGACGTGAGCATGATCACCAAGATGAACTGCGATTACACCGGCGGATACAGTGATCAAGTCAAAAGTAAAGAAAACGAACTGATCGCTGCGCGCCATGAAAACGCGATGTTCAAACGGGTCTACGACAGCATTGCTGCCGAACAGGCCGCGACACGCAAGGATCTGCAAGCACAGCAACAGGCTCAGGCGTCACTGAACCAGTCATTGGGACAGCTGCTTTCAGCACTCAAGAGTCGACACGCTAATAAAACGTCCGTGCAAAAACAGATCAGCTCGCTTCAAAGCCAATTGCAAACTGCCCAGAGTCAGCCGCAGAGCAGCAATCCGCAGCAGCTGGCAGCCAAGCAAGAAGAGCTCAAAGCCCTGCAGAAGAAAGTCAGCAAGTTGCAGCTTAGCCTTGGCTTCGACCAATAAAATCAAACCAGCGCCCCGCCTGGGACGTCTGAATTTTTGCAAGAGATAGCATAATGCAGCGGGTCATCAGAGATGCCAGCCTATCTGCGCGCGACATGACCGCACTCGACGCCAAGCTCGAGATCGTCCGCAAATACGCTGCCCCCAACGTTGCCAGCCTGTATGCCATTCCACGTACAGGCAGCGGTGACGTGCTTGAGTGGTGGACGGAGCTGGGCGGTCAGGCGATAGCGTTCAACGCCTTGAACGAGGGTCAGCAGCGTCAACTACTGCATACCTTTGAGCAGCGCCAGCATTCGCTTGAACGGGTGGCCGATGAACAACAAAGCAAAGGCCAGTCGGACACGGCGGCCAGCTTACGTAGCCTTATCGGCGAGCCATTACCAGGCAATCTCTACAGCCTGAATGGCGAGCCGCTGGTAATCTGCTGGCATATGTTGAAGCCCAAGCCGGTGACTCCGGTGTTACCCGCCACAACGACCGTTATCGCCTCTAGCCCCGTTCGCAGGCGCTTATGGCCTTGGCTGTTGCTCGCGCTGGCCTTGCTGCTACTGGCTTTTCTTGTGTGGTGGTTTTTGCGCGCACCGGTCACAGAGCCGGTGCCAGCCACACCCGCTGCCATGGTTCAGCCTCAAGTGGCGGTTCCGTTACCTGATCCTGAACTTCTACCTGAAGGGGTACCCGAGCCGATCCCTGAACCTGAACCTGAACCAGCTTTACCTGTGCCTGTGCCGGTACCAAAATCCAAACCTATCGAGAACACGAAGCAAACCAAGGCTTGCCCTAAACCAGCAGACCCCGCGATACCGCCACAATTCGTCGTAGTGCTGGACACCTCCGGCTCGATGAACCTAAACGTCAAAACCTCGCCCAGGGACGATCAATGGTACGGAGAGGTCGGCGCCCGACTAGACCCTCGCGATCCTCGCGTCGCGCCACTACTGACCCAACCCACGCGGCTGGACGTTGCCAAAGTTTCACTGGCCAAAATGATCGACAACCTACTGCCCCAGATCGACATGCGCTTCATGGCATTCGAAGGCTGTGGGAGAGTCGCAGATTACGGGTTGTTTCCCACACCGCAGCGATCACAGCTGATCAAAGGCATAAACGGTTTGAGGGCCGACTACGGAACGCCCTTGGCGGAAAGCTTGGCGCAAGCTGCTTCGACAGTCGACGGACGCAATCGCGATGCCTACATCGTGATGTTCATCGACGGCCAGGATAACTGCCAGCAGGATGCCTGTGCGGTATCCCGACGTATTGCCCAAGACCAGCCGAAGCTGAAGGTCAATGTTGTCAATATCGGTAAAAACGCGCTTTCCAATTGCATGGCGGAAAACACGGGGGGACGGATCTACGCGAGCCGTGACGCCATCGAACTCAAGGACATGCTTCAGGAGGCTTCCAAAGAAGTTTTGAAAACACCCGGCTGTCCTTGAATCACGAGAGCTTAGCCACGAAAGAGCGACCGGGGTCCCTTGCCGCCACCGGCAGCACAATGCAAATGACGTAGTCGCCGTCAGTCTGCATTGCTGGTCAAGCCACCCCACACACTCCCGCAGCGGTCACACAGCGCTGAGAGCGCCCATGCCCAGAAGCGCCATCACGCCCAGCCCCAGGGCGATGCGGTAGTACACGAATGGCATGTAGCTCTTGGTCGAAACCAGTTTGAGGAACACCACGATCACCCCGTAACCGACCACGAATGCAATGACCGTGGCCAGCAACGTGGGGCCGCCGGAGAACACGCCAGGCTCGCCCCAGCTGCGGTACAGCTGATAGAAACCCGAAGCGATCACCGCCGGTACCGCCAGCAGGAACGAATAGCGAGCTGCTGCCTCACGCGTGTAGCCCATGATCAGCCCGGCGGTGATGGTGCCGCCCGAGCGTGATACGCCGGGAATCAAGGCCAGCGCTTGGGCGCAGCCGAATATCAGGCCCTGGGTCCAGGTCAGTTGATCGAGCTTGCGCTCCTTGCGTCCCAGTTTATCGGCCGCCGCCAGGATCAGTGCGAACACGATCAGCATGGTCGCCGTCAGGTAAAGGTTACGCAGGCTTCCTTCGATGTAATCCTTGAACACCAAGCCCAGGATCGAGATAGGCAAGGTGCCGATGATGATCAACCAGCCCATTCTGGCGTCGGGGTTACTGCGGGACGCGGCGTCGCCGAGCGACCTGATCCAGGCCAAGGCGATGCGCAGGATGTCTTTGCGAAAATACAGCAGCACCGCGGCCTCGGTGCCCAGTTGGGTGATGGCAGTGAAGGCTGCGCCTGGGTCGCCACCCGAGGGCAGCAATGGCCCGATAATGCGCAGGTGCGCGCTGGAAGACACCGGTAAAAACTCCGTCAAACCCTGCACCAGCCCCAGGATTATCGCTTCCAGCCAGATACTCAGTTCACTCATGCCTCAGCAGCTCCCAATTCAGTTCTTCGGTTGGTCTGCCGCAAATGGCAACACATAGGGTACATCGGGAGTAACTGACCGCTGGATTGGATAAAGATTCTTGAACGCGAATGTTGATTTGGTAACGGTGCGCCGCTGAGCAGCGAGGTGCGGAGGCGGGATATGGATTCCAGCGTAATCGCAGCATCGACATTCAGCGTGCGAAGGTGAGTTTAGTCCTGAACACTGACTCCTCGACCTTTCAACCCATGCCATAGAAAACCTTGCCCAGCATCAGCAGGCTCACACCTGCACAAAGAACAGAAAACATTCGCTGCAAAAGCCGCTCAGGTACGTTCGGCGCTGCAAGGCGACCGCAGACCATCCCGACCAGTGCCGAAAAGGTGAACAAAGCGCCTGCTGAAGAAAACCTGACCCCCTGGCTGAACAAATGGCACAAGGTGCCCAGCGAGACCAGTGTGACAACCATCAACGAGGTGGCCACCACACCGTGCATGCGCACATCGCTGAATTTTCGAAAGGCGGGGACGATGAGAAACCCTCCCCCCACGCCCAACAAGCCGGTCAAGAATCCGGACGCTGCGCCAATCGAGGCCAGGGTAGCCAGGCATCGGGCGTTCCAGTCGAGCCGGCCCGTGGCAGGATCGAGCATGCAGTTGCGCTGTAACGTGCCTTGCGCTTCGTTGTCAGCCCTGGCCTGCAGGTACATACGGCCCGCCACCACCAGCATGACGGCAGCGAACAGGGTCATCAGCGCTGTGCCGGGGACCCGCGTGGCGATGTAAAGTCCCAGCGGCGCAACCAGCCAGCCTACCGCAGCCATCGTCGCTGCCGCCTTGTAGCGCACCAGGCCTTGGCGCAACCCCTGCATCGCGCCGATCAGGGCAGCGCTGCCTACCGCGAGCAAGGCGACAGGCGTGGCCTGGGTCACCGACCAACCCAGCCCCAGAGTCAGCGCCGGAATCGCCAGGATGCCACCCCCTGCGCCGGTGAGCCCCAGGACCAGGCCCACGCAGGCCCCCAGCAGGAAGGTCAGCATCCGATCACTTCGAGGCGCAGTCGGTGAACCACTCGCGCCCCTTGAGCATGCCGTTCCAATAGAACCACGGCAGAAAGCGCGCCTTGAGGAACCACGCCGACCGGCGCGGTATGGTTGGGTCCATCGGGAACGTCGGCAGCAATTTCCCGCCATAGCCGAACTCGGCCAATATGACTTTGCCCTTCTCGACAGTGAGCGGACACGAGCCGTAGCCGTCATAACGGCGAGGCAGTTCCCGGCCCTTGCGCAATGCCATGAGGTTCTCGGCGACCACCACGACCTGCTTGCGCGCAGCCGCAGCGGTCTTGGCATTGCCGGTGCCGCAGACATCGCCCGCGGCGAAGATTTCCGGGTAGCGAGGATGCTGCAAGGTCGCCGGATCGATTTCGAACCAGCCCGCCTTGTCGGCCAATTCGCTGCGACGAATCACATCCGGCGCTTGCTGAGGTGGCACGACGTGCAGCACATCGAAACACTTCTGCACACGGGTCACATTGCCGTCCGCGTCCGTTACATCGAACCAGGCGGTCTTGCCGGGACCGTCGACCTTGACCAGATTGGACTGAAAGGCCAGTGCTGCGCCGTACGTTTCGACGTACTTCATCAGCGGGGCGACGAATGCAACAACCCCGAACAACACCGGACCTGCAAGGTTGAATTCCACGCAAATCGACTTCAGCACGCCCTCCTTGCGCCAGTGATCGCAGGACAGGTACATCGCCTTCTGCGGAGCGCCTGCGCATTTGATCGGCATCGCCGGCTGGCTGAACAAGACCCTCCCACTGCGCAACGAGCGCACCAGCTCCCAGGTGTAGGGCGCCAGGTCGTGTCGGTAGTTCGAGGTCACCCCATGCTTGCCAAGCGTGTCTTCGAGACCCTCGATTTTCTCCCAGGCCAGCTGCAGGCCGGGGCAGACGATGAGCTGCTGGTAACCCAGCTCGGTACCATCGCTGAGCAACACACGCTGACGGCCAGGCGCGAAGGCCGATACCGACGCCTTGATCCAGTGCGCGCCTTGAGGAATGACGCTGGCCATTGGGCGCAGGGTGTCATCGATGTTGTAGGCACCCCCGCCCACGAGCGTCCAGGCGGGTTGGTAGTAATGCTCGCTGGCCGGCTCGACGATCGCGACGCGTAACGACGAATCTCGCTTGAGCAGACTGGCCGCCACCGCAATGCCGGCTGAACCACCGCCCATGACCACCACATCGTACAGCCGGGTTTCAGGGCTACCCTGGGTCGCCAGCTCGTAGAGCTTGGCGGATCGATTGCCGGTACGGCAGTAGGCAAGGACAGGCGCGGGCAGTTGCTCCAGAAGCGCCTTCAGCGCTTGCCCCTGCGCAGCCGTGGCACCCGCGCTCGCTACAGGCAGGTAGCGGAACTCCAGCCCTACCGCGATAGCCGCTCGCTCCATCGCCAGATGATCGGGTTGATCCACTCCACCCTCATGATCCGGACGGTTGCAGATCACGCTGGCGAAGCTCATGGCCCGCACTTCAGACAAATTGCCCGGATCGAGCTGGCCAGCCACCGAGAACCCTGCGTCTATACGCTTTACCACTTGCTCCATTGCAAACTCCAGGCATGTACGCTGTGTGATAGTGCTGAGGCTTACTTCTTGAGCGCCTGGCCGCAGTACAGGCCCGATAGCGTCTGCATCAGAGAGACCACTTCGAAACTGGCCAGCGAGTAGTAGATGTACTTACCCATTCTGCGGGTGTTGACCATGCCCTCCTCACGCAGGACGCCCAACTGCTGAGACAACGTCGGCTGCCTGATCCCGGACAATGCCTCCAGCTCGCCCACGTTGCGCTCGCCTTGGGTCAATTGGCACAGCAGCAACAGACGGTCTTCGTTGGCCAGCGCTTTCAGCAGGGCACACGCCTTGGCGGCTGAATCGCGCAGCAGACCGATTTCCTCGGCGGACAATTGAGCAGACATGGCAAGCCCCGACAGTGGAAGATCGACAGTCTACGATTGGATAGTATATCTTTCAATATAGTGTAATGACGTTAAGCAAGGGGGCTGGCAATGACCGCGCAGATTGAAGGCTTCTACGACACCGCCACGGCAACCGTGAGCTATGTCATTTTCGAGGCCTCGGGAGGCCCCTGCGCGATCGTGGATCCCGTGCTGGACTACGATGCCAAAGCCGGACGCATCCACACCGATAGTGCAGACCGTATCATCGCGTTCGTGAATGAGCACCGGCTACAGGTGCAGTGGTTACTGGAAACCCACGCGCATGCGGACCACCTGTCCGCCAGCGCCTACCTCAGGGACAAACTCGGCGGCCAGATCGGCATCGGTGCGCAGATCACAGCGGTACAGAAGGTGTTTCGCGACATCTACAACCTCGAACCCAGTTTCCTGCCCGATGGTTCGCAGTTCGACAGACTGTTCGACGCGGACGAGGCGTTTCACATCGGCGCGATCCCGGTGAAAGTTCTGCATGTACCTGGACACACGCCGGCAGACATCGCCTATCTGGTCGACGACTTACATGTCTTCGTCGGCGATACGCTGTTCATGCCAGACGTTGGCACCGCCCGGTGCGATTTTCCAGGCGGGGATGCCGAGCAGATGTATGGATCGATCAAGCGGCTACTGAACCTGCCCTCGCACACCCGACTGTACATGTGTCATGACTACCCTCCCGCTGGTAGGGAAGCGTGTTGGATAAGCACTGTCGCCGAGCAGCGCGAGAAGAACATTCACGTCAGTGATGCTTCGGATCTGGCGTCGTTCGTGCGCATGCGCACCACTCGGGATGTCAGCCTGTCGGTCCCTGCGCTGTTGCTGCCGGCACTACAGGTGAATATCCGGGCCGGAAACCTGCCACCTGCGGATGAGAGCGGGTTGTGCAGCTTGAAGATTCCGGTGAACAGGTTTTGAGGATGTCTGGGGGGCTGGGCTGGGCTGGGCTGGGCTGGGCTGGGCCGGTCTGGTCAGAGGTTGACGCTGACTTGGATATCAGAGAAATCACCAGATAGTTTTGCGCGGGCTCAAAAAAGCCACTTATGAGAAGTGGCTTAACTGTCCGATTTCACTTAGGAATAAATGGTCGGGACGGAGTGATTCGAACACTCGACCCCTTGCACTACCAATTGCTATTAACGGCATGGTGATCGAACCAAGTGCTCTGATCGTTGGCGACGAAGATGGTTTTCTCTGTGTTTCGCCAGCAGAAGTGGACCGCATTCAAATCTTGGCCAGTGAGCGCCATGACGCTGAGCGACTAAAGCTACGAGCTATTGCAGGCGGTCGCAACAAGCGGCCTTGGCTTGTAGAAAAGCTCAGAAAGCTGGGCTGCCAGCTACCGCAGTGCTTGGATCATCGATTCGATCACCGAACATCATCCTCCCCAATTAACTTGCGACACTTTTAGACCTCGCCGGCCGAATTGTCGATGTGAGCGCGGTCCTGGGCAGTGCTAAGATCACACATAGATGCCCTGGAACGCTCTAGAACGCGGAGGGACCGCATGCCATTGGGAAGGATATCTGAAGAGAGTAGCTGACAGCGTCATGCATTCGGCCATGGCAGTGAAGGTAGAGGGCAGAGACATTTTTCGCGCGCGTGCTATGCGTGTGGAGTGAGCTACTGGTGTCCCGATGACCGCAAATAGAACGGTGCTCATCGATGACGCGGCCGTTAACAGGCGCGGCTCTGACGAGATGGAATGCAAAAAAGAGTGACATTCATTTTTTTGGCTAGGAGCCTCATATGGCAGATGAAAAAGGGCCTGACAGCCTTCCTGAACACGTGAGCAAATTTTTGGATGGCCCGGTGGATACTCTGCGCTGACACAGGTAATCGGCCCCCTAAGATCTGCAGTGGGTGTTTTGACCTCAGTTACGCTCGATATGCTACTTGCTATGAAAGCAATGCCGCTGGAAGGCGAGGCCAAGGAAAGGGCAGATAGCGCTTGGAATAAATTCCGAGAGGTTTTTGACGCCCTTGAGCAGATAGACTCCCGTACGGGCAGGATCTACGACGGCCGCTATCCGTGGAATGTGTCCGGAGATCCAACCGATGAGTGATAACATCAGCTGGATGAAGGACGAGTATAAACTCCATGACACGGACCGGGACCAACCCAAGCGGGGCGGCGGAGGTCCACCCAGCGGAGGCAATAACGTGGAACCTAGAGTTGCAAAGCTTGAAAGTCATATGGAATACGTGCGCAGTGACATTTCCTCGATCAAGGTCGATGTTAAAGGCGTTGCTGGCGATATCGTAGCGCTCAAGCTGTCGTCGCAAGCCGTAGAGAATCGACTTGCTAACATCGAAAATCACATGGTGACAAAAGGACGACTAACGTTCCTGGCTCTCCTAGGTTTGGCGACGGTTGTAGCATCAGCGCTCGGTGCTGCGTGGTGGATGGCGCAGCAGTATTTGGGACCTCAAAAATATCACCCAGTGATACCTGCGCTGCTGACAAAGCTAAGGTGATCGAATTTCCCCCAGCGTTGCATGTACCCCACACATATATCAACGCCAGGCCTTGAAGCAATCGGTCTGCGCGTCTAAAAGCGCTTCAGAGAGGGAGGGCAGAGGATCGCTTGCCATACTGACGAGGAGATGACACATAACTACCAGCCCGATCCATCGGCGACCGACTTGCGCGGGCTGGTCTTGACGGGAAAATCGGATGATGTCCCGAAAAAGTCCCCACGCATGAAAAAGCCCAACCTGTGAAGATTGGGCTAAGTCATTAGAATAAATGGTCGGGACGGAGTGATTCGAACACTCGACCCCTTGCACCCCATGCAAGTGCGCTACCGGGCTGCGCTACGCCCCGACCGAGCGTAAAGCTGTTCCAGAACCTCTGAGAACGTCGAGAAATATACCTTAAGCATTTGAATTATGGAAGTATTTTTTTCCAGAAATTCACTTCTTGAGGACACTCAACACATCTTCGAGCTCGGAGATGGTCTGGCGAATCAATTGCTTGTACTGCGTGGTGTCATCCTTGGCTTCGTCACCGGACAGACGCAGACGCGCACCGCCGATGGTGAAACCCTGGTCATACAGCAGCGCGCGGATCTGGCGGATCATCAGCACGTCCTGGCGCTGGTAATACCGACGGTTTCCGCGACGCTTCACGGGGTTGAGCTGAGGAAATTCCTGCTCCCAGTACCGCAGCACGTGAGGCTTGACGGCACACAAGTCGCTGACTTCACCGATGGTGAAGTAGCGCTTGCCGGGAATGGGCGGAAGTTCGTCGTTATGACTTGGTTCCAGCATAGGCCTCAACTCGGGCTTTCAGTTTCTGCCCTGGACGAAAGGTGACCACGCGGCGAGCCGTGATCGGGATTTCTTCACCGGTTTTCGGATTGCGGCCAGGCCGCTGGCGTTTGTCCCGAAGGTCGAAATTGCCGAAACCCGACAATTTGACCTGCTCGTTGTCTTCAAGAGCGTGCCTGATTTCTTCGAAGAACAGCTCGACCAATTCCTTGGCCTCTCGCTTGTTCAGGCCCAACTCTTCATAAAGACGTTCCGCCATTTCAGCTTTCGTCAAAGCCCCCATGCGCTACTTCCTTAACGTGGCGTTCAACCTTTGTTCGAGCGAGGTGAGGATGGCTTGTGTCGTGGTATTCACCTCATCGTCGTTAAGAGTGCGCGATGGATGCTGCCAGGTCAAGCCAACAGCCAGGCTTTTTCTATGAGGATCAATGCCTTTACCCTGGTAGACGTCAAACAGCCTGAGGTCCGTGAGCCATTCGCCTGCATTCTCTCGAATTACCGCCAACACTGAGCTCGAAGCCACATCACGATCGGCCAGCAAGGCCAGGTCACGACGCACTTCAGGGAAACGCGACAGCTCTTGGAATTTCGGCAGACGACCTTCGGATACTTCGGCCAGCACCAGCTCGAAGACGAACACGGTGCGATCCAGACCCAGCGACTTCACCAGTTCCGGGTGCAATGCGCCGAGATACCCTACTTCCTGTCCGTCACGTTCGATCCGTGCGGTCTGGCCCGGATGCAACGCGGGGTGCTGGCCGGGAACGAAGGTGAAGGCATCGAGCGCGCCGGCGAAGCCGAGCACCGCTTCGACGTCGGCTTTGACGTCGAAGAAATCCACGGTCTCGCGACCCTGTGCCCAGCCTTCGGGCAGGCGGCTGCCGCACACCACGCCAGCCAGCATGGGCTCTTGCTTCAGGCCATCCAACTGACCGACGAAGCGCAAGCCGCTTTCGAACAAGCGAACGCGATCCTGCTGGCGGTTGAGGTTGTGTTGCAGGGCCTTGACCAGGCCCGGCCACAGCGACGAGCGCATTGCCGCCATGTCGGCCGAGATCGGGTTGGCCAGCAACAGCGGCTCGACGCCAGGGCTGAACAGCTCGAACAGCTTTGGATCGATGAAGCTGTAGGTGATCGCTTCCTGATAACCACGTGCGACCAGCAGACGGCGCAAGGCGGGCAGGTCGGAGCGAGCTTCCGGACTGGCCTGTGGCGCCAAACGCGCCTGCGGGTAGCGAACCGGTAGACGGTTGTAGCCGTAAAGCCGAGCCAGTTCCTCGATCAGATCGACTTCAAGGCTGATGTCGAAGCGGTGGCTGGGTACTTCGACCGACCACTGCCCTTCCCCGCTGGCCTTCACGCCCAAACCAAGGCCGGTCAGCAGCGTTTGAATCTCGCTGGCGCCCAGTTCCAGGCCCAGCATCTGGCTGACGCGCTCGGCGCGCAGGGTGATCGGCGCGACCTGCGGCAGATGCTGCTGGCTGACGCTTTCGATGATCGGGCCGGGCTCACCGCCGGCGATTTCCAGCAGCAGCGCAGTCGCACGCTCCATGGCTTCGCGTGCCAGGTTCGAATCGACACCACGCTCGAAACGATGGGAGGCATCGGTGTGCAGCCCATAGGAGCGTGCCTTGCCAGCTACCGAGATCGGCTCGAAGAAAGCCGCTTCAAGGAACACATCGCGGGTCTTGGCGGTCACGCCGCTGTTCTCGCCACCCATGACGCCGGCAATACCCAGCAGTCGTACGTGGTCGGCGATCACCAGGGTCTCGCCGCGCAAGGTGACTTCCTGACCGTCAAGCAGGGTGATCTTCTCGCCCTCCTCGGCCATGCGTACGCGGATGCCGCCGTCGATTTCGGCAAGGTCGTAGGCGTGCATCGGCTGGCCCAGCTCGATCATCACGTAGTTGGTGATGTCCACGGCGGCATCGATGCTGCGCACTTCGCTGCGGCGCAAGCGTTCGACCATCCACAGCGGAGTTGCCTTGGACAGGTCGACATTGCGTACCACGCGGCCCAGGAAACGTGGGCAAGCCGCCGGCGCGAGTACGTCTACCGCAAGGACTTCGTCGTTGACCGGTGCAACGGCAGCGATCACCGGACGCGTCACCGGTGCACCGTAGAGCGCGCCCACTTCCCGGGCAAGACCAGCCAGGGACAGGCAGTCGCCACGGTTCGGAGTCAGGTCGACCTCAATGCTGGCGTCGTCCAACCCCAGGTAAACCCGGAAATCTTCACCGGTGGGTGCATCGGCCGGCAGCTCCATCAGGCCTTCGTTGCCTTCACCGACCTGCAGCTCGGACTGCGAGCACAGCATGCCGTTGGACTCGACGCCGCGCAGCTTGGCTTTCTTGATCTTGAAGTCACCGGGCAACTGTGCACCGATCTTGGCGAACGGAATCTTCAGGCCGGGACGCACGTTCGGCGCACCACAGACCACCTGAAAAGTCTCGCTGCCATCGCTGACCTGGCAAACGCGCAATTTGTCGGCGTCAGGGTGCTGCTCGGTGGCGAGCACCTCGCCCACGACCACACCGCTGAACTCGCCTGCGGCCAAGGTCACGCTGTCCACTTCCAGACCTGCCATCGACAGACGCGCTACCAGCTCGTCACGCGAGGCCTGCGGGCTTACCCAGCCACGCAGCCATTGTTCACTGAATTTCATCCTGCTCTCCTGAAAGATTCGTTACGGCTAGCGAAATTGCGCGAGGAACCGCAAGTCGTTGTCGAAGAACAGGCGCAAATCGTTGACGCCGTAACGCAGCATGGCCAGACGTTCTGCGCCCATGCCGAAAGCAAAACCCTGGAACTCTTCGGGGTCGATACCCGACATGCGCAGCACGTTGGGGTGCACCATGCCGCAGCCCAGCACTTCCAGCCAGCCGGTCTGTTTGCAGACTCGGCAGCCTTTGCCGCTGCACATCACGCATTGGATATCGACTTCAGCCGAAGGCTCGGTGAAGGGGAAGAACGAGGGACGGAAACGTACCGCCAGCTCTTTTTCGAAGAACACCCGCAGGAATTCCTCGATGGTGCCTTTCAAGTCCGCAAAGTTGATGTCGCGGTCGATCAGCAACCCCTCGACCTGATGAAACATCGGCGAGTGGGTGATATCCGAGTCGCAACGATAGACCCGGCCCGGGCAGACGACCCGAATCGGAGGCTGTTGCGATTCCATGGTCCGCGCCTGCACCGGTGAGGTGTGGGTACGCAGCAACATGTTGGCATTGAAATAGAAGGTGTCATGCATCGCGCGGGCCGGGTGATGGCCAGGGATGTTGAGCGCTTCGAAGTTGTGATAGTCGTCTTCCACCTCGGGGCCTTCGGCAATGCCGTAGCCGATATGGGTGAAGAACTGCTCGATACGCTCCAGCGTCCGAGTGACAGGGTGCAGGCCGCCTGTGGTCTGGCCGCGGCCAGGCAGGGTAACGTCGATCTGCTCGGCAGCGAGCTTGGCGCTCAGCTCGGCTTCTTCGAAAGCCGCCTTGCGCGCATTGAGGACATCTGTGACACGCTCCTTGGCTTCGTTGATCAGCGCGCCCACCTTGGGCCGCTCATCGGCAGGCAGGTTGCCCAGGGTCTTCATCACCTGAGTCAGTTCGCCTTTCTTGCCAAGGAATTGAACCCGGATCTGCTCCAGGGCATTGATGTCTTCAGCGTGTTGCACGGCCTCCAAAGCTTGGGAGACCAGCGCATCCAGGTTTTCCATGTACAGACTCCAGATACGAAATAGGGGAAGAGCTTGAAGGCTCTTCCCCTATTCATGACGTTTAACACCCAGGCCTGCCGACGGCAGGCAGGGTGATTGTCGGGGTACTTAGGCCAGCGAGGCTTTAGCTTTCTCGACAATCGCAGCAAACGCCGCTTTTTCGTTCACTGCCAGATCAGCCAGAACCTTGCGGTCGATCTCGATGGACGCTTTTTTCAGGCCAGCGATGAAACGGCTGTAGGACAGACCGTTTACACGAGCACCAGCATTGATACGAGCGATCCACAGGGCGCGGAACTGACGTTTTTTCTGACGACGGTCGCGGTAGGCGTACTGGCCTGCCTTGATGACCGCTTGCTTGGCAACACGGAATACGCGCGAACGAGCGCCGTAGTAGCCTTTAGCCAGTTTCAGAATTTTCTTGTGACGCTTACGGGCAATGACGCCACGCTTAACACGAGCCATGAGTTAGTCCTCTATCTTTGACCGAAATTAACGAAGGCGCAGCATGCGCTCGACTTTTGCCACGTCAGACGGATGCAGCAAGCTGCTACCGCGCAGTTGACGCTTACGCTTGGTCGACATTTTGGTCAGGATGTGGCTCTTGAAAGCGTGCTTGTGCTTGATGCCGTTAGCGGTTTTCAAAAACCGCTTAGCTGCACCACTCTTGGTTTTCATCTTTGGCATGTTCGGGTACTCCACATTCAATTGATAAACATAACCGCAAGGCCTGCCGTGCCCTGGTGGTTATTTCTTTTTCTTGGGGGCGATGACCATGATCAGCTGGCGTCCTTCCATCTTCGGATGCTGTTCGACGGAGCCGTATTCGAGCAGGTCACCTTCGACCCGCTTCAACAGCTCCATACCCAGCTCCTGATGCGCCATCTCACGGCCGCGGAATCGCAAGGATACCTTGGCCCTGTCCCCATCACTCAGGAAACGTACCAGGTTGCGGAGTTTTACCTGGTAATCCCCTTCTTCCGTCCCTGGACGAAACTTGATTTCTTTTACCTGAACCTGTTTCTGGTTCTTCTTCGCCGCGGCAACCTGCTTCTTCTTCTCGAAGATCGATTTGCCGTAGTCCATCACCCGGCATACGGGCGGGAGGGCATCGGCGGAGATTTCCACCAGGTCCAGCTTCGCTTCTTCAGCGATACGAAGCGCTTCATCGATAGAGACGATGCCAATCTGCTCGCCGTCAGCGCCAATTAACCGAACCTCGCGTGCCGAGATATTCTCGTTGATCGGGGCTTTCGGTGCAGCTCGTTTATCTTGTCTCATTTCACGCTTAATAATAATTACTCCGAATCTGGGCGACCACGCCGGGAAACCGCTTGTGCAAGGTACTCGGTGAATTGCGCGATGGGCATGGAGCCCAGGTCAGCGCCTTCACGGGTACGCACAGCGACAGTTTGCGTTTCAACTTCCTTGTCCCCGATGACCAGGAGATAAGGAACCTTGAGCAAAGTATGCTCACGGATTTTAAAGCCGATCTTTTCATTTCTCAAGTCGGACTTGGCACGAAACCCGCTTTCCGTCAGATTTTTTTCGACCAGATGCACGAAATCGGCTTGTTTATCAGTGATATTCATCACCACAGCCTGCACCGGAGCCAGCCAGGCCGGGAATGCGCCCTCGTAGTGCTCGATCAGAATACCGACGAAGCGCTCGAACGAACCCAGGATCGCCCGGTGCAGCATGACCGGATGCTTGCGACCGTTGTCTTCGGTGACGTATTCGGCACCCAGGCGGATCGGCAGGTTGAAATCGAGCTGCAGTGTACCGCATTGCCAGACTCGACCCAGACAATCCTTCAGCGAGAATTCGATCTTGGGACCGTAGAAGGCGCCCTCGCCCGGCTGCAGATCGTACGGCAGGCCAGCGGCATCGAGCGCTGCAGCCAGGGCCGACTCGGCACGATCCCACAGCTCATCGGAACCGACGCGCTTCTCGGGGCGAGTCGATAGCTTGAGCTGGATATCCTTGAAGCCGAAGTCGGCATAGACGTCCATGGTCAGCTTGATGAAGGCCGCCGATTCGGACTGCATCTGCTCTTCGGTGCAGAAGATATGCGCGTCGTCCTGGACGAAGCCGCGCACGCGCATGATGCCGTGCAGCGCGCCTGAAGGCTCGTTGCGGTGGCAGGCGCCGAACTCGGCCAGACGCAGTGGCAACTCGCGGTAGCTTTTCAGGCCCTGGTTGAACACCTGCACGTGGCATGGGCAGTTCATCGGCTTGATGGCGTAGTCGCGATTTTCCGACTCGGTGGTGAACATGTTCTCGGCGTAGTTGGCCCAGTGCCCGGATTTTTCCCACAGGCTACGATCGACCACCTGCGGCGTCTTGATTTCCAGGTAACCGTTCTCGCGCTGGATCTTGCGCATGTACTGCTCGAGCACCTGGTAGACGGTCCAGCCGTTCGGGTGCCAGAAAACCATGCCAGGCGCTTCTTCCTGAAGGTGGAACAAGCCCAGGCGCTTGCCGATCTTGCGGTGATCGCGCTTTTCGGCTTCCTCGATGCGCTTGACGTAGGCCGCCAGCTGCTTCTTGTCCGCCCAGGCAGTGCCATACACGCGCTGCAGCTGTTCGTTCTTGGCATCGCCGCGCCAGTAGGCACCGGACAGCTTGGTCAGCTTGAAGGACTTGAGGAAGCGCGTGTTCGGCACGTGCGGACCGCGGCACATGTCGACGTATTCTTCGTGATAGTACAGGCCCATGGCCTGCTCATCCGGCATGTCTTCGACCAGGCGCAGCTTGTAGTCTTCGCCGCGAGCGGTGAACACGTCGATGACTTCGGCGCGCGGCGTGACTTTCTTGATCACGTCGTATTCGGTGTCGATCAACTGCTGCATGCGCTGCTCGATCGCGGTCATGTCGTCTGGTGTGAAAGGCCGCTCGAAGGCAATGTCGTAGTAGAAGCCTTCTTCGATGACGGGCCCGATCACCATGCGCGCGGTCGGGTACAGCTGCTTGACCGCATGGCCGACCAGGTGGGCGCAGGAGTGGCGAATGATTTCCAGCCCCTCTTCGTCCTTGGGCGTGATGATATGCAAAGTGGCGTCGGCGGTGATCAGGTCACAGGCATCGACCAGTTGGCCGTTGACCTTGCCGGCCACGGTGGCCTTGGCCAGACCGGCGCCGATGGATGCAGCGACCTCGGCAACGGAAACCGGGTGATCGAACGAACGCTGACTGCCGTCGGGAAGAGTAATGGTGGGCATGGCGCCTCCTCTCCTAGTGGTGACCCCTACCAAAGGTCACATGGGTTGGGATGAGCCAGTACGCGATTCGCCCAGTATGCCTGCCTTACGTTGGCAGGAGCCTTGCGGCCGACCGGAACACGAACCAGAGTGACTGGAGCAATCGAAAAAGGTAAATCCCACGCTTGGCGGAACAGGCTGCACAGCCTGTAGAAACTGCGCCGAACGCTGGGCCGAGCATCCTAGCACATATAGTGCGTCGGATTGGTGCGCCATGCATGCAGCGCGGCAACTGAGCCGGTGGCTGAACTTGCAGCCCTTTCCACCCCTCAGATGAGGTGAGTCAATACCGCCTGAGAACAAGGAGCTATTCATTATGGGTCTCAAACGACTTCTTCCCCTGACTGCCTGCCTGGCCCTGCTGCTGCCATTCACAGCCCAGGCTGCCGCGCTGTCCGCCAATGCCAAGGCCGAATACACCGCTCAGTGCGAAGCTGCGGCCGTGCAACAAAATGTGGACCCTGCCAAGGCCAAGGCACACTGCAGCTGTGGCGCGAAAGTGATCGAAGAGAAATTCAGCCAGGCCGAAATCGACCAGTTGACTGACAAGAAGGTCGAGCCGCCAATGGCACTGCGCCAAAAGCTGATGAAAGAAGTGCTGGTTTGCAACAACCAATAACAATGCACGCCTGCCTGAAGAGCACCTGCGGGGGTTCTTCAGGCCCGCAAACGGCAGGCTACTGAATTATTTACGACCAAATGCGGTTTTTTTTTAAAAGAATTTTCAGGTGCAAAGCCCAATAAAATAAGGGGCTTAGCAGCGTTGAACAGACCAAACGACGACAACCTTGAGTACCGACCCCAATCAAGGGGGGTTCACAGTCCAGGTTTTGGACTATGATAGGGACCGTGTGCCCAGTTGGCCTGAGCAGCACAGCACTACTGAATATTATGTTTCTTGGAGATTCACCATGTCTAATCGCCAGACCGGCACCGTAAAATGGTTCAACGATGAGAAAGGCTTCGGCTTCATCACTCCTCAAGGTGGCGGTGACGACCTGTTCGTACACTTCAAAGCTATCGAATCGGACGGTTTCAAAAGCCTGAAAGAAGGCCAGAACGTTTCATTCGTGGCTGAGAAAGGCCAAAAGGGCATGCAAGCTGCTCAAGTTCGCCCAGAGTAATCTGAGCGACTGAAAAAACCCGTCCATGTGACGGGTTTTTTTTCGCCTGCGATTTATGCCAATTGCGCTGTGATTAGCCGCAATTGACGCGGGTGATCTGGCCGTTGTCATCGGCATTGAGGTTGAGACGGTCGGAGCGGTACTCGAGGGTGACCATGTCATGGGGACGCAGTACGCGAGCGACCTGTGCGCCTGCCTTGACCCTGGCCTGTTCAAGCAGGTCGGCTGATACCGGCTTGCCGACGGTGTAGCGTGCCCCATCGGCATTGCAGCGTCCGTCGAAAGCAGGTGCGGCAGCGGCAGATGGCCCGGTCGAGGGTCCGGATGTGGAGCAGCCGCTGGCGGCCAGGGCTGCCATCAGGATCAACAAGGTCTTGCGCGGGAAAGGCATGTAGCCTCCTCTTTCTTTGGTTGAAGGGTTCGGTAACTGTTTCAGCGGGTAAGGTTGTGCGACCCCTTGCAGTCGGATTGGTTGCACGCCTGTGTAGTCTGCCCGAGTGAGCCATGGTGAAGTGCCCGCGAAATCGTCACGGGATATGTAGCCAACGGACGCTCAATACAAGTCAATGTAGTCGGACCGTGGCACGGGCCAGTGAGTCTGCAAGGCGGCATGCACCTGTTGCACCCACAGGTCGTCCGCAGCCGCCGCAGCGCCTACGTAGCCAGAGCCTGCCGCCCAGGTTTCGAGACGAAAGCACAGGTCTTGCACATCCATACCGCCGACCGCATGGGTAGACAGAAAGGCCAGGCCTGCTCGGTTGACGCGCAGTTGGTTGTGGACCGCCGGGTTTCCCGACGCCAGCAGGGCGCGGACAGCCTCCAGGGTCAGTGAGCCGCTCTGGGTAAGATCAATGTGCACGTAAGCCTCCATGCCGAAGAATGGGTGCAAGTTTGCCATGCAGTCTGCCATCTGCCCAAGGGCCGGTGTAAAGCGCTGGCGAAAATGCTTTACTTGGGCATGAGGAGCGAACGTCGTTCGCTTGTGACCGTTGGCGAGAGCAGCATGGCAAACGTATCGATCAAGGCGGACATCAAGGTCCAGTGGCCGCAGGGCCAAAGCTCCTTCAGCCCCGGCACGCCCGAGGAGCTGGCGATCATCGGCGTAGATGTCCTGGTCAAGGCTCTGGGCACCGATGCCGCGCGCAGCTTCGTCATGCAGGTGTTCGAGCGCTACGCGAACGAGCACCTGGCAGCGACGACCAACAGTGTGGCGCATCCCCTCAAGAACGCACCTACGCTGTGAAATGTTCGAGCCCGGCAAGGGCTCGCCGGATCAAGGCAGACGCTGCAACCGCTGCGTCAACAGATCGAAAAGCCCCTGGGCATCGCCTTCGTTCACCCAGAATACATTGGCGGGTTGCTTGAGCGTGCCGTACCAGTCGGCCACGGTCTGGCCGAAGGTAGGGCCTTCTCGAGTGTCGATGGTCAGGTTGACGTTGCGCCCACTGAACAGCTCAGGCGCCAGCAGATAGGCGATCACACTGGCATCGTGCACCGGGCCGCCGGGCAGCCCGTAGTGCTCCATGTCGGCTTTGACGTAGGCCTGCAGAATGTCCACCACGCGCGGACCGGCCTTGTTCTGCAAGGCGGCCAACTGGTGCAGGCGAGCCGGGCTGGTCAACACCTTGTGTGTGACGTCCAGCGGCACGTAAGTGAGCTTGACGCCGCTCGCCAGTACGACCTGGGCGGCGTGGGGGTCGGCGAAGAGGTTGAATTCGGCCACCGGGGTGATGTTGCCGCCATTGAAGTGCGCGCCACCCATGACGATCACTTCCTTGATGCCCTGGGTAATGCCCGGGGCCTGGATCAGGGCCAGCGCCAGGTTGGTCTGTGGCCCCAGCATCGCCAGGGTGATGCTGTGGGGCTCGGCCTGGCTGAGGGTGTCGATCAGGTACTGCACCGCGCTGCCTTCGGCGAGACCCTTGCTGGGCTCATGCACGGGGATACCCGGCACGCCCTCCTCGCCGTGTACGTTGGCGGCATAGATCGGCTCGCGGACCAATGGCTTGGGCGCTCCGGCATACACCGGTACGTCTTCGCGGCCGGCCCATTCGCGAGCCAGGCGTGCGTTGCGGGAAGTCTTGTCCAGGCGCACGTTGCCGGCCACTGTGGTGAGCGCGCGAACGTTGATCTGCTCAGGTGAGGACAAGGCCAGCAGCAAGGCGACGAAGTCATCGGCACCCGGATCGGTATCGATGATCAGATCGATCTTGTCGGCGGCCATGGCGGTGGCACTGGTCAGCAAGGCCATCAGCGAAAATCCTCGGATCAGGGTCAGGAAAAAACGTTGCATATCACACTCCTTGTGCTCATTGATGAATCTAGAAAGTAACGCCTGCCATCAGGGCAATGTTGCTGTAGGGCTGGCATTCACCGGTCCGCACAATGGCGCGGGCGCTTTTTGACAATTCCTTGAACCGCGCATGGCTGACCATCTGGCGCACGCCCAGTGTGCCTTGATCGTGCAGTTGCTGGATTCGGGTCGACGCCGGGGGCAGTACCTGGAGCATCTCCTCGGCGATCACGTGGCTCTCCACCTGCATCTCACTGAGCAGCACCTCCAGTGTGCTGACGAAGCTGGGAATGCCCGGCGTGAGCGCCAGGTCGATCATAGGCACGCCCGGCGGCACCGGTAGGCCGGCGTCGCCGATCACGACGATGTCGCCATGGCCCAGGGAGGCGACCAACTGGGACAGGGAAATGTTCAGCAATGCAGTCTTTTTCACGATAGCACCTGCTCGACCTGCGCCAGAGTGGGAATGGAAGGCTGCGCACCAGCATGGGTAACCGAGAGCGCCGCGGCGGCCTGCCCGAAAGCGATGGCCTGCGACTCGTCCAGGCCTCGCGCCAGGGCCGCGGCGAAGCCGCCGACGAAGGTATCGCCCGCTGCCGTGGTATCCACGGCCTGTACCTTGCGCCCAGGATAGTGGCGGGACTGTGCGCCCGCCGCAAACAACACGCCCCGCTCGCCCAAGGTAATGATGACCTTGCCTGCGCCGGCTTCGTGCAAAAGGCCGGCGGCCTGCTCTGCATCGTCCACCGAGTCCACTGCCAGCCCGGTGAGGGCCTGAGCTTCGCTCTCGTTGGGGATCAGGTAGTCAACCCAGGCCAGCCACTCCTGCGGCAGCGGGCCACTGGCCGGCGCGGGATTGAGAATGACCGTCTTGCCCGCCTGGTGGGCACGCTCCAGTGCAAAGGCCACTACCGCGTAGGGGATCTCCAGTTGGCACACCACCACGTCAGCGGCTTGCAGAAGACCATCGAAGCGTTCGATGTCGGCGCATTCGAGCTGGCCGTTGCCGCCCGCGACGATCACGATGGCATTCTGGCTGTTGGCATCGACCACGATCATGGCAATCCCGGTCGCCACGTCCTCGGCCACCCGCACGCCCTGGCAATCGATACCCTCATCGGCCAGCGCCTGTCGCAGCGCGTGGCCATAGGCGTCGGCGCCTACACAGCCGATCATCGCCACCTGACCGCCCAGGCGCGCCGCCGCGACGGCCTGATTGGCGCCCTTGCCACCTGGAACCGTCGCGAAGGACTGGCCCAGCAGGGTTTCTCCTGCCCGTGGCAGCCGCTCGGCCTGTGCGACCAGGTCCATGTTCAGACTGCCTATTACCAACACGTTCGCTTGCATCTTGGGCCACTCTCAGCGCAATTCATGGGAAAGACCGGCGTATCGTGCCGTTGACTCGCGCACCACGATCTGTGGCGCGATGACCTGTTGCGTGGCAGCCACACCTGCGGCCCCGGCAATGCGAGCCAGCAGCCGCTCGGCGGCGACCTCACCCAGCTCGCCGATGCGCTGGCCAACGGTGGTCAAGGCCGGATACACATAGCGGCTCAGCTGAATGTCGTCGAAACCGATGACCGACAACTGTTCAGGTACCCGAATGCCCTGTTCGGCGGCGGCGCGCAGCACGCCCAGACCGATCATGTCGTTGGCGGCGAAGATCGCCGTGGGCCGCTCGCCTGCCAGCAATTGCACCGCCGCCCGATAGCCGCCCGGGCTGGTGAAGTCGCTGTGCAGGACATGGCCTTTCGCGGGCTGTGCACCGTACTCGGCGAGCGCGCGATGGTAGCCGTCCATCCGCAGTTGGGCCACATGGGTATGCTCCGGACCGCTGATGCAGGCAATGGCGCGATGGCCCAGCTCCAGCAGGTGCAGGGTGGCCAGGTAACCGCCCTGCTCGTGGTCGATGCACACCAGATCGGCCGTCACCTCGTGCAAGCCGCGGTCGACGATGACCATGGGGGTGCGCACTGCCGCCAGCATATCGGTCAGCGCGGCATCGCCACCGACCGAAGCGAACACAATGCCGTCGACGCGCTTCTCCAGCAGCACACGCAGGTAGTTGCGCTGCTTCTGCGGATCGTCGTCAGAGTTGCACAGAATCACGCAATAGCCATTGCGCTCGCAGCAGTCCTCGATACCTCGCGCCAGTTCGGCAAAATACGGGTTGACGCTGTTAGGCACCAGCAAACCGATGGTCGCCGTGCTGCGCGCTCTCAGCGAGCGCGCCACGGCGCTGGGCACGTAGTTGAGTTCGGCAATGGCCGACTCGACCTTGCGCCGCACGTGCGCACTGACCGGTCGGCTGTTGTTCACCACATGGGAGACGGTCGTGTAGGAGATCCCCGCCCGTGCCGCGACGTCCTTGATGGTCGCCATGCTAACCCCGCTTGCGTGCGCGTTGGCTGCGGTAGGTATCGAGCACCACGGCGATGACGATCACGGCACCGGTAATGATGCGCTTGGTCGGTTCGCTCGCGCCGATCTGCGCCAGGCCGGCAGCCAGCACGGAAATGATCAACACGCCGAAGAAGGTGCTGATGACCGAGCCACGTCCGCCCATCAGGCTGGTCCCACCGATGACCACCGCGGCGATTACCTGCAGCTCCAGGCCAGCACCGGCATTGGGGTCAGCCGCCTCCAGCCGGGAAATCTGGAACAGTGCAGCCACCCCGGCCAGGAGCCCCATGAGCGAGAACACCAGCACCTTGTAGGGCTTGGGGTTGATCCCGGCCAGGCGCACGGCTTCTTCGTTGGTGCCGATGCCGATCAGGTAGCGGCCGAAGACCGTGCGTGTGAGGGTCAGGTGGGCGATGGCGATCACCCCCAGGGCGATCAGGAACGAGGGCGCGATGCCAAAGGCAACCGGGTCGGACAGCCAGGCGAAGGCGTCGCCGATGTAGGCCGTGCGCGAATCGGTCATCTGGTAGGCGACCCCGCGAGCCATTTCCAGCACGCCCAGGGAGACGATGAACGAGGGGATGCGCCAGGCCACGGTGATCGAACCGGTGATGGTCCCGGCAAGCGCCGCGCAGCCCATGCCCAATAGCGCGGCGGGCAACACACTCCAGCCCCAGCCGAGGATTGCGACGCTGACGGCGGAAGCAGCCAGTGCCAGCACCGAGCCCACCGACAGGTCGATGCCGCCGATGATCAGTACGAAGGTCATGCCGACAGCCAATACCATCAGGTCGGGAATCTGGTTAGCAATGGTGCTGAAAGTGCTGTACGACAGGAAGTGACTGCTGAGCACGGAGAACAGCACGATCATGGCCAGCAAGGCGCCAGCCAGACCGAGGTAGGTACCCAGGCCCAGGTAGGTGCCGCTGGATTTTGTGCCAGGGGTAGCTTTGGGCAGCGTCGAAGTTTTCATGCAGAGGTCCTTGCTGCAGGCTCGGCCAGCAGCGCATCGCGTTTTTGATAACCGGCGAACGCGGCCGCCAGCAGTTCATCCTGGCTCCAATGTTCGCGCTCGAACGTGTCGATCAGGCGGCCGGCCGAGAGCACCGCGATGCGGTCGCAGATCAGCATCAGCTCGCGCAGGTCGCTGGAGACCACGACCAGGGCCTTGCCCTGACGGGTCAGCTCGCCGAGCAAGGCGTAGATGTCGAACTTGGCACCCACATCGATGCCGCGGGTGGGCTCGTCGAACAGCAGCACGGCGCAGTCGCGCTCCAGCCAGCGGCCGATCACCACCTTTTGTTGATTGCCGCCGGACAGCTCCGACACGGTCTGTGCCGGACTCGAACTGCGGATGCGCATGGCCTCGATCTGGCGCTGTGCCAAGGCGCCTTCGGCTTGATTGTTGACGATGCCAGCGGCAGAAATCGCCGGCATGTTGCCCAGCGCGATATTGGCGCTAATGGACTGCGACAGCAGCAGACCTTCGCCCTTGCGGTCTTCGGTGATCAGGGCAATGCCGTGGGCCACGGCATCGGCGGGGCTGCGAATGTTGACCGGCTTGGGTGGCAGGCCGATAGCAACGGTGCCGGCATCGCTGGTGTCGGCGCCGAAGATCAGCCGCAGCAGCTCGGTGCGCCCTGCCCCGATCAATCCGGAAATGCCGAAGATCTCGCCCTGGCGCACGTCGAAGGACACGTCCTTGACCTTGTCGCCACGGCTCATGCCCTGGACCTGAAACATCGTCGTGCCGATGCGCCGCTCACCCAGGTCGATGCGTTCGCCCAACTCGCGACCGACCATGAGGTTGACCAATTGCTCACTGTTGTAGCGCGCCATCGGTTCGACACACACCAGACGGCCATCGCGCAGCACGGCGATGCGTTGCACGACCTGGGCCAGCTCTTCCAGGCGATGGGAAATATAGATGATGGAAACGCCGCGTTCGCGCAGGCGCAGGATCTGCGCGAACAGCATGTCGACTTCGCGCGCGGTGAGCATGGCGGTGGGTTCGTCGAGCACCAGCACCCGGCACTCGCCGATCAGGTTGCGGGCGATCTCGACCATCTGTTGATGGCCAATTCCCAGATCGCCGACCAGGGTGTCCGGATCAATCGCGTCCAGGCCCACCTGAGCCATCGCCTGACGAGCCTGTTCACGCAGGCGCCGACGGTCGATCCAGCCTGCGCGGCTGGGCAGTTCGTGAAGAAACAGGTTTTCCGCGACGGTCAGGGTGGGCAGCAGGTTGAGTTCCTGCATGACCATGCGCACCCCGCCACGCTCGGCGGCGGTGCGGCTGCCCGGCAGCCAGGGCTGACCCTGGAACTGCATCTGCCCTGTGGTCGGCGCTTCCAGCCCGCCGATGATCTTGGACAGGGTGCTTTTGCCTGCACCGTTCTCGCCTGTCAGGGCCAGCACTTCGCCACGGTGCAGTTGCAGATCGATGTCCCACAGCACCGGCTGGGCATAGGTCTTGCCGATGCCACTCACCGACAGCACAACATTGGATGTCATAGGGTTCTCCAGACGCGCCTGCCGATAGCAGGCCGAGGCAATGCCCAGGCCTGCCACGAGACGCTCTGCATCAGGGCTTGGTGACGAGCTCGACCGGGGTCTGGATCACGCCGTTGGCGTCGACGTCGAGCTTGTCGCCCTTGATCATGCCCAGGGCACTCTGGATACCGAACACTGCCTGGCGAGCGGCGAACTGGTCAGCCGTGGCCAGTATGCGGCCGTCCTTGAGCATCGGCTTGATGGCATTGATGTTGTCGTAGCCCACCACCTGCACCTTGCCTGCCTTGCCGGCGGCACGCACCGCAGAGACCGCACCGAGCGCCATGCTGTCGTTGCCGGCCAGCAGGGCCTTGAGGTCGGGGTATTCATTGAGCATGGCGGAAGCGACGGCATTGCCCTTGTCGATTTCCCAGTTGCCCGACTGCACCGAGACGATCTTCATCTGCGCCGCTTCCATGGCGTCCTTGAAACCGGCAGTGCGCATCTGTGCATTGGTGGTGGTCGGTACGCCTTCGATGATGCCGACCTGGTCGCCTGCGGCAAGTTGCTTGGCCAGGTAGTCACCCACCAGCTTGGCGCCCTTGCGGTTGTCGGGGCCTACGAACGGCACCTGGATGCCCTTGCTTTTCAACACGCCGGCATCCAGTTGGTTGTCGATGTTGACGACCTTGATACCGGCATCCATGGCTTTCTTGATGATAGGTACCAGGGCCTTGGAGTCTGCCGGGGCAATGACCAGCGCATCGACCTTGGCCACGATCATCTGCTCGACGATGCGGATCTGGTTGGCCGTGTCGGACTCGTCCTTGATGCCGTTGGACACCAGGTCGAAATCGGCGGCGTGTTCCTTCTGGTAGCTCTTGGCGCCGTCTTCCATGGTCAGGAAGAATTCGTTGGCCAGAGACTTCATGACCAGCGCGACCTTGGGCTTCTGGGCATCGGCGAAGGAGGATTGCAACGGGGCGACGGTGCCGATGGCAGCCATCAGGGAGACGGCAAGCAGGCGTCCAGCGAAGGGCAGCTTCATGAGGGGTTACTCCGATCTTATGATTATTTTCGAGCAACAGTTCGCGGGCAACCGCAAACGTTTGCGTGAAGGGAACTATGGTCAGGGATCGGGGATTTGTCAATTGCCTGAAAGCTTTGTGGCAAGCGTCGTAACAGACCGCACCACGGGCCTCCAGATGGCGCCACGGGTTACAAGGAAGAGCAACCCACACTCGATTCCAAGGTTACAGGTGCTGCCATGACCCACTCTGCGTCTCACGCGATTCATCACGCTACCCCTGCACTTCAGGTATTCGACAACCGCTTGCTGGCGCTGCGCAATATCGCCTACTACCGTGACCAACCTGGCGCCGCCCACGCGCACATCACGCGCCAGGGATACAATGCGAGTGGGCAGCTCGCATACAGTATCGACCCGCGTCTTCATACGGCTCAAGCCAACGGAGCGAATGTGGCTGCCAATCTGCAGCACCGCCACAGCTTGAGCGGTCGATGCCTGCAAAGCCGTAGCGTCGACGCCGGGACAGAGGTGATCTTGCTTGACGCCAGCGGCCGTGAGGCAATGACTTGGCTCGCCAATGGTGTCGCGCAGACCCGGAACTATGAACATGCACCATTGCCCGGCCGCCTGCTGGCGGTTCACGAACGTGACGCCGCACAAGTCTGGCGTACAGCCGAACGCTGGCAATGGGCGGACGTTGGCGAGTGGACCAAGGCACGCAACCTGGCCGGCCATTGCCACTCACGTTTCGACAGCGGCGGTAAAAACGTTGTCGAGGCGCGCAGTCTTCATGGTGCGATTGCCAGGGAAAGCCTGCAATTGCTTGCCAGCCATGCCGAAAGTGACTGGAACGGCGATGATTCCCAGCCCTGGACCGAATTCCTGGAACCAGAACCCATGATCAGCACGGTAGCGTTCGATGCCTGTGGCGCCATCGTCGCCAGCGAGGATGCCAAAGGGCATCGTCAACGCTATGGCCGTGACCGTTGCGGGCAGTTCCGAGCCAGCTGGGGCACCCTCGCGCAGAGGACCGAGATCCCAGCGGTGCTGGACGTGAGCTACGGTGCAGGCGGGCAAAAGGAAGTAGAGCGGCATGCCAATGGCATTGTCGTGACCCATAGCTACGCACCTGATAGCCAACGCCTGGTCGGCCTGCATACTCTGCGCCTGCGAGACCGCCGTACAATGCAATACCTACGCTACCAGTACGACCCGACGGGTCTAGTGACCCAGGTGCGCAATGACGCCGAACAGACTCGCTTTTGGCGCAATCAGAAAATCGAGCCGCAGCAAGACTATCGCTATGACTCACTGGCGCAGCTCATCGAAACGTGTGGTCGGCAAATGGCCGCACTCGGTCAAGTCGGCAGCGAGCTACCTGGCGCGCTTGCCATCGACACCAGTGCCTACGCTCGCTACCGCCGTCGATACGTGTATGACCAGGCCGGCAACCTGCAAGCCATTCGGCATAGCGTACCGGCAACCGGCGCGGGCTTCATCACTGAGCTAACGACCTCCACCCGCAGCAATCGGACGCTGCCGAGCAGTCTGTGCGACGACCCCAGCCAGATCGACGATCACTTCGACGCTGCTGGCCAGCAGCGGGCGTTGGATCACTCGCAAACCACTACCTGGAACAGCCGCATGCAACTGCGCAGCGTTGCCTGTACAGGGGGTGGCATCGAGCACTACCTCTATGGCCTTCAGCATCAACGGTTGCGCAAGACCCATGCGCTGGGGACTACCCGCTATTTGCCGGGACTGGAATGGCATGAAAACGACGGGCAAGCGTTGCACTGCATCAGCGTGGGCGAGCACATTCGTCTGTTGCACTGGCCTGCAGGCAGCCCCAACGGTGTGGCCAACGACCAGTTGCGCTACAGCTATACAGACCTGCTCGGCAGTCACGGACTAGAGCTGGACGGCGAAGGCCAGGTGATCAGCCGCGAAGAGTTCTTCCCGTTCGGCGCCACGGCCATATGGGCTTGCCGGAGTCAGGTCGAAGCCCGATACAAGACGGTCCGCTATTCAGGAAAAGAACGTGACCATACCGGACTCTACTATTACGGCTATCGCTACTACCAGCCATGGATCGGTCGCTGGCTGAGCGCCGATCCGGCAGGCACGGTGGATGGCCTGAACCTTTACGCCATGGTCCGCAACTCGCCAGCGTCAGCGGTGGATGACGATGGTCGCATGTTGCGGATCATGGTCAGAGGCGGTGTTGGCGCAGCGGGATTGGGCTACGAGGCGTGGAAGCATAACGAAAAGGCAGCACAGCCTGCGCCACAGGCATCCGCGCCTGCACCGAGTGGCTCCATGGGCGATCGTAGAGCGGATCAAGCGATCGAAAAGATCCAACGCATGAAGGACGAGTTCAGCCCTGCACGTCAGATTAAGGACAGCGCTATCGGTCGGGCCGAAACTGCCGAGCATCTGGCCCATGGACAACTACCGGGCGCCCAGGCGGTCCTCGAAGGGGCGTCGACTATCAGTACCGTGGCCGAGTTCAGCCATAGCGGCAGCGTCTCGCAACTCGAGAAGACATCCTTGGCGGGCGCGGTGGCTACTGATGCTGCACAGGGCGTCGTGCAAGGCGTCAAGGGCACTGTGCAAACAGCTAAAAAAGTGGTGCAGAGCACCGCCGAGCTGGCCACACTTTCCAATACCAAGACCGAGCAGCTTCAGAATTCGGTAAACGACTTGGAAGAGCTGGCGCAAGACAAGCTGATTACCGGTCTATCGTTCGGAGGTACGGTCAAGGCCGGTTTGGATGGAGCGGCAGCAATCGTGCCTCATCCGGTCGCGAAGGCTGGCCTCAAGATACTGTCTGCAGCATGGACAGTGACCGGGGTGGTGCATGGCGCCGAGGAGCTGGGAGAGATCGCCAAAACCCATAGGGACTTGCTCGCCAGCAAGACGGGCGAAAACCTCATGGGGCAGATGAAAACGATCAACGCGTCCAATCGCGGAGGAATCACGGACCAAGTCAGACAGAGCTACGGACTTTCTGGCCATCCATAAGCATCGGGTAACGCTAGATCGGACGAGCGGTGCCCCTCATGACGCCCGCGACGTTTTGTCGCTCAACTAACAGACACATGAGCAGTCACACCAGTAGCGGTTACATTTTGTAGCCATTTCATGGGTGAGAGCCCGACGAGGCCTGATGAGCTTTATCTTGTGGATGGCCGTGCTGGGCGTCCTGCTGTTGATGCTGGCGCTGACGGCGTCTTACCTGCGCTGGTTGCCAGTGACCACCTCCGCGGTGTGCCTGGCATTCGGCGTGGCCATCGGCCCAATGGGGCTGGGCCTGTTCACCACCGACTTCAAGGACACCGCTTCGTGGCTGGAACGCCTGGCGGAGGCCGCGGTGTTGTTTTCGCTGTTCAGCACTGGCATCAAATTGCGGCTGGGATTGGGCCGCAGTGCGTGGCGCGCAGCTTATATGCTGTCAGGCCCGGTGATGATCGTCTCGATCCTGGGGGTATGCCTGGTGGCGCACTATGCCCTGGGCTTGTCGTGGGGGGTGAGCATGCTGCTCGGGGCGATGCTGGCGCCGACCGATCCGGTGCTGGCGTCCATGGTCCAGGTGAACAGCGCGCAGGATTTCGACCGCGTGCGCTTCGGGCTGTCGGGCGAGGCCGGGCTCAACGACGGCACCGCCTTTCCCTTCGTGATCCTGAGCCTGCTGATGCTGCATCATGGCAGCCTCGACAGCCACTGGCTGGGTCAGTGGGCCCTGGAAAATCTGGTGTGGGGCGTGCCGGTCGGATTGCTGATCGGTTACGGGATGGGCCGGGCAATCGGCCACTTGATGATCTACCTGCGCGTGCGCCACGCCGACAGCACCAACTCGCCGAACGATTTTCTGGCGCTGGCCTTGATAGCGCTGTCCTACTTTGCCGCCGCCTCCGTGGGCGCCTTCGGTTTTCTCGCCGTGTTCGCCGCAGGCCTGGGGTTGCGGCAGGCGGAGGTACGCACGTCGAACTCCGAGGTGCCTTCGGAGCACCTGGCGAAACCGATCAGCGGCCACCGTGACATGGCCCCCGAAGAAGGCACCGTCACCCATCCGAACGATCTGGAAGATGGGCAGCTGGCCGCTGGGGTGATGATGGGCGACATCCTGGTGTTCGGCAATCTGGTGGAACGGTCCATGGAGGTACTGCTGATCACCATTCTGGGGGCGACCTTGTCCGCCTATTGGGATTGGCGAGCGGTGGGCCTGGCGGCCGCGCTGTTCTGCGTGATTCGGCCATTGAGCGTGTGGCTGCTGGTGAGTCGCCGCTTGCTCGATGGGCATCAGCGCGCGTTGCTGGGCTGGTTCGGCATACGTGGGATCGGGTCGATCTACTACCTGTGTTATGCCCTGGCACACGAATTGCCTGAATCGGTCGAGCAGGTGTGTATCAGCCTGACGCTGTCGGTGGTGGCGTTGAGCATCCTGGTACACGGCATCAGCACCCAGCCGCTGCTCGAGCACTATGAACGGCGGCGAAAGCCGGCTTAATGGTGAATGCAATATGCCAAGGCTAGGACGATCTCTGCAGCAGCGGCGCGAGCCGCGGCTATGGCTTCGGATGCACCCACCCTGCCAAAAAGGTATAGAATCGCCAGCATTTGATGGATCGGTCGTTGTCATCCAGACGAGGCCGATCATGCATAACCCATACAGGCAGATCGGATATTGGAACAGCTAAAGCGCCTCGCTAGCGGGATTGAAGGGCTCGATTTGTTGCTCAAGGGTGGGCTGGTGGCCGGTGCGTCCTACATCGTGCAGGGTCGTCCCGGTTCAGGCAAAACCATCCTGGCCAATCAGTTGGGCTTCAATCACGTGCGCGAAGGCGGCCGGGTCCTGGTTGCCACGCTGCTGGCCGAGTCCCATGAACGGCTGTTTCAGTACCTCTCTACCCTGAGCTTTTTCGACGCCTCGAAAATCGGCAACGAAATTCAGTTCGTCAGTGCCTTCGACACGCTGGAGAACGAGGGCCTGGATGAGGTGGTCAAGCTGCTGCGTCGCGAAATAAGCCGGCAAAAGGCAACGATTCTGATCGTCGATGGCGTCCTGAATGCCCGTTCCAAGGCCGATTCGCAAATCGACACCAAGAAGTTCATTTCCGAGTTGCAAGGCCATGCGGCCTTCGCCGGGTGTACGGTGTTGTTCCTGACCAGCTCGCGACTGGACGATGGCAGCCCTGAGCACACCATGGTCGATGGCGTCATCGAACTGGGCGAGGAGCTGTTCAACACCCGTTCGGTCCGCCGTATCCAGTTGCGCAAGACCCGCGGCAGCGGTGCATTGTCGGGCCTGCATGAATGCGAGATCACCGACGATGGACTGGTGGTCTATCCGCGCCTCGAGAGTCTGTACAGCCGCCCTTCCTGCCCCGACCTCACCGATCTGAGCCGGGTGCCCAGCGGCATTCCTGATTTGGACAACCTGATTGGTGGCGGTCTGCCGCGCTCCTCGGTGACGCTGGTGATGGGTCCCTCGGGGATCGGCAAGACCAGTCTGGGGATCAACTTCCTGGGCGCCTCCACACCCGAAGAGCCTGGCTTGCTGTTCGGCATGTACGAATCGGAACGGCGCCTGCAGGTCAAGGCTCGGTCGTTGGGCCATGACTTCGAAGCACTGCAGGCCAGCGGCGCCCTGCACGTGTGCTGGCAACCGACCACCGAAGGCTTGCTCGACGGTCTGGGCGCGCGCCTGCTGCGTCAGGTGGAAACCCACGGCATCAAGCGCGTGCTGATCGACAGCCTGGGCGGGATGGCCCGCACGGCAACCAGTACCGTACGCTTGACCGAGTTCTTCAGCACGCTCATGAGCGAGCTGCGTACACGGGGTGTGACCGTGTTTGCCACCTGGGAGATTCGCGGGTTGTTCGGTCCGGAAATCACTTCACCGGCGCCCGACCTTTCCAGCATCGTCGACAACGTCCTGCTGACTCGATTTGTCGAACATGAGTCTGAACTTAAGCGCTTGCTTTCCATTCTTAAAGTCAGAGATAGTTATTATGATCCGTCGCTATTGGAGCTGGTCATCCATGGTCACGGAATCGACCTGAGAAAGGCGTTCAAAAATGCAGAGGCAGTGTTATCAGGTAGCGCCTCCACGATATCGAATCCGTGATGTTTCCGGGGTCGAACTGACATGGCCACTATCCTGATCGTCGACGATGAGTATCTCATCGCCGACATCCTTGGTTACGCGCTCGAAGACGAGGGCTACATGGCCGTCAAGGCCGGCAACGGCAAGCGTGCGCTGGAGATCCTCGATCGCGAGCGTCCTGCGCTGGTCATTACCGACTTCATGATGCCGGGCATGAATGGGCTGGAACTGGCGCAGAAGATCCGCAGCCATCCCTCGTTCAAGTCTGTGCCGATCCTGTTGATGAGTGGCGCACAGGGCAGCGTCGGACGGGCCACTCCCGACCTGTTCAATGCCGTCTACGACAAGCCCTTCGACATCAATGAAGTGGTAAAGAAGATTCGCCAGCTGGTTCCGCTCGAGCCTTTCTAGCCCAAGGTTCGTGGAAATGCCCGCCTGCGCGGGCATGTGTCGTACGCGCTACAGCGTGAGAATTTCGTAGCCGTTGGCAGTGACCGCCACCATGTGTTCCCACTGCGCGGACAACGACAGGTCGCGGGTTACCACCGTCCAACCGTCGGGCAGCTGGCGGGTGCCAGCCTTGCCAGCATTGATCATGGGTTCGATGGTGAAAATCATGCCTTCGGTCAAGCGCATGCCCTCGCCCTTGCGGCCATAGTGCAGCACCTGTGGTTCATCGTGATAAATCTGCCCGATACCATGCCCACAGTATTCGCGCACCACGCTGAAGCCTTCACGGTGGGCCACGGTTTGAATCGCATGGCCAATGTCGCCCAGTGTGGCGCCTGGCTTGACTACTTCAATCCCGGCCAGCATCGCTTCGTGGGTCGTGTCCACCAGGCGCCGTGCCAGTGGGCTGGGCTCGCCGACGTAATACATGCGGCTTGTATCGCCAAACCAGCCGTCCTTGATGACTGCCACATCGATGTTGACGATGTCGCCGTCGACCAATATCACCTTGTCGCTGGGCACGCCGTGGCACACCACATGATTGACGGAGATGCATACCGTCTTGGTGAAACCGTGGTAACCCACGTTCGCCGGGATCACCCTCAGTTCGTTCACGATGTAGGCGTTGCACAGCGCGTCCAGCTGTTGCGTGGTGACGCCGGCCTGCACATGCGGTGCAATCATGCGCAGCACGTCAGCGGCCAGGGCACCCGCGCTGCGGGCCATGGCGACTTGTTCCGGGGTGCGACTCAGATTTTTGCGGCTCACTGATTTCTCCTGCTGTTCGAACGCCTATGCTAGCAGAGCAGGCTGACAGGACACGTTGGATTCCTGGCTTCTGCGCGATGACAGCATTTAATTTCAAACGATACAAAACTTTTTGTAACCACTTTGTTCATAAGACTCACAGCCCAGCGCCACACCGGCAGATGACCGCGAAAAGCGCAAAGGCAGTGTCCTTGAACCCGGTTCAAAGACGTCAAGATTCAAGCAGTTCGACATAATCATAATATCCGCTGGCGCCGACGGCCTTTGGGACCGTTCCTTTCCCTGCCCGGCATCGCAACACCGAACGCTGACACCTGCCCTGCTCATTTCGTGCGCGATCCTGCGTGGCGCATCACGAGACATTGCCTGCGCGCAATGAAAGGAATGAGCCTTGTCCAGTTCCAACACCACTGCACCTGACACCTTGCCTGCGGGCGAGGAAAACGATGCCACGCGCACCTCCCCCGGCCAGATCGTGGTGCGCGTGGCGATCATCGCCACCATGGGTGCCCTGGCATTCGGCTATGACACTGGGGTGATTTCCGGTGCCCTGCCCTTCATGACCCAGGGACCCGACCAAGGAGGCCTAGGGCTTACCCCATTCACCGAAGGCCTGGTGGCATCGTCGCTGATCCTGGGCGCTGCATTCGGCTCTTTGTTCGCCGGTCATCTGGCCGACAAGTACGGCCGCCTGACGGCGCTCAAGGGCTTGGCCATCCTGTTCATGATCGGCGCCCTGGGTTCGGCCCTGGCTCCGAGCGTGGCGATCATGGTCGCCACCCGTTTCGTACTGGGCCTGGCGGTCGGGGGTGCATCGGCGATCGTGCCGATGTTCATTGCCGAGATTGCCGGCCCCAACAAGCGCGCGCGCCTGGTCAGCCAGAACGAATTGATGATCGTCACCGGGCAACTGGTGGCCTACGTGTCCAATGCCCTGCTCGCGCACTTCGCCCACACCCCGGATGTGTGGCGCTGGATGCTGGCCATCGCGATCCTTCCGGCCGCCCTGTTGTGGATCGGCATGCACTTCGTGCCCACCTCGCCGCGCTGGCTCGCCAGCAAGGGGCGGATGGAAGAGGCGCGCGAAGTGCTGGAAAAGATCCGCTCGAGCAAGAAGCAGGTCGACAAGGAAATGAAGGAAATCATTGCCCAGAACGAGGAAGAGCGGGCCGATGTCAGCTGGTCCTCGATCTGGTCCGAGCCGTGGCTGCGCCGCCTGCTGCTGGTGGGCATGGGCCTGGGCTTCGTCGCCCAGCTCACGGGCGTCAACGCATTCATGTACTTCACCCCGGTGATTCTGAAATCCACGGGCCTGGGCACCAACGCGGCGCTGACCGCGACCATTGGTAACGGTGTCGCTTCGGTGATCGCCACCCTCATCGGTATCTGGCTGGTCGGCCGCCATGGCCGTCGGCCGATGCTGATGACCGGCTTGTGCTTCGTGATCCTGGCGCAGGTGCTGTTGTGCTGCGTGCTCACCCTGCTGCCCTCCTCGCTGCTGCAAAGCTACCTGGCGCTGGCCTGTATCCTGATGTTCCTGCTGTTCATGCAGACCTTCATCGCCCCGGTCTACTGGCTGCTGATGTCCGAGCTGTTCCCGTCCCACCTGCGCGGACTGATGACCGGCACGGCGGTGTGCTTCCAGTGGCTGTGCAATGCAGTGGTGGCGTTCCTGTTTCCCATCGCACTGGCCGGCTTCGGCCCCTATACCTTCGTGGTATTCGCGGTGATCAACGTCATGTCGCTGATATTCGTGATGACCTGTGTCCCGGAAACCCGTGGCAAGTCGCTGGAGCAGATCGAACGGCACATGGAGAAGGAATTCACCCCCGACGAGACCGCCAGCGCCTGAACCGCCGCCGTTCGCGGCCTGGCACCGCGAACGGTTCGATGTGTCCAGTCCTGGACGTTGCAGGTAACATGGCTGAAGTTGTTTTCACCTTCGCCATGTCGCCTGCAAGGACGAACGCCTCCCATGATCCATCCCGACGACGTCATCGCCAGCCGCGTCCTGCAGTTGCTCGAACAACGCGCTATCGGCGCCTCGATCTGCCCTTCGGAAGTGGCCCGCTCGCTGGAGCAGGAAGAGCCCGCGTGGCGTGCGCTGATGCCCGAAGTTCGTCGGGTGGCCAGGGCTCTCGCGGCTGCGCAGATCATCGACCTGACTCAGGGCGACGTGCGCCTGGACCCCGACAGCGAACCGGAAGGGCCGATCAGGCTGCGCCGGGGCGCTCACTTCAAGCACCCGTGAGGCCAGCACGTGAATAAACAATCGAACGGCACCAGTTTCTGGCTGATCGCCTTGGCGTTCCTGATCACCATGGTGGGCACGACCCTGCCGACACCGCTTTATGCCCTGTATCAACAGCACCTGGGCTTCGGCCCGACCTGGGTGACGTTGATCTTCGCCATCTACGCTGCCGGGGTGATCCTTGCGTTGCTGGCGGTCGGCAGTTGGTCCGATCAACTGGGTCGGCGCCCGATGCTGCTGGCCGGCTTGGCGATGGGCGCTGTCAGCGCGGTGATCTTCCTGTGCACCGACTCCATCGGCGGACTGCTGGTGGCTCGACTCATCTCGGGCTTCTCGGCCGGGATCATGACCGGTACCGGCACCGTGGCGGTGATCGAAGCGGCGCCCAAGCGCTGGCAGGCCAACGCGACACTGGTGGCCACGGCCGCCAACATGCTCGGCCTGGGACTGGGGCCATTGCTGGCCGGCTTCACTTCGCAGTTGCTGCCGTGGCCCGTGCACCTGGCCTTCATCGTGCACCTGCTGCTGTTGCTGGTGGCCGCGGTGGCCATCCTGGCCGTCGGCGAGACGGTGCAGCGGCCCGCCAGCCCACGCCTGGGTTTTCAGCGTCCGAGCGTGCCTGCAGCGGTGCGCGGACCGTTCATTCCCGCAGCCATCGCCGGTCTTGCCGGCTTCAGCGTGACCGGGCTGTTCACCTCGCTGGTGCCGGCCATCATGCGTCAAGTGATGGGCCATGATCAGGGCCTGATGATCGGCGCCGTGATTTTTGTGCTGTTCCTGGGCTCGATCGTCGGCCAGGCCTGGGTCAGACGGATCCGCGAGGCCGCGCAGATGAGCGTCGGCTGCTGCATATTGATCCTTGGTGTGGCCTGTCTGGGCATGAGTATCGCCAGCGCGCAGCTGTGGCTACTGGTCCTGGGCGGCGCCCTCAGCGGGATCGGTCAGGGTCTCACGTTCCGTGCCGGCATGGGCGCAGTGGCCAATGCCGCACCCGCCGGACAGAAAGCCGGCGTCACCTCGGCGCTGTTCATCGTCTACTACGTGTCCATGTCGCTGCCGGTGATCGCGGTGGGCGTGAGCATTCCGCTGTTCGGCCTGCATCACTCCGCCGAGTTCTTCAGCGTACTGGTGGCGCTGGTGGCGATCGTGGCAATGGTCAGCATGAACGTCGCCCGCGCCCGGGCGTCCAATGCCTGAGTCGACCGTACGCTGGTCGCTCACCGACGCCCGCCCACAGGAGAATGAGCATGACACCTGAAACCGAAGGTAAAGAAGAAAAAGGCCCCAACGGTGTGCCCTTCATCAATGATCCAGGCAGCGAGGATCCGGGTTCGGTGACCACCGAAGATGCCACCGTGCCGCTTCAGGAAGAAGAGTTCGAAGACGAAGACGACGCCTATCAGTAGGCCGAATCGGCCACAAGCCTGACTGTACGGACCGGCGCTACCCCAGGGCCGGTCACGGACCGCTATGCTGAATGCTTCCTGCATCCCCAGCGAGGCATTCGTACAGATGGAATTGCTCACTGCTACCACGAACAGTTGGCTGAACCTCCCCGCGCACCGACACTGGCTGGCCCTGCAGGGCCAGCGATTGCTGGAATTCGCCAAGGCCTCGCGAATCGATAACGGCTTCGCCGACCTCGACAACCGCGGTCGGCCGGATCTAGCCAGCGGCGCCTTGACCATCCAGACCGCTCGCATGACCCACAGCTTCGCCCTGGCCTGTCTGCAAGGCATTCCAGGCAGTGCGGCCATGGTCGACCATGGCCTGCGCGCGCTGCACGGCCCGTTGCGCGACGCATGCCATGGCGGCTGGTATGCCGGCGAGCGAGCCGAGCCCTCCTCGCGCAAGCAAGCCTATCTGCACGCCTTCGTCGCCCTGGCGGCGAGCTCGGCGGTGGCGGCCGGACGACCCGATGCAGCAGCGTTGCTGGATGACGCGGTGCAGATACTGGAGCGACACTTCTGGTGCGAAGAGGAGCAGGCATTTCTGGAGTCCTATGCCCAGGACTGGAGCGATCTCGAGCGCTACCGTGGTGGCAACAGCAACATGCACGGCGTGGAAGCCTGCCTGGCTTTGGCCGATGTGTGCAACGATGTGAAATGGCTTGATCGCGCGCTGGCGATCAGCGAACGGATGATCCACCAGCATGCGGCGGCCGCCGGCTACCTGCCCGTGGAGCATTTCGATGCCCAGTGGCAACCACTGCGCGACTATAACCATGATCGTCCCGGCGACGAGTTCCGTCCCTACGGGCAAACCCCCGGGCATGCCTTCGAGTGGGCGCGGCTGCTGCTGCACCTGGAAGCCGCACGGCACCGCATCGGCCTGGCCAACCCGAGCTGGCTGGCCGAAGACGCCCAGCGCCTGTTCGCTGCCGCTTGTCAGGTTGGCTGGACCGTAGATGGCCAGCCGGGGATCGTCTACACCGTGGATTGGCAACAGCGGCCAGTGGTCGCGCAGCGCCTGCATTGGACGCTGGCCGAGGCGGCGGCTGCCGCAGCCGCGTTGCACCAGCGCACCGGCGATGCAGGCTATGAGCAGTGGTACCGAGAGTTCTGGGATTACATCGACCTGTACCTGATCGACCGTGAACATGGCAGCTGGCACCACGAGCTGGACACTTGCAATCGACCGGCGTGGACCATCTGGCCAGGCAAGCCCGATCTTTATCACGCCTATCAGGCAACGCTCTTGCCCACCCTGCCACTGGCCCCGAGCTTGGCGACCGCGCTGGCCCGCCAGGCCGGTCTGGGCTGAGTCAGGGGCAGCGCGGCCAGTGGACCGGCGCAGCTGCGCCGATCCAACGGAATTATTCAGACGGGCCGGACTCCGAACCAGACTGCGACGCACACCACAAGGAAGATTCCCGGCCCCATGAACAACGCGAAACTGTTCGTCATTGACTACACCCTTCACGGCGATCCGAAGTCATTCGTCATCCGCGCCGAAAAAATGGACGCCAGCGAAGCCTGGCACTGGGCAAGCTGCGACGCCGGGGTGGGCCGCATTGGCCGGTTCGGCCGCGAGCACGTGAAAAAAACCAGCCAGCCATTGGCGGAAAAATTCGGCATCCACGCAGTCAGCTGGCGTCCAGCCTGAGCGATGCGCGGCACGCCTACCCTCGTCAAACTGCTTAGCTAGCGAACATCTTCACTTTACCTGAGGTGGATCTGGAACATATTGTTACAAGATATGTTCCCAGTGCTGAACCGTTGTGCCCGCTGGGCCAACGCGTTTCAACCCTGGAGCACCAACAAGATCAAGTAAAGTGAGCACAGCCATGACGTCTGAGGTGGGTAAAGGCAAAGCGATCTTTCGCGTTGTCAGCGGCAATTTTCTGGAAATGTTCGATTTCATGGTCTATGGCTTTTACGCCACGGCCATCGCCAAGACTTTCTTTCCGGCCGACAGCGCCTTCGCTTCGCTGATGCTGTCGCTGGCCACCTTTGGTGCCGGCTTTCTGATGCGCCCGCTCGGGGCCATCTTTTTAGGTGCGTACATCGACCGCCACGGGCGTCGCAAAGGTTTGATCGTGACCCTGGCCTTGATGGCCCTGGGGACGGTGTTGATCGCCTGCGTACCTGGTTATGCGACCCTGGGCGTTGCGGCGCCGTTGCTGGTCCTGCTTGGGCGGCTGTTGCAGGGCTTCTCGGCAGGGGTCGAGCTGGGTGGTGTGTCGGTGTACCTGGCCGAAATCGCCACGCCGGGGCGCAAGGGTTTCTTCGTCAGCTGGCAGTCCGCTAGCCAACAGGTTGCCGTGGTCTTCGCCGGCCTGCTCGGGGTCTTGCTCAATCAGTTTCTCGATGCGCAGCAAATGGGTGAATGGGGCTGGCGCGTACCGTTCCTGGTGGGCTGCATGATCGTGCCGGTGATCTTCTTCATCCGTCGCTCGCTGGAAGAGACGCCCGAGTTCGAAGCGCGCACCCATCGGCCTACGCTCAAGCAGGTCGTGCATTCGGTGGCGCAGAACTTCCGTCTGGTCCTGGCCGGCATGGCGCTGGTGGTGATGACCACTGTGTCGTTCTACCTGATCACCGCCTACACACCGACCTTCGGCAAGAACGAGCTGCACCTGTCGGACATGGATGCGCTGCTGGTGACCATGGCCGTGGGCCTTTCCAACTTCATCTGGCTGCCGATCATGGGCGCACTGTCGGACCGGATCGGGCGCAAGCCGTTGCTGCTCGCGGCCACGGTGCTGGCGATTCTAACGGCCTACCCGACCTTGTCGTGGCTGGTAGCGGACCCCAGCTTTGCTCGTCTGTTGATGGTCGAGCTGTGGCTGTCGTTCCTGTATGGCTCGTACAACGGGGCCATGGTCGTGGCGCTGACCGAGATCATGCCACTGGACGTGCGCACCACCGGGTTTTCACTGGCCTATAGCTTGGCCACGGCGACCTTTGGCGGGTTCACGCCGGTGGCCTGTACCTATCTGATTCATGCGCTGGACAACAAGGCGGCACCGGGCATCTGGCTCAGTGGCGCGGCGGTGCTGGGGCTGATAGCGACGCTAGTGCTGTTTCGCGGCGACCGGCATGCGCAGCGCACGGCTTTGGCGGCGCAAGCCTGACACCGTGGTGCGGCCTTCGCGGGCAGAGCCGCGCTCCCACAGATTGTCGTTATGTGAATACGGGCACTTGTGGGAGCGGGGCTCTGCCCGCGAAGAGGCCATCACTGACACCCCACACACAAAAACGCCCCGAACCAGTCGGGACGTTTTTCATTCAGCGCTCAGGCTCAGTGAGGAAAGGCTGGAGGGTTGACGCCCGCCATGTCTTCCATCACGCGTACCACCTGGCAGCTGTAACCGAATTCGTTGTCGTACCAGACGTACAACACGACGCGGTTGTCGTTGCAGATAGTGGCCTCGGCGTCGACCACACCGGCGTAGCGCGAGCCGACGAAGTCGGTCGATACCACTTCCTGGGAGTTGACGAAGTCGATCTGGCGGGAGAGGTCCGAGTGCAGCGCCATGTAGCGCAGGTACTCGTTCATCTCTTCGCGGGTGCTGGCCTTCTCGAGGTTCAGGTTGAGAATGGCCATCGAGACGTTCGGCGTCGGTACTCGAATGGCGTTGCCGGTCAGCTTGCCGGCCAGTTCGGGCAGCGCCTTGGCGGCAGCGGTAGCAGCGCCGGTCTCGGTGATGACCATGTTCAACGCCGCCGAACGGCCGCGACGGTCGCCCTTGTGGAAGTTGTCGATCAGATTCTGGTCGTTGGTGTACGAGTGAACGGTTTCGACGTGGCCGTTGACGATGCCGAACTTGTCGTTGACCGCCTTGAGCACCGGCACGATGGCGTTGGTGGTGCAGGACGCGGCCGACACGATCTTGTCGTCGGCAGTGATCGTGCCATGGTTGATGCCGTGCACGATGTTCTTCAGCTTGCCCTTGCCCGGTGCGGTTAGCACCACGCGGTCGATGCCTGGGCAGGCCAGGTGCTGGCCAAGGCCGTCGGCATCGCGCCAGACGCCGGTGTTGTCGACCAGCAGGGCATTCTTGATGCCGTACTGGGTGTAGTCGACTTCACTCGGGTTCTTGGCGTAGATGACCTGGATCAGGTTGCCGTTGACGGTCAGGGTGCTGTTCGCCTCGTCGACATGGATGATGCCGTCGAACGAGCCGTGCACCGAGTCGCGACGCAGCAGGCTGGCGCGCTTGACCAGGTCGTTGTCGGCGCCCTTGCGCACGACGATCGCACGCAGACGCAGGCCGTCGCCGGCACCGGCCTTCTCGACCAGGATGCGCGCCAGCAGGCGACCGATGCGGCCGAAACCGTACAGCACCACGTCGGTGCCGGTACGCTCGCCCTGGTTCTGCTGGCCGACCACGTCCGCCAACTCTTCACGCACGAATTGTTCGGCGTTGCGCCCGTTGCCACTTTCCTTGAACTTGACCGCGAGCTTGCCCAGATCGACGGAAGCCGCACCCAGCTTGAGTTCGCTCATCGCCTTGATCAGCGGGAACGTCTCGTGCACCGACAGCTCCGAGGAATCGGACTGGCGATGGCGAGCGAAGCGGTGCGCCTTGAGCAGCTCGATCACCGAACGGTTGATCAGGCTGCGGCCGTAGATGGAGGTGACTACGTTGTTATTGCGGTAGAGCTGGCCGATCAAAGGAATCATCGCTTCGGCGAGAGCTTCACGATCGATCCATTCACCAAGACACTGGTCGGGCTTCTGAGTCACGGTAACCTTCCACATGTAGGGGCTGAGAAAACGGGCTACATTATGACTTCGCCGCGCGGCCGGAGCAATCTGCGCTTATCGACGTCGTGAAGATTGGCGAATAGGGCCGTCAAAAAAACCGAGGCCTGCCAATGAGGTAGATCATACCCGGCGGTTTTATGACGAGGGATGGCGACAGACTGCGGCGCGCCGTTAAAAGCCTGGCCCTGCCCTTGCAGGCCAAGCGCTGCAAAGCCAAGACCTTTTACGTTCTGCCCGCGAAAGCGGCTTCATTGTCGCAACCCCACAACAGCACCTGACAGCCCACTGCCACCCCGGTACACTCCTCGTTTTCCGCCGCAACGCTTGGAGCTCAACCTCCCGTGCCTGTTCTGCGCCTTCCGCAACTCCCTGCCTCGGCAGGCAAACACGCCTGGGGCAACCTGCCCGGGGCTGCCTTGAGCCTGGCGATCGCCGAAGCGGCCAATGCCGCCAAGCGCTTCACCCTGCTGCTCACTGCCGACAGCCAAAGCGCCGATCGGCTGGAACAGGAACTGCGCTTTTTCGCCCCGCAGTTGCCGGTGCTGCATTTCCCCGACTGGGAAACCCTGCCGTACGACCTGTTCTCGCCGCACCAGGACATCATCTCCCAGCGTATCGCCGCCCTCTATCGCCTGCCCGAGCTGGCGCACGGGGTTTTGGTAGTGCCCATCACCACAGCCCTACATCGGCTGGCGCCGACCCAGTTCCTGCTGGGCAGCAGCCTGGTGCTGGACGTCGGCCAGCGCCTGGATGTGGAGCAGATGCGCACGCGCCTGGAAGCCAGCGGCTACCGCTATGTCGACACGGTGTACGAGCACGGCGAATTTGCCGTGCGCGGCGCCCTGATCGACCTGTTCCCCATGGGCAGCAAACTGCCCTACCGGATCGACTTGTTCGACGACGAGATCGAGACGCTGCGCACCTTCGATCCGGAGACCCAGCGCTCCATCGACAAAGTCGAGTCGATCCGCCTGCTGCCGGCCCGCGAGTTCCCCCTGCAGAAGGAAGCGGTGACCCGCTTCAAGGCACGCTTTCGCGAGCGTTTCGACGTCGATTTCCGCCGCTGCCCGATCTTTCAGGACCTGAGCAGTGGCATTACCCCTGCCGGTATCGAGTACTACCTGCCGCTGTTCTTCGAAGAAACCTCGACCCTGTTCGACTACCTGCCCCAGGACACCCAGGTGTTCTCGCTGCCCGGCATCGAGCAGGCGGCCGAGCACTTCTGGAGCGACGTGCGCAACCGCTACGAAGAGCGCCGGGTCGATCCTGCGCGGCCACTGCTGCCGCCCGCCGAGCTGTTCATGCCGGTAGAAGACTGCTTCGCCCAACTCAAGACCTGGCCACGCATCGTCGTCAGCCAGGACGACCTGGAGTCGGGGCCGGGCCGCGAACGCTTCGCTGCGGCGAAACTGCCAGACCTGGCCATCGAGGCCAAGGCCAGCCAGCCCCTCGCCGCGCTCGCCGGATTCCTCGACCAGTTCCCCGGGCGGGTATTGTTCACCGCTGAATCCGCCGGCCGCCGCGAAGTGCTGCTGGAGTTGCTGGAGCGCCTCAAGGTACGCCCAAGAACGGTTGACGGTTGGGAAGAATTCGCCCAGGGCAAGGAACGCCTGGCAATCACCATCGCGCCGCTGGACGAAGGGCTGCAGATTCTCGACCCGGCCCTGGCCCTGATCGCCGAAAGCCCGCTGTTTGGCCAGCGCGTGATGCAGCGGCGCCGCCGCGACAAGCGCGCCGACGCGGCCAACGACAACGTCATCAAGAACCTCACCGAGCTGCGCGAAGGCGCGCCGGTGGTGCACATCGACCATGGCGTGGGCCGTTATCTGGGGCTGGCGACGCTGGAGATCGACAACCAGGTCGCTGAATTCCTCACCCTGGAATACGCCGAGAACGCCAAGCTCTATGTGCCGGTGGCCAACCTGCACCTGATCGCCCGCTACACCGGCAGCGACGACGCCCTGGCGCCGCTGCACCGGCTCGGCTCCGAGGCCTGGCAGAAAGCCAAGCGCAAGGCCGCCGAGCAGGTGCGCGACGTGGCTGCCGAGTTGCTCGACATCTATGCCCGCCGCGCCGCGCGCGAAGGCTATGCGTTCGCCGACCCGGCCCTGGACTACGCCACGTTCAGCGCCGGCTTCGCTTTCGAGGAAACCCCGGACCAGCAGTCGGCCATCGAAGCGGTGCGCCACGACATGCTGGCGCCCAAGCCGATGGACCGCCTGGTGTGCGGCGACGTCGGCTTCGGCAAGACCGAAGTGGCCATGCGCGCGGCGTTCATCGCCGTGCACGGCGGCCGCCAGGTGGCCATCCTGGTGCCGACCACCCTGCTCGCCCAGCAGCACTACAACAGCTTCCGCGACCGTTTCGCCGATTGGCCGGTAACGGTCGAAGTGATGAGCCGCTTCAAGTCGGCCAAGGAAGTCGGTGCCGCCGTCGAGCAACTGGCCGAAGGCAAGATCGACATCGTCATCGGTACCCACAAGCTGCTGCAGGACGACGTCAAGATCAAGAACCTGGGCCTGGTGATCATCGACGAAGAACACCGCTTCGGGGTGCGCCAGAAAGAGGCCCTCAAGGCCCTGCGCAGCGAAGTCGATATCCTGACCCTGACCGCCACGCCGATCCCGCGCACACTGAACATGGCCGTGGCCGGCATGCGCGACCTGTCGATCATCGCCACGCCACCGGCACGGCGCCTGTCGGTGCGCACCTTCGTCATGGAGCAGAACAAGGGCACCGTGAAGGAAGCGCTGCTGCGCGAACTGCTGCGCGGCGGACAGGTGTACTACCTGCACAACGATGTGAAGACCATCGAGAAATGCGCCGCCGACCTCGCCGAACTGGTTCCCGAGGCGCGCATCGGCATCGGCCACGGGCAGATGCGCGAGCGCGACCTGGAACAGGTGATGAGCGATTTCTACCACAAGCGCTTCAACGTGCTGATCGCCTCGACCATCATCGAAACCGGTATCGACGTGCCCAGCGCCAACACCATCATCATCGAGCGGGCCGACAAGTTCGGCCTGGCCCAGCTGCATCAGCTGCGCGGCCGCGTCGGGCGCAGCCACCACCAGGCGTACGCCTACCTGCTGACCCCGCCGCGCCAGCAGATCACGCCGGACGCGGAAAAGCGCCTGGAAGCGATCGCCAATACCCAGGATCTGGGCGCAGGTTTCGTCCTGGCCACCAATGACCTGGAAATCCGCGGCGCAGGCGAGTTGCTCGGCGAAGGCCAGAGCGGGCAGATCCAGGCGGTCGGCTTTACCCTCTACATGGAAATGCTCGAACGTGCGGTCAAGTCGATCCGCAAGGGCGAGCAGCCTAACCTGGACCAGCCCCTGGGTGGCGGCCCGGAAATCAACCTGCGCCTGCCGGCGCTGATTCCCGAGGATTACCTGCCCGACGTGCACGCGCGCCTGATCCTCTACAAGCGCATCGCCTCGGCGGTGGACGAAGATGGTCTCAAGGACCTGCAGGTGGAAATGATCGACCGCTTCGGCCTGCTGCCCGAGCCGACCAAGAACCTGGTGCGCCTGACCCTGCTCAAGCTTCAGGCCGAGCAGTTGGGGATCACCAAGGTCGACGGCGGCCCGCAAGGTGGGCGGATCGAATTCGGCGCCAGTACGCCGGTCGATCCACTGACCCTGATCAAGCTGATCCAGAGCCAGCCCAAGCGCTACAAGTTCGAAGGCGCCACGCTGTTCAAGTTCATGGTGCCGATGGAGCGCGCCGAGGAGCGCTTCAACGTCATCGAAGCGCTGTTCGAGCGCCTGACGCCAAAAGCCGGTTGATATGCCCGATGAGCGCGTGATCGATACGCTGCAACCGCGGCCACGGCTGTGGCTGGGCAGCGTCGAGTTCAGCGCCTTCGAACCGCGCAACGGCAAGATGCAGCGCTACGTGCAGCACCGCGCAGCGCTGGCCTACGGCTATGCGGGGGAATACGTCAGCGGGCCACGGCCCACCAGCGTGGCGCGCCAATGGCAAAACCAGAGCGCACGGATCGAGCGTCAGCCGGCCGCCGAGCGTGCCTTGCGCGAACAGTTGCAGGGCATCGGTTTCAAGCTGGCCACCCGGCAAAGCAAGGCACTGCCCGAAAGCGCCGGGGAAATCTTCGAGCTGCCCAGCGACGCGGCCTGGCTGCGCTTCATTCTCAACGAACTGCCTGGGTTGCGTGAGCAGGGCTGGGAGATCGAATACGCCGAGGAGTTTGCCTTCGACCTGACGCCGGTCGAGCGCTGGTACGCCACCATCGAGGAAGCGCCTGGGCGGGACTGGTTCGACCTGGAACTGGGCATCGTCGTCGACGGTGAGCCGCTGAGCCTGCTGCCGATCCTGCTCAACCTGCTGCGCAGCCACCCGGAATTGCTCAACCCGACCCACCTGGCGCGACGTCGCGACGACGAGCAGATTCTGGTGCCCATACACACCGTGCATGCCGGGGTTCAGCGAACCTTGCAAGTGGCCATGCCTTACGGCCGTTTGAAGCCGGTGCTGGCGACGCTCGGGGATTTCTACCTGCGCGAACCGGGCGACACTTCGATACGCCTGGCCACTGCCGATGCCACGCGGCTGGAAGGGCTGCAGGCGTTGCCGCTGGACTGGCAGGGTGGCGAGCGCGTACGGAATTTTGCCGACCGCCTGCGTGACATCCGCCACTGTCCAGTGGCCGCCCCCGAGGGATTGCGTGCCACCCTGCGCCCTTACCAGCTGGACGGTGTGAGCTGGATGCAGGCCCTGCGGCAACTAGAGGTGGGCGGCATCCTCGCCGACGACATGGGCCTGGGCAAGACCCTGCAAACCCTTGCCCACCTGCTGATCGAAAAACAGGCCGGGCGCCTGGATCGGCCGGCCATGGTGGTGATGCCCACCAGCCTGGTGCCCAACTGGCAGGACGAAGCCGCACGCTTTGCGCCAGCGCTCAAGGTGCTGGCCCTGCACGGCGCCACGCGCAAGAAGCACTTCGCGCACCTGGCCGAGTACGACGTGCTGCTGACCACCTATGCCCTGCTGCCCAAGGATCTTGAAATACTTGAACAGGTGCCGCTGCACGTCTTGGTGCTGGACGAGGCTCAGTACATCAAGACCCCTGGCAGCAAGGCCGCGCAGGCGGCACGCCAGTTGAACGCAAGGCAACGCCTGTGCCTGAGCGGTACGCCGCTGGAAAACCACCTGGGCGAGCTCTGGTCGCTGTTCCACTTCCTCATGCCCGGCTGGCTGGGCGACAGCAAGCAGTTCAGCCGCGATTACCGCCTGCCGATCGAGAAACAGGGCGACCAGGCACGATTGCAGCACCTGAACGCGCGCATCAAGCCGTTCCTGCTGCGCCGCACCAAGGAGCAGGTCGCCACCGAGCTGCCGGCCAAGAGCGAAATCGTCCACTGGGTCGAACTCAACGAGGCGCAGCGAGACGTGTACGAAACCGTGCGCCTGGCCATGGACAAGAAGGTCCGCGCCGAGATCGACCGCAAGGGCGTGGCGCGCAGTCAGATCATCATTCTCGAAGCGCTGCTCAAGCTGCGTCAGGTGTGCTGTGACCTGCGCCTGGTCAACAGCGTTGCAGCACCGCCACCGGGCCACAGTTCGGGCAAGCTGGCCAGCCTGCTGCGATTGCTCGACGAACTGCTGGGCAGCGGTCGGCGCATCCTGCTGTTCTCCCAGTTCACCTCCATGCTGGGCCTGATCGAACAGGAGCTGCAGCAGCGAGGCATCCCCTACGCATTGCTCACCGGTACCACGCGCGATCGCCGGGCACCGGTCAGGGACTTTCAGGACGGCAGGCTGCAGATCTTCCTGATCAGCCTCAAGGCCGGCGGCGTGGGCTTGAACCTGACCGCAGCGGACACGGTGATCCACTACGACCCTTGGTGGAACCCGGCCGCGGAAAACCAGGCCACCGACCGCGCCTACCGCATCGGCCAGGAAAAACCGGTGTTCGTCTACAAGCTGATCACCCGCGGCACCGTGGAAGAAAAGATCCAGCACCTGCAGCAGGAAAAGTCAGCCTTGGCGGCCGGCATTCTCGATGCAAGGGAAACCGGCGACTGGCGCCTGCAGGACAACGATATCGACGCCCTGCTCGCGCCGCTGCCGAGCCCGCCAGCCAAGCGCCGTTAGACGCAGCGCAGCCTCAGTCGACGAAGTCGACGACCGTTGCGCGCTCCCCGAGCAGAAACCCGTCGGCCACAAGGCGCAGCGGCTGCAGATCGGTATCGCTGCGGCCGGCTTCGATGAGCTGCGCGAAATGCCGGTAGAGCAAGGGGTACTCGCCTGTCGTCTCGAGCGTTTGCGGTACATCGTCGATCAGCAGCTGTGCGCCGCCGTGGGTCAGGCGCAGGCAGCCTTCGGCGCAACGCACCTCGATCTGCCAGAGCTCGTCGTGGCCATGGTCCCAATCGAACGCAGCACTGACTGCCAAACCCTGTGCATCGCTCATGCTCAGGTCAGCCGCGATCGGCGCCTGGCGATTGCCGGGAAAGCGCAGGCTGGCCTGGGTGACGAACAGCGCTTCGGGCAGCACGTGGCTGATGATCGACAGGGCGTTGATGCCCGGATCGAACACGCCCAGACCGCCGGCCTGCCAGATCCACTGCTGGCCCGGGTGCCACTTGCGCACGTCTTCCTTCCACTGGACCGTGACCGACTGCAGGCGTTTGCCCGCCAGCCAGGCGCGCGCAGGCTCGACACCGGCAGCGAAACGTGAATGCCAGGCGAACAGGCAGGTCACGCCCTGCTCGGCGGCCAGTTCGACCAAGGCCATGGCCTCGCCGAGGCTGGCACAGGGTGGTTTTTCCACCAGCACGTGCTTGCCGGCCAGCAGCGCTTCGCGGACCTGCGCATAGCGACCCTGGGGCGGTGTGCAGAAGGCCAGCGCCTGGATATCCGCTGCCTGTTCGAGCAACTCGTGCAGGCTGGCGAAATGCGCGACGCCGGGGCATGGCTCGCCGAGGGTAGCCACGGCGACCAGGTCGAAGGCCGGGTCGTTGCGCAAGGCGGGGACATGCTGATCCTGGGCAATCTTGCCGTAGCCGACCACGCCGAGACGAATGGGGGACATCGTGAACTCCTTTTTTATTGTTGGGCCTGCGCGTTATAGCAGCTACGCAGCCGTCGGCATACGCGGCGATGCACGCGGCAGGCGCGGCGTCGGGACCAGGATTTGCATGCAGCCATGCCGTCCCTCATCGAAGTTGCGAGCCCGCCATGCCTGATCGCGCCCTGCCTGATCGTCCTATGCCCCCTGCCCTGCGCTTCATGCTGGCCGCCCGCCGCAGCGAGCTCGAAGGCCTGCGCGGACTGGCCGACACCTGTGAACTGGTGACATTGATAAGCCGCCTGGTGCACGCGTTGCAGCGCGAACGTGGCTACACCAACCTTTACTTGGGCAGCCAGGCCGAAACCTATCGTGGCCAGCTCGACCTGCACGCCGACCAGGCGCAGGCCTTGGCCCAGGACGTACTGCCGCGGCTGCAGGCCATGGACCTCAACGCGGCCAGCGCTGCCGACCGTGCCCGGCTGTTCAACCGTGTCGCCTATGTCCTGCACGGCTTCGACGAGTTGCCCGGCCTGCGTCGGCGCATCCGCGAACGTCTACTGGCGCCCAGCGTGGCCACCTCGGCGCTGACCCGCCTGGTGGGTGGGCTGATGGCGGTCGTCTTCGAAGCGGCCGACACCGCCATCGATCCCAGCATCACCCGAGTGCTGGTAGCGCTGTTCAATTTCATGCAGGGCAAGGAACTGGCGGGCCAGGAGCGGGCCACCGGTGTGGTGGGCTTTTCAGCGGGTTTCTTCGACGCCAGCGTGCAGGAGCGCATCCTGCACCTGACGCAAAGCCAGGAGCGCTGCTTCCAGACCTTTGGCGAGTTCGCCGACCCGGTGGCCGGTCAGCGTTGGGCCGAGCTGCAGCGCAGCGAACTCACCACACAGTTGTTGCGCCTGCGCGAGGTCGGCATGCGCACCTCGGCGCAGCATCCGGTGGACCCTGGCCTGTCGCAATTATGGTTCGATCTGCACAGCCAGCGCATCGACCAGATGCACGAAGTGGAGAAGCACCTGGCCGAGCAACTTCTGGCCAGTTGTCAGAGCAGCATCAAGCTGGCCCATGCCGACCTGGACAACCATCGTGTGCTGCTGCAACGCCTGGCCAGCCTGGAGACCATGGGCTGTGGCGACGCCCGGCTGTTCAGCGTGCATGCCAGCGATCTCGACAGCCCCGCGCCCGACGGCCACGGACCGCAGATGGGCCGCTCGCTGCTGGATCTGCTGCAAGCCCAGACCCATCGCTTGCAAGACGCCAACCTGCAACTGGACGAGGCGCGCCAGGCGCTCAACGAGCGCAAGCTGGTGGAACGCGCCAAGCAGCTGCTGATGAGTGAATACGCCTTGAGCGAAAACGAGGCCTACACCCGCTTGCGGCAATCGGCGATGTCGCGAGGGCTGCGCATGGTCGACATGGCCCAGAACGTTCTGGCCGTGGCCGGCAAGGGTTGAAGCGGACACTGCGCCCTATTTGCGCACCCCGCACGTGGCATGCTCCGCATCCGTGCACGCCGGTGCTGCGCGGCACCTGCCCATCCACGTGCTACGCGGCTCATGCGGCCTTGGCACGCAATCTGCTTTGAGACACACAGGATCGCAGCCAACTGCGGTCGACTATTCGAATCCTGGACAACGGTGTCCACGCGTTCCCGGCAGCACTGCCCGGACCGCGTGAACGCCGTTTTTTTTTGCTTTTTTTTTGGCCGCCACCAGCAGGGGAATCAGCGATGGACGACACGCCTTTCAAGGGACACCCGCACGACGCCAAGCGTCGGCACTTTCTCAAGCAATCCTTGACCGTCGCCGGCGCCGGTGCTGCCCTGGGCCTGCTGCCGCCCGGCCTGGCCTCGGCGGTCTGGGCAGCAGGCACCGACGGTCTGGAAACCACCACGGCCAAGCTGGGCTTCATCGCACTGACCGATGCCGCGCCGCTGTTCGTCGCCGACGAAAAGGGCTTTTTCGCCAAGCACGGCATGACTGGCGTGGAAGTGCTCAAGCAGTCTTCCTGGGGCACGACGCGAGACAACCTGGTGCTGGGCTCGGCTGCCAACGGCATCGATGGCGCGCACATTCTCACGCCCATGCCCTACCTGATCGCTGCCGGCAAAGTCACCCCGAACAACCAACCGGTGCCCATGTACATCGTGGCCCGGCTGAACCTGGCCGGGCAATGCATCTCCGTGGGCAACGAACACGCCGACCTGAAACTGGGCCTGGACTCTGCGCCCTTCAAGGCGGCGCTGGCAGCCAAGCGTGCCGGCGGCAAGACCGTCAATGCCGCGATGACCTTCCCCGGCGGCACCCACGACCTGTGGTTGCGCTACTGGCTGGCTGCAGGCGGCATCGACCCGAACAAGGACCTGTCCACCATCGTCGTGCCGCCACCGCAGATGGTGGCCAACATGAAGGTCGGCAGTATGGACAGCTTCTGCGTCTGCGAGCCATGGAACGCCCAGCTCATCAACCAGAAGATCGGCTACACCGCCAATACCACCGGCGAGATCTGGGACAAGCACCCCGAGAAAGCCCTGGCCCTGCGCGCCGACTACGTCGACAAGCACCCCAACGCAACCAAGGCGCTGCTCAAGGCGGTGATGGAAGCGCAGATGTTCTGCGAGCAGCCGCAGAACAAGGAAGAAGTGGCTGAAATCTGCGCCAAGCGGCGCTGGATCAACGCGCCGGTGGCGGACATCATCGAGCGCATGAAAGGCAACTTCGACTACGGCACCGGCAAGGTGGTCAAGGACAGCCCGCACATCATGCGCTACTGGGACGACTTCGCCTCCTACCCGTTCAAGAGCCACGACCTGTGGTTCCTCACCGAGAACAAGCGTTGGGGTTATTTGCCCAAGGACTTCGACAGCCAGGCCTTGATCGCCAAGGTCAACCGCTCCGACCTCTGGCGCCAGGCCGCCACCGAACTGAACGTGCCGTCCGCTCAGATTCCCGATTCCGACTCGCGCGGTATCGAGACCTTCTTCGACGGCAAGACCTTCGATCCACAGAACCCGCAGGCCTATCTCGACAGCCTGTCCATCAAGGCCCTGGCCTGATGCTCCCCGCACTGACCGGAGGTCACCATGAATGCTGAAGTGAAGAAGCTGCACAGCGCCGCCCAGGCGGTCGCCAAGGCGCAGGTCAAGCCGCCGCGGATGGCCAGCCTGCTGAAGAACACCCGCCGCTTCGTGTTGCAACAGTGTTTGCCACCGGTGGTGATTGGCGCCCTGTTGTTGCTGGTCTGGCAACTGGTGTGCAGCGGCAAGGGCGCGGCGCTGCCGCCGCCGACCCAGGTCATCACCGACACCTGGGAGCTGATCGTCGACCCGTTCTACGACAACGGCGGCAACGACAAGGGCATGGCCTGGCAGTTGCTGGCCAGCCTGTCACGGGTCGCCTATGGCTACGCCCTGGCCGTGGTGGTGGGGATCAGCCTCGGTGTGCTGGTGGGGCAGTCGACCTGGGCCATGCGCGGCCTCGATCCGCTGTTCCAGATCCTGCGTACGGTGCCGCCGCTGGCCTGGCTGCCGCTGTCGCTGGCCGGCTTCAAGGACAGCTACCCTTCGGCGATCTTCGTGATCTTCATCACGGCCATCTGGCCCATCATCATCAACACCTCGGTGGGCGTACGCAACATTCCCGAGGACTACCGCAACGTGGCCAAGGTACTGCGGCTCAACGGCCTGGAATACTTCAGCAAGATCATGCTGCCGGCGGCCGCGCCCTACATCTTCTCCGGCCTGCGCATCGGTGTCGGCCTGTCGTGGCTGGCGATCATCGCTGCGGAAATGCTGATTGGCGGTGTCGGCATCGGGTTCTTCATCTGGGACGCCTGGAACGCCTCGCGCATCAGCGACATCATCCTCGCCCTGGCCTACGTAGGGGTGGTTGGCTTCTGCCTCGACCGTCTCGTGGCGATGGTCGGACGCTTGGTCACCCGTGGCACTTCGCAAAGCTGAGGAGGCAACATGAGCCATTACTTGAGTATCGAAAACGTCGACAAGCACTTCGAGCGCGACGGTGTCACCAGCCAGGTGCTGCGCGGGATCAACCTCAACGTCGCACGCGGCGAATACATTTCCATCATCGGCCACTCGGGCTGCGGCAAGTCGACAGTACTGAACATCGTCGCCGGGCTCATCGAGTCGAGCAACGGTGCGGTGATTCTCGACGGCAAGGAAGTGCGTCAGCCGGGGCCGGACCGCAGCCTGGTGTTCCAGAACCATTCGCTGCTGCCGTGGCTGACCGTTTACGAGAACGTGGCCCTGGGTGTGGACAAGGTCTTCAAGCACAGCAAGAGCAAGAGCGAGCGCCATGCCTGGACACTGCACAACCTGGAAATGGTCAACATGACCCACGCCCTGCACAAGCGCCCCAGCGAGATTTCCGGGGGCATGAAGCAGCGTGTCGGCATCGCTCGCGCGCTGGCGATGCAGCCCAAGGTGCTGTTGCTCGACGAGCCGTTCGGCGCGCTGGATGCGTTGACCCGCGCGCATTTGCAGGATGAGGTGATGCGAATCCAGAGCGAGCTGCACAACACGGTGATGATGATCACCCACGATGTCGACGAAGCGGTGCTGCTGTCGGATCGCATCGTGATGATGACCAATGGCCCAGCGGCGACCATCGGCGAAATCCTCACCATCGACCTGCCCCGCCCGCGCAGCCGCCTGGCCCTGGCCGACGACCCGCGCTACAACCAGTACCGCCTAGCGGTGCTCAGTTTCCTGTATGAGAAACAGGGAAAAGTCGTCGAAGCCGTCGCCTGAACCACCGCATCCAGTTTCACCGCTTTCCCCTGATCCATCGCACCAACCGCCGACGCCAGCGCCGCGTTCCCAGTAGCAGCGGCGCAAGCCGCGTCCGGCCTCACCGCGTGACATCAGACACACCGCAGCCACCGCCGACGCGGCTCGCGCCGCTGCTACAGGAACGGCGCAAGCCGCGTCCGGCTTCACCGCGTGGCATCAGACACACCGCAGCCACCGCCGACGCGGCTCGCGCCGCTGCTACAGGAACGGCGCAAGCCGCGTCCGGCTTCACCGCGTTATTCCTGACCCCCGCATCCACCGCCGACGCGGCTTGCGCCGCTGCTACGGCAACGAACGCCGTGGCGCGGGGCCGGTCTACTGGATGCCGACCCGCGTTCGCAGTCCGTGCAAATTTGCAGGCAAGACCTGCATTAATCTGTATTGAAAGCTGCAAACTTGCCTGTCACGATCGCCTGGTCCGCTCATTTATCTCAGGAAATCAATAACAAGCAGGGATTCAGCGATGACAGCTCAGGTTTTTTCCTCTCCCCAGCGTTCTCCCCTGGAGCTCGACGACCACGTGCTCGGCGAAGTCCGCAACCACATTGGCCATTTGACCCTCAACCGCCCGGCCGGCCTGAATGCGCTTACCCTGGACATGGTCCGCGCCTTGCGCGGCTACCTGGATGCCTGGGCCGTGGACCCGCAGATCCATGCCGTGGTCCTGCGCGGCGCTGGCGACCGCGGCTTCTGCGCAGGCGGTGACATCCGCAACCTCTACCTGAGCTACCGCAACCGGGAATCCCTGCACGAGGCGTTCTTCGACGAAGAATACGCCCTGGATCAATGCCTGCATCAATACCGCAAGCCCGTGATGGCCCTGCTTGATGGCTACACCCTGGGCGGCGGCATGGGTTTGGCCCAGGCAGCCGAGCTGCGCGTGGTCACCGAGCGCAGCAAACTGGGCATGCCGGAAGTGGCCATTGGCTATTTTCCCGATGTCGGCGCCAGCTATTTCCTCAGCCGCATCCCCGGTGAAATCGGTACTTACCTGGGCGTCACCGGCGTACAGATCGAAGCAGCCGATGCGCTCTACTGCGGCCTGGCGGACTGGTACCTGGAGAGCGAGCGGCTGGCCCAGCTCGACGAGCGCTTGGACAAACTGCAGTGGAGCGACAATGCCCTCAAGGACCTGCAAGGTGTACTCGCCCGCCTCGGCGTCCAGACCCTCCCCGACGCCCCGCTGCACCGGCTGCGGCCGGCCATTGACCATTTCTTCGGTCAAGCCGACCTGACCAGTCTGGTCGAACAGCTGGAAAACGTGAGCGTCGCCGACAGCCAGGCGTGGGCGCAGAACACCGCGCGGCTGATGCGCACCCGTTCCCCGCTGGCCATGGCCGTCACCCTCGAACTGCTGCGCCGCGGTCGCCACTGCAGCCTGGAGCAATGCTTCGCCCTGGAGCTGCACCTGAACCGTCAGTGGTTCGAGCACGGCGACCTGATCGAAGGCGTACGTGCTTTACTGATCGACAAAGACAAGAACCCGCGTTGGAACCCACCGACGCTAGACCGGCTTGCACGCGCCCGCGTCGAGCCCTTCTTTCAAGGCCTCTGAGGCCGGAGTCTGCCATGCAAGACCTGGAACTGAGCGAAGAACAGATCATGATCCGCGACATGGCGCGCGACTTCGCCCGCGCCGAAGTGGCGCCCCACGCCCGTGCCTGGGAACAGGCGGGCTGGATCGATGACGCGCTGGTGGCACAGATGGGCGCCCTCGGGCTGCTAGGCATGGTCGTGCCCGAACAGTGGGGCGGCAGCTACACCGATTACGTCGCGTATGCGCTGGCGGTGGAAGAGATATCCGCAGCCGACGGTGCCCTGGGTGCGTTGATGAGCGTACACAACTCAGTGGGCTGCGGCCCCCTGCTCAACTACGGCAGCCCGGCCCAGCAGGACACCTGGCTGGCAGCCCTGGCCAGCGGCGAGGTCATCGGCTGCTTCTGCCTGACCGAACCCCAGGCTGGCTCCGAGGCGAACAACCTGCGCACCCGCGCCGTGCTCGACGGCGAGCACTGGGTCATCGATGGCGCCAAGCAATTCGTCACCAATGGTCGCCGAGCCAAGCTGGCCATCGTCTTCGCCGTCACCGACCCGGAGCTGGGCAAGAAGGGCCTGTCGGCTTTTCTGGTTCCCACCGACACCCCAGGGTTCACCGTCGACCGCAGCGAGCACAAGCTCGGCATCCGCGCCTCCGACACCTGCGCCATCACCTTGAGCCAGTGCCGCGTACCCGCAGCCAACCTCCTGGGTGAACGCGGCAAGGGCCTGAACATCGCCCTGTCCAACCTCGAAGGCGGCCGTATCGGCATCGCCGCGCAGGCATTGGGCATCGCCCGCGCCGCGTTCGAGGCCGCGCTGGGCTACGCCCGCGAGCGGGTGCAGTTCGGCAAGCCGATCATCGAACACCAAAGCGTGGCCAACCTGTTGGCCGACATGCAGGTGCAGGTCAATGCCGCACGCTTGCTGGTGCTGCACGCTGCGCGCCTGCGCAGCGCGGGCCTGCCGTGCCTGTCCGAAGCCTCCCAGGCGAAGCTCTTCGCGTCGGAAATGGCCGAACGGGTGTGCTCCAGCGCCGTGCAGGTTCACGGTGGCTACGGCTACCTGGAAGACTATCCGGTGGAAAAGTACTACCGCGACGCGCGCATCACGCAGATCTACGAAGGCTCCAGCGAAATCCAGCGCATGCTGATCGCCCGCGAGCTGCGTCATTACCTGCTGTAACCCACGCGCTGTGATGACTCACATTGCCGCAAGAGGGCTGGCCAGGCACCAGCCCCCTTGCAGGCGGGCTAATTACCCTTGAACTGCGGCTGGCGCTTGGCAATGAATGCCGCCATCCCCTCTTTCTGATCCTCGCTGGCAAACGCCGCGTGGAACACCCGCCGCTCGAAACGAACCCCTTCGGACAAGCTCACTTCGAACGCGCGGTTGACGCTTTCCTTGACCATCATCGCGATCGGCAGCGACTTGGCGGCGATCTGTTGGGCGACCTCCAGGGCTTCGTCAAGCAACCGGTCGGCGGCGACGATGCGGGCCACCAGCCCTGCCCGTTCCGCTTCCTCGGCGCCCATCAGGCGACCGGTCAGGCACAGCTCCATGGCCTTGGCCTTGCCCACCGCATGGGTCAGGCGCTGCGTCCCACCCATGCCCGGCAGTACGCCCAACTTGATTTCCGGCTGGCCGAACTTGGCGTTGTCGGCGGCCAGGATGAAATCGCACATCAGCGCCAACTCACAGCCTCCACCCAAGGCGAAGCCGGCCACGGCGGCGATCATCGGCTTGCGCCGGTTGGCCACGCGGTCACTCTCGTGGAACAGGTCGTCCAAGTAGATCTGCGGGTAACGCAGTTCAGCCATTTCCTTGATGTCGGCGCCAGCGGCAAACGCCTTGGCGGAACCGGTCAGAACGATGCAGCCAATCTCGCGATCGCCTTCCAGGCTATCCAGGGCCTGGTTCAACTCGTCGATCAGCTGGGCGTTGAGCGCATTCAGCGCCTGGGGACGGTTGAGGGTGATCAGGCCCACGCGACCGCGGGTTTCCAACAGGATGGTTTCAAAAGCCATGTAGATCTCCAGGTAGAGGCACTTTCTGCCTCGATGATTATTGTTGTATCGACCCACGGGCGGCGCATTGCCCGTGGTCGCGCTTGGGGCTTGTAGCATTCTGAAACCTGATGTCGGACATTTATCGCCGCAGCCCGGCACCACCGGGGCCTGTCGACCTCCAATGGGTGCTACGGTGAACGCCGGCAGCACGCAGCGACCGTGCGTCTACCCTTGTCTACAGCCGACTCCAGGAGGTCCCCATGCTTCGCCTGTCCATGCTGGCACTTGCCAGCGTCTTCGCCCAGCCACTGCTGGCCGCCGACTCGACGCCTGCCTATGGCCCCGAACTGCAAGGCTTCGACTATCCATACACCCTGCAACATTACGCCTTCGAGTCTCAGGGCAAAAGCCTGCAGATGGGTTATATGGACGTCGCCGCCAACGGCAAGGCCAACGGCCGCACCGTGGTGCTGATGCATGGCAAGAATTTCTGCGGCGCCACCTGGGAAAGCTCGATCAAGGCGCTCAGCGATGCCGGCTACCGCGTGGTCGCTCCCGACCAGATCGGCTTCTGCACCTCCAGCAAGCCCGAACACTATCAATACAGCTTCCAACAGTTGGCCAACAACACCCACGACCTGCTGACCCGCATCGGGGTCAAGGAAGCAGTGATCATGGGCCACTCCACCGGCGGCATGCTCGCCACACGCTATGCGTTGATGTTCCCCGAAGACACCGAGCGCCTGGCCATGGTCAACCCCATCGGCCTGGAAGACTGGAAAGCCATGGGCGTGCCCTATCGCAGTGTCGACCAATGGTTCGAACGCGAGTCCAAGGTCACCGCCGACGGCATCCGCAACTACGAGCGCACCACCTACTACGGCGGTCGCTGGAAGCCCGAGTATGACCGCTGGGTAGACATGCTCGCCGGCCTCAACAAGGGCCCGGGGCATACCTTGGTGGCATGGAACTCGGCGCTGATTTACGACATGATTTTCACCCAGCCGGTGGTGCACGAATTCAAAAACCTTGAAGTACCGACCCTGCTGCTGATCGGCGATGCCGATACCACGGCCATCGGCAGTGACATCGCCCCGCCCGAAGTCAAGGCCAAGCTGGGCAAGTATGCCGTGCTGGGCAAGCAGGCCAGCCAGATGATCCCCCACAGCACCCTGGTGGAGTTCGCAGGCCTGGGCCACGCGCCGCAGATGGAAGAACCGGCGCGATTCCACAAGGCCCTGCTCGACTGGCTGGACGCTCCCCAGAAACCACTTTGATACGAGGCAATGCCCATGCGAATAGCCGTCATCGACGATTGGCAATCGGTGGCTGAAGGCGCGGTCGACTGGACCGCGCTCGAAGCCGTAGGCCAGCTCGACTTCATCCACGAGTATCCCGCCGACGGCACGGCATTGGCCGAGCGCCTGGCGCCCTATGCTGTCATCTGCGTGATGCGTGAACGCACCCTCTTCGACGCCACCTTGCTCGAGCAACTGCCACAGCTGAAACTGCTGGTCACCGGCGGCATGCGCAATGCCGCCATCGACCTGCAGGCAGCCGCCCGCCTGGGCATCCAGGTTGCCGGCACCGACAGCTACAAGCATGCGGCCCCGGAGCTGACTTGGGCCCTGGTGATGGCCTTGACCCGTGACCTGCTGGGCGAGGCCAATTCGCTGCGCAGCGGTGGCTGGCAAATCGGCCTAGGTGGCGACCTGCATGGCAACACCCTGGGCCTGCTGGGCCTGGGCAGCATCGGCGAGAAGGTGGCACGCTTTGGCCAGGCGTTCGGCATGCGCGTGATCGCCTGGAGCCAAAACCTCACCCCCGAGCGGGCGGCTGAGGTAGGCGTCGAGTACGTGGACAAACAGCAGTTGTTCGAACAGGCCGACGTGCTCAGCGTGCATCTGGTGCTGAGCGAGCGCAGCCGGGGGCTGGTCGATGCGCAAGCCCTGGGCTGGATGAAGCCGGGTGCGCGGCTGGTGAACACCTCGCGCGGCCCGATCATCGACGAAGCAGCTTTGATTCAAGCCCTTGGCGAAGGCCGCCTGGCTGGCGCCGCGCTGGACGTGTTCGACGAAGAGCCGCTGCCGCAAGATCATCCGTTCCGCATGCTGCCCAACGTGCTGGCTACCCCGCACATCGGCTACGTCACCGGGAACAACTACCGGCTGTTCTTCACCCAGATGATCGAAGACATACTGGCCTGGCATGCCGGCCAGCCCCTGCGCCTGCTCACCCGCTGACGCACAGGATCAATCGATCAGCGCTGCGGCGCGCAACGCGGCGGTTGCCTGTTGCCAGCGCGGGTGCTGGCGATACTCGACATTCGCCTGGCTTTGGCCACGCATGGCCGCGATGCGCGGCGACGGCTGCACACCCATGCGCTGGGCTGCGCTCAGGGCCAGCTCCGCTGCAGCGCGGTCGTTGCACACCAGGCCCATGTCGCAGCCAGCGCTGAGCGCTGCTTCGATACGACTGGCCGCATCACCCACCACGTGGGCACCGGCCATCGACAGGTCGTCGCTGAAGATCACACCCTCGAAGCCCAACTCACCGCGCAGGATGTCTTGCAGCCATCGGCGTGAAAAGCCCGCCGGGTTGGCGTCGACCTGCGGGTAGATGACATGCGCCGGCATGACCGCTGCCAGCTTGTCGGCCAACCGCGCGAACGGCACCAGATCGCACGCACGGATCTGCTCCAGGCTGCGCTCGTCGGTGGGAATCGCCACGTGGGAGTCGGCTTCGGCCCAGCCATGGCCGGGAAAATGCTTGCCGCAGGCGGCCATTCCCGCGGCATTCATACCTTGGATGAACGCACCGGCGAGCGCCGTCGCCCGCTGCGGGTCGCCCTCGAACGCGCGGGTGCCAACTACCGCACTGTGCCCATGATCGAGGTCCAGTACCGGAGCAAAACTCAGGTCCAGCCCGACCGCCAACACTTCGGTGGCCATCAACCAGCCACACTGCTCGGCCAGTGCCATGGCATCGGCATGGCGCGCCAGGTCGCGCATGGCCGGCAGCCGTACGAAGCCCTGGCGCAGGCGCTGCACCCGACCGCCTTCCTGATCCACAGCGAGGATCAAGTCGGGCCGCACGGCACGGATGGCTGCCGTCAACTCCCGCACCTGGCGCGGGTGCTCGATGTTGCGCGCGAAGATGATCAGCCCGGCGACTTCGGGCTGGCGCAACAGATGTCGGTCCTCGGCGGTAAGCCAGGTACCGGCGACGTCGACCATCAAGGAGCCTTGCAGACGAGCGCTCATGGGGTTTCCTTGTAAAGAGGGATCTGGAAGACAGCCATGCCCGAATCAGGCCTTGGCAACGGCCGGGGTACTCTTGCTGCGCGGGCGCAACTGAGCCGCGGCCATGGCCGGGTCGGTCACTGCGCTCTGTGCGCGCATGCCCGCAGCCAGGAACGGCACCATCAGGCGCATGACCTGCTCGATCGAGGTATCGACACCGAAATCGGTCTCGGCGATGGCACGCAGCGCCTTGATCCCGGACATGCTGAACGCGGCGGCGCCGAGCATGAAATGCACGCGCCAGAACAGCTCGAGGGGTGGAATGCGCGGTGCTGCTTCGTTGACCAGCAGCATGTAGCGGCGGAACACCTTGCCGTACATGTCCTCCAGGTAACGACGCAAGTGACCCTGGCTCTGGCTGAATGCCAGGCCAAGCAGGCGCATGAAGATCGAGAGGTCGTTGCCGCTGCGCGGTTGCACCACGAGGGCCTGCTCGACGAGGATCTCCAGCAGTTCTTCAAGGCTTGCCTTGGGCGTGGCGCTGGCCTGGCGCCGCTCGAGTTCGCGGTCGAGACTGGCGCAGAACGGCCCGAGGAACCGCGAGAAGACCGCCTGGATAAGTGCCTTCTTCGAACCGAAATGGTAGTTCACCGCCGCCAGGTTGACCCCGGCCTTGCTGGTGATCAGGCGCAGCGACGTTTCCGCGAAGCCTTTTTCCGCAAAAAGCTGTTCCGCGGCATCGAGGATGCGTTCAACGGTTTCCGACTGGGCCATGGCTACTCCGCCTGACAAACACTTGTTTGAAACATACGTTTCAAAGCCTGTGACTGTCAAGTCCGGGCGGGCTATTTATGGCCATGCGGTCACGTATTAAAGCATACAAATTCATCGCCTTAGCGCAGCATGCGAACATCCCCGGAACCAGCCCCCTGAAAACGGTATTGCCAAGGGCTATCTACTGTATATAATCCCAGTCACTGTACAAAAAGACAGAGCCATCGACATGTTGAAATTGACGCCACGCCAAGCTGAAATTCTGGCCTTCATCAAGCGCTGCCTTGACGACAATGGCTTTCCACCTACACGTGCAGAAATCGCCCAGGAATTGGGCTTCAAGTCGCCCAATGCCGCCGAAGAACACCTCAAGGCCCTGGCGCGCAAAGGCGCGATCGAAATGACCCCGGGCGCTTCGCGTGGCATTCGTATTCCAGGCTCGGAGGCGCGCAACGACGACGCCAGTCTGCCGGTAGTGGGCCGGGTCGCCGCGGGTGCGCCGATCCTGGCGCAGGAGCACATCGAGGAGTCCTGCAAGATCAACCCGGGCTTCTTCCATCCGCGCGCCGACTACCTGCTGCGCGTGCAGGGCATGAGCATGCGCGACGTCGGCATTCTCGACGGCGATCTGCTCGCCGTGCACACCTGCCGTGAAGTGCGCAATGGGCAGATCGTAGTGGCACGGATCGGCGACGAGGTCACGGTCAAGCGTTTCCAGCGCGAGGGCAACAAGGTTTTTCTGGTTGCGGAAAACCCTGATTTCGCACCCATTGAAGTCGACCTCAAGGATCAGGATCTGGTCATCGAAGGTTTGAGCGTCGGCGTCATTCGTCGATAAGGAGGCATCATGCAGTTTCCCCTGACACCCCAACAGGCACAAATGTCGCTGTTCGAAGCTTTCATGGCCGCACCGGCCGTGCCGCGATTCAAGGAGGCCGTCGAGTCGCCCTGGACCCTTGCCGAGCCGGATGTATTCAGCGAGATGTCTCTGCGTGGTGCTGCGGGGAACTGCCTGAGCCTGCTGGCGCCGATGCTGCGCGAGCTCAGTGAAGAGCAGGACGCACGCTGGCTGACGTTGATTGCCCCGCCCGCGAGCCTGACCCAGGCCTGGTTGCGCGATGCAGGGCTCAACCGCGAACGGATCCTGCTGCTCCAGCCGCGTGGCACCCAGAGCGCGCAACGACTTACCTGCGAGGCGTTGCGCTTGGGCCGTAGCCACACGGTGGTGAGCTGGCTCAATCCGCTGCCTGCCGTGGCCAGGCAACAATTGATCTCGGCAGCACGCCAGGGCGGCGCGCAGAGCTTGAACATTCGACTGGGCTAGCCCCTGCCGTTATTGGGACCGTCCACCCCGGCAAGCGCTTGCCTTGCGGCAGGATCAGTGCAGGACGCGCGGGCCGTCTTCCTTGTCGAGCTCGCCTTCCACCAGCTTGCCAGCCATCTGCACGCCGACACTGAGCATGGCCTTGGCCACTTCCACGTGCTGGCCCTGCAAGAATGCCTTGGCATCTTCGGAAAAATTCAGCGTCACCAGCGAACCTTCGTCCTCGGCACGACGCAACTCGATGCGGCCGTCAGGCAGCTCGACAATCTCAAGAAAGGACGTAGGCATAAGGACATGTTCTCCACGAAAGGCGGGCATTGTAGCAGTGCCGGGGTAAATCAGCACTCACTGAGCCCCTCTCGGAACCGAACGGTCAAGCCCTTGAGCTGCTGACGCCAGCTCTCGAGCACCTCGCGACTCAATTCCGGCTCTTCCACTTCGTCCAGATTCACTGCCTGTATCAACGGCTGGGTCACGTCCCCCTTGGGCTTCTTTGGCGCACGGGGCGGCACGAACAGCGTGCTGTGCGCTGCAAGCAGCTGCGCCAGCCAGGTATGGGAGTGCTGGGCCAACTCCACCAGCTCGCCGAGCTCGGGAATGGACGCACCCTCCAGCGCCTGAGGTGACAACAGGGTTTCAGCGCGGGCGGTGCCGGCCTGCGGCAGACGATAGTAACCGGCAATCTCATGGCAAAGCCCCAGCAAGGCACCGTACAGGTGGAACAGCGCCGATTCGCGCTGCGCCTGCAACTGTGCCTGGGCATTGATCGCCTGGCCCAGCTCGGCCTTGCCCATCGCCTCCAGCGCCAGCCCGGCGAAATAGATTTTCTGGTTGGTACGGGTGTAGAGCTCATAGGCCATGGTGGCGGTCTCCGCAATGAACACTGATCGCCTACAGTGTCGAGAACCCGCCGGGGCAGCGCAAGCTACAAATGAAAAAGGCCGCACCGTCCTCATGGACGGCGCGGCCTACGTTGCAACGAGCGCCTCAGCGCTTGTCTTCGACCTTCCAGGTCTTGCCGTCGTAGAACGCCTTCCATCCGGTTGGCTTACCCTCGACTTCGCTCTGCACGTACTGCTCTTTGGTCTTGCGGCTGTAGCGGATCACGGTCGGACGGCCGTCCGGGTCCTTGATCGGCGCATCGAACAGGAAGCTGTACTTGGGATCGATTTCGTCCTTGTGCGGAATGATCTCCAATACCAGCGGCGCACGGGTCTCGCGATTCTTGGGGAACTGGCTGGCAGCCAGGAACAGACCCGAAGCGCCGTCGCGCAGCACGTAGGTGTCGTTGACCTTTTCGCACTTGAGCTCGGGCATTTTCACCGCGTCCATCTTCGGTGGTGCTGCCTCGCCGCTCTTGAGCAACTTGCGGGTGTTCTTGCATTCCGGGTTGGTGCAACCGAAGAACTTGCCGAAACGGCCCGTCTTGAGTTGCATCTCGCTGCCACACTTGTCGCATTCCAGGCTGGGGCCTTCATAGCCCTTGATGCGGTAGTTGCCCTCTTCGATCTCATAGCCTGGGCAGTCGGGGTTGTTGCCACAGATGTGCAGCTTGCGCTTCTCGTCGACCAGGTAGGCATCCATGGCAGTCGCACAGATCGGACAGCGATGCTTGCCGCGCAGGATCTGCGATTCGGACTCACCTTCATCGTCGGCTGCGATCTCATCGCCCGGAATGAGGTTGATGGTCGACTTGCAGCGCTCCTTGGGCGGCAACGCGTAGCCCGAACAGCCCAGGAACACCCCGGTGGAAGCGGTGCGGATCATCATCGGGCGGCCGCATTCGCGGCAGGCGATGTTGGTCAGGGTCGGCAGGTTGGCGCGCATGCCGCTGTCGGCAGCACCTGCTACATCGAGCTTGCCCTTGAAGTCGCCGTAGAACTCGTCGAGCACGTTCTTCCAGTCGCGCTCACCGTGAGCCACGTCATCGAGGTTCTCTTCCATGCCGGCGGTGAAGCCGTAGTCCATCAGGTTGGAGAAGCTCTCGGACAGCCGCTCGGTGACGATGTCGCCCATCTTTTCCGAATAGAAGCGACGGTTGTGCAGCGCCACGTAGCCGCGGTCCTGGATGGTGGAAATGATCGCCGCGTAGGTCGAAGGTCGACCGATGCCGCGTTTTTCCATCTCTTTCACCAGGCTGGCTTCGGAATAGCGGGCAGGCGGCTTGGTGAAGTGCTGGGTAGGGTCCAGGTGCAGCAACTTGAGCTGCTCACCCTGGCTCATGTCCGGCAGCACGTCGTCGTCGCCCGGCTTGCTCATCTGCGGCAGCACGCGAGTGTAACCATCGAACTTGAGAATGCGGCCCTTGGCGCGCAGCTCGAAATCGCTGGCAGCGACGGTGACGGTGGTCGACAGGTACTGGGCAGGCGGCATCTGGCAGGCCAGGAACTGGCGCCAGATCAACTCGTACAGGCGCTCGGCGTCGCGCTCCATGCCGGTGAGCTTGCTGGGGTGAGTGTTCACGTCCGAGGGGCGAATGGCCTCGTGGGCTTCCTGAGCGCCTTCCTTGCTGCCATACACCATTGGCGATTCGGGCAGGTACTGCTTGCCAAACTCGCTTTCGATGTAGGCCCGGGCCATCTGCACGGCGTCAACCGACAGGTTGGTGGAGTCGGTACGCATGTAAGTGATGTAGCCGGCCTCGTACAAGCGCTGCGCCATCATCATGGTCTTCTTCACGCCGTAGCCGAGGCGGTTGCTCGCCGCCTGCTGCAGGGTGGACGTGATGAAAGGGGCCGACGGCTTGCTGCTGGTCGGCTTGTCCTCGCGCTTGACGATGCTGTAGCTGGCGTCCTTGAGCTTGGCCAGCGCGGCCATGGCCTGCGCTTCGTTCAAGGGCTTGAAGGCCTCGCCGTTCTCGCGGGCCACTTCGAAGCGCACCTTGGCCGCCTTGGCCGATGCCAGGTCGGCATGCACTTCCCAGTACTCTTCGGGGTTGAACGCACGAATCTCGCGCTCACGCTCGACCACCAGCTTCACCGCGACAGACTGCACGCGCCCGGCAGACAAACCACGGGCGATCTTCTGCCACAGCAGCGGCGAGACCATGTAGCCGACGACGCGGTCGAGAAAACGGCGAGCCTGCTGCGCGTTGACGCGGTCGATGTCCAGCTCGCCAGGACGCGAGAAGGCCTCCTGGATGGCTTTCTTGGTGATCTCGTTGAACACCACGCGCTTGTAGCGGCTGTCGTCACCACCGATGGCTTCGCGCAGGTGCCAGGCAATGGCTTCCCCCTCGCGGTCCAAGTCCGTCGCCAGATAGATGGTGTCGGCATCCTTGGCCAGGCGGCGCAGTTCCTCGATGACCTTTTCCTTGCCGGGCAGGATCTCGTACTTGGCCTTCCAGCCTTGGTCCGGGTCCACGCCCATGCGTGCCACCAATTGCTTGCGGGCCTTTTCCTTGGGCGAGAGCGCCGGCGCGTCGCTAGCGGCAGCCTTGCCGCGCTTGGCGGCCGGCTCCTTGCTCGCGCTGGCCGAACCACTGGTGGGCAAGTCTCGGATATGGCCGATACTCGACTTCACCACGTACTGGTCGCCCAGGTACTTGTTGATGGTCTTGGCCTTAGCCGGGGATTCCACAATGACCAGCGATTTGCCCATGGATCGGAAAATTCCTGAATTCTTGAAATGAAAGGCATGCGGCGCCTTGCGAGGCCCCGCTATATATAGTGGTGAGAACGTGAGGTCAAGCGCCGGGGTTCAAGCGGTCGGCGCCTGCGGAACGGAAAACAGGCTGGGTTCGGCCTCGATCAAAGCAAAGCGCGGGACGCTCTCGCCGTCAACCTCGACCGACTCAAGGAACATGCTCAGCGGTCGAACCCAAAGGCCGAATTCGCCGTACAGCGCCTGGTAGAACACCACTTCCTGCTCGTCCTCGGAACTGCGCGCGACGCCGTAGACACGATACTCGGGGCCTTTGTAGTGACGATAGAGCCCAGGCTGTATATGCATGTTGCGCCTCGCTTGAAATACTGACTCAAAAAAACCAAAAAAACAAAACCGGGGCGCTGGGCCCCGGTTCGTTCGACTCGATGCATCTGGACTAGACGCGCTCGAAAACCGTGGTGATGCCCTGCCCCAGGCCTACGCACATGGTAGACAGGCCGAAAGTCCCGCCGTTCTGCTTCATGACATTGAGCAGCGTGCCGGAAATTCGGGCACCTGAGCAACCGAAAGGGTGGCCCAAGGCGATGGCGCCGCCATGCAGGTTAACCTTCTCGTTCATCTTGTCGAGCACTTTCAGATCCTTGAGCACTGGCAGGGCCTGTGCGGCGAAGGCTTCGTTGAGCTCGATGAAGTCGATGTCGGCAATGCCCAGACCTGCGCGCTTGAGCGCTTTCTGGGTCGCTGGAACCGGCCCATAGCCCATGATCGCGGGGTCGACACCGGCCACGGCCATCGAGCGGATCACCGCCAATGGCGTGATGCCCAGATCCTGGGCGCGCTGCGCCGACATCACGATCATGCACGAGGCGCCGTCGGTGATCTGCGACGAGGTACCAGCCGTGACCGTACCGCCCTTGGGGTTGAACGCAGGCTTGAGCGCGGCGAGGCTTTCCAGGGTGGTGTCGGGACGAATGGTTTCATCGTAGTCGAAGACCTTGATGAAACCGTTCTCGTCACAGCCCTGCATCGGGATGATCTCGTCCTTGAACTTGCCCTGCACCGTGGCCTGGTGCGCCAACTGGTGCGAGCGAACACCGAATGCGTCCTGCTGTTCGCGGGTGATGCCGTGCATTTTACCAAGCATCTCGGCGGTCAGGCCCATCATGCCCGAGGCCTTGGCAGCGTACAGCGACATGTGCGGGTTGGGATCGACGCCGTGCATCATGCCGACGTGGCCCATGTGCTCGACGCCACCGACCACGAACACGTCGCCGTTGCCGGTCATGATGGCCTGGGCCGCGGTGTGCAGTGCGCTCATCGAGGAGCCGCACAGACGGCTGACGGTCTGGCCGGCTGCCGTGTGCGGGATCTGGGTCATCAGCGACGCCATGCGCGCGATGTTCCAGCCCTGCTCCAGGGTCTGGTTGACGCAGCCCCAGATCACGTCCTCGACTTCGGCCGGATCGACCTTGGCATTGCGTTCCAGCAGCTTGCTGATCAAGTGCGCCGACATGTCCTCGGCGCGGGTGTTGCGGTGCATGCCGCCCTTGGAGCGGCCCATGGGGGTGCGACCGAAGTCGACGATCACCACGTCTCTAGGATTCAAGCTCATAAGTCATTCACCCTTGTTCTGTACGTTGGCCGCTTGCCCGAAGAAGGTCTGCCCGGTGCGCGCCATTTCACGAAGCTTCGGCGTTGGCTGGTACAGCGGACCCAGCTCGGCGTAGCGGTCGGCCAGGGCGACGAACTCGGCAACGCCCAGCGAATCGATGTAGCGCAGCGCGCCGCCACGGAAGGGAGGGAAACCGATACCGTAGACCAGGCCCATGTCGGCCTCGGCGGCGGTTTCCACGATGCCGTCTTCCAGGCAGCGTACGGTTTCCAGGCACAGTGGGATCATCATCCAGTTGACGATGTCCTCGTCGCTGACTTCGCGCTGCTCGTAGATCACTGGCTTGAGCACATCGAGAGCGGCAGGATCGGCGACTTTCTTAGGCTTGCCACGCTTGTCGGTCTCGTAGGCATAGAAGCCCTTGCCGTTCTTCTGCCCCAGGCGGTTGGCTTCGTAGAGCGCGTCGATGGCCGAGCGACGCTCGTCCTTCATGCGATCCGGGAACCCTTCGGCCATCACGTCACGGCCATGGTGGCCGGTGTCGATGCCGACCACGTCCATCAGGTAGGCCGGACCCATTGGCCAGCCGAACTTTTCCATGACTTTGTCGATGCGAACGAAATCCACGCCGGCGCTGACCAGGCGGGCGAAACCACCGAAGTAGGGAAACAGCACGCGGTTCACCAGGAAGCCGGGGCAGTCGTTCACTACGATCGGGTTCTTGCCCATCTTGCGGGCATAGGCCACGGTGGTCGCGACGGCGACTTCACTGGATTTTTCGCCACGAATCACTTCGACCAGCGGCATCATGTGCACCGGGTTGAAGAAGTGCATGCCAACGAAGTTTTCCGGGCGCTTGAGTGCCTGGGCCAGCAGGTTGATGGAAATGGTCGAGGTGTTGGACGCCAGGATGGTGTCGTCCTTCACCTGCGCCTCGACCTCGGCCAGTACCGCCTGCTTGACCTTGGGGTTTTCCACCACGGCTTCGACGACGATGTCGACATGGCCGAAATCGCCATAGGAAAGCGTCGGACGAATGTCGTTGAGCGCCTCGGCCATTTTCGCAGGCGTCAGTCGGCCCTTCTCGACCCGGGCGCCCAGCAGCTTGGAAGCTTCGGCCAGGCCCTGTTCGATGCCCTTCTCGTTGATGTCCTTCATCAGGATCGGCGTGCCCTTGAGCGCCGACTGGTAGGCGATACCGCCGCCCATGATGCCAGCGCCCAGCACGGCCGCCTGACTCACATCGCGAGCCACCTTGTCGTAGCCACGGGCCTTGCGCTTGAGTTCCTGATCGTTGAGGAACAGGCCGATGAGGCTCTGCGCGGCCGAGGTCTTGGCCATCTTGGCAAAACCGGCGGCCTCGATCTCCAGGGCTTTCTCGCGGCCGAAACTGGCGGCTTTCTGGATGGTCTTGATCGCTTCGACCGGCGCCGGGTAGTTGGGCCCGGCCTGGCCTGCGACGAACCCCTTGGCGGTTTCGAAGGCCATCATCTGCTCAATGGCATTGAGCTTGAGCTTGGCCAGCTTGGGCTGGCGCTTGGCCTTGTAGTCGAATTCGCCGCTGATGGCCCGCTTGACCAGATCCAACGCAGCAGCTTCCAGCTTGTCCGGCGCCACGACCGCATCGACCGCACCCACCTTGAGGGCGTCGTCGGCGCCGTTTTCCTTGCCAGAGGCGATCCACTCGATGGCATTGTCGGCGCCGATGATGCGCGGCAGGCGCACCGTACCGCCAAAGCCTGGGTAGATGCCCAGCTTGACTTCAGGCAGGCCCACCTTCGCTTCGCTGGACATGATCCGGTAGTCGGCCGCCAGGCACATCTCCAGGCCACCACCCAGGGCGATGCCGTTGATGGCAGCGACGGTGGGCACTTCGAGATCCTCGAAGTCGCTGAAGATGCGGTTGGCCAACAGATTGCCCGCGACCAGTTCGGCTTCGGGCAGTTTGAAATTCTCGACGAACTCGGTGATGTCGGCGCCGACGATGAAGACGTCCTTGCCGCTGCTGACGATTACGCCCTGGACCGATGCGTCGGCCTTGATCGCCGCGATCGCTTCGCGCAGTTCTTCGAGCGTGAGACGGTTGAACTTGTTGACGGACTCGCCCTTGAGGTCGAACCGCAGTTCGACGATGCCGCTTTCAAGAGCCTTCACCGAGATGGCTTTACCTTCGTAAATCATCCACTGATCTCCACGATATGGAAGCTGAACAGTACACGCCGGACGCTGGGTAAAAAGGGGGCGGTACATGGCCGCCGCTCTCTGTAGCCAGGCATACCCGTCAGCGCGGTAGTCGGGATAATGCTGGAGCGCGAGAGAAAAACGCTCGATTCATACGCCCGTTTGATTGGGGTGCGTGTACATTCACGGAATTGCGGACGATTGTCAAATGCCGCGCAAGGCCTTTGAAAACGCGACTTTGCGGTCATTTCCGGAATATGAAGAAACGCACACCTGCGACAGGCTGCCGCAGGCATATGACGATAGCTCGAGAATGCGCTCAGGCCAGCGCTCGAAGGACTTTGGCAATATCCTGAAGCACCTTTTCATCGCCCTTCTCGCCCCAGTAAAGGGCCAGCATCTGCGGGCCGGCCTCGAGCTTGTAGACATCGGCCGGCAGCGTCGACAGGTGCGGTAGCAGGTCGGGATCGGCGCAGGCTTCGCGCCATTGGTTGCACCACACACCGGGTTCGGTCTGCCAGTAGCTCCAGCTGTCGACCCGTCCCTTGCGGCGTGGCCGATGGTATTGCGCGCAGGGGTCGGGGGGCTCGACGCTCAACCAGTGTGGCCACTGCTGCGGCGCCAGTTGCATCGCCAGGCCCATGCGCCGGGCCTGCATGCGCACGGCCATGCGCCCGCTCTGGCTGCGCGAGGGCCGCAGCCATACCATGGGGCTGAGAATCAGCGCAAGGATTGACACGACTATCCAGACCGTCATAAAGAGTACACCCGCTAAGCGTTTCAAAAAGATCGGTGAGGGTTGTTCATGTTGCGCCCCGCCCAAACAGTCCATACTCAAGCTATCGCAATCGTCAGGAGTGCTTCTCATGCCCTACCAACACATTCTGGTCGCCGTCGACCTCACCGAAGAGTGTGACCCGGTCATCAAACGGGCCAGGGAACTGGCGGTCAGCAATGGCGCCAAGCTCTCGCTAGTGCACATTGTAGAACCGATGGCCATGGCATTCGGCGGGGACGTGCCGATGGATCTTTCGCAGTTGCAACAGCAGCAGTTCGATCAGGCCAAGGAGCGCCTGGAAACGCTGAAGGTCAAGTACCCGGACCTGGTGGTGGGCGACTGCCACCTGACCTACGGCCAGCCGCGCCAGGAAATCCACAACCTGGCGAAGAAGTCCGAGTGCGATCTGGTGGTGGTGGGCAGCCATGGCCGTCACGGCCTGGCGTTGCTGCTGGGTTCGACCGCCAACGACGTGCTGCACGGTGCTCCGTGCGACGTGCTCGCAGTTCGTTTGGTCAAGCGCGCCGAGTAAGCTCATCAGCGGGGCCGAATGACTGATTTCGGCCCCGCTGATATTGCAGCACAGGCACTCAGGCGTCGAGTTCGGCCCAGCGCTCGACCATCGCTTCCAGCTCGGCCTGCGAAGCTTCCAGCTTGGCCATCACCGCTGCGGTTTCTGCCGCAGGGCGCTGGTAGAAACCTGCATCGGCCATCTCGGCCTCAAGCCCGGAGATTTCCTGCTCCTTGGCATCGATCTGGCCGGGCAGGGCCTCCAGTTCGCGCTGCAACTTGTAGCTCAGCTTCTTCTTCGCCGGCGCTGGCGCTTCCACCACTGCGGGTTCAGGCGCCTTGACCACAGCGCTGTTGAGTTCGGCCTTGCCCGACTTGTTCTCGGTCACGCCCAGCAGCTTGGGCGAGCCGCCCTGGCGGATCCAGTCCTGATAGCCGCCGACGTACTCGCGAACCTTGCCCTCGCCTTCGAACACCAGGGTGCTGGTGACCACGTTGTCGAGGAATGCACGGTCGTGGCTGACCATCAACACGGTGCCCTTGAAGCTGGACAGCACTTCCTCGAGCAGCTCAAGGGTCTCGACGTCGAGGTCGTTGGTCGGTTCGTCCAGCACCAGCAGGTTGGCCGGCTTGCTGAACAGCTTGGCCAGCAGCAGCCGAGCGCGTTCACCGCCGGACAATGCCTTGACCGGCGTGCGCGCACGCTGGGGGCTGAACAGGAAGTCGCCCAGGTAGCTCAACACGTGGCGGCTCTGGCCGTCGATATCGATGAAGTCGCGACCTTCGGCGACGTTGTCGATAACGGTCTTCTCGAGGTCCAGTTGGTGGCGCAACTGGTCGAAGTAGGCCACATCCAAGCGTGTGCCGACGTCGACCGAACCGCTGGTGGGCTGCAGGTTGTCGAGCATCAGCTTGAGCAGGGTGGTCTTGCCGGTACCGTTGGCGCCCAGCAGGCCGATACGGTCCTCGCGCTGCAGGACCATGGAGAAATCCTTGATCAGCATCGGTCCGCCCGGATGGGCGAAGCTGACGTTATCGAGCACCATCACCTGCTTGCCGGACTTGTCTGCGGTGTCGAGCTGGATGTTGGCCTTACCGGTGCGTTCGCGACGCTCGCCGCGCTCGACGCGCAGCGCCTTGAGGGCACGCACACGGCCTTCGTTGCGGGTACGCCGGGCCTTGATGCCCTGACGGATCCACACTTCTTCCTGGGCCAAGCGCTTGTCGAACAACGCGTTGGCGGTTTCCTCGGCGGCCAGCATGGCTTCCTTGTGCACAAGGAAGCTGGCGTAGTCGCCGTTCCAGTCGATCAGGCCGCCGCGGTCCAGTTCGAGAATGCGCGTGGCCAGGTTCTGCAGGAAGGAACGGTCGTGGGTGATGAAGAGCACCGCGCCCTGAAAATCCTTGAGGGCTTCTTCGAGCCAGGCGATCGCGCCGATGTCCAGGTGGTTGGTCGGTTCGTCGAGCAGCAGCAGGTCGGGTTCGGACACCAGCGCCTGGGCCAGCAGCACGCGACGGCGCCAGCCACCGGAGAGCTGCTTCAGGGTCTTGTCGGCCGGCAGTTGCAGGCGGCTCAGGGTGCTGTCGACCAGTTGCTGCAGGCGCCAGCCGTCACGGGCTTCGAGGTCCTGCTGAACATGCATGAGCTTGTTCAGGTCTTCGTCGGTGACGATGTTCTGGCTCAAATGGTGATATTCGGCCAGCAATGCGCCAACGCCGTCCAGGCCTTCGGCAACCACGTCGAACACGGTCCGTTCGTCGGCCACCGGCAGTTCCTGGGGCAATTCGCCGATTTTCAGCCCGGGCGCGCGCCAGACGGCGCCGTCGTCGGGTTTCTGCACGCCCTTGACCAGCTTCAGCATGCTGGATTTGCCAGTGCCGTTGCGGCCGATGATGCACACCCGCTCACCACGGGCGATCTGCCAGGACACCTTGTCCAACAACGGCATCGCGCCGAATGCAAGGGACACATCGCTGAATTTGAGCAGGGTCATGAGCTTCTCCAAAAACCGGGCGCGCATTCTAACCGACTTTTGCCCCGGCAGACCGAAGGCGGCAATAAAATGAATGATCCTGAACGCTTTCATCGCGCCTGCTCTAAAGGCTAAGCTAGGCTCACTTCTTTAGTGCTGGCATTGCCGACACTTGTCACGTCCTCTCTGCCTGGAAGTCTCATGCGCAGTCGCCTGTTCAGCCTGTTCTCCTGCCTCATCCTGTCCGCCTCCAGCGTCGCCAATGTCCAGGCCGCCGACCTGGCCACGCAGCGCCAGTACTACGACGAAGCCAAGCGCGCCCTGGCCAAGGGCGACAGCGGCCCGTACATGCGCTACGCCGCAGAACTGCAGGATTACCCGCTCGAAGCCTACCTGGCCTACGACGAACTCACGCCGCGCCTGCGCAGCGCCAGCAACGCCGAGATCGAGGGTTTCCTGGCCAAGCACGGTGACCTGCCCCAGGCCAACTGGATGAAACTGCGCTGGCTGCGGCAATTGGCGGAGCGCGGTGAATGGGCACCGTTCGTCAAATATTACGATCCCAAGCTCAATTTCAAGGAGCTCGACTGCCTGTACGGCCAGTACCAGTTGAGCAACAGCCAGCTGCGCGCCGAAGGCTACGCCAACGCCGACAAGCTGTGGCTCACCGGCAAGTCGCTGCCCACGGCCTGCGACGGGCTGTTCCAGCGCTGGGCCAGCGAAGGCCAGTTGACCGAGAACAAGCGCTGGCAGCGGGCCAAGCTCGCCGCCCAGGCGCGCAACTATCCATTGGCTACCAGCCTGGTACAGAGCCTGACCACGCTGTCGCCCCAGGGCCGGCTGTTGCTCGATGTGGCGCAGAAACCCGAACTGCTCGACCAGCCCGGGCGCTTCATGCCGGTGGATGAAGCCATGTCCGACGTGGTCGGGCTGGGCCTGCGCCGCCTGGCACGCCAGGACCCGGAAAACGCCATGCGCATGCTCGACAGCTATGCCAGCAGCATGCGCTTTTCGGCCGAGGAAAAAGTTGCCATCGCCCGTGAGATCGGCTTGGCCCTGGCGCGCCGCTACGATCCGCGAGCGCTGGAGCTGATGACCCGCTACGACCCGGAGCTGCGCGACGACACCGTGACCGAGTGGCGCCTGCGCCTGCTATTGCGCCTGGGGCGCTGGCAGGAAGCCTACGACCTGACCACGCGTTTGCCCAAGGACCTGGCGCAAAGCAACCGCTGGCAGTACTGGCAGGCGCGCAGCCTGGAGTTGGCCCAGCCACAAAGCGCCAAGGTGCCGCAGCTGTACAAGGCCGTGGCCAAGGAACGCGACTTCTACGGCTTCCTGGCGGCAGACCGCATCCAGGCGCCCTACTCGCTCAACAACAAGCCGCTGGTGATGAGCCAGGCGCTGGTCAACAAGGTGCGCAACACCGCCGGTATCCGCCGCTCCCTGGAGCTGTACGCACGTGGCCAGATCGTCGATGCCCGGCGCGAGTGGTACCACGTCAGCCGCCATTTCGACCGCGACGAAATGGTCGCCCAGGCCAAGCTGGCCTACGACATGCGCTGGTATTTCCCGGCCATCCGTACCATCAGCCAGGCGCAGTACTGGGACGACCTGGACATCCGTTTCCCGATGGCCCACCGCGACACCCTGATTCGCGAAGCCAACGTGCGCGGCCTGCACACCAGCTGGGTGTTCGCCATCACCCGTCAGGAAAGCGCGTTCATGGACGATGCCCGTTCCGGCGCTGGCGCCATGGGGCTGATGCAGCTGATGCCGGGTACCGCCAAGGAAACTTCGCGCAAGTTCAGTATCCCGCTGTCTTCACCGCAGCAGGTGCTCGACCCCGACACCAACATCCAGCTGGGCGCAGCCTACCTGAGCCAGGTGCACAGCCAGTTCAACGGCAACCGGGTGCTGGCTTCGGCGGCCTACAACGCAGGTCCAGGCCGAGTGCGGCAGTGGCTCCGGGGCGCCAACCACCTGAGCTTCGATGTCTGGGTAGAATCCATTCCATTCGACGAGACGCGCCAGTACGTGCAGAACGTGCTGTCCTACGCCGTCATCTACGGCGAAAAGCTCAACGCGCCGCAGCCGGTGGTGGATTGGCACGAGCGCTTCTTCGACGACCAGTGAGTCATGGCCGGCAGCCTGCGCGCTGCCGGCCTGTCATTCGAGCACGGTAATGGGCATGCCCACTTCGAGCACGCCTGTACCGTCACACACCAGGTTCTGACCAAACATCGCGTGGCCGTCCTGCTCGCGGTAGCGTTTGAGGGTTGCCAGTGGCTCGCGGTCGGGGCTGCGTTCACCGGTCTGCGGGTCCAGCGTGGTCAGGATGCAGCGCGCGCAGGGCTTGAGCACACGAAAATCCAGGCCGCCGATGCGGATACGCTTCCAGCCGTCCTCGGCGAAGGCCGCACTGCCCTGCACCACCAGGTTGGGACGAAATCGCGCCATTTCCAGCGTCCGCCCGACGCGTGCGGACAGATCGTCAAGTGAACCCTGACCGATCAACAACAGCGGAAAACCGTCGGCGAAGGCCACTTTGTCGCCGCCTTCGCCATAGCCGGAACTGACGGTGCGCGCGCGATCGGCAGGTACGTACACCAGCCGAACCGGCTTGCCCATGAAGTCACTTACCCAACCCGCCGCCGCTTCACCGGCATCGGGGACCCGGAAGCTGTCGTTCCAGAGCGTGACGCCACGCAACTCGCCGGCAACCGGCACCGGTACGTAGAGATCGGGGTATCCGTCGGCGCTCAGGTGCAGGCCACCATCGGCATCGATCTGCGTACCCAATTGACCCAGGCGAGGGTCTGCACGCTGGCTCAGGAACCGACCGCGCTGCGCGTCGACCAGCATCCAGCGTCGGTCGCCGACCAGACCCAGGCCGTCCACCGCCGATTGCGGCAGGGATTGGCCGCGGGCCGATTTGAGCGGGTAACGGTACAGCGCAGCGAGGCTCGACATGGCCCGGCTCCTCAGACGAAAAGAAAGCCAGTCTAGCGGAAGCCGCAGGGCAATAACGAGGGGGCGGTCAGCGTCGATCGAGCTCCAGGCGCTGGCGAACCACGTCCACCAGCTTGTCGGGCTGGAACTTGGACAGGAAGTTGTCGCAGCCGACCTTTTTCACCATCGACTCGTTGAAGCTGCCCGACAACGACGTGTGCAGCACCACGTACAGCTCGCGCAGCCGAGGGTCGTTGCGGATCTCCGTGGTCAGGCGATAGCCGTCCATCTCGGGCATCTCGGCGTCGGTGAAGACCATGAGCAGCTTGTCGGTCATGCACTCCCCGGCGTCGGCCCAGGCCTTGAGCTTGTTCAACGCCTTGAGGCCATCGCTGGCCACATGCATCTTGATGTCCAGCTGCGACAAGGTATCGCGCAACTGGGCCAGGGCCACCGACGAGTCATCCACCAGCAGCACTTCGCGGCCGCGAGCGCGCGCCAGCAACGGGTCGTCGAGCTTGTCCCGCGACACGCGGGCGTTGTAGGGGACGATTTCGGCGAGCACCTTTTCCACGTCGATGATCTCGACCAGTTGCTCGTCGACCCGACTGATCGCGGTGAGGTAATGCTGACGCCCGGCGCTGGTCGGGGGCGGCAGGATCGCTTCCCAGTTCATGTTGACGATGCGGTCGACCCCGCCGACCAGAAACGCCTGGATCGAGCGGTTGTACTCGGTAACGATGATGGTGCTGCCAGGCCCCGGCACCAGGGGGCGCATGCCGATGGCCTGGGACAGATCGATCACCGGCAGGGTCTGCCCGCGCAGGTTGATCACGCCGCAGACATGCGGGTGGCGCTGGGGCATCAGCGTCAGCTTGGGCAACTGCAGGACTTCCTGGACCTTGAACACGTTGATCGCGAACAGTTGCCTGCCAGCCAGGCGAAACATCAGAAGTTCCAGCCGGTTTTCGCCCACCAGCTGTGTACGTTGGTCAACCGTGTCGAGAATGCCGGCCATCTGAAGCTCCAAAGCCCAATTGAAAGAAGAGGTACCGGGCTATCGGCGCTGGCAGGAATATCTTGACTACGGTCGCTACGCTTAATCGGTGGCTCGATCAGTGGCTCAGCAGCGGCGACCCGACGGGCAGGTGCACCTTCAAGGCCTTGGGCATGGCGCTGAAGCGCAGATTCTCGCCTCGCAGCGGTTCGCCATCGAGGTTGATGTCGAGGTTTTCCTTGCTGTTGATCTCGACCCACGGCAACCGCGCACGTACGAACAGCGTTTCCAGTCCCCCGCCGCCGAGCAGGCTTTTCAGGGTGCCGACCACTTCGGTGGGTGCCGGCAGGATGCTGATCTCCAGCAGCCCGTCGTCGACCACCGCTTCAGGGCACAGTTCGTGACCGCCCCCGGCCTGGCGGCCGTTACCGATGCCCAGTGCCAGCAGGTCGCCTTCCCAATGAAAGTCCGGCCCGCTGAGCGAGGCAGAGGCAGCACGCAATTCGCTGAAGCGCGACAGGCCGGTGAACAGATAGGCCGCGCCACCGAGCACCTTCTTCAGGTCCTCGGAGGTATTGGCCGTGACCTGGCTGCCGAACCCACCGGTGGCCATGTTCAGAAACACCTGCCCGCCCACTTCACCCAGATCGATAGCCTGGGGTTCGCGTGCCAGCAAGGCCAGCGCGTGTTCGGGCTCCAGGGGTACACCGGCGGCGCGGGCGAAGTCGTTGGCCGTGCCCAGGGGCATCAGGGCCAGGCTGGCGTCGGTATTGGCCAGCGCCATCGCTTCGGCCACGTCGCGCAAGGTGCCATCGCCACCGCCGGCGATGATCTGGGTGTAACCGCCCTCCAGTGCTTCCTTGACCAGACGCTGGGCATCGCCACCTTCCCAGGTCAGGCGCACGTCCAGCTCGTTGCCTTGCTCTCGGTAGCGCCCCACCGCACTGCGCACCTCTTCGTTGGAAGCTTGTTTGCCGTGCAATATCAGGATTGCCTTGCGCTCGCTCATGCTGCATGTCTCCGGTGGCCATTGAGTTGAACTCTGCCAGATGTGACCACAGCCGCAGGAAAAAAAGCCCGGACGAAAAGTTTTTAACCATTCGTGCATTTACCACTCGCCAACCGTTCTCGTTTAGGCTTTACTGCGAAGCAACTGGCCACCATCGAAGTGGTCGTTACCTCCCCGATTCCTGCACGCCCACCCCGACTCAGGGTGGCGGTAGCATTGTCGAATCGACGAATCCTGCGCTGTGCCCTTTTTTTCACCGACTTTTTCATGCATCCAGCCTGGCTGGACGTGTGCGCTCGTATACGCAAGCGCCGCCCGCCTTCTTCAATTCGAGGCTCGACCTATGACAACTCTGATTCCCTGCATCATCGCCGGGGGCTCCGGCACCCGCCTGTGGCCCGTGTCGCGCGAAGCCATGCCCAAGCCCTTCATGCGTCTGCCGGACGGTGAAAGCCTGCTGCAGAAAACCTTCACCCGCGCCTCCCAGTTGCCGGGCGTGGATCGGGTCCTGACCGTGACCAATCGCGAAGTATTCTTCCGCACGCTGGACGACTACCGCCAACTGAACGATCGCGAGGCCTCGCTCGACTTCATCCTCGAGCCTGCCGGGCGCAACACTGCACCGGCCATCGCCAGCGCCGCCCTGCATGCCGCCAAGCACTACGGTGCATCGGCGCAACTGCTGGTGCTGCCAGCCGACCACTTGATTCGCGACATCGACGCCTTCCAGGCAGCGGTCAGCGCAGCACGCAAGAAAGCCGACGAGGGTTGGCTGGTGACCTTCGGCCTGGTGCCGCAGACGCCGGAAACCGGTTTCGGCTACATCGAACGCGGCGCCGATCTGGGCGACGGCAGCTACCAGGTTGCACAGTTCCGCGAGAAGCCCGATCAGGCCACCGCCCAGGCTTACCTGGACAGCGGTGATTACCTGTGGAACGCCGGCATGTTCTGCATGCGTGTCGACGTGCTGCTGCGCGAACTGGAAAAACACGCACCCGACGTGCTGCTGGCCGCCACCACCTGCCTGCAGGTCAGCGACACCAAGCAGGGCAACCGTGAACTGCAGGTCGAGCTGGACAGCAGCACCTTCGCCCTGGCGCCGGATATTTCCATCGACTACGCGTTGCTCGAGCGCTCCGACAAGGTTGCGGTCATCCCGTGCCAGATGGGTTGGAGCGACATCGGTTCATGGCAGGCGGTACGCGAGCTGACCCCGGCCGACGCACAGGGCAACCAGTGCAATGGCGAGACCGTGCTGCATGATGTGAGCAACTGCTACATCGACTCGCCACGGCGCCTGGTTGGCGCGGTCGGCGTGGACAACCTGGTGGTGATCGACACCCCGGACGCGCTGTTGATCGCCGACGGCAGCCGCACCCAGGACGTCAAGCTGCTCGCCCAGCAGCTCAAGCGCCAGGGTCACGATGCCTTCCGCCTGCACCGCACCGTCACCCGCCCCTGGGGCACCTACACCATCCTCGAGGAAGGCAAGCGCTTCAAGATCAAGCGCATCGTGGTCAAGCCCGGTGGCACCCTGTCGCTGCAGATGCACCACCACCGCAGCGAGCACTGGATCGTGGTCAGCGGCATGGCCCGGGTCACCAACGGTGACAACGAGTTCCTGCTCGACACCAACGAATCGACCTTCATCAAGCAGGGCCACGTGCACCGCCTGGTCAACTCCGGCGTGATCGACCTGGTCATGATCGAAGTGCAGAGCGGCGAATACCTGGGCGAAGACGACATCGTGCGCTTCACCGACATCTACGGCCGCGCACCGGCAGCCGTGGAGTCGGACAAGAGCAAGGTCTAGAACAGCTCGCTGAACGAGATGAAGGTGACCAGATCGCCTTCATCCACGGTGCAGCCTTCACCGATCTCGACCAGTCCATGGGCCCAGGCTGCGCTGAGCAGCACGCCGGAGCTCTGGTTGGGATAGATCACAGCCCGGCCCTGCTCGATGCGCCCGCGCAGGTACTCGCGGCGAGTGCCGGCGCGCGGCCAGGCAAAGCCGGCCGGCACCTGGAAGCGCAACGGCGCCACGTCCCGCACACCCAGGCGGCGCAGCAGGTAAGGCCGTGCCAGCAAGGTGAAGGTCACCAGCGTAGACGCGGGATTGCCCGGCAGGCCAATGACCGGCGCGCCACGAAAGTGGCCGAAGGTCAGCGGCTTGCCGGGTTTGATCGCCAGTTTCCAGAGGGCCAACTGACCCTCCTCGCGCAGGGCAATGCCGAGAAAATCGGCTTCGCCCACCGAGACGCCCCCTGTGGACAGAATCAGGTCCACATCACCCAACGCCGCCAGGCGCTGGCGTGTCTGTTGCAGATCGTCGGGCAGAATCCCGGCATCCACCACTTCGCAGCCCAACCCGCTCAAGGCACTGCACAGCACCTGTCGATTGCTGTTGTAGATCTGTCCAGGGCCCAGCGGCTGACCCGGTTCGACCAACTCATCGCCCGTCGACAGTACCGCCACCCGTGGCCGGCGCACCACATCGATGGACGCGTGCCCCATGGACGCCAGCAACCCCAGCTCGATTGCGCCAAGGCGACTGCCCGCCGCCAGCAGGCGGTCACCGATACGGGTTTCCTGGCCTTGCGGACGGATGTTCTGGCCAACCGTCAAGGTCTGGTTGAAGCTCACCCGCTCATCATCCTCGATGCGAGCGTTTTCCTGCATTTCCACGCAGTCGGCGCCGTCCGGCATCGGTGCGCCGGTGAAGATGCGTGAGCAGGTGCCGGGCTCCAGCGCCTCGGGTACGGCGCCGGCGAAGATACGCTGGCTGACGCGCAGCGGTTTACCCTGCCAGTCGTCTCGGCGCAGCGCGTAGCCGTCCATGGCGCTGTTGGGCCAAGGTGGCAGGTCGAGGGTGGCGATCAGGTCGTCGGCAAGCACTCGACCGCTGCCCTGGGCCAGGGCGATCTGCTCGCGCTCGCGAATGGGCGCGGCATCGGCCATGGCCAACAGTTGCGCCAGCGCCTGCTCGACCGGTAGCAGCGGCTGCGCCGCCGGCAACTCAGCCACGGCTGACGCAGGGCTCGGCCTGCTTGAGGTGCACGACGAAGTTGCAGGGCCGGTGACGCACGTCCAGCTGCTCGGCAAGAATGCCGTCCCAGCCAGTGCGGCAGGCATTGGTCGAGCCTGGCAGGCAGCACACCAGGGTGCCATTGGCGAGCCCGGCCAGGGCGCGGGACTGCACGGTCGAGGTGCCAATGTCGGCCACGGATATCTGCCGGAACAGCTCGCCGAAGCCATCGACCTGCTTGTCCAACAGGCAGGCGACTGCTTCCGGAGTGCTGTCGCGACCGGTGAAGCCGGTGCCGCCGGTGATCAGGACCACCTGGCATTGATCGTCGGCGATCCACTGCGCCACCTGGGCGCGAATCTTGTACAGATCGTCCTTGAGCAGTACACGCGCATAGAGCCCGTGGCCGGATGCGCCGAGGCGATCGACGAACAACTGGCCAGAGGTGTCGGTTTCCTCGGTTCGGGTGTCGCTGACCGTCAAGACGGCAATATTGAGGGGCACGAAGGGTACATCTGCCTTGGCTTTCATTGGCGAGGTCCGGTTGTCTGATGGAATGGGCGGTGTTATATCACAGCCCCCAGCTACTGTCCGAGCGCCCGAATGAACCCTGTCGATACCCTGCCACCCTGCTCTATCCTGCTGCTGGCAGGCGGTCGCGGGCAACGCATGGGCGGCCGCGACAAAGGCCTGATCGACTGGCGCGGCCAGCCGTTGATCCAGCACTTGCAACAACGCGTGCGCCCGCTGACCGATGACCTGATCATCTCGTGCAACCGCAACTACCCGCGTTATGCGACCTTTGCCGACCGCCTGGTCCATGACGACGACAGCGACTTCCCCGGGCCGCTGGCCGGGATGATGGCTGGCCTGGAAGCGGCTCGCCACCCGTTGCTGTTGGTATTGCCCTGCGATGTGCCCGGCGTGGACGAAGCGCTGCTCAACGCCATGCGCCACACTCAGCAGGCGCATCCGAACCAGCCGCTGATGCTGCGTCAGGGCGATTTCTGGGAGCCTTTGCTGTGCATCGTGCCGACGGTACACCTGCCGTTGGTGCGTCAGGCCTGGCAGGCGGGTGAACGCAGCCCGCGCCGGGTCCTGTTGGCCATGGGTGCGCAGGCGCTCCAGTGCGCCGAAGACGACCCGCGCCTGGCCAACCTCAATACGCCCCAACTACTGGGTCGCTGACAGGGCGCACAGGCGCTAGACTGTAGAGGTCGGACCAACGGAACTTTGCTGGCACTGGGAGCGTCTCACCCCCGTATACGCCAGCACCCTTTTTTGTTTTGTGGAGAAACACAATGACTCACCGGATCCTTCCCGCTTTCATGCTCGCGCTGGGCTTGGCATCGCTTGCCGGTTGCGCATCGCCTACCGTGATCACGCTGAATGACGGTCGTGAAATCCAGGCAGTAGACACCCCCTCCTACGACGAAGACGCTGGTTTCTACGAATTCGAGCAGCTGGACGGCAAGACCACCCGCGTCAACAAGGACCAGGTGCGTACCGTCAAGGAGCTCTGATTCCGCAGAGTTTCGGTTGCACGTCAAAGCCCGCCATTCGGCGGGCTTTTTCGTTCTAGAAGTTCAGCTTCAACTGCGTTTCGAAGCAGCGCGAACGCCCGTCGAGCGGATCATGGAACTGCAGCGAGCGGGCCAGCAGTTGCAGTGGACGGGCATAGTCGTCCACTTCGGTGTTGTTCAACTGCGGGTAGAAGGGATCGTTGCAGATGCTCGCGCCCAGCGCGGTCATGTGCACCCGCAGCTGATGGGTCTTGCCGGTGACCGGATTGAGCAGGTAGCGCCACAGGTGCTCGCCTTTTTCAGCGACTTCGACTCGGGTCTCGCTGTTGCCCTGCCCTGGCGCTTCGCGCATGCGGAAAAACGGCTCGCCATGTTCCAGGCGGCTTCGATGTACCAGTGGAAAGGTCAGCGTGGGCAGCGCAGGGGCGATGGCCTCGTAGCGCTTTTCGATCTGGCGAGTGGGGAACAACTGCTGGTACGCACTGCGTGTCTGCGGATTGGCCGAGAACAGCACCAGGCCGGCGGTGTGCCGATCGATACGGTGCAGCGGCACCAGGTGAGGATTGTCCAACCGGCGGATCAGGCGGCGCAACAGCGTGTGCTCGACGTATTCGCCGGTGGGGGTTACCGGCAGGAAATGCGGCTTGTCGGCGACCACCAGATGCTCGTCGGCGTACAAGACCTGCTCTTGAGCGGCAATGGGTCGTTCGTTCGGCACTTCGCGGAAATAGTGGATGCGCAAACCCTGCCGGTAGGCATGGGCTGGCCCGATGGGTACGCCCTCGGCATCCAGCACCCGGTCCCTGGCCATGCGGCTCAACCATTGAGCACGGTCGATGGCCTGGAAATGCTCGCAGAGGCAGTCCAGTACGGTCGCCCAATTGCCAGGGGGCAAGCACAGGGTACTGGCCTGATGAGCAGCGGGGTCGAACTTGGGTGCAGACATGCCTTGATTCCACGGTCGTTTCAGGCCGCGATTATCGCCCACCACGACACGGCTGTCATTGCGCGTGGACGGCCTCGGCAGCCTCGGTGAACTCCTTGAGCCAGCGCAAGACGTCCACCGCTTCCCAGCGAGTGGGATCGTACAGGGCGTACAGCAGACCCTTGTAGCCCACGACATCCAGTGGACGGTGATAGCCGGCGCGCTGGAACAACGCTTCGACTTCGGCAAAGCAGGTGTTGAAGTGCAGCTTGCTGAACGGCGTCTTGCCTTCAGTCACCAGGCCATCGAGACGCAGTTCAAGCACGGCCTCGCGCACTACGTCCGGGGCCATGCGGTTGACGCTGTACTTGAGTTGTTCGACGTTGAGCATGGGTGAGACGTTATCCATATACTGTATCTTTATACAGCATAAACAGGCCGCGGCGGCCCGTCAATCGCACCCGAGCCCGGAATAATGAGCTATACAGAGGATGACACTGCGTAATGGCACTGAACCTTCGGGATCACCCCTACTCGAAACATCCAGACGCCACCCATATGGAGATCAACATGGCCACCCCGACCACCAAAGCAGCTCAAGAAGTTCTCAAAGCGGATTTTCAGACCCTGGTCCGCGACACCGAAAAATTGCTCGAGCACACGGCCAGCATCGCCGGTACTCAAGCTGAAGAACTGCGTGCGCAGATCAACGAAAGCCTGCTCAAGGCTCGCGAATCCCTGCAGCAGACCAAGGAGACCGCTGCCGAGCGCGGCCAGGAAGCCGTGGTAGCGGCTGAAGGCTACGTACAGGAAAACCCTTGGCAGTCCGTCGGCATCGCCGCGGGTGTAGGCTTCCTTCTGGGCCTGTTGGCTACAAGGCACTGATATGTCCCTCCTCGACTCGGATACCACAGACACCAGCACCGGCTCCACGTCTCGGCGCCTGGGTGCTGCCATGCTCGGCCTGCTACGCAGTCATGTCGAACTGTTCGGCATCGAGTTGCAGGAGCAGAAATCTCGAACCGTCAGCCTGTTGCTTTTTGCCGGGCTGGCCCTGGTATTCGCGTTGCTGGCATTGGTCGCGTTGTCCGGGCTCATCCTGATTCTGCTGTGGGACAACTACCGCATGGCCGGCATGGTCGGCCTGGCGGTGTTCTACGTATTGGCAGGGATCTTCTGCGCATTCCGCCTCAAGGCGGCCGTGTTCGATGAGTCCTCGCCATTCAGTGGAACACTGGAAGAATTGGCCAACGACAGGGAGCGCCTGCTGCCATGAGCCGAAACGAACCCACCAGCGCGCAATCGCGGCGCGAAATGCGCAAGTCGTTGATTCGCCTGCGCATGGAAATGCATCGTCAGGAGCTGCGGCATGAGTCCCGGCAATTGGTCAACCCGCTCAACCGTCTGCGTGGGTTGGGCCAATCGGTACAGACCGGCATGGGCATCAAGCATGCCTCGCTGTGGGGCATTGCCGGGGTTACGCTGATGGGCTTCCTCACCGGGCGCGGCGCTGGCAACAGCGTACGGGCTCCGGTGGTTGTGCCGGTGCGCGGCCCCGGGCGTCTCTCACGGTTGGCGAAAGTCGGGGCAACCTTGTTGCCACTGATCAAGCTGGCCATGCAGGGCTCGTCGCGCCGACGCTAATGCTGCAACAAAAGGCAATCCGGACGCAGCTTTCGCTGTGTACGGATTGCTTTTTTTTGCGCCGAATTTGTGCTTTCAGAAGTACGCCCCACACATTCACGGCCCAATGCCAGCCTTGCCAGCCGGCGTACGCAAGCCGACACTGCAGGCTAGATCGGGTCCCGGAGGAATCGCCTTGGATTGGCATACACTGCTTACACGCGAACGCTTGGGCAAGCCCCTGCACAGCCCTGAAGAACTGGGCCGCAGCCCGTTCCACAAGGATCACGACCGCATCATCTTTTCCGGCGCCTTCCGCCGGTTGGGGCGCAAGACCCAGGTCCATCCGGTGTCGAGCAACGACCATATCCACACGCGCCTGACACACTCGCTGGAAGTCAGCTGCGTTGGCCGCTCCCTGGGCATGCGTGTGGGTGAAACCTTGCGTGAACAGCTGCCGCAGTGGTGCGAACCCAGCGACCTGGGCATGGTGGTGCAATCGGCCTGCCTGGCACACGACATCGGCAATCCGCCGTTCGGCCATTCGGGTGAAGACGCCATTCGCCACTGGTTCCGCCAGGCTGCAGGCCGTGGCTGGCTGGACGCGATGAGCGAAGTGGAACGCGACGACTTTCTCAATTTCGAAGGCAACGCCCAGGGCTTTCGGGTGCTCACGCAACTGGAGTACCACCAGTTCGACGGTGGTACGCGGCTGACCTATGCCACATTGGGCACCTACCTCAAGTACCCCTGGACCGCGCGCCATGCCGACGCCCTGGGCTACAAGAAGCATAAGTTCGGCTGCTACCAGAGTGAGCTGCCATTGCTCGAGCAGATCGCCGGCAAGCTGGGCCTGCCGCTGCTCGAAGAACAGCGCTGGGCCCGGCACCCGTTGGTGTACCTGATGGAGGCGGCCGACGACATCTGCTATGGCCTGATCGACCTCGAAGACGGCCTGGAGATGGAGTTGCTCGACTATGCCGAGGTCGAAGCGTTGCTGCTCGACCTGGTGGGCGACGACATTCCCGACACCTATCGCCAGCTGGGTCCGCTGGACTCGCGGCGGCGCAAGCTGGCGATCCTGCGCGGCAAGGCCATCGAGCACCTGACCAATGCCGCGGCGCGTGCCTTCGTCGAACAACAGCAGGCGTTGTTGGCCGGCCAGCTGACGGGCGATCTGGTCGAGCACATGCACGGTCCGGCCAAGCGCTGCGTGCTCGATGCCAAGGACATGGCGCGCAAGAAGATCTTCCAGGACAAGCGCAAGACACTGCACGAGATCGGCGCCTACACCACCCTCGAAGTCCTGCTCAATGCCTTCTGCGGCGCAGCGCTGGAGCAGCACACCACCGGCAAGTTGTCGTTCAAGCACCAGCGCATTCTCGACCTGCTGGGGCACAACGCGCCGCAGGCAGACTGGCCACTGCACAAGTCGTTCCTGCGCATGATCGATTTCATCGCGGGCATGACCGACAGCTATGCCGCCGAAATGGCCGGAGAAATGACCGGGCGTTCCAACTCGTTCTAGCCTGAAGCGGTGAAACAAACGAATACAAACGATAGTTGACTCTTTTGAATCAAACTATCTTTGTATTCTTTTGTATTCCGTTACGCTTAAATGTGTAGGAAGTTTCCTAGAATCACACTTTGCCATGTCCTTTCGTATGACCTTCGAAGCAACTGGGCTAAGGTGCGCGCTTTTACTGAATCGTTCAGGAGAGGCTGCATGCGTAATGTATTCATTATCGATGATCACCCTGTCATTCGGCTTGCTGTCAGAATGATTCTGGAAAACGAAGGCTACTGCGTTGTCGGAGAAAGCGACAATGGCGTGGATGCCATGCAGATGGTGCGCGAGTGCCAACCTGACTTGCTCATTGATATTTTCTAGACAGCGTTCTGGATTACTGGATTTTATGTATGTATATCAGAAGGATAGCATTTATTTTGACACCTAGATTTGACACCTCGAGTCAGTGAGCTAGCCTTCAGAGCATTCCACTCACAGGACGTTTCAGCATGCTAACGTGTCGAATCACAGACAAAGTCCTGACTTTCGAGTGGCAGTCCGACTTAGCGGTAAAAGGCTCGCAGACTTACGCTTGCACTCATTATGGAAAATTCACCCCTCCTCAGTTGCAGGTGCTCGCTGACAGCACCATAGCGGTGTGTTCAAGACTCTCGAAAAACAGTTACAACGCATGCTTCAAAGGCCTAAGCACGATTCTCGAAAAACTAAATACATCTAAATGGCCGGCGCACAACAACGTCCCCGGCTGGCAAAATATTATTGTTACACTTTTTGAAAAAACCATCCAAGCGAAAAAACTAAAACTCCAATCACGGGTGACGTACTGGAATTCCGCCGCGCAAATAATCAAAGAACTTTCACGAATGGGAGTAATCCCTCGTGCAGTAAGGATTCCAAATGCCAAAAGCAATTCTCGGACTGATGAAAACTCCTCTCCCCCTCTCGGCTATCAATGTGAAAAAATCCCACTAGTTACAGCGATTGAAGAAATATTGCCAAAAAAGTTTCTGGTTGAGCTGGATCTCGACAAACCGGATGACTTGTATTTAACGCAATTCAAACAGGAGCTTGAAACTAGTGTTGCACTTGTATCCAATGCTTTAAACGGTTATTGGGAAGAAATGCTGACAACGCATAGTATCGGCAAAGCTCTGATGGACTCTGTTCCAGCGCTCGGCCGTGACCAAATAATTGAAGCAAACGGAATTACTGCTGACGGCATCCACGTCTGCGCGCCTTCGTCGCCGCGTCGACTAGTCATCCCGTGGCTCTTGACCCTACTGAAGCACAAATTTGAGAAAGGCCTGATTACAGCAATTAGCGCAACTGAGTTTTTTAGAACTTCAGCCGGCTTAGGTCTTGGGAGAGTGAATAAGCTATTCCAGGCGCTGAAAGCGATTTGTCCCCGTAAATATATGAAAGCTAAAGTTTCAAACGAATACGCAAGCCGGCTGATTGGGTTATTAAGTGTAGTAGATTGCAACGCAGCGATAGCCGTACTTGTCATTAACAATCCTGTCTTCACCCCTGAGTCCATCGCTGTAGCAGATCTGTATATGGAAAACGGTGATTGCTATGTCCAGGTGGATACTGAAGAAGGATTAGTGAGATTCTCGGTTTCAAAACCTAGGGCAGGGAGTCGAAAGGTCGCGTACTTGAACAAAATAAGTAGGGATATTCTTGCAAAGGTAATTGAATGCACCGCAAACGTCAGACAGCTTCTAAAGAGCGATAAACGTTCGGACTGGACGCGGCTATTCATCTATTTTTCGTCACGGGGGCCTGCAAGCAGGGCTAGCCAGATAAGCAACAACAACGAAGACAAAAATTCACTCAAGACTCGACTTGCTGGCGATCTCACTTCCATCAGAGGTGAACTCGATTTATCACCCAGAGTGCTCAGAGCAACGCAGGGAATCATCACATTCCTGCGAACAGGTAGTCTCGCGGTGACTTCCCTCGTTTTAGGAAATAGCATTGCAGTAACAGAGTCTAACTATATTCCCAAGTGGCTGGTTAATCGCTTTGCTAACAGAACTCTACGCATCCTGGCACAGAAAGCTATTGTAGTCGCCACGCATGGACATCCATGGGCTCTGGCCGCAACAGATTTTACAACCCCGGAACAACTCCACCGCTTTATCGTGAGAGTTCTTTCTGAGGCTATTGGGAATGATCCATTTGCTGTTGTTGCTCGCCGTCGACTGTCGAATGCTAACAACCTTTCTACCGTTCTACCCCCGAAAAGCGGTGATCTTCACTTTCACATAAACAGTGAGATACTAGCTGCATTGTATGCCTATGAATCTCAAGTTGCCAATATGCCATCAGAAGAACAGCTGAAGATCCATCCAGAGACTCAGCTTAGTCATCAAGCCGTATGTAACATCGCACGTCTCTCTAGATTGGCAGCCGAACTTGACATAGACAACGCTAGTGAATCTGACTTTCAAATTTCTCACAGCTTCTGTGGCGGCGACTGGGATGAATTGAAAGAAGCACACCAGATCGCGCTTGGCGAAATCGAATACTATAACTCACTATTTGTTAATGTGCAGCTGGCCCGATAAAAGCACAGCTGATCAGGAGACTATAGATGCGCAGACGAAATTCGCGTCACATCAGCGAAGAGGTGCAAGTCGAAAATTTAGTTAATAAGGCGAGGAAACTCATTCATGTTCAGAACGACCAGTATGAGGCTGACTGGTTAAAAGCCGGCGGCATCGGGAGCGAGCAGTGGCTTGTCATAGATGACTACGAATTAGGTTCGGTGTTCACTATAAAGTTCGACGACTACCTGCCAGACGGCAGCTTATTAACCGATGCTCAAAATTCACTATTATTAGAGCCAATTCAAAAAGCAGTATTCCACTTGCGGATGGGCAACCTTCAACACTTTCACGGCTGGCACAAACAATGGTTAAGAGTCGTTGACACCTCTGTAAATCTAGCAAGGTGGATGGTGCTTCACACTGAGGTTTTCCAGACTCAACAATTTGGATTTAAGCTACTCACCGATGATCACCTCAAAGCTTACTTTCACGAGTTTGCCAATGGGGGAATTGCAAACACACTAAAGCTAGAAGACAGATTTCTGGCGATACTTCACGAAAAAACATTAACCTCGTTGCCACTGTCAGAAATTATTGCCAACAAGAACTGCTTGAATGAGGGTTTTATTCAAAGCTCTGCATGTTGGCTGCATAAGCAAGGAGCTTATATTCACGCCAAAAGGCTAAAGTGCAAAGTAGTATCTCGTAAATACCTGGAGAAAATGCTGGGCTGCTCATCGCAGCTATTCGATCGATATCCTATTATAGCAAATGTTCTCAATCAGTTCGATATCCAGTATAAACTCTCTTCTCCAGAAGCAGTTAACCTGATACATAAAGATAAACGCCGCATCGGCCCCTTATCTACGATTGTCAGGAAAACGATGTATACGCATCAAAAAGAAATCCGAATCTTAATGTCTGCACATAACCTGGTGAGTGACCTCCCATACATTTCAGACTCTGCTTTTAAAGAGAAGCATCTAGACACGCTCGGGCTCGATGGACATACAATGCTTCTTCCAATGGAGGTTGGTCTCGGCGCCATTAATAAAGCAGCCGAGATGATCATATGTTATGGCGAACAAATAGTAACAGCAGCAGGTGCGTTTGCCGACGAATTTACGTATTTAGGTTCATATAGTAAACCAAAGCGTAGCTCTTCAATGAAAGACTTCTTCCAACGCAAAAGGTTGGAATGGTGTTCCGACGAGCAGTTTGGCGGCGTTCCATTGTTTATTCGATACAATGTCACGTCATTCACAGCCAATAGCCGCTCTCCGGCCCCCAAGGGTGAGATAACTTTCCAAACTCTCCACGAAGCTTTTTACGGTGCTTGCGCTCTTTTGATCGGCATGTGCAAGCCTATTCGCGATGGTGAACTGCACCGAGTCAATCTCGAATGCCTTGATTGGGAGTTTGAAAATGGTGGAGCTCTATTAATCCACGAATTGGAGAAGAGTGGCGTTCAGGGGCAACGGCAGGTAATCAGGCGACCTATTCCTTCCTTAGTAGCCCGAGCGATCCAGTTATTGCAAGTTTTGTCCGCAAAGCTTAGAGCAATATACGGAGATAAAAACGGCCCCGTCATTGACCGTTTATTCTATATTCCAAAACGATACCTTTCAGCCCCAACAGGCAAAGTTCTTGGTGAGACGTTGAATGCCGCCATCGATACATTCTGTGAACTAATAGCTCTACCAACAGGTGCGGATGGCCGGCCTTCGAAAATTCGTATTCATCAAATGCGTAAGTTCTTCTTGCTTGTGATGTACAAGCACCATGACGGCGCGCTCCGGCGTACGCTAGGCTATGGAGCAGGCCATATTCACGAAGGGCACATAGATGCGTACACATCTTTTTCCCATGACGACCCCGAGAGCGTAAAATACGAAAGCCAGTGCGTTAGTGACAGACTCCTCGCGTTGGAACTTGGTCATATCCCCTCGGAGGGTCACGATGGCCTTGCTGCATTGTATAGTCACATTTGTACTCACTTCAACACACATTCCATTCAAGCTTTGAGCCATGATAACTTCATTAAGTTTATCAACCACTTGCAACAGGCCGGGAAATATAAAAGCACCGTATATACAGTTGAAATATCTGGTACAGATGGTGTTCTGACAACCATGGAATTCGCAATAAAATTTGAAGGAGCACGTGATAATGAATTCGACTGAGCAAAATATTGAAGCCCGAATAGACTGGCTTCGTAAAATAATACTGCATGAGATCTTAGCTACCGAGACGGATATAGCCGCCCTTTCCGATCTGCGGGGTTTTCTGGCGGCAGAAATTAAAGGGCTGTTTACGCAGAAAGCCTACAATACAATAAAGGCATACGCAGTCAAAAACAGAAGCATTGCGACACCTCATCACCATGCTAATACTTGGGAGTATATCAAGGAGCTTCGTACCCAAGCGCATCAAGAAACCTTAGTAAAACAGAGGCTTATTGAGGGGGAAAAGAATTTAGAAAACCTTGAAAACTTGGCTTTGCTCGAGGCACATTTATGCAGTATGGCTTATATAGAGGCGTATGAATTCCTGAGAGCTCTGGTGAGAGAACCGTCACTACCAAATCTCTTTCAAGCTAAAATCAATAATTTCATCTCTATCAGTCATGCTAAATATTCCCATATCACATCCCATGGAGCGCGTGAGGGTGCGGCCTTGCAGGTTATTCAGGGAGGGAAACAGTAATGGCGCAGTTATATAGACTACTTACCGATAAGAAACTGCCCAGCGGAGCATCACCCCTTACACGCACTCAACACCACTATGTAACCTACGCGAACTATAGACTACTCCCGCTAATGTACTGGCCAAATGGTACGCCCTGTCATTTAGTAAATTTATGGCTTATGGAAATAGCTTCCACCTCAACCGGGAAAGAGTCAGCCAAGACCAACGCAGTCTTGATCACCCATTTTATTCGCTTCTGCTTTACACGAAATATCTCATTTTACGAATTCAGCGACTCATACTTTACAATTTTTAAAAACGATTTGCAGAATGAATTAAAGGTGGGTAGATCTCAAATTCCTACTCGTGCCCGCGCCGGCTCGCAAGTCTTGTCTATCCAGCATACATGTCTAAGGTTTTTGCTATGGGTTCAGCAAAATCACCCCCCCCACGACCACCTTCCCATAATAGGGACTTCTATCGAACAACCTCGACTAACTATAGAGTGGCGGCATACATACCATAACACATTATATCTATGGCACGCAGATCTTGTTCAACCAACAACCGCAATTAATGATAAGTTCCCGATGCCTGAAAAACATATAGCAAAATTACGCACCGTTGTTTACCAACGCTATCATAAAGCTATTTCCAGAGAGACGCCCGGCAAGCGGTTAAATCTACACATAATAAATACTCTCAAGTACCTATATAGCAGAAGAATGTTTACTATAAACATGATGACAAACTTCGGTCTGCGCCCAGAAGAGCTGCAGGAAATGCCGATCGATGAGAACTCCAATATCATATCTACCCTCACTGTTTGCTTACCCACAAAAAAGACTAGAGCATCCAAAGCAATACGTAGACTAAAGATAAACATGGGCTTAGCAATAAGCCTACAATCCTACTTCGATGATAGGGCAGAGTTTGTCAGTCACATAACTACCATCAACAGATCAACTCTGCGAACCAGCGCCACACTTTTAGGAAAAAATGGTTCGCCATTAAACAAAGCATCTTTAACCAAAGAATTTGACAGGCTATGTGACGATGCAGGCCTTAGTGATAGGAAGGTCTGTTTATCTATGTTTCGTCATAGATTTGTAAGCCGAGAGGTCAAATCTGAGCTACTGCTGCGATTCAGAAAGAACCCCGAACTCATGGGAGAACTCTCATCATCGCTTAAAGAATCCGTTGCTCGGACTGTAATAGCGAAAACCGGTCATTTACGACCAAAATCTATTTGGACGTATGTCGACGAGCAATACAAATTGCTGACGACCCCTGACTCACATGAATCGTTCCAAACGATCAAAGATGATCTAGAACAAACCAAGAATACACTTGAAGACCTGTTGTTCCGGCAAAAATTTAGTTCGGAGGAGCAGGTAGCTGGAGAGCTCAAGCTTCTTCGCGAATACATTCGCGGCTTAGAAGAGCGACTCTATGCAGCTGAAAGGACGGCGCCTGGCAGTTGATTCAGTATTAAGCTGATAAACCGTGGCGCAGATAATATCTCTCAGAGAGGTGCTGAACTGTTCGACAAAGGCCCCGACATACTACGTATCATGCACCTTAGAATTGATCGAGTATGGGGTATGCCTTCCTCCATCGAGCTCACAGCCTCGGACTCGATAAAACATCTGGTCGGAGGCCGGTGAATATTACAGGTGACGTAACCCTTGGCCCACAGGGTATCGGCAAACGCTTCTCAACCGCATCAATTGGCTTAGCCACTTCACCCAGGACTCAAGCTCCTCATGGCCAAACTGCGCCTTCCAAGCAGCAAGAAGCCGATTGTTTCCGCCCTTCGACTCCACGATCTCGCCTGTCAGCGGATTGCGATAAACTTTCACCCTCCTAGCCTGCCTAGAGCGTTTAGCAGGCACCGCCACTTGCCCTCCTTGTACCCTTGAGAACCTAGGATCAAGCCGGTCGACCATGTCATCCAGCCCCTTGCCATGCGGATAAAGCAGCTCATGCAGTTTGCCCTCAAACTCCATCTCTTTCTCAACCGTTGGATCACTTCGAAGCTCATCGAGCCTGGAACGCTGCTCGGTGCTCTGCTGTTCGAGCCGGCGGTATTCTGTGAGACGAGACATATGGGCTCCTTTCGAATTGGCTATGCGCATTGGTGTGCGCCCACCATGCGAATTTTGCAGCCTAACGTCGAAGCTACCAGTGTCTTCGCTCGACTCAGGCTTGGCAGCTCTGAATGGCACAAAATCCGGCCATACCGTCAGGGGCAGAGTCGGCGCCTGCGGAATGGGTGCGATAGACAACATTAGCCATTGGCAACGACGCGCGTGCCCGTAAAATGCCTACTCATTTTTGTCATCGTATGTGTCATGAAAAGAATACTGCTCTGCTTAGCCCTTTCCCTATCAGCGATTGCGCCCGCTTTAGCCATACCGCCCAGCACATTCACTGAAGCCAAAGTCGTCGCTAAACAGAAGGTGTACCTCGACCAAGCTAGTAGCAACATGGGCGAACTCTACTGCGGCTGCAAATGGAAATGGGTAGGTAAGTCAGGAGGTCGCATTGATGCAGAGTCTTGTGGCCTCCAGGCTAGAAAACAGGAGACACGTGCCGAGCGTACAGAGTGGGAGCATATCGTTCCAGCATGGACGTTCGGGCATCAACGCCAGTGCTGGCAGCACGGTGGCCGGAAACACTGCGTCGACGACGACCCGGTATTTCGCGCTATGGAAGCTGACCTGTTCAACCTCTATCCATCGGTTGGCGAGGTAAACGGAGACCGAAGCAATTTCAACTACGGCATGGCCCCAGGGGTGGCTCCACAGTATGGCCAATGTAAGACCAAAGTAGATTTCGAGCAGCGCGCAGCAGAACCGCGTGATGAGATGAAAGGTCTTGTCGCCCGGACGAGCTTCTACATGTTCGACCGGTACAACCTGAGCATGTCGAGGCAGCAGCAACAGCTCCTCATGGCTTGGGACAAACAGTTCCCAGTGACATCTTGGGAGTCTGAACGGAACAAGCGTATTGCAGCGATCATGGGCCATGAGAATCTGTTTGTAACCGGCAAGCGTTCATGGACGCCGGGATACAAGCCTGCTGCGGATGGGATCGTGAGTCCTATTCCACCCAAGGTAGCGAAATCTCTGCCAGCTCCCCAGGTTATCAGTACTGCCTCGGCAGGGGTAATCATTGGAAACACAAATAGCCACGTGTATCACCTCCCGACTGGGTGTCCTAGCTACGATAAAGTGGCGGCTAAAAACCAGATGAAGTTTGGCTCAGAGGCAGAAGCTGAAGCAGCTGGATTTAGGAAAGCGGGTAATTGCAGGTAAACGAGCGCGAGGCCGCCATGCGCTCGCACTCTTTGAAGTAGATAACTTGGATTGCGCTACTGGCTTTTTGACAGAAACTGACTGAGCTCATTGAGCTCTGCAGTTTGCTCCTCGAGAATACCGACCAGAACCTCGTTCATTCGCGCAATAAGCGTTGTCAGAGCCGGGGCACTGATCAGTTATCTGAGTAATGATGTTTGCTTATGAAGCATTTCGTTCGTCTGTGCATCCAGCCATTTAGTGATCAAGTCTGCGATTTGAAGATTTTTTTTATCCTGCATGATCATATGGCTGTTCCCATGGATACCTAGTCTCGGGGGATGAAGCATATCCGCCTGCCCGTTAGCTTTTCGCACGCGGGCAATGAAACGCTCGCATCCGTCAAACCGAGCTTGCCATCCAGGTGTTCCCACTGGCAGGTAGGTAGGAGCGTCAAGATGGTCGCCATCAACCACCAGCAATGGAATTTTGGCAAACACAGCAATCTGCTCATCAGTCCAAGTGTCTGGTGAACAGCTTCCGGGTTCGATCAACATCATCGCCCTCACCATGTCAGGCTTGAGCAGTGCCGTGCCCAGTGGGAATGCACCTGCTTGAGAGTGCCCCATCAAAACGGCCCCATCAAGCTGAGCCGATAGAATCGAAAGCGCTGAAATAGTGGGATTGGGTGATGAAAGTAATGCCACGAGGTCAGGAATCCCTTGCCTTGAGAGCTCGGCAATCGACTCAACTGGATATTGGGTATCTTCAAATGGAACGCCATCCTTCGTCCCCTTGAAGCTTTTCAAGCTTGGAACGCTGCTCGGCAATTTACTGTTCGAGTCGGCGGTATTCTGCGAGGCTAGACATATCGAATCCTTTCGACCTGTACAACCCCCCTTTGATTGCGTATGACTATGGGAATTCCTGCGTTGGATTTGAAAGCTGTTTGGTTCCGTATCCGCCTCTTACCTACCGCGACTAATCCGTTCAAAATCAGCCCATGCGTAGATGATTAGGAAGGCTAGATGCGGTGCTAGCGCGATAGCCACCATGATGCTGACGTCGACCAATCTCAGACATCCAAGAGCTGGCCTGCGTCTGTGGTTGAAGGGGTACCGAGACAGGACGACTGGCATCGTAGCAAGCTTCTCATCTAGCTTTCTTAGGAGCGGCTGATAACCGCACGTCATCGTAAGCCTTTCAAAAATGTAGATTTCTGAGTTACCGCCTTGCCCGTAGACTGAACGCACCAGTAGGAATCGTGCAGCCAACGGGGCTGACCAGCATTGCAGAGTCGGATCAATTGGAATCGCCTGCATTTGCTCTAGCTTGGTCAATAAGGTATGTCCATGTTGACAGAAACAGCAAAACAATCGGTGCTCTCAGCAGGGCCGCATGCTCGGCAGTGCTCTCCCCCCCAGCGCGCGAACCAAAAAACGTCAGTTATCGGTTTTTTATTGCTTGATGGGTTTTCTCTGCCCTGCTTTACACAGGCCTTAGCTGTACTGTCCACCGCCAACATAATCAGCCCCGGCGCGGTAAAAATCCGAACTTTTTCGGGTAATAGCGCTGAGGTCGTCAGCGACCTAGCCATTTCGATTCGGCCGGACACTCCGCTTACGGACGTACGAATAGCGGAACTGGACTTGATGATCATTTGCGGAGGTCTTCGTACGACGAGGATAGCGCCGCCTTGGCTTACAGTCCTCCTGAAGAAGCTTTCCAAGACGCCGATCGCCCTTGGGGGGCTTTGGAATGGGGCATGGTATTTGGGAAAGGCCGGGCTGCTTGATGGATACCGATGCGCTATTCATCCGGAACAACGCTCTGCATTGTCCGAGCGCTCTCCATACGCGAGCGTGACTTCCGACACAGCTGTTATTGACCGTGACAGGCTCACCGCAGCCACGCCTATTGGCGCTTACCACGTCATGGTGGACTGGCTCAAAAAGCAGTGTGGGCAAGAACTGGCTGACGCTATCGCTGAGCTACTCAATTATGATCCACCTCGTTCACGCAAGCCTGATACGGGTGGCCAGCAGAATTTGACTGCGCCCTTGCGCGAGATCATTCATCTGATGCAGGCAAACCTAGAGGAATCTCTAGATCCCGAGCAGCTGGCAGAGTGTGTTCAACTCTCGAGACGGCAGATCCAGCGGATGTTCCGTGAGCAGCTGTGCACCACACCACAGCGATATTATTTGCGTCTGCGAATAACCGAAGCGCGCCGCCTTATTCAGAACTCAAACATGCCGATTACTGAGGTCGCTATCGCATGTGGTTTCGTTTCCAGCCCACACTTTAGCAAGTCCTATCGAAGCTTTTTTGGCTATCCGCCTTCAAAAGAACAGCGCTATGAGGTGTGATCGAGGCAGCGGAACTGATTCTAATTGTGGCGTTGGAGACCCCAAGCTAGCGCCTCCTACCAGCGCCGCTGCTCATTCATCTAATGACATATTTTCGGCAATACATTGCGAATGCACTCATCAAACGCTTGCATTTCACGGCCTCCAGCCATGACAGGCAAGCTTCTGTCGTTAATAAGCAATCTCCAGGTACAAAAGAGCGGTACCGTCAATCGTAGCGTGGGGATCGAACATCGCAATTCGCGTGGACACCCTCGTCGTAGAGGTGATATTGAACAGTGAAGCCAAGGCAACGGTCTGCGGACTATTTGCCATTGCCCTCTGGTGTGCAGCTCCTGGGCTAATCCGTAGTTTAAGCCAGCTTTTTAGCCCCCTTGGCGGCGCTGCGCTCATGTATACCCTAGGTGCATTTCTCCTGGTCATCTTTCTAGGCCGACCGCACATCCGCCAATGGCCACGCTCCTATCTGATAGTAGGAAGCGCTTTGTTCGTAGCTTATGAGATCTGCTTATCGCTTTCGTTGGGTTACGCCCAAGACAACGCTCAGGCCATTGAGCTCGGCGTCGTAAACTACCTATGGCCGTGCCTCACAGTGATGCTTGCCATAGCAATGAATGGACAAAAAGCTCGCTGGATCATCGTGCCCGGATCAGCATGTGCTCTTTTCGGAATCTTGTGGGTAGTAAGCGGAGACGGGTTGGCAGTATCGAAAATTGCTGAACGCATTTCTTCAAATCCGCTTAGCTATAGCCTTTCACTTAGCGGAGCGCTTATTTTCGCGCTGTATTGCAACGTGACCAGACGTTACGCTGGTGGTCAGAATGGGGTTGCTTTTTTCTTTACACTTACGGCAATCGCCCTATGGATAAAGTACGCGTTTAGCGATCAGCAAATCGGACTGTTTACTGTCAGAAATACTATAGAGCTAATCGCGGCAGCTACATCGATGGCAGGCGGCTACGCACTCTGGAATGTTGGAATCCTACGCGGGAACCTGACGTTGCTAGCAACCGTTTCCTATTTTGCACCAGTGCTTTCTTCAGCCTTTGCTGCAGCATGGCTCGGTGCAGTGGTGACAACGCAATTTTGGCAGGGCGCCATGTTCGTGACTGTCGGATCGCTGATTTGCTGGGCAGCTACCCGAAGGCGTACGGTACCCCCTGAACTCTAAATAAGCTTTACGTCTTAACGACACAATGGTGACTTTAAAAAGGGATGTGTCGGTGAAGAAAGTTATAACTGATGATGGATTGTTGGAAGCACGATCAGAAGAGAGACCGAGGATAGTTGATACGGCATGGGATCGCCTAAATTATCTCGGTTTGCCAAAACTAGTTTTCTTGGGAACGATATTTTAGTATGCACTGGCCATCGACTGATTTCAGTGCAAGTGCTCCGGGACGGAATAATCTATCAGATACTACTTTACGAATGACTCAGACCTCCAGCCGCAACTCTTTCGAAGGTGAATGCCCAAAATATCCTGTGTAGCATTTGCTAAAATGACTGGGAGAGACAAACCCACATGTGACTGCGACCTGGACGATAGATAGCGTCGAATGCTGGAGTAAGCGACGGCCCTCCGTTACTCGAAGCTCCAGATAATATTTCGATGGCGTCGTGTTGAGCTGCGTGTTGAACATTCTTTCGATCTGCCTGCGGGATTTACCAACATACAGAGCGATTTGATCCAGTTGCAATGGCTCCTCAAGGTTGGTCTCCATCAGCTTAACCACTTCCCTAAGCGGTACAGTCATATTTGGGCGTTGCGTTGCATTTGACCTGCGATAGCGAGAAGCCTCGAACGCTAGTAAGCCTGAAATGCCCTCCACCAAGACTGCACCATGCGACCTTCCTACCCAGTCAAGAATCATGTGGAAAGCGCCATGCGGGCTTGCGGCTGTATAGCGATTGCGATCCACTACATGACTTTCACTGGTGACCGAGCTAAGCGGCGCTGCTTCAGCCAGCGCTAAGCGGTGTTCAGGATGGATAGCGCATTGGTAAGCATCCAGTAGGCCTGCTGTGGCTAGAAACCAAGCGCCACTCCATAGACCGCCCAGCGCGATGTCTCTATCTGATGCTTTCAACAACAGAGCCTTCATTGTAGGGCTTTCCCGCAGAGGAGTGCGCAGCCCCCCACACACAACGAAAAGAGCGCAAGCATCCAGGGAGGAACTTGAAAGAATATTATCGGGTTTGATCACGATGCCTAAATCACTCATTACCTCTTTGCCATCGATAGAAAAAGTAGACGACTCATACAAATTCGAGCGGATAAGATTCGCTGTCACCAACGTGTCAAGCGCTTGTGTGAAAGAAGGGAGTGAGAAGTTTTCGAGCAATAGAAATCCTACCTTCAGGTTAGGTAGGTCTTTAATTCCTACGTCATCAAGGTACCTTAGATTTTTGCCTCTGTTGGTGCTGCTGAAAATACGCCGTTCTACCAATGGAATGCCCTCATCTTAAATTGACCGTCAGACCATTTGTCCGCTAAGCGCCCTACCACCTGGCGCGGTGGTGGCAGGGAGCAGCTTAGCTGCGTCCGTTACGAAGCATCAATCCAGATGGTCTTAATTTCAGTGTACTGATCGTGCGCCCAAATCGATTTGTCTCGCCCGCCGAAACCCGACTCCTTGTAGCCCCCAAATGGCGTCGACGCGTCACCCTCACCAAAGCAGTTCACGGTGACGATGCCTGCACGAATACCACGCGACAGTTTTAGCGCATTGCGCAGGTTTCCCGTGTAAGCGGACGCTGCTAAACCGTAGGCAGTGTCATTGGCCAACTCGATCGCTTCGTCAACGCTTTCAAACGTTGTGACCGTCAGCACAGGGCCAAAGATCTCTTCTTGAAAGAGCCTGCTGTCACGCTTTACATCATTGATGATCGTAGGGGAGACGAACATAGAATCGCCAACACCGCCACCTACCAGAAACTCAAGTTTTTCGTCAGTAGCCTGGTCAATATAGGATCGAACTTTCTCGAAATGAGCCTTGCTGATCATGGATCCTAGACGGTTGTCTGGATCGAGCGGATCACCCATTTGCCAGTCACGCAAATGGACGCCCATGCGCTTGATAAGCTCATCCTTGATGTCCTTGTGAACAATTAGGCGTGAGGAGGCCGAGCAGTTCTCACCCATATTCCAGAAAGCGCCATTCACTACGTGCTGCGCCACCTGATCTACGTCTTCCACGTCGTCCATCACAACCGCTGGATTCTTCCCTCCGCACTCAAGAACAACCCGTTTTAGGTTGGATTCGCTTGAGTATTTGAGGAAACGGCGGCCCGTGTCTGTTGAGCCAGTAAAGCTGATCATGGCAATGTCTGGATGGCGGCCTATCGGTTCACCAGCCTCCTTGCCGCTGCCAGGGACGATGTTGAGCACGCCCGCAGGGATACCGGCCTTATAGGCTAGTTCAGCCACCCGTAGAGTGCTCAGCGTCGTCTCTGCGGCAGGTTTAACGACAAGCGAACACCCAGCGGCAAGTGCGGGGCCGATTTTCCATGCAAGCATGAGTAGAGGGAAGTTCCACGGCAACACGAGGCCTACGACACCAATGGGCTCTCGTACAACCATTGTTACGGCGCCAGAGCCCACGGGTGCCGTTGCATCGTAGATTTTGTCGCCCAGCTCAGCGTGCCACCGAATGGTATTGATGGTCTCGGGAATGTCAGTGTTCTGACATTCCCGGATAGGTTTGCCGCTGTCCAGGCTTTCCAACACTGCCAACTCATGGGCATTGTCTTCCAGCAACTGGGCAAACCCAAGCAACACCGATTTCCGAGAGGCTGGAGATAGAGAACTCCAACGGCCATCCTCGAAAGCAGCTTTTGCACTGGATACTGCTAAGTCAACGTCTTGGGTATCGCATGCGGCTATATCAGCGAGATGCTCACCGGTTGCCGGATTGGCAGTAGCGAATGTTTTGCCAGATTTCGCACTGCAGAATTTGCCGTCAATGAATGCCTGGGTGCGGTATTTGAGCTTACCCGCCAGTTCTAGATACGCTTCTTTGCTAAGCAACTCTGTCATTTCACATCTCCCCAGTAATTTTCGCTACGTTCTGTTTAAGGGTTGCCACGACCGCCTTGAGTTCAGCCTTCTCAGATTCTTCCAACCCTTTGAGTGGGGCGCGGACACCGCCAGGGTGAAGGCCACTCAGCTCGCTTCCATACTTAATGGACTGCACGAATTTGCCTGTTTCGAGGAAATCCATGAGCGGCAATATCGCGCCCATGATGCGTCGACCTTTTTCAAAGTTTTTCTCAAGGACGCAGGCTTCATAAAGCGCCACATGCTCACGAGGAATAAAATTGGATCCAGCACAGACCCAACTGCGGGCGCCCCAAGCGAAAAATTCGAGTGCTTGGTCATCCCAGCCGCAGGAAATCTGGATAGAGGGATGAGCTGTGGCCAAGCGGTGTAGCCGCGCCATTTCGCCAGAGCTTTCTTTGATCGCGACAATGTTTTTGCAGCCGGCTACCGCGTCGAAAAAATCGTCACCCATCGCTACGCCCATTCGTGCGGGATAGTTATAAAGCATGATAGGCAGGCCGGCGGCTTGATCGACGGCTAGCACATGGGCTGCAATTTCGTTCTGGGTCGGAAGTGCGTAAGGCGGCGAACCTACCAAAATCGCGTCAGCTTTTATTTCCCGAGCACCTTGGGCGAAATGCACTGAGTCTTCAGTACGAATCGCGCCCGTACCGATCACCAGGGGCAAACGATTGCCAATAACGGCTTTCGCTCGTTTGGCCAGCTCAATACGTTCTTCAGACGAGTGAGCATAATATTCGCCCGTGGAGCCGCCAATGATGACCCCATGCACCTTTGAATCGATGAGGTATTCGAGCACTTCGACAAATGCGAGATGATCGATTTTACCGTCCGACGTCAACGGAGTGATGGCGGGTGTGAAGATGCCGTCAAAGTTCATGGTGTAGCCTCCAATGGTCAATTTAAGATCCCATACGGCTTAGCTGAATCGGCTGCCGGTTAATTTAGTGACGCCGCCTGCTGCAGGCTTAACGAGCGAGTTTCAGGTGCAAGAACACATGCCAAGACCAATCCGACAAGCGTTACACCTGCAGCTACATACATCGTTTGGGCAATACCAAGAGAGCTCAGCGACAGTGGAACGAGGTATGTCCCAATTGCTGCTCCTATGCGAGATAGCGATGTGCCTATCCCTACAGCAAGCGCCCTGATCTCTGTTGGAAATAATTAATTTGGATAAACAAGCGTGAGTACCTGAGCGCCTCCAATAAACAATGCATAAATGGCGAAGAAAAACAGTATAAGAAAACCTGATCCAGTATGACTCCATCCAAGCCCTAACAAAGCGAGGACAGAACAAAGAGAGCTATAGATCAGTAGGTTCCTTCGACCAACCAAATTAATTATCTGGGCAGAGATGAAACATCCTACAACAAAGAACAAAGTGATTGCTATGGATCCTAACGATGCCATATCACCTTTCAAGTTAAGCGCTGCAAGTACCTTCGGTGCGAATGCATACACCGCGAATAACGGCACGACCGAGCAAGTCCAGAAAACGATGACAAAAAGCATTCGCTTCCCATACCCAGAGTGCAATAGGTTCCAGATTGTTATTTTCTCGCCCTGACATTGCTCCGGTAGGTTGGCCAGAGAAAAGTTAACTCCGTAGACTTTCTTGATCACAGCCTCCGCCTCTGCGTCTCGCCCCTTACTGAGCAACCAGCGAGGCGACTCAGGGGTGCCTAAGCGAATCAGGAACAAAAGCGCTCCAATCACCGCCGCGCTCGCAAGCACCAGGCGCCATATGTCAGAGCCCCATATCCTGAAAGCGACTTCCCCCACAATGTAGGCGCTTGCAGCCCCTGCGAACCACAGAATGGTAAGCATTGCCAGCCTCGGGCCACGATATTTTTTAGGCAAAAATTCAACGAGCAATGATGTAGCAACCGGGTATTCGATACCCACAGCCACCCCAAGAACCAGTCTGAGAAAAAATAGCACCGGTGCCGAATCTACCCAACACTGTGCCAATGAAGCGACTACAAATAAAGTCGGCCCAAAAAACAGGAGACGTTTTCTCCCTAATACATCAGTCAACCATACTCCCAGAAAGCCACCAAAGAAGATGCCGATCAACGCGGAAGCCGCAATCATCCCTTCCCAAAAATCGTCTAGAGCCAACGAGGTGGACATATGCACCAACGCGACGCCAATAATGCTTAAGACGTATCCGTCTACGAAGGATCCACCTGCTGATCTAATCGTCAGGAGTCGATGAAACCCACTAAGGGGTACGTCTTCAATCGAAACAATACTATCTTTCATTCCGTGCTTATCCTTCTCCAGTTCATCCGCTGATAGACCGCATTACAACGGATCTCTTTGCAATCTCACACCGCCAACGACCTGACACTTTCGCTAACGGCAAAAGTCGGCTATCAGCTCTCACGTCCAGCGCGGTACTGCCCCCACTTTAAGTTCATATTTACACCCATAGAAAGGAAGGGTTGAGGTGGGTTAGTATTGGGGCGTGGAGCCCCTAAAAGATAATCGATCAAAGGATCCTGATCGCCCGCTAACCAGTCCGCGAGAAGCGTACCTGTGATAGTGCCTCGCGTAACCCCTAACCCATTACAGCCCAAGGCACCGTAGACATTGGGAGCCAGTTCGCCAAAGAAACCGTTATGGTTGCGCGACATTGCCAACGCTCCGCCCCAGGTGTATTCGAAGTTCACGTCAGGAAGCATTGGGAAACGAACATCGAATGACGCTTTGTGACGACGCACGAAGCGATCGTTAAACTTCTGGTTGCTGCGTCCATCAGGATTGAAGCTGAAGCTATTTCTAATGAGCAATCGGTTGTCAGGCGTGCGTCTTACCGTCGTCCCGAAAGGATCCGCAGGGATGGCCCCCCAGAAGGGTTTGCCGCCCAAGGCAGATTGCTCATCTTCAGTAAGCTGCCGAGTGATACTGCCGTAGGTGTAGATAGGCAGCATACGACCTTGTAAGAAACCGAAGCGCATACCGAACGAGTTATTGGCCAACACCAGTTTGTCGGCAGTGATACTGCCATGTGCATGCTTCAAAACCGTTTTGGTGCCGTACTCAACATCCGTGATCGGCGTACGCTCATAGAGAGTGACATTCGAAGGAAGGCTGTCTGCCAGACCTTTCACCAGAGCAGAGGGCTGGATCAATACAGCACCCGGGGTGTAAAGCGCCTTTCGATAGAAATGTGTCCCAAGATGATCAGGTAGCTCATCGGCGCTAATCATTTGATAGGGCTGATCAAGCTTGTCGAGTCCCTTGCGATAAGCCTCCAAAACTGAGATGCCACGTTCTTCGACTGCAGCCTGGTATTTCCCACACGCCTTCAACTGACAGTCGATAGCGTGCTGGCTTACCAGATCCTTCAGGATGGATTGCCCTGCTAGGTTCAGCTTAAGACTGATTTTGGCGAGCTCAATATCGCCAATGTAATCTTCCGCAGAAATATCATGAGGCAGATCGATGGCAAAGCCGGCATTCCTTCCAGAAGGGCCAAGACCTACCTCTTGAGCCTCAACAAGCACAATCTCTTCGTCGGGAAAGCGTAGTGCTAACTGTCGCGCTGCCGCCAAGCCAGTAAATCCCGCGCCCACCACGACCCAGTGAGCATTCCTATGCCCTGAGTGAGTAGGTTCGGGTTTGCGTGGATAGCTCAGATGGAACCATCCACAGCTTTTATCATCCGCAGGCAGCGAAGTAACTTTCATGATCATGACCATCAATAGTTGAGGTTGCCTGCCATAGACATAAACCGATGACAGGTAACAGCGCTAATAATATGTTAAGCGTGCAGCTGTAAGCGCCCGTTAACACGTACGTATCAGCGATAGCTTGCAATAACTGCCATGTAAGTGATAGAGGCTATCATCTAACCCCTAACACTGGCACGAGCAAGGACACGACCCAACAAATTAATCATGCTATTTATCATTTCTTTGCAGCAGCTCTTGCATCTGCTAGCCAACCGTCATACTCCGCCTGGTGCGCTTTGATCCACTCGGCCGCATGGCGCTTGATATCAGCTAAAGATTTTTCACCCTTCTGCATGCGAAGGTTCTGCGCACTTTCATCTGCCGTAGTGATATGCACCTCAGACAAAAACTTCGTCGCGACTGGGTTCTCTTCAGAGTATTCTTTATTCATCACTGCGTAGACAGTATCTACCGGGAAGCCCAGATTTTTCCCATTGTAGAAAGTGTCTTTGGGCTCTTTGCCGTCAGGAAGAGATGTAAACGGCACAGGAAGCCATACCACGTCTCGTCCTTCTACTAGAACACCGGCGATCCATTGAGGTACCCAAGTGAAAAACAGGATCGGCTTACCTTGTTCGTATCGCGAGATTGTATCTGCCATGAGCGCAAAGTAGGAGCCACGATTGTTAACGACTGTAGGCTCAAGACCATAGGCTTTCATATGGTACTCAACCATGACCTCACATCCCCATCCGGGGTTACATCCAGTGAGATCGGCCTTGCCATCGCCATTGCTGTCGAAAAGCTTCGCGATATCAGGCTTTTTTAGATCTGACAAATCCTTGATATTGTAGGCATCTGCTGTTTTCTTATCGATCATGTACCCCTGCAAGACACCTTTCATAACTTCGCCGACCTTCACCATCACATCGTTGCCGCCGGCTTTGTTATAAAACCCCTCGTGCAGCGCACCCCATTCATGCACGGTAAAGTCGGCATCACCGTAGGACAGTGCCAAGAACATTGCCGGGTAATCGACCTCCTTTGGTTGCTTCACGTCGTAACCGAGATCTTTCAACCCTGCTATTGCAACCTCACCACGAAACCGTTCTTCGGCGATAGATGGGAAAATAGGAGTAATGGATTTACCATCACCAGGCTTGTTGGCGTCAGCAGCGAACGCTCCAAAGGTAAGCGCCGTACCAAGAACCGAAGCTACTAGACTTGCAACTACGGTTTTTTTTAAATTTGCAGGGTTCATATGTCACCACGCTTGAAGGTTGTTTTGGGTGAGCAGGAAATTTAATGTGTTATTACATTTTTTATTGTCTTCTTCTTTTTGAGCTTCATTACCAGGCCGATTGGGCCGGTCTCGTACCAACGTTGACCTGTTGCAAGATCCTTACTGCGCTCACCCATCGCTTGCGTTAGCCGATCAAGGAAAACAGCCAGGAGTACCAAGCCCGCTCCGCCGACACTGGCAAGCCCCATGTCAAGCCTGCCAATACCACTGAGCACCATCAGACCGAGACCGCCCACAGAGATCATGGAGGCGACAACCACCATTGAGAGAGAGAGCATAAGAGTCTGATTAAGACCGGCCATCATCGTTGGTGCAGCGAGCGGCAGTTGGACTTTCAAGAGCATTTGCGTGGCCGTGCAACCGAACGCTCTAGCGGCTTCAACCTTGTCTTCGGGTACTTGGCGGATGCCTAGGTTCGTAAGGCGCACTAACGGTGCCACCGAAAAAATTATGGTGACAATCACTCCGGGGACGTTGCCGATACCGAAGAGCATCACTACTGGCACGAGGTATACGAAGGCAGGCAAGGTCTGCATGGCATCCAGCACTGGCCGGATAACCATTTCAAGCCGATCGCTCCGCGCGCTCATTATTCCCAACGGAATCCCGATGACGGCGCAGAAGAAAAGCGACGTCAGTACAAGTGCCAGAGTAACCATTGCATCGTTCCATACACCTATCAAGCCTAGAGCTGTGAGTGTGGCGAAGGTAAATATCGCAATTCTTTTACCACCGATCTGCCAACTGATCAGGGCGGCTAAGATTATAAACACTGTAGGTGGTGCCGAAAGCAACCCGGCTTGAATGCCATCCAATACCTGGTCTACAGGCCACCGAATCGATCGGAAAACATCACGGAAATTTTGCACGAGATATTTCAGAACACCTTCAATCCATGTTCCAAGCGGCACATTTAAAGTTTTAAAAGGATCAAGAATATTAAAGTCAGACATAGCCCACCTCAGAAACGGCCCGGAAGCTGATCGTAGATTTAGCGGCTGCTCAAGCAGCTTAGAAGATGACCTTGCGAAATCGTACCTTTATACATGCCCTTGCTATCCACGACGGGTATAGGGGTCTGCGAGGTGGCAACGACGGACACAATCTCTTTTAATAAGGCGTCAGCATTGATAGGCGTATGTCGGCCTGGCTCAAAAACAATCCCCGAGTCCAATTGCGCAATATCCCCGGCGCGCAGGATGCGACTGGTATCGAAACCTTCGAAAAAATCCTTGACGTATTTGTTCACGGGATTGCAAAGCAATTCGCGTGGCGTTCCAATCTGAACCACACGGCCACCCTCCATGATTGCGATACGGTGACCGATACGAACGGCTTCTTCGATGTCGTGCGAAATGAAAATGATCGTACGGTTCTGCTCAGCCTGAAGCTTGATCAGCTCCCCCTGCATCTCGCTACGAATCATGGGATCAAGCGCTGAGAAGGCTTCGTCCATCAGAAGGATGGCAGGGTCATTAGCCAATGCGCGGGCCAGACCAACGCGCTGCTGCATGCCACCAGACAATTGATGAGGGTAGCTATATTCTTGGCCTGCCAAGCCGACCTGCCGAAGCGCGATCACTGAGCGGCTGTAACGTTCTTTTTCGCTGACACCGCTGATTTCGAGTCCAAAGCTTACGTTATCGATCACGCTCATATGGGGCATAAGCGCGAAAGACTGGAAAACCATACCCATATCTTTTCGGCGCACCTGCAGCAGATCCTTATCAGCTAGACCTGTAATTTCTTTGCCGTTCAGAAAAATAGAGCCGGAGGTAGGTTCTATCAATCGATTGAAGAGACGCACCATGGTGGATTTTCCTGACCCGGAAAGCCCCATGATTACGAAGATTTCGCCACGCTTGACAGAGAAGCTTGCGTTGAATACGCCGATGACTTGTCCAGTTGTTTCAAATACCTCGGCTTTTGTGGCTCCATCACGCAGCATGTTCATGGCCACGTTTGGTTGCGCTCCAAAAACCTTGTACACGTTCTGGACGGATATTATATCGTCAGAGTTATTCATACCTTGCCTCCTTCGCAGCAGCGCACATCGCAATAAGCGACGCGTAGACGCGCGAAATTATTTGTGATGGGCAGTGGTATTGAAATTTTTTCATCTCAACGATTTCCTTGATTTTTTATTTTTACCCCCAGGAATTAGGGTGTTTTTCCAATCTATGCCCAATACCTCATCAGATCCAACAACATTTACAGGTATAATTGGATAACGTAGGGTTATAGATTGGCGCTACAGGCAGGCTAGAGGCTGCGGCGTGCCAGCGAGCGACTTAAGCGCATCGAAAACGACATCGAGCTGCCACTCGGAGGCTCTGTTCCTATACCCTCGCCGGCGATCTAGCACAGCGGCACTGACAGGAGGTTTCGCATGTCGAAGCACGTTGACCCGGATGCAATTCTGCTCAAGATGCCGTCATTACGCGCAGTCAAGGCATTTGTAGCAGCTGCAAAGTACGAGAGCTTCACCCGTGCGGCTGAAGCTCTGTGCGTCTCGCAGGCAGCGATTAGCCGTCAGATCAAGGAGCTTGAAGTTCATCTCGGCGCAGCACTTTTCACGCGGGTCGGCCGCGCGGTGGAACTGACTCCAGCAGGGGCTTTATTTTTCGATGCCGCTCATCTGTCGTTCGTTAATATCGCTCAGGCTGCAGAGCGTATACGCAGCGCCCAGTCCGAGAAACGTGTGCTGACTATCTGTTGCTCACCCGCATTCTCTGCACTATGGCTATCAAGCAATTTGCCGGAATTTTTTGCCCAAAGCGAAGGTATCGAGCTTAATCTTATTACCACGCAGAATTTTCTAACCATGGAACCAGGTGTCCAGCCCGACGCGTTCATCACCAAGATTGCGCGCATACGCGACGGGTACAAAAACTACCATTTGTGCCATGACCTGATTTATCCAGTTTGCACGCCGGCTTTTCTGGAGCAGCATCCTGAGCTCATCTCACTGGAAGGGATTCGTGATTCAGCTTTGCTCAACCTGAGCCCTTATGGCCGTTCGCAGGTAGCCGAACACGTCGATTGGGGCGTCTGGTTTGCCTTCCAGGCCGTTGACCTAGATGACCGTCCTCCTAGCAGTCCACCGATCTTCAATGCCAATGACTACAATTTGATCATTAGTATGGTACTCACTCATCAGGGTATAGCATTGGGCTGGAATCATCTGGTAAGCGGACTGATCGAGAAAGGTCTTCTCATCAGGCCCATTGCTGATCGAGTGCAGCTGCGCAATAGCTGCCACTACCTTGCATGCAAAGAGAACTCGGATAACGATGAGGCCTTACGTAGATTTCGCGAATGGATGCTCGGCAAATTTCCGAGACGCTAGGCTTTTTTTCGTCATAGCCGTCATACGTCCAGAGGCATGCCTTAGGCACCAACCTCTATGCCTCATCACATAAAGTTATCGATAGCACCTAGAAAATGTTGCTCGCTCATTTGCACGGACGCGCTCATCGTAGGGTGACGCGGGCCAAGTTTAGCCAAGCGAGATCATTCAAAGGAGCTTATGGATGTCGCTTTTCCAGTTCTGCCGTGATTTTCACTTTGACCAAGCTCCAGCCAAGACTCAACAAATTCTTAAAAATAGTCTGTTGGACATCCTTGGTGTCATGGCAGGCGCAACTGGCAATGATACGAGTAAGGCAATCCGCCGATACGCCCGGGCGCATTACCCGGGCGGTGAATTTACCAGCCGACTGATATTTGACGGCCACAGAGTAAACGTTCTTGGAGCAAGCTGGGCGGGCGGATTCACTGCCGATAGCCTAGACGCGCATGAAGGCCATTTCACCTCCAAGGGACATGCTGGCGCAACAGTTGTGCCCGCGTTGCTCTCTCTGGCGGATGCATTGGCCCATCAAGGAAAGCCAATAAGCGGTTTCGAATTGTTGACGGCTTTGTGTATTGGCTACGAGACCGCTTTACGCGCCGGTGTGGCTCTAATGGCTACATCACCCACCTATCACGCTTCGGGAGCATTCTCGGCAATCGGCGTCGTATGTGCTGGGGCCAGACTGCTAGATTTCGACGAATCAACGCTTCGGCACGCGTTAGGGATCGCAGAATATTTCAGTGCTCGTTGCCCGATGATGCGCGTTGTGCAATCGCCGACGATGCTGCGCGATGGCCATGGCTCTGGGGCATTCGTGGGCTTGAATGCTTTGCTAATGGCAAAAGAAGGTATGACTGGGGCACCGGCAGAAACCATAGAGGACGCATCCGTCGCGGCGTTTTGGGAAGATCTAGGGCATCGATGGGAGATAGATAGCCAATACTTCAAGCCTTGGCCCGTCTGCCGGTGGGCCCAACCCGCGCTCACAGCAATGGTGGAACTGCTGGAAGCTCATCCCTGTATCAACGTGGCTCAGATAGAGACTATTCGTGTCGAGACCTTTTTTGAGTCGGTTTGCCTACAGGGCCATAGACCATCCAATGCCGACGAGGCCCAATATGCGCTCGCATTCCCCCTCGCGGCATTGATTGTAAGGGGCAAGGTCGGCCCTGAAGAGGTTACGGGCGACTCAATCTTTGCTCCTGATATCCTTGCGATAAGCGCTAAAATTGAGATAGTCGAGGCTGATGATCTGTCGAGGCGTTTTCCGCAAGAGATATTGTCCAGAGTCATTGTTACCATGGTCAACGGCACTATTTTTAGCAGCAAAACCACGGCAGCGAAGGGTGATCCCGAATCTGCGATGACGTTAGGGGAGCTCGAAAGCAAATACGATATGTTCGCATCAGTGTTGCTAGACAAAGCAAGCCGCGAAGAAATCAAAATTGCAGTAAAAAGCTTGGAGCTGTCGTCGTCGGCTGTGGACTCGCTTTCGGTAATTTTCCTAAATTCGCATGCGAACGTGCATCAGTCAGCCTGAAGCGCATGGCAGCCTACGCGTCGAGACACGTGCAAGCACTGTGGACTCATAACCTGCGCTCATTCATTGTCTACATGAAATGTAGTTTGATCCGAGATGATCAGCGGGTATAGGCTGCGGTCATCAGCCATGAGTGAGCGATGGCCATACCTAGCTATTCAGTTGATCTCAAAAGGCGTTCATGTCTAGTTCATTCAACCAAGGCGTAATGGGTACCAGTCAACGCCGTTGACTGCTTTGGAACACAGACGATATTACCACGCTAGATTTAGATATGGCCCCGAAGGTTTGCATCCTGGAGAATAATATGGATTCCAAAAAAACCGTCTTTGACCTAGTTTCTCAGCGCAAGCCCAACCATTCATTACCAGGCGCGCTTTATAGCAGCGAAGAAGTATACCGTCAAGATCTAGAACAGATATGGCACAAGGATTGGATTTTTGCCGGTCATACATTCGAAGTCGCAAAGCCGGGTCAGTATATTACTCTCCAGGTCGGTGACTACCCTGTAGTTATCGTACGCAGTAAAGATGGCGAAGTGAGAGCATTTCATAATGCATGTCGCCATCGCGGCGCTAAAGTCTGTGAAGCTGCACAAGGTAAAGTCGCCAAGCTCGTATGCCCGTACCACAAGTGGACTTTCGAGCTCGATGGCAAATTGCTCTTTGCTGGCAATATGGGCCAGGACTTTGATAAAAGCCAATACAATCTCAAGCCTGTGCATTGCGAAGTGGTTAATACGTTCATCTACGTGTGCGTTGGTGTCGTAAAGCCTGATTTTGAATCCTTTCGTAATGCAGTAGATCCGTTCGTTGCACCGCATAATCTGGAGGACTGCAAAGTCGCTTTCGAGTCTAACATCATCGAAAAGGGGAACTGGAAGCTCGTATTCGAGAATAATCGTGAATGCTACCACTGCGATGGCTCTCACCCTGAGCTTTTGAACTCGTTTGTAGACAATCTTTCAGTGGGCGGCACGAGTGGTGAAGATGATCCGGAGCTAACGGCTTACTGGAACAAGTGCGAAAAGGCAGGTCTTCCTAGCCGTTTGGTCATGGACATTCATGGTCGTTTCCGCATGACCAGAATTCCCTTGTCGTCAGGTGCAGTCAGCTACACGATGGACGGCAAGCCTGCGGTAAATGGTCGTTTGGACAAATCCGGAGAGCCGGACATTGGCGCGTTGCTGTACTTCAATTACCCGTCGACCTGGAACCATTTTTTAGGTGACCACGCGTTGAGCTTTCGTGTGCTGCCTATCAGCGCAACTGAAACATTGGTAACCACTAAGTGGTTAGTCCATAACACGGCAATGGAAGGCGTCGACTACGACCTTGATCGCCTGACCAAGGTTTGGATCGCAACGAATGACCAAGATAGGACACTGGTGGAAGGTACGCAGCGTGGCGTGACCTCCCCCTCGTTTGAACCTGGCCCGTTTTCTGAAACTGCCGAAACCGGCGTTTGCCAATTCGATGATTGGTACTGCAACACCATGCTAGACCGTCTCCAAGGGCCGATCCCTTTAAAATCAGTGAGCTAAGTCAGCGGTGGATGGAGGTGATCCTAATCACCTCCTGATGGCGACATCGATAGCGGAATTATCGATGAGTAAGCGCTTTAGAAAACTATCTACAAACTGACCCAGATGACCCAGATGACGTTGATGCACATCGTTCTAGACGGCAGGAACTAGCATCTTGACGTAGGAATGGCTGGTACTGCCAAAACAGCAGGAGCAAGTCGATCCCCCCATACTGGGGACGCATACCAGTCAGAAGCACATGATCTGGCCGGAGGTGACTTCTAGCTAACGCCTCTGCATCCAAGCGATACTCGTCATCAGCCTCGGGCCTGAACCTCCCCTCCCTAGCTCATGAAGCAGACGTCCAGTTCTCAGCGTTGCTGTGCAGGCGCCTAAAGGAGCCGATGGTAAGCTCGACTTTAGAGTCGAAATCGCTATCCAGCATAAATTGACATACCTTGTAAAACTTTCAACTGTATCAATGCCTCGCGCTAAAGCACTACAATTCATTTTTAGCGCCCAATGAGATAACCAAGGATGGTCAGAAAACAAATCACAGAAGTATTTACTCCTCGCAGCCGCGAAGTCAATCCAAGAATGTACGTACCCCGCCCATACCACGAGAAGGATTTGGCACGGTCATTTTCGCGCCACACTCACACGCTTTTATTCGGTGAGAGCGGGAACGGCAAGACTTGGCTTTACAAAAAGGTTTTGACCGAAAGCAAAACCCCCTACATTGCCGTAAACTGTGCTAACGCGTCCCGCGCAGGATCTCTTACCGCAGAGATTTGCAATTGCATAATCGAGCCAGGCACTGCAATTAAAATGAAATACAACGCAGAGAAAGCCGCTGAAATAAATGCATATTTTGCAAAAGGTGTTTTGAAGCATACAGACACTTTTGACATAACACAAGAAGAACCATTACTCAAAGCATTTAAACTACTATCTGAAGTAGGCAATGAAGGTAAAAACACAAAGAAAATCATAGTCCTTGACAACCTAGAGTCTATTTTCAATACCACACAGCTAATGACAGAGCTTGCTGATCTAATCATCCTATTGGATGATTCAAGATACGCTGATTGCAATATAAACTTTTTGATAGTAGGCGTTCCAAATGGCGTGCTCCATTACTATCGAGAAACAAAAAATGCAGAGTCAGTTGCAAATCGTATATATGAAATTCGCAAGGTTGAAGGGCTTGACTCTGGACAGGTTTTGGAACTGGTAAAGAAAGGATTCATGCAGTTAAGAATCGAGATATCCGCCGAGCAACAAATTGAAATCTCTGATCATGTATGGGATATAACCCTAGGCTTTGCTCAACGCGTACATGAGTATTGTGAAGCTCTTGCGTTCGAGATAAGCGACAACGACTGGTCGTACGATTCCGTTCTTCTGGAAAGGGCAGACGATAGCTGGCTACGTAACAGCCTCCGGCACTGCTATGGTGTTGTCGAAAGCCATTTAAACAGCAGAGAGACCACCGTCGCCCGCAGAAATCAGGTTATATACTGCATAGGAAAATTCACTGGCCATCAGTTTGACTCGTCGGACATAGATAAGCTTATCCGGAAGGAGTTCCCTACAAAAGTTGCAAAACATATGGGGGTCGGAAATATTCTTTCGGAACTAACTAGTGAGCCGACACCCTTATTGTCACGCAACGAAAGAACAGGGTCATATATGATTCGCGATCCGAAGTACCTAATGTGCATCAAGATAATACTAAAAAAAGACAGGAGCTCAGCGAAGGTCATCAAAAGAAACTTTACACGCCATTAAATGTTAAAGGCCAAGTGCTGCGATAAGTGGTGGCATCAACGTTAACGCTCCCGACGGGAGAACAGCCTTTAAAAGGTCTGCTCGGCACCGCCTCCCCTGATCGTAGCACCTCCAATATTCATGGCGTTGAAAAGTGGTTGGGTATTCCTTCTCCAATACCGTTTTCAGCTCAGCACATACTGTTATGTACGCGCTAGCGTCCGGGTAGCGCGTACCTGCTTCGATCAGAGCGCTCCTAACGATGCGATCACTGCTACCAGGACTCTGCTGATACGCTTATATATTGCTAGCGAATCATTCCACCTTAACTATTTACACTACAAGCCACGTAGAACCGCCAGAGGTATGCACTGTTTTCCTCTTATGAATACAACAGTGGAAGCAAATCACTCATCATTCGATACCGTGAAGCTCTTTCCAATTGCCTGGATGAACCACGTAACCAAACAGCGCATGGCCCCCGTACGTCAGCTCGGTACCTTCGGGAATCCACAGCATCTGTCCGGGCTCGACCTTGTACCGCTTGCCATTCGCGCACAGATTGAAGCAGCCTTCAATGACGAAGATAACCTCGTCATACAGCACTGTCCAAGCTACTTCTGCCCCTTCCCAGCGGGCAAAGCCCACGCCCATATTGGGAGAGACCTCGTTGCTCAAAGCTCTGGCGACGCTGGCCCCTCCGGGGGGGCCTCCCCGATGGTTAAATAACAGGTCACGATGGTCAACTAACAGAACCGTTTTTTTTACCGCACATTGTGGTGTACTCACAGCTCACTCCTGCTGTTCCAGGCTGCCCAACGAATCCGCGTGCGCACGCCTAGGCCTAGAAAGGGCTCAGGAGGATTCAAAGACGGCATTCCGGTCACAGCCTGGATGTCCTGAAGCTGCTGTGAATCCGCGCCGACTACCCTGTCGGCCAGCAAACGACCCGACACCGTGCCCCAAGCTGCGCCAACCCCATTGTCACAGGCCGTCGCGAACACCCCTTCGTTTACTTTTCCAAAGAAATTGGTGAAGTTGCGAGATATCGCATAGGTGCCGCCCCAGGTATGAGTGAAGGGAACGTGCTGTAATCCTGGGTAGCGAGCCAGAAACGCCTTGCGGTGATCATTTCGTATGCTCTCGCGAGTGACTGAGTTAACACTGTGCCCATAGCGCGGCACGTGCTTATAGGTGTTGCGGATGATCAAGCGGCGGTCTTGAGTCATACGCACCGTTGTTCCCGCATGATCAGCTGGCGTCAGCCCCCAATCTGCCTGGATGCCAGTTGATGCCATTTCTTCGTCTGTAAGCGGGCGCGTCCAACTGGCGAAAGTCATCACAGGCAACAAGCGATTACGCAGGTAGCCGAATTCTTGAGTAAAGATGCTGGTGCTAAGCAGAACGCTGGGCGTACGAAGCAAACCGTGGTCGCCTGTCAAAAGCCACGCCCCTGATGAATCCCTTTCCAGACCACGGATAGGCGACTCTTCCAGAACCTCCACGTTTTCAGGCAGTGATGCGCCTAACCCTCGCACCAGTGCAGCAGGCTGCATCAGGTAGCACCCGGGGGTGTAAATCGCGCGGCTGTAGTGCGAGGTTCCCAGAACACCTTTCAGCTCGGCCTGCTCAACAACCCGATAATCTTCGCCCAGGTTATCCAGCAACGACCGGAAATGGTCTAGATATGCCAAGCCACGGGGGCCCACCGCCCCTTGGTATTTGCCGGCATGCGACCATTGGCACTCGATCCCATATTGTTTAATCAAAGATCCCAGTTGGGCGATAGCCGAGCGGTTCAGCCCTAGCAAACGCTGCTTGTGTTGCGGATCAGGATGCTCCAAAGCGAACTTATGGGGCAGATCGATTACGAAACCGGAGTTTCGACCAGAAGCGCCATATCCCACGCGCTGGGCGTCGACCAACACGATACGCGCGTGGGGGCAATGCTCAGCCAAACGGCGGGCTGCGGCAAGCCCCGCAAAGCCGGCGCCGATCACCACATGGTCGGCGGTGTGGTGCCCTTCCAGCCGTTTGGCGGACATGGGAGGGGGCAATGCGGCGTACCAACCGCAGTCCGTATCATCAAAAGGCAGTTTAACAATACTGTTCATGACCAGGCCTCACGCCACGTTTTGTTGTTGTGTGGCTTGGCAGCGTTGCAGCCAAGTAGATCGTTGCGTCTGCGCTTGCTTCCCGAGAAGAACAAAGCCACGTAGACCGCCTTGTAGGTCGTGGAAAGCAGCGCATAGGCCATCCTCTGTGACGTCGCACCGCCAGGAACCTTCCGTGCCATGAGACGGCAGTAGCAGACTCAGTGGTGCGGCCGGCGTCTTTACCATTACGGGCATGAGCGGATAGCTCACAGGTGTTGGTTGCCCCAGCAGTGTCTTCGTCAGTGCCTGGATGCCCTGGTTGATTGGCGCCAAATATGGCAAAAGCTGCCCTTCGATCTCGATACAATCGCCCAAGGCGTACACACCCTGATGCGATGTCTGAAGGAACGTATCGGTCAGGATGCCTCGGTCGCACTCGATACCAGCGGCTCGTGCCAGCTCGACATTGGGACGCAAACCGATCGCAGACAACACAATGTCCGCTTCAACCCGCTCCTCGTTAGCCAGCGTCAGGCTGTATCCAACTGCAAGGCGGTCAACGCGCTGAAGCGTAGTACCCAGGTGCCAACGAACGCCCAGATCGGACAAGGCGTTGCGCAGTTGCACGCCGACCTGTTCCGGTAGTAGACGCTCCATGGGCCAGGCCCCCAATCCAATGACCTGAACCTCGTAACCGCTCGCTGCCAGATCATTGGCAAACTCGCAACCGATCAAACCGTCACCCAGGATTGCTACGCGCCTTCCCACAGTCAGCCGGTCGCGGAACGCATGGTAGTCATGGAGATTGTTCACACTCACTAGCGCATCCGCTGCCCCTTTTATAGGCAGTCGCACCGGTGATGCGCCGCTGGCGAGGATAAGATTTCCATAGCGCATTTCACCCAAGTTGGTGAAAAGGCGCCGAGACTGCGTATCGATTCGGTGGACGCAGCAATGCGGGTAGACGCGGATGCCTAGCCTTTCCTCAATAGCCAGCGGCGTTTCGCTGGCCAAGGTGGCAGGTTCACGTCCCTGCGCGAGTGCAATAGAGAGGGCTGGCTTGGAGTAGTTGTCCCCATCCTCCTGGGTAACCACCCGGATCTCTACGTCAGGATTTGCTTTGCGCAGTGCTTGGGCGAGGCCGTAACCTGCGTAGCCGCTACCGATGATGACGATTGGCTGTTCAAGAGTCGCCGCCAGTTGCTGAGGCAGTACCGCCGCGGCAGGCAATTCAGGTGCAGGCGCTTGAGCCACCGCCGTCACAGGCTCGCTAATCTCAAGCATCTCGAAGTCGGCCTTGCCAACCTTGCATTCTGGGCACAGCCAATCGTCAGGAATGTCCTCCCATCTTGTCCCTGGGGCGATTCCATCGTCCGGCCAGCCGAGCGCTTCGTCATATATCCAGCCGCAGATGATGCACAGCCACTTCTTGAATGCGATTTCCATCATTCCCCCTTGACCCGAATGGCAAGGTTCTTAGTACGTACATAGCTGTACAGCGCCTCTTGGCCCTTTTCGCGACCGAAGCCCGACAGGCCTACACCACCAAATGGCGTCTCAATACCGCCGGCGTACCATTCATTGACGAACACCTGGCCGGCTCGTAGACGGCGCGAACAACGCAGAGCCCGGTTGAGATCCAGGGTGAATACGCCCGCAACGAGGCCGAAATCGGTGCCGTTGGCAATAGCGATTGCCTCCTCCTCCGAGTCGAATGCGATCGCGGCCAGCACCGGGCCAAACACCTCGACCTGTGCAATGCTCATCTGGGGCGTGACGTCCCGGAATACGGTTGGGCGCATAAAATGCCCCGAGCGATCAGAAACGCCCTCTCCACCTGTGGCGACCACTGCTCCCTCTTCCTGGGCTTGACGGCAGAGGGCCTCGATTCCTTTCAATTGGGCTGCAGATATCACAGGCGTAATGTCTGCGTTTTCCTCGCCTGGCCCAATGTGAAGGGTCTCAACCATGGCGACGATGGCATCCACGACCTCGTCGTAGATCGAGCGATGAATGAGAATGCGCGACATAGCCGAGCAAACCTGACCCGCGTTGAAGAAAATGCCATCGCGAACGCTGTTCAAGACCTGCTCGCGGTCGGCATCAGCGAAAACCACAGCGGCGGACTTGCCGCCAAGCTCCATCACGCTCGGCACAGCATTTTCTGCAGCGGCCCGCAGAATACTTTGTCCGGTCGGAACGGAGCCGGTAAACACGATCTGATCGATGTGCTTGCTGGACACCATGTGTGCCCCCACATCACGGCCGCGACCGCATAACAAATTGACAGCGCCACGCGGCAAGCTAGCTCGTTCCAAAGCTTTCAAGAGCACACACAGCCCCAGTGGCGAGAGCTCCGGGGATTTGATGATCACCGCGTTGCCAGCAGCCAGGGCCGGCGCCAGCGAGCGAGCACAGATTGACACTGGAAAGTTCCAAGGAACGATTTGCAGCGATACGCCCATTGGGTCATAGACGGTAAAGTCCATGTACCCGTTACCCAACGGGATAGAGGTGCCTTCGATCTTATCGGCCATGCCCGCGTAGTACTCGAAGTAACGCGCAGCTTCATCAAACTCCCCCTTTGCGTCCCGGAGGGTCTTGCCATTCTCAGCACACAACACTTGTGCGCCTTCATTGGCAATGGCGCGAATTTGCGCGGCAATTTCGAGCAACCACGTCACGCGCTGCGCCGGGCGAGCGCGGGTCAGCTCGCCACTGTCAGCGCAGCGGCGAGCGGCCTCCAGAGCCCGGTCAGCGTCGGCAACGCTCGCCTGAGCAATAGTCGCCACAGGCTGATTGTGGGCGGGCGCCAGAATAGTCAGACGTTCTGCGCTGTCGACCCACTCTCCGTCGATAAAGTTGAGCCAGTGCTGGGTAGTCATAGGATTCTCCTGGCTCACGCCTGCTTGGCTGTATCGAGAAGTTGCTGGGCCGTCCATTTGTGGAAGTAATGCGTTGGAATGTCCATTTCGGGGGAAAACGCACCGCCGTTGTAGCCAGGCGAACTGCGGCCCTTTTGCATTCCTTCGACCGAAGCGATGTCTTCTGCGAACACCACACGCCACGAATCCATCACCGCCTTGCGGGCAGCCTCGTATTTAGGCTCCAGTGCTTGGTCACCCACATAAAACAGGCGCAGATGCTCTACAGTTTTGCCAGGCTCGATGGGCTCAAGCATCATTGCGAACGCGTGATCCGCCTGGATACCCAGTAAGACGTTAGGGAAAAAGGCTACGTACTCGGCGTTGCGCATGCGATCCGCCGGCCAGGAAGGGAATGTCGGCAGGTGCGTACCCGCCACATCCGACAGGTTGTAGGCGTAGCTGCCCTGCCCTGCAAACTGGTCGAACAGGATGTTGTAGTGGTCTTCAAGGCGCGAATAGGTATTCAGACTTGGATGTACCCAAGGCAGGTGATACGCCTCACAATAGTTCTCGACCGCAAGCTTCCAGTTGCATTTCACTTCGATAGCCATCGCGCCACCGTTTGACTCACGGCGCATCAGACTCATGCCGTCAGTGCCCAGAAACTGCGTCCAGCGTTCGGTTAGCGGAGCCAACGCGTCTTGCAAAGCTGGGGCGTCACCGGACAGGTTGACAAAAACCATGTCCATCCAGATCTCGCTACGCAGAGGTTTGAGGCCATGCTTCTCGCAGGCAAAGCGCTCGTCTTTGTGCTGGTTGATGCCTCCGACATGAGGCGTGCCGCGCAGCGCGCCATTCAGATCGTACGTCCAAGAGTGGTATGGGCAGCGAATGACGCCTTGTACTTCACCTGGTTCCTGTACCAGCTTTACCCCGCGATGGCTGCAAACGTTATGGAAAACCTGCACGCGGCCCTCACGGTTGCGCATCATCAGCAGCGGTAGCCCCATGAAATCTACGGGCTTAACATATGCGTTCGTGGGCAAATCGGATGCGAAACCAATGCACGCCCAGTTACGGCCCATTACATGGTCGCGATCCATCTCGAAGTAAAGATTATCGGTGTAGAAGGGGTTAGTCAGGCCATGGGCCTGCTCGATGGGGGACAGTACGGTTTCCAGGATTTCTACAGGAATCAGGTTTGCGGTGCCCATTATTGTTATCTCCAAATCGCACGTTATAAGGGCTGTGGTACTAGCCCTTGCACGGCAGATTCTTCAGATTAACGAGCCTCGCACGCAAACGATTTTTTGGGGCTTATTGATGAGATTTTGTCATTTATAGCTTTTTATCAGGATGCTCTGCTGAGCCTGCTATTCATTCCTAAATCTCATCATATGATGAGTTTAAATGGTTTGTTGGGATTCCTGCTCTCGCTCATCTTGGTACGGCTATTTATCCCATAGCGTATCGCGCTGCACCGCAGCGCATTAAAACAATAAGGGAGAACCCTGATGCGTGCAAAAAGCGGCCTTTTCAAGGGCCTCAATCCCGTTGTAACAATCTGTTCTGTCACTATAGTTCTTGCCTTTGTCGTGCTATGCGCAACGCAAGGAGAGCAAGCAGCACAATCTTTCAAAACCGCGTCAGACGCGATCCTCGATAACTTCAAATGGTTCTATCTCGCGGTAGTAAGTGGCCTGCTCGGGGCTTTGATCCTGATAGCTATCAGCCGGTATGGCACTCTGAAATTAGGGCGAGAGCACGATACGCCTGAGTTCAGTTTTCCTGCCTGGATCTCCATGCTGTTCAGCGCAGGCATGGGGATTGGCCTGATCTTCTGGTCGGTCGCCGAACCTGTGTTGCACTATTCAACCAACCCGTTCAGCCAGGGGCTCACTGACGAGTCGGCCACAGTAGCCATGCGCTTGACCTTGTTCCATTGGGGGCTGCACCCATGGGCAATCTTCACAACCATCGGGCTAGGTCTCGCTTATTTCGCTTACTGTAAAGGCTTGCCCTTAGCGCTACGCTCTATCCTCTACCCCATAATAGGGGAGCGAATCTACGGGCCAATCGGGCATGTCGTTGACATCCTCGGCGTGTGCATCACGGCGTTCGGTGTTTCCCAATCGCTCGGTTTGGGAGTTATGCAGATCAACACTGGACTCAACCAGGTCTTCCAAGTACCTGTGAGTATCACGCTGCAGTTAATGATCATCGCGGTGGTGAGCGTGATTGCAGCCATATCGTTGGTCGCAGGCGTGTCGAAAGGGATGAAACGTCTGTCCACGCTCAATATGTGGATGTCGTTCGGCCTGATGTTGATCGTCATGGCATTAGGCCCCACGCGCTATATCCTGGAGTTTCTGTTCGAAGCTACCGGAGACTACTTCCAGCACTTGGTGGGCTTAAGTTTATGGACAGACACCCAAGCTAATTCTACGTGGCAAAAGAGTTGGACAGCATTCTACTGGCCGTGGTGGATGACGTGGGGCCCGTTCGTGGGTTTGTTCATCGCACGTATTTCTCGCGGTAGAACGATTCGTGAACTGGTCATCGGAGCATTGTTGGTGCCCACATTGGTCACCATCCTATGGATGACAGTTTTCGGCGGCACAGCACTCAAGGACGAACAAGACGCTCGTCGGCTCAGCGCGCAACAAGTAACCACAGAACAAAGTGCGGGATCAGCATACGAAGGAGGGCCGCTCTTGCAGGCCACAAAGAAAGAGACCACTGCAGCGATGTTCACCTTGCTGGAGCGTCTCGATGGGCCTGTGGTAGGGGGAGTGCTCTGCATTTTTGTCTGCCTGCTCTTGGCGGTGCATTTCGTTACAGCGGCAGACGCGGGAACTCAGGTGCTGTGCATGCTGAACTCTGTAGGCAGTATCAACCCGCCTAATTGGATCAGGGTGCTCTGGTGTTTCTTGGAAGGTGCGATCGCTGCGGGGTTGTTATTGGCTGGAGGACTGATCGCAGTTCAGATGGCGAGCATCGTGATCGGCTTCCCTATAGCGCTGTTCCTCGTGGTTACCTTGTATAGCCTTCTACGAAGCTTGCGACAGGATACGGTTTGGCCAGTGCAGACGATGGTCATGCGCGCACCTGCCGATTCCGCCTCAATACGGCAGCTAGAGCCGGATGAAGCGCGTCCGCTAACGGCGCTGCGAGAGACCGCCTGAAACAATAGCGATCGTGATTGAGCGCCACCCGTATAATCCTTACGGTGGCGCTCCAAGCGCTTGTATTGAACAATGCTAAGGCATCGCAGGGATGCAACAGATATTAGTTGGCGCATCCGTTCGGGAAAGCCCCACCTAGCCTCATGGAGCCAAGAGATGATGCACACTAATATCGGAGTGGGCACCAGCCCCAGCCTTCCAAGCGGACACTTCATAAACCCAACACGCCGTTCCTGTTTGAAATCCTCAAGACTCAGATCATTCAAGAACGTATCCAGCACGACGCTTTAGTTGGCATTATCGCCCCACCCATATTCTCAGTTTAAGTATGGATAAGCGATAGATAACGCCACACTCTCGTAAGCATGCGGTGAACTCATCGAGACACGCGCGCAATAATGGTGGCTGGGGCTCGACTGATGTCTGGGGCTCTATTTCCTATCGAGAATTTTCCGCGAAGCGCGCTGCACTGCCATCAAAATAACTCATGATCGCGGATCAAGTACCAATGCACGGACGCCAGCAAAGAGTGGCTCCGCTTGATCCCAACTACCGGCTCGTTCGCGGCAACCCACCGTCTCGTTCTCAAGGCGTGCCATGAAGTCGTGCGTATAATGCGCTCCCTCAAAATTGCTTAAGCTGCCGAATGAAAAAACTGCTCTGGGGTAGTAGCGCTAGCCCTCTCGATCACCACCTCCGCCTTCTCAAGCCCGCCATCAACTTTTTCCGAAGCCAAGGTCATCGCCAAGCAAAAAATCTATTTCGACCAAGCGAACAGTGCCTTTGGCGAGTTGTACTGTGGCTGCAAGTGGACGTGGGGTAGGTAAATTAGGTGGCCGTATCGATGCTAAGTCGTGTGGACTCAAGGCGAGAAAACAAGAAACTCGATCAGAGCGCACTGAGTGGGAACACTTAGTTCCAGCCTGGACACCACCAACGGCAATTTTGGCAGAACGGTGGTCGCGAGAATTGCGTGGACGGTGATCCGGTGTTCCGCGCGATGAAGGCAGACTTTTTCAACCTCTACAGACGGATGTCGCGCTCGGCAATGCGTCATGATGCGAAGTTCCAATTGTAATGAGATCTATATGCCCTCGAGTGGAGTTTGATTTGCTCTTCAATGACTGTGACAGCCTGACTGGCCAGGCTATATTTCGCATCTGTTACTCAAAGAAAAACTGGTCATTATAGCGAGCCCTGCGGCGCTAACGGATTTTCGCGCTATGTCACCAGCGCACGTTGTTGATCATGTTTTGTTGAATGTCGTCTCTCGACCCAATGCGTGGTCTGATTGGTTTGACCGCTACAACCTTGGTCATAGAAGTATGCGTACCGGCCCAGGTTTCGAGCTCACTGCCCACCTCATTCAGGCCGTATCAGTGGGCATTGGTATCGGGCTTGTTCCTGACATTCTGGTGCAGGACGAACTCAAATCCGGAGCGCTGATAGCACTGTTCGACCCGATGGAAAGCGATCGCAAATACTACCTTGCGTATGCCACACGCTATCAACATTTGCCAGCGCTTGCGACCTTCAGTGCTTGGCTGCTGTCCCTACCGTTCCCGGATTAAAAATACATGGAACAAACACCACAGCAATGCTCGGTGGAACTTTGAGCACTGTGTGGCGAGGCCGTTCTCGATAACCAAAACGCTGGAATTATTCAGATGCTACCGTCATATAAAGCTCCAAACACCCGGCGCTCATACTGAATCATCACGCTGTCGAGTAGCTTGCCAACAGATTAGCGATCCTGCTGTAACTAGCACTGCCCCCTGCCAAAACTGCATGTTCAGCACGGCTCCTAACCATACTGCAGCAAATGCCGACGCCAGCACGGGGGCGAGGTAGGATGCGGTGGCCAGCAAGGTCATATTTCCGCGTAAGATGCCGATGTTCCAGAGCGCGTAGCCGCCAGCCATTGCGACAGCAGCGGCTACAAGCTCAAGGCTGCCACCCAAGCTGATTGCTGGAATCATCTCGCTGCTGAACAGATATTTCAGCCAAAGCACAATTGCGGTCAAGACGAAGAATAACCCCACCAGATTTTGCCCGTTCGCATACCGCCGAGTAACGTTGCAATACAAGGCGAACGTAATCCCGCAGCCTAGTGCGAGGCTGTAGCTAAGCGGGTTTGACTGAACGTTTGCGATGATGCCTAGCAATGACAAACCATCCCCACTGACTACCCATAAAATGCCAAAGAGAGCGATAGCAGTACCAGGAATGATGATCCACCGCGCCTTTTGGCCATTCATGATGATCGCTAGAACAACGGTGAGGCATGGCCATAGGTAGTTCACCACGCCAAGCTCGATTGCCTGAGTACGGTTGCTGGCAAATCCCAGAGCAAGTGAAAGACACACCTCATAAGCGACAAATAGGGCACTGCCCAAGAATAGATAAAGCTTTGATATCGAACGAAGGCGAGGTTTTCCCAGCAAGCAAACAAGCAGGATTGCGCCCAATGTGTAAATCATCGCGGCACCACCCAATGGGCCGAAGATTTCACTGACACTTCGAATCAATCCTGCGGCGGTGCTCCACAAAATAATAGCCACTAATCCACACGTTGTGGCGGCAAGCTCACTTTTAATTCGCATCATAGCGCTCTGTGATCTGCTGAATATGCATCAGGTCTTCACGTCCACGCGAGTTATCACCTTGAGCATAAGTCCCGAACTTTTCAAAGGAGGGCTCGAACGTGGCAACATCCCACCGCTCCGGTGCAAAAAAAAGCGCACATACCAAGATGTGCGCAAAGAGTTAACTTTTACAGAAAAGCGCTACACAATCCTGAGAGCTTTTAGGGATGAATCCAACGACCGAGCCTGGATATCTTGATACAACGAAAATTCGTCACGAACCCCACTGCCCAATGCAGTCTCAAACTCATTTCGGGATGACCCAGAAAGACCTGTATCCGAAGCTTCGTCACCCAGGTTGGATTGGAAAATTCCGGCAGCGCTGACCGGAAGGAAATCCTCATACACAAGAGGGCTGTACTTGATCAGCCCCTCCGATATCAAGCCTTTTAGAGGCCATGCTTTCAGATCAGAATCCTGGAAATTCGGTATCTTATCGAGCGCCGGATAGTACCTGACGAAAACCAAATCATTGTCGTGCAGCGATTTGATATCGTCCGGAAAATCCTGAAACACACGCTGGAGAATTTCAGCATATTGGTGCGCGTTGACTTCGGATGGAGGCGCACCCAATTCGGCTTTGGCAATGAGCAAGAGCCTGTCATAGAGTTCACGGCCTTTAATAGTAAGTGCTGCTCCTCGCTGCTCAATCTCGCCAAACCGAGCCGAGTGACTGCCATTTACCTCTCCACCGTCACCCGGGAAAGCGATGTGCTCGTTGAGAGCTTTGAAGCTGGTTTGCCGAAGGAGAATATCGACCTTGCGCTTCGGAGGCCCTTCAATCACAGCTTTAGGGACGATGCCCTTGGACGGCATGCTGGCCTGAACCGCATCGATATCGAGAGTTCGAGGTGTCAGATGGTTGATATGTGGGCCCTTGAATGCGACCACGTCGGCAATGAGGCGATGCTGTTGCTGAAGTTTGTTAAAGGTTTCTAGGCTGACAGTGGCCGAACTATGCCATCTGAAGGTCTCAAGTGCCTCTGCAACGAATACCTCTGCTTGTTCGAACGTGAGCCCACCATTGGACTCATGGAGTTGGATCAGCTCGATTACTTTGGGGGTGAAAATATTCCTGGCTTGAAGGGCGGCTTGGGCAACTTCTCTGAGTTCTGCATCATCGATGAGTTCTAGCCGTAGGAGCGATGTGAAAACCCGGAACGGGCTTTTGTTGAGCGACTTTTCTTCAACAGCCCTAAACGCGGTGGCATGGACTGGAACGCCGGCGGGAGCGAGATCGTAGTAGCCGACAGGCTCCATTCCCATGATTGCGAACAAACGGCGCAATGTAGACAGCTCACCCGGTGTGCCTACACGAATGGCACCATGACGTTCCATGGACAGGCGATCCAACTCCCCGCCCAGACTCAGGTTCTGCTCAAGCCGTGGATCCCGTTCCATGGTGCCCTTGTTAATGCACGCCACCAAATCCAAAAGCGTTCCATATTGAGGGACTTCACTCTTATACATCTCAGACATTGCAGCAGAAAAAAGTGTTCGGATTTCATCTTTGTTTTTGAATGCGCTAGTGGACATAAGCACTCCTGGGCAAGCGACTGAAGTTTATAGTCGAGGCACATCTATTCGGAAAAATCATCGCGATCCATACCCGCATTAGCTCGGAGTAAATTTCCACGTTATGAATCGGACGCCAACGTTGGTATGCGGTTAGTTAAAGCGAATTTTTTCGTTTCCAATCGCCCGGATAAACAACGTAACCGAAGGTCGCATAGCCAGAGTATTCAAGAACGGTATGTTCGGGGATCCAGAGAAGCTGGCCAGGATGCACTTCATAGGTCTGACCGTTTGCCCTCAATGTGAAACACCCTTCGAAGACAAAGATCACCTCGTCATAAAGAACAGTCCAGGAAACCTCGGCACCTTCCCACTTACCAAATCCCACACCCAGGTTCGGAGAGATATCGTCAGAGAGCGCTCGGACGACACTTGCACTGCCGGGTGGGCCACCACGATGGATGAACTCAAGATCCTTGTGATTAACCACATATACCGGAGTTCTGCCTGTGGTGGACTTCATAGCTCGCTCCGGCTGTTCCATGCTGCCCAACGGATTCGCGTGCGGACACCCATACCCAGAAACGGCTCGGGAGGGTTCAGAGAAGGCATGCCGCTCACATGTCGAATATCGTTCAAGAGCGATGAGTCCGATCCGACCACGCTATCAGCCAGTAACGTGCCGCCGATGGTGCCCCAGGCAGCACCAACGCCGTTGTCACATGCGGACGCATACACGCCTTCATCTAACTTCCCGAAAAAATTGGTGAAGTTCCGGGAGATAGCATACGACCCACCCCAAGTGTGAGTGAATGGAACATTCGCTAGATGTGGGTAGCGAAGCAGCATGGAAACTCGGTGTTTGGCGCGCACCTTGTCTCTCAGATCATCGTTCACACTCTGACCGTACTTTGGAACGTGCTGATACGAGTTTCGAATGATCAGGCGACGATCCTTGGTCATGCGAACCGTGGTACCGGCGTGATCTGCCGGAGTAAGCCCCCAATCTTCAGTAATGCCTGTGGCGTCCATTTCCGCTTGTGTGAGAGGGCGAGTCCAGCTCGCAAACGTCATCACAGGCAGAAGGCGGTTTTTGAGGTAACCAAACTCTTGAGTGAAGATGCTCGTCGTCAGGAGTAGATTTTTCGTCTGTACTGATGCGCCCGCCAGCTCGATAACCCAGTTTCCGCTGCTGCCTTTACGCAGACCGGTAACAGGGGAATTTTCGAACAGCTGAACGTTACTCGGCAGTGAGTCGCCTAATCCACGCACAAGTGCAGCTGGCTGCATGAGGTAGCAGCCGGGAGTGAAGACAGCCTGGGTGTAGTGCGAGGTGCCTAGTACTTTTTGCAGACGATCCCGCTCGACCATCTCAAAAGGCTCCCCCAGATTTCGCATGAGCGAGACAAAATTCTCGAGATAAGCTACGCCACGCTCTCCAACAGCGCCCTGGTATTTACCGGCGTGAGACCATTGGCAGTCGATGTCGTGAGTTTTGATCAGGCCTTCCAGCTTGGAAATCGCGGAACGATTAAGCCGCAACAGAGCCTGTTTGAAATTCGGATCCGGATGTTCCAGCGCCATCTTGTGCGGAAGGTCTATTACGAAGCCAGAGTTACGGCCTGATGCCCCATATCCGACTCGCTGAGCGTCCACTAGGAAAATCGTTGCCTCTGGCTTCAACTCTGCCAGACGTCGCGCAGCAGCAAGACCGGCAAAACCGGCGCCGACCACGACATAGTCCGCGCGCTGCTCACCTTTCAAGACTTTTGAAGGGGTGGGCTTAGGAAGAATGTCATACCAACCACAGTCGCTGTCATCGTTGGGTAAATTAATGGCTTGATTATTCATTTTATTATACTCACCCGATAGGCAATGATTGACATTTTGCGAGCAAATCTGTCCTGCTCTTCTGGGCTTGACGTCCAAGCAACACAAACCCGGTAACTCGGCCCGTCTGATCCTTATGGCTGGCCACTAGACCATCCTGAAGGGAGTCGATATACCAGTCACCCGTGCTGCCGGCAGGTGGCGGAAGAAGAGACAATGGAGCAGACGCCGTCTTCACGGTAATAGGCATCAGTGGGTAGTGGACGGCTGTTGGCTCACCCAAGAGTGTGCGTGCAAGAGCTTTTATACCCTCGTTAATTGGCGCAAGGTATGGAAGCAGTTGCCCATTGATTTCAATGCAATCACCAATGGCATAGATGTCTTTTTCCGACGTCTGGAGCCGAGCATCTACCTTGACGCCACGACCACACTCAATGCCGCTTTCACGTACGAATTCGACATTCGGAAGTAAACCGACAGCGGACAGTACGAAGTCGGCGATCAAAGATTCGCCATTCGCTAGCTCGATGTTGAAATCGTTCTCTCGCTTCTGGATGCTAGAGATGGTTGTCTTTAGGCTCCACTTCACTCCCAGCTCCGAAAGCTTTTCCTGCAGATGAACTCCGGCTGGTTCTGGTAGAAGCCGACCCATAGGCCACGCACCTAATCCAATGATATGTACCTGATATCCAGCAGATGCTAGGTCGTTTGCGAACTCGCAACCAATCAAGCCTTCTCCAAGAATGGCAATGCTCTTTGCGCTTGGAAGCTTTTTCCTGAACAACTCATAATCAGTAAGAGTGTTCACGCTGAGCATCGCATCATGGCTACCGTCCAGCGGAATGCGAATGGGGCTGGCACCACTCGCAATCACAAGTTTGCCAAAGCCAATCTCACCGAAGTTGGTGTGGATACGCTTTTGTTTCGAATCGATTCGCTCAACAAGACAATGTGGGTAGACCCTGATCGAGAGTCGCGACTCAATTTGGAAAGGCGCCTCGTCTATCAACCGTGCTGCGCCTTTATCCTGTGCCAAAGCGATGGATAAGGCCGGTTTGTAATACCTATGGCCGGACTCACTGGTCAAGACACAGATTTCAACATTCGGATCAGCTTTCCGGATAGCTTGAGCAAGTCCATAGCCGGCGTGACCACTACCAATAATCACGATAGGTTCTGCAACCGAAGTCGAACCGATAGGCATAGGAGTTTGAACAACGACTGCTTGAATTGGTGCATGAGCGATAGGCGCAATAATGGGCACAATTGCAGCCGTTTCCGAGTCAGAGATTTCAAGCATCTCAAAATCTGCCTTACCAACTTTGCACTCTGGACATACCCAATCATCTGGAATGTCTTCCCAACGTGTGCCCGGAGTGATCCCGTCATCAGGCCAGCCTACCGCCTCATCATAGATCCAGCCGCAGATAATACAGAGCCACTTTTTCATAGCTTATTACTCACCTGCGACCTTGATAGCCACGTTCTTGGTTCGAACATAGCTATATAGCGCTTCCTGGCCACGTTCACGCCCATACCCGGACAGTCCCACGCCACCGAAAGGCACCTCGATACCGCCGGCATACCACTCGTTGACAAACACTTGGCCTGAACGCAGAAGACGCGCACACCGCATCGCCTTGTTCAGATCCTGAGTGAAGACTCCCGCCACCAAACCGAAGGCAGTGCTGTTCGCGATGGTGATGGCTTCAGGCTCGTCGTCGAAGGGCATGATGACCAAAACAGGCCCAAATACTTCTTCCTGCGCGATATTCATCTCTGGGGAAACATCTTTGAAAATAGTAGGCCGCAGAAAATTGCCCTGGCTGTCGCTTAAAGCTTCGCCACCCGTCACCAGTACTGCCCCTTCTTGCTGAGCACGCTGGCACATTTGCTGAATATGATTCAACTGTCTCGCGGTGATCACCGGAGTGAGATCGTTACCGTCAGCGCCGTTCCCAACAGAAAGTCCCGTAGCAAGATCTTCAACGCGAGAGACGACAGTGTCGTAGATCGAGCGATGAACAACCAATCGTGACATGGCCGAGCACACTTGGCCCGCGTTGAAGAAGATCCCCATGCGTACACTGGCTATAAGTTGGTCAAGATCGGCGTCCGGGAAAACGAGGGCTGCCGACTTCCCGCCGAGCTCCATCACGCAGGGAGTTGCATTCTCTGCAGCAAGTTTCAAGATGGTCTGTCCGGTAGGAACAGAGCCGGTGAAAACAATCTGATCCACTTCTCGCCGAGCAGCAAGGTAAGATCCGATTTCGCGACCACTGCCACAAAGCAGGTTCACCGCGCCGTCAGGAAGACCTGCACGCTCAATGGCCTCGAAGAGGACGCAGATTCCGAGCGGCGAGAGCTCTGGTGACTTCACTACGACTGCATTACCCGCAGCCAGTGCCGGCGCGAGAGCTCTGGCACAGATAGAGACCGGGAAGTTCCATGGGACAATTTGCAGTGACACGCCCATTGGATCGTACACAGTGAAGTCTATGTATCCATTACCCAGTGGAATGGATACACCTTCGATCTTGTCTGCCATACCACCGTAATACTCAAAATATCTGGCGGCCTCAAGGAATTCGTCTAGGGCTTCGGGAACGGTTTTGCCGTTCTCAGCGCACAGGACATGCGCGCCTTCGTCGGCAAGAACGCGAATCTCCTGGGCAATTCGGGTCATCCACTTAACTCGTTCGGCGGGTCGTACCGAAGACAGGAGTCTGGAGTCGGCGCAGCGACGCGCTGCCGCCAGAGCTGCTGCTGCATCGCTAACCGAAGCTTTTGCGATTGTTCCGATGCTTTGATTCGTAGCAGGATTCAACAGCTCGAATCTGGCATCGCTGTCGCACCACTTGCCATCTATAAAATTTAGCCAATGTCTTTGCTTCATGCTCTCAAACTCCCGCCTCAAGCCTGCTCTGTCTGGAGGAGCTTTTCAGCAGCCCAGCGGTGGAAATAGTGTGTTGGCAAATCCATTTCAGGTGAGAACACACCACCGCTGTAGCCTGGTGAACTACGGCCTTTCTGCATGCCCTCTACTGAGGCGATGTCCTCAGCAAACACGACCTTCCAGGACTCCATAATTGCGTTGCGCGATGCGTCATACTTTTCACCTAATGCCTCGTCGCCGATGTAGTACACGCGCAGGTGTTCGATGGTGCGACTTGGGGAAATGGGTTGAAGCATCATTGCGAAAACGTGGTCAGCTTGGATGCCGATCAGCGTATTAGGGAAAAACGCAACGTACTCAGCGTTTTTCGTCCGGTCAGTTGGCCAACTCGGGAAGATTGGCAGGGTTGTACCCGCCACAGTGGACAGGTTATAGGCATAGCTTCCCTGGCCTGCGAACTGGTCGAAAAGGATGTTGTAATGGTCTTCCAGCCGAGAATAGGTGTTCAGGCTTGGGTGAACCCACGGCAGGTGATATGCCTCGCAGAAGTTCTCAACCGCCAGTTTCCAATTGCACTCGACCTCTAGCGCCATCGACCCCCCATCGGCCTCCTTCCTGATTAGGGAAAGGCCATCAGTCCCGAGAAACTGAGTCCAGCGCTCTTTCAGCGGAACCAATACTTCTTCGAGAGGGGTTGCGTCTCCAGACAGATTCACCAGAACCATATCCATGAAAATAGCGCTACGCAAAGGCTTCAGACCATGCTTCTCGCAATTAAATCGGTCATCTTTGTGAACGTCGATACCTCCAACGTGCGGTGTGCCCCTAAGAGCACCATTGAGGTCATAAGTCCAGGAGTGGTAAGGGCAGCGAATAACACCCTGAATAGGGCCGGCTTCCTGTATTAGCTTCACTCCACGATGACTGCAGACGTTGTGGAATACTCTGAGTTCTCCCTCTCTGTTGCGCATCATCAGCAACGGAAGCCCCATGAAATCAACAGGCTTCACATAGGATTTTTGTGGCAGGTCAGTCGCGAAACCGATGCAAGTCCAACCTTTGCCCATCAACTCATCGCGATCCAGCTGAAAGAATTTCTGCTCGGTATAGAATTCATTTGTCAAGCCATGAGCGTGCTCAATCGGATTCAGGACGTTTGTAAGACTCTGAACAGGAATCAGGTTTTTGGATGTCATTGTTATTTTCTCCAACGCCTTGGTGGTCGATGGCGACATTTAAAATTCACTCCTCATTTCAGACAAACGAATTATTCTCAGCCACTCATTACCTTTTGGAATAAATGCACGCCCGACGAAAAGCCAAGGGGCACGATTTTCATTTATTCCTTTAGATCATAAATGCATGAGTATTACTACGTTGCGTCCACGCCTCACAACCAGCATGCTCGACTCGCTCTATCTCTCCAACAACATTTAAAAACAACAGGAGAATCACGGATGGCTTTGAAATCCTGTAGCTGCTCTGCTGTCGCGATACTCGCGGCTCCGACAAACATCGCCACCTCACTCGTGGTGCCTAGCTTTGTCGGCAAAGCCGTTTCAGGATTCGAAGCAGCCCCGGCATCAGGTACAACCGCAATCGACTTACTTATGGCGCAGCCAATACGAACCCGCCTTGCACTTTCTTACAGCACTAATCACGCGCTTTACGAACCTGATGGCGATCTTTAGCAGGGAGACCCACCCATAAACTTTCTAGCTTCATTCTTTCGTAAGTTTCTAAAGATTTCGTAAGAGTCTAAATTCCGTGGAATCGAGTTCGCACGTGCATGCATGAATTATAAGGAATACACGAAGGCATTCCGATAGCTGCTTACAACACTAATCCTTGGACTGATTATAGTCGCGTTTCGAGACTTTAATCTTTAGCGACCAACAATAAAAATTCAGCCGTACCGGGAGATAACATGACGAATCAAGTACGCAATATCGAAGACTTACCATGGAGCCGATTTCACCGGCTGCTTACCTGGCGATCTGCTGGTGGCTCCTTCGTGGATGGATACGTTCTCAGCCTCATCGGTATTGCCCTGATGCCCGCATCAGCAGCGCTGGGTTTTGATAGCTTCTGGGAAGGAATGATCGCAGCCTCAGCGCTAGTTGGAATTTTCATAGGTGGCCTGTTCGGCGGCTGGCTTACCAATCGGTATGGCCGACGTGCGATCTACTACGTCGGGCCTATTTTGTTCACGGTAGGTTCAGTGGCCCAGTACTGGGTACAAGACGCACAAACACTTTTCCTATTGAGACTCCTCATCGGGATAGCAGTGGGTATCGAATACCCTGTCTCAACCTCGATGCTCGTCGAGTTCCTACCCAAAAAAGAGCGAGGCCCAAAGTTGGGATGGTTCGTTATCGTCTGGTTTATCGGCGCGGCAGTGGCGTATGTTGTTGGTGAGCTGATCCTGCGAATAGGGGGCCAGGATGCATGGCGTTTGGTGCTTGCCAGCACTACCGTCTTCAGCATAGCGCTTCTTTTGCTACGCATTGGTACCCCTGAGTCCGCACGGTGGCTCTTAAGCAAAGGCCGACATTCCGAAGCAGAGCAGGTGATCAAAAAGGTGTACGGCCATGAGTTTTCATTGAAAAACCTGCCTGAAGAACCTCAGTCGGTCAAAGTTTCCTTTTGGAGCTTGGTTCGTGCTGGCTACGGTCGTCGCATGCTATTTGTGTCAGTGTTCTGGACGTGTTCAATTGTTCCCATCTTCGCAGTCTATGCATTCGCTCCGAAGGTGCTCCAAGCACTCAACATCAAAGACGATTGGGCATCGATAGGCTCTGTGACAATCACGGCACTCTTTGTCGTCGGTTGCATGGTCGCTACGCGCGTAATCAATAGCCTTGGTCGCCGTAATCTACTAATCGGCAGTTTTCTGTTATCAGGACTTGCGTTGTTTGGACTAGGGATTTTTCACGAAGGTTCACCGACGGTGATTCTGGCCCTGTTCGGCGCTTATGCCGTGTTTATTGGCGGCGCCCAAGTTCTCACGATGGTTTATCCCAATGAACTGTTCCCGACCGAAATCAGGGCTCAAGCTATGGGCCTGGGGACATCCATATCACGCATCGGTGCAGCAGCAGGTACGTATGCTGTGCCAGTGGCGCTTGCTGATTACGGTATCGCGAATACTATGTACGCAGCAGCTGCCATAACCTTAGTAGGCTTGGTCGCCAGCTGGATTATGGCGCCAGAAACGCGGTCTCTGAGCCTGCAGCAAGCTGGCGCGCTGGATTAATCTGCTCGTTAGGGCGGTGGTACGTAACTCACCGCCCTCAGAACGAAAAACTGGCTACACATGCTTTCCACCACCAGGGGGGAATCATCAATAATCTGGATTTGGGCATATTCTCCGGCCAACTAGAAGAGCGAGTCAACCTCATGATACCAACTGCGAGCTCAGACAGATTCAAGCTAGATGAAGTCCTATGGGCTGAATTAGTCATAAATGGTAAGTTACTACCTGGCATCACTTACTTCATGCTAGAAAGTAACAATTCCTGGTGTAGTTACTGGATGAAAATGGACACTAACTGTCAATCAGTTTTACATCGCCACACTGACGTAGAGCTGATAATGATTTCGCAAGGGGAAGTCGAGGATTCCACTGGAACTATTTATGAGAAGGGTGATTGTGTAATCTACAAAAAAGACTCGGAGCACCAGCTGTACTCGAAGCATGGATGTATCATGCTCGTCATAGAGTCTACGCCGCCAATTATTTATTAAGCTAATAAAGAGGCGCCTAAACGGCGCTTTTAGGATTTATATATGCGGAATTTTGTCGATCAACCAATTGCGAAAGTTATCAACCCCTTTCTGGTTGCGGGTATAGCTATCGGACTCGATGAGCCAGAATTTTGAACCAGTTTTCAGCATGGGTTCCATTGGTTTTATCAGCATTCCACTTCGCAGATAATCATCGACAAGATATGACCATCCTAGTGCAACACCCTGCCCGTCCAAGCAGGATTGCAGTAGCATGGAGTAGCTGTTGATTTTTAGTTTACGCTTCGGCACTGGGGCAGGTATTCCCAACCCATCAAACCACTCCAGCCAACCGAGCCAATCCTTCTGCATATCTTCAAGATAAAGCCAGGTGCAGTCAGATAAGCTTTCAGGGGTAGTAAGATTAGGATTTTTGCGTAGATATTCAGGACTGCAGACAGGAAAAATCTCCTCATCAAACAATGCTGTGGCCCTGCACCCACGCGGTGGGAAACGCAGATAATTCAAAACAATATCGTATTGGGCCGTTTCACTTAAATTGTCCGAGGCAACGATCCTGAGTTCGATGTCTTCATTTAAGGCCTGAAACGTTGAGACTTTCGGCATGAGCCATAGGGATGTCATGGCCGTGGTGGCTGCGACCGTAAGCTCTTGGCTACCATGCACCCCACGAATTTTATCTGTGCCTTCCGCCAAAATGAAAAGTGACTTCCTGACTGTGTCGTAGTACTCCAAACCAGCTAGTGTCAGTTCCATTTTTTTTGTACTTCTATGCAAGAGCTTTTTGCCAAGATACTCTTCCAGCAACTTAATCTGTTTGCTCACAGCCCCCTGAGTAACATTCAACTCAATTGACGCCTGGGTAAAGCTAAGATTGCGCGCAGCAGACTCGAACGCGATAAGGCTATTCAGCGGAGGTAACGGAAAGCTTCTCATTTTAACCTCTTGGAGGTTTATTATTTTGATCGCCCATTGTACCCTATCGCTTGGCCTCACTCCAGAACTTTAAAATTTCCAGCCATGTAAATCTTCGTTTTTACCATATTTATTCGCCCCAAATGATGCTCAACATAAGACAATCAAACTCACAGGCCACCAGAAAAACTCTCCACAGATGCCGATTGGGCCTCATGGATTACGCTCCTAGAGCGAACAAGATCAAAAGACGACGGTTGATTATGGCGTAGATGAGGGAGCAACAGAACGTTTTCCTCTCCCGCAGACATACAAGCTCACACGCAATGAGCATCAACAAGTTACCGAAAACTATGAAATTACAATTTAGCAGTAATTATGACAAGTACTTAATGATTTATAACTCACTACGTGCGACGGCTATGGCGTTAAATCGAGATCAGCACAGCGGCACTACATCAACTGCGGATAAAGGTTGGCTAGCAGGCCTTGATCACTTTCTCGAGCAACTCTTCAAAATTTCTCATCGCTTAAGTAACTATTGCTGGAATGACTTGGATTCTTGTTCCTAGCGAAATACTCTGTGATGAAAAGATATTTTCACGTTAGCACCCTAATCATGCGCACAAGTTGAAACATCTGGATTTGCTGCTAACCGCTATTGGCTTACGAAGGTTGATGAACGGGATCAGCTTGGCTGCGGAGCTGAAGCAAAAATACCAGGTGCTCGAATTGATTATTTTATCACCGAATTTGCAGGTGATTGGTGTCTGGTCTCGGTCGACAGGACAATCCATTGCTGACCAAGCCCTTTAGTCTGAATGAACTAACTTTGCGCGTGCATTTGTTGCTTAACACTCCCACAGATAGCAGTTAACATCAGTGCTGGATTGCTGCCTAGTTTGAATGGGTGTCTAAATTAACTTGCCCCCCTCACGGTCGACACCTTTTAGTCAAAGGAAAGCTGTGGCGGTGCTCCGCCCCATCACTGAAAAAAACCGCGTGCCAACGCCATGTTGACGAACTAATGTCAGCAAGGCAATAAATAAAAGCAGCGAAAGCTACAGGCAACGCGCAGCAGTTGTATGCGGCCAGGACACGTGCTCAACGGGCTCCACTGACAGTATTCGCTCAGAATCAGCTTATCATCAACCTTGCTAATATCGCTCATCCGCTACATTGCCAGGAGATCCGGCGCACTCCAAAAACGCCGCATTGGCGATCAGCCGATTGTTAGTACTTTGCGAGCCAGCGCTTAAACACTCGCCGCACACGCAATACGCACCACGTCAGCCGATCGGCTTTGCACGGTGCAAGTGATCCAGCCCTGTGCCGTTGCTCCTCAACCTACATCAGCAACCTGAACGTAACTCACTTGGGTAAGCAGCCACTCACGGAAGCGATTAACGCTTTGGCGATTGGCCGAGCGCCCGCTGGGCTCCAACAGACAAAACCGGGCGTCGGTACGAAGCACTGTTTCGACCGGCCTAACTAAAGCACCGTTAAGCAGGTGGCTGTCCACCAGGTTCGACCATGCTAGCGCCACGCCTTGTCCCGCTAGCGCCGACTGAATGAGCATCGAATAACTGTTGATATCGATGCGATTACGGGGCTCGGTAGGCGGCAATCCATTGCGAAGAAACCATTCCGCCCAACCAACCCAGTCGCTTTGCGGATCTTCTAACCACAGCCATGTCGCCTCGCCCAGATGCTGTGGATCGGATAGCTGTGGATTACGTGCCAAATAAGCTGGACTGCAGACTGGGAATATCTCCTCGACGAACAGAGGCGTTACCCTGGCGTTTGTCGGTTGGGAACGGCAGTAGTACAGCGCCAGATCACAGTCCAGCTTGGAAAAATCGCCCATGTTGTCGGTGGCGATGATGCGCAGGTCTACCTCATCGTTCAGGTTCTTGAACACCGATACCCTGGGCAGGAGCCAAAGCGACGCCATGGCAGTACTGGTGACAACTGTCACACGCTGCGATCCTTGCCAATGGCGGATACCGGACGTGGCATGAGCGACTTGTTGAAGCGATTCACGCACAACGTCGCAGTATTGCTTGCCCACGGTCGTCAAGACGATTTCTCGCGTAGTGCGGCTGAAAAGGGGTTTGCCTAGGTAATCTTCGAGCAGTCGAATCTGGCGGCTGATAGCACCTTGGGTGACGTTCAGTTCACGAGCGGCTAGGGTGAAGCTCAAATGTCTTGCTGCAGCTTCGAACGCAACCAGACTGTTTAGCGGCGGCATCGGTTGGAGTTTCATAAGGCATTTCACGTCTAGTTATTTTTGTGTGGATCAGTGCAAGCTACAACATTGTCAGCCATTGTGCATCTGGCACATAGGACATTCGCGGTGTCGCCACTGTCCTCACCGAGCGGCCGGGCTGTTGTAGCAGGCAGCATGACCAATGCATCAGTGGTTCGCTGCATAGCCTGCGGTCTGAGTCCCTTACACCGAAAACCTTTCCGATGTGCCTCCAGCGGAGGGATGTGAGTCGTACGCGGCGTCCGCATCGTCCAACAGGTTGGCCTAGACCTTTTCCGGTATTGCCTTCAACCCGGCACACGCTGTGATGTACGCGGTGGCAGCGCCAAGACGGAAAACGGCTTCCTCCGTAGATTTTACAGAGCTGATAGCATCGATTCGAAGCATTGCTTTTCGAATAGCAAACTCTGTGGTGCCTAGGGTTTCGATTGAGTCCATTCGTTACTCCAGTATCGGGCTCGGGGGAACTATAGCGCTGTTAAAATCCACATCATCCCGCTTTTCAGAATACCCGCATCATCGCAAACATGTTTAGAACCTCTTCCTGTGCGTCCGGCGAAGTCATATCACACCTACCGCTTGAAGGCTTATTGCTACGGGTGCTATCTACGGACGCAGCTACCCTTGACGATACGTGTCCGTCGACAACCGCAGTCAACGCTTCGGGATAGTCTACTAAGCATCGCCTGCTCACATGCCCAACAGACGCCTCTGGTGCCCCAGTACGCTTCGTTTGCAGTGAAGACAGTTGCTCTATCGTGATTTGATCCAACGACGCGCTCATCATCGTCTGTTTTGCCTTCGATCCTGATGAGCGATTGGCCAAATGCGCAGCTCTTGTTTGAGCTCTGCAACGAGATTGGCTATCGCTCTGCTCGAAGTTAGGCTGCCGATGGGAACCCCGCTTCTGCTGACCTCGACTTTACGTGTTTTGGGATTGATCAGTTGGATACTGATAGTCCTGTCTGAGCTGACAGTGCATTTGCATTCAGTGGGAAGGAATGCGGATTCGAGCAGATGGCGTAGCTCAAGATGGGAAAGCATTGCTCACCTCACAAAGTCCTAATTTTTGTTTTGTCCACCGTTACGACAGAAGGTTAGCGTATCTTCATACAGCGTAGACGTGAATCTGAGTCGAGATGTGTCGCGCCATACTGCTTCTGCATCCGCCGCGCCGTATCCTGCAAATGTACGATTTATATTTTTCTACGTGCTGTACTGCGAAAATATGGACTGCTCGTTGGTACCTGCCGGGCTCTCAGACCCGCTGGGCCTCTAGCTCAATGCCGCTTCTGAGGTGAAAAACTTAGGTTTATCAATCTGCAGGGAAAACATGAGCTTTGAAACATCATTCTTTTTGGCTGTGATTTCAGATAGCCCGCGCACTTGTGAAAGCACGCGAGCCTATCAGTTAAGCGTCTTTGTCTTGCGCAAGACCCGAGCCGAGGTCTGCGCCAGTAATGGGGTTGCTTGACGGATCTGACATGGTACGAGTCTTCATAGCTTCGAGTACGTCGAAGTCAGCAGACGACAGAGTCACTGACGCCAGACCATCCCCGCCGTCCACGGCCGGCTCAGGGCTTTCAACGTACTCCCATTCATCCCCTTGATTCCATGGGCCACGGACGTTTGGCTCTCCAGACATATTGAAGTATTTGTTGGTGAACTCAGGCATCCCTGGAAGCTTGCCCTGTGGGAAATTCGGCTGGATAGAGTGCAGCGCTTTCTCGAATGACAATTGGTGAGCAATCTCACGGGTCATCAAAAAGCCAAGAGCTTCCTTCACCCCTGGGTCGTCAGTCACATTCATCAAGCGCTCGTAGACAATCTTTGCACGGGCTTCAGCTGCGATGTTCGAGCGGAAGTCTGCGGTTGGCTCCCCGATGGTATCAATGTAGGCAGCAGTCCAAGGCACCCCTGCCGAGTTAACCAGCGGTGCTCCGGCACCGTGCAGCAGGCTTGTGATGTGGGAGTCGTTGCCAGCGCCGTTCAGAGAACGGTACAGCTCACCTTCTTCTTCCACCCCTTCAGCGAGCTGGCCTTTGGCACCCTTGTTAAGCATCACAATGATAGAGCCGACGATCTCGAGATGGCTCAGCTCCTCAGTAGCGATGTCCATGAGCAAGTCTTTGCGACCTGGATCATCTTCGGCCAGCGCTTGGGTAAAATATCGTGCTGCCGCCGCCAACTCACCTTGGGCACCACCAAATTGTTCAAGCAACAGGTTGGCCAGGCCAGGATTGGGCTGAGCGACACGAACGGTGTACTGAAGACGCTTATTGTGTAAAAACATAGTCATTTCCTCAGGCGTTTTTCTAGATGATTAGGCGCTGCTTCGCTCAATGGAGCGGGAGGAAATGCAGCAGCGCCTTCATGGCCTGAGAGCCATAGCAAAACGGACTTGATCCATACAATTTTGCTTGACCTGACAAAAGGTAGGATGGCGAAAGTTTCAATGATTTTCCCAATAAGGACGATCAGAGCTATCTATCGATGGCTATCATGCCTTCTGAACCTATGGGGACATTCAACCGCTATACAGCACGCTCGAATTGCTGAGTTGAATAGCAATTCTCGGATGAAGGTGGTCTGTCCGAGTAGGGAACCATTTATCTGGAGTTCTGTTTAGGCAGATGGTTTGAAGATAGCCCGCTCATTCCTACGCGTTTGGCCGGTAGCTCATGGAAGGGGGCTATATGGAACAATCTACGTCAAAAGGGTACCGTGCAGAGGCTTTGGGCTGTCCCTGATACGAAGCCGATTCAGAGGAGTGCGCTACTTGGGAGTAGCAACAGCGGATACCGTTAGAACGTAACGATAGCGTACTCGCCACCCAACCATAGGGGTTCAGGCGTCTCACTCGATAGGCTCAGGAGCGAGGGATAGGAGGCGTTATTAATAAAGCCCTGTCACCACGCTTTGAGGACAGCGAAAACCAAACTCGCAATGCACCTCACATCGTTGAATATCCCTATAAACTCGAGGACGGCAGCTTGGGGCCTGCCTAGCGCTAAACCCAGCAGTTCAGGCCCAGATTTTGAAGCCTTACCGCTTAACCATCAAGCGATCGCTTGGACGCTGTTATGTGCTAACGACCGAAGATAATCACCGAACCCCTCTCGGCACCGGCAATCCAACCGTGCGCTCGTGGTCACACAATTCACTGTCGTCCAGGTAATAGAGGCCCCAGCATTTTTCAAGTCGTTGATCAGGTGCACATCTTCGTGCGCCTTCAGGGGTTTGAATCCCCCAACGCTTTTATAGGCTCGCGCATCAACGCCTAAGTTTGCACCATGAATGTGCTGATGGCCTTCGATAGGCGTATAGAGCGAATCATAGCGCTCGCGCACAGCATCTGAATGGAGCGACCAATCATCCACCTTTACCGTCCCACAGACCGCGTCGGTTTGAAATCGTAGCTGATCCGCCAGCCATGAGACGGGCACTGCCGTGTCTGCATCGGTAAACGCTAGCCATCGGGCACCCTGCTGAATCTGCAGGTCAGCCCCGGCTGCCCTTGAGCGGCCCACATTCTGATAGTCCACCTCGATGCTTTGTACTGGATAAGCAGCTACCACGTCTCCAGTAGCATCTGTACAAGCATCCATTACGATGAATATCTGAACATCTTCACCCTGCAACCTCGGATGGGCTGCAGCTGCGAGCAAGGATTCGATGCAATGGCCTATGGTCGCTTCTTCGTTATGTGCAGGGACAATGATTCCAATCATGAGACGCCCTCGGCTGCCGTCAGAACTCTGGTTACAGGGGTGGTAAGAAATCGACCTATCTATCGACTGAAGGTTGCAGATAGATACGGCAGGAACGTGACGGGGCGCCAGACGGTAACGAAGGAAGGCGGAGAGTTTGGAGTTGAAAGGATTCATGCATGGTCATCAGAAGTCAGCAGAAAGGTAAGCTGTGCTGATAGGCAAAGTCATAAAATGTGGCTGGAGCTTAAGAAGCCCTGGGCTGGGGAGACCCGGAACGTTGAGAAAACGTTACTAGATGCCAACGAGCGGATCATTGAAACAGACCTCATCAGCTTCTGAAAAGCGGGAGGCATACTCCCGCTAAGCCAAAAGCCTAGCCAAGCACCCGGTCGCGATGCCGGTCAGTAAATTAAGGTGCCGGTAGCGATACCCAGTCATAGGGGCGTTACGGGCAATTGTCCAACTCGCCCTACGGCTCACAGCCCCTCGCCTCTTAGCGCTTTAGAATGGAGCGGCTGCAACTGTTCCAAGGCGTACAGTGAAGCGGCGATCTGCACCTCGAGTCGATCACCTTCAAAATGACGAGTACCAGTAAAACTAGCATAGCGATCTTTCACCGCGAACAACCATGCAAAGCATATTGTCCCCGGCGCAATCCCCTCTATAGCATCGGGGCCAGCAACCCCAGTAGTGGCTATCGCCACGGTAGCGGGCCCACCCTTTAGCGCACCGTATGCCATTTCGCCCGCAACCTGCTCGCTCGTGAGGCCGTATTGATTGATCGTGTCGGCTTCGACGTGCAGGATCCGCTGTTTGGCTTCAGGAGAATAAACGACGTACCCGCTCTCCAGAAGCTGACCAGCGCCGGGCACGGAGGCCACTAAGGATATCATTTGGCCAGCTGTACAGGACTCTGCCGTGGACAGCAGCAACGAGTTCTGCCTGATGTATTCAGTGATCCTAACCAGCTCACTTTGATAATCGTCCATGAATCGCTCCACGGTATTAGCCTTTGGACTTTTTAGGGTCGGCGCTACGAGGATACGTGCGCTCCTCTTGGATGGTGCCATCTTCTTTATGGATCTTCAGCGAAGCGGTCTTTCCAGCAAGAAAATCAGTAGCTAATTTGACGATCTCTGCCTTCGTTTTAGCCGTCTTCGACGCTCGAGTAGCACCCTGTTTTTTCAGCTCCCAGCCATCGGTGGTGGTGGTGATGTGGTAGTTCTCCATTCCTACTCCCCTCTGCAGATGAGACTCGTGTGTATTTCACAGTGAGCGACTCGGCAAAGGCAAGTTCAGAATGATTTCTGCAGTGACGTGCCTGGGCGAATGTATCGGTGCAAAGGGAATCTTTTGATGCGGCGAAAATCAGTATGCCTAGTCACGTTTTTTCAAGGGGCCTACAGATGAAAAACCATCTATACATCATCGACTACATCATCCATGGCCAGCCCAGGAGCTTCGTGGTTCGCGCCGATAAGATGGATACCGTTGCCGCATGGCACTGGGCAAGCTGCGATGCCGGTTTTGGGTACATCCCGAAGAGTTCTCGCGACAAAACTAGAAAGACATCGAGGCCTGAGGCCGAGCGCCTTGGAATATCGGAAATGAAATGGCGCAGCGCAGAGCCCTCCGTTGCCTGAATCAGCTTAACTGATGCTAAAACGGCGAATTAGGTCATTCGGATAAAAGGTCGCGAATTGCTTGATCGAGAATGGCGCAGCAGATTGGCTAAACCTCTCGTCAACTGAACCACCAGGCTCAACATGCCGATTGAGGCGATCCGTACTATCGGCACAACGTAAATTTGATTACTACCGTGCAGATCTTGCCGTAGTGAGCCATAATCTATTTACTCTTAATCATCTCAGGAAATACGAATGTCTAAACTCGCTGAATTCCGCCGTCTCGAACGTCATCTTGCCGAACAACTCGCTGCACTGGAAGCCATGAAAGGCGACAAGGGGCTTGAGCAAGAAATCGAATTTGAGAGCAAATTGCGCGCTTTGCTGGGTGAATATAACAAAAGCCTACGGGACATCATTGCGATCCTGGATCCCCAGAATGACTCCAAATCTACCCGTACTGCGCCTGCCCCGGTCAAGGCGAGCCGGAAAGCTCGTGCATTGAAGGTCTATAAAAATCCGCATAATGGCGAGGTGGTCGAAACCAAGGGCGGCAATCACAAGACCCTAAAAGAATGGAAGGCAGAGCACGGCTCGGACACAGTCGAGTCCTGGTTGTCCTGATCGCATCTTCTAGGCGCCTAGGCGCTGTCAGTGCACCTACGGGCTCAGCCTAGCTTCCGAATGCGGGTTGAGAACTCGGTGACCTGCTGGGAAGATAAGCATTCGAGGCTCCCGAAGTGTTGAAGGTGCTGAACCATGATCTCGCGGCTTCCCGGTTGGCCGCTGACAATACGTCTGCATGTCTTCTCCAAAATCAACCTGGCAAGCTCTGGGTTGTCGATTTTTGACGCGTCAAAAGCTAGGGCAACCGCGCTAGCCAGCTCCCCTAAATCCGGGTTCGCTCTGTGCAAGGCGCGTAGGGCGTTTAGTTGCCTAGCTGTGATCGGTAACGACATAAGCCCTCTATGATCAACGTGTAGCCAGCACGCTTGCTACGTCCTTTAGACATTCGCTCCAAGCCTTACACAACAGCTAACAAGGTTAGTCTATAGGTTTTCTTTCCGTCAAGGTCATGGCCATCCGCCCCTGCTAGGCGTGTGAAGGACTCAGTTTCGCTATCTTCTGTTTAGACATTCGGTTGTAAGAGGCACCGCGATGACCACCGTAAGAAATTTGAGGGCGTATCAAGATCTTGCCATCAGCACCCAGAGGCATAGTGACTGGTAGAACGCGGACATCTTCCTTCTCGTAGGTACATTGGCCCTGCAGAGGTAAAGGCAGATAGCTTGATTGATCCTGCCTTCCGGGCATAGGGGTGAACAGTCAATCGCCAACCTGAAATGATCGGGAACTTGCGCAGACCGGTGACCCTCTTCTGTAGGTGATCCATAAGGAGTGATTAACCATGGAAACCTCAATTTTCTGGACAGCGTCCGCTGTGATCGTCTTGCTGCTAGACGTCTGGGTACTGACAAGCGTGTGGCGAAGCACCAAAAGCTCTGGTACGAAGCTAGGCTGGACGGTGTTGATTTTCATATTGCCTGTGGTTGGACTCGCTATCTGGGGCATCGCGGGGCCAAGAGGTGTTGCTATCCCCCCAACGTCTGATAGCCATAGCAAGGGCTGAAACCAATCACCTCAAACCTGTAAAAAGCTTTCATTGGAGGCAACATGTCAGATCCAAAGTTGAATGATATAGCCGATAGTAATCAGTTCCCGCCTGAAAATACTGATCCTCTTAGCCCTGGCCGTACTGACTTGAATCCGAGTGATGAGGCAGGCATTGATGAGCTGCCTAACAACGAAGTCGATGCGCCAAGTGATGAGTCAACTAATCCCTACGAGAATGGCGTCCCTGATATCGATCCCGACAACGCTGAAATGGATAAACAGCCAAACCCCCGATAACTTGATCAGCTCATTGAATGTCGTGCTGTGGTCTGAATTCGAGGCCATACTGGAAATGTGGATCGTTAGCCGAGCGGCAAGGAACGTCCCCAACAGGGGGCATTCCGACGATCCATAAAGGTGCCCTTGGGGGCTGAAATTGTTGGCCTGGAGCCTGTGTTAACACAGTGGTGACGCTCAAAATGGGTAGCGGAGTGTCTGCTTGATGCAGGTTTCAGGACTTCAGAGGGGCTTGATTTGGGTAGGCGCTTTCTCGCCTCGTCTTGCAAGGAATGGATCATTGAAGCGAATTCTCACTGGTGGCACCTCCAAGGATGTGCATCCTGAAGACCCATCTAAAATATTCGTTACAGTGCGCGACCGACTAGATTTCTATCGGAACGAAATCCAATGCGAAACTACCATTCTGTCTGATCGCAGCAATGCCTACTTAGGCGCGCAATCTTTTTTAGTTGTCGTCTACGCGTCGACCATGGCAAACCTGAATTCAGAATGGGGGAAATTCTTCACCTTGGTGCTGCCAGTGCTTCTTGCATTGTTCGGAGTAATCCTATCTGCTCAGGCTTGGCCTGGAATTAAAGCATCCTACGACGCTATCGATCACTGGTACGCTAAACAAACTTTCATGCTGAGCGGCGAACCGATAGCAAATGTAGATAAAGATGGTGCTCCCCTATTTCACCGTAGAGAAACAATGCAAAATGGAAACAATAAGGCCCTTGCGTTTTCAATGCGTGCGCCTTGGATATTCGGTAGCCTATGGGTTTTGCTAGGTTGTTTTTCAGCATATGTGCACTTTTGAAATCTAATTAACTAGTGACGCGTCCCGGACATACGCTTTTATAAAGCAATCTCAACCGCTCATCTTCAAGCATCTTTTCGCCTACTAATTGAGACAGGAGGTTGCAATCACTTTACCACCGGATGAATTTCCGTAAGCGCGTCCTGCAGCCATCACCAGAATCCATAGCAATGACTGCGTGTTCGCGGAAGACACTGTCTGTCGCTGCAAGCGGGGCTTACAGATCGATCAGACCTAAGAGCGGAAGATGGAAGCGATAGATCATAGACACCCAGTGGCTCGGTGTACAACAGCGGTTCGAAGCGGCCTGTCTAACTCCAAGCCGCACACCTTCAGTGACGGTGAACACGACCAATTGCAGCGTATTACTTGAACGAAGATAAGCAACTTCGTACCCCCGAACTTTAGCTAACCTGACCAATCTGGTAGAGTGACATAAGCATCTTTACCCTAAGCAGTCCGAGACATCACATGAGTTCAGAACTTACAGAAGATGAAATGAGGCAAGCGCTTTTCGGCGGCGTTGAGGTTTCTGCGCCGGCCACAGCTGTAGAAGCACCAGAACCTACTCCAGAATCCGTAGTAGAGGCTCCTGCAAAACCCCTCAAAAAGAAAACAGCAAACGCTTTCACACCCAGGCTTAGGGTCATCCTGCGCGTAGGGAACGATTTCGAAGGTCACACTCAGGAGATGACTCATGAGGCTGATACGCTAAGTACCCTTCTAGCTGAACAAGAGGCTACAAAGGTGGCAAGAAAGAAATTCAGATATGTCGAAGTGATTTCAGTTAAGCCTATCTAGTTCGATTAAGCCAACTACATACGTGCGCCATCTTCAGGTGTGCCAAACAGGGACAAGGAAAACCAATGTGGCTTCAGTAAAATACACTGCCATTATCGACGCAGACCCTCAGACAATCTGGCACGTCCTCAGACAGTTTGACAGCATCGCTGAGTGGCATACTGGTGTAGCACACTGCACTGTTGAGAGTGGGAAATCTGCGGACACTGGTGGCTCTATCAGAAAGCTCACTCTTGCCGAAGGGGGATTTGTACGTCAGAGGCTTCTGTCCATCGATAATGACCTGATGGAGTTCTCGTATGGCCATGAGGAATCCGAGCTTTGCATTACGGATTTCTTAGCTTCCATAAAGGTAAGGCCAGAAGGAGATGGCTCACGAAGTACGGTAACGTGGCAAGCGCATTTTGATATGACTAATCAGGACACAACCTATCATTCGATTGTCAGTGCTTTCATTATCAAGGGCCAGCAGAGCTTGGCCTCAAAGCTAATGGCTAGCATGACAATTACAGCGTGAGCGCATGAATTTGACATGCAACGTCTAAAGTCGTCTGGTCAGCTTGTCCCGTTGGATCCCAACGTTCGGTGAAATATGACATTCGTCAGTCCAAGGCCTCGAGCGATTTCTGTTATGCCCTGCTGATCTCGTGGCCATTTTAGCTGATCCGCTTTTTCCGCTGCGCCAGAGTGCAGCACGGCGTACGAAACCGCCGCATGACCAGTAAGGTGATCCACGGCTACCCCACCCCTCGTTGTACCAGGTACCCTATTCAATTAAACACCCGATGCATTACATGACTAGAGCGAAGGTATGCTATCGACTACGCAACGCTGCTGTTGGCTACTTGGCCGACATCCAGAGCCTCAGTAGCGACCCTTGAGGTGTTTGGTCACCCGAAACGGCGGAAATATGGGCCCGGATCGAATCTGATTCATTAGATTCCAGTAGCACGCTTTGCTAAAAAGATCATTCAGGTCGCTGGGATATTGATACCAGTCACGCGGATCGACTTCGTTGTTAGGATGGCTTCGTTCGTATTCTGGAACGAGATAAGTTTGAATGCCCCACCATAACTCATTCAAAAACTCGGCAATGGTGCTCACGTGATAGCTAGCGACGTCGTCGTGGAATGTCTGGTAGATATCTTCTTGTGCGAGTATCGCCTGGTATAGCTCGACGGGCTCGCCCGCTTGAGCCAGCTGCCTTTGCAATTCCTTTGATATGCCAATAGCCCGAAGGTAGTTATGTTTGGACAAGTTTCCCCCGATTTTCAAAACGAGCGATCTCGGAATTTTTAGAGTGACCTGCTTGCTTATAGTCGGAAGCCAGGCAGGTATCTGTACAATAGTGTCGAGCCAAGCGGCAAAATTATCGACTGCCTTTTTTAATCTCGTTACCGAACCTGCTTGATCAAAACTGGGGTTGTTCGCCGTCGTCCTAAGTGCGTTCAAATAAGTAGTTTTTGGCACCGGAGCGTCTCTATCTGTAGCGGACAAAAAATCGACCAGCGCAATTGAAAATAACTGTTTGTGAGCTGTGGTCGCAAACCAGATGTTCTGGTCGTTACCGCTGCCTGCGACCTCGAACATGGCTCTATTGACTATCGACTTGATGAGCTCCAGTGTCGCATTTAGGTAAACAACCTCCTGTTCCATTTCATTCATTGTGCTGACCCGGGTCGCGAAATTCGGCTGGTTGCCATAGTGGACTAAGTGACAAGCGGGACTCCTTTTTTGCATGCTCTACCGCCCACGCTAGGTCACCGTTGGTATGGACATGTAGTCAGGTGATGGTGAGAAGGCGCAGTATACGTTCGACCGAACGGTACTCCAATGCCACAACGACTCGTTCCGGGTGACCACCAAATCGTGGGAACTCAAGCAGAATATTAAATTTGGTGAGCTGATGAGTCGGTTGGCTCACCCACTCGAGATTATATAGGTAGTTCATCCGCAGCTTGCTTAGGATTGCTGCCTCGAGTTCAGTCTTAGTAAGTTCTGCCAAGCCTGCCTTTTGCAGTTTCCCGAGCTTCGTGGTCTGAAGGTATTTTTCGAATTTCGCGTCCTCAATGAAGACAGTGAATTCTGCCAGCGGTGCCGTAACAGAGGACATAGCCCTTACCGCGATCTCCAAGTCGTCGTCGGTGATATCGAGCAACAGGCGCTCAGGTTTGTACGAGAGGAAGGTGCCAAAATAGATCAATTGAATACTTCTGAGTCGGAAACCTTGTTTCACGTAGTCATGCTGGTGGAGGTTGTAATCTTGCGTATTCGGTCGATCATCTTCGTGACCCATGATGACCGTGTCGCCATGCTTGATTACATAGTTCATCAGTTTCAGCGAGATGAATGTTTTAGCTGCGCTGAAGTAAGTGCATCGCAAGTAGCCTACGTAGGCTGGAAGTTGCTGAAGTTTAAAGTCGATGGCAGCAACAGCACCTTCCGACAGGTTGTTCACGTATAAGACGAAGCACGTATTAGGCAGACGAAAACTCGTTTTGGTGCTGACCACTACGGGACTCAGCAGCGTGCGCGCGAGCGTATCGCTCGAGCCGAAGAGCTCACCACCCAGTATGCTATGGGTTGTTTTAGCACCCAGAGCTCTAAATAAGGCTTCGGTGCACTCCACTCCAGGCGCGAAGTTCCGGGTACAACGATGCGTATCGAAAAGGAACGCTACCTCGTGCTTTGTGGGTTGTGGGGTCAGGGCCGTTCTGAGAGACGCATAGTTGATCCCCTTCATTTGAAGAATGTCTACGCACTCTCCATGTAAACCTTGGATCTCAGTAAAGGTGCGTGCATCGCTGAGGGAGAAGTACTCCCGCATTACAGGGAGCAAACCGTTGTCACGAGCGTTCAGAGTATGAATCGAGGGCATATCATAGTACCTAAAGCGCTATTCCATAAACCATACTCGCTCAGGTGCCCCCTTCCAAGCTTTTTTCTCTTTATGAACAGGCAGCTTCTGGCCGATAGGTGACAGCCCATTCCCGGCATCCCTGCCGAGCACCGGCCTGCTACCGCATTGACTGCCCCCCTTAACCCTACGGTGCCCGAGCACCACCTATAATGGACGATCCTGCCATCACTAAGTTGAGCCACATCGACACCGCTAACGATAATCAGGTCGTTGGCTTGGACAGAGCGTCCATCAGACCCCCAACCCGATGCTCCTCCGCTACTCTGCGAACTACGAAGGACGCTCAGGCTCGAATTGCTTCAGTAGCCCGTCTGCAAGTCAGAGACAGCCGCCTGGCCGACTTAGATCACATCTAGCACAGCGGGAAAAGCTTATAGACGGCAGCATTCCGCACGGCGCTATCTCCCTCGTTGAACGCTTACTCCAAGTTAGCGCACAGCTGGGTAAGGTTAACCAGAATCGCCGGAACCGTTTGATCCAGTAGCTCACGTCGGCTCGATTATTCCTTGGCCGATCACAATCTTTGCGAATTGTGCGAGATCCTGAATCTGACCACGGCCCGTGCGATCTAGATGAAGGCCTGAAATACCCACGGTTCGCGGGCCTTCTTTGTCGCACCTCGGCGAATCCCCAATCATCACAACGCGGCCTGTTTCTCCGCTGAAGAAGTTTCCAGGTACTACACCCATTTGGTTGCAAACCGAGGTGTAGATAGCACGATTTGGCTTCATCACACCCAGTTCACAGCTGAATGCATACCCATCCATGTCTCGAAAAATCTCTCTGACAATTGGAACGTAGGGGGTCGCTAGGTTCGAGCAGATGCTGACTTTCAGCCCCGCTTCTTTCAACTGCTGTATGGCTACGAGCGCATCGGCGAAAGGGGTGATCGAGGACAGCTCCACCTCCAATGCTTGAATCAGCTCTTCACGCTTTGATGGCGAGAGAGCGATGCCGAGGTGTGAAGCCAATTCCAAGAAAGACAGGTTCATTGTCATCGCGATATGAAACGCGGCTGGGTCGAAGCTCATCCCCTGCCGGCGACCATGCTTGAGGAGTTCACGATAAGGATTTGTTCGTTCGCCAATTCGCACCACGGTGCCAAAAGCATCAAATATAACCCCGCTGATCATCTGTTTTTCCTCTTTGGCTTGCACCCCCGCTTAGAACAAGCGCACCACAGCCGACAATGACATCGTCTTCCTTCGTCCAGGCCCAAGCAGCACGTAGAGCTTGTATGCGGTCAGAAAGAACATTCCATCGTTGAACTCAACGAGCGGCGTTGACCGAAACCAGTGATGATTGGCACTGCTGGAGCTGTCGTACAACGCGTTGAAGACAAGCAGCATGACGGGCTGCTGCCCTTCGCTTGCAAGCTCCTCTGTGATGAGGTCAGGCGCATCCAAGTCCAGCCACACCCAATCTTCAACCACACAAAAGCTCTGGCCTGGAAATCGCTCCTTGGTGATGCGGATGGCTTCATGAAGCTCGACGCTGCTGCCTTGCATGACAGCACTGGGGCCGATGATGTCTTGTACGTCAATATTGGACATAAACCTCTACTCCTAGGGATGCGTCATTCCTGCGCACCAGAAAGCGTTCAGGTAGCCTCGGGTCGGCGTTTGATCGACGCGCCGCTTTCTGGAGGGTACTGCCACGGGCCTTCCTCACCGACAAGGACATAGGCGCTTCCACTGGATGTGAGAGCTATCCAATAGCCAGCAATCTCCAAGAAATTTGAAACTACAGAGGTGCGTATCAAACGCCCGCTCGCGAAGCGTGCCTTTCGGTCGAAATAGACAACGCCTTCAAAACAAAAGCCGCACAGTTGAGGGCAATACAAATAGCCGGTGATGGCTACTCCAAAATTGATTTTTGCTGCTTCGTCTACCGAGCGGGGAGCGGTCATTACGTCATGCCTCAGGCCCGTGATGTCGAGTGACAATCACGTAGTGGTCTTGGCCGGAGCGGCTTCGTACCAACGAAAAGCTCCCTACCTCCGTCAAACAGACTACCGGAGGAGTAACGACGGTCATGCCATCTCGGATGGCTCCAGATTGAACACGATGCGCGCACGCGGCGTATCGGTCACCGACAGGGGCAGCATCAGTCAGATAAGCGTCAACCATGACCCCCCAGTCAATCTGACGGGCTTCTTCAAGCTCGCGTGAGGCCTCGTGTATCGCTATGGAAGACACCACCTCTACCCTCCTATTCCGTCAAATAATCTCTACGATCTTGCCCGGTGCAAACCCCGTCGACTCCCCTGGATAACCCCGCTGGTTCGAAAGCACTCGACACCCGCTGAGCTGGACATCAATCGACTCGTGGGTATGTCCGAAAACCCAAAAATCGGCCTGCTCGACAAGACCATGCCAACTGTTGCAATACGCTGCCGTCAGATGCCCTTCATGCCCACCCCCGACTTCAACAAGAGGCGAATGGTGTGTGATGACAACGGTGCGTCCTGGGAATGGCCTACTTAACTCTTGTGTTAGCCATTCCTTCGCCTGTCGATTTCGACATATCACATCGTCAGGGCGCAGACGCCGGTAGTTCGGGCCTGCACGTATGACTCTGAAATCCGTCATGGTTTGTCGGGCTATCGACGTTGCCGCAACCATGTCTCCGCTCGACGTGAAATCTGTCCAGCAAGTTGTGCCGAGAAACCTGATTTGATTCCAAACAAACGTATCGTTTTCCAAAAGGTGGACATGAGGCGCAGCGGCCTGTCGAGCCTTCTCCAACATTCGATCGAAGTGTCCGCTGTAGAACTCGTGGTTACCCAGCACATAAACGACATCGCAGCTGAACGTGTCATTCGCCCATTCGACACCTCGGGTTTTGGTGTGGATATCACCCGCCAGGATCACAAGGTCATAGCCATCGGGCTCGGGGCTGAAATCACAGAACTCAATATGGAGGTCGGACAGCACGTAAGCCCTCATAAAGCAGCACCCTTAAAGTCGGCTTATGCGTAAATTGATTCGGGTTGCTTCCAAAGCCCCGACTCACGCTTTCCAGGTAGCCAGGCTTCAGGAGTGCCCCATATGGAAGCACATCATAACTCGAGATAGCCATTATAGCCATAATACTCTGTTTATTGGCTACTGCGATCTGTGGCTATATCCTCGCTTTTTGGGGATGCCTATGCACCTGAAAACCGAGCTAGCCGCAGCGCTCAGGGCGATTCGCGAGCAACGCGGCGTAGGGCAAAAGGAGCTGAAAGGAGCCTCGTTTCGTACCACTCTCGGTCTCCTAGAGCGTGGCGAAACCGACATCACCATCGGGAAGCTTTCGGAGATTGCTGAGGCATTGGACTTCGATATCGTCGCGCTCCTAGCCCTTTGCGTGTCTCTAAAGCGCGGGGAGTCGTTCGAGGCTGCGCTCGCGTGTGCTCACAATGGGCTAGCGATCTTCGCTACATCGGGCGGGCTTGATCTGGTTCAGGCCCAGCTGGAAGGAACCCAGTTGGCCAAGCGACCACTGGGGTATCCGCTTAAAGCACAGAACCGCGAGGCGGTACTGGCGCTTAAAGCTCAAGGAAAGACCCGGGCGGAAATTGCCGCCGTCCTGGGGATTCCCTATACGTCGGTGCGCAGGTATTGGAGCTCGGACTCAGTCTCGTAATGATGCCACTGTATAATCGCATGCGTCGCATTCTTACTAAGAAAAGGAAATGGCCTGCTGCGCTTTGAGTGAGGCCGGAACAAATGATAAGAAGTTTCACCCCGCCTTCATTAGCCAAATGACTCGCCGCCGCCGCGCACTCCATCGATGAATCATGTTGGTCAAATCCGATGCAACCGGTAGTCAGACATAACGCAAATGACTGGTCACATCGACTGCACGTAGGGGGTCAAGCGGAGCGCAATTCCGCAAGGGATTAATCCTTGATGAGATCCCCTGCTCGGTAGCAGAGCCCACCCACTTTATTAACGGAGCGCGAGATCATTGAGCGTCTAGACTGAGGTTTTAGACTTCAAAAAGGACACTGGAATGAGCGAGTCACCCTACATTGTGCACCGTGAAATTTTGCTTGATGGCAAGTACGGAACCGCCTACTCGCTTCAAGAGTTCATCTTGTACCAGTACGACTCTTCCAGGTATTCGTTCGAAATCGATGAGCATCGGGGCGGATTCGACAGCAGACACCTTCAGATGTACCAGGATATGAAGCAGTGGTTTTGGGCAAACGGTCGGTCGTCTGATGGTTTTATGGATCTCGCCGAGACCATCCAAGCTAGGTGGATTCGTCAGGCTGAAACCAACCTTGATGAGCTTGTTCAGCTCCGGCAGATGCGTCACGAAGACTACCCGAATGAGGCGGGAACCACCCAGCTGGAATCGTACCGTACGGATTTAGAGAACCACGAGATGTTCCACCGCCGTTATGTAGCCAAGGGCTACATCGACGAGTGAGTGCAATGCGGTGGTGACCTAGCGTTGACGCCAACATGGCGCTAAGCCGTCGTTGCCTCACCAAAGGCGGCCACCGCCCGATACCCTAGCCCCTTAGACGCCTAGGAATATGGATTAGGGGCACAGGAGCTGGCTGCCAAATTCAGCAAGCTTTCGTTCCAACCCACTACCTTCAAGTGGAAAAATAGGCCTTCGACAGATATCTGCCGTAAGCTCATATACCAAGCTGGCCTTGTGCCGCCTCGCTTGTGCTGACAGGATGCGATTCCTCCAAGGATGGCATTGCACAATGACAGATCAAACTTTCACCTCCGTCATGCACATACTCGACGTTCTATACAAGCTATGGCCCATCGCATGCGGGCTGCTGGTCATAGGGGCTGTGTTTTGGCGTACCCGTTCGTTTTTCTTCCTGTTTCATCAAATTCTGAAATGGCTGGGACTCGAAGGAAAATATACGAACACAGACGATCAAAAGGTTGCTGACGAATACTTGGATTTGAACAAATTCAATCTGAAGACTGGCTTTCGCCTTAAGTCGGTCAAGGCCAAGACGCAGCTACATGGATGGCTGAATGAAAATGATCTGGAATTCGCGGAGGTACGCCACGCGGGTTGGTATTTCAAAGCCAACAAACTAATCTTCGAAATACCGAGCAGAATGCAGATATGGGTCTTTCGGGTACTGTTTCTTGCGCTGGGATGCTTATTCGTGGCCACGGGCTCGATCCTCCAGAACCCAGACCAGGCCATGCTTAAAGTCACAGCGACGGACACTTGGTTTTGGGTGGGGAAAAACGAAGCTACTAGTGTACGATTCGACCTCCCCGGTACCCTCCGAGGCGATGCGTGGAAAATACAGCAGCATGACTGCCGCTACGGTGATGCCCCCGTTCCGCTAGATAGCAGCTGGGACAAAGACGTCATCTGTCGTCTGGTGCTGGGTTTCAACGACAGTTACATAGCTGATGCGATTGAAACGCAGAAAACATCAGGTTTAGCGCTAGTCTTCATGGGGTCTTTGAGCTTTGTCTTGGTGGCCATTTTTACGTTCTGGCAACTTACGGCGGTCAAGCTTCAGAGACGGATAATCGGGGAGGACTTGTCTACGCCCGCTAGCCCAACGTACGACTCGTGGAAGCCTTGAATGGTTAGACATTACCTATCTTCAATTCCGAGTTAGCGGGGTAACTGAGCAGGCTTTGACAACGTGACACAACCTGCTTCAATCCGGCGAGCGAGGTGCACAAAGGTTCTGGGCGTAGCAGTCGATATAACCCGATGTGTGACTTCCTCTCCGGAGATTTACCGCTCTTCCATCTTCACGCACGGCAGCAAAACGATACACCCATTGCCTACGCGGATAGTAGCTTTCCCGCCAACCGGCAAGCAGAGCTGGCCGGCGTGAGAGTTGACACACGGGCCGATACGACATTGGTCACACCATGCATTTTGCATCCATGCAGGAGGTATCCCCATAAGTGGCCAAGGAATATGATCACGCTCGAAGCGTTTGATTGTTGATCAACGTAAGTTCTCTGAACCATCTCGGATTTGCGTGCAGTCCAGACAGCCAAGCTTACAACACCAACCCCTTCATCTCATGCCTTGATCACTAGCAAACTACTTTAAATATTACCCAACTGACTTCCTGCATACCCCCAACTCAAAAAGCGTCAACGGACTTAAGGCTTGCGGTGATACTTACTCCTCGGCAATATGGAGGTACAAGAGCGATAAAAATGGAGCAAAATGTATGACCACCCTTAGCATAATGATTGCCGTCAATGCATGCGACGAATCAAACTTCATGATCCGCAGCCGTATCGAGAAACAGGAATCAATGTGGGCGTCCGACTTTCAACTGATAGGCTTGGCATACCGAGAGTCTGACGCTATTAGAAAACGAATTACAGAGAACCCCTATGCTGCAAAGGCGTGCTTTGTTGGAGCCCTGATCGGTTGCGGGGTGACTCTAATAGACGCTGAAACTCTTCTGACTGCAAAAGGATGGAAGCGCCGGATGAAGCTGACTTGGGCATTATTGAACGAGCATGAGCGGGCTGACGCTCGGAGCCTTGACTATTCCATTTATGAGAACTACTGGCCAAACCTTGCCTTTATGGATGCAAACTACCCTCCCCTCATCTAAACCTATTTCCACTAACGATTCGGAATGGAGCGTCTACATGCTCGACCGGAAAGCAGGCTCTGAGGGAGGATCGTTAGATCACTTATATTGCAGGCATACCCGTGCGTTAAGTTTAGGTTAGGATCTTATTTGAAGTCGGCAGGTAACGGCTTCATCCTCCGCCTCCCGCAATGGCCATGAGCTGTGGTGTGTCAGATAGATTCAGCCTAGAGCACTCTCAATCAAAAACACCGCTTAAGCTTTCCCAGCAGGAGCAGGAGCAGGAGCAGGAGCAGGAGCAGGAGCAGGAGCACCAAAGCCTTGTGGGCTTTGGAATCAAAAGCAAGGGCAAGGGCAGTCAAAGCCTCGAGGGCTTTGACACCAAAGATGGCTTGTCTAGAAATTTCTCGACATCAGTATTCCCAAACTGGACGGGCTGGAAGTGCTGACCCGGTTTCACGGCATGAACGTCCCCTACAAGATCCTGGTACTGACCGCGCAGGCCCCTGCCCTGTTCGCCATACGCTGCATGCAGTCAGGCGCTGCCGGTTTCGTGTGCAAGCAGGAGGCCTTGAGCGAACTGATCAGCGCCGTGCGCGCGGTATTCTCCGGTTATAACTATTTCCCTAGCCAGGCGTTGATTCCGTCTCGGGAAAACGAAGGACAACTCGAAGAGCTCGAACTTTTCAAGACCATCAACGACCGTGAGTTGATGGTCTTGCAGTTATTTGCCCAGGGCCGCAGCAACAAGGAAATTGCCACCGGCATGTTTCTCAGCAACAAGACGGTCAGCACCTACAAGAAACGCCTGATGCAGAAACTTCAAGCGAACTCGCTGGTGGAACTTATCGAAATGGCCAAGCGCAATGCATTGGTGTGATTGACCGCATGACCCACATCATTGACGAACTCCAGGCCTTGACCGGCGGCGATATTACACTGACCCGGCGACTGCTCGAGGAAGTCCTGCGCAATTGCGCGCTCGACTGCGAAAACCTGCTTGCCATTGCCCCTGACGATCACCCAGGCATGCTCGACATTGCCCACAGGATCAATGGCGCGGCCCGCATCGTCCAGGCGCGCGCTGTCTATGAAGCCTGCCAGGTACTGGAGGCCAGTGACCCGCATGACGACCTGCGGCCTGGACGTGACGCCCTGCACCTGGCACTGGTGCAGTTGCAGACGGACTTGCAACGCACGCTGGCCAAGCTTGACGAATGATTGCATCTGGTTGCAACGCCCCGTGCAGGCTACGTGCGGTTCATTTGTCACTGAATCGGGCAGGCGAGCGGCTTAACTGGTAAACTGCGCCGCGATATTACCTAAGAGGATTGTTTCATGGCCACTAACCGCTCCCGTCGTCTGCGCAAAAAACTGTGCGTCGACGAATTCCAGGAATTGGGTTTCGAATTGAACCTGGACTTCAAGGAGGATTTGGGTGACGAGGCAATCGACGCATTCCTCGACGCATTCCTGACCGAGGCGATGGACGCCAACGGCCTCGACTATGTTGGCGGCGACGACTTCGGCCTGGTGTGCTCGGCCAAGCGTGGCTCGGTCACCGAAGAGCAGCGCAGCGTCGTCGAAGCCTGGCTCAAGGGCCGCGACGAACTGACCCGCGTCGAAGTCAGCCCTTTGCTGGACGCCTGGTACCCCGAGAAGCCGATCAATCCGGCTGCTTGATGTCCTGCTGAAAAAGGCCACCTTCGGGTGGCCTTTTTTGTGGGCGCGATTCGCTACTGCGGCCCACCGACGCCCGTCCGCGCACGGGCCACGCGCGAGGCGCCGTGCCTGCCCAGGGCGAGCATGATCGCCTGTCCGGCCTGGACAACCTTGTCCAGGTCCACGCCAGTCGAAATGCCCAGCCCGTGCAGCAGGTAGAGCACATCCTCGGTCGCGACGTTGCCACTGGCACCGGGTGCGTAGGGGCAACCGCCCAGCCCTGCCACGGAGCTGTCGAACACTTGGACGCCTTCCAGCAGGCACGCATAGATGTTGGCCACGGCCTGGCCATAGGTGTCGTGAAAGTGTCCGGCCAGCTGCGCACGCGGCACGCGCTGTGCGACCGTTTCGATCAACCGCCGCGCCGCTTCAGGCGTACCCACGCCAACCGTGTCGCCCAGGGAAATTTCGTAGCAACCCATCTGCAGCATGGCATTGGCTACGTCACGCACCTGCGCCGGCGCGATGTCGCCCTCGTACGGGCACCCCAGCACGCATGACACGTAGCCGCGAACCTTGATGCTACGCTCGGCGGCGGCCGCCATTACCGGCTCGAAGCGCTGCAGGCTCTGCGCAATGGAGCAATTGATGTTGCGTTGGGAGAAGGATTCGGAAGCAGCGGCAAATACCGCCACCTCGGACGCCCCAGCTGCGATGGCCGCCTCGAAACCTTGCAGGTTCGGCGTCAGGGCAACGTAGGTCACCCCCGGCGCGCGCTCGATGGCGGCGAAGACCGCCGCGCTGTCGGCCATCTGCGGCACCCACCGCGGGGATACGAAACTGCCGACTTCCACATGCCTGAGGCCGGCTGCGACCAGGGCGTCGACCAGCGCAACCTTGTCTTGGGCAGGCACGGCGCCCTGTTCATTCTGCAAGCCGTCGCGGGGGCCTACTTCGACGATCCTCACCCATTCAGGCAGCATGCTCGACCTCCTGCATCTCGATCAATACAGTGCCCTCGTTGACCATCTCGCCTTCTTCACAGCACAACGCCTGAATCACGCCAGCCCGGTGGGCGCGCACGGTGTGTTCCATCTTCATGGCTTCCAGCACCACCAAGCCATCGCCCTGCTCGACCTGCTGTCCAGGGCTGACCAGGAGGCGGACGATGCTGCCGTTCATGGGCGCGGCGAGCGAACCGTCGAAGCCGTGGGCCGCCGCGCTGGCGGACAGGGCATCCACCACGGTGACCTCGTAGGCATCGCCTTGCCAATGCAGGTAGGCGGTATCGCCATGGCGTGCGATGAGGCGCGTTTCATCCGGCGTTGTGCGGACCGTCGCCAGGCTCACCGTGCACAGCCGAGTCTGCCCGCTACAGCGTAGATCCAGGGTAGCGTGCGCCGGCGCCAGTTGGCGCCAGCCGGTTGCTTCGCTCCAGGGTGAGTGCCGGTCTTGTTCACACACGCTGGCCGGCGTCGAGCGCAGATAGGCGCGGGCGGCGCTTTGCCAGAAAGCTTCGGTCAGCACGGGGGGCTGGGGCAACAACGCTTCGGCGTGTCGTTCGATGAAACCGGTGTCGACTTGAGCCTGGGCAAAGGCAGGCGTGGCAAGGATGCGTTGCAGCAGGGCCAGGTTGCTCTTGATCCCGCCCACGGCCGTTTCGGCGAGCATGGCCAACAGGCGCAGCCGGGCTTGCTCGCGAGTCTCGCCCCAGGCGATGAGCTTGGCGATCATGGGGTCGTAGAACGGTGAGATGGTGTCGCCTTCGCGCACGGCGCTGTCCACCCGCCGGCCCGGCCCGGCTGCCGGTTCCTGATAAAGCGCCAGCTGCCCACTGGCGGGCAGGAAGCCACCCGCGGGGTCCTCGGCGTACAGGCGTACTTCGATGGCATGGCCGAGCAGTGGAACCTGGTCCTGGTTCAGTGGCAAGGCTTCACCACGCGCGACGCGAATCTGCCAGGCCACCAGGTCCAGGCCCGTAATGGCTTCGGTCACTGGATGCTCGACCTGCAGGCGGGTGTTCATTTCCATGAAATAGAAGCGACCGTCGCCATCGAGCAGGAACTCGACGGTGCCCGCACCTACGTAGCCGATAGCTTGAGCGGCGCGCACGGCGGCCTCGCCCATGGCCTGGCGCAGGGCTGCATCGAGGCCCGGCGCCGGGGCTTCTTCCAGCACTTTCTGGTGCCGACGCTGAATGGAACAATCCCGTTCATGCAGGTAGAGGCAATGCCCCTGCCCGTCGGCGAAGACCTGGATTTCCACATGCCGGGGCGCCGCGAGGTACTTCTCCACCAGCATGTGGCCATCGCCGAAGGCGGCCAAGGCTTCGCGCCGTGCGGAGTCCAGGGCAGGTGCCAGCTCGTTGGCCGATTCGGCCACCTTCATGCCCTTGCCACCACCGCCGGCTGCGGCCTTGAGCAACACCGGGTAGCCGATGCGCTGGGCGGCATCGACGAAGGTCTGCAGGTCCTGGGCCTGGTCGTGGTAGCCCGGAACCAGCGGCACGCCGGCCCGCTCCATCAGCGCCTTGGCCGCCGACTTGCTGCCCATGGCTTCGATGGCCTCGGCGGGCGGGCCGATGAACAGGATGCCCTCGCGCGCCAGGCGCCGGGCGAAAGCGGCGTTCTCCGAAAGGAAACCATAACCGGGATGAACAGCATCTGCGCCGCACGCCAGGGCTGCAGCCACCACTTTGTCGATCTGCAGGTAGCTGTCGGCAGGCTTGCTGCCGCCCAGGGGGATGGCCAGGTCGGCCTCGCGCACGTGCCGGGCATCGGCGTCGACGTCGCTGTAGATGGCGACGCAACGGATACCCATGGCTTTGGCGGTACGGATGATGCGACAGGCGATCTCGCCACGGTTGGCGATCAGCAATGTGGCGAGGGTTCTGGTTGACGGTGTCATGGCATTACCTCTGTCCAGGCCGGTGCGCGTTTGTCGAAGAATGCCTGCATGCCTTCCTGGCCCTCGGTGCCGGTACGCAGTCGGGCGATCAACGCCTGTGCCTGGGCTTGGCGCGAGGCCGTGGGTTGGCCATCGCCAATCTCCAGCAACAGCGCCTTGCAGGCGCGCATCGCTTCAGGGCCGTTACCGAGCAGGCGCCGGGTCCAGGTTTGCACCGCCGCCTCCAGCTCTGCACGCGGATACACCTCGTCGAGCAGCCCCAATTCGCGGGCCCGCAGCGCATCGAACCGCTCGGCAGTCAGCGCATAGCGTCGCGCTGCCCGCGGGCCTATGGCCTGCACCACGTAGGGACTGATCACCGCCGGGGCCAGGCCCAGGCGCACCTCGCTGAGACTGAACAGCGCATCGTCGGCGGCGATGGCCATGTCGCAACAGCTGACCAGGCCCATCGCCCCAGCGAACGCGGCGCCTTGAACCACCGCCACGGTCGGCAACGGCAGGTGCTGCAACTGCGCCATGAGCTCGTTCAGCCGCACGGCTTCAGCGAGGTTTTCCGCATAGCTCAAGCGGGCGCTGGCCTGCATCCAGGCCAGGTCGGCACCGGCGCTGAAGTGCCGGCCATGGGCGCGCAGGAACATGAAGCGCAACCCCGGTTGCTGGCTGACGCGATGGAACGCCTCCTGCAGTTCTTCGAGCATGAGCGCATTGAACGCGTTGTTCTTGTCCGGGCGATTCAACCAGACGCTGGCCACGTTGTCGGCGCTGATGTGCAGCTGTACCGTCGAGAATTCGTGCATATCCTGACCTCAGATGAGCGCATGGGCTACATGCGGAAGACGCCGAAGCGAGTTTCGGCCAAGGGTGCGTTCAACGCCGCCGAGAGGCCGAGCGCCAGCACGGTCCGGGTCTGCGCCGGGTCGATCACGCCGTCATCCCACAAACGGGCCGAGGAATAGAACGCGTGAGCCTGCTGTTCGTACTGGGCCACCAGCGGCTCGGCCAACTGCCGGGCCTGTTCGTCGCTGAACGCCTGACCCTGGCGCTGGGCCTGTTCCTGCTTGACCTGGACCAGCACCCCGGCCGCCTGCTGGGCGCCCATGACACCGATCTTTGCGTTCGGCCACATCCACAGGAAGCGCGGATCGTAGGCGCGCCCGCACATGCCGTAGTTGCCGGCGCCGTAGCTGGCCCCGATGATCACGGTGAACTTGGGCACCTGCGCACAGGCCACCGCCGTGACCAGCTTGGCGCCGTGCTTGGCGATGCCGCCGGCCTCGTATTTCTGGCCGACCATGAAACCGGTGATGTTCTGCAGGAACACCAAAGGGATGCCGCGCTGGCAGGCCAGCTCGATGAAGTGCGCGCCCTTTTGCGCAGCTTCGGCGAACAGCACGCCGTTGTTCGCCAGAATCGCCACCGGGTAGCCGTGGATATGGGCGAAACCACACACCAGAGTCGGCCCGAACAGTGTTTTGAACTCGTCGAAGGCCGAATCGTCGACGATGCGCGCGATGATCTCGTAGATCGGCAGGGGCTGTTTGGGGTCGGCGGGCACAAGGCCGTAGAGTTCATCCGCCGCATGGCGGGGCGGCAAGGGTTCGGCGCAGGCCAACCAGCCTTGCTTGCGCCAGTTCAGATGGGCGATGCAGCGACGGGCAATGGCCAGTGCCTGCTGGTCGTTCTCGGCGTAGTGGTCGGCCACCCCCGACTGCCGGCAGTGCAGGTCGGCACCGCCCAGCGCCTGGGCGCTGACCACCTCGCCCGTAGCGGCCTTGACCAAGGGCGGGCCGGCCAGAAAGATGGTCGCCTGGTCGCGGACCATGATGGTTTCATCGCTCATGGCCGGTACATAGGCACCGCCGGCCGTGCACGAACCCAGGACCACTGCGATCTGGGCGATGCCCTGGGCGCTCATGTTGGCCTGGTTGAAGAAGATCCGCCCGAAGTGCTCGCGGTCCGGGAACACTTCGTCCTGCCTTGGAAGGTTGGCGCCGCCGGAGTCGACCAGGTACAGGCAGGGCAAGCGGTTGTGCTGGGCGATTTCCTGGGCGCGCAAGTGCTTCTTCACGGTCAGCGGGTAATAGCTGCCGCCTTTGACCGTGGCATCGTTGGCGATGATCATGCATTCGACGCCGCTGACTCGACCGATGCCGGTAATCAGCCCGGCGGCGGCGACCTGCTCGCCGTACACCTCATGGGCGGCCAGCAGCCCGACTTCGAGGAACGCCGAGCCAGGGTCGAGCAGCACGTCGATGCGCTGGCGTGGCAGGAGTTTGCCGCGGGCGACATGGCGCGCCTGGGCGGCTTCGCCACCGCCCTGATGGATCTGCGCTGCGCACCGCTGCAGCGTATCGAGTTGCTGCAGCATCACCTCGCGGTTGGCGACGAAGTCGGCTGAACGTGTGTTGACCTGACTGTGGAGAATGGCCATGGGCATTTCCTGTGCGGGTACGGCACCGATGGGAGGGGCAGCGAGAAAAGGTCAGCGGGTCTGCTCGAACAGTTCCCGACCGATCAGCATGCGACGAATCTCACTGGTGCCCGCGCCGATCTCGTACAGCTTGGCGTCACGCCACAGGCGCCCGGCAGGAAACTCGTTGATGTAGCCATTGCCACCCAGAATCTGGATGGCCTCACCGGCCAGCCAGGTGGCTTTTTCGGCGGCATACAGAATGACCCCGGCGCAGTCCTTGCGAACCTGGCGCACCGGTGCCTGCCCGAGTGCATCCAGATGCCGGCCAACCGCGTACAGGTAGGCGCGGCATGCCTGCTGGGTGGTGTACATGTCGGCCAGCTTGCCCTGGATGAGCTGGAATTCGCCGATGCTCTGGCCGAACTGCTGCCGGTCGTGAACATACGGCAGCACCAGGTCCATGGCCGCCTGCATCAGGCCCAGCGGCCCGCCACTGAGCACCGCGCGCTCGTAGTCCAGGCCACTCATGAGCACGCCGACGCCCTGCCCCGGCTGGCCCAGCACGTTGGCCAGCGGCACCTCGACATCCTGGAACACCAGTTCACCGGTGTGCGAGCCGCGCATGCCCAGCTTGTCGAGCTTCTGCGCGACGCTGAACCCGGGCGAGCCTTTCTCCACGATGAATGCGGTGATGCCCTTGGCGCCGGCCGCCATGTCGGTCTTGGCGTAGACCACCAGCACGTCGCAGTCCGGGCCGTTGGTGATCCACATCTTGGTGCCGTTGAGCACGTAGTGGTCGCCCTTGAGGTCGGCACGCAGGCGCATCGAAACGACGTCGGAACCGGCGTTCGGTTCGCTCATGGCGAGGGCGCCGATGTGCTCGCCACTGATCAGCCTGGGCAGGAAACGCGCCTTCTGCTCGGCGCTGCCGTTGCGGTTGATCTGGTTGACGCACAGGTTGGAATGGGCGGCGTAGGACAAGCCGATGGCCCCCGAGCCGCGGGAGATTTCCTCCATGGCGACCATATGCGCCAGGTAGCCCATGCCCGTGCCACCCCACTCTTCAGGCACGGTCAGGCCCAGCAGGCCCATGTCGCCGAACTTGCGCCACAGGTCCGCGGGAAACTGGTCGCTGCGATCAGCTTGGGCGGCGCGCGGCGTGATCTCCTGCGCCACGAAAGCGGCCACCGAATCGCGCAGCATGTCGATGTCTTCGCCAAGGAAAAAATACAGTCCCGGTACTGAAATCATGTTCATCACTCGCTATTTTTGTATTTATCAGGGAGATCGAAGGGCGTGCCTAGCCGCGATCAGGTGTGCAGCGCGACACGGCAGCGTTCCTCGGCGGTGTCGAGCTCAACCTGCATCTGTTCGATATCAAGCATCTGTTGCTGCAACTGCGCCCGACGCTCGGCGATTTTCTCCAGGAACCGGTCGAGCTGCTTGCGGTTGCCCGAGGGGTCGTACATATCGATGAGTTCCTTGCACTCGGCCAGGGAAAACCCGATGCGCTTGCCGCGCAGGATCAACTTCATCGCCACCAGATCACGAGCCGAATAGACCCTTTCCTGGCCCCGACGCGTCGGCGTGACCATGCCCTGCTCCTCGTAGAAGCGCAGGGTCCTGGGCGTTACGTCGAGCAGTTGGGAAACTTCGGAGATGCTGTAGAGAGTGCTCACGTCGACCTGATCCTGGTTGCTTTACGTTAACGTAAACGTCAACTACAGGTCTGTCAACTCGTGCACTGGCAACGTGCTCAAGCCATGGGTATGACGTGGGAGATAGTCAGATGCGGCGCAACACTTGCGCCGCAGAAGCGCAGTCAGGCGAAGGCAGGCACACCGCTGTGAAAACGAAATTCCGCATCGGGGCTTTCGATCAGTTCCGCCTCGGCCACGCGGACCTTGTCGACGGTGCGGGCAATGTCGGCGGCGTCGCCGTACTGGTGGGCGAGCTTCAGGTAGCCTTGGTAGTGCCGGGCTTCGCTCATGAGCAGACCGTTATAGAAAGTACCCAATTCTTCGTCCAGATGGGGCACCAGGGCTGCGAAACGCTCGCAGCTGCGCGCCTCGATGAAGGCGCCGACCACCAGGGTGTCGACCAGCTTGACCGGTTCGTGATTGCGCACCTGCTTGCGCAGCGCCGAGGCGTAGCGGCCCGCCGACAACGGCTGCAGCTCGATCTTGCGGCGCTTCATCAGGCGCAGAACCTGTTCATGATGGACCAGCTCTTCGCGCGCCAGTCGCGACATCATGTTGATCAGGTCGGCATGGGTGCAGTACTTGGCAATCAGGCTCAGGGCCGTGGACGCTGCCTTGAACTCGCAGTTCTTGTGGTCGATCAGCAGCGTGTGCTGGTCGGCCAGCGCGGCCTGGACCCAGGCATCGGGCGTGGGGCAGCCGAGAAAGGCGTGAATTTCAGACAACATGGCCAGGCACCTGGAAAAAAGGGAGCGATTATACCCAGCTCGCCAGCCACTGGGTATGTGCGCGCCGCGGTTGATCTGCGAAGGCGATCAGTCGCTTTTCTTGCGGATCCAATAACGGTAGGTACCGCCTTCTTCGTCCTGCTGGACCAGCTCATGGCCCAGGAATACGCAGAACTTGGGGATGTCGCGACGGGTCGAGGGGTCGGTGGCAATGACTTCGAGCAGGCCGCCGGCGGGCAAGTCGCGCACGTGCTGGTGCAGCATCATCACCGGTTCCGGACAGCTCAGGCCAGTGGCATCCAGGGTACGGTCGGCAGACAGGATTTGGTTCATGCAAAGCTCCAGGTCAAGCGGGCGTTCGAGCCGCCATTCATTCAAGCAGCCGGTCATTCAAGCAGCCATTCATTCAACCATTGTAGCGCCGACAGACAAGCCGAACGCCGTGTGCGACCCCAGGCCGCGGTGCCTGCTTGGATCAGCGCTTGCCGCCGTCGAGCCGACGCAGGTGGCAGGTAACTTCCTCGCGGTCATGGTACAGCTGCTTGCAGCCGACCTGGACCTTGATGCCACGGGCCTTGAAGCCCTCCTCGATACGCTCGAGCAATCGGCGCACTTCGGCATAGCGCTGCTTCATCGGCAGCTTCAGATTGACCACCGCTTCGCGGCAGAGGTTCTCGCCCAGCCAGGTTTCCAGCAAGGCGGCGTTGCGGGCCGGCTTTTCGACGATGTCGCAGACCATCCAGTCCACGGTCTGCTTGGGTTTGTAGGTGAAGCCATCGGCCATCAGGTGAGTGACCAGGCCGGTGTCCATCAAGCTCTGTGCCATCGGGCCGTTGTCGATGGCGGTGACCAGCATGCCACGGCGTACCAACTGGTAGGTCCAGCCGCCAGGCGCAGCACCCAGGTCCACACCGGTCATGTCGCCGTGCAGGCGCTCGTCCCACTGCTCGCGGGGGATGAAGTGGTGCCAGGCCTCTTCCAGCTTCAAGGTCGAGCGGCTGGGCGCTTCGCGGGGAAATTTCAGGCGCGGGATACCCATGGGCCACATGGCGAAATTGCCCGCGTCGGCCACCCCGAGAAAGACCTCGCGCCCGCTCTTGAAGGTCAGCAGCAGCCGCGGCAGGTCGGGATCGTCCACCAGCTTGCCGGCACCGAGCAAGGCCTTGCGCAGCGGGGCCTCGAATTTCTTGCAGAAGTTCGACAGTTCCTTGCCATCGTTGGTGTCGAGCACTTCCAGCCACAGGCTGCCGCAGACCGGGTAGGCCGCCAGGTGTTCGAGCACAACGCTGATGCGGTCGGTTTCGGGCAACTGCACGAAATCGCCGCGCGCCCATTGCCGGGGAAATATCAAGTCACTAAACCGCAACGCGCTCATCAGCCGTGCCGGACCAGCCGGCTCGTGGCAGATGAATTCGGCGCAGGCGGTCTGCGGCTTGGCCTTGGCATAGCCGGCAACCCCCAGCCGTGCGGCGTGTTCAGCGATCTCCGAGCAGACCTCGCCTTCGAAGCCAGGGCGGCAATGCATAAACAACGTATTCATAAAGAGACTTTCACTGCCAGGGGCCGAAATCGGCGCATGATAAAGGAAATCGGAACCCTGGGCATGCACTGGAAGTCCTCACTGAAAGAACCTGATTATCCAGCCCGTGCCGTGCGGGCCCGAAAAGGAGCTACCCATGCCCTCCCTCGATAGCCTGAAAAGCCTGAATACCCTGGACGTCGCCGGCACGTCCTATCATTACTTCAGCCTGCCCGAAGCCGCCAAGAGCCTGGGCGACCTGCAGCAACTGCCGATGTCGCTCAAGGTGCTGCTGGAAAACCTGCTGCGCTGGGAAGACGGCAAGACCGTCACTGGCGAAGACCTGCGCGCCCTCGCCGACTGGCTGCATGAGCGCCGCTCCGACCGCGAGATCCAGTACCGCCCGGCGCGCGTGTTGATGCAGGACTTCACCGGCGTACCGGCCGTGGTCGACCTGGCTGCCATGCGCGCCGCCGTGGCCAAGGCCGGTGGCGACCCGCAACGCATCAATCCGCTCTCGCCCGTGGACCTGGTGATCGACCACTCGGTGATGGTCGACCACTACGCCAGTGGCGAGGCGTTCGAAGAAAACGTCGACATCGAGATGCAGCGCAACGGCGAGCGCTACGCGTTCCTGCGCTGGGGCCAGAGTGCATTCGACAACTTCAGCGTGGTGCCACCGGGTACCGGCATCTGCCACCAGGTCAACTTGGAATACCTGGGGCGCACCGTCTGGACCAAAGAGGAAGAAGGTCGCACCTACGCCTTCCCCGACACCCTGGTAGGCACCGACTCACACACCACCATGATCAACGGCCTGGGCGTGCTGGGTTGGGGCGTTGGCGGGATCGAGGCGGAAGCAGCCATGCTCGGCCAGCCGGTGTCGATGCTGATTCCCGAGGTCATCGGCTTCAAGCTCACCGGCAAGCTCAAGGAAGGCATCACCGCCACCGACCTGGTGCTGACCGTGACCCAGATGCTGCGCAAGAAAGGCGTGGTCGGCAAGTTCGTCGAATTCTACGGTGACGGGCTGGCCGATCTGCCTCTGGCGGACCGGGCGACCATTGCCAACATGGCGCCAGAGTACGGTGCGACCTGCGGCTTCTTTCCGGTAGACGACGTGACCTTGGGCTATCTGCGCCTGTCCGGTCGGCCGGAAGCCACTGTCCAGTTGGTCGAGGCTTACTGCAAGGCCCAGGGCATGTGGCGCCTGCCTGGCCAGGAGCCGGTCTTCAGCGACACCCTGGCATTGGACATGGGTGAGGTGGAGGCCAGCCTGGCCGGGCCCAAGCGTCCCCAGGACCGGGTGGCACTGCCAAAAGTCAGCGCAGCATTCAACGACTTCATCAGCTTGCAGCTCAAGCCGACCAAAAAGGAAGAAGGCCGCCTGGAAAGCGAAGGTGGCGGCGGCGTCGCTGTCGGCAATGCCGACCAGACCGAGGGCGCGCCCTACACCTGGCGTGGCCAGACGCACAATCTGCAACACGGGGCGGTGGTCATCGCCGCCATTACCTCGTGCACCAACACGTCCAACCCCAGCGTGATGATGGCGGCCGGCCTGGTGGCCAAGAAAGCGGTCGAAAAAGGCCTGACCACCAAACCCTGGGTGAAAACTTCGCTGGCACCCGGCTCCAAGGTGGTGACCGACTACTACAAGGCGGCAGGCCTGACCCAGTACCTGGATACCCTGGGCTTCGCCTTGGTCGGTTACGGCTGCACCACTTGCATCGGCAACTCGGGGCCGCTCGACGAGCCTATCGAGCAGGCCATCCAGAGCGCCGACCTGACCGTGGCATCGGTGCTTTCGGGCAACCGCAACTTCGAGGGCCGGGTCCACCCGCTGGTGAAGACCAACTGGTTGGCATCGCCGCCCCTGGTCGTCGCCTATGCGCTGGCCGGTAGCGTGCGCAGCGACATCAGCAGCGAACCGTTGGGTACTGGCACTGACGGCCAACCAGTCTATCTGCGTGACATCTGGCCTACCCAGCAGGAAATCGCCGACGCGGTGGCCAAGGTCGATACGGCCATGTTCCACAAGGAGTATGCCGAGGTCTTCGCCGGCGATGCGCAGTGGCAGGCCATCGAAGTACCGCAGGCGCCGACCTATGTCTGGCAGGCGGATTCGACCTACATCCAGCATCCGCCATTCTTCGAAGACATCGCCGGGCCTGCGCCAGTGATCGCCGACGTGCAGGGTGCCCGCATCCTGGCGTTGCTGGGCGATTCGGTCACCACTGACCACATCTCCCCTGCCGGCAACATCAAGGCTGACAGTCCGGCTGGACGTTACCTGCGCGACAAGGGCGTAGAGCCGCGGGACTTCAACTCTTACGGTTCGCGCCGTGGCAACCATGAAGTGATGATGCGCGGCACCTTCGCCAACATCCGGATCCGCAATGAAATGCTCGGTGGCGAAGAAGGCGGCAACACGCTGTACATCCCGACGGACGAAAAGCTGCCGATCTACGATGCGGCCATGCGCTACCAGGAGGCGGGTACACCGCTGGTGGTCATCGCCGGTCAGGAATACGGGACCGGCTCGAGTCGCGACTGGGCGGCCAAGGGCACCAACCTGCTCGGTGTGAAAGCCGTGGTGGCCGAGAGCTTCGAACGCATCCACCGTTCCAACCTGGTCGGCATGGGCGTACTGCCGCTGCAGTTCACCAACGGCCAGAGCCGCAAGAGCCTGGGCCTGACCGGACGCGAGACCCTGGACATCGTCGGCTTGAGCGGTGCCCGGATCCAACCTCACATGCGCCTGGACCTGCACATCCGTCGCGAAGACGGCCAGCAGGAAACCGTCGAGTTGTTGTGCCGGATCGACACCCTCAACGAAGTGGAATATTTCCGCTCCGGCGGGATCTTGCATTATGTGCTGCGCCAGTTGATCGGTAACCCGGTGGTGTAAGGTCGTTTCATCCGCACAGCCCTTGCGCCGTCGCAACCCCTGCCGTCGCAACCCCTGTAGCAGCGGCGCGAGCCGCGTTCAGCCTCGCCGCGATTGTGCAGGTTTACTGCGGGGGCTGATGACGCGGCTTGCGCCGCTGCTACAGGGGGTGGATGCCTACCCGAAGGTGGTACTTCGTCACATTTGAAACATTCAGTTTCAAATAAACGCACCTGCAACTCATTTGGTTCTTGTTCTCATTCTTGTTTATCCAGTGCAATAGCCGCCATCCAAATCCGTGGCCACCTGTTCGCTGGCGCCGTACCTTGCCCGTCAGGCAACCGGCTTCTCGAATCGAGAACGTTTTCCAATGTCGAAGAAATCCCGCTCGAAAATCTGGTTCCTCGTGCACAGCTGGTTGGCCCTGCCGATCTGGTTCTTCGTGCTGATCGTGTGCGTGACCGGCACCCTGGCCGTGGTGAGCACCGAAATCATGTGGCTGATCAACCCGGAAATGCGCGCCAACAAGCCGTCCGACGATGCCCAGCCATTGAATTACGACCAGTTGATGACCGCCATCCAGCGCGACCACCCCGAATTACGCGTCAGCAACCTGACCCACCCGGATGGCGACTACTTCGCGGTCAACGCCAGCGTCACCTACCCGGACGGCCGCTCGCCAACGGTCTACGTGAACCCCTACACCGGCGTCTTGCAGGGCGTAAGCCCGGCGTTCGACTTCCCGGCCTTCACCCGTGCCTTGCATGGCTGGTGGCTGGTGCCCTTCACCAACGGTTTCTCGTGGGGCTGGTACCTGGTGTCGTTCCTGGGGCTGCCCCTGCTGGTGTCGCTGATCACCGGTTTGGTGGTCTACAAGAAGTTCTGGAAAGGCTTCCTCAAGCCCACCCTGCGCCTGAACCAGGGGGCACGAGTGTTCTGGGGCGACTTTCACCGCCTCAGCGGCATCTGGTCGATCTGGTTCATCGCGGTGATCGCCATCACCGGCGTATGGTTCCTGATCCGCGCGATCCTCTACGACAACCAGATCAGCATCTCCAGCTATTCGCCGGTTACCTCGGTGATCGCGCGGGCCGACGTACCGTTGGTGGCCAATGGCACCCCGGCGCCGATGATTCCGGTCGAGCAGGCCATCGCCGTGGTCAAGCAACAGGTGCCGGGGCTGGATGCCAGCTACGTGTCGCTGCCTTTGAATGCCTACAGCCCGATGGAAGTCGGCGGGCGCAGCTGGTATCCACTGATGTACCAGACCGCCAGCATCAACCCCTACACCGGACAATTGATCAGCTCACACCTGCTCGGCGACCGCAATGCCCTGGAATTCGTCACCGAGTCCATGCGCCCTCTGCACACCGGTGATTTCGGTGGCCTGTGGATCAAGCTGATCTGGGCCTTCTTCGGCCTGCTGCTGAGCATGATGGTGCTCAGCGGCCTGATGATCTGGAGCAAACGCACCGCTTTGGCCACTGCCCAGGCGTTCAAGCGCACCAGCCGCCAGGACACCGCACAGATGCCCGCCGGGAATCTGCGTCCTATTGCCCACAAAACCGCGGAGCGCAGCCTGTGAGCCGAGTCATCAGTGCCCCTTTGCCGTCGCCCCTGTCGCGTTTCTGGCGCAAGTGGCGGTTCCATATCAATGTGCTGCTGGTGCTCATCCCGCTGAGCTTCATGCCTCACTATTTCGCCGAGAACGCCAGGGATCGCGGTGACAGTGGTTTGGGCGAACGCACCGTGGGCGACATCGCGGTCGGTCCCTGGAGCCTGACCCTGGCCGAGCGCCGCATCGAAGGCCCCACCGCCGAAAGCGGCCAGGACATCAAGTACTTCACCGCTGCCCTGTGCAAGCGCTGCATCGACCAGGTCAAGGCCACCTACCTGCGCATCGGCAAACCGCGCAGCCTGCGGGCTGCGGGCGTGATCTTCTTCGGCAGTGGCTACCGCATGTTCGCCGGCTTGCCGGTGCCGGTAAAAACCGAGGCCGATGCTCAGCTGTGGATCACCATGGAAGGCTGGGACGGCTCCATGCACCAAACCTCCATTCCATTGAGCCAGGCGTCACCGGCAACGGTGTCCTGGCTGAACCGTCAAGGAACCCAACCATGACCCGCGTTTCATTCATCCGCTGGCCTGCCCTGGTGCTCGGGCTGCTCGCCGCTGCCTGCAGCAGCGTCGCCCTGGCCCACAACCCCATGTGCGAATGCAAGCAGATCGACGACCAGCAGATTCGCTGTACCGGAGGATTTTCCGATGGCAGCGGCGCGCCGGGGGTCACCCTGGACGTGGTCGGCTATGACGAAAGCATTCTGGTGCCCGGCAAGCTGGGCAGCGATTCGACCGTGACCTTCAAGCGCCCCGATGCCGAGTTCTATGTGCTGTTCGATGCCGGCCCAGGCCATGTCGTCGAGATCGACCAAGCCGACATCGAGGCACCATGAGCACGCCCGTCACCCACATCGTCCGCCCTGCCGGGGCGGGCCATGAAACGCTGTACGTCGGCCTGCTCTGCCTGTTCATCCTGCTGGCTGCCGCCGGTGTGGTGAGCTGGCATGGGGTCAGCCACGAAGCGGTGGCCGTACCGTCGCATCAGCTCGATGCGCGGCGCGACCTGAGCGCCGCCGAGCAGGGTATCTATGCCGACCTGCGCGTGACCCTGGACGAGGTGCGCCTGCTCGCCGAAGAACAGCCCGAACCCGTGACGCCTGCGCAGTTGGCCCGCGAAGGCTTCGCGCCATTCGCCCAGGACGCCAGCTCGGTCAGCCGCGGCAGCCATGCATGGAACATGGTCCAGCACTCCTACGTGGGCCTGAGCCAGGCGCCCGAGGTGGCTGGCTCGTTCCTGCTGCGGGTGAACGGCCCCGACGCGGATGTATGGATCAATCGCGCTCCTTCCGCCAGCGCACCCTCGCAGATGGATGACAAGACGCTCGCCGACGCAGGCTGGCAACAGGTCATCGCCCAGTTCGACACCGGTGTCACCCGCCAGCATCGCCATTGAATACGCCCTCTTCCCCAGGATTTTCCATGCCCAGATCTATCGCCCGCCGTCCGTTGCTGCGACTTGTGTCCGTCGCAGTCCTGGGCACACTGCTCAGCACCGCCGCCTGGGCCGCCGACGGCAAACCGCTGCGCATCGGCATCACTCTGCACCCCTACTACAGCTACGTGGCGAACATCGTCGGCGACAAGGCTGAAGTCGTGCCGTTGATCCCGGCCGGATTCAACCCCCACGCCTATGAGCCACGGGCCGACGACATCAAGCGCATCGGCAGCCTGGACGTGATCGTGCTCAACGGCGTCGGCCATGACGACTTCGCCGACCGCATGATCGATGCCAGCGAAAAGCCCGACATCGCCGTGATCGAGGCCAACGCCGACGTGCCGCTGCTGGCGGCCACCGGGACCATGGCCCGCGGCGCCGGCAAGGTGGTCAACCCGCACACCTTCCTGTCCATCAGCGCCTCCATCGCCCAGGTCAACAACATTGCCCGCGAGCTGGGCAAGCTCGACCCGGACAACGCCAAGTTCTACACCGCCAATGCCCGAGCCTACGGCAAGCGCCTGCGCACGTTGCGTGCCGATGCCCTGGCCAAGCTGACCCAGGCGCCCAATGCCGAGCTGCGCGTGGCAACCGTGCATGCCGCCTACGATTACCTGCTGCGCGAGTTCGGCCTGGAAGTCACCGCAGTGGTCGAACCCGCCCACGGCATCGAGCCAAGCCCCAGCCAGTTGAAAAAGACCATCGATCAACTGCGCGCACTGGACGTCAAGGTGATCTTCTCGGAAATGGATTTTCCCTCGACCTATGTCGAAACCATCCAGCGCGAATCGGGGGTCAAGATGTACCCGCTCTCGCATATCTCCTATGGCGAATACAGCGCCGACAAGTATGAGAAGGAAATGGGCGGCAACCTCGACACCGTGGTCCGGGCGATCCAGGAGGCCGGCGCATGACCGCGGCCGAACCCCTGGCCCTGGCCCGCAGCGGGCCTGCCATCGATTTCGCCCAGGTAGGCCTGGTGCTGGGCCGCACGCTGATTCTCGACGACGTCAGCTTCCGTGTGGCCAGTGGCAGCGTGCATGCGCTGGTCGGGCCCAACGGCGGCGGCAAGAGCTCGCTGATCAAGACCTTGCTGGGGCAAATGCCCCACCGTGGGCAGCTCAGCCTGCAATGGCCGGGCGATCCCGGCGTGATCGGCTACGTGCCCCAGGCGCTGGAGTTCGACCGTGGCCTGCCGATGACGGTCGACGATTTCATGGCCGCCATGTGCCAGCGTCGACCGGCCTTTCTTGGCTTGTCCAGGCACTATGCCGGCGCTATCGGCGAAGCACTGGAGCGCGTCGGCATGCAGGACAAGCGCAAGCGGCGCATGGGCGCGCTGTCGGGCGGTGAACGCCAGCGTGTGCTGCTGGCGCAGGGCCTGATCCCGGCGCCGCAACTGCTGATTCTCGACGAACCGATGTCGGCGCTGGACGAGGCCGGCATCCAGGTGTTCGAGCGTCTGCTGCTGGACTGGCAGCAGGCTGGCATCACCGTGATGTGGATCGAGCATGACCTGGAAGCCGTCAAGCGTCTGGCCGACCGGGTCACCGGGCTCAACCGCCGCGTGCTGTTCGACGCCACACCGGCCGAGGCACTCACACCGGACCGACTGCTGACGCTGTTCTCCACCCATCCCCGCGCCGGAGGCCTCGCCTGATGGACTACGAACAGTTTCGCCTGGCCATCCAGGGCCTGGCTTCGGACGGCTACTTGCCCGCCGCCTTGGCCTACGGCTTCGTGGTCAATGCCTTGATCGCCGGTTTGCTGATCGGCCCGGTGCTGGGCGGCCTGGGAACGCTGGTGGTGGTCAAGCGCTTCGCGTTCTTTTCCGAAGCGGTGGGCCATGCCGCACTGACCGGCGTGGCCATCGGCATCCTGCTCGGCGAGCCCTACACCGGGCCCTACGGCAGCCTGTTCGGCTACTGCCTGTTGTTCGGCATCGTGCTCAATTACCTGCGTAACCGCACCGGCCTGGCGCCGGACACCCTGATCGGCGTGTTCCTCTCGGTATCGCTGGCACTGGGCGCCAGCCTGCTGCTGACCCTGGCCGGCAAGATCAACGTACACATCCTCGAGAACGTGCTGTTCGGCTCGGTCCTCACGGTGAACGGCAACGACCTGCTGGTACTGGCCGTGGTCGGTGCGCTGGTGTTGAGCCTGAGCCTGCCGCTGTACAACCGCATCATGCTGGCCAGCTTCAACCCGCAGCTGGCTGCCGTTCGCGGCGTGCCGGTGAAAGCGCTGGACTACCTGTTCGTGATCCTGGTGACGCTGATCACCGTAGCGGCGGTCAAGGTCATCGGCGCGATCCTGGTCGGTGCCCTGCTGGTGATTCCGGCCGCGGCGGCGCGGCTCCTGAGCCAATCGCTGAAGGGATTCTTCTGGATCTCGGTGCTCATTGCCACGCTCAGCACGCTGTGCGGGATCCTGCTGCCAATTCTCTTCGACCTGCCGGTACCGTCCGGCGCTGCCATCATCCTGGTTGCAGGCGTGGCCTTCGCCCTGGCCGCCATCGCCCGCGGCACCTTGCCCAGCCTCAAAGGGAACATCGGATAAATGCCTATTCTGCGCAAACTGACAGCGGCCCTGACCCTGTGTGCGGTGCTCGCCCCCGCAGCCCTGGCGGCGGAGCCCGTGAAAGTCCTCGCCAGCCTGCCGATCACCTACGGTCTGGGCCAGCTGTTGCTCAAGGACAGCGGCGTGCAGCTGGAGCGTGCAGCCGCAGCCAACCTGCCTGGCTCCCGGCAGAATGCCTATTTCACCGGGCGCGGCGCGGAGGCCCTGGCAGGTCTGGCCGGATCCGCCGATGCCGTGATCGGCTTGCGTTCGCTGTGGCCCGACGATTCCCTGTACCCGCTGGCGCGCCGTAGCAACATTCGTATCGTCGAGATCGACGCGGCGCGCCCGGTCGATGGCGTGCTGCCCGGTATTGCCGTACAGCCGGGCGTCGGCGGCCTGAACAGCCAGCCGTGGTTGTCGAGCAACAACATGGGGCGCATGGCCGATGTCATGGCCGCCGACCTGGTGCGTCTGGCACCGGCCGCCAAGCCGCGCATCGATGCCAACCTGGCGGCGCTCAAGCAGCAATTGCTCAAGCTCAGCGCCGACAGCGAGGCCCGCCTGGCCAAGGCCGACAATGTCAGCGTGGTCAGCCTCAGCGACCGGTTCGCCTACCTTGCGGCCGGTCTCAACCTGGACACGGTGGCCACCCAGGCGCTCACCGACGAGCAATGGGATGCCGCGCAACTGGAGCACCTGAGCGCGACCCTCAAGGACAACGACGTCGCCCTGGTCATCGACCACCGCCAGCCGCCCGAAGCGGTCAAGTCGGCAATCACCGCTGCGGGCAGCAAGCTGTTGGTGCTGGCCGAAGAAAGCGACGACCCGATCGCCGACCTGCAAGCGCACATGAACGCCGTCATCCAGGCCCTCTGACCTCCCCCAAGCCAGGGGCGAAGCAAGAGCTTCGTCCGTGGCCGTGGCACTCAAGCCCCCCACCCTGCTGCCGTCCAAATTCCATTCAACCTTTTCCCGACTTGGCCGAGAACCTGTCAAAGCCCCACGGAATGAATGGACACTCATGCGTAACAATCAGCCTATCACTCAGCGCGAACGGACTTTCCCTGCCCAGCAGCGCCTGATTTCTACGACCGACACCCAAGGAATGATCACCTACTGCAATGATGCGTTCGTGGAGATCAGCGGGTTCACCCGCGAGCAACTGATTCGTGCGCCGCACAACACCGTGCGCCATCCGGACGTGCCGCCAGCGGTGTTCGAACACATGTGGGTGAACCTGCGCCAGGGCTTGCCATGGATGGGCATCGTCAAGAACCGCTGCGAGAACGGCGATTATTACTGGGTCAACGCCTACGTCACCCCGGTGCTGGAAAACAAGCAGGTAGTGGGTTACGAATCGGTTCGGATCAAGCCGACGGCCGAGCAGATCCGCCGCGCCCAATCGCTCTATGAACGTTTGAACAACGGCAAGTCGGCGGTACCCGGTCGCGATCGCTGGATCCCGGTGCTGCAGAACTGGGTACCCTTCATTCTGGTGAGCCAGGTCGGCTTCATGATCGGCACCTGGCTGGACACCTCGTGGGGCTTCGCCCTGGCCGCCGGCCTGTCGATTCCACTGGGCCTGATGGGCCTGAGCTGGCAGCAGCGCGGCATCAAGCGCCTGCTCAAGCTGGCCGACCAGACCACCTCCGATCCGCTCATCGCGCAGATGTACACCGACAGCCGCGGCGCCCAGGCGCGCCTGGAAATGGCGATTCTCAGCCAGGAAGCACGCCTCAAGACCTGCCTCACCCGCCTGCAGGACACCGCCGAGCACCTGACCGGCCAGGCCCGGCAGTCGGACGCCCTGGCCCACCAGAGCTCCCAAGGCCTGGAGCGCCAGCGCCTGGAAACCGAGCAGGTGGCTGCGGCAGTGAACCAGATGGCGGCCACCACCCAGGAAGTCGCCAGCCACGTGCAGCGCACCGCCGACGCCACCCAGGAGGCCAACCGCCTGACCAGCCGCGGCCGCGACATCGCCGGCGAAACCCGCGAGGCGATCCAGCGCCTGTCGGTGGTGGTGGGCGAAACCGGACAGACCGTGACGCAACTGGCCAAGGACAGCGACGAAATCGGCGGGGTGGTCGATGTGATCAAGGGCATCGCCGACCAGACCAACCTGTTGGCACTCAACGCGGCCATCGAGGCCGCGCGTGCTGGCGAGATGGGCCGCGGCTTCGCCGTGGTCGCCGACGAGGTCCGCCAGCTGGCGCAGCGTACCAGTGAGTCGACCGGGCAGATCCACGGGCTCATCGCCAAGCTGCAACAGACCGCCAACAATGCCGTGCAGACCATGGATGCCGGTCACCGGCAGGCCGAAGATGGCGTGGCCCGTGTGCTGGAGGCGGACCGCGCATTGATCGGCATCAGCGAGGCAGTCGCCAACATCACCGACATGACCACGCAGATCGCCGCCGCTACCGAAGAGCAAAGCGCGGTGGCCGAAGAGATCAGTCGCAACATCACCACCATCTCGCACCTGGCCGATGAAACCAGCGAACAGGCGCAGAACTCGGCACTGCTCAGCGAAGCACTGACCAAGACCGCCAACAGCCAGTACTCGCTGGTGGAGCGCTTCAACCGCTGATCGGCCTCTGGATTCGCGGCGCCGCCTGCACGGCGGCACGCGAATCAGGACAGCTCTTCAGGACAGAAAGGCCACGATCCGGTCGGCAGCGGTTTCAAGGTGCTGATCATGGGTGAACCCCGACGCCTTCAGAGGCTTGAGGTCGTGGTCAGCCGCGCTGAGCCAGTACACTTCGATCTCCTCCGACAGCTCATAGCCTGCCACTGTCTTGCAGTTACCCAGCGCATCGCGTTCGCCCTGGATGATCAGGGTCGGCGTGCGCAGATCGGCCAGGTGCTCGACGCGCGGTTTCTCCGGTTTGCCCGCTGCATAGAACGGATAGCCCAGGCACACCAGTGCATCGGCGCCCAATTCGTCCGCCAGCAGGCTGGCCATGCGTCCGCCCATGGATTTGCCCCCTATTGCCAGGGTCCCGGTCACCAGTGGACGCACCAGCGCATAGGCCTGTCGCCAGCTTTCCAGCAAACTTGCCTGGGGGCTGGGTGGGCGTTTGCTGCCACCGCTGCGGCGTTGGGCCATGTAGGGAAACTCGAAGCGCACCACACTGACACCGCCGGCCGCCAGACGCTCGGCCATGGCGTTCATGAACGGGCTGTCCATGGGCGCGCCGGCGCCGTGCGCCAGGATCAGGCACGGCGCCTGCGCGCCGGTTTGCGCCGGGTTCCACAGCCAGCCGTTGTCTTGCATGCGTTGGGTCCACTGGTCTTCGCTCATCAGCCTTCCATCGGTGTTTGGCACTATTGACGATTTCCGAACTCTGAGGCAAAACGTGGCACAGGAACAGTGCTAGGTGCACGATGGCGGTACACTGAGTCATCATGCGCGGCACCACCGTGTGGCACTCCCACCGCCCCCCTCTTTTCGCGAAGGATAGCGATTCATGAATTTCGACTGGCACAGCGCGCCGATCACCCGCTACACCCCACTGGACCGAGGCTATCGCAATACCCAGAACGTGCGGCGCTTCCTGACCGAAGCCTGCGGTCCCAGCTTCCATTTCGACCGGGCCTTCATGGCCTGGCTCAAGAGTGGCGAAGCCAAGACGATGGGCCAGGTTGCAGATCACTGGAAGCTGATGCATCGGCGCTGACGCATGAAGCGGTGGCCGGGTGGCAAAACGCTGCTTTAATGAGTGCAACCCTCAACGCCCAGTGTCCTGCGACAGGAGTACCCGATGGATCGCCTCAGTGCCAAAGACTTCTCCCCCGAACTGCTCGATCTGTACGACTTCTACGCTCACGGCAAGATCAACCGACGTGAGTTCCTCGACCGCGCGGCCCTGTTCACCTTCGGCGGCCTGACCGCTGGTGCCTTGCTGGCCAGCCTGAGCCCCAACTACGCGTTGGCCCAGCAGGTCGAATTCACCGACCCGCAGATCGTGGCGGAGTACGTCACCTACCCGTCGCCCAACGGCCACGGCCAGGTCCGTGGTTACCTGGTGCGGCCGGCACAGGCCACCGGCAAGGTCCCCGGCGTGGTGGTGGTGCACGAAAACCGTGGCCTGAACCCCTATATCGAAGACGTCGCGCGACGGGTCGCCAAGGCTGGCTACATGGCGCTGGCGCCCGATGGGCTGACCTCGGTCGGCGGCTACCCTGGCAACGACGACAAGGGCCGCGCACTGCAGGAAAAGGTCGATCCGACCAAACTGATGAACGACTTCTTCGCTGCGATCCCCTGGCTGATGCAGCATGAGGGCGCCACCGGCAAGGTCGGCATGACCGGCTTCTGCTATGGCGGTGGTGTGTCCAATGCGGCAGCGGTGGCTTATCCAGAGCTGGCGTGCGCAGTGCCGTTCTATGGCCGTCAGGCCGACGCCAAGGACGTGGCGAAGATCAAGGCACCCCTGCTGCTGCATTTCGGCGAGCTGGACACACGCATCAACGAAGGCTGGCCGGCCTACGAAGCGGCGCTCAAAGCCGCAGGCAAGACCTATGAGGCGTACATCTATCCCGGCGCCAATCACGGCTTCCACAACGATTCCACGCCACGCTACGATAAGGCCGCGGCAGACCTGGCCTGGGACCGTACGCTGGGCTGGTTCGAAAAGTACCTGAGCTGACGTAGAATGCCGGCCCTTTGCAGCCGTGACCTTTTCCATGAACGCCGACGCCCTCGCCACCTTGCACCAAAACCTGCTTCAAGCACTCGCCCAGCCACCGGTGGAAACCCGCCGGTTGTTCCATGGCCGCGGGCGGCGCTGGCCTGGGCTCGAACAACTGACTGTGGATTGGCTGCAGGGTATCGTGCTGGTGTCGCTGTTCAAGGAACCGCCAGCCGACCAACTGGCCGCCTTGCAGCGTCTGCTGACCGAGCTGGGCGCATTACCCGTCTGGGCAAGCAGCGGCGCGTGCAGCCTGGCCCTGCAACACCGCTATCTACCGGCCAGCGACGTTGAGTGGCTGGTCGGCGACGCACATGAACAGGCGATCCTGATTGAAAACGGCCTGCAGTACCGCATCGACCTGGGGCGCAAGCAGAACAATGGGCTGTTTCTCGACATGCGCCATGGCCGCGACTGGGTACGCGAAAACGCCGAGGGCCGGCGCGTGCTCAACCTGTTCGCCTACACCTGTGGCTTCTCCGTGGCCGCCATTGCCGGTGGCGCCGCCCATGTGGTGAACCTGGACATGTCGCGCGCCGCCCTGAGCCGGGGACGTGAGAACCATCACCTCAATGGCCACGACCTGAGCAAGGTCAGCTTCCTGGGGCACGATCTGTTCAAGTCCTGGGCGCGAGTCAGCAGGGATGGCCCGTACGACATGGTCATCATCGATCCGCCTTCGTTCCAGAAAGGCAGCTTCCTGCTGACCAAGGACTACCAGCGGGTGCTGCGCCGTCTGCCGGAGCTGCTCAGCGAATCAGGTGTGGTGCTGGCCTGCATGAACGACCCGGCACTGGGGCCTGAGTTTCTCGTCGAGGAACTGCGCCGCGAGGCGTCGGGCCTGCGTCTGCAGCAACGCCTGGAAAACCCGCCGGAATTCGTCGACATCGATCCGGCCAGCGGCCTCAAGGCGTTGGTGTTCGTGCAAGGGTGAATGGCGACGAGCACGCTGTGCGGGCCTAACATACCGTACGGCGACTGGCCATCTTAATTATTGAACGCTTTTACCTGGCCGGCGAACCAAGTAAAGGAGAGCCCCCGGGAGGTGAGAGTCCCGGCGGCTCGGATGACACATCGAATGAAACCCTTGAGAGGTATCCGCCATGTCAGCGCAGGAATATAACACCATCCGCCACACCCCTGTCAGCGCATTGGGCTCGATCCCGGCCAGTCAGTTGATCGCTTTCGTCGAAGCCTGCCGTCCGCTGGTACGCGACGCGATCCTGAATGCCAGATTGACCCGATGAGTCGGCCGGCAGTGAGCAGCCCCGCCAAGGCGGGGCTTTTTCATGGGCGCAGATTATGTTTTACCCAAGGCTCTGGGTGATCAACGCGCGTACGCGCTCGCTCAAGGCTTCCAGGGCGAATGGCTTGGTCAGCACCTCGGTACGGGGCTGCAGGTGGCATTGGTCCAGTGCCAGGTTCTGTGCGTAGCCGGTGATGTACAGCACAGGCAGGCCCGGTCGGGCCGCACGCCCCAGTTCCGCCATCTGCCGACCATTGAGGCCACCGGGCAGGCCCACATCCGTCACCAGCAGGTCGATCCGTGCCGCCGATTGCAGGAGGTCACGCCCTTGGGCACTGTCAGCGGCCTGCAGCACGACGTAACCCAGGCTTTCCAGCAGCTCGGCCACCGAGCCGCGCACCGACGCTTCGTCGTCCACCACCAGCACGGTTTCGCCGCTGCCGCCCGTATCGATGGATACCCGACTGGCGCCGAGCGGTTCCGCCTCGATGCCGGCATTGTGCCGGGGCAGGTACAGGCTCACCGTGGTGCCATGGTCGGGCCGTGACGTGATCTTCACCAGCCCGCCGGATTGCCGGGCGAATCCGTAGATCATGGACAGCCCCAGGCCGGTGCCCTCCCCGACTGGCTTGGTGGTGAAGAACGGCTCGAAGACCTTGGCCATCACTTCATCGGTCATGCCTGTACCGTTGTCGGTGACCTGTACCACTAGGTACTCACCTGCCTGGACTTCCTGATTGGACGCGTCACTGTGGGGCAACCATCGATTGGCGGTTTCGATAGTGATGCGGCCACCTGCGGGCATCGCATCGCGGGCATTGATACACAGGTTGAGCAGGGCGTTTTCCAGCTGCGTCGGATCGATCAGGGCCGTCCACAATGCGTCGGTATCGCGCACACTCACTTCGATGGACGGGCCCACCGACCGCCGCACCAGTTCTTCCAGACCACGAATCAGTGCGTTCACGTCGGTCGGCACCGGGGCCAGGGTCTGCCGGCGAGAGAAAGCCAGCAGGCGATGGGTCAGCGAGGCGGCGCGCTTGACCGCGCCTTGGGCCACGTTGAGGTAGCGTTCCAGGTCATCGGTGCGCCCCTGTTTCAGGCGCATGTGCATCAGTTCGAGGCTCCCCGATAGCCCGGCCAGCAGATTGTTGAAGTCGTGGGCGATACCGCCGGTCAATTGGCCCACAGCTTCCATCTTCTGCGCCTGATGCAACGCCTCCTCGGCTTTTTCCCGTTCGGCGATGGCGGTGCGTACACGTTCTTCCAGGGTCTGGTTGAGCTCCAGCACCGCAGCCTCGGCCTTCTTGCGCGCTGTGACGTCGATGGACGAGCCGATCAGGCCGATGACTTCGCCCTCCTCGTCGAGCAGGGGCGTCTTGAGCGACAGCCAGGTTGCCGCCGTGCCGTCAGGAAGGCGGACCTCTTCTTCCACCTCCTGGGTGTGCCGGCCTTCCATAATGCGCCGGTCGGTTTCCATGATCACCCGGGCCTGGACTTTGTCTTCCAGAAACTCCAGATCGGTACGACCGATGTACTGCTCGGGCGGTTTGCCGATCAGTTCGGTGGTACCGCGGTTGGCTACCAGCATGCGGCCCTGGCGATCCTTGGCGTAGACCACGCCCGGCACGGCTGCGGTGAAGGTGCGCAGCAGGTGGGTCATGCGGTCGCGCTCGGCCTCGGCGCTGCGGCGTTTCTGGATGTCGAGGAGCACACCGGGAAACCGCTGTGGCCGGCCCGCTGCGTCGAATTCCACATGGCCGTTGGCTTCGATCCAGCGGTAGCTGCCGTCGCTTTGCAGGACTCGGTACTCGCAGCGGTAATGCCCGCCGTTGCCCAGCGTTTCGAACACGGCCGCCTCGACCCGGGGTCGATCCTGGGGGTGGACGCTGGCCATGGCCTCCTCCAGTGCCAGCCCTTGCGCACATACCTTGGCGGAAAGCCCGAAGGTGCGGGCGAAGCGGTCGTCGGCACTGAAGTGATCGGCCGCGACATCCCAGACCCAGGTGCCTACGATCGCCCCGGTGTCGAGGGCCAGCTGCAAGCGCTCGGCGGCATCCGCAGCACGCGGCTCTTCAGGTGCGCAGGGGTCGCAAGGGTGTTCGGGAGGCTGGGTCGGCATATCGGCTCACAGCGGAACGCAAGGTGCGCTGATGGTGACCTTCGCGTTTAGGTAATACAAGCCCGCAAGACGCAAAATCCGCCGACGCTACACCACCCCCGCCGCCCTGTAGCAGCGGCGCAAGCCGCGTCCGGCCGCACCGCGGGGTATCAGACAGATCACCTTATCCGCCGACGCGGCTTGCACCGCTGCTACACCACCCCCGCCGCTCGCTTTGTAGCAGCGGCGCGAGCCGCGTCCGGCCGCACCGCGCAGTGTCAGGTACGCCGCCTGAGCAGATAACTGTCCATGATCCACCCATGCCGGCGCCGAGCGTCCTGCCGCGCCTGGGCGATCACCTCAGCCAAATCATCCAGCCGTCCACTCAGCAGCACTTCATCAGCCGTCCCCACATAGGCGCCCCAATAGATGTCCAGATCCTGCCCGATCAAGGCCTTGAAGCCGTCGTGCGCATCAAGCATCACCACCACCGTATCGACCCCATCGGGCATCCCTGCCGCCAGGCGTCGACCGGTAGTGATCTGCACCGCGCCGGCAATGCTGTTGAGGGTGATTCGGTGCGCGGCCGTCAGCGCCTGGATGCTGGTCACGCCGGGGAACACCTCATAGCGCAGCGCTCGCCCACCGTCGGCGGCGATCGCCTCGACGATGCGCAAGGTGCTGTCGTAGAGCGACGGATCGCCCCACACCAATACCCCCGCGCACTCCCCGTCGGCCACTTCGTCATCGAGCAACCGCTCGAAGACCGCCTGCTTGTGCGCATTCAACGTATCCACCGACGCCCGATAATCCGACCCGAGCGGACGCTGGGGCTGCAGCACTTCCACCAGCCGGTACGAGCCGGGTGTGGCATGACGCTCGAGAATCTCGCGGCGCAGGGCATTGAGCTTGCCCTTGTGCTCGCCCTTGTCCATCAGGAAGAACACATCCACCCGCGCCAGCGCACGCGCCGCCTGCACGGTGATGTGCTCGGGATGACCGGCGCCGATGCCGATGATGAGCAGTGTTTTCATGAATATCCGCAGCTCCGCTCGAAACACCGGCATCCACCCCATGGGCCTTCCTCAGACCCATGCCAGTGACCGGTTCTAGAGGGACCACTTCAGCGAGAACATCACATTGCGTGGATCGCCGTAGGTACCACTGCCCGAACCTGTCGGAATGCCCTGCCAGTACTTCTCATCCAATACGTTGTTGAAATTGACGCGACCGTCCCAGTGCTCGTCGAACCGGTAGCCCGCCATCAAGCCAACCACAGCATACGAGTCCTGGGTGGCATAGCCGCTGCCAACCCGATTGAAGGTATCGCTTTGAGCAATAACGTCTGCACCGATGCGCAGTTTGTTCAGGTCGCCCTCGAAGTTGTAGCTGGTGGCCGCCTTGAACAGATGCTTGGGCTGATCAGGCGCAAACTTGCGACCCTCGTTGCTTTCGACCGCGTCCTTGACGTACTGGCTGAGGATAAGTGTATAGGCGGCCGAGAACTGCCAGTTCGGGGTAAGTGCTCCGGTGATTTCCGTGTCGATACCACGGCTGCGGACTTCACCGGCCGAACCATAGCAACTGGTCGCGGGAAACGTTGCGCAATTGGACGCGTTCTGATTGCCGAGCAGGTAAGCCCGGTTTTCTTGAGTCATGTCGAACAACGCGAAGGAAGCATTCAAGGCACCGTCGAAGTACTCGCCCTTGAGTCCGATCTCATAGCTCTTGCCAGTCATCGGGTCCAGTACCGAGCCGCCACTGTCCTGCTCGGTTTGTGGTTTGAAGATTTCGGTGTAGCTCGCATAGACCGAATAGGTGTCGTTGAGGTCGTAGATCACGCCCGCGTAAGGCGTGACTTCCTGGGTCACTTTGTAGTCGCCGGGGCCAGTACGGTTGTCGTAGTCATACCAGCTCAGCCGACTGCCGACGATGATGTGCAAGGGATCGATCGGGTTGAAGCGCGCGACGGCATAGGCAGCGTCTTCGGTTGCGGTGTTCTTGCTGGCGTAGGGAGACCGATCGGCCCTTGAAGGCTTCGGCACCAACCCAGGACGAATGTTGTAGGGGTCCACTGGATACCCTGCCCAGTAGCCGCCGGTCTGGTCGAACTTCTCCTGACGATGACTCACCCCGACACTCAATTCATGCTCGCGACCGAACAGCTGGAAAGGGCCGGACAGCGAGCCGTCCAGATTGGTCTGGGTGTCGGTGGTGTCGTACTGGCCGGCGCCTTGCTCATAGCCCGAGCCCAGGTAGGGATAGGGAAAGCTCAGGTAGTTGGAGAAGGTGTTGGACTCGGCCCAGATCTTCGAGCCGGCCAGGCGGGCGTTCCAGCCATTGTCGAAGCGGTGGGTCAGGTCAGTGAAGACACTGACGTTGTCCCTATCCCAGTAGGCCCAATCGCCGCTGAGAAAGCTAGAGCGCGGCAGGCCAAGGTATTCACCGTTGTAGCCGGACGGCAGGCTGCCCCAATCCGAGGTGGCATCGTCGCGCTGCTTGGATGCACCGATGGTCCAGGTAGTCGAATCGTTCAGATCAGCTTCGAGGACGCCGTAGAAGGTTTGACGCTGCTTGTTGCGCTCGTCGATATAGCTTTTGTCATCCTGATAGGCTGCAACCACACGACCGCGAACGGTACCGGAGTCGTTCAGCTTGTTCGACGCATCCACCTCTGTGCGATAACGATCCCAACTGCCTGCGCTGGTAGTGATACTCACCTGAGGAGTGGCGGTTGGGCGCTTGCGTACCAGATTCAGCGTGGCCGAGGGGCTGCCGGAACCGGTCATCAAACCGGTGGCACCGCGTACCACCTCGACGTGGTCGTATATCGCCAGGTCAGCCTCTGCCAACGTATCCTGGGTGAAGGTACTGAGAATGGTCGGCAGACCGTCATACATCAGATTATCGATGGTGAAGCCACGCGCCAGAAACTGCTGACGATCGCCACCGAACTTGCGCAGTGTCACGCCCGGCGCGTATTTGACTACGTCGTTTACGTCGTTCAGCCCTTGATCTTCAATGCGCTGACGCGTGATGACACTGACCGACTGTGGCGTTTCGCGGATCGACAGCGGTAGCTTGGTCGCAGTGCTCATGCTGCCGGTGGTGTAGGAACCGGAATGTTCGGTCGTCGCCGTGCCGGCGATCGAACTGCTGGCGGCGGAAACCGCAGTGGCACCCAATTCGATCGCACTACCCGTCGCCACCGTCGGCGCAGTCACGCTGACCACATTGCCCTGCACGCTCCCCACCAGCCCACTGCCCGCCAGCAGGCGCTGCAGTGCAACGCTTGGCTCCATCTGTCCAGCCAGGCGCGGCGCCGTCTTGCCTACCACTGCCGCTGGCTCGTAGACCACTTGCAGGCCGCCGGCCTGTGCGAGCGTTTGCAGGGAGTCGGCGAGCGGTTGCGCGGGCAGGTTGATAGCCACCGGCGCGGCCTGCGCCAGGCCGGCGATGAACAGTGAGACGCAGAGCGCCAGCGAGCGTTGGGGAAAGTCAGTCATGAATATCGATGCCCTAGGAATGGATCGCAAGGCGGTCCGCCCATCCTGGGCAGCGACTCGCAGCGGCGTGGCGCGGCGGCGAACTTGCGGACATGACCACTCGGCTGCGGTCGCGGGAGAAGATAATTAGTTGTGAAAATTTTGTAAATGATTATTTATGTTGTTTGGGAACCGGATGCGGTTGTGAATGTCCGCACCCACAACAGTGGGCAGGCGCATTGCACGCCCGCCCCGCCGGTCACCGGATCACAGCGTCCATTTCAACGAAAACATCAGGTTGCGCGGATCGCCGTAGGTGCCGCTGCCGGTGGCCGTAGGAATACCCTGCCAGTACTTCTCGTCCAGCACGTTGTTGAAATTGACCCGTGCGTCCCAGTGCTCGTCGAAACGATAGCCGGCCATCAGGCCAAGCACGGCGTAGGAATCTTGTTCGGCATGGCCGCGACCGACGCGACCGTAGGTGGCGCTCTGTGCCAGTACATCGGCACCGATGCGCAGTCTGTCCAGAGCGCCCTCGAATTGGTAAGTGGTCGCTGCCTTGAAAAGATGCTTGGGCTGGTTGGGCGCGAACAGATTGCCCTTCTCGTACGTACGGTCTTTCACGTACTGGCTGAGCACCAGGGTGTAGGCCGCAGAGAACTGCCAGTTAGGCGTGAAGGCACCGCTGATCTCGGTGTCCAGCCCACGGCTGCGAACCTCGCCAGCGGCTTCGTAACAGGTGCGGTTGGTCGCACGGCAGCTGGCGGGCTGGTCGGCAATGGCATAGGCACGGTTCTGCTGGGTCATGTCGAACATGGCCACGGACGCGTTGAGGCCACCGTCGAAATATTCACCCTTGATGCCGATCTCGTAGCTTTCACCGGTCATTGGATCCAGCACCGTGCCGCCCACGTCCTGTTGCGTCTGCGGCTTGAAGATCTCGGTGTAGCTGGCGTAGACCGAGTAGGTGTCGTTCAGGTCGTAGATGATGCCGGCGTAGGGCGTGACTTCCTGGGTGACCTTGTAGTCGCCGATTGCCGAGCGATTGTCGTAGTCGTACCAACTGACCCGGCTGCCGACGATGATGTGCAGCGGGTCCACCGGGTTGAAGCGTGCCGCAGCGTAAACGCCCTTCTCGGTCGCGGTGTTCTTGCTCTCGTAGAGGCGATAGTCGCTACGGGTGCGCGAGGGCTTGGCGATGACACCCGGATCGAAATTGTAGATGTCGATGGGCGTGGAGTCGTTCCAGTAGCCACCGGTCTGGTCGAACTTTTCCTGACGGCGACTCGCACCGACGGTCAACTGATGCTCGCGGCCGAACAATTGGAAAGGACCGGCCAAGGAAGCATCCACGTTGGTCTGCACGTCGGTGGTGTCGTAGGCGCCGGTGGCCTGCCCGTAGACGCCATTGCGCGGGGCAGTCAGGTAACTGGAGAAGGTGTTGGACTCGGCCCAGATCTTCGCGGCGGCGGCCTTGGCTGTCCAGCCGTTGTCGAAGCGATGGGTGACGTCGGTGAATACGCTGACGTTGTCCCGATCCCAATAGGCCCAGTCGTTACTCAGGAAAGTGGAGCGAGAAAGGTGCAGGTCTTCGCCATTCGGACCGGACGGCAGGCTGCCCCAGTCCGACGTGGCGTCATCACGCTGCTTGGAAGCGCCCAGGGTCCAGGTGGTCGCATCGCTCAGGTCGGCTTCGAAGACGCCATAGAACGTCTGACGCTGCTTCTCGCGCTCGTCGATGTAGCTGTTGTCGTCTTCGTAGGCCGCCACCACCCGGCCACGCAGCGTGCCGGATTCATTGAGCCGATTCGACGCATCGATTTGTGTGCGGTAGCGATCCCAGGTGCCGGCGCTGGTGGTGATGCTGACCTGCGGCGTAGCGGTAGGCCGCTTGCGCACCAGATTCAGCGTCGCCGAAGGACTGCCCGCGCCGGTCATCAGGCCGGTAGCGCCGCGTACCACTTCAACCCGGTCGTACAGGGCCAGATCGGCGCCGGCAATGGTGTCCAGGGTGAATTGGCCAATGCTGGTCGGCAGGCCGTCGTACATGATGTTGTCGATGGAAAAACCACGCGCCTGAAATGCCTGACGGTCGCCACCGAACTTGCGCAACGTGATACCCGGCGCGTACTTGACCACGTCGTTGAGGTCGTTCATGCCCTGGTCATCCATGCGCTGACGCGTGATGACGCTGACCGACTGGGGCGTTTCGCGGATCGACAGCGGCAACTTGGTCGCGGTGCTCATGCTGCCTGTGGTGTAGGAACCGGAATGCTCGGTGGTGGCCGTACCAGCGATGGTACTGCTGGCAGCCGACACGGCGGTCGCGCCCAGTTCGATCACGGTATCGCTGGAGTCAGTGCCCGAGGACGCTTTGCCAGGCGGTTGCGCAGGCGGGGCCACCGCTGTCGGTGCAGCCTGGGCCAGGCCGACGATGGACAAAGAGACGCACAGCGCAATACCGCGCAACGGAAAATGATTCATGGCATGACCTCAGGAACCCACACAAGGCGGTCCGTCCCCCCCGGACGAAAACTCGAATGCGGGCTGTAGGAAACCGCGCAAACTTGTGTGCGAAACCGCGTTGAATGCGGAAGCGGGGCAAGGCTATGCAAATGTCAAAAAAATGTAAACGATAATTCTTAGCGTCTGGCAGGGATTCCCGCTTGCCAATCATAATCATCCGAAAACACTGCTTGCGGGTTTGGCCGGGATGCATCCGTGAAAGAAGTCGAAACTATCGACTGAGCGAAGCCTGGAAGGCACGACGGATGTGGGCTGCACTGCGAAAACGAGCTTACGAGGGGACTGACGACAACGAGTGCCCCGGCATGGCTGAATGGCATGGCCGGGGAATTATGTCTGGATGTTTCTTGTGAGCGGAGGGACGAGATCAGCCGCGCGTAGGCAGCTTCCAGTCTGGACGTATGAAATGGCAGGTGTAGCCGTTGGGAATGCGTTCCAGGTAGTCCTGGTGCTCGGGCTCGGCTTCCCAGAAATCGCCCGCCGGAGCCAGTTCGGTCACCACCTTGCCGGGCCACAGATCCGAGGCGTCGACATCGGCGATGGTTTCGAGCGCTACACGCTGCTGCTCTTCACTGGTATAGAAGATCGCCGAGCGGTAGCTCAGGCCGACGTCGTTGCCCTGGCGGTTGGCCGTGGACGGGTCGTGGATCTGGAAGAAGAATTCGAGGATCTGGCGATAGCTGATCACACTGGGATCGAACACGATCTCGATGGCTTCGGCATGGGTACCGTGGTTGCGGTAGGTCGCGTTGGCAATATCGCCTCCGCTGTACCCTACGCGCGTCTGCAGGACCCCTGGATAACGACGAATCAGGTCCTGCATGCCCCAGAAGCAGCCACCCGCCAGCAGAGCGGTTTCGGTCTGGACTGTCATATCGATTACCTTCGCTGAATGAACGTGGCCCATTCTAATACAACTGCTGCGAAGGCGCCGTACAGGCCGTCAGAGGTTGGTGAAACGGGCCACCGCCTCCACCACTTTCTTCGCGCCGTCCTGGATTTCGACGATCACGTCACCGGCCTGCCCGGCCAGTT